>SVDU01000031.1 GCA_015057705.1 Paenibacillaceae bacterium | reverse complement strand
AGTTGAACAAAGAAAAACCCCAAACCCCTCATGAGTGAGGGGCAGGGGAGTTGAGAGTGTCGAAGACACTTTTTTAAACAGAATGATATTATCAGTCTTTTTTAGAGTTGTCCTGTTTCAATTTAAATGTATTTGTAATCTTAGAGAGCAGGACTACAATTGCTGTTAAGATTCCAATTACTATAAATATGGAAGCCATACCTTTTCCCATAATCTCTAAAGCGTAAATTATATTTTGTGTATTCATAATAATGCTCCTTTCACCTAAGCCATATTCTTAAGAATCTGACTAACCAGATTGATTACGACGCCTCCTGCAACAACAGAACCAATCTGGCCTGCTACATTTGCGCTGATCGCATGCATCAGGAGATGATTGGTCGGATCTTCCTTAAGTCCCATTTTTTGAATGACCCGGGCTGACATGGGGAAAGCAGATATTCCGGCAGCGCCAACCATCGGATTGATTTTGTTCTTTAAAAACAGATTCAGGAACTTGGCAAATAAAACACCGCCAATAGAGTCAAAAACAAATGCAACTAATCCAAGCAACATAATGAGTAATGTATTGACATTTACAAATGCTTCTGCCTGCATGCTAAAGGAAATTGTGATACCTAGAAGCAAAGTGATAAGGTTCGCAAGCGTGGTTTGCGCGGTATCAGATAAACTTCCCAGGCAGCCGCATTCTCTGATTAAATTTCCAAACATAAGGAAGCCTACCAGTGCAACAGACTGGGGTGCAATGAGACCGGCAACTATGGTAACTATAATTGGAAACAGAATTCGGGTTAATTTCGTTACTGATGCCGGATTATATTCCATCCGGATCATTCGTTCCTTTTTGGTAGTGACCAGTCTGATTGCAAAAGGTTGTACAATCGGTACCAGTGCCATATAAGAATATGCAGCAACTGCGATTGCTCCCATATAGTTTGAGTGCATGATCTGGGAAACCAGAATAGAGGTTGGACCATCCGCAGCACCGATAATACCAATGGCAGCCGCATCATTTAGATCAAAGTTAAAGATTACCGCCAGCAATATAGTAAAAAAGATACCAAACTGTGCAGCACCGCCGAATAAGAACATTTTTGGATTGGAGAGCAGTGGTCCGAAATCGATCATAGCTCCAATTCCAATAAACAAAAGAATTGGCAAAGCTTCAGAAGATTCAATGGTAGTCTCAAATAACCACTGGATTATTCCGTTTACATTCCCCACTCCTTCAATCGTCTGGTTTAGTACTCCTGACAAGGGAAGGTTAACGAGAATAGCTCCGAAACCCATAGGCAGCAGTAGTGAAGGTTCAAATCCTTTGACTATGGCCAGATAGATTAATAACCCACCAATTCCATACATAACCAACTGCTGCCAAGTAATTGCTGTGACACCTGACAATAAAAATTCCATAATGAAAATCCTCCTTAGCTAGGTTTCCTTTTTGTATAAACTGCAGATATATTTAATAAATATAATATAAAATTTATGAAATAACAATAAAAATAAACATTTTTATTTTAAACGATGATCATTATTTGTGTCAATGCGTACTTGAATATTTGTCTGTTAATTATTTGTTAATATTGCAGAAAACATATATTATTCAAATGATTGGTTATATCTAATTATTGTCATAAACTATAAGGTTATAAGCAGTGTTTAATAACAAAAATACAACAGAATATACAAAATATACAAATAAATAGCACAAAAATAGTTTAAATGCCTATGATCAATGTGCATTATATTCAATTATAAGATAGCATTTATTTGATGCTTGAACTTATTACACTATAATGCTAGTATTGGAAGCAAAGCGAATTTTGCTTAATAAATGAAAGGGAGATGAGCTCTTTGGTACTTAATTTACAGTTTTTTCAGATCTTATCTATTATTATTTCAATGCTTGCTTTTGGCGTAGCATTCTGGCTTTACCGATGGGTTGAAGCACAGCCTTCCTCCAATCAAAGGATAGCGGAAATAAGTAAATTGATTCGCAATGGCGCAAACACATTTCTCACAAAAGAATACAAGACTTTATCACGCTTTTGTCTTGTAGCAGCAGTTGTTATTTTAATATTTCTTCCTTCACCCATATGGAGGGGAAATATTATTGGCAACGTCATTATGGCAGCTTCGTATTTGTTCGGCACAGTTTTTTCCGCGATTGCGGGTAAAATTGGTATCAGTATTGCAACAATCGCTAATGTGAAAGCGGCGGAGGCTTCCACTAAGGGGATTAAACAGTCATTCATGTCTGGATTTCGAGGCGGAGCTGTTATGGGTATGGCAGTTGTGGGATCCAGTCTTCTGGGCGTGACTCTGGTTTTACTCGTGACAAATAATACCACAGCACTTCTGGGATTCAGCTTCGGTGCAAGCTCCATGGCTCTTTTTGCAAAGGCAGGCGGCGGTATCTTTACGAAAACAGCAGATATCAGTGCGGATCTGGTTGGTAAGGTTGAACTTGGAATTCCTGAGGATGATCCCAGAAATCCTGCAGTTATTGCTGATAATGTAGGGGATAATGTAGGAGATGTGGCTGGAATGGGGGCGGATTTATTTGATTCCAATGTGGCCTCCATGGCAGCTGCGCTGGTTATGGCAGTTTCCCTTGATGGTGCTTGTAAGGCAGCTGGTCAGACTGCCAACAATGCAGCCATGGTTTTCTGCTATGCAGCAGTTGGTCTTCTGGCTTCCATGGTGGGGGTAATGACCGCAAGAATGAAAGAGGGCGGAGATCCTACTTTGGCATTAAATACAAATACATACGTAACAACGGGACTGTACGGCGTGCTGACTGCAGCCGCAACCTGGGCTTTCGGTTTTTCCTGGCGGATCTGGGGGGCCAGCGTGATTGGTCTTTTGGTAGGTGTTGTCATTGGTCTTGCCAGTGATTACTTTACGGATGACAAAAGACCTCCGGTTCGTGCAGTGGCAAAGGCCTGTGAGTCCGGACCTGCATTTACAATCTTATCCGGAATCAGCTATGGTTTAATGAGTACCCTTCCGTCTATGATCGGAATTGGCGTATCAGCACTTGCTGCCTACAAACTTTGCTATCCAATGGGCGGAGGAAGTGTGGAATATGCCATGTTTGGAATATCCATGGCTGCAGTTGGAATGTTATCAATTGTAGGTATGATTATATCTAACGATGCGTATGGACCTATCGTTGATAATGCAAGAGGTCTGGTTGAGATGGGAGATCTTGGCGACAAGGCGCTTGAGATAACCGATTCCCTGGACAGCGCAGGAAATACAGTAAAGGCAGTGACAAAAGGGTTTGCCATCGGGGCTGCCGGTCTTACAGTAATCGCCTTGCTGGGAGCATTTATGAGTGAGGTGAACGGTGCAATTGATGAGCTTAATGCTGTTTCGGCAGGAGCAATTATGGATAAGATCACAGGCTTTGATGTGATTAATCCCAATGTCTTTTTTGGATTATTAATCGGTGCAGCAATTCCTGCATTGTTTTCAGCCATGCTGATGCTTGGTGTTGACCGGAATGCACAGCGTATGGTTTCTGAAATTCACCGCCAGTTCAGAGAGATTGCCGGATTAAAAGAGGGAAAAGAAGGCGTTGTTCCGGAATACGACAAGTGTATTGAAATTGCCACTGACGGCGCAATTAAGGAGTTGGTTCCAGCCGGACTTATGACCATCATTGCCACATTATTAGTTGGATTTATCGGAGGCGTACAGTCCATCGGCGGTTTCATTACTGGAAATATTGTCAGCGGATTATTATTCGCATTATTCATGTCCAATTCAGGAGGACTGTGGGATAATACAAAGAAATACATCGAGGCGGGGAATAATGGAGGCAAAAATTCACCAGCTCATAAGGCAGGTGTAGTGGGAGATACAGTAGGAGATCCATTTAAAGATACAGCAGGTCCGTCAATTAATACTCAGATAACGGTTGTATCTCTGGTGGCTTCTCTGACAGCTACTATTTTCCTTACCTTTAATCTGTTTGGATGATAATCAGAAAATCAGGGCAGAAATCCTTTTGTATGTATTTCTGCCCTATTCTTTTCTGAATCTATTCTATGGTTAATACTAAATCGTTTAAATCCATTGACACCAGAATCCGGTAAATATCATGCTTCCAGGTTGTTTTTAGCCTGTCATCTGTTATGGGAAGGCATTCCTTTCTCATATGAGTACTGCCTGTTACATTTACAGTTCCAAGATCTCCGATTTTTATCTGATTCCCATCTAATGTTGGTTCCTCATAAAACATAAGGGATAATACCGGCTGTAAACCTTCCCCTTCGTAATGATCCGTTATAACAATCTGTTCACCCTTTTTCATGACAGCACTTCGCTCATAAGAATGAATCCGGCTGTCCGGGTAAGCGCCGGCAATGTCCATTGTAATGCTGCACACAGTAGAACCAAGCTCGTAAGAGACATTTTTTGCAGCAAAAGAAGCTCCGTCTTTCTGAATAATTTCATTATTTCCATCCAGGAAAGAGGGTAGGTTGTGGTAACGGGACTGCATGGTCCATATATCATACCGTTCCGGAGAAAATGTCTTTTTGGTATAGGTTTCCACACCTATATCGATCAGCAGCGGCTTGCCATCTTTATAAATGGTAAAGCTGCCGGTATCGTTGTGATTGTGGCTGTCATTGTTATCGCCTGCTTTGACGGCTAAGTACCGATGGTCATCCCTTGCAATGAAGATTCCAACACTTTCATACCAGTAATCCTTATGTTTAATAGAAGGAGTTTTGTCAAAGGTAAGCATTTCCCCATATGTGAAAACAGTCTGGAGACGGTAAAATAAATTGTGTTCCCCGACATCCAGGGGATCTTCCCCGTTTTGATAATCAGAAGCAGCGAATGCCATCAGTTCCTGGTTCCCCGTCCGTTTGCCAAATAAGAATTCTCTGGCACCGCAGCGTCCGGCGACAGGAGAACAGTCTGCAAAATTAACATAATAGATCCCGTCAATATGAACATTTAAAATATATGCTGCTATGTTCTTAACCTTTTTATTCGAGTATATGGTTTGAAAGGAATTATCTGTGATTCCGTTCAATACCTCCAGACAATTAAACAGACATAATCCTGCATGACGATAATACTGCGCTCCCTCGTCACAGCACCCGTCTTCTCCGTATTCATCAAGAAAGTAATCGATGCTTTGGCATGCTTTCTCAAGAATCAGTTGCTTCCTCACTTCATCAAGATCTCTTGTAAATGCAGAGAGAAGTACATTCTGTGTACACCATACCGTCCAGTTGTTCATGGGACTTTTGCCATCGCCCATCCACCAGAAATGTTCATTCAGATAAGGCCGAAAGATCCGCTCTTCCAGATTTTTATTAATCATTGCAGACAGGAAGGGACTTACTAAAAGAAGCTCCTGCCGCAGAAGATACTCTGCTATAGACAGAACCGCTCCGGTTTCAGCAGCGAATAAATCAATGACAGGCCGGGTTACGTCAGGAAGGATGAATTGGGGTGTATCCCGGATATAAGAGTTATGGGCAGGGAGCTGCCACGCATTTTCTTCGCAGATTAAATAAAGTCCGTTGATGATATCGTCCAGAAATCGTCCTTTGTATTCTGCACATTCGGCCAGAATAAGAGAATTTAAAACGGTTCTCCTTAAAAACATTTTATCCTGAAAATGACTCCGGTTTCCTGTTCTGGAGAATTCCATGAATTCAGTTGCAGGAAGGGTAGGGTATGGAAAGCCAAGATATTGCTCCCCGTCCTGAATCAGACGTGATCGTAGTTCTTCTGGCAGACCTTCCCAGGAATCCCGGTTGGAAGCAGGAAATAATGGATTAAAGCTGGTAATGGGTTTCGTTAATTGCTGAAAAATTTCTGTAATCATGATGTATTCTCCTTATTCTTCTTCCGGATCCATAGTATTTTGCTGAATAAAATCCCTGGGAGAGTATCCGGTGACTTTTTTAAATACCTTGCTGAAATAAAAAGCGCTTTCAAAGCCCAGCTGGTCGGCTACCTCATAAATCTTCATATCCTGTTCCAGGAGAAGAGTCTTTGCTTTATTGATCTTAGCCTGGGCGATGTATTCCGAAAATCCCAGGTGGCAGTTCTTTTTAAACAGAATGCTTAAATAATTAGGGCTTAGTCCGAAAACTCCGGCAACCTCATTTAGAGTGAGCTTTTCAGCGACGTGATTGTGAATATACTTTTGTACGTTTGTAATGACATGAGCCTTATAGGTCTTTCGTTTGGATTTTAAAATCTCGCACAAACCATCACGGAGTACGGTCATCCACTCAACGATCTGTTCCACATTGCTAAACCGGTAAATCGAACGGTAGCCATCACTATAAGAAGAGAAAATCTCCGCCATATTTGCCTCTCCATCGGGAAGAAGAGACAATGCCAGATAAAGAATGTTACAGGCACCGTCTGCTGCCTGGGAAAAACGCAGCGGGTGAGCTTCAAACAGTTCTATGATTTCTGTTAAGGTGCGGGAGAGTACATCCGTATCAAATTCATTAAATGCCTTTGTAATTTCCCCTTTAAAGACTGAAATATTAAATGCATTTCGGATGGAATCCGTATCGCCGCTATTAAAAAAAGCGATGGACTGGGACCGGTTCATCCGCCCAAAGGCCTGACGGGCTTCCTGGTAGGATTCGCTGATTTTTAATGGCTGGGAGAAGGGGGAACCCACCCCGGTTAACACAGTTACATTAAAATAATTGTTTACCATTTCCGAAGCATTGAGAAAGGCATTTTTAATCGTATCTTCCTCAAATCCGTCTAAGGAATCAAGGTGAAACACAACTGCAAAATGCTTCATATCCAGAGACACCACATAGGCAGGAAGATACCTGGTTATAATTTCTCTGTACATTTGCAAAGTACTGCTATACAGATTCATTAACTTACTGTATTCCATATGGGCGTGGTTGTTTTCCTGTATTTCGCAAAATGCTGCAAAGTAGCAGTGCTCTGTAAAACTCAGCTTTAAATCCTTTGACTGCAAATCAAACTGTTCCTCACTGTCAAACAAATTGTGTAAAAGCCGCATGAAAAATTTTTCGTAATAGCTTTGAAGCAGAGGACGGCCTGATTCCCTATACTCGATGGAAACCCGAAGACTTTCTAAACGGGAGAGAGCTTTTTGAACGGATTCCAGTAAGGACTGTGCATTTAACTCCAGCTTGATTAGATAATCCACTGCTTCATATGACATTGCTTCTTTGATCAGCTGAAATTCTTCATAACTTGTGAGAAATATAAACAGAGGAATTTTTCCGTATTTTTCCCGGCACGCCTTTGCAAGGTCCAGACCGTTCATGATAGGCATGCGAATATCCGTAATGATGATTTCCGGTGAATATTCCTCAATTAAGTCCAGTGCATTCTGACCATTTACTGCAGTGCCGCAGATTTCAATCCCGTAGTCTGTCCAGTTTAACATGGACTTTATTCCGATCTGAACCAGTGGTTCGTCATCCACGATCAATAATTTTGTCATATTAATTACCTTTCTGCCAATTGTTTTTCTGTAAACAGTACGTAAGGAAGCCGAATGGTCATGGTAGTAAATTCACCTTGCCGGCTGGTAATTGTAATTCCGTATTCTGAACCGAAATCATACTGAATCCGCTTGTTTACATTACTAATCCCTACGTGCCGGAAGAACTCCGTTTTGTTGTGAGAATCGGTATCTTCCCGAAGTACTTTCTCGATCATTTCCTCCGACATTCCGATTCCGTTATCGGTCACACGGATCATCAGTCCTTTTTCTCCAGCGATTTCTTCCGCTTCGGCTGAAACAATGATCCTGCCTGCAGCTCCTTTTGGTTCGATTCCATGAAAGAGAGCATTTTCTATAATGGGCTGAAGAGAGAACCGGTGAATCTGGCAGTTATAAAGTTCATCAGACTGAATCTGATATTCAATGGTCACACTGCCGCCGTAACGGTACTGCTGTATTAAAAAATAGTCCTTGATAAGATCCAGTTCTTCTCTCAGCGGAATCATGGAAGCAGTTCCTTTGGAAACGTTCTTTAAAAGCCGGGCCAGGGCAGTTGTCATGTCTGCGATGCCTCCCGCATTCTGAATGGTCGCCATCCACTTAATGGAATTCAGCGTGTTGTAGAGAAAATGAGGATTGATCTGGCTTTGAAGAATCTGATATTCCAGATCCTTTTTCTGTTTTTCATCGGATACACGTTTTTCCATCAGCGTGATAATATTGCCGGACATGTTATTAATTCCTCTGCCGATCTGACCCAGCTCATGATTCCATTCAATGGTATTGTCTCTGGAAAAATCTCCGGTTGAAATACTGTCTATCTTATGACTCAGTTTATGGATTGGCTCCATAATAAAGCGGTTTAAAAAGAATGCAAGCAGGATGCCCATAGATACAATAAAAAAGCAGATGCCGATAATCAGGAGTGTATATAAATTCTTTTGCTGTTTAAACTGCTGTTCTGACAAAATCTGGGATATACTCCAATCGTTGACACCATCAATGGGACGTTCAATAAGAATTCGTTTTTCTCCGCCACTCATGGTTACGGAATGAACCAGAGTGCCTGCTAAGAAAGATTCCTTTCTGGCTGAATTTTCCGAAATCTCATAGGGCTTTTTTGTTTCCACCAGAGTATTGGACTGAAAACGATAGGTCTTATCTCCCATATTAATGAAAAAAAGACTGTCATCTGGAAGGGGATAGGTTGCCAGATAGTCCGTAAACAGTCTGGTTGAAATTTCAACATAAGTCCATCCGATGATTTCCGAATTAAATTTGTCATAAACGGGACGTACAATTGGAATGAATTCTCCCTGACTGATAGAAGATAATGGGTCATGAATCAGCCCAATCCATAAAAAATCGTCAGCATGAAACAGAGGTTCAAAAAAATCGCTCTTCCTTATTAGTTTGGCAGCATAAGGAGAAGAGGTGCTGACGGAAGATGTCATATGGAGAAAGTTATTTTCATTATTTGTAGAAACGATTGCACGAATATATTTGTAGGAACGGGTTTTATAATATTCTTCTTTCAGTCGGTTATGGGTGGAAAGAGCCATTTGCCTTAAATTGCTGGAATCATTGGAAGCTGTTGGAAGCTTGTTTACATCTTTAAATGCTTCCAGATAGTCCTGTATGACTCCATTGGAGCAGCACCATTTACTGAAATAAATGATATCCTTCATGTCTGTTGCTATGTTATTGCTCACAACCTGCAGACTGAATTCTGCAGACTGAACCTGATTTCTTCTGAGAAATAACTGAAAGACTGAAAAACAGACCGTGGTTGTAAGGACTGTGATAAGCAGCGTGATTGCTGCTGTTAAAATCATGATTTTGCCTCGTATAGTTTTTGGAATCAGTGTTTTCCACATGATATCAGACAAGTCCTTTCTATTATAGATGTATTTATACCCAACGCTGCCATTTTTTAAGTTAGCCTATTTCCTGTAAAATGTCAATGAAAAGAGCCGTGTTATTTTTATAAAAACAGGTCAATATGTATACAAAAGATAAATTTTACTGTTTATCATAAAATAATACATGTTTTAGTAATACAGAATTAATTTGTGAATAAATAGTGAATATTTTCTTAGATAATTTCCATTCTTAAATCCAGTGGAAGCGGGTTATAATAGAGCCATGGTAAATCCCAAGGGTTTACTGAAAACAATTTCAAATCAGGAGGGTATACAATGAAAAAAAGAGCACTTAGCCTTGCACTTGCCTGTACCATGGCAGTCACTGCACTTGCAGGCTGCGGCGGCAGTACCAAAGAAACCACAGCTGCAACAACGGAAGCAAGTAAAGCAGAGACAAAGGCAGCAGAGACCACTGCATCAGCAGGCGGACAGACAACACTGAAATGGTCTGTTTGGGATATCAGTTCCACTACCTATTATCAGCCTCTGATCGACGCGTTTGAAAAAGCACATCCGGATGTAAAAATCGAGATGGTGGATCTTGGTTCTACCGATTATCAGACAGTTCTTGCAACAGAATTAACTGGCAGCGGTTCTGATTTTGATGTGGTAACTGTAAAGGATGTTCCAGGATACATGACACTGGTAAACAAAGGCGTTTTAGAGCCTCTGGACAGCTACATCGAATCTTCTAAAGTGGATTTAACTCAGTATAAAGGCCTTACCGATCAGATTAAGGTAGAAAATAAATTATATGAGCTTCCATTCCGTAACGATTTCTGGGTACTGTTCTATAATAAGGACATCTTTGATAAAGCAGGTGTTGCTTACCCAACCAATGATATGACATTTGAACAGTATGATAAGCTGGCAAGAAGCTTAACAGTAGACACACCAGGACAGGAAGTATACGGATCACATTATCATACATGGAGATCTGCAGTGCAGTTATTTGGTGTACTTGACGGAAAAAATACCATTATTGATGGAAAATATGATTTCTTAAAGCCTTACTATGATATGGTAATTAAAGAGCAGGAAGACGGCGTTTGCCAGGATTATGCAACGTTAAAGACCAGCGGACTTCATTACTCCGGCGCATTTGCACAGGGCAACATCGCCATGATGAACATGGGTACCTGGTTTATCTCCACTTTAATGGATAAGATCCGTACAGGTGAATATACAGACTGCAAAAACTGGGGAATCGTGAAATATCCTCATGCAGAAGGCGTAGAGCCAGGATCTACACTTGCTACCATTACTTCTCTTGCAATTCCTGCCAATGCACCTCATAAAGATCTTGCATGGGAATTCATTAACTTTGTAAGCGGAAAAGAAGGAGCAGAGATTCTTGCTTCTACCGGAACCATTCCAGCTGTTATGAACAGCACAGTTGCTGATCTTGTATCAAGTGCAGACGGATTCCCAAAAGCAGACGGAACCAGTGTTGAAGCTTTAAACACTTCCAAGCTGTACTTGGAGATGCCTGTAAATCCAAAGAGCTCTGAGATCGAAACTGTATTAAATGAAGCACATGATGCAATCATGACAGGAAGTATGTCAGTTGATGACGGCATTGCTCAGATGAATGAAAAAATCGGTGCAATTCTTGGCAAATAAAGCAGCGTGGTAACAAAAACAGGCGGGCAGCATATAACGGCCCGCCTTATTTAAAAACTTCTGATTTGATTTTGACGGATAAGAACTGGAAAAGGAGGATAAGCCGTTTTACCGGGCTTTAAGACAGACTATGGCTAAGACAATAACAGAAGCGCAAAAACAGGAAAAAATCGCGGCTTTACATGAGAAACGGGATGCACTCAGTCTTTTGTTAAAAGGCGCAAAACGTACTCATGAGCGCGACAGGCTGATTGCGAAAATCGAAACAATAGATGAGAAAATTAAGAAGGTGAGGACCGGAGAGATCCTTACGAGACAGGAAAAAAGAAATTTAGTAGCTTATTCATTTATCGCTCCCAACTTTATCGGCTTTGCCATATTTACGCTGGGACCCATTATCTTTGCGTTTGTGCTGGCATTTATGAGTTGGGATGGTAACAGTCCCATGAAATTTGCAGGACTTAAAAACTTTATTGACATGTTTGGCAATGCAAGGTTTCATTCTGCCTTTATCAATACCATCGTATACTGTATCGCCACCGTACCTTTGACCTTAGTCAGTGCACTGGGATTGGCAATCGTTTTAAACCAGAAAATAAAGGGAAGGAACTTCTTCCGTACGGTAGGATTCTTTCCTTACGTAGCCTCTCTGGTTGCAGTTGCAGCCGTGTGGAACATGCTTTTCAGTCCCCAGAAAAGCGGACCGGTCAATATGATTTTATATTATCTGGGAGTTCATGCAAAAAGCCTGCCTAAATGGTCGGCAGATCCTCACTGGGTTATGTTTACAATCGTGCTATTTAGTGTATGGAAGAACATGGGCTACTACATGGTAATTTATCTTGCAGGACTTCAGGGAATCAATGCAGAGCTCTATGAGGCTGCAGGCCTTGACGGTTGTAATTCCTGGGAGCGGTTCCGTTATATCACCTGGCCTCAGCTTCAGCCAACTACATTCTTTGTTACAATCATTCTTACCATTAACTGCTTTAAGGTTTACGATATTGTATATATGCTTGCCGGCGGTTCTAACGGTGTTGTAAGTTCCCAGGCAATGGTTTTGGTTTACCACATTTATGAAGAAGCATTCCGTAACTGGAATCTGGGTTATTCCAGTGCAGTTGCAATTGTGCTGTTCTTAATGGTTCTTGCAATCACCCTGGTTCAGTTCCGTGGTGAGAAAAAATATGCAAACTAGAAGAAGGAGGATATAACATGAAAGTAAAAAGCACAAATTATAAAATCAGCAGATCCCTCCTATATGTGGTTTTGCTCATTCTTACAGCGGTTATGCTGATTCCCTTTGCATGGATGCTGTCAGCATCATTAAAACTTGATAAAGACGTATTTATCTTTCCCATTCAGTGGATTCCAAAAAATCCCCGGTGGATGAATTACATTGATATCTGGACAAAAATACCGCTTATGACCTTTGTAGGAAACACCGTAAAGATCACATTGATTGTAACATTTCTCCAGCTTTTAACCAGCAGCTTTGCAGCCTATGCATTTGCAAAGCTGAAATTTAAATACAAAGATACTCTTTTTATGGCCTATATTGCCACCATCGCTGTTCCGTGGCAGGTTTACATGGTTCCCCAGTTCATGATGATGAGAAATTTCGGACTGAATGATTCCCATCTGGCGATTATTTTCCTTCAGGCGTTTTCCGCCTTCGGAGTGTTCATGATGAGACAGTTCTATCAGGGAATTCCCGATGAATTGTGTGAAGCGGCAAGAATTGATGGTATGTCAGAGTATCAGATTTACTCTAAAATCATGCTTCCGTTGTCAAAACCGGCGCTGTCTACGCTGACAATCTTTACTTTTGTTAATACCTGGAATGACTTCTTAGGACCTTTGATCTATTTAAAGACGGAATCCAAGAAGACACTTCAGTTAGGACTTAAAATGTTTATCAGCCAGTACAGCTCAGAATTTGGTCTGATTATGGCAGCATCAGTGCTTTCCTTAATTCCTGTATTAATTGTATTTTTATCCCTTCAGAAATATTTCGTAGAAGGAATTGCAGCTACCGGCGTGAAAGGTTAGACAATGGAAATAATAAAAAATTTCGTGGACAATATCCATAACGGGGATTATAAAAGGAACTATAGAATCCCCGTTATACAAGAGGAGACCTTGATTTTCCCAGGAGGAAGAAGAACCCAGTCTTTAAACGGGGAATGGAACTTTTCTGTGGACCAGTACGACAACTGTTTAAGAGCAAAGTGGTTTTTAGAACAGGAAATAAATGATGAAGGGCGCAGTGTCCCTCTTGATTACGCCTTTGACGACTGGGAAAAAATCAAAGTACCGGGAGTATGGAATCTTGCAAAACCGGAATATTTTTATTACGAAGGACCGGCGGTATACAGCCGCCGGTTTTCTTTGGAAGAAGAAAATAAAGGGCGTGTGTTCTTACAGTTTGGTGCAGTTTCCTATGAAGCCAGAATCTTTTTAAATGGAACCTTTCTTGGAATCCACAAAGGAGGTTCCACACCGTTTTCCTTAGAAATTACGCCTCATTTAAAGGCTGAAAACAGATTAATTGTGGTAGCGGATAATACCAGAAGAAAAGAGCAGATCCCCAGTGAAAATACGGACTGGTTCCTATATGGCGGTATTTACCGGGACGTTTCCCTTCTTTTCGTACCGAATGTCTATATTAAGAATATGAATGCGGGTCTTGTAAACCGGGAAACCGGAGCGATTGAAGTTAAGGCTCTTATTGAGAGTGATAAGAAACTGACAGATCATACGTTGACTTTTTCAATTCCGGAACTTAACATGGAAGAAACCTTTCCTGTAAGCGAAGACGGTACCTTTATAAAGATCGTCCATGCACAGAATTTATCTCTTTGGAGTCCTGAGAATCCCAAACGTTATGATGTGATGCTGACTTTGAAGGAAAAGGGTGAGGTGAAGGATGAGGTCACTGATGTCATCGGCTTTCGCACCATAGAGACAAGAGACGGAAAGATACTGTTAAATGGCAGACCCGTATTCTTACGGGGAGCCTGTCTCCATGAGGAAACCCAGGTTCATGGGAAAGCGGTAACAAGGGAGGATATCCGGGAAGCATTTCAGAGAGCGAAAAAGATGAACTGCAATTTCCTGCGCCTCGCCCATTACCCTCATACCCAGTGGGTTTCTGAGATTGCAGATGAGGAAGGAATTTTACTTTGGGAGGAGATTCCGGTTTACTGGTGGATCAACTTTTCAAACCCGCAGACGCTCAGTGATGCAAGAAACCAGCTTTCTGAATTAATCTCCCGGGATTTTAACCGGGCCAGTGTTATCATCTGGTCAGTTGGAAATGAAAACCCGGATACAGACGACAGGTATCACTTTATGAAGTATCTGGCAGAGACAGCGAAAGAAAAGGACCCTTCCCGTCTGATTTCAGCTGCGTGTCTGGTAGATTCCGTAAATCTAAGAATTGCTGACCGGCTGGAGAGACATCTGGATGTTATCGGTTTTAATGAGTACTACGGCTGGTATGATCCCGATTATGAGAAGCTGACAGAAATTCTAAATGGTTCTAAGCCGGAAAAACCAGTGATAATCAGTGAGTTTGGTGCAGATGGGTACTATTCTGAAAATAAAACCGGTAAGTATGTCCGTGGCTCTGAACAGGAACAGGAAGAAATCTATAAAAAGCAGGTAGAGATGTTCGGTAAAACAGAATACATTCAGGGCACAGCGCCCTGGATCCTGTATGATTACCGGACGCCCAAGAGGCTAGGCGCATATCAGAAGGGATACAACATAAAGGGTCTGGTGACTGCGGACAGAAAGAGAGAAAAGCCTGCGTTTGAAGTGATGAAGAAGTTTTATGAGGAGGTAAGGGAAAATGAAGGAAACGACGGAGAAATTGTTTGAAAACAGACCGGAGCTGTCGGCAGACCAGTGCCGCAAAGCTTTGGACTTTGCGGTCAGACAGCTGAAGGATAATTTAGGGGAATTTACCCACTCTTTTAAAAAAGCATATAGTGAAGACGGCTATTATAAGCCAACTCCCAATGTAAACTGGACCACCGGATTCTGGACTGGCCAGCTCTGGCTGGCGTATGAGTGGAGCAGGGATGATGCTTTTGCCAAGGCTGGCAGCATTCAGGCTGAAAGCTTTTTAAAGAGAATTGAAGATAAGGTGGAAGTGGATCATCACGATATGGGATTTCTGTATTCCCCTTCCTGCGTGGCAGCTTATAAGCTGGTAGGAGATGAGACGGGAAAGAAAGCGGCAATCAAGGCAGCAGATCAGCTCATCAGCCGTTTTCAGCCAGTGGGGCAGTTTATTCAGGCGTGGGGACCTATGAACCAGCCGGAGAATTACCGTTTTATCATTGACTGTCTTTTAAATCTGCCTCTTCTTTACTGGGCATCCGAAGAAACCAATGATACAAAGTACAGGGATATTGCTGAAAAGCACATTCATACCGCCATTGCCAATGTTATCAGAGAAGATTATTCCACCTGGCATACCTTCTTTATGAATATGGAGACTGGTGAGCCGGATCACGGTGCAACCTGCCAGGGATACCGGGACGGGTCTGCCTGGGCAAGAGGTCAGGCGTGGGGAGTATACGGCTGTGCTTTAGCATACCGTTATACGAAACGAGAAGAGTATGTAGAAGACTTTAAGCATGTGACTGGTTACTTCTTAGACCATCTCCCTGATGATTTAGTACCTTACTGGGATTTGGAATTTACAGATGGATCTGGGGAGCCAAAGGATTCTTCCTCCGCTTCCATTGCAGCCTGCGGAATGCTTGAAATGGCTAACTATCTGCCGGAAGCGGAAGCGACTTACTATCAATCCATTGCGAAGAAGATCATGGAATCGGTAGTAACTGGTTATGCGGTGAAAGAAGGAACCAAATCCAACGGACTGGTTCTTCACAGTACGTATTCCAAGAAATCTCCATATAATACCTGTACTCCGGAAGGTGTGGATGAATGCAATATCTGGGGAGATTATTTCTATTTAGAGGCGCTGATCCGTCTGTCCATAGACTGGAATCCATATTGGTAACAATCAATGATTGAAAAGAGGCGAATGTTCATGAAGCTTGAAACAAAAGAGGACTACAGGCAGCTGATGTTTCAGCTGTTAGATCCATTAAAACCATTATACAGCAACGGCTGTGCCAGACTGCATTTAGGAGACAGCGGTGTTACTTATCCTACAGTCAGCATGGAGATGGAGGCTTTCTCAAGACCCCTGTGGGCTTTGGTGCCCTTGTGGCTTGGGGGAGGAAAAGGCTTTGAAGATATTTATGTAAATGGTTTAAAAAATGGTACCGATCCACTCCATAGCGAATACTGGGGCGGTTTTAACGATTACGACCAGAGGTTTGTGGAGATGGCTGCCATTGCAAGCGGTCTGATCTTTACTCCGGAAAAACTTTGGGAACCCTTAGAAGATCGGGAAAAAGACAATCTGGCTAAATGGCTTTACGGAATCAATGAACACATTATACCGGACTGCAACTGGCAGTTTTTTATGATTCTTGTAAATATTGCCCTGCAAAAGCTTGGCTATCCATACAGCAAAGAAAAGCTCCTGTCAGGTCTTGATAAAATCGAAAGCTATTATATCGGTGATGGCTGGTACCGGGATGGCGGCTCCAGTCAGAAGGACTACTACATTTCTTTTGCCATGCATTATTACGGGCTTTTATATTCCGTAGCAATGGAAGAAGAAGATCCTAAGCGGTGCAGCGAATTTAGAGAACGGGCTAAGATTTTTGCCAGAGATTTTATTTACTGGTTTGATAAAAATGGTGCCGCATTGCCCTTTGGACGAAGTCTTTCTTATCGTTTCGGAGAAGCCGCATTCTGGTCTGCCTACTTATTTGCAGGGCTTGATGATATATCCGCAGGCGTTGTAAAGGGGATTTTATCCCGTCATTTAAACTGGTGGCTGGATCAGAAAATCTTTGACCGGGACGGTGTTCTGACTATTGGATATGCGTATCCCAATCTGATTATGGCAGAGCGTTACAATGCGCCCGGGTCTCCTTATTGGGGAATGAAGACGCTTTTGTGCCTGGGACTGCCAGACAGCCATCCGTTCTGGTCTGCGAAAGCGGAACCATTGCCCAGTCTTGACAGTATAAAGCTGTTAAAACAGGCGGATATGCTGATGCAGCGGATCGGATCGGATGTAATCGCCTATCCAGCAGGTGTTTGTGAAAAATACGGTCATGGCCACGTACCGGAGAAATATTCCAAGTTTGCTTATTCCACCCGTTTTGGCTTCTCAGTCGCCAGGAGTCAGATTATACTCCATGAAAATGCACCGGATTCCTCCCTTGCATTCGTAATTGACGGTGATGACTATGTTTTTGTGAGAAAATACAGTGACCAGTACGAAGTTTTAGAAGACCGTGTAATCAGCAGCTGGCATCCATTTCCCGGAATTGCGGTTACTACCACCATTGTTCCTCAGGAATACGGTCATTTAAGAGTTCATGAGATTGAAAGCCAGTACGACTGTACTGCCTACGACTGCGGATTTGCCGTAAAGAAGTTTGCGGATGATTATGAACAGAAGGCAGCAGGGACTACAGCTCTTGTGTCAAACCAGGAGCAATGCTGTCAGGTAACAGGGGAAGGTCCTTGTGCAGCTGGTTTTGTCATTGAATCGGATCCTAACACCAATGTGCTATATCCCAATGCAGCGATTCCGTCAGTATCCTATCGGATTAAAAAAGGAGAAACCATTCGGATTGAAACCCAGGTGAAAAGCTCCATCCGCTAGCAGTGCCGGGTTTTACCACAGAGATTTTAAGGGCAAAGAAGATGTGGATCGATAACAGCTTCTTTGCCCTTATTTTTCATCCGGAAACCAAAAAATACAATGGATTCTTTTACCGTTGTCGATTATAATAAGTGTAATGTTTTTAAAAGAAGGAGGGGTTTTTAATGGAAGAAAAAACCGCAAAACTGGAATGGCTTAATGATCCTCAAGTATTTTCTGTAAACAGAATTTCTGCCCATTCCGATCATCATTATTACGAGACAAAACAAGATGCACAAGAAGGTGATATGAGACTGCGCCAGATGCTTAACGGAACCTGGCAGTTCTCTTTTGCAGAGAAACCGGAAGAACGGGTAAAGGAATTTTATGAAAAAGATTTTAATGCAGATAAATTTGATTCTATTATGGTGCCCGGACATATTGAATTACAGGGATTCGGCAGATGCCAGTATATCAATACCATGTATCCGTGGGATGGAATTTCAGATTTAAGACCTCCCTTTACGGATCCGGATAACAATCCGGTAGGAAGCTATCTTCGGGAATTTGAATTAGAAACTGAATTAAAGGATAAGCGTCTCTTCCTCTCGTTTCAGGGGGTAGAAACTGCATTTTACGTATGGCTGAATGGAGTTTTTATCGGTTACTCCGAAGATTCCTTTACTCCGTCAGAATTTGAGATTACTCACGCAGTCTGTGACGGGGTTAACCGTCTTGCAGTGGAGGTTTATAAAAGAAGCAGCGCAAGCTGGATTGAGGATCAGGACTTTTTCCGGTTCTCCGGAATATTCCGTGATGTGTATTTATATGCAGTTCCTTCCTGCCATGTCAGGGACTTATTTGTGCATGCAGATGTTTCTGATGATTACAAGGATGGACTTTTACGTGCAGAGTTAAGTCTTATGGGAGAAATCAAAGGAAGTGTCAGCGCTGTTTTAAAAGACAGAGAGGGCAATGACGTTTTGTCTTTTGATGCCCAGACAGCCAAGGCTGATACCGTGTTTGCCGGTTGTGTACCGGGCGCCCGTTTATGGAATGGAGAGGATCCTTATCTTTATGAATTATGGATTTCCTTATTTGATGAGAACGGTCAGTTAAAAGAGGTAATTCCTCAGAAGCTGGGATTTCGCCGCTTTGAAATGGTGAATAGCATTATGTGTCTCAACGGGAAACGAATTGTATTCCGGGGAGTCAACCGCCATGAGTTTAACGTCAGAAGAGGCCGTGCCATTACAAAAGAGGATATGCTGTGGGATATCCGTTTCATGAAACAGCATAACATCAATGCTGTCCGTACCTGCCATTATCCGGATCAGAGTCTGTGGTACAGGCTTTGTGATGAGTATGGAATTTACTTAATAGATGAAACGAATTTAGAAAGCCATGGTTCCTGGCAGAAAATGGGAGACTGTGAGCCTTCCTGGAATGTTCCCGGAAGCCTGCCTGAGTGGAAGGAATGTGTGGTAGACCGGGCAAAATCCATGCTGGAGAGAGACAAAAACCATCCCAGCATTCTGATCTGGTCCTGCGGGAATGAATCCTATGCAGGAGAGGATATACTCGCCATGTCAGAATTTTTCAAGGAAAGAGATCCTGGCAGGCTGGTTCATTACGAAGGTGTCTGCTGGAACAGGGAGTTTGACCGGACCAGTGACATGGAAAGCCGGATGTACGCAAAACCGGATGAGGTGGAGCGTTATCTTAATGAGGATCCGAAAAAGCCATTTATTTTGTGTGAATATATGCATGCCATGGGCAATTCTCTTGGCGGTATGAATAAATATACGGATCTGGAAGACCGCTATGAGAAGTATCAGGGTGGTTTTATCTGGGACTATATTGACCAGTCTCTGATGAAAAAAGATGCTTATGGAGAAGAGCATATGACATACGGCGGTGATTTTGAAGACCGTCCCACAGATTACAGCTTTTGCGGCGATGGAATTGTTTTCGCAGACCGCACGGCGTCTCCCAAGGCCCAGGAAGTGAAGTACCTATATCAGGATCTTCGCCTGGTTCCTGATGAAAATGGAGTGAAAATTGAAAACCGCAGACTGTTTGAGAATACTAAAGACTGTGAATTCATTTATACTGTATTAAGAAATGGTGAACCTATCTTCCAGAAGCAGTTTGAGGCCGATGTGGAACCATTAAACAGCGCATATTTCACGGTTGAGATCCCGGAATGGAAAGAAGCGGGAGAATACGTTCATCAGGTGTCAGCGGTTTTAAAGGAGGACACGTTATGGGCAGATTCTGGTTTTGAAACTGCGTTTGGTGAGAGCGTCCGGGAGAATAAGGGTCAGCAGCAGCCTTGCGGTAAAAAGCCCTTAAACATCGTTTATGGAGATGTCAATATTGGAGTATCAGGGGAAGGCTTCCGGATTCTCTTTTCCAGACAGGAAGGAAGTATTGTTTCCATTGTTTATGACGGAAAAGAGTGGGTGGGAAGACCTCTCATGCCTGTATACTGGAGAGCGACTACTGATAATGATAAGGGAAACCGGTTCTCCGTGAAAAGCTCTATGTGGTTCGGTGCAGGCAGATTCCCAGCTTACAGAAATGAAAACTGTAAAGTGGAAGAGGGAGATGGTTGCATTACCGTTACCTATACCTATCAGCTTCCAACTGTACCCCAGACGGAAACTCAGGTTATCTATGAGGTGAATTCAACAGGAGCCATCCATGTGAAAGCTGTATATCATGGGAAAGAGGGACTACCAGAGCTTCCTGCTTTTGGTATGAGACTCATAACTCCAGCTGCCGCAAAACAGTTTACCTGGTATGGCAGAGGACCAGAGGAGAATTACTGTGACCGTAAGGAAGGCGCCAGACTTGGAATCTATAAAGACACTCCGGAAGGGAATGTATCGCCTTATCTGGTTCCCCAGGAATGCGGTAACAGGACTGGAGTACGCTGGCTGAAGGTTTCTGACCGAAAGGGAAATTCCATCGGCTTTAGGGCTGTTAAAGCTCCGTTTGAAGCATCCGTTCTCCCATATACAGCTGAAGAACTGGAAGTTGCGACTCATAATGAAGAACTTTCTGCTCCACGATATACAGTCATTAACATTTTTGGGGCAATGAGAGGAGTAGGCGGAGATGACAGCTGGGGAGCACCGGTTCATCCAGAATACTGCATTCATGGGGAAGGAGAACTGGTAACAGAATTTACCATTGAACGAATGAGTATGGAAGAATACGATGAATATCATTTTTCATAAATATGACATACAGCTGTCGTGTTATGGGTGATATAATCCTTTAAACAGGTGACAGAACAATCAACGAAAGGAGTTACTCATGCTTGAAAAGACCCCGGACCGGGAAGAGATGATCAGTTTAATTGGAGAGGAGGCTTTTCTTGCATGGGAAGCTCTCTGCACTAAGATCGAAGAAACATATGACATGGACCGCCTTTTGAATAGCGGCGGTAAGGCATGGAAGTACGAATACAAATACCGCAGAGGGGGGAAGACCCTCTGCGCCCTCTATGCAAGAGAGGGCTGTTGTGGTTTTATGGTGATTCTGGGCAAAGGAGAACGGGACAAGTTTGAACTGGAAAGGCAAAACTACTCCCCCAGGATACTGGAACTGTATGATACTTCAACCACATACCATGATGGAAAATGGATTATGTTTCCTGCGGACGATCGGTCTCTGTTTGATGATTATATAAATCTTCTGCTGATAAAAAGACGTCCTAACAGAAAATAGAGGATTTTAGGAGGTACAATGAACTATCCGTGGATTGATGGCTTTTTAAAGGAAATGAATGGAGTTACCAGTGATTTTAAAGAGGAATGGAACTGGGACCGGTATATGATTGACGGTAAGATGTTTGCAGCTGTCTGCAGAGATGATCAGGGGAAGGAAAAGCTGATATCCATGAAGCTGGACCCTTTGGAAGGTGATTTTTTAAGGCAGCAGTACAAAGACATCGTACCGGGATATTATATGAACAAGGTTCATTGGAATTCAGTAATGGCAGATGGAGAAGTACCGGAAGATCTGTTAAAGGATATGCTGGAAAAGTCCTATTCTCTTATCCTTGCAAAGCTGCCTAAAAAAAGACAAAAAGAATTGTTGGACGAAAGAAGCGTATAACAGAATCCGGTGGGGTGAGACTATGAAATATTTTGGTGAGGGATTAAGTGAAGAGCATAAGGCATTAAATAAGGTGATCCGGAAAAAGCAAAATACCAAAGAGGCCATTAATATTTTTCTGGACATTCATAAACAGCTGCATCGAACGAATATAAAAGATAGAGAAGAAAACGAAACTGACCGCCTGTTTATAGATTTGGAACCACGGGAATATGCAATCATGCCTGGCAAAGATGATGAGACAATTGCCTGGGTAGTCTGGCATATTGCGAGAATTGAAGATTTAACCATGGGCGTTCTGGCTGCAAGGGGAGACCAGCTTTTTGACGAGGACTGGAGCAGGAGAATTAATTCTCCCATAAAGGATACAGGAAATGCATTAACCGATGAGGAGATTATGTCTTTCAGCAAACAGGTGAACTGTGAGGAACTGCTTAATTACCGCAGTGCTGTTGGAGAAAGAACCAGGGAAATCGTAAGCCAGTTTACCTATGAAGATATGATTCGGGATGTGAATGAAGCAGATCTTATGAAAATTAAAGCAGAAGGCGGCGTAACCTCTCAAAAGGATTCTGAGTGGCTGCTGGAGTTTTGGGGAAATAAGGATGTGGCAGGACTTCTGTTAATGCCGCCAACCCGTCATGTGATGCTTCATCTCAATGACTGCTGTAAATGGAAAGAGAAAATTCGTACCAGAACTAAGTTTTTTCTAGAATAATTGACTGTAATTTCCTTTATTTCATAAAAGTTCAAAATTTGCTTGACATAATAAAAAATTGGCAGTATTCTTATAATTGTATATTAAATACAACAAAATCTAAGTAAAGGAGGCAGGAACTATGATGCGTTATCGTGGAATCAACAGAACCAATCAAATAGTTAGAAATACATTGATGAATTCAGTCTGCCTCATGGAAAACTGTCTTTGCATCTAAGGATGTCAGGACAAATGCAGCTTCTTGATCGGAGCTTCTTTTTATGAGTTTATCCGCAGTCTGAATGACTGCGGTTATTTTTTTGCTTATTTACCGAAAAAGACCGCACTACGCAGTTTTTTTCGGTTTTTTTACATATATGGGAGAAAAGTCATGAAGTTTTTTAAAAGAATAGGAGGAAATGGTATGAAAAATTTGTGGAAGTATGTAAGGAAATATAAGTTTCTTTACGTTCTTGCCCTTGCAGCGATGATTATCAGCATTTTGCTTGATGCATCAGCCCCCCAGATTACAAAACATATTATTGATGATGTAATTGTGGGTGGTGAAACAAAGATTCTTATGAAGCTGCTTTTAGGGCTTTTGGGAATTGGTTTCGGCAGAGCGATTTTCCAGTATACAAAGGAATTTATCTTTGACTTTGCAGCTGCAAGGATCGCCTGTGGTTTAAGAAAGGACTTGTTTGATCATATCCAGACATTGTCAGTGGGTTATTTTGACAGCCATAATACAGGAGAGCTGATGGCCCGGATTAAGGATGATGCAGAGCGGATCTGGAATGCCTTTGGTTTTGTGGGAATGCTTGTGTTGGAATGTTCCATTCACACCATCATTGTTCTTGTCTGTATGCTAAAGTTAAGTCCTGTACTGACACTGATTCCTCTGGTCATCCTGCCGATTATTGCCTGGTATGCGTTAAAGATGGAAAAAGGACTGGGTGAGGTTTACGACAAGATCAGCGAACAGACTGCCGAGCTCAATACGGTTGCCCAGGAGAATCTGGCGGGAGTCAGGACCGTTAAGGCATTTGCCAGAGAAGACTATGAAATCAGTAAATTTAAAAAGCATAACAAGCAGTACTATGATTTAAACATGAGTCAGGCAAAACTGCTGATCCGGTTCCAGCCAAACATCTCATTCCTGTCTAAGTTCCTTATGATGTCTGTCATTGTCATTGGCGGCATTCTTGTAATTAAGGGAAAGATGTCAATCGGTGATTTGGGAGCATTTTCCGAATATGCAAACAATATCATCTGGCCAATGGAAATGGTGGGCTGGTTAAGCAATGACCTTGCAGCAGCCTTTGCTTCCAATAAGAAGATTAAAAAGATCATGGAAGAAAAACCGGTTATTGCAGATCCTGACAAACCAGTTCTTCCGGAAGTTGTGAAAGGGGAGCTTACCTTTCAGCATGTAAATTTTGAACTGAATGGAAAAGATATCTTAAATGATATTAATTTCACCCTGGAAAAGGGCAAGACACTGGGAATTATGGGAGTCACCGGTTCTGGAAAAACATCAATTGTCAATTTGATCGAGCGTTTCTATGATGTAACAGCGGGAGAGATTCTGCTTGACGGAATCAACATTAAGGATCTGCCCCTTCCCTTGCTGAGAGGACAGATTTCGGTGGTTATGCAGGATGTATTTCTCTTTTCCGACAGCATTTCCGAGAATATCAAAACCGGAAATAAGGATGCTACGGAGTGGGAAAGTGTTCAGCAGGCGGCAATTTCCGCAGAGGCACACAGCTTCATTCAAAAGCTGTCAGAACAGTATGATACGGTAATCGGTGAAAGAGGCGTAGGCTTATCCGGAGGTCAGAAGCAGAGAATCAGTATAGCCAGAGCCATTGCAAAGGAAACGCCCATTCTGATTCTTGATGACTCCACCTCTGCTCTTGATATGGAAACCGAAAGGGAGATTGAATTTCATTTGTCAGAACTGAAAAACAGTTCTAAAATTGTCATTGCCCACAGAATTTCGGCTGTGCGCAGAGCTGATGAGATTCTGATTCTGGAAGACGGAAAGATTATCGAGCGTGGAACTCATGAGGAGCTTATGGAGAAACGGGGACAGTATTACAGAACCTATGAGGTTCAGTATGGAGAGGAGGCTGCACTATGTCAGTAAATTCCAGCAGAATCGATGAGGAACAGAAAGAGGTATTGAAAAAAGATACCATAATCCGTCTGTTTCGTTATCTGCTTGCTTATAAAAAGAAAATAGTGCTTGTTCTGTTTATTATGGGAGGCACCATTACCATCAGTATGCTGGCTCCTCTTTTGATGGAGTATGCGGTAAACGTCTGTGTGGCACAAAAGGATATCAATGGACTTTTATATGTGGGAATTGGAGCAATTGGATTATTTCTGCTGTTTTTAGTGGGTACCAAGGTCCGTATGCGTATCATGGCGGAAGTTTCAAACCGTGTGCTTTTAAACATCAGAGAGGAACTATATCAGCATATCCAGTCTCTGGGGTTTGGCTTCTTTGACAGCCGCCCCACAGGAAAGGTACTTGCAAGAATTATTGGTGATGTAAATTCACTAAAAGATGTATTATCCGATAGTGTCACCCAGCTGATTCCAGATTTTATTACGGTGATCTGTGTTCTCAGTATTATGCTGATTAAGAATTACCGTCTGGCGATGGCAGCTTTGCTGACAATTCCCATTCTGGCGGTGGGTATGTTTTTTATTCAGACCAATGTCCATAAAAGATGGCGGGTATACAGAAAGAAAACTTCTAATTTAAATGGCTATGTTCACGAAGACTTATCGGGAATCAGGATTATACAAAGCTATGCTGCTGAGGATGAGACAAAAGAGGTGTTTCACGATCTGGTAGACCAGCATTACCGTTCCTTCATTGAAGCGGTAATCGTTGCAGATGCTTTTGGTCCTCTTGTTGAAATAACCTGGGGAATGGGTGGGTTTTTGCTTTATTTTATCGGTATTAAAGTGGTGGGAGTGGAACAGATTGGAATTGGTACATTTCTTGCATTTTCCACATACATCGCCATGTTCTGGAGTCCCATACGTAATCTTGCTAACTTCTATAATAAGCTGACCACTAATATCTCAGCTGCGGAGCGAATCTTTGATATCATAGATACGGAAGTTGAGATAAAGGATGAAGAGAACGCAGTAGAATTAAAGGAATTAAAGGGCGAGGTACGGTTTGAAGAGGTTTCCTTTGCCTATGGAGATGAGCCGGACCGTCTGATCCTGGATCACGTAAGCTTTTCGGTAAAACCAGGCGAGACTATCGCACTGGTAGGGCCGACAGGTGCGGGGAAAACGACCATTGTAAACCTGATCAGCCGTTTCTATGAAGTGACTGGCGGAGAGATCTTTATTGACGATCAGGAGATCAGAAGTGTAACATTAAAGAGTTTGAGAAGTCAGATGGGCATTATGACCCAGGACAATTTCCTCTTCTCCGGAACCATTCGGGATAACATTCGTTACGGCCGGTTAAATGCCACCGATGAAGAGATTGAAGAGGCTGCCAAAGCAGTGAACGCCCATGAGTTTATTATGAAGATGGAAAAGGGATATGATACGGAAATCAGTGAGAGGGGAGCTGGCCTTTCTATCGGCCAGAGACAGCTTTTAGCCTTTGCAAGAACCATGGTATCAAAGCCCGGCATTCTTATTCTTGATGAGGCGACATCCAGCATTGATACCCATACGGAACTTCTGGTTCAAAAAGGAATTGAAGTGCTTTTAAAGGAACGGACTTCCTTTATTATCGCCCACAGATTATCCACCATCCGCAAGGCAGACCGGATCTTTGTTATCGATCAGGGGACGATCCAGGAAGCTGGAAATCATGACGAGTTAATGAAACTGGAAGGTGCTTATTATCAATTGTACCAAAGCCAGTTTGCGTAATGGCTGACTTGATGATGAATTTTTTTGAAAGAGTATAGATGTTCAGGTGGTTTTTGCTGTTCAGAGCAGCTTGGTTTTGAGTATCCTTAGTTGAGGGGCAAGCTAACATGCCTAAAACGGGGATAGAAAAGGCCGGAAAATCGGAGAGAAGGGGTAGAGGGCTGAAAAAGAAGTTATTTTTGCCCCTTCTCCTTCTACTGCTGTCAGAAGGAGTTATAAAGATATCATGTATGTATAAAAGGGTTAAAATAAACTGTCCCTTGGGTGAGGAATTTGCTTTTTCAATTCTCAAGTTCGCCTGACGGCATCAAAAGGGATTGACCGGACCGGATAAATGAAATAAAATAGTAGGCGAGGTGATTTAAGATGACAGAAGGAGCTTTAGTTCTAGAAGGGGGATCCCTGCGGGGAGTATTTACTGCAGGAGTTTTGGATGTGTTCATGGAGCAGGAGATTGAGATGTCCTATGTAAACGGAGTTTCAGCCGGTTCCATGTCAGGTATGAGTTATGTCAGCAAGCAGATAGGCAGAACCATAAAAGTGGATTTGGATTATGTCAATGACAAACGTTTTTTAAGTTTCCGGAATTTAGTAGAAAAACGTTCGATCTTTAACTTTGACTTCCTGTTTGGGGAATTAAGCAATACATTGGTTCCCTTTGATTATGACACATTCTATAAGTCTGAACAGATTTTTGAAGTGATTGCAACCCGTTGTAAGACGGGAAAGCCGGAATATTTTGAAAAAAGCAAATGTGATAATTTCATTGATGCAGTTAAAGCTTCCAGCAGCATCCCCATACTTTCCAGAATGATTTCTGTGGGAGGAAAGAAGTATTTAGATGGCGGCTGCTCCATGCCGGTGGCTTATCAAAGAGCGATTGATCTGGGGTATGAAAAGATTGTGCTGGTTCTCACCAGAGAACCGGGTTATCGGAAACCGCCCCTTGATAAATGGACGAAAAAAGGGTATGAGCGTTATTTCGCGCCCCTACCCAGATTTTTAAAGGCGCTGGAGGACGTTCCGGAGAGATATAACCGGATGCAGGAGGAGATTGACCGTCTGGAAAAAGAGGGGAGAATCTACGTAATACGTCCGGATCATCATGTGACGGTTCAAAGAACCGAGCAGGACAAAAGGAAACTGGAGGCGCTGTATCAGGAGGGAAGACGGCTGGCACTGGAACATATGGATTCCCTGAAAGCCTATTTGAAGCTGAGCTGAAGATGTGGGGGAACAAGGTGCCTACGGCATCCCTCTATGCCCTGAAATACGGGCAGGAATAAGGTGCCTGCGGCATCCCTCTATGCCCTGAAATACGGGCAGGAACAAGGAAAGGAAAAAGCGTACAATTTATGAGTATTTATGATACATTAAATTCTATGCAGAAAGAGGCGGTACTTCAAACGGAGGGACCGCTTCTTGTGCTGGCAGGAGCGGGCTCTGGTAAGACCAGAGTTCTTACGCACCGGATTGCCTATTTAATAGAAGAAAAGGGTGTGAATCCCTGGAACATACTTGCTATAACATTTACCAATAAAGCGGCAGGAGAAATGAGAGAACGTGTGGATCGTCTGGTAGGATTTGGAGCAGACAGCATCTGGGTTTCCACATTTCATTCTACCTGTGTGCGTATCTTAAGAAGGCATATAGAAAGTCTTGGATATAGTACTAATTTTACCATATACGATTCAGATGACCAGAAAACTCTGATGCGGCATGTTTTAAAAAAGTTGGATTTAGATCCCAAGGTATACAAAGACCGTGCGATGCTGGGGCTGATTTCCACAGCCAAGAATGAGTTGATAAGTGCGGCGGAGTTTGAACTCAACGCTTCCGGCGATTTCCGGCAGAAGAAAGCAGCTTCTGTCTATAAAGAGTACCAAAGTGAGTTAAAGAAGAACAATGCACTGGACTTTGATGATCTGATTATGAAGACTGTGGAGTTGTTTCAGAATAACCCGGAAGTCTTAAACTACTATCAGGAGCGTTTTCGCTACATTATGGTGGATGAGTATCAGGATACCAATACGGCTCAGTTCCGTTTAATCAGTCTGCTTGCTGGTAAATATAAGAACCTTTGTGTTGTGGGTGATGATGATCAGTCCATCTATAAGTTCCGTGGAGCCAATATCGAGAACATATTAAACTTTGAAAAATCCTATTCTGGCGCAAAGGTAATTAAACTGGAACAGAATTACCGCTCCAGCCAGAACATTTTACAGGCTGCCAATGAGGTGATCCGTCACAATAGAGGCCGAAAGGATAAAACATTATGGACGTCCAATGAAGAAGGCCCCATGGTTCAGTTTAAGCAGTTTGAAAATGCAACGGAGGAGGCGGATGCCATTGTCCGTGACATATTAAACAGTTCATCTGACTACCAGGACTGTGCCGTTTTATACCGTACCAATGCCCAGTCCCGTCTGATTGAGGAAAAATGTCTTCAGCATAATGTCCCATACCGTATGGTGGGCGGCGTAAATTTCTATCAGAGAAAAGAGATCAAAGACATTTTAGCTTATTTAAAAACAATCGCAAACGGAAGAGATGATTTATCTGTCTTAAGAGTAATCAATGTTCCAAAAAGGGGAATCGGTGCAACCAGTATCGGCAAAGTCCAGGCATTTGCTTCCGAACGTGGAATGGGTATCTACGATGCATTCTGCAGGGCAAAAGCTGTACCGGGGCTTGGGAAAACAGCGGATAAAGTTCTTGGATTTACAGAGAAGATAGAAGATTTCAGGGACCGTCTGACGGAAGAAACCTACAGCATTCACGAACTGATTGAAGATATTCTTGATGAAACCGGCTACCAGAAGGAACTGGAAGCAGAGGGGGAAATCGAATATCAGACCCGACTGGAGAATATAGAAGAGTTGATCAACAAAGCAGTCAGCTTTGAAGGCGAGCATGAGCATCCGGAATTAAGCGAGTTTCTGGAGGAGGTTGCACTTGTTGCCGATGTAGACCGAATGGATGAATCAGAAAACCGTGTCACGCTGATGACACTTCACAGCGCCAAGGGACTTGAGTTCCCAAGAGTCTATTTAAGCGGTATGGAAGATGGTTTATTCCCCAGTATGATGTCTATTTCTTCCGATAATAAAGAGGATGTGGAAGAGGAACGGAGACTTTGCTACGTTGGTATTACCAGAGCCCAGAAATTTCTTATGATGACTGGCGCCAGACAGCGTATGGTAAATGGTGAAACCAGGTATTCTAAGATCAGCCGGTTTGTGGAAGAAATACCAGCCGAATTATTGGACTCCAGCAGACTGGAGCAAAGACTTTCTTCCAGAGCCCAGTCCGATTTTGACGACAGCGGTCTTCCATGGGGAAATAGCGGGGCAGCAGGACGGACGGCTGGTGTCAGCAGCTTTGGACCAGGCAGCAACGCATATGCCTCGAAGACATCAAAGCCTGTATCAACTCCTGGATTTGGAAAAGCATTTACAATTGAAAAACCGCTTTCTCTTGGTTATAAAGAGGGAGACCGGGTCAGCCACATCAAATTCGGTATCGGTGAGGTAAAGGAAATCAAGGATGGTGGAAGAGATTTCGAAGTAACGGTTCACTTTGACCAGGCAGGTGTGAAAAAAATGTTTGCTTCTTTTGCAAAACTGAAGCTTGTGAGAGAATAATTTAAATTTCATAAAATTTTAAAAAAAACCAAAAACCATAGTAAAAAAGGCAATATAATGGTATAATAACTGCTACAGGCAAAGAGAGAAATCTATGCCGTAAAGGATATGAATGAAAGCAGGGCTCTCAGAAAGGACGTGGAGACATGAACAGATTTGATGCAATGAGCAAAGAAGCTATGAGCAAACTGGAAGATCTTATGAACTCAAGCAGAGTGAATGAATTGCTTCATAAAAGAGAACAGGAAGAAAAGAAGAAAAACTGTATCCTCTGGATACTCGCGATCATAGGCGCAGTAGCGGCAGTAGCTGGGATTGCTTACACCGTATATCGTTTCTTTACTCCGGATTATCTGGAAGATTTTGAAGACGATTTTGATGATGATTTCGACGATGATTTCTTTGAGGATGAAAAGTCGGAAGCTAGTTCCGAAGAATAAAATCTGGCATTAAAAGGAGAGCGTGCCTCAGAAAGTGAGACACGCTCTTTTACATGACAGAATATATAATTTAAATGAAAATTTAAGAGAATAAAAGGAGTCAGCATAAGTGAAAAAGGGTGAGATATACGAAGGTACAATCGGACGGTTTGAATTTCCTGATAAAGGCATGATAGAACTTCCAGAAGGAAGAATTGGTGTAAAGCACGCACTTCCCGGACAGAAATTGAAAGTGATGATTAATAAAAAAAGAGGGGGGAAATGCGAAGGCCGGATTCTTGAAGTTTTAGAGAAATCCCCTCTGGAATATGCAAAAGATCCCTGCCCTCATTTTGGAATCTGCGGGGGCTGCACCTATCAGACCATTCCTTACGAAGAACAGTTAAAGATTAAGGAACAGCAGGTGAAATCCCTGTTAGATGGCGTTGTGACAGGCGATTTTATATTTGAAGGAATTAAACCAAGCCCGACAGAAGATAAGTATCGTAATAAGATGGAGTTTTCCTTTGGAGATGAATATAAGGATGGCCCTCTTTCCCTGGGAATGCATAAAAGAGGAAGCTTCTATGATGTGGTGACCACGACTGAATGTAAGATTGTGGATACAGATTTTTGTGATATTTTAAAGGCGGCTAAGGAATATTTTGATAAATTAGGGGTCGGATTTTATAAGAAGATGCAGCATACCGGATATTTACGTCATCTACTGGTGCGCAGAGCCGTGAAGACAGGTGAGATTCTGGTTGATCTTGTCACCACGACTCAGGAGGAGCTTGATCTAAAGCCTTTCGCTGATGCGCTGCTTAACTTGAAACTGAATGGAAAAATTGTTGGAATTCTTCATACATTGAATGACAGTCTGGCAGATGTGGTAAAGAGTGACCGGACGGATATTTTATATGGACAGGATTATTTTTATGAGGAATTACTGGGACTGAAGTTTAAGATTTCACCGTTTTCCTTCTTTCAGACTAATTCACTGGGGGCGGAAGTGCTGTATGAAACCACAAGAGGGTATGTAGGGGAGACAAAGGATAAGGTGGTTTTTGATTTATATAGTGGTACTGGAACGATTGCCCAGATTATTGCACCTGTTGCGAAAAAAGTGGTGGGTGTGGAGATTGTAGAGGAGGCAGTGGAAGCGGCAAGAGAGAATGCTGCGAGAAACGGTCTGGATAACTGCGAATTTATTGCAGGGGATGTATTAAAGGTGATTGATGAACTGGAAGATAAGCCGGATCTTATTATTCTGGATCCACCCAGGGATGGGATTCATCCCAAGGCGCTGGGGAAGATTATTGATTTTGGAGTGGACAGGCTGGTTTATGTATCTTGTAAGCCGACTAGTCTGGTGAGAGATTTAGAAGTGCTGCAGATGAGGGGGTATGAGGTGGTTAAGGTGTGTTGCGTGGACATGTTTCCTTCGACGGCAAACGTTGAAACGGTTGTTCTGCTGGAGCGGAAAGCCTAGGAAATTAAAGGGTTTCGGGGTTTTGAAGGGGATATGTAGGTGTACTTTTGTGGTTAGGTAGAGTGAAATATGTTTCCGGTTACCGTGGTGGGGTATGGGAAATGAACGTTTTGGCAAAAGGTTTTGATTCTGTCAAATAAGTATTTAGGCCTTGTAGCTGAAAGCTAAATCGGAATTTGTAGATAAACCTACCTTGAAGATGGGAGAATTCCACTTTCTATCAATCTTTGTGAAGCAAATATTAAGCTATTTGCAACAGCAAGACGTGCCTGGCTGTTTGCAGATACTCCAAAGGGAGCCAGGGCTAACGCTGTCTTGTAAACGCTGGTGGAAAGTGCCATAGCCAATCATCTGGATGTGTATGAATATTTGAAATATCTTCTTGAAGAGATGCCAAACAACAATCATCTCTAACATCCAGAACTTCTGAATCAATATCTTCCATGGTCAAAGGAACTGCCTGACAGATGCCGGCTTACATTAAAACATAAAAAATGCTTCAAAAAATGATGCCTTCAGCTTAGTATAAATAATGTAAACTAAATAGTATGCTATTTTTTGAAGCACTTACCAGGAATCCTTATAGATATTGAATTTTTTGACAATTAAAAAAATAAGTCCCGGGCATCCGCCCGGGACTTTGTCTATAGTCTAAGGTCTCCTACAAGAAAAATAGGAGACCTTAAGGTAATAACTATTAATTTTTTATCGCTTGAATCTTTCGGCTGTTAATACCATACCTGCATATACTGTTTTAGTTAGAACTCTTATATCTTTTCCATTCCAACAAACTATTCAAAAATGAGCTAAGTAATAAGGTAAAACATATCAGTGTTTCGGCTTGAGCAAAAATATAGGTAATAAGCCTTCGGGATATAATCAGTAAATATACTACTACTACTAGGGTTGCAACCCCATCTACAACTACTCTATGAATCGAGTAAACTTCCATCCTAATATGTTGGCGAAAAAAAAGTAAAAGTCCTAAACTACAAGGAAAGAGCAGTTTCATTACCATAATTGGGTATATATAAGTATAATATTGTCGATTAAGTTGAGTATAATATTTTATTAATTCAATACCACCAATCAATATAATCAGGCATGCTAATGTAAATAAAAAGAAGAGAAGTGTATTCTTTTTCATGTTTGTCCTCCTAAAATGGGTAGGGGGTGGTAAGCACCCATGTTTTTTCTGTTTTTTAATAAATAATATATATAATTATAACGTTTATGTAGCATAAGATTATCACTTCCGCATTTAAACATTTTTTGCACTACCCTTTTATCTGCAATCTAATGTACCAAATACTTCCCCCAGCATTATTTTTTACGAACTGTTTTATAAATCAAAATACAACCAAAGAATCCAATTATAATTCTCCATACTACTCCAGAAATTGCTAACATTGTCGGTAGCGGAAAGATAATAACGAAAACAAGTAAAAGTAGCCCTACGATTATCAAAACAACATTCTTCATCATATTAACCAATCTTCATAGTAATTGTATTAGATTTCAGAGTTTCATTAAAAGAAGCACCAACAGGGTAACCCGCTACAGAAATACCAATAAACCACGTTCCTGTTACAGAATATTTTGCGTTCAATCCTCCCAATGCTGTAGCGCTACCACTTCTATGTGTCCAAGTAGCGCCAACAATTCCCGTCATATAAGAATCCTTAACGGTAATATTCGATATTTTATCGGAACCATTGTAGTAGAATTTAACCACAGCATGTGTCATCGATAACAAACTGGTGTTTCCACCACCCCACCACCATACCTCACCATCGTACCATGCTGCACCACCTTTTCCTGCGAGAGCATTGGTATTAATCTGTCGCATAATACTGTTTTGCAAAGAAGTCTGGGAAGGAATTGTAAGTTTGCTTGACTTCGCTATAGATTTTTTCAGATACGCTTCCGCCTCCTCAACAGAGTCAAATTTCAACAACTCTTGGTCACTTAATTTTGACTGTGGTAACGCTGTAAATGTGACATCTCTGCCAAAATCAATAGAGTTCAGCTGATCCATTACTTCATCCTTAGAAACTACGGATGCGTCAGCCGCAAAGGTCATCGTTCCCATTCCCAAAACCATAATAACCGAAAATAATATTGTAAATAACTTTTTGAACATATTTTTGCTCCTCCTTTTTGTGTTTGGGTACATTACTTTCTACTAAAACTAAACTCATTTTTATAGTTGTGCAGGGGAAAGTATTTGGCACATTAGATGGCAGAAAAAAGGGTAGTACAAGAAATGTGGAAGTGATAATCTTATGCTGCATAAAGATGCCTGGGGGCGATATGCTGATTTTAGGGAATGCCTGGAATGTGACATTTTTTATTCACTTGGATATCATGATTTAGACTCCTGGTCTTTTTACATAGTTTGCACCATAGTAAATAAAACTTAAAACACAAATTTATATAAAGCACGCATGATTATATAAAAAATTTATTTATCTAATTGTAATCTAAGCTGATAAAATATTCGTTATCTTCAAGCTTCTTTTAAAAAAGATCCTTCCCCTAAAATCGTTAATCAACTTTAATTTATAATAACACTAACATGTAATAAATCAATACAAGTGCCAAAATTATACATGTTGAGTGCCAAAATTTGCATTTTCATATTAAATAACATTACGAGTTGGTCAATTGCATTCCGAGTTTCCCGTTTTATAAGCGAATTTCACATTTTGAAATCACCTTCAATTTTTCGTTTAATTTTTAAAACAGAAATTAGACAAGAATCAAAATTGAACATGTTTAAATTACTGCTTTTGCCAAAACGAATAGGGGTTTCGCTGAAATGTAGATATAAATTAGCGAAATCCTTATTTGAAGATAAAACATTTAACCAGATAGATTACTTTTTTGGGGGAGGACACTTGAAATTGGTATGTCTTTGGTATAAAATAAAAGTACTTTTAATCAGTTCATATTCTTATCGAGGATTCTCTCAATATTTCCAAAAACATGATATTTGTATTAATAGATTAATATAGAAATATTAAAGGGGTAATTAATTTATGGGTTATAGTTTTTTAGATTTAGCAAAAGAAGTATTAGAACACGAAAATATACCAAAGTCGGTAGAGGAAATTATTCTGAGACGATTATTCTGAGGCTAGCCGTCGTCCTGATGACTTGGCACAATAGTAATTAAGAACGTACATTTGGAAAATTGGATATATTAGAAAGATTAACTGATTTTAGTCAGAAAGTTGAGATCTGTTTGAATTTGACTTAATTAGTGATGTAATATATACGTATAAAAATTTTAGTTATTTTCATAATCTTATCAATTTTTTTGTAACGAAGCTTCACTTTATCGGATATATGGATGAAAATAAGAAAGACTGGAGGAAGCTACCTTGGATGATATTGAGAGAGCCTACAATCAGCATGCAAAGGCGGTGTATAAATACTTGCTTAGTCTAACTCATAATGAAGATTTGGCAGAAGACCTAACACAAGAGACATTCTTTCGCGCTATGCGGACCATAGGCAATTATGACGGAAGTTGTAAGTTGGTAGTATGGCTTTGTCAAATAGCTAAGCACATTTGGTATCAATGGCTGGCTAAGCGCTCTCGATGGAAGCAGATTGAGCTTACGGACGAAGTGCCGGGTTATGAATCACCGGAAATATCCACATTGCTTCGAATGGAAAAAACAACCTTATATAAGGCGATTCACGCATTGCCGGAGCCAATGCGTGAGTTGGTACATATGCGTTTGACGGGTGAGTTTTCATTCGCAGAGATTGGCGAGATTTTAGGTAAGAACGAAAATTGGGCACGTACCACGTACTATCGATCTAAACAAAAAATAATTAAGGAAATGGAGAGACTTAAATGAAATGTTCCATTGTAAAAGATCTGTTATCTAATTACATTGACGGTTTGACAAGTGAAGAAACAAATACAGAAATAAGAAAACATCTTGATAATTGCGACAATTGCCGGACGGTTTATGAAGAAATGTCAGTAGTTATTCCCCAAGAAATACCGAATGAAGATAAAAATATCGATTTTCTTAAACGGTTAAAAGCAAAAATGATACATAAGAATATTATGGTTGCCCTTTTGACTTGTATCATCGTATTGTGCGGTTTAATTATCTTTGCAAAGAATTATCAAATACCACTCCCCTTTGACGTCAACCGCATGTCTGTGGAATTATGTCCTTCTGTGGTTATAACCAATGAAAAAGGTAGAGTTATATGGGAGAAATTGGATACTTCAAAGGCTGTGGATGTCAAGCAAAAGGATTCTGGTGATATAATTAATGTAGTTGAAAGAGTTTATAGGGGGATTTCTCAAATTTCTGAAAGTTCAACAGGCAGGGAGGTCAATCGAAATGGAGAGAATGTAAGGGTTATTTACTACTGCTACGCTAAAACGTTGTGGACCAGCCTGCTCTTTGACTCTGACCTTGCAGCTTATAGTGAAAGCGGTAGTAGTACAGGATCAGACATATATGGTGATGGATACGAAACTGTGGACTACAAGCCGCAGATGATAGAGATTTATTATTTACCGGTCAGAAATTTGAATAGACTTGAAAAGCTTTCTGATGAGGAATTTGACATGCAGAAAGAAAAGGGCACGTTAGTATGGAAAGGAGTTAATTAATTAGCTTCTAAATTTAACCAAGAAGTTATAATACAGAGCTAATTTGAAACCTGCTCCAGTTCTGATACGATTTAAGTATACATAGTTTTAAATTATGTATGTCGGATTATGTTGTTTTTTGCAACCCCAAAGTGTAACAAAGTGCAAATAAAAAGTGTAACACCCTAGAGAGTTTATTTAGTTGCTGA
>SVDU01000005.1 GCA_015057705.1 Paenibacillaceae bacterium | reverse complement strand
TTGAACAAAGAAAAACCCCAAACCCCTCATGAGTGAGGGGCAGGGGAGTTGAGAGTGTCGAAGACACTTTTTTATGGAAATGACAATATTCTATAATATTTGCATAATTAAACTTGATTTTTCTCTTTTTTTTAATGCTATAATCATAAAAAAAGGAGGTAAAACAATGAGGAAGTTTGAGCGGAATGTATTCCCTTATCTGTTGCTTGCTCCTACTTTAATTATATTCGGCCTGTTTTTGTTCTTTCCGGCAGTAAATGGGTTGTGGATATCACTGACAAAGTGGGATGGGATAAATCCTCAGGTATTTGTGGGGATTCAAAATTATATCAAGCTGTTTTCGGACCGGGGATTCTGGAATTCGTTTCTCCGTACCATTTTCTTTACCGGGGTTTCGGTTCCCCTTGTCTATGTATCGGCCATGGGTCTTTCCTTGTTATTGTCGGGAGCCAGAAAAGGAAATGATTTCTTCCGGGCTGTTTTCTACTGGCCTACCATGATTTCCAGTATCATAGTAGGACTGACCTGGAGATTCCTTCTGGGAGAAGAATTCGGCGTCATTAATTATCTTCTCACTGTAATGGGACACTCCCCTGTTAAATGGCTGACGGATCAGAATTATTCCATGGGGGTGGTAATATTTGTGACTGCATGGAGTATGTCCGGTTATTATATGGTCATGTTCATATCAGGAATTAAGGCTATCTCTGAAACTTATTATGAGGCGGCGCGCATCGACGGTGCAGGTTTCTACCATCAGTTTCGCTATATCACGCTGCCGCTCCTAAAACCAACCAGCCTGCTGGTTCTGGTTTTATCCACCGTTACGATCATAAAAACATATCCGCTGGTATATGCTCTGACCCAGGGCGGACCTGCAGGTGCTACTAAGTTTATGGTTCAGACGATTCAGGAAACCGGATTTGAAAAAAATCAGATGGGTTATGCCAGTGCAATGACAATGATCCTGTTCGTGCTGCTGGCAATGTTTACAGTGGTACAGTTTAAGGTAAATAAAGGAGGTGAGCAGGATGCAGACTAAAGGCAGGAAATATTTCTTAAACGGAGTGACATGGGCAATTTTGCTGATTCTGACCTTTTTATTCCTGATCCCCATTCTCTGGGTGATTGGTTCCTCCTTTAAAAGTACAGGAGAGCTGTTTTCCTGGCCGCCAAGCCTGATTGGGAAAAGCCCTTCCTTCTCCAATTATCAGAAGGCATTGGAAGAAGGTCATTTCGGAATTTATTTTTTCAATACTGTGTTTACCAGTATTACAGCCACGTTCCTTACCATAGTAGTAAATGTAATGTCAGGCTACGCCTTCGCTAAATACCGGTTTAAAGGGGATAAAATTTTATTTGGTATTGTACTGGCAACCCTGATGATTCCGCTGGAGGTCATCATGATTCCCATTTTTAAGGTTATCGTGGCAACCGGTCTTTACAACAGCTTATGGGGACTGATTATTCCAGCTGTAGCATCTCCCACTGCCGTCTTTCTGGTAAGACAGTATTACGTAGGGATTCCGGATGCCTATATGGAAGCGGCCAGAATTGATGGAGCGTCGGAAACCAGCATTTTAATGCGGATTATGCTTCCTCTGGCAAAACCGGTGATCTCAGTGCTTTGTATTTTCTCCTTTATGTGGAGATGGAATGATTATCTTTGGCCCAAGCTGGTGATTAACAGTAAAGAACGTTACACCATACAGCTTGCGCTTGCAAATTACTCCGGTGAATATTCGGTTGACTGGAACAGCCTTCTGGCCATGTCGGTTATATCCATGATTCCGGTTATCATTGTGTTCGTGACACTGCAAAGTCATATCATAGGCGGCATGACAGCCGGAGGAGTAAAAGAGTAAATGGGAGGAAAGAGAGCATGAAGTACTTGGAATATCCGCTGTTTGCGGAAGGATTTGTAAACCGATTCCTCATAAGCGAGGTTCATACCCAGGTCCGTGAATTTACCAGATCTACCTTAAGCGGAAGAGTAAATGAATGGCTGAAGAAAGGATTTGCCATTCATGAAAATCCCTGCAGAAAAGAATTTTTAGAGGAACGGAGACGGGAAGTTCCCGATTATCCTGATTTTACTAAACTGTCAGACGGCAATAAGCTAAAACAATATTTCCCGTTTGGAAATCCGGGAATCGATGCCTCAGGCTTTTATTACCGTCCCACTTATTTAAGAATGTATGGTTTTACCACGCTCTGGTCTGATGTAGCAAATACCATAGATTTTGAGCTGGAGACCTGCGGCGGGTTAACAGTCTGGGCAAATGAACAGCTGATCTGCGACTTTACACCATTTACCAGAAATCTGGTAAAAAAAACAACAGTTTCCATTCCTCTTTTAAAAGGGGAAAATTCACTGGTGGTGTGTCTTGATGATCTGGCAGAGCGGGATACGGATTACTATTTCCGAATGAAGCGGCTGGGAGGAGCCGATTTAAAAATACTGATTCCGGTGAAAGAAGAGGTAAATGAAAGCGTTTTAACAAAAATGGAGCAGATGTTAAACGCAATGAGCTTTGATAAAGAGGCTTATATCAGCGAATCTATAAAAATGAATCTTAGCAATCCGTTTGATACGAACCTTGACCTGGAAGTTATAATAACTCCTGGCGAATTTATAGAAAAAATGGAACAATCATGGAAGCTTATAAAAACCATAAAATATACCATGGAACCTTTACAAAAAGGGCTGGAGCTATTCCATACTGATGACATTTCACCAGGATATTATTATTTTACTGTTGTACTTACCTATCAGGGAATCTCCATAAAGAGAAAAATCGGGAATCAGCTGGTGCGGGAAGAATTCCTCTTAAGCGGGAATGAAGACAGCAGCATCCGCAGAAAACTGGCAATGGATGCAGTAATCCGTTTTGCTCCTGACAATACATATAAAGCGGCAGCCTTGCTTTATATGAATCAGGATTGCAAGCGGGCAGAAGCAATTCTGATGGAAGAGCTGGAAGGTGTGAGAAGCAGAAAAGACTGTTCTGATTTTCATTTTATCATCATGATTTACATTTACCGGATGTTCCAAAGCCGTATTTCTGACACATTAAAGAAGGCACTGGAAGAAACCATGGTTCAGTACAGATACTGGATTGATGAACCTGGGGACGATGTAATGTGGTTTTTCAGCGAAAATCATGCACTCCTTTTTCATTGCTGCCAGTATCTGACAGGTACCTACCTGCCAGACCGGATTTTCACCAACAGTGGAAAGACAGGGGCAGAGGTAAAGGCAAGAGGAGAAGAGCTGCTGCATCAGTGGTTTGACGACTTTTTCCGGGAATTTATTACAGAATGGAATTCCAACGCCTATATTCCTGTCGATGTGCTTGGAATAGGCACCCTTTATAATCTGACTGAGGAAGATAATCCACTCCATAAAAAAGCACAGAAGGCACTGGACATGATATTCTATACTCTGACAGTCAACGCCCACAAGGGGGCCGTAATGACCAGCTTTGGCCGGAGTTATGAAAAGGAGATGAAGGGAAATTACAATGCGGGTACCACCTCCCTGCTTTATGTGGCTTATAATGCTGGGTATTTAAACAGAGCCTGTATTGGTTACATTTCACTCATACTTGGAAATTATGAACCTCCAATGGAGTATAAAAAGTATGCGGTAATAGACGAAGAGGAAGAACTGATTTTTGAAAATACCCAGGGATTTGAAAATCACGTCAATCTCTATCTTTACAAAAATAACCGTGTTCTTCTGTCCACCGCAGTAGGTTTTAAGCCATTTGAGAAAGGATATCAGGAGCATATCTTACAGGCAACAATTGATGAGACTGCGCAGGTCTTCATCAATCACCCGGGAGAAGCGTTTCCATATGGAAGCGGCAGACCAAATTTCTGGGCAGGTAACGGTGTACTTCCCCTTGGAGCTCAATTTGAAAATACTGCAGTTTTGAGATTTCATATTGATGAAGAAGAGAGAATTGGGTATACTCATGCTTACATTCCAATCAGTGCATTTTCCCGTTATAAGGGAGAAGATGGCGTTCTGGTGTTGGAAAAGGCTGGGGCCTATATTGCAGTAAAAGCCCTTCAGGGACTTACCATACAGGAACACGGGCCCAATCAGTTCCGTGAATTTATCAGCCAGGGCAGAGATAATGTATGGGTCGTGCGGGCAGGCAGCTTAGGAGAAGACCAAAGTCTTGATGATGTTTTTTCGGCTTTTAAAAAACTTGTCATCACCATGGACGGAACCAGTACTTCTGTTACAGATGAAAATGGGACAGAGTATCTTCTTGAGAAAGAAACCATATTAAAGGTCAACGGGGAAACTGTATACCATTATCCACAGACAGTAGAAGGCACAATCAGATGGAGGAAAAAGACGACGTGATAGATTTAAAGACATTAGAAGAGAAATTAAATCTGGTATCAGAGAAAATGATGGTTTTAAAAAATAATGGCATGAAAGAAGTATACCCCATCAGTCTGATTGATTTTAATTGTTGGGAGTGGCCCCAGGGAGTGGGAATATTCGGTCTTTATAAGTATTATGAAGTAAGCGGGAGGCAGGAGATTCTCGACTCTATCATTGACTGGTATGATAACCGGATCAGGGAGGGGATACAGGAACGGAATGTGAATACGACGTCCCCCATGCTCACCCTTACTTATCTATATGAAAGAACGGGAAAACCAGAATATCTGGTATTTATCAAAGACTGGGCTGACTGGATCATGAAAGATCAAAAGCTGATCCGGACAGGAGATGGCTGCTTTCAGCATATGATAACGGGAAGTGCCAATGATGATGAGATTCTCATTGATACACTGTTTATGGCAGTGCTGTTTCTGGCAAGAGCGGGTAAGCTTCTTGACCGAAAGGATTATTATGATGAGGCAAATTATCAGATCCTTTCCCATATTAAGTACTTATTAAATAAAGAAGAGGGGCTGTTTTACCACGGTTTTAACTTTAAAAGAAACGATAACTACGGTAAAGTTCTATGGGGAAGAGGAAACTGCTGGTACACCATAGTCATCATGGAGCTTTTGGAGGACATCCCTATGGATGAAGGCCTGAAGCGGTATTTCTTAAGTGTTTATAAAAATCAGGTGGATGCGCTGAAACAGTATGCAGATCCAAAAACCGGCTTATGGCATACTATTATAGATGATGATTCTTCCTATATAGAGATATCCTGCAGCGCTGCATTCCTGTATGGAATCATGAAAGGGGTGCGCCTTGGAATATTAAAGAAAGAAGATTATCATGAGCTGATCCAGCTGGGAATGAAAAATCTTTTAAATTATATTGATGAAGATGGGACTGTTAAAAATGTTTCCTATGGAACTCCTATCGGGCTTAACGGAGAATTTTATAAGACAATCCCGTGCTGCCCGATGACCTATGGACAGGCACTTGTAATACTGGTGCTGCAAGAGGCTATGAATACTGCTTGGCATTAGAAGGGACTGGTTGTGAAGATGAAAGAACGGGTTTTTTTTGAAGAATTTGACTCATTGTATTATTTTCATGGAGGCTCAGAAAACTGGGCCATGCAGGGGTTTCACTTTCACAACCAGTATGAAATTATTCTGTTTCTTACAGACGGAGCTTTGATGGAAGTTGGAAACCGCACGTATCATGTAAGATCGGGAGACTTATTTCTCATTAACAACAAGGAGTATCACCGTACCAGCGGTGCTGCAGGGAAAACCTATTACAGATATGTCCTCATGTTTGAGCCGGAATTGATAAACCAGATGGCAGAGGTGTTCCATTACGACTTCTCCCGTTTTTTTGAGAACCGTCCTGATCCATTTCTGCATCGTCTTCATTTGAGCGGGGAGAATCTTCAGAAAGTAGAAAAACTGTTTGAAAAAATAGAGCAGAGCATTCATTCACAAAACAGAGACAGGGCTGAATCAACGGTGAGAATCAAGCTTTCCATACTGGAGCTGATTGCATCCATTAATGAGATGTACCAGTTTTTTATGGAAAGGGAGAAAAATAAACCTGCTGAAGAATTTGTAGAAAAACAGGAAGAGGAATTTAAAGATCCCGTGCTTTACCGGGACAGAATTGAACAGTTAAAGAAGTATATTGCATCTCATGTGGAAGAACGACTGGATTTAAATGAAATTTCCAGCCGGTTTTATATGAACCGCTATTATTTAAGCCACTATTTTAAAAAGGAGACGGGTTTTTCCCTGACTCAGTATGTGGCAAACCAGAAGATCATTGCAGCAAAGGCTCTTTTAAAGGAAGGGCATTCTGTTACCGATGTTGCGCTGGCACTTTCCTATAACAGTGACAGCCATTTCATCTCTGTATTTAAGAAAATGACTGGAATTACACCGAAAAAGTACGCGCAGTCAAAAGAGAGCAAAAAAGAATGATTTCATGTCTGAAATATGAGGTTTTTGTATTGCTGCAAATGTTAAAATGAATGTACTAAATCACAAAGGAGAGGTATTTTATGAAAAAAATGGTATCGTGGCTGCTTATGGGGGCATTGGCGCTTGGAACCTTAACGGGCTGTTCTGGTGGGGGAAAAGCAGAGAGCAAGGAGAAAAAGCTTGAAGTAGTATGGTTCAGCGACAACAAGGAAGGCGAATCTTTCATGAAGCTGGCAGATGCGTATATGAAAGAGCATCCAGACATCAAAATCGAGCTGATTGAGGTTCCTTACTCAGATCTGGAAAGCAAGATTAAAAACATGATTAATGGAAAGGAAGCTCCGGCGATTGCCAGACTCACCAATTTAGGACCGTTTCAGAACCAGCTGGTTGATCTGGGGCAATACGTATCAAACAAAGATGAATTTGTAAACAGCTTTGGAGAAGGCTTAAAATTTGTATTTGATGATAAGGTGCTGGCAGCGCCTATGGATGTAACTGCTAACGGACTGATCTATAATAAAACAGCTTTTGAGAAGGCTGGTGTTGCTGTACCCCAGTCTGAGGATGAGATCTGGACATGGGATGAGTGGAAGACAGCCATGAAAACCGTAATGGAAAAAGGCGGCTGCAAATACGGTCTTGTATATGATAAATCTCCGCAGCGGTTCACAACCCTTCTTTACCAGGCAGGAGGCGGTCTTTTAAATAAGGATCTCAATGCTTCCGATTTCAATACAGAAGAAAATAAACATGCCATACAATTTTTTAAAGATCTTCATGACGAGGAAATCGTTCCCTCCTCTGTATGGCTTGGCTCAGAAAATCCTAACAACTTATTCCGCACCGGTCAGGTGGCAATGCATTTTTCCGGAAGCTGGATGATTGCCAATTACAAAGATCAGATCACTGACTTTGATTGGGGTGTGACCTATCTTCCCAAAGAAGCAATGCGTTCTTCCGTACCGGGAGGAAAGTATCTGGCTGCATTCCAGAACACCGGAGTAGAAAAGGAAGCCGCAGAATTTATTGAATGGATATCTAAGGCTGAGAACAATGCAAAGTACTGTGAAGAGAACAGCTACTTATCTCAGGTAAAAGGAAATGAGAGTTTAAACTATGCCTTTGGAAAAGAATACTTCAATATATTTTCAAAGGAACTGGCTGCAACTTCATCACGTCCCGGATCAGAGTGGGGGTATCAGGCTTTGACCGGAGCAGTTCAGGGCGATCTTCGGGACAAGCTGGTGGAGGTTCTTGCAGGAAAACTGTCTGTTGATCAGTATACGGAAGAAATGGATGGTCTGATTAACGAAAAGCTGAAAGAACTGAAACAATAACCAAATAAAAAAAACGGACCGCCGTAAAATATCATTACAGCGGTCCATATTTTTGCAATTATATCTGCTGACTTGAAAAAGTAAATTCCAGTGCAGGACTAAATTCCACCACCCTTTAAAAGTTGTCGTAAATGGTAGAGGTTTTTGCGCACTATTCTAAGATTTCTGCTATAATTAAGCTAACTTCTTACAAAAATTTATGTTTCAGGGCACAGTAAACAGGCCACTGGAGTTTCGTGTGCTAGACTAAATTCCACCGGCCACATTCAAAAAATGTGAAAAGTTTACTTCCAGTCCGACAGCAGATTTAAGTAAGTTAGTTAACGGTTGTAGCGAATCAGCTTAGGTGTCAGATTGACCTCATCAGGGACAATGCGCCTAAGCTGAAGTGCTTTTAAGGTGTCTTCCCCAAATGATTCTAGAGCCAGATTATATGGCGTCTTGCCACCCAGACTTTCCCGTGGTGTGGAATTGATATGATTAACAATCAGATTCACGTCCCATTGAGTTAGAAACTCAAAGCTGGTTCCTTTTGGAAGCACCATGCGAAGCATGGTATGAACATTTTCAACGCCCCCCTTCTGGCCGCTATGCATTGGATCACAGTAGTAGAGATTACAGCGTTGAATTTCACTAATCCCAGTTTCCAGGCTTACTGGATCGCCAAATTCGGTGCCACGGTCAGTTAATAAGTATTCGAATAAGGAAACGAATTCATAGGTTCCCAGTCGTTTCTCAAGATGATCAAATACAATCCGTACGGCGCCTTTTGTGCATCGGTTCATTAAGAATGCAAGAAAAAGTTTTTCCCTGGTAAAGTAGAACGTCAGCAGAGTCTTTTTAGATTCACGGGAAGAATGAACCGTGTCCATTTCTGCAAAGTATTCAAGGTCCAAGGACTGAAAATCAAGATAGGTTCTGTTGACAAAAACAGAGCGATCTGTGATCTGTGACTTGTGACATTTTCTCGGCTTAAACTTAGGTTTACGCTTTAAATCTACATTTCTGGAAGAGAATAGCCCCTTGTCAATGTAGGTATAGATTGTGCGGACGGACATATCCAGTTCCGGATGATTTACGGAGATCTGATAGGGGGACTGCCCCTGCTCAATCAGAGGAGTAACAATCATATCTTTATGATGCAGTTCGTGCTTTGTCATGCAGATACCGGTTCTGGAATTGCTGAGTAACTCATGATATTTGCGGTCGGCAAATCGTGCATTGTATGTGTATTTGTGAGCAATGGTACAGTGAGAGATCTTCTTGTCGCAGCCATTGCAAACGTAGGGAGCCTTATCCAGTCGGGTGCAGCGTTCCTTCACAAAATCCCGACAGGTTTGATTACAGGTCGGGCAGGAAACACATTTAACCCCGCATACAAGAATCTTTTTGCAGACATTTACTTTTCGACAGTTAAACCTGTGAATACAGAAGTTCTTAGCATTGTAAAAAGTGCCTTTATGATACCAGTCAGAGGAACGTCTGGCCTTAACCTCTTTAGAGATGGTGGTTGGATCTTTGCACAGGTATTTTGCGATATCTTTAAATGTATGATTTTGATTTAAAGAGTTCTCAATAAAAACACGATCCTTCAGAGTGAGATGCTTCTGGTTACCAGGAATATATTTACTCATAAAATCTCCTTCTACTGCTGTCAGAAGGAGTTATAAAGATACCATGTATATATGAAAGAGTAAATATAAACTGTGCAGAGGTAAACTCTACCTGGGTAAGTGGGAGTGGAATTTACTTTTTCAATTCTCATGCAATTATATCTAAAAAAGAAAACCTTGACAAAAAAAAACAATGTGTATATAATAATTAGGCGTGCATAAACGCGTCATGTTTTTGTGCATAAATTAAGCTGAAGATGACAGCAACCACAGACAATATCACAGGAGGTGAATGGAATGCCAACATTTAATCAGTTAGTAAGAAAGGGTAGACAGACAGGCGTTAAGAAATCTACAGCACCAGCTTTGCAGAAGGGTTATAACTCTTTACAGAAGAAGGCGACTGACATTTCTGCTCCTCAGAAGAGAGGCGTTTGTACAGCAGTAAAAACTGCAACCCCTAAGAAACCTAACTCTGCTCTCAGAAAGATCGCCAGAGTTCGTCTTTCAAACGGAATCGAAGTAACAAGCTACATCCCAGGTGAGGGTCACAACCTTCAGGAGCATAGCGTTGTTTTAATTCGTGGCGGTAGAGTAAAAGATTTACCAGGTACCAGATATCATATCGTTAGAGGTACACTGGATACTGCAGGAGTAGCGAACAGAAGACAGGCTCGTTCCAAATACGGTGCTAAGAGACCTAAAGACAAAAAGTAATTAATACCACACATTTGAATTTCTAGTGCCGGACTTTAGATATTGAACCTGTAGGTTGCAGGATTATATAGATAGAAACCGAGCGCGAACGCAACTTCAATGTTTGTGAGTACCGAGGATCTAATGAATAGCTGTTTATTCGTATGAAAAGACGGCGATATTAAGGAGGGAAGTAACGTGCCACGTAAAGGACATACTCAAAAAAGAGACGTATTAGCAGACCCGCTTTACAACAACAAGGTTGTTACTAAGTTAATTAACAACATTATGTTAGATGGTAAAAGAGGTGTTGCTCAGAAGATCGTATACGGCGCATTTGGCCGTATCGAAGCAAAAGCTGGCAAACCAGCTGTTGAAATCTTCGAAGAAGCGATGAACAACATTATGCCTGTACTTGAGGTAAAGGCAAAACGTATCGGTGGAGCTACTTATCAGGTACCGATCGAAGTTAAACCAGAAAGAAGACAGGCATTGGCCCTGAGATGGATTACTCTTTACTCTCGTAAAAGAGGAGAGAAGACTCAGGAAGAGAGACTGGCAAATGAGCTCCTTGATGCTGCTAACAACACCGGTGCAGCTGTAAAGAAGAAAGAAGATATGCACAAGATGGCTGAAGCAAACAAGGCATTTGCTCACTACAGATTCTAATAGGAGGAAAAAGCTTTGGCTGGAAGAGAATATCCATTGGAAAGAACCAGAAATATTGGTATTATGGCCCACATTGATGCAGGTAAGACTACATTAACCGAGCGTATCCTCTATTATACTGGTGTAAACTACAAAATCGGTGATACTCATGAAGGTACTGCAACCATGGACTGGATGGAGCAGGAACAGGAAAGAGGTATCACAATTACTTCAGCTGCTACAACATGCCACTGGACCATGCACGAGAACACCAAGGTTAAACCAGGTGCGTTAGAGCATCGTATCAATATCATTGATACTCCAGGACACGTTGACTTTACTGTTGAAGTAGAGCGCTCCCTTCGAGTGCTTGACGGTGCAGTTGGCGTATTCTGTGCTAAGGGCGGTGTTGAACCACAGTCCGAGAACGTATGGCGTCAGGCTGATACCTACAACGTACCCCGTATGGCATTCATCAACAAGATGGATATCATGGGTGCAAACTTTTTCGGTGCAGTAGAGCAGATCAAGACTCGTCTTGGTAAGAATGCAATCTGCATCCAGCTTCCAATCGGAGCAGAAGATGAATTCAAGGGAATTATCGATCTGTTTGAGATGAAAGCTTATATCTACAACGATGACAAGGGTGATGACATCACCGTTACTGATATCCCTGAGGATATGAAAGACGATGCTGAACTTTACCATGGAGAGTTAGTAGAGAAGATCTGCGAATTAGACGATGATCTGATGATGCAGTTCTTAGAGGGTGAAGAGCCTTCTACTGAAGAATTAAAGAAAGGTTTAAGAACTGCAACCTGTGACTGTAGAGCCATTCCTGTATGCTGCGGAAGCGCGTACAGAAACAAAGGCGTTCAGAGACTCCTTGATGCAATTCTTGAATTTATGCCAGCTCCTACTGACATTCCTTCTATTAAGGGTGTTGATATGGATGGCAATGAAATTGAACGTCATTCTTCTGATGAAGAACCGTTCTCAGCACTTGCATTTAAGATCATGACTGACCCGTTCGTTGGAAAGCTTGCGTTCTTCCGTGTATATTCCGGTATTATGAATTCCGGTTCTTATGTACTGAATGCAACAAAAGGCAAAAAAGAGCGTGTTGGACGTATCCTTCAGATGCATGCTAACAAGAGAAGTGAGTTAGACAAAGTATATTCTGGTGATATCGCAGCAGCTGTAGGTTTCAAAGTTACTACAACTGGTGATACCATCTGTGATGAACAGCATCCGGTAATTCTTGAATCCATGGAATTCCCAGAGCCAGTTATCGATATCGCTATCGAGCCAAAGACCAAAGCTGGTCAGGGCAAGATGGGCGAAGCTTTGGCAAAGCTTGCTGAAGAAGATCCTACATTCCGTGCAAAGACCAACCAGGAAACTGGTCAGGTTATCATTTCCGGTATGGGTGAGCTTCACCTTGAGATCATCGTTGACCGTCTGCTTCGTGAGTTTAACGTAGAAGCAAACGTAGGTGCTCCTCAGGTTGCTTACAAAGAAACCTTTACAAAGCCAGTTGATGTTGACAGCAAGTATGCAAAACAGTCTGGTGGACGTGGTCAGTATGGTCACTGTAAGGTTCGCTTTGAGCCTATGGATGCCAACGGCGAAGAACTGTTCAAGTTCGAGTCAGCTGTTGTCGGCGGTTCTATTCCGAAAGAGTACATTCCTGCAGTTGGGGAAGGTATTGAGGAAGCAACCAAAGCTGGTATTCTTGGCGGATTCCCTGTAGTAGGTGTAAAAGCTACTGTATACGACGGTTCTTACCATGAAGTCGATTCCAGTGAAATGGCATTCCACATTGCCGGTTCTATGGCATTTAAGGATGCGATGAACAAGGGCGGTTCCATTCTTCTTGAGCCGATCATGAAAGTGGAAGTAACTATGCCGGAAGATTACATGGGCGACGTTATCGGTGATATCAACTCCCGTCGTGGCCGTATCGAAGGTATGGAAGATATCGGCGGCGGTAAGATGATCAAAGCATACGTTCCGCTTTCCGAGATGTTTGGTTATTCCACAGATTTACGATCCAGAACACAGGGTCGTGGTAACTTCTCTATGTTCTTTGAGAAATATGAGCAGGTACCGAAGAATATCCAGGAAAAAGTTCTTACAGAGAAAAAGGGCAAATAATTCCTAACAGGTTCCACTGGATTCCGGGCTGTGAAGTCCGCCCGGAATCCCTCAAATAGGCTTGAAAATAGTGCACAAATAGCATATAATAAAAAACAGCCTAACATAAAATGATAGCTCTAAATGAGCATAAATTAAGGAGGACGTTATAAAATGGCTAAAGCTAAGTTTGAAAGAAACAAAACCCATTGTAACATCGGTACCATCGGTCACGTTGACCACGGTAAAACAACTTTAACAGCTGCTATCACAAAGACACTTCATGAGAGATTAGGTACTGGACAGGCAGTAGCTTTCGAGAACATCGATAAGGCTCCAGAAGAGAGAGAGCGTGGAATCACTATCTCTACTTCTCACGTTGAGTATGAGACAGAGAAAAGACACTATGCACACGTTGACTGCCCAGGACATGCTGACTACGTTAAGAACATGATCACTGGTGCTGCTCAGATGGATGGCGCTATCTTAGTTGTAGCTGCTACCGATGGTGTTATGGCTCAGACAAGAGAGCACATCCTGCTTTCTCGTCAGGTAGGCGTTCCTTACATCGTTGTATTCATGAACAAATGTGATATGGTTGACGATGCTGAGTTACTTGAGTTAGTAGACATGGAAATCCGTGAGCTGTTAAACGAGTATGAATTCCCAGGCGATGATACACCAATCATCCAGGGTTCTGCTTTAAAGGCTCTTGAAGATCCTACAGGCGTTTGGGGCGATAAAGTTCTTGAATTAATGGCTGCAGTAGACAGCTGGGTTCCAGATCCAGTTCGTGAAACAGATAAGCCATTCTTAATGCCTATCGAGGACGTTTTCTCAATCACAGGTCGTGGTACTGTTGCTACTGGTAGAGTAGAGCGTGGTACATTACATGTATCTGACGAAGTTGAAATCATCGGTATCCATGAAGAAACACGTAAAGTTGTTGTAACTGGTATCGAGATGTTCCGTAAGTTACTTGACGAAGCTCAGGCTGGTGATAACATCGGTGCATTACTTCGTGGTGTTCAGAGAACTGAAATCGAAAGAGGACAGTGTCTTGTTAAACCAGGTTCTGTAAAATGCCATAAGAAATTTACAGCTCAGGTTTACGTTCTGACAAAAGATGAAGGTGGACGTCATACTCCTTTCTTCAACAACTACAGACCTCAGTTCTACTTCAGAACAACTGACGTTACTGGTGTTTGCGATTTACCAGCTGGCACAGAGATGTGTATGCCTGGTGATAACGTAGAAATGTCTGTTGAACTGATCCACCCAATCGCTATGGAGCAGGGTCTTCGTTTCGCTATTCGTGAAGGCGGACGTACTGTAGGTTCAGGTAGAGTTGCTACTATCATCGAATAATTAAATTGAAAAGCCGAGCCCTTTGTTTATAAGGGTTTCGGCTTTTTTTTCTTATTAAGAGCCATAATAAGATGTACGCATTTATCCCCCTTAAGGTTTTATTACAAATACGTAATAAAAACGTTATTGTAAAAATGAGGGAAATTAGGTATCATGGTAGGGTATCTGAAAATGACTGCATGGAGGGAATGCGAAGATGAAAAAAATAAAATTAGGCAGAGTCTTTACCGGACTTTTGGCAGCTGGATTTTTATGCTGTGCCTCTGCTTTTGTTTCGTTAGCGGATGAAGTGTTTTCCGATGATCAGGCTGTAATTCAGTCTTGTCTCGTTAATTCTGATTTAACCAGCGTAACAGTTAAGGTATCAAATCATGCACCAGCTCAGGGAACGGATGGTGTACTTTATCTGGTAGAGCTTCAGCCCTATCAAAACAGCCTGGAAGGAAGAACTGATTATGCAGCAAAAGCATCTTTGGGAGATTCAGCCGCATTCACTTTTTCATTGAACCGCAACACATTACAGGATCGACTCTACAGCAGATTTGTAGTGGCAGTCTGGGATGGGAACAAGTACATACCTGTGAGCAAACCTCATTACATAACAAACCCGGAGGCAGTGGCAGCAAATAAAAGCAAATTCAATGATCCTCTTACCAAAAAGGGCCTGAACATTGAACTTAACATGCTGGGAGACGCATTTGAACTAGGAGTGAAGCATGTTGCAACGAATATTTCATTCCATCAGATTCTGGGTCAGGGAATTGATTATCAGTATGATGGCAAGACCTATCATTTTGATGCTAATGTTATTAAGGGTTATGACGATACCATTAGTGCTCTGTCAGGAAAAGGCATGACTGTAACTGCAATTATTTTGAATGGCTGGAATCCGTCAACGCCGGATCTGATTTATCCTGGCACTAAGAAAAATTCCAATGCATTTTACTACTTATTCAATACTGCAACACCGGAAGGCTTTGAACAGACAAGAGCGACTGCGTCATTTCTGGCAGAACGTTATAACGGCTCCAATCCTAATCATGGGAAGATATCCAACTGGATTATTGGAAATGAAATTAACAATCAGCAGTGGAACTATGTAGGGGCAAGGGATTTAACCAGTTATGTCCAGGTATACCAGAATGCGTTCCGTGTATTCTACACTGCGATCAAGAGCACCAGTGCCAATGACAGAGTATATTATTCCCTGGATTATAACTGGAATAATGAGATTGATAATAAGCTGAAATACGGCGGCAGACAGATCGTTGATACATTTAATTCCATTGCTAACCAACAGGGACAGATGGACTGGGGATTATCTTATCACCCATATCCGTGCCCTATGACAGAGCCGGAATTCTGGGATGATGATAAAACGGGATTAATTAAGAACGATTTTAATTCTCCGGTAATTAATTTTAAGAATTTAACCACTCTTACTGATTATATGGCTCAGGACAGTCTGAAATCGCCAACTGGACAGGTGAGACATATTATTCTGACGGAACAGGGATTTACGGCAAGAACCCAGTCAGGACAGGACGTATCCCAGGTACAGGCTGCGGCATATGCTTACTCCTATTACATGGTTGACAGTAACCCTTATATCGATGCTTATATCTTAAGCCGTCAGGTCGACGCTCCGCTGGAAGTAAGAAGCGGTCTGGCCTTCGGACTTTGGGCTTGTGATATGAATAAGGGAGACGATATTGTGGCAACGAAACGACGCAAGATCTGGCAGGTGTTCCACGATATTGATAAGAAAAAGAGTACTTTGGAGACTACGGAGTTTGCTAAATCCATTATTGGAATACAGAAATGGTCCGACGTGGTTCCTAATTTCAAATGGAGATCATTAGAGAAATAAAATGAAAGGTTGTCATGAAAATTCATGACAGCCTTTTTGAGTATTGAGATCTTAACAATTATGAAACACAAGAGTGACTGCAAATATATTATACTATAAAAAGTCTTATACATTGGATTTGCTGAATCCGGAATTCATCTAATATTTTTACACAAAGGAGAACATATGGAAATTACAACCATACTGGGCGTTATAATCGGTATTATAGCTGTTGTCGGCGCAATGATATTTAAACACATTGATTTTGCTGTACTTTTAAATCCTGCGGCATTTTTTGTTATTGTTGTCGGAACGGTTGCCACAATTTTGAATTCATTTCCTGGAGAGAATGTTAAAGTCATCGGGTCCCTTTTCAGGATCCTGTTTACAAAGAAAAAGGGGCAGTCAGAAGCCGAAATGATAGAACTGATGTATGAACTGGCAAAGAAAGCGCGTTCAGAAGGATTATTATCCCTGGAGGCAAAGGCTGAAGAACTGGAAGATCCATTTTTAAAAAAAGGAATCCGTTTACTTGTTGATGGATCAGGGGAAGAAGTTATCGAGGATATTCTGGAAACAGAAATCAGTGCCATGGAAAAACGCCATGAAATTAATGCCAGCATTTTTTCATCTGCCGGTACCTATGCGCCTACCCTGGGTGTTTTGGGTGCGGTTTTTGGTTTGATTGCTGCCATGTCCTCAATCAATGATACGGAACGAATGGCGGAAGCGATTGCTGCCGCGTTTATCGCAACCATACTTGGTATCTTTACCGGATATGTTTTATGGAATCCATTTGCGAAAAAACTGAAAGTAAAAAGCCAGCAGGAAGTTATGGCGAAAGAGATCATCCTAAAAGGTATTATATCCATGCAGCATGGGGATTCTCCCTTTGTACTCCGGGAGAAATTACTTGCTTCCCTTCCTAAATATAAGCAGAAGAAGATTGAAGCGCAGCAGAATAAAAAGGAATAGGGTGATTACATATGTCAAAAAAGAGAGAGCAGGAACATCAGGAAGAGGAGGCTGGAGAGGCATGGCTTTTGCCGTATTCAGATTTGATGACGTTGCTGTTGGCAGTTTTCATCGTTCTTTTTGCTGTCAGCAAAATTGATGCCCAAAAAGCGCAGCAGATTTCTCAGGAATTTTCTTCTTCTATGATGAACAAAGATTATAATGGTAAAGGCTCCGGCTCCGGCTCGGGTGGAGCTGACCCTCTTGAAAGCAGTACACCATCTGATGCTTCTCCAGTGGGCGGACCTTTAAATATTGAGACCAAAAGCGAGTTGGAAAGCTTTTTAGGTGAATATGAACTAAAAAAACTGGAAACTCTGAAGGGTGAAATTGATACCAGGCTGCATGACGAAGGCATGGATCAGTCCGTATCAACCATGATTGATATGAGAGGTCTGGTCATCAGACTGAATAATGCCATTCTTTTTGACTCAGGCAGTGCCAATATTAAAAAACAGAGTGAGGATACTTTAATTGAAGTAGCCAGTCTTTTGAACACGGTTGATAACTTCATACGTATTGAAGGTCATACTGATAATGTGCCGATCAGCCGAAGCTCTTATCCCTCTAACTGGGAGCTTTCCACGGCAAGAGCTGTGAATGTGGTTAAGCTCTTTATCGGTAAATGCAATTATCCTCCCAATAAGCTGATTGCAGTAGGGTACGGCGAATTTAAACCAGTAGCTGATAATTCAACACCCGAGGGAAGAACAATGAACAGACGTATTGATATTATTATTCTTAGTTCAAAATATAATAACCTTGAAGAACCGCTTATCAAATAGTGGGTCTGCTATGGGGTAAAAAAACTGCGCAGTCAAACGCTGCGCAGTTTTTTTATCAGTGCCAGTTCAGAGCGCTGTAAGCGTCTAATAACCCCCCACTTACAACCTTGCCTGAGAGTGTATCCAGTTTTCTGCTGGAACTTAAAATGATATTTTTCACGTCTCCTAAGCTTATGTCAGTCCGATAAGAATAGAGCATAGCTGCAACGCCTGTCACCATAGGTGCAGCCATTGAAGTTCCACTCATATATCCATATGAGTTATCCGGAATGGTGCTTAAGATATAGGTGCCGGGGGCTGCGATATCCACACTTGCAGCTCCGTAATTAGAATCCTTACTCAGTGTTCCGTCAAATAAGATGTTAGCCACAGATATAATATTATCATATGGAAGAGAGGCGGGATAAACAGGGTATACATCTGTATTATAACCAAGGCCTGATACCCCTCCGTTGCCACAGGAGACTACAAAAAGCATATGAGAGTTCTTCATTGTCTGGGCAAGTTCTTCGCTGTATCCAGTTGTTCCCATGCTAAGATTACAGATGGAGGCTCCTTTTTCCTCGGCATACTTAATTGCTTTAATAACAGCATCAGGGGAACCAACTCCTTCTTTTCCGCCAAGCGCTTTTAAAGGCATGATTTTAACGTAATTATTATCGGTGATGCCGGCGATTCCATAGGAACCTCTGGATGCACTGATGGTTCCGGCAGCATGGGTACCGTGACTGTCTTCACTGCCAGAAAAGACTTTATTATTGTTTGAATAGAAGTTCCAGCCGTGAATATCATCCACATAACCATTGCCATCGTTGTCAATGCCGTCTCCGTCAATCTCTCCCGGGTTGGTCCAGATTGCATTACGCAGTTCCTGATGATTGATATCTATACCGGTATCAATGATTGCCACAGTAACAGACCGTTTGTTTTGTGCCTGATCATAGAGTGCCCATGCCGGTTGAATGTTAATGTCGATTCCCGAAACAGCATGAGTAACTTTAGATTCATAGTTTCCAGGCCCTGGTTTTGGGATAGATAAGTTTCCTCCGTTGCTGACTTCGCTGTACAGGTTATCTACGTACTTAAATCTCTGTACCAGCTCGATGAGGCGAAATTCGCCGTCATTCTTTAAACCCCACTGATAGGTGGAAAATTCATCAGAAGGCGAGAGGTTGTTAAGCCCTGGACCAAGTGCCATGACATGTAAGTCTTGTCCCTGATCTTTTGATGATATATGCAGCGGTTCTACTGATGCGCCTGAAGTGTCGCCCAGGGGATTCAGCCAGAGTGAATACCCAGCAAGCAGGATTGCCAGGGACAGACATGCAGCGCGGATTATCTTTTTCATGTTTTCTTACTCCTTATAAAATAAACTGTCTTAACGATTTCCTTATTATATCATAAACCCTACGCTGTTTGCTGGAAAATTATGTGAAAATAATATTAATTTTTATTATGAAACAGCCCGGCGTCATGCCGGGCTGCAATCAAAATCATTCTTCTTCGTCAATTTGGGTATATTCCGTACCTGAATTACTGGTTTCCTGACTGTCCTGAGCCTCCTTTAAAGCCGCTCTTCTTGCCAACTCAGCATTGGCCTCTGCTTGTGGTATGGTTCCCTTATCAACAAGCTTACTAATTTCTTCTTCTGTCAGGCTGGTTAAAACGGTAGAGGAACTTGTATCATCAGTTGAAGAGTTTTCTGTTACATTGGAATCCTTTGGTGGAGGCGGTCCCTGCATTTTTTGCTGATATGCCCGTCCCTCCTGGCTGATTTCAATTGTGTCCACACTTTGCGAGGTACCTGAAACCGTTTTTGTCGCAGCTGCATCAGTTACCGTTTGGGAAGTTGTGGTCTGTGCGCTTTCCGCAGCTGCCTGTTCTGCCGCTTTCTTTTCTTTCTCCTTCTGCAGCTGAAGCTGTTGCAGCTGGTCGTAGGAAGAAGAACCTGATAGTCCTGATATTTCCATTCCCATTTCCTCCTTTGTATAAATTACAGTAAAAGTATATCATTTACCTGTGTTCACTGACTGAAATTAGCCTGAAAAACAAAAATTTAATTGCTTGATCTTTTTCATTTGTGATATGATTACTTTGCACAGAAAGGGGATAAATAGATATGGACAAGGCAGTTGTTTACAACCGTTTGGCGGGAGGACTGATTGTATCCTGCCAGGCTCTGCAGGATGAACCTCTTTACAGCTCTTATATTATGTCCCGCATGGCATATGCGGCAAAAGAAGGCGGTGCAGTCGGAATACGGGCAAACTCCATATCCGATATCCGGGAAATAAAAAAAACAGTCGATCTGCCTGTAATAGGTATTATTAAACAGAAGTATGATGGGTATGAAACAGTCATAACTCCTACCAGGCTGGAAGTGGAAGCCCTGGTTTTAGAGGGAGTAGAAATTATCGCTCTGGACTGTACAGTAAGACCCCATCCATTTGAAACAAATTCAGAGGATTTTTTATATAAAATCAGGCAGAAATTTCCAGATCAGCTTCTCATGGCAGATTGTTCAAATTACGCAGAAGGAATGGCTGCTGCACGTCTGGGAATGGATTTTATTGGCACTACTCTCAGTGGATATACGGATTATACACGAAATAGACAGCTCCCGGATGTGGAACTGATTCAACAGCTTTGCAGGGATTGCGGGAAGCCTGTGATTGCAGAGGGAGGGATTAAAACCCCCGATCAGCTTGCGTGTGCATTCAAGGCAGGGGCGTGGGCTGCAGTAGTGGGAAGTGCGATTACAAGACCAAGAGAGATAACGCGGGAGTTTATCATTGGTGCCGGGTGCCGCACCCAGGAATTGAAAGAGTATAAACAAAAGGGAGAGTCAGAGTGATGAAAGGCGATTTTTTGACCAGGATCCGGGCAGAGTACAATCAATTTACGAAAGCCGAGCGGAAGGTGGCAGATTACATTTTACAGAACTACAGAGAGGTACTGTTTCTATCGATTACGGATCTGGCAGAAGCGTGTGAAGTAGGGGATACTACGGTATTTCGTTTTTGCAAAACCCTGGAATTAAAAGGGTACCAGGAGTTTAAAATGCTGTTGTCCTTAAGTCTACATGATGAGACTACAGGCCAGGGGCGTTTAGAAGGAGATATTAGCCTTAAGGATTCTTTTGCTGAAGTCTCACGAAAAGTGCTTAATACCAATATGAGTGCGCTAGAAGAGACCTATTCCCTTTTAAATGAGGAAAACTTTGATCAGGTTATCCGGTATCTTCATAAAGCAAAAAGAATTTGCTTTTTTGGTGTTGGAGCAAGCATGCTTTCTGCTATGAAGGCAGCAAATAAATTTCTTAGAATTGAACCCAAGGTGTCCTGTGTGTCAGATTCCCATATGCAGGCTATGGTGGCTTCCATGATGGGGGAGGGCGAGGCGGCCGTTATATTTTCGTATTCAGGTGCTACGAAAGATACCATTCATGTGGCAGAACTTGCAAAAAAAACAGGAGCGACAACAATTTGCATTACCCGATTTGTAAAGTCACCCCTCACCTCTTTTTCAGATGTAACTCTGCTTTGCGGAGCCAATGAAGGACCGCTGCAGGGAGGGTCCACATCCTCGGAGATCAGCCAGCTTTTTTTGATTGATTTGATGTATACAGAATATTACAGAAGATATTTTGATACCTGCAATCAGGTAAATGAAAGAGTCTCAGCATCAGTATTGGATAAAATGTGCTGACAGGAACAGTTCAAGGTTTTTGGCTGTATGCAGTCAGGACTGATTGGTTTTAATTTTGCTGATACTGAATATTCCTCCTACTTTGTGACGGTAAAATGAAGACTGGAAAGCAGACAGGTGTCTATGACGGAGATGATGACACAGGTACTTATTACTTCAATACTTCAGGAAGCTATAAGGGAGGTGGATATGAATATACATTTGAATAAACTGCATATTAATAGTACAGAGAAAAAGATCAATGGGCTGGCCCTGCTGGTCTTTTTCTCATTTTTATACTGTTTCATAGTAAACAAGGATTGATAGAATTTCATTTTGTGTGATAAAATAATAGATATGCTACGTGAGGAGGACCCAATGGAAGAAAAATATTTTCGTAATAAAATTATCTGGTTTACATTTTTTTTCAGTATTCTGGTGATTTGGGTTCATTCATATAATGCGGTTCTATTTTTAGGTAAAACCGGTTTAGGCTACCGGATTGACTGGTTGGAAAGATTCTGGGGAAATACAGTGGCGCAAATTTCAGTTCCCGGATTTTTTCTAATTTCTTCTTATTTATTTTTCCGTGGATTTACATTGAAGCAGATCTGGGTAAAATGGAATTCCAGGATACGAAGCATTTTAGTTCCTTATATTATATGGAACTCTCTTTATTATCTGGGATATGCTATCGGCAGCAGAATCCCTTTTATTTCTACCATAATTGGAAAGGGCAGAATTCCCTTACATGCAAAGGAAGCCGTCCAGGCAGTGCTTTTTTATTCTTATAATTATGTTTTCTGGTATTTGTACCAGTTGATCCTGCTGGTTTTTCTGGCACCTGTTATCTACGTTGCCATGAGGAAAAAAATAGTTGGCAGGCTGATACTGGTAGTAATTCTCGGCTCTATTTATCTTGGTGGCGCACTTCCTTTCTTAAACCTGGATGCACTGTTTTATTATTCGTTTGGGGCATATGCAGCTTTGCATGGGAAAGAGATTGCAGAGAATTCGTTTAGCCGTAGGGGAACAGCAGCCGGGGCAGTTCTCTTTCTTGCTGCCTGCCTGGTAGTAATCATTGACATTCCCGGTAATATTAAGGGGGAGATTGCAGCGTCCACGGTATGCTTCCGTCTTTTGATGCCTGTGAGCCTGTGGCTTATGGTTCCCGGCAGATATTTAAAAGAAGCGGGTAACTGGATGAAACAAAATTTCTTTCTGTATGCCACCCATTTTTCTGTTGTAAGATTAATTAATAAAACGGGAGCATTGCTGCTCCCGCCAGTTCCGGCTATTTCTCTCGGTCTTTATATCGTTATGCCGGTTTTTTGTATTCTTTTCAGCTGCGCCGTGGGTTCCTTTTTAAGAAAATATCTTCCTCAGGTCTGGTTCCTGCTGAATGGAGGACGTTGATTTGTATGATACTAAATACGGTCAGCAGACCATCTTCCCGAAGCCCCGCATGGAAGGATAAGTCCAGAGCTTTTCACTGGAAGCCCAACTTCATCAGACTGAACACTTCCGCCGAATTTGCTGGTGATCTCCGTGGAGATCATATAAGACAATACAGACGGAGCCAGTCCTGTGGTGTAGGAGTTGATTAGGAAAAATAATGGGGTGTCGGATAAGAGCTGGGAACAAAGCTTTACGAAGGGATAAATGGAATCTTCGATCTTCCAGATCTCCCCTTTAGGTCCCCTGCCATAAGACGGAGGATCCATAATAATGGCATCGTAATGGTTGCCTCTTCTGATTTCACGTTCTACGAACTTCACACAATCATCCACAATCCACCGGATGGAGGCAGATTCAAGTCCTGAAGAGCGGGCATTTTCCTTGGCCCAGCCCACCATGCCTTTAGAAGCGTCCACATGGGTAACTAAAGCTCCTGCCTGAGCAGCAGCCAGAGTTGCTCCGCCTGTGTAAGCAAATAAATTCAGCACTTTAACAGGGCGTCCAGCTTTCTTTATCTTATCACCGAACCAGTCCCAGTTTGCAGCCTGTTCCGGAAAAAGTCCAGTATGTTTAAAGCTGAAGGGCTTTAACTGAAAGGTTAATTCCTTATAGCTGATGGTCCACTGTTCCGGAAGATGAAAAAATTCCCATTCGCCGCCGCCTTTTGCACTGCGGTGGTAATGGCCGTTCATTTTTGTCCAGCCAGTTTCTTTCTTCGGGGTAGACCAGATGACCTGGGGGTCAGGACGAACCAGAAGGTAGTTGCCCCACCGTTCTAATTTTTCCCCCTCAGAACAATCTATCACTTCATAATCTTTCCAGCCGTCTGCAATCCACATACTTGATGCCGCCTTTCTTTCTATATAAATACAATTATTTTATCTTTATGATTCTATGATTATACTGGATGGAGCTTTTAGCGTCAAGGTGATTCACACCTTGTCTGATGGTTCTATATATTATAGTATAATGCTGAGTAAAGAGGTGTAAGACTTATGGGCTGTTTCCGGATGGGTTTTTCCTTCGGCTGCTTTGGATGCAATTACTGGTGCAACTGGCGGGGGTGTAACGGCTGTGGCTGGATCTGCAGTAACGGCTGTAACAGATGCTGCAATAACCGGTCAGGGTGCTGTGGAAGGTGCGGATCATGCAGAGGCTGCAATAATTGCTGCAGGAGAAATAACTGCTGCAGATAGACTGCATTTTAAATAGATCAGATAAACAGGCAGTGACGGAGGGGGTTCATTACTATCCACGCCGGCACTGCCTTTTTCTGTCCTTTTCATGGGATTTTAATACAGCAATAATTTTGTAATAGAATTGAAAGATTAAAACAGTTGAATAATCTAAGATTAATTGTTAAAATAAATTATAGTAAAATAGGAAATCCCTGTAAGGAGTGAAGATATGAAAAGAAAAGGTCTCATTGTACTGGCAGCAGCTGCCATGCTGACAGTCGGAGCTTCATCTTTGGACGCCTGGGCGGCCGAGGGGTGGGCACAGGCGGGAAGTACCTGGGTGTATTATGATTCAAGCGGCGGCAAAATAAGCAACACCTGGAAAAAGGGTGCGGATAATTTGTGGAGATATTTAAACAGCAATGGTGAGATGGCAGTCAACACCTGGGTTGAGAACACTTATTATATGGATTCCAACGGAATTCTCGTAACTGATAAATGGATGAAGTTCAAGGATTCCGGAAGCAGTGATTATAAGTGGTATTATTTTGGCAGCAGTGGGAAAGCGATTATGGACAACTGGTCTAAAATCGACAATAAGTGGTACTACTTTGATTCCAACGGTGAGATGCAGACAGGCTGGATCCTTGATGACATGTATTATACCGGAGCAGACGGAGTTATGAAGACAGGCTGGCAGAAGCTTTATCCGCCGGACAGTAACGACGAAGGCCGTGTTACACCCGGGGATACCGATGACGGAAAGAACTGGTACTATTTTAGTGAAAACGGTAAAAAGTATATACCAAAGGATTTCTCCGGAGATTATGGCACTTATAAGATCGACGGAACTGCTTACTGCTTCGATGACAGGGGCGCGCTTCAGACTGGCTGGAAGAAAGTCGGAGTTGATAATGCAGAATACGAGATTCAGAATTATAAATTTTATGACACCAATGGAAAATTGCGTGAAGGCTGGTTTTCTACAGAGCCGCCTCATGATATAAGCGGATATGAAGAAAGTGTGGAGTGGTTTTATTTTTCCAGTACAGGAATTCCAAAAGCCGGTCCGAAAGAGGGAGAGGCAAGTACATCCAACCTGGTGAAGATAAAAGATAAGACGTATCTGTTTAATGAACTGGGTGTTCCTGTATATGGACTTCAGAAGATCAGAATAGGAAGCAGTTCTGAGTATACTGCTTTCTATTTCGGAGATAAGAAGACCAGCAGCATGCAAAAGGGAAAAGTCAAAGTAACAGAAGGTGACGGAAACGACAGTACCTATTATTTCAGCGACAGCGGCAGAGGTTATACCGGCGTTAAGGATGGCTATCTCTACTATATGGGAAAACTTCAGTGTGCAGACGAGGGCAACAAATATGAGCCGATCTCTATTCCTACTGGAAGTACCAGAACGACTTATGTTGTGAGTACATCAGGTAAGGTGTCCAAAAGTACGACGGTAAAAAGTGCAGATGGTGTGAAATATAAGACAGGAAGCAATGGAACCCTGTTGAAAGTAGATGAGGAAAACCCCTCTGGGAATGAAGGAAAAGAACCTTCGGAACCAGCCTGGAAGTGAATAAATTCAATAAAAAAGCGCAGAATCTGAGAAAAAAAGATTTTGCGTTTTTTTGAAAAAAGTACTTGCATTACCATGGAAAATATGGTATTCTGTTAAGGCTGTGGCATGATAGCTGTGAAACGTGAGGTTGCTGCTGAAAAGCAGGTTTTCCGTGGAGCGAATGTCAAGTTAGGAAACTGGCGACAAGTCACTGTACAATTTAAAATTCTGTTTGTTTCAAACGGATGGTCAGTGTGGGTCATTGATGACACACACGGGAACGTGTACAGTCACCGCTTGTCGTACTTCTACTAAGTGCGAAAAGGAGGCGACTTTTTTTATGGCAAGTCAAGTAATGAGAATCACATTAAAGGCGTATGATCATCAGTTAGTTGATCAGTCTGCGGGCAAGATTATCGACACTGTAAAAAAGACAGGATCAAAAGTGAGCGGACCGGTGCCGTTACCAACCAAGAAGGAAGTGGTAACTATCTTAAGAGCGGTTCACAAGTACAAAGATTCCAGAGAGCAGTTCGAGCAGAGAACGCATAAGAGACTCATCGATATCATTACACCAAGCCAAAAAACTGTTGATGCATTATCCAGACTGGAAATGCCGGCAGGGGTGTATATCGATATCAAGATGAAGAATAAATAATCTTCATCGAAAGAAACAATTTAGGTAATGTCCTGAAGGGTTTTAATATAGAAGCAACACTTTTTCCTCTAAGGAATCAACATCTCCATGGGCGGGAACGGTACGTAAGAAATTACGGACACGTCGGCCGCGGGAGTCATAGTGTTCCACGTATATTGGACTGTTCTAGGATGATTGCGAAAGCAATCCGCTGTAGAATTAATAACCAGGAGGTAAAAACATGAAGAAGGGTATTTTAGCTACCAAAGTCGGAATGACACAGATCTTCAATGAAAACGGAGTATTAACTCCAGTAACAGTTCTTCAGGCTGGTCCTTGTGTAGTAACACAGGTTAAAACAGTTGAGAATGATGGTTACAGTGCAGTACAGGTTGGCTATGTTGACAAGAGAGAAAAGCTGGTCAGCAAGCCATTAAAAGGCCATTTTAATAAGGCTGGAGTATCTTACAAGAGATTTGTAAGAGAATTTAGATTAGAGAATGCTTCCGAGTATTCTGTAAAAGACGAAATCAAAGCTGATATCTTTGCTGCAGGCGATAAGATTGATGCAACCGCAATCTCCAAAGGTAAAGGTTTCCAGGGTGCTATCAAGAGACACGGACAGTCCAGAGGACCTATGGCTCACGGTTCCAAGTTCCATCGTCATGCTGGTTCCAATGGTGCTGCTTCTGATCCAAGTAAGGTATTTAAAGGCAAGAAGATGCCTGGCCAGATGGGTAATAAGAAGATCACAATCCAGAACCTCGAAATCGTTAGGGTTGATATTGAAAACAACCTGATTCTGGTTAAGGGTGCTGTACCAGGACCTAAGAAGTCTCTCGTAACAATCAAGGAAACAGTAAAAGCAGCTAATTAATGCTTTTATAAGAAAGGAGGATTACACAGATGGCAAACGTATCTGTTTACAATATGGAAGGTAAAGAAGTTGGCACATTAGAGTTAAGCGATGCAGTGTTTGGTGTTGAAGTAAATGAACACCTTGTACACATGGCAGTCGTAAGCCAGCTTGCAAATAAGCGCCAGGGAACACAGAAGGCAAAAACACGCGCTGAAGTATCCGGCGGCGGTAGAAAACCGTGGAAACAGAAAGGAACCGGTCATGCCAGACAGGGTTCAACAAGATCTCCTCAGTGGACAGGCGGCGGAGTTGTATTCGCACCAACACCAAGAGATTATACAATCAAACTGAACAAGAAGGAAAGAAGACTTGCTCTGAAATCCGCACTGACCAGCAGAGTGAACGAGAATAAGTTCATCGTTGTTGATGAGTTAAAGTTTGATGAAATCAAGACAAAGAAGTTCCAGGCTGTATTAGACAACTTAAAGTTATCCAAAGCTCTTGTAGTTGTTGGAGATGACAGCGCTAACACAGTAATGAGCGCAAGAAACATCGCTGCTGTTAAGACTGCTTTTGTTAACACAATCAATGTATACGATATCTTAAAGTATAACACAGTTGTTGCTACCAAGACTGCTGTTGCAGCAATCGAGGAGGTGTACGCATAATGGCAGATATTAAATATTACGACGTGATTCAGAAACCAATCGTAACTGAGAAGAGCATGAACGCTATGGCTTCTAAAAAGTACACATTTTTAGTGCACACAGATGCGAATAAGACGATGATCAAGGAAGCTGTTGAAAAGATGTTCCCAGGCACCAAGGTAGCCAGCGTGAACACCATGAACTTAGACGGAAAGACCAAAAGAAGAGGAACAACCTTCGGTAAGACATCTAAGACTAAGAAAGCAATCGTTCAGTTAACAGCTGACAGCAAAGATATCGAAATTTTCGAAGGACTGTAAGATCGGAACGCTTGGCATGAAGTCATTCGGGCCCGGCGTCAACGATTTTCAGTTACCTTAGTGATGAACATTATATCACAATAAACAAGATACGCCAGGTGGCGTTGAAAGGAGATACAAAATGGGAATCAAAAAGTATAACCCATATACCCCTTCCAGAAGACAAATGACCGGATCTGATTTCAGCGAAATCACAAAGTCAACTCCTGAGAAATCCTTAATCAGCAAAACTATTAAGAAAACAGCCGGCCGTAATAACCAGGGTAAAATTACTGTTAGACATCGCGGAGGCGGCGTTAAAAGAAAATATAGAATCATTGACTTTAAGAGAAACAGCAAGGACGGCATTGCAGCAACTGTAATCGGTGTTGAATACGATCCGAACAGAACTGCTAATATCGCACTGATCAGCTATGTAGACGGAACAAAGGCTTATATCCTTGCTCCAGCTGGTTTAACAGACGGAATGACTGTTATGAGCGGCGAAACTGCAGAAGCAAGAGTAGGTAACTGCCTTCCATTAAGCAAGATCCCGGTTGGTGCTCAGGTTCATAACATTGAGCTTTACCCAGGAAAAGGCGGACAGCTGGTTCGTTCTGCTGGTAACAGCGCGCAGTTAATGGCTAAAGAAGGAAAATATGCAACTCTTCGTTTACCTTCCGGCGAAATGAGAATGGTTCCAATCAACTGCAGAGCTACCATCGGTGTTGTAGGTAATGGTGATCATAACCTGATCAATATCGGTAAAGCTGGTAGAAAACGTCACATGGGATTTCGTCCTACAGTTCGCGGTTCCGTTATGAACCCGAATGACCATCCACACGGTGGTGGTGAAGGTAAGACTGGTATCGGCCGTCCAGGTCCATCTACACCATGGGGCAAACCAGCACTTGGCTTAAAGACCAGGAAGAAAAACAAGCAGTCTAACAGATTAATCGTTAGAAGAAGAGATGGAAAGACCGTTAAATAAATGAAGGAGGTTAGAACCTATGGCTCGCTCACTTAAAAAAGGACCATTTGCAGATGCTCATTTACTGAAAAAAGTAGATGCTATGAACGCAGCAGGACAAAAGCAGGTAATTAAGACTTGGTCTCGCCGTTCTACAATCTTCCCACAGATGGTTGGACATACAATTGCAGTTCATGATGGCAGAAAACACGTTCCGGTATATGTTACAGAAGATATGGTTGGGCATAAACTGGGTGAATTCGTTGCTACCAGAACTTACAGAGGACATGGAAAAGACGAGAAAAAATCTGGTCGTAAGTAATAGAGAAGCAGACACCCTCCGGGTATTCTTATTTAAGGATTCCCCAAGGGCGTTAAAGTTGAAAGGAGGATTCACCAATGGCTAAGGGACATAGAAGCCAGATTAAGAGAGAAAGAAATGCCCAGAAGGACACAAGACCGTCAGCAAAGTTATCCTATGCTAGGGTTTCAGTTCAGAAGGCATGCTTTGTATTAGATGCCATCAGAGGCAAAGATGCTGTTTCAGCACTTGGTATTGTAACTTACAATCCCAGATATGCTTCTACTTTAATAGAGAAGTTATTAAAATCAGCGATCGCAAATGCTGAGAACAATAACGGTATGGACCCGGCAAAACTTTATGTAGAAGAGTGTTTTGCAAACAAGGGACCGACAATGAAGAGAGTAAAACCAAGAGCACAGGGCCGCGCTTACAGAATCGAAAAGAGAATGAGCCACATCACCATCGTGCTTAATGAAAGATAAGGAGGCAAATAATGGGACAGAAAGTTAATCCACACGGCTTAAGAGTCGGTGTTATTAAAGACTGGGACTCAAAATGGTATGCTGAAGCTGATTTCGCAGACAACTTAGTAGAAGACTATGCGATCAGAAAATTCCTGAAGAAGAAATTATACAGCGCCGGCATTTCTAATATTGAAATTGAACGTGCATCTGACCGCGTTAAAGTTATTATTCATACAGCAAAACCAGGTGTAGTCATCGGTAAGGGCGGATCTGAGATTGAAAGAATTAAAGCTGAAGTTCAGAAGCTTACAGATAAAAAATTATTTGTTGATATCAAAGAGATCAAAAGACCAGATAAAGATGCTCAGTTAGTTGCAGAGTCCATCGCACAGCAGTTAGAGAATCGTGTATCCTTCCGCCGTGCTATGAAGTCTACCATGGGACGTTCCATGAAGTCTGGTATCAAAGGAATCAAGACTGCAGTTGCAGGTCGTCTTGGCGGCGCTGATATGGCTCGTACCGAGTTCTACAGCGAAGGAACTATTCCGTTACAGACACTCAGAGCAGATATTGACTATGGTTTCGCAGAAGCAGATACTACCTTCGGTAAGATCGGAGTTAAGGTATGGATCTACAACGGCGAAGTACTTCCAACTAAAGCAAAAAGGGAAGGGAGCGATAAATAATGTTAATGCCTAAGAGAGTTAAGCGTCGTAAGCAGTTCCGTGGTAGCATGGCTGGTAAAGCTTTAAGAGGCAATACAATCAGCAATGGTGAGTTCGGTTTAGTCGCTTTAGACCCATGTTGGATCAAATCAAATCAGATTGAGGCAGCCCGTGTTGCCATGACCCGTTATATTAAGCGTGGCGGTAAAGTCTGGATTAAGATTTTCCCGGATAAGCCTGTAACAGCAAAGCCAGCAGAAACCCGAATGGGTTCCGGTAAGGGCGCTCTGGAATACTGGGTAGCAGTAGTAAAACCAGGTCGTGTATTATTCGAAATCGCTGGAGTACCTGAAGAAACAGCACGTGAAGCTTTACGTCTTGCTATGCATAAATTACCATGCAGATGTAAAATTGCTGCTAAAGCAGATTTAGAAGGCGGTGAATGACAGTGAAAATGAATAAATATGTTGAAGAATTAAAAGGAAAATCAGTTGCCGAGCTGAATGTAGAATTAGTAGCTGCAAAGAAAGAACTTTTCAACTTAAGATTCCAGAATGCAACCAACCAGCTTGACAACACAAGCCGGATCAATGAGGTTCGCAAAAACATAGCCAGAATTCAGACTGTTATAACTGAGAAGGCTAAATTAGCTTAAGTTGCAGCTTATTAAAAAAAGCATGACACACACGAGTGTGTGTTAACTTATAGATTGGGGCCATGAAAGGCCAAAACTCGAAAGGAGAATACAGAACGTGGAAAGAAATCTTAGAAAAACCCGTACTGGTAAGGTTGTTAGCAACAAGATGGATAAGACCATTGTTGTAGCGATTGAAGACCATGTAGAACATCCTTTATACGGCAAGATCGTAAAAAGAACGTATAAATTAAAAGCACATGATGAGAAAAATGACTGCAACATGGGCGATACAGTAAAAGTAATGGAAACAAGACCGCTGTCCAAAGACAAAAGATGGAGACTTGTGGAGATTATCGAAAAAGCGAAATAATATATTTCCAGGAAGGAGTAACAGGCATGATTCAGCAGGAAACCAGATTAAGGGTTGCCGACAATACCGGTGCAAAAGAACTTCTTTGTATCCGTGTTATGGGCGGATCTACAAGAAGATATGCTAATATTGGTGATGTTATCGTTGCCAGCGTAAAAGATGCAACACCTGGTGGTGTTGTTAAGAAAGGCGACGTTGTGAAAGCCGTTGTTGTGCGTACTGTAAAAGGCGCACGCCGTAAAGACGGTTCATATATCAAGTTCGATGAGAATGCTGCCGTAATTATCAAAGATGACAAGACTCCCAAAGGAACTCGTATCTTTGGACCGGTTGCCAGAGAGTTAAGAGAGAAGCAGTTCATGAAAATTGTTTCCTTAGCTCCAGAAGTATTATAAGGAGGTGTCGGACTGTGCATAAAATTAAAAGAGATGACCTTGTAAAGGTTATTGCAGGAAAAGATAGAGATAAACAGGGTAAAGTTCTTCATGTAGATATGAAGAATGACAGAGTGGTAGTAGAAGGCGTTAACATGATCACAAAGCATGTGAAACCAGGCGCTGGAAACCCACAGGGTGGTATCGTACAGAAAGAAGCTGCACTTGATATCTCCAATGTAATGCTTGTTGTTGACGGAAAAGCAACCAGGGTCGGCTTTGAAGTAAAAGACGGCAAAAAAGTTCGCGTTGCGAAAGCAACCGGAAAAGTAATTGATTAATTCGGAGAGGAGGAATAAAAATTGGCTAGATTAAGAGATACGTACCAGTCAGAGATCGTAGAAGCTATGATCAAGAAATTTGGATATAAGAACATCATGGAAGTACCGAAGTTAGACAAGATTGTCATCAATATGGGTATTGGTGAAGCAAAGGAAAATGCCAAGATTTTAGACTCTGCAGTAAGAGATTTAGAAATCATCTCCGGTCAGAAAGCAGTGTTAACAAAGTCAAAAAAATCAATTGCTAACTTCAAACTCAGAGAAGGTATGCCAATCGGATGTAAAGTTACATTACGCGGTGAAAGAATGTATGAATTTGCTGATCGTCTGATCAACCTTGCACTTCCCCGAGTACGTGACTTTAGAGGTGTAAATCCTAACGCATTTGATGGTAGAGGAAACTATGCACTTGGTATTAAAGAGCAGCTTATTTTCCCTGAAATTGAATACGATAAAGTTGACAAGGTAAGAGGTATGGACATTATATTTGTAACTACCGCTAAGACAGACGAAGAAGCCCGTGAACTTTTGACATTATTCAACATGCCATTTGCAAAATAGTAGGAGGAATTAATCCATGGCTAAGACTTCAATGAAGATCAAACAGCAGAGACCTGCTAAATTCTCCACAAGAGAATACAATCGTTGCAGAATCTGCGGTCGTCCGCATGCTTATTTAAGAAAATACGGAATCTGCAGAATCTGCTTCCGTGAATTAGCATATAAGGGTCAGATCCCAGGCGTTAAAAAAGCAAGCTGGTAAATTAAGGAAGGAGGCAATTTCAAAATGACAATGAGCGATCCAATCGCAGATATGCTTACAAGAATCCGTAATGCAAATACTGCAAAACATGATACAGTAGATGTACCTTCATCCAAGATGAAATTAGCTATTGCTGATATCCTTGTTAAAGAGGGATACATTAAGAAATATGATATCGTAGAAGACGGTGCGTTCCAGACAATCCGGATTACATTAAAATACGGTAAAGATAAAAACGAAAAAATTATCACAGGTATCAAGAGAATTTCTAAACCAGGTTTACGTGTATACGCAAACAAGGAAGAAATGCCAAAAGTACTGGGCGGTCTTGGTATTGCAGTAATCTCTACAAACCAGGGCGTAATTACCGATAAGGAAGCACGCACTCAGGGCGTTGGCGGAGAAGTACTTGCATTCGTTTGGTAGGCATTGAACACTTAAAGAACGCGGGCCACAGGCGAAGCGTGAGTTTAGTGTGAAAGCTGTTCTTCGACCAAAGGGAGAAGAACAACCCTGTGAAACATAGTGAGACGCAGGGAAAATGCATCTGAAAACAGAGAGGACTTAAGTTCCTCTCCGAAAATTTAAGGAGGTAGACGGCATGTCACGTATAGGAAGAATGCCTATCGCTATTCCAGCAGGAGTAACTGTTGAAATTGCAGAAAATAATAAAGTGACTGTAAAAGGTCCTAAGGGAACTCTTGAAAGAGTATTACCCACAGAGATGACAATCAAAGAAGAAGATGGTCATATCCTTGTAACAAGACCAAACGATTTAAAGAAGATGAAATCTTTACACGGTCTTACAAGAACCTTAGTAAACAACATGATCGTTGGTGTTACTGCAGGATATGAGAAAAAGCTTGAAATCAACGGTGTTGGTTACAGAGCTCAGAAGCAGGGCAATAAGCTTGTTCTTTCCCTTGGCTATTCTCATCCGGTAGAGATGGAAGATCCAGAAGGTATTGAAGCTACCATGGAAGGACAGAACATCATCTTCGTTAGAGGTATTGATAAAGAAAAAGTTGGCCAGTACGCTGCTGAAATCAGAGATAAGAGAAGACCTGAGCCGTATAAGGGCAAGGGTATCAAGTATGCTGACGAAGTAATCAGACGTAAAGTTGGTAAGACTGGTAAGAAATAATTAAGGAGAGTGTAAAGATGGTTAGCAAACAGTCAAAAAGCGAAATCCGCGTTAAGAAGCACAACAGATTACGTAATCGTCTTGCAGGTACTGCAGAGAGACCACGTTTAGCTGTTTTTAGAAGTAATAATCATATGTATGCTCAAATTATTGACGATACAGTTGGTAAGACTTTAGTTGCTGCTTCTTCAGTAGAAAAAGAATTAAAAGCAGAATTAGAGAAAACTAACAACGTTGATGCTGCAGCATATATCGGTACCCTGGTTGCTAAGAGAGCAATCGAAAAAGGTATTAAAGAAGTTGTCTTTGACAGAGGCGGATTTATATATCAGGGTAAGATTCAGGCATTAGCAGACGCAGCCAGAGAAGCTGGTCTGGAATTCTAGTAGAGAGGAGAACACAGCGTGAAACATACAAATATTGATGCAAATCAGTTAGAATTAAACGACAAGGTGGTTGCTATCAAGCGTGTATCTAAAACCGTTAAGGGTGGACGTACCATGAGATTCTCTGCTTTAGTAGTCGTAGGCGATGGCAACGGCCATGTTGGTGCTGGTCTTGGCAAAGCCGGAGAAGTTCCAGAAGCAATCCGTAAAGGAAAAGAGGCTGCTGTAAAGAATATGGTTACTGTTCCGATCGATGAGAACAACAGTATCCCTCATGATCTGGTTGGTAAATTTGGAAGTGCTTCCGTACTTCTTAAGAGAGCAACCGGAGGTACAGGAGTTATCGCGGGAGGTCCTGCCCGTGCAGTTGTAGAGCTTGCAGGTATTAAGAATATCCGTACAAAGTCTTTAGGCTCCAATAATAAGACGAATGTAGTTTTGGCTACAATCGAAGGATTAACTCAGTTAAAGACTCCTGAGGAAGTTGCAAGGCTTCGCGGCAAATCTGTTGAAGAGATTTTAGGCTAAGGAGGATAAGAAGATGGCAGATAAATTAAAAATCACATTGGTGAAATCCCCGATCGGCGCTATACCGAAGCACAAAGCAACCGTTTTAGCATTAGGCTTAAAGAAGCTTCACAAAACAGTTGAGATGCCGGACAATGGTGCAGTCAGAGGTATGATCGCTAACGTGCGTCATTTAGTAAAAGTTGAAGAGATTTAAGAGAAAACAGTAAGGAGGTGCAAGCGATGGATTTATCAAATTTACAGCCTGCGTTGGGTTCCAAACACAGCGATAACTTCAGAAGAGGCCGCGGTCACGGTTCAGGTAACGGTAAGACAGCAGGTAAAGGTCATAAAGGACAGAAGGCTCGTTCCGGAGCTACCAGACCAGGTTTTGAAGGTGGTCAGATGCCTTTATACAGACGTATTCCGAAGAGAGGCTTTACAAATAGAAATACAAAAGAAATCATTGGCATTAATGTAGGCGCTTTAGAAGCATTCGACAACGGTACAGTAGTGACTGTTGAGACTTTATTAGAGAGCGGTATCGTTAAGAATCCGCGTGATGGAGTTAAGATCCTTGGAAATGGAGAATTAACCAAAAAGCTTACAGTAAAGGTAGGTGCTTTCAGCGAAGGCGCAAAAACCAAAATCGAGGCTTTAGGTGGAACCTGCGAGGTGATCTAATATGTTAAAAACACTCCGTAATGCATTCAAGATCAAGGACGTAAGAAAGAAACTCATCTATACGTTCCTGATGCTGGTGGTTACCAGAATCGGCTCACAGTTGCCGATTCCAGGAGTTGAAACAAGCTTTTTCAAAGATTTTTTTGCTCAGAATAATAACGATGCGTTTGGATTTTTTAACGCAGTGACAGGTAGCTCTTTTACCAATATGTCCGTCTTTGCGCTGAGCATTACCCCCTACATCACATCTTCCATTATCATGCAGCTCCTTACCATTGCAATTCCCAAACTTGAGGAAATGCAGCAGGACGGTGAGGATGGAAGAAAGAAGATTGCAGAATACACCCGCTATGTTACAGTTGCTCTGGCCTTAATCGAATCTATCGCTATGGCGATGGGATTCGGAGGCCAGGGACTGTTAAAAGAATATAATGCATTAAGCGTTATCATTGCAGTAGTTACCATGACGGCAGGTAGTGCGCTCCTGATGTGGATCGGTGAGCGTATTACGGAAAACGGTGTGGGTAATGGTATCTCCATTGTCCTTTTGTTTAACATCATTTCCAGCTTCCCTTCCGATGCATCTACACTTTATACCAGATTTATGTCTGGTAAGTCAGTTGCAGTAGCTGCTGTTGCAGCGATCATTATTATTGCAGTGATTGTCGCAATCGTTGTATTCGTCATCATCCTTCAGGATGGTGAAAGAAGAATTCCTGTGCAGTACTCCAAAAAGATGCAGGGACGCAAGATGGTAGGCGGACAAGCAACCAACATTCCGCTGAAGGTAAATACCGCCGGTGTTATCCCGGTTATTTTCGCTTCTTCCATCATGTCATTCCCCGTAGTGATCTCCCAGTTTATGGGAAGCAGGATTAACTACGACAGCATCGGCGGACATATTTTAGCCGCACTCAGTTCTTCCAACTGGTTTAAACCCGAAAGACCTGCATATACAGTTGGTCTTGTGGTTTATATCGCGCTTATCATCGTGTTTGCATATTTCTATACTTCAATTACATTTAATCCCCTTGAAGTCGCAAATAATATGAAAAAGTCCGGTGGTTTTATCCCGGGTATCCGCCCAGGTAAGCCAACCAGTGATTACCTTAATTCAATTTTAAACTATATCGTATTTATAGGAGCATGCGGTCTGACTATCGTCTGTATCATTCCGATTATGGTTTCCGGCTTATTCAGTGTAAGCCGTCTTTCCTTCGGTGGTACATCCCTGATCATTATTGTCAGTGTTGTGCTGGAGACATTAAAGGCGATTGAGTCCCAGATGCTTGTGCGTTACTATAAAGGATTTTTAAACGATTAGAAAGCAAACCAAGGGAAGCACGCCGTGGCGTGTTTTTCCTTGGGATTTGTGCTATTTAAACCTTATATTAATGGAGGGACTGTTGATGAAAATCATCATGTTAGGTGCCCCTGGTGCCGGCAAAGGTACCCAGGCTAAAAAAATTGCTGAGAAATATCAGATTCCTCATGTGTCTACCGGAGATATTTTCCGTTCCAACATAAAAGAAGGAACGCAGCTGGGAAGAAAAGCAAAGGAATATATGGATCTGGGAGCTCTTGTACCGGATGAACTTACCATCGGTATGCTGATGGGCCGTATACAGCAGGAAGACTGCAGGAACGGTTACGTACTGGACGGATTTCCAAGAACCATTCCCCAGGCAGAAAGCCTTCAGAAAGCCATTACTGAAATGGGACAGAAGATAGACTTTGCGATAAACGTTGACGTTTCCGATGAGAATATTATCAACAGAATGTCAGGAAGACGTGCCTGTATATCCTGCGGAGCTACATATCATATTGTGTATAATCCCAGCAAGGTTCCGGGAATATGTGATGTCTGTGGTTCAGAACTTGTCTTAAGAGATGATGATAAGCCGGAAACCGTAAAAAAACGTTTGGCGGTTTACCATGATCAGACCAGACCATTGATTGATTATTATAAAGAAGCTGGCGTGCTGGTGAATGTTGACGGAACACAGGAATTAAATAAAGTGTTCTTCGATATCACTGACATCCTAGGAGCATAGTTTATGTCAGTTACGATTAAATCTGCAAGAGAAATAGAACTTATGAGAGAGGCTGGAAGAATTCTTTGCATCACTCATGAAGAACTGAAGAAGGCCTTGAAGCCGGGAATGACGACCTGGGATATTGACCATCTGGGTGAAGAGATCATAAGAAGCTATGGCTGTACACCTTCTTTCTTAAATTATAATGGTTATCCTGCCTCCATCTGTGTATCAGTCAATGATGAAGTGGTTCACGGGATTCCAAGTAAGAAGCGTGTGCTGAGAGAAGGAGATATTGTAAGTCTTGATGCAGGGGTTATTTACAAAGGATTTCATTCTGATGCAGCAAGGACTTATGGGATCGGAGAGATCACTCCTGAAGCGGGCCAACTCATGGAAGTGACGAAACAATGTTTCTTTGAAGGGATTAAATATGCAAAATCTGGCAATCATTTAGGTGAAATATCTGCAGCAATCCAGAAATATGCAGAAAAGTTCGGTTATGGCGTTGTCCGGGATTTAGTCGGCCACGGAATCGGTTCCCATCTTCATGAGGATCCCGAAATACCGAATTTTTCCACAAGAAGACGGGGAATCAAATTAAGACCAGGAATGACACTTGCCATCGAGCCCATGATTAATGAGGGAACATTGGAGGTGGTCTGGCTTGATGATGACTGGACCGTAGTAACAGAAGACGGAAAGCTGTCCGCTCACTATGAGAACACGGTTCTTATCACAGAAGGTGAGCCGGAGATATTAAGTCTGGTTTCCTCTGTCTGCGGGGAATAGACCGATGAGTGAATACACCGGTTTATTGGTAAAATCAACGGCAGGGCACGACAAAGGAGAATTTTTCTTCATATTGCGTGAGGAAGGCGAATATATATATCTGGTGGACGGAAAAATAAGATGTCTTGACTGCCCCAAGAAAAAAAAGAAAAAGCATGTAATCCCCCTTTTGTGGGAGAAACAGTCCCCGGGAGATAAAATCCGGGAAAATAAAAGAGTCACTGATGAAGAGATCAAACATTTCATCCGATGTTTCAAAAGAGAAGATCAGGTTGTTAGGAGGTAAGCTTTATGTCAAAAGCAGATGTTATTGAAATTGAAGGCACCGTTGTGGAGAAGCTTCCCAATGCCATGTTCCAGGTTGAACTGGAAAACGGGCATCAGGTATTAGCGCACATAAGCGGAAAACTTCGCATGAACTACATTCGTATTTTACCAGGTGATAAGGTAACCATTGAGATGTCTCCTTATGATTTAAGCAAGGGAAGAATCATCTGGCGAGATAAATAAAGCGTCCAGGTCCGGCGCGTTCCACATCAGGAGCGCGACACGCCAGGGCAAAGGGTTAATAAATATATAGGAAAAACCGCTTGCATTTTAAAAGAAACAGTGTTATAATGCTATAGCGACTTTGTTGAAATACTGGGTGTATTATGCCCATGAGGGCAGCACTGGTTTTAAGATAAAAACACACTGCGGGTATACTCAGAAAGCTCTTTTGGAAGGACGCTCCTTTGCCGCCGGATTTATATAGAAGAATCAGGTGCGGGGGATCAACCTTTGCATGTGAAAGGGCGCATAACGGAAAGGAGAATTGCTGTGAAGGTTAGATCATCAGTCAAGCCGATTTGCGAAAAATGCAAAATCATCAAAAGAAAAGGCAGTATCAGAGTAATCTGTGAAAATCCTAAGCATAAGCAGAGACAAGGTTAAAATAATTAATGGAGGTGTACTACACACATGGCTCGTATTTCAGGTGTTGATTTACCAAGAGAAAAACGTGTTGAGATCGGTTTAACTTACATCTACGGTATCGGTAGAACCAGTTCAAACCGCATTCTTACAACTGCTGGCGTTAATCCTGACACTCGTGTTAAGGACTTAACCGATGACGAAGTAAAGAGAATTGCAGAAGTAATTACTGAATCCCAGACTGTTGAAGGTGATTTACGTAGAGAAATCGCTATGAACATCAAGAGACTTCAGGAAATCGGATGCTATCGCGGAATCCGTCATAGAAAGAGTCTTCCGGTTCGTGGTCAGAAAACCAAGACCAACGCAAGAACTCGTAAGGGTCCAAGAAAGACTGTAGCAAACAAGAAAAAGTAAGATACTAAAATTAACAGCGAATCACGTTACATGTTTTAAAAACAGGAATAACAGGATTCAGATTTCGTACCCTGCGTTACGCGGCTGCGGGCAGGGCGGAGCAACTATAAAGAAAGTAGGTTAGTTTAAAATGGCTAAAAAAGTGTCCACTACTAAAAAAGTGACAAAAAAGCGCGTAAAGAAAAACGTTGAACGCGGACAAGCACATATCCAGTCATCTTTTAATAACACAATTGTGACATTAACTGATACACAGGGTAATGCATTATCATGGGCAAGTGCTGGTGGTCTGGGATTTAGAGGTTCAAGGAAATCTACTCCATATGCAGCTCAGATGGCGGCAGAAACTGCTACTAAAGCAGCTCTTGTACATGGTTTAAAATCAGTAGACGTTATGGTTAAAGGTCCTGGTTCAGGCCGTGAAGCAGCTATTCGTGCACTTCAGGCATGCGGTTTAGAAGTAACCAGCATCAAGGACGTAACTCCTGTACCACATAACGGATGTCGTCCACCAAAACGTAGAAGAGTCTAATTAGGAGGTAATTACAGTGGCAGTTGATAGAGTTCCTGTTCTTAAAAGATGTAGATCCCTTGGTCTTGATCCGATCTATTTAGGAATAGATAAAAAATCAAAGAGAGAATTAAAAAGAGCAAACAGAAAGATGAGTGAGTACGGCATTCAGCTGAGAGAAAAGCAGAAAGCTAAATTCATCTACGGTGTGCTTGAGAAACCTTTCCGTAACTATTATGCCAAGGCTGAAAGAATGAATGGTATGGTTGGTGAAAACCTTATGATTCTTCTTGAGAGAAGACTTGACAATGTAGTTTTCCGTATGGGATTCGGAAGAACAAGAAGAGAGACCAGACAGATGGTTGACCATAAGAGCATTCTTGTAAATGGTAAATGCGTAAACATTCCTTCTTTCATCGTAAAAGTTGGCGATGTAATCGAAGTAAAAGAAAAATGCAAATCCAATGCAAGATTTAAAAGTGTTCAGGAAACAACGGCTGGCCGTATGGTTCCCGCATGGCTTGATGTTGACCATGAGAATTTACGTGGTACTGTTAAAGAGTTACCAACAAGAGATGAGATTGATGTTCCAGTGAATGAAATGCTTATCGTCGAGTTGTACTCCAAATAATTGAAAGTCTGTTGATAGAAGCTGGCTTTCGCCCGGGGGCGTTATGCTTCCGGGCAAGGTTTGAGTATAAGACCCTCGATACAAAATACCCAAAAGGAGGGGCTATTAGTGTTCGATTTTGAAAAACCAAACATTGAGATTGCTGAAATCTCAGAAGATAAAAAATATGGCAAGTTTGTAGTTGAACCGCTTGAAAGAGGTTATGGCACGACTTTAGGTAATTCCTTAAGAAGAATCATGCTTTCTTCCTTACCGGGCGCTGCAGTCAGCCAGGTAAAAATCGACGGCGTTTTGCATGAATTCAGTTCTATTCCTGGTGTTAAGGAAGATGTAACTGAGATCATTATGAACATCAAGAGCTTATCTATTAAAAACAACAGCGATACCAACGAAGCAAAGGTTGCATACATCGAGTTTGAAGGCGAAGGTGTGGTAACTGCTGCTGATATCCAGGCTGATCCCGATATCGAGATCATGAACCCGGATCAGGTTATCGCTACACTTAGCGGCGGTACAGACAGCAAGTTCTATATGGAACTTACTATCACAAAAGGCCGTGGCTATGTGAGTGCAGACAAGAATAAGAGTGAAGATTTACCGATAGGTGTGATAGCTGTTGATTCTATTTATACACCAGTAGAACGCGTCAATATGACGGTAGAAAACACCCGAGTAGGTCAGGTTACCGATTATGATAAGCTGACATTAGATGTATTTACAAATGGAACTCTGGCACCAGATGAAGCAGTCAGCCTGGCTGCAAAGGTACTGAGTGAGCATTTGAACCTGTTCATTGATTTGTCTGAGAACGCCAAGACTGCAGAAGTTATGGTGGAGAAGGAAGACAATGAGAAGGAAAAAGTTCTGGAGATGAATATAGATGAACTGGAGCTTTCCGTTCGTTCTTATAATTGTCTTAAGAGAGCCGGAATCAATACGGTAGAAGAACTGTGCAACAGAACTTCTGAGGATATGATGAAGGTTCGAAACTTAGGCCGCAAGTCTTTAGAAGAAGTGTTGGCAAAGTTGAAGGAATTAGGCTTACAGCTGAATCCGAGCGATGATACCAATGCATAATTGATTCGCTTAAGCAGTTGATTTATGGAGATTAAGCACTGATACAGTAAGACCGAAGAAGCATGTATCCGTGTTCCACAAATGGAGGAATATTGAGATGGCAGGATATAGAAAACTGGGAAAAACTTCCAGTCAGAGAAAAGCATTAATCAGAAGCCAGGTAACTGCATTAATCTATAATGGCAAGATCGTGACAACAGAAGCAAGAGCAAAGGAAATCCGCAAAGTTGCAGAAGGCCTGATCGCTTTAGCAGTAAAAGAGAAAGATAACTTTGAAACTGTTAAGGTAACAGCTAAAGTTGCACGTAAAGATAAAGACGGCAAGAGAGTAAAAGATGTTGTAAACGGCAAGAAAGTAACTGTTTATGATGAAGTAGAGAAAGAGATCAAGAAAGATCTTCCTTCCAGACTTCATGCAAGAAGACAGATGTTAAAGGTCCTTTACGATGTAACAGAAGTTCCGTCTGAAGCTGCAGGAAGAAAGAAGAATACAAAGTCTGTTGATCTTCCAAAGAAGCTGTTTGATGAGGTTGCACCAAAGTATGTATCCCGTAACGGTGGTTATACACGTATCGTTAAGATCGGCCAGCGTAAAGGTGATGCAGCAATGGAAGTACTTCTTGAGCTTGTATAATTAATAATAAAATCCCGGTAAGGAAGCGATTCCTTATCGGGATTTTTATTTCCCCCTCAGTTAAGAAACGCAAGAATAAAGAAAGAATATCGTAAGTTGACGGACAATTGCTTTCAGGGCTATAATGTAAATTGTAGAATATTATGGTTCTATTGTTATAATCCGCTAAAATAAAAACGGGAGGTATTAAGTATGAAGCGTTTAAAGAGACTGGTGACTTTCGTCTCTGCACTGGGGGTATTGATGGCCAGCATACCATTTGAGACAATGGCGGCTACTGTAAAAACTATAACGTCTGTAACGATTAACGTAGGACTTGAAGACATTTCCACTGGAGACACTCTGCCTTCTGAGACATCTTTTTCTACAACATCGGAAAGCGGTAATTATGTTTACACCAACAACAACAGATACGAAGTGTCAGACTTGGACTGGATTACATCCGACAGCAAGGAAATGAAGATTGGTTCTGAACCGAAGATGAAGGTGACGTTGCATGCTACAAATGCTGATGAGTATGCATTTAAAGGAGGCTATCAGTCGAGTAATATCTCGATTAAAGGCGGTACCTATGTTTCCTCAAACCGTTCAGGTACGGATACTTTATATGTAACATTTACGTTTAAACCGGTGAAAGGTACCTATGAGTCTCCGGAAGATGCTGACTGGAAGGATTCTGGTTTTGGTAATGCCAGATGGAGTGCTCCAGATAACGGCTCCGGAGCTTACGATGTATATTTGTACCGCGGAAGCTCCATTATTAAGAAGGTAGAGAAACTGAAAGCGACTTCTTATAATTTTTATCCCTATATGACCAAAGCAGGCACCTACAGTTTTAAAGTACGTACAGTGCCATACAGCAGCACTGAGGATAAATACGGAAAGAACAGTGACTGGACTGAATCCGGTGAGGTATATGTACCTCAGGAGAAGGTATCAGACGGCAGCGGACAGGACAGCGGCACTGCATCTACCGGAGCAGTAGGCTGGATTAAGAACGGAAACACCTGGAGCTATCGATACCCAGATGGAAGTTATTTAAAGAATAACTGGTCTAAAATCAATAATATATGGTATCTTTTTGACGGCAGCGGTATCATGCTCACTGGCTGGCAGCAAAAAGGCGACAAAACCTATTTTTTTAATAATGATGGAGCAATGCTGACAGGCTGGTACAAAGCCGATAACAAATGGTATTATTTAAACCCATCCACAACAAGTGGAGTTGAGGGTGCTGTAATAACTGGCTGGATCTCCTATAACAATAAGTGGTATTATGCTGATTCCAAGGGCGTTATGCAGGAAGGCTGGAAGCAGATTGACGGCAACTGGTTTTATTTTTATCCAGGTGAAGGATCAAAAGCAGTCAACACTAACATCAGCGGTTTTACAATAGATGGAGAGGGAATCTGGAGAAAGTAGGGAAGAAAGGAAGTAGAGATTGATGAATTGGAGAAAAGGGAAAGGAATATGGTTTCTGCTTTTAAGCATGATCATGATTCTTGGTACCGGAATAACGGCATCAGCGTCAGGAAGCTTAAGGATTTACGTGGAGAATGGCAGTAAGAGTTCATGGACAGATGGAATTAATGTGCCAACTGTAAAAGTGAATTATTCAGAAGAAAGTCCGAAGTGGAGCATCGAAGAGGATAAATGGGAACCTGGAAAGAAAGTAAAAGGTACCATTCATATCGCTGGTTCTTACGAGAGATCAGACTGTACTGTAAAAGGTGCCAATCTCCTTTCTGTGAATAGTCAGGACGAAGAGACTGTCGTTACTTTCTCCTACGTACCTGTAGCAAAGCTGGAGTCCCCGGAAAAGGCAGGCTGGAGTGATACGGCTAAGACCAAGGCATCCTGGAAAAAGGTTCCTTTTGCTTCCAGATACCAGGTGGTGTTATATCAGGAGGGCGGAATCTGGATTAAAAGCCTGACCACATCTTCCACATCAGCAGATCTTCTTCCTTATATGAACAGCGGTTATAAATACTTTTACACTGTAAAGGCTATTTTAAAGGATTCATCTCAGGATGATTATTTAAAAGAGGGAGACATCACTACCTCTGATGATTCGGTAGTACAGGAACTGGGAGAGACGCTGGGCGTATGGGCAAATTACCAGGACGGTAAGAAGTACCGCGCAGAAGATGGTAACTATGTGACTGACAGCTGGAAAATGATCAGCGGAAAATGGTATTATTTTAAGCAGGATGGTTACGCTGTAACCGGCTGGCAGAAGGTTGATGAGAAATGGTACTACATGGACTCAGAAGCCGCTATGAAGACTGGCTGGCAGGAACTTAATGGAATCTGGTATTACTTTAATACCGACGGTGATATGGCGACCGGATGGATTCAGCCGCTTCCAGGAAAATGGTATTATCTGAATGGTGACGGAAGCCTGGCGACCAATACAACGGTAGTTGGAAATTATAAGGTTAATGAATCAGGCTTATGGGTACAATAAAGCAGATAGATGGTATGGATGGAAGCATCTGTATCATCTATCTTTTTTTCTTAGGTGAAACGTTTTTTTGCCAATTTTCGCTTTAAATCCTTGGTTTTTGCAAAAGATACATGCCGACGCTTGACTGTTATGCAATATTCAACTAAAATTATGTGGCATACGGGTGTATCACTTTTAAAGAAAGGCTTGCTATGGGAATAATAAAAACGTCTAAACTGATATTTGATTATATCAGAAAAGATGAAGAAGAAAATATTGAAGAAATTAAACGTGCCATCGACGATGTGAGCCTGGATCTGGAAAATGGTCAGTTCATAGCCATACTTGGCCATAACGGATCAGGGAAATCTACCTTTGCCAAACAGCTGAATGCCATATTGCTGCCCACTGAGGGTACGGTATGGATTCAGGATTTAGATACTTCCAGGGAAGAAAATCTATGGGAAGTCCGTAAAAAGACAGGAATGGTTTTTCAAAACCCGGATAATCAGATTATAGGAAATATTGTTGAAGAGGATGTGGGATTCGGCCCGGAAAATCTGGGTGTTCCAACCGAGGAGATCTGGAAACGGGTGGACGAAAGCTTAAAAAGCGTAGGTATGGCAGCATACCGCTTAAAGTCCCCTAACAGGCTTTCTGGCGGTCAGAAGCAGCGTGTTGCCATAGCCGGCGTAATGGCAATGAGACCCCAGTGCATCGTCTTAGATGAGCCTACAGCCATGTTAGATCCTAACGGACGCAAAGAGGTAGTGAAAACCGTTCACGAACTGAACAGGAAAGAGGGAATCACAGTTCTTCTTATCACCCATTACATGGAAGAGGTAACAGGCGCTGACAGAGTGATCGTTATGGATGAGGGTAAGGTAGTAATGGACGGCACGCCTCGTGAGATATTCTCACAGGTGGAGAAATTAAAGTCCTACCGTTTAGATGTTCCACAGGTCACAGAGCTTGCTTATGAGTTAAAGCAGAAAGGTCTTGATCTGCCTGACGGGATATTGACACTGGATGAACTGATGGAGAATCTTTTACCGCGGTTTGCAGAGCGTTTCCCCGGAGAAGTGATTCTGGAGAACGGAGGAAACCATGGCAATTAAAGCAGAGCATATTAATTATATATATGGAAAAGGTACGGCCTTTGAACAGCATGCATTAAAGGATGTGAATCTGGAGATAGCGGATGGGGAATTCGTGGGCTTGATCGGCCATACCGGTTCAGGAAAATCAACCTTAATCCAGCATCTAAACGGACTGCTCCGCGCTACCGACGGAAAACTATATTATAATGGAAGAAATATTTATGAGGAAGGCTACGATATGCGGGCGCTGAGAAGTCATGTCGGACTTGTATTTCAGTATCCCGAGCATCAGCTTTTCGAGATTGATGTATTTACCGATGTCTGCTTTGGCCCTAAAAATCAGGGTCTCAATAAGGAAGAAGCAGCGAAACGGGCAAAGGAAGCCCTTACCATGGTAGGACTTGACGAAAGCTACTATAAGCGGTCTCCCTTTGAACTTTCCGGGGGTCAGAAGCGGCGGGTTGCAATCGCAGGTGTTCTAGCCATGAATCCTGATGTCCTGATTCTTGATGAGCCTACTGCAGGGCTGGATCCAAAGGGAAGAGATGAGATTCTGGATCAGATTAAGCGTCTGCATGAGGAACGGAATATGACAATTATTCTGGTGTCTCACAGTATGGAGGATGTGGCACGGTACGTAGACCGGATTCTGGTCATGAACCATGGAGAAAAAGTGTTTGATGATACACCAAAGGAAGTATTTCAGCATTATAAGGAACTGGAAGCAATGGGTCTGGCAGCTCCTGAGATCACATATGTGGTTCAAACCCTGAAATCCCACGGTGTTCCCATTGATACCAGCATTACAACAATTGAAGAGGCCAGAGACGAGATTATAAGGCTTCTGGGAAAATAGACAGGGAGATATTATGCTGAAAGATATTACATTAGGGCAGTATTACCCGGTGGAATCCATTCTTCATAAGCTGGATCCCCGGACAAAGCTGTTTGGGACCATGGTTTTTATCATATCCCTATTTATTGCAAATGATATCTGGGCTTATGTGATTGCGACTGTATTTCTTGCAGCGGCCATTAAGCTCAGTAATGTTCCTCTTAAGTTCATGGTCAGAGGCTTAAAAGCAATTGTATTTCTGCTGCTGATCAGCGTCAGCTTCAATCTGTTTCTGACACCAGGAACGGCAGTTGTATCTTTGGGATTTTTAAAGATTACAAAAGAAGGAATTATTGTGGCTGGATTTATGGGAATCCGGTTAATCTATCTGGTTGTAGGATCTTCCATCATGACGCTGACCACCACACCCAACCAGCTGACGGACGGTCTGGAAAAGAGTCTTGATTTCTTAAACCGTTTCCGTGTGCCGGTTCATGAGGTATCCATGATGATGTCCATTGCACTGCGGTTCATTCCGATTCTGGTTGAAGAGACAGATAAGATCATGAAAGCACAGATGGCCAGAGGTGCAGACTTTGAGACCGGAAATCTGATCCAGAAAGCGAAAAACATGATTCCCCTTCTGGTTCCTCTTTTTATCTCAGCATTCCGCCGTGCCACAGACCTGGCTATGGCGATGGAAGCGAGATGCTACCGGGGGGGAGAAGGCCGGACGAAGATGAAGCCTCTTAAGTACGGAAATCAGGACCGGGTCACATATCTGGTATATTTTCTTTACCTTGCCATCATCATAGGTCTCCGGATCCTGAGAGTGCAGAGCTTTTAAGAACAAAGGAGGATTTATGAAACGGGTTAAGATGATCGTTGCCTACGACGGAACCAATTACTGCGGCTGGCAGATTCAGAACAATGGTATCACCATTGAGGAGGTTTTAAACCGGACTCTGACAGACTTATTAAAGGAGCCAATTACTGTAACAGGTGCCAGCAGAACAGATTCCGGAGTGCATTCGGAGGGAAATGTGGCAGTTTTTGATACAGAAAACCGAATGCCTGCAGACAAGATCTGTTTTGCCTTAAACCAAAGGCTGCCAGATGACATACGGGTACTTCACTCAGAAGAGGTATCGGAAACCTACCACCCCAGGAAGCAGAACTGCGTTAAAACATATGATTATAAGATAATGAATCGTAAGATAGAAATTCCAACCATGCGGCTGTACAGCTATTTCTGCTATTTTCCCCTTGATGTGGAGAAGATGAGAGAAGCATCGGCCTATATAGTGGGAGAACATGATTTTAAAAGTTTCTGTACTGCTAGAGGGCAGGCAGAGGAGACGGTGCGTACTATTTACAGTCTTCAGGTTCTAAAGTCTGATGATCTCATAACAATCCGGATTAAGGGTAATGGATTTTTATATAACATGGTGAGAATCATTGCAGGTACCCTGATGAAGGTAGGTATGGGAGTTTATCCCCCCCAATATATGGAAGAGATTATAGATGCCAGGGACCGGAACGCAGCAGGACCAAAAGCAGCAGCAAAAGGTCTTACCCTGGTAAGCCTTGAGTATGAAAAAGAACTTGAGAAAGAAATTAAGGGTGAAAATAAGGAGTGGAGCTATACTCTATATCAGCATCGGATTCCATCTCATAAGGAAGCAAGTCTGATAATTCACAGATGCAGGGAAGATGATTTTGAACGACTCCTGATCCGTGTGGTGCATCAGGCGGTGAGAAACGGAGCTCATACGGTATTGGTAAAAGATGAGGAAGAGGATAACCGGATTATTCCAGGCAGAGCATACGGATTTTACAGTTTTCATTCTGACGAATTAGGAAATGGATGGATGGTAACTGGAAGTCATCCTGCAAAGCCTTGATTTTAAAGGAAAAAACCCCTGTTTTTACAGGAAAAAAGGTTGACACACAGGTAGAAATGTAATATAATGTATAACTGTGACGTTAGACGAAAATGTTCAAGCCAAGCCCCGGAATGAGCATTTTGTAATATAACTTTTGGAAAGTTGTTTTCAGCTTTTCGAGAAATGGTGACGATTTTTCGCACCATAATGCTTAAAAACACCATAATTTACAGGAGGTTGTCCAATGAAGACTTTTATGGCTAGTCCAGCAACAATTGAAAGAAAATGGTACGTAGTTGACGCTACAGGATATACATTAGGACGCTTGGCTTCAGAAGTAGCTAAAGTATTAAGAGGAAAAAACAAACCGATTTACACACCACATATGGATTGCGGTGATTATGTAATCGTAGTAAACGCAAATAAGATTGAAGTTACCGGTAAGAAATTAGATCAGAAGATTTACTACAGCCATTCTGACTATGTTGGCGGTATGAAAGAAACAACTTTAAGAGAAATGATGGCTAAAAAGCCTGAAAGAGTTATTGAATTAGCAGTTAAGGGAATGCTTCCAAAGGGACCTTTAGGAAGAAGCATGATAACAAAACTTCACGTATATGCTGGCGCAGAACATGATAACGCTGCTCAGAAACCAGAAGTTTTAGAATTCAAATTTTAATCAGAGGTGCTGAAAGGAGGAAGTTATCATGGCTAATGCAAAATTTTACGGAACAGGTAGAAGAAAAAAATCTATCGCTAGAGTATATTTAGTACCAGGTACAGGTAAGATCACTATCAATAAGAGAGACATCGATCAGTACTTCGGTCTTGAGACATTAAAGGTTGTAGTTCGTCAGCCATTAACAGCAACAGAGACAGTAGATAAGTTCGACGTTTTAGTAAACGTACACGGCGGTGGTTTCACCGGACAGGCTGGTGCTGTAAGACACGGAATCGCTAGAGCTTTACTGAAAGCTGACATCGAATTCCGTCCAGTTCTTAAAAAAGCAGGATATTTAACAAGAGATCCAAGAATGAAAGAAAGAAAGAAATACGGCTTAAAGGCAGCTCGTCGTGCGCCGCAGTTCTCAAAGAGATAATATTTGCAAACTTCAAATCCTCAGAACAGAGATGTTCTGGGGATTTTTTTTATTATTTTGCATATAATATTACTATTGACGTACAGATATCTGTACGGTATAATGAAAAGTACAGAAAACTGACCATAAGGAGGTGCTTTTATGTTGGCAGTTAATTATACAACGTTAAGAGATAATATGAAGACATATATGGATAAAATCACAGATGATTATGAGACAATGATAGTTACAAGAAAAGATAACAAAAATGTTGTTATGCTATCTGAAGAATCCTATAACAATATGATGGAAAATATATATGTAATGGGAAATAAAAGTAATTATGATTGGTTAATTGAATCAAAGGCTCAGTTAGAAAATGGATTGGTATCTACTCATGATCTTCCTGAGGTAGAAGCTGATGAATAAAGTGTTTACAAAGAACGGCTGGGATGATTATATTTATTGGCAGACGGAAGATAGAAAAACATTAAGAAAAATAAATCATTTAATTGAAGATATAGCTAGAAATGGGAACGAAGGAGTTGGAAAGCCAGAAGCTCTTAGTGGAAATCTAGCTGGATTTTGGAGCAGAAGAATAAACGATAAAGATCGGTTGATATATAAAATTGATAATGAAAATATCTATATTTTGGCTTGTAGATACCATTATGGCGATAAGTGATAAGAATCTAATTATCAAAGACAGGCGGTGTATCCTTTTGAAAAGCATCCGAGGTAACTACTCAGTACAGTTGATATAATCTGTTAGCAGATTGTGCTGAGGTTAATTTTAAAATATGTTAACAGTCTCAACTGTACTGACCCTTTTTCCAATCAGCTTAAATAAAAAGGAGTACAGGAATGAGCCAAATAAAAGAAGTCATAAAAGAGAATAGAAAGGCGATTGCCTTATACGTTATAACCGGTTTATTAATTGCATTTTTAACAAACTATAAAATAAGATTTTTTCAAAAGATAATTGATGAGTTTAATGATCACACAATCAGAGTAGATACTATTCTTGTTTATGGAATTGTATTAATTAGTTTTTACTTGCTAAATTATTTTGACGAATATCCAAATCAAAAGCTTCGAAGTGGAATTTATTTAGATTTTAAAGTACAGGCTTTAAAAAAGGTTAGTAAAATCCAGTATATTGAGTATCAATCGTTGGGTACAGGAAAACTTACACAAAGTATTGAGAATGGGGCAAATGCAGGAAAATTTATTTTTGAGTATTGGTTATGTGTTTGCAGGCAATTGATACCAACCATTTTATTTAGCGTCTTTTTTATATGGAAATTGAATCCGTTTATCACTTACTTAATATTGTTCGGTTATGTTTTTGTATTTATCGTCACGAATTTACTTTTGAAGTTACTGTATTCAATCAAGGAAAAAATCTTGTGCAATGAAGAAATGATGAATCATTATCTGGTTCGCGGATTTATGGAGATGGTCACATTTCGAATGAGCTGCCGATTTCCTTATGAAATAGAAAAAGCAGTAAATTCGAAGAATGAGATTATAAAATCTAAAGTAAAGATGAATATGATCCACGAAGCATTTTTCACCATATTTGCAATACTTGTAGCATTTTTAAATGTAGGAATCCTTATATACGCCTGGTTGAATCCATCTGTCTCGATAGGAACCTCAGTGGCACTTATTTCCCTGGTTGAAAATGCCTATACACCAATTGCAATCTTTAATGTATTAACTGTCCAGTATAAACTGGATAAAGCTACATACTGCAGATTTGAAAAAATTCTCAACATGAAAGAAGATGAGCAATTAGAGATAGGAAAGAGTGTTGAAGTAGAACAAGGCGATATTAAGATAACAGATCTTTGCTTTCAATATAATAACAAGAAAGTTATTAATAATTTGAATGTTGAGATTCACAAGGGAGAAAAAATAGCGCTTGTGGGGAGTAGTGGTTCCGGAAAAACAACACTAATTAAACTTTTATTGGGATTATTAAAATATGATTCTGGCAGTATTCAGATTGATGGTAGTGAATTAAGGGACATAAGCCTGGAAAGTCTGTATAAAAATGTAAGCTATATCTCACAGGAAGCTCCGGTATTTGATGGTACGGTCAGAGAGAATATTGTTCATAACCAGAACCAAAATGACCAATACATCCAGGAAATATTAAAGAAAATGAAGCTAAATGATTCGGTGTCAAAAATGGATCGCGGAATTGATACGCTTATCGGTGAACGTGGTATGATATTATCTGGAGGTGAAAGGCAGAGACTGGCATTAGCCAGGCTGTGGTTTCAGAAAAATAATATTGTAATTCTGGATGAAGCGACTTCTGCCTTGGATAATATAACGGAAGAGGCTGTTATGAATGAAGTAATGAACCTTCTGTCGGAGAAAACGGTTATAGCAATTGCACACCGACTAACTTCCATCATAAATTTTGACCGGATTATTGTATTTTCTGATGGTCATATTGTTGAGCAGGGAACATTTGATGAACTACTAAAGAATGGAATGTATTTTTCTGACTTGTATCATAAGAGCATGCAGTAAACGAGTTTGTAGAGAGGATATTCTCCTCTCTACACTTATATTTTACCATGAAAACGGTTAAAACTCAAGACTACAAAATTCAGCTCAAAAGGGATATACTACTTACACGAATGGAGGTATGTATATGGATGAGCAAAATTGGCTTGAAGTCATGAATCGGCAGCAGTGGTTGAAGCAGATACAGGAAACCAATCAGTATACATCAAAATATGGGCTTCAATTATCGGAGGAAGATACGGAAGATTTGATTGAAGAGAAAAGCCATACGTTGAAAGCTGAACGAAGAATTGAATTTGGCCAGAGCGTGATTCCGCAGATTATATATATTTTCTGCGATTCTGAATTTATTTCTCAGGATAACTATTTGGATACGCTGATCCGGCTCCAGGAAATTTTTTTTCTGTATAAGAATGAAATGCAGGATGAGATTACAGATGAAGAGCTGCTTAATTTTATGAAAGAACAATTTGAAGATGTTTGCTATGGGGATCTGGAATATCTGGAAAGCACTTGTCTTGAAATATTCAGTGAGGCAATCAGGGCTGGTTATAAGGGGTATAAGACTACCCAGGGTAAGGGAGAGTTTTCCAAGATAGACATTGTACAGAGGTGGGATAAAGATCTGTATTTACAGACACTGAAAGAACTTTGCTGGAGGTAGTTCGTATGGGGGTTGAGATAGAAGAGGAGATATATTAAATGGAACCATATTACTATAGTCAGATGAATAAGCAGCAACAAAGAATTTACCAGGTCATTAAGAGTGGCCTGGAGTCACTTTCACAGAGCTTTGATGTGCAAAGAATCGATGGGGCTGAGCTGAGCGATATCTTTTTTAAGTTGAGATTGGATTGTCCGGAGATATTTTATGCTTCCACATTTCAATATTCCTTTTACGATAACTCCACACTGGTAAAGATGAAGCCGGTTTATTTACTTGATAAGAATAAAATTAAAGAACATCAGGTGGCGATGACGGCCAGGGTGGAGAAGCTTGCCAGGGTGGTGAAAGATAAAAGTGATTGGGAGAAAGAACTATACATTCATGATTTTATCTGTGAAAATGTTACTTATGATAAGCTGAAAAAACAGTATTCCCATGAAATTCTGGGTCCGCTGGGGCAGGGAGTGGGGGTTTGTGAGGGAATCGCAAAGTCGGTGAAGATCCTTTGCGACCGGCTTTCCATTCCCTGTATTGTTGTTATTTCAGAGAACAATCCGGAAAAGAACATCAAATACAGGCACGCATGGAACGTGATTCGGATCAATGGGATGTGGTATCATCTGGATGCCACATTTGATAATACATTAGGGAAAAAAGAACTGAGATATGACTATTTTAACCTGGATGATAAGGGAATCTTTAAGGATCATGAGCCTGTGATATATAAGGTTCCGGCATGCGGAGATGGGGATCATTTTTATTATAGGGATAAAAAACTTTCTTTCACCAAAATGGAAGAGATAGCAAAGAGATGCCAGCAGGCAATTAAAAAAGGAAAAATCTTCACCTTTCATTGGCGGGGGGGATATCTCACGAAGGCTGTTATGGAGGAGCTATTGCAAATAATAGCGGGAGAAGCCAGGGGGAAAAGCAGACATAGTCAGATTTCTATTAACTGGCCTCAGGCAGTTATCCGCGTGAAATTCCTTGAGGAGCAGATGGAAGATTCAGTGAAAATGGAGGATGCATACGAAGAGGAAAATGACGGGACTCCGTAGATATGGCTATTATTAGAGCCGCTTTTCCTGTATTGCAGTGCGGTATTCTGTGGGGGTGGCACCAACCAGACATTTAAACTGCTTGGTGAAATAGCTGGGGCTTGAGAAGCCACAGTCAAAAGCAATTTCAGTTATGGGGGCATCTGTGGTTGAAAGCTGCTCTGCAGCTTTAAAAAGCCGCCTCCGCTGAATATAAGCCATCGGGCTGTAATGCAGATACCGGCTGAATATGCGCTGGCATTCTCTGGCACAAATATTTGCTGTATCTGCAATTTCTTTCACCGTCATCGCATTTCTTAGATTTTCGTCAATCCATTCCAACATCTGTTTTAAACGGGCTTCCTGAATTGTTGGCATTCTGCGGGAAGGCATAGTCTGATGCCTTTCCTTTGTGTAAAGCAATATTTTTGACATTGCTTCCCGAACTACAAATTCATAACCGGGTTTTTCCTCTGCGCAGGCAGTAAAGGCGATATCAAACTGCTGAAAAAACGGTTTATCTTCAGCTTCTCTTCCAAATTTCAGAAAATCTGGTCCTGCATTCAATAAAGGACGTACATACATCGTATCAAAAACACTTCCAGGCGTACCGCCTATAATACCGGAGTCAAACACAAAGGAATGATAGACACAGGGAGAAGGTACAATTGCGGTAAACGAATGCAAAACACCAGTATTGATAAAGCACCCTTCGCCGGCTTCCACGTAATAGGAATTGTCTCCAATCTGAATCAGAACACTGCCTTGTAATAAAATAAAAACTTCTAATTCCAAATGCCAGTGGGAAGGGATGCAATCTGCAATATATTGGTGGATATCACCTTCATTTGCAAGCAGGTCAAAAAGCCGGAAGCCCTGTTCCTGCAATTCTTTTCTATGGCTGTCTGTTGAAACATAATTTCTGCTTCGAATCATTTAGATCCCCTCTTTTGTCGTTTTTTTTATAGTATATGACGTTTTCGTGAAAGCAGCAAGTATTATTTATGTATATAATGAGAGTAGGAAATACAGGTAGAATGTGGGGTTTTAATGCTGTATTAGACATCTGTCAGGGAGGAAGAGTTTTATGCAGATGTATCACAAAAGTCGTGTTCTTGATATGACGAAAGGCAGCCCGTTTCAATTGCTTCTCTATTTTTCTTTGCCTCTTTTTTTCGGAAATTTATTGCAGCAGCTATATAGTCTGGCGGATGCATCAATCGCAGGTCATCTGTTAGGAGATGGAGCTTTGGCAGAAATTGGCGCTACGGCGGCGCTATACAGCCTTATTACAAATTTTGTTTTTGGATTGAATAATGGCCTGGCTCTGATTGTAAGCAAGTATTTTGGCGCAGGAGAAAAAAAGGAGATGAAGCAGGCTGTCTGCTATATGGTCACGATCGCCTGTATCTTTGGTGCATTCCTTACAATGTTTTTACTGTTGTTCAGGCATCCAATTATAGAGGGGCTTCAGATACCAGAGGATACCCTGCCAGGTGCGCTCAACTATTCTACGATTATTCTGGCGGGAATCCCTTTTTCTATGGCGTATAATCTGGAATTCAGTTTGCTTCAGGCTGTAGGCAACAGCTTCACTCCGCTGCTGTTTTTACTCTTTAGCAGTGTATTGAATGTAGGACTGGATTTTTTGTTTATGGGAAATCTGGCAATGGGAGTGCAGGGGGCGGCAATTGCGACTGTGCTCGCTCAGGGAGTCAGCGGGGGATTATGCTTTTTTTATATTGTAAAAAATTATCGGGATTTATGTTTTCAGAAAAAAGATTTTCATGTAAAACCTGCATTTGTTTATAAAATGCTCTGGACAGGACTCAGTATGGCACTTATGAGCACCATTTATAATATTGGAAGCGTAGTTTTACAGAGCAGTATCAATGCACTGGGCAGTGTCTATATAGCCGCCCAGATGGGAGCACGCCGTCTGGCTGAGCTGTTCTATAATCCAGGGCTTGCTCTGGCGGCAAGTATTGCTACTTATTCCAGCCAGAATTATGGAGCCAATCGCAATACACGAATAGGGAAAGGGATTAAAACGGCCCTGCTTATCTACGGTGTGTGGTGGCTGTTTGCTGTTACGTTTACATTTCTGTTTGGGGAAAATGCAGTAAAGCTCATTACGGGGAGTGTCAGCCAGGAAGTTGTTTCCAGTGCAGTACTTTACCTCCAAATCAGTATACCAATGATTCCACCAATGGCATTTCTTGTAATTATGCGGAGCGCATTGCAGGGGATGGGGCATCCAGGACTCCCTCTGCTATGCAGTGTAATCGAACTGATTGGGAAAGTATGGTTTTCCATTATGATCGTACCAGTGTGGGGATATCCGGCTGTATGTATCTGTGAGCCTGTCTTATGGGTCATTTGCGCGCTGGTTATTTTAGCCGCTCCATTGGTTTACCGCAGGGAATTTGCCTGAGTGAGGATTTCAGCAGGAGAAGTAAATTATTTAAAAAGAGAGAGGAACAGAGCATGATGGAAGCAGTTATTTTTGATTTGGACGGATTGTTAATCGATAGTGAAGTGATATCATATCAATTATATCAGGAATTACTAAACAAATATGGACACTCTTTTACCATAGAGAATTATGCGCAAAATTATAGTGGAAAAACAGAACTGGGGAATATGGAAACTCTGGTGGATCTTTACCAGCTTCCGATTTCTGTACAGGAAGGACTGGACTACACGCTATCGCGGGAGAAAGAGTATTTTATAAAAGGAGTTTCATTAAAACCTGGTGTCAGAGAACTGTTGGATTATCTGAAGAAAAATAAATACAGGATTGCTTTGGCGTCATCCAGTACCAGAGACAGAGCATTGTTTACTTTGGTGCAACATGGAATAGATGGCTACTTTGATGAAATGGTGTTTGGCACAGAAGTTGAAAAGGGAAAACCCAATCCGGATATATTTTTGAAGGCATGCGAAAGATTAATGGCTGATCCAGAAAATTGTATTGTACTGGAAGATAGTGAAGCCGGTATACAGGCTTCGTACTCAGCCCGGATTCCTGTGATCTGCATACCGGATATGAAAAAGCCAAATATAAAATATCAAAAAATGACAGAAATGATCCTTCCATCTTTATTGGAAGTAATATTATATTTAAATAAAAAATAATAAAAAACTTGATTATATCCAACGTTGGATATATAATTACTTTATCATTACAGATGAGGTGCTTTTCATGGTACAATTATTTATTCTATTCTTTTTTAGTATTAAGCCGACTCATGGCTATGAAATTCAAAGGTTTATTAGTCTCAATCGAATGTCTGAATGGAATAATATAAAATCCGGTTCTATCTATTATGCAATTAAAAAATTAGAAAAAGACGGATATATCAGTATGATTGATAAACCAGAAGAAGGAGAAAAGAAAAAGCAGATTTATGAAATAACACAAAAGGGCAGAGACGTACTTAAGATATTGGCATATAAGGAGATGGGCAGGCCTTTGCAGGGAGCAGCATCGGAAAAATTTCTTTTATATCCCATAATTGCCAGCCTTCAGAAAGAAGAGATCATTCAATGCGTGGAAAACCATATTGGTGATTTAAAAGTGCAGAAAAACCGGATTAATGACTGGAGAAAAGAGAAGGAGCAAAATCCCTGTTCCATGGAAGTAATTACTTTGGATTATATGATAACAACCATAGAAAGTCAGATAAACTGGCATAGAGTGCTGTTAGACAATCTGGACAAAATTATTCAGGAAACAGATGAGATTGTAGCTCTGATTAAAGAAACAAACTTTATGAATTATGAATGCTAAATTGTGAATCATGCACCAAAATGAAGCTATGGTTTTGGTGCAAAAAAATATAATCATATCCAACGTTGGATAGTGAGGAGCGGGAAATGAATGTTTTGGTTATTTCAGGAAGTCCCAGGAGGAAAGACAGTTATCTGATCTGCATGGAGATTTGGAATGAATTAAAGAAGTATGATTCTGGGATTGAGTTTGAGTATCTACAATTAAGCCAGTCCAATATTTCAGAATGCAGGGGCTGTGCTATCTGCTTTCAAAAAAGTGAATTATTATGTCCCTGTAAGGATGATGAGATCCAGTCAATAAAAGAGAAGATGAAAAATGCAGATGCAATTATTCTATCCAGTCCAGTCTATGCCTATCAGGTTACAGGACAGATGAAACTGTTTATTGATCGTCTGTCTTATTTATTTCACAGGCAGGAGCTTTGTGGGAAACCGGTGCTTATTGTAGTTACCACAGATGGAGGAGGGAGCAAACAGGTTTATAAGTACTTAAAAATGACAGTATCCGGTTGGGCAATGGATCTGGTGGGTAATGTACAGATTATTTCGCCTATGTATTTCGAAAACAGAGAGCCCAAAGGTGTTTTTAAATTTAATAAGCGGGTATATGCAAAAGGGCAGAAGAGAATAAAAAGTATTGCAAAAAAGTTGTATGAAAAAATGGGGCAGAGCAATAAAAAAGTACCTACATTCTATGATATATTTCTATTTAACTGTCTGCGAAGTAAAATATATACATCAGATGCAGATCGTACTTATTGGAAAGATAAGGGCTGGATTGATGCTTCTTACTTTTTTGATGTGGATATAAATCCAGCAAAACGTTTCTTTGGAAAAGTAATGAAAAGGCTCATTGATATGCTTGGGAAAAAAATATCTTCAGGCACCTAGTCCTCAATTATATCTCTGTATTGCGAAAGTTGAGATTTCGATATTTCAGAGGAGTCATTCCAGTCTTCTTATGAAATATCTCTGTGAAATAGCTCTGATTGGGAAACGCCAATATAGAAGAGATCTGCGAGGGGGAATAGTCAGAATAAATCAGCATATTACTGGCAGTCTCGATTTTCTTATCCCTGATATAGTGACTGACTGTCACGCCCACTTCTTTTTTGAACAGTCGGGATAAATAAGAGGAGTTTAAACCCATGGCAGACGCAAGTGTTTCTATGGTGATCCGGGTATGGAGGTTGTCGCAGATATAGTCAATGCATGCCGCTATATGTCTTGAGGTTGCTTTATTTTTTCTTATAAATTTCATACGTTTTGCATAGTCCAGACACATAATGGGATGCAGCGCGGCAACTTCTTCCGGTTTCGTACAGCTATCCGCTTTTTGTATATAAAAATCGCTGAGACTGTAGGCTGTTGACAGTTCCATTCCGCCCTCCATACAATATCTGGCTACCAGGGCAGCCGTGATAACAAAATGATATTTTATATTTTGAAGGTGATTAAACGAAAGAATGCCAAGTCCATTCTTTGATAAAAGAGATTCCTGGCAAAGTTCCTGGACTTTTGCTGTGTTTCCTGATTTTATGACGGAATAAAATTCCTGCTCAGGTGTATAAGGAGCGCGGATTAAATTATTTTCTCTTCTCACAAATTCCTGAAACGCCAGTTCTTTTTTTATATTCATGGGAAAGACCCTCCAGTGCACCGTTTTTTTCTTTTGATATTATATCATGAAAACGACATAAAAGAAAAGAAAATGATATCATTTGCCAGTCAGATCAGATAGTATAAAATTATCTGAAAGGAAAGGTAGTGAAGCGATATGAAACTGAAAAGAGGGTTAAATTTAGGGGGATATTTATCTCAGTGCACTCACAATATGCAGCATTACAGTACATTTATCGGGAAAGCGGATATTGAGCAGATTGCAGCATGGGGATTTGATCATATCCGCCTTCCCATTGATTACGAAGTTCTGGAAGATCAGGAAGGCAATCTCAAAGAGGAAGGTTATCGGCTGGTACATAGTATTTGTGACTGTTGCAGGGCAAATAAGCTGGATGTGATTCTCGATCTACACAAAGCGTATGGCTATGATTTTAATGATGCAGGGGACAGGCAGAAAAATGATCTGTTTCATAATTCCTATTTACAGGAACGTTTTGTGAATCTCTGGGACAGGATTGCAACGGAATTTAAAAACTACGATAACGTGGCCTATGAATTGCTCAATGAGGTTGTGGAGAAAGAAAATGCGTTGCTTTGGAACGACCTGATCGACAAAACGGTGACGGCAATACGTAAAATTGATTCATTTGTACCCATTATTTATGGCGGAATTCAATGGAACAGTGCAAGCACATTGAAATTACTAAAAAAGCCGGAAGATAAAAATATTATCTTTACTTTTCACTTTTACGAGCCGCTTTTGTTTACGCACCAAAAGGCCCATTGGGTCAAACAGATGGACCCACAAAAGGATGTTTTTTATCCCGAAAGCATGGAATATTACCGCTTACAGTCTGCCGTATTAGGAGAACAGGGGGAAGCAGTTTTAAACTCGACAGCTGAGACAATTGGGAAAGAGTTTATAGAGATAATGGTGAAGGGAGCAGTTCTGGCCGCACAAAAAGCAGGTACTCAGCTGTACTGCGGTGAGTTCGGAGTGATTGACCAGGCACCTGTTCCGGACACGCTACGCTGGTTCCGTGACGTACATGATATATTTGAGAAGTATCAGATTGGAAGTTCCATATGGACTTACAAAGAGATGGATTTTGGACTGACAGGAAAGCATTATGATGACATCAGGGAAGAAATAATACAGATATGGACCCAGGAACAGTTATGTAGTTGCCAAACTGAGGCTTGACGAAACAAAAAAAGCATGTTAATATTTGTTCAATTAAATATTTGCATTACAAAGAATTATTTATAATTCGGAGTATAAGAAAAGGCTATGAAAAGAAAGAGTAGCATTTACAATTCCAAACAGAAAGATGCCGGTTGATGAGAGGCTCATGGATAGAAAGTGTGAATACATCTTGGAGCTGCGCACCGAACCGATTTAAGAAGTAGGCTGCGACGGAGAGCACACCGTAATCAGGTGCAAGGGTATCGCCACGGCCGTACCCGATGAGGTAGACAACGTGAGTTGTCTATAAACTTAAGGTGGTAACACGAGAGTCACTCTCGTCCTTTTGATAACAGAAGGACGGGAGTTTTTTTATTTGATTTAACTCAGCTCTTTGTTTTCTGGATTTCTTATCTGGCATGCAAATATTAATAATACTATTACAAGGAGAATTTGAGCTATGTTAACACCAAAAGAGCAAATGCGTATTATCTGCAAAGGGGTTTACCAGTGTGTAAATGAGGAGGAGCTACTTGCCAGACTGGAACAATCCTATAAACAGGAAACACCGCTGACCATTAAATTAGGTCTTGATCCTTCCGCACCGGATATTCATCTGGGGCATGCTGTTGTTTTAAGAAAGATCAGACAGATGCAGGAGCTTGGTCATCAGGCAGTTATTATAATTGGGGACTTTACAGGCAGGATCGGGGATCCCACTGGAAAATCGAAAGGAAGAGTGGCACTGACCGATGAAAAAGTAAAGGAAAATGCACTGACTTACTGCCAACAGATATTTAAAATACTGGACAAAGAAAAAACAATGGTAAGATTCAACAGTGAGTGGCTTTCAAAGTTGAATTTTGAAGATGTAATAAAACTGGCTGCAACGTCAACGGTTGCCAGAATGCTGGAACGGGATGATTTCCAGAACCGTTATAAGAATGGTGTTCCCATTGGAATCCATGAATTTTTTTACCCGTTGATGCAGGCTTACGATTCTGTAGAGATAAAGGCAGACATTGAATTAGGGGGGACAGATCAGACCTTTAACATTTTGATGGGACGAACGCTTCAAAAGTCAATGGGAACTGACCAGCAAATCGCTTTATTTATGCCAATTCTTGAAGGACTTGATGGCATAGAGAAAATGAGTAAAAGCCTGGGTAATTATATAGGAGTGAGTGAGCCGGCAGAAGTGATGTTTAAAAAGGTGATGGAAGTGCCGGATGATCTTATCATTAAGTATTACGAGCTGACAACCGATGAACACCCTGATGAAATTGACAGGGTGAAAGCTGAGTTGAAAAGGGGAGTCAATCCCCGGGATATTAAGTTTCAATTAGCAAAAATTATTACAGGCTTATACCACAATGCACAAGAAGTACAAAGCGCAATAACTTACTATGAAATGGCATTTAGCAAGAAAACAATTCCCAATGATATTCCCACATTGCTTCTGGACCTGGAGAAAGATACGGTAAATGACAGCATACCCGGACTAATTGGACTGGGATATATAAAAAGCAGAAGTGAGTTTATCCGCCTCATCAGACAAGGCGGAATTCAGATCAATGGTGAAAAAATAGATGAGGACGAAATAAACAGTGTTCTGATTAATGGCGATGTCATGAGGATCGGCAAAAAAAGATTTATAAAAATCAATAAATAATGTAATCTCCCGCCAGTTTCTGGTGGGAGATATAAAAGTAATGATTGACGATGGCAATAAAATGTGTTATCTTATGTGTAATTGGAAGTGTTATTACCAAAATAACCCATCAGTGGTCTTGAAAGGAGAATGTGATATGTCAAATGCATTATTTGTGAAAGAGGTAATGAAAGAATAACTGAATATTGGGCATATGGATAACAGACATGTTTTGTATGCCGCTTTTAGACTCTTATATATCGCTTAACTCTGTTAAACACACCATAAGATGTGTTTTTTTTGTGCCTTTTTTTGGAAAGCCAACCGCAGTGACAGCTCATAAGGGCTATTACCGCGGCATTTTTATGCCCTTTTTTAATCGTTGGTAAATTGGTTTGCTGACGGAAAACAGGAAGAGAGGTTGTTTTTGAAAGAAAAAATGATTGGTTTTATCACGGCAGTTCACAGGGAACGTTATGAGGTAAGAGTAAATGGGGAAGATCTGTATGCCAGGCTAAAGGCGGGAATATATTTTACGGATCATTGCGAGGAAGAATTCCCCACGGTTGGTGACAATGTGGAGTTAGAGTATAATCCTCTGGGCGACTGTCTGATTATTAAGACACTGGAACGAAAAACTGCATTTTCCAGGAAAGATCCTGATGTGGGAATGGGAGAGCAGATTGTAGCAGCTAATTTTGATTATGTTTTTATTTTAATGTCTTTGAATTATGATTTTAATATAAAACGGCTGGAGCGTTATCTGACCGTTTCGTGGCAAAGCGGGGGGCAGCCTGTTATTGTCCTTACAAAAGCAGATATTGCAGAAGATATCCAGGAAAAAGTGGAACTGGTAAATCAGATTGCACTGGGTGTTGATGTCTGCGTGGTTAGTGCTGTGACAGGGGAAGGCATGGAACAGTTGGAAAATTATCTGGTGCCTGAAAAGACGACTGTATTCCTGGGCTCATCAGGAGTGGGGAAATCCACGTTCACCAATTATCTGCTGGGAAAAGAGCTTATGGAAACTGGAGAAATCAGGGAAGATGATTCAAAAGGGCAACATACTACGACTCACCGCCAGCTGTTTGTAATGGATAATGGAGCCAGGATCATTGATACACCGGGGATGCGGGAACTGGGAATGTGGATTGTGGATGATGGTATAGACTTCAGCTTTACTGATATCAATGATTTAATATTACAGTGCAGATTTAGTAACTGCACCCATAACGGGGAACCGGGATGTGCAGTTACCCAGGCACTGAAAGAGGGGACATTGACAGAAAAAAGGTGGAAAAATTATTGGAAAATCCAAAAGGAATCCAAGTTTCAGGCGGCGAAGGAAAGCCGGAAGCAGGCAGTTGCAAAAAAGAAGTGTAATAAAAAGAGCAGGGGAGAATGGTAAATGAAGATTATTAGAGCAGAAGAAGTTCATGTGGAAGAGGCATTGAAGTTAGCAATAGGCGAATATGAAAATGAGTGCAGACAGATAAAGCAATTGCCGGTAATTGACGTAACGGAACAGTTACGGGTATTGATCACCGGTTTATTCCGTAAAAACTATGGAGTAGTTGCTATGTGTGAAGGAGAGATGGCCGGATACCTTGCATTTACAGGACCCATAGATGGGTATTTTGGAACATGCCGGGGAGCTTATTCTCCACTGGGCGGAAATGCCTTTTCCGGTAATGACAGGGGAAGACTTTGCTCAAAGCTGGTGGAAGCAGGAATGAAGCAATTATTAACGGAGGCCGGAGTTACCAGTGTTGCCCTGAGCAGGTATGCGGATGATCCTTTTGTAGAACGGTCTCTGGTATTAAATGGTTTTGGTATCCGGTGCAGCGATGCTGTTATGGATTTAAATGAATTTGATTTGAATATTTTCCATAATGATCTTACTTTTACAGAGCTGATTGGAGATGAAAAGAGACGCATTCTTGATTTAAGATATGGATTAGTAAAGCATATGTCTGATTCTCCCATTTTTTTCCCAACAGATATCCGGCAATATATGATGCATTTTCCAAAAGAGCAATCCCGTATATTTGCAGCCCTTAAAGAGGAAGCGGTAATTGGATACATGTCGATACAAGACGTAGGAGAAACTTTTATCAGCGAAACGGATTCCATGAAAAATATTTGCGGTGCATTTGTAAAAGAAGAATATCGGGGAACCCATGTCGGGGATGATTTGCTGTCTTATGTCTGTAATGTGTGTAAAAAGGACGGGATCCGATATCTGGGAGTGGATTGCGAGACATTAAATCCAAACGCACTCCGCTTCTGGGGAAAGCATTTTAAAAATTACACTTACAGCCATCATCGCAGAGTTGATGAACGGGTCATTGGTTATGAATCTTATCTGAGAAAAGAGTGGATATCTAACCTGTAAAATAGTACAATAGTGGATAAAGTTAACATAGGGGGGAGTTTACAAATGATTTATCTGTCACAATTTTCATTTCCTGATATAGAAGAGGAATACAGCTTCACCATGGGAGAGAAACGAACTTGTTATGATACCTTTTATCCATTTCAGATTTTGTCAAAGAATCAGCTGACCAGGCTGGATTTTGAGCCGGTTACGATTTTATATGGGGGCAATGGGTCGGGTAAGACAACAGCTTTAAACGTAATTGCAGAGAAGCTTTGCCTTACCCGGGAAGCCCTTTACAACCGGTCTAATTTTTTTAAGGACTATACGGATCTTTGTTCTTATGAGGTGGAAGAGCAGGTTACAAGAGACAGCCGGATTATTACCAGCGACGATGTCTTTGACTTTATGCTTAATTTAAGGTCTTTAAATGAGGGGATACATCAAAAACGGGAAAAGCTGTTTGATGAATATCTGGACTCAAAGTACTCCAGTTTTCAGATGAAATCTCTGGATGATTATGAGAAGCTTAAGAAGGTTAATATGTCCCGGAGTAATACCCAGTCCCGTTATATCAGAAAGAACCTGATGGGAAATGTAAGGGAACATTCCAATGGGGAAAGTGCTTATCTGTATTTTTGTGAAAAGATTAAGGAAAATGGTCTGTATTTACTGGACGAGCCTGAAAATAGTTTATCACCGGAACGGCAGCAGGAACTGCTGAAATTCTTAGAAGATTCGGCGCGTTTTTTTCATTGCCAGTTTATTATTGCGACTCATTCTCCATTTCTTCTATCCATGAGAGGGGCAAAGATTTACGATATGGATGAGAATCCGGTTGATATTAAAAAATGGACGGAGTTGTCTAATGTACAGGCTTATTTTCAATTTTTCAAAAAGTATGAAAAAGAGTTTTTGTAAAAGGATAAAATAAAAAATATCAGGAGGGATAACCATGAATTTATCATATAGGAAAGCAGAAAAGGAAGATGCTGATTTATTAGTTCAGATTTATAATGAAGCGTTCTACGACGATTATATCAGATATGGTGAATGCCCTGCTTATGGAAGATCCAGAGAACATATGGAGAATTCCCTGGAAAAATACCCGAAAGAGATTATTTACTGTGATGATAAGGCCGTAGGTGTCATTGCTGTAGAAGTTTTGGGAAACGGTGAATATTATCTTGGCTCAGGGTGTAAAACATTTGAAGTCAGGACATTGGAAGTGGCCAATGAAGAAAATAATTATTTGTTAGAAGTTTAATAAAAGATGATAATAGAAGGGCAGACAGTGTTTAAACTGTCTGCCTTATCTTGTCAGGTCTATATAAAATCAACCAGGGATTTTCTGCGGTTGGGGAGACGAAGAGTGCGTAAGGCCCGGGCCTCGATCTGCCTGATTCGTTCTCTTGTAACACCGATATGATCTCCTACCTCTTCCAGAGTATGGGGCATATGACCGTTGAGACCAAATCTCATATTTACCACGATCTGCTCTCTCGGTTTAAGAGATTGTAATTGCTTATTGATTTCTTCTCTTAACATAATATCAGATACACTTTCTTCTGGAGATAATATGGTTTTGTCCTCAATAAAATCTCCTAAAAAACTTGCGTTATCATCGCCAATGGGGGTATCCAGTGATATAACTGATGCAGAATCCATCAGAATCCGCTCTATTTTATCAACCGAAAGTCCTGTGATATCGGATATATCCTTGGTTGTAAAGGATTCCTGTTCCTGATCAAGCCGGCGCAGGAGTTGATTGATCATGTTAACATCTTCTTTGTAATGCACCGGCAGTCGTATGGTTCTGTCCTGTTCTGCGATTCCCCGGGTGACAGCCTGACGAATCCACCATGTGGCGTAGGTGGAAAAACGGTATCCCAGTTTATAATCATAACGTTCCACAGCTTTCATAAGGCCGATATTGCCCTCCTGAATGAGGTCAAGCAGGGTTAGGGATTGAACATATGCTTCATGCTTTTTTGCAATACTGACTACAAGCCTTAGATTCGAACAAATAAGAGTTTCTTTCGCCTTTTGATCCCCCTGTGCACAGAGCCTGGCAAGATTATATTCTTCTTCCCTGGTCAGTAAAGGCGCTTCCCCTGCCTGTAATAAATACAATTTAATGGAATCGTCTATATTTGAATCAAGTTGTTTTTCTAAAACTGCTGCATCCACATTCTGCTGTTCTGTTTCCGACATCTGATCCTCCCTGTATCTATGAAATCTCCCGTACGTATTCAATTCCCTCTAATGTATATATTTTTTCCAGTACATCAGAATGATTGAACTTTTGGGAAGTGCCAACTGTAAAAATAAGTGTTCCGAATTCTTCCTCTAGCGTTTTTACTTTTCCCCGCTGCATATCATACAGAACAAAGTGGTTTTCACATGCAAAATCGGATAGTTTCCGCAGAGAAAATTGAGAATTATGTTCCAGATAAACCTCCATGCTTTTTGCGTGCTGTTTGATATAGATATCAACTTTTTTTAATACAATCAATGCGAAGATTGAAAAGAACATACCGATAACAGCGCCGGAGTAAAAGCCCGTTCCAATGGCAATTCCAAGTCCAGCCGCCAGCCACAGTCCGGCAGCAGTGGTAAGACCCCGAATTTCATCATTTCTGGTAACAATAATTGTACCCGCGCCCAGGAAGCCGATTCCACTCACGACCTGTGCGGCTAACCGGGTGGGGTCGGTTCCAGGATTAGTAACTGCGATATATTGGTTGGTAAGCATGACCATTGTGGAGCCGATACACACCAGTACATAAGTCATAAAACCAGCAGGACGATTTCGCAGCCCCCGCTCTGTTCCCAATATACCACCGACGATCAGCGACATTCCCAGTCTCACTATGATGGAGAAAATATTTATTTCCTGCAGATAAGAGGAACACTGATTCATATATGGCACCTTTTACACCTCTTTTTTTAAATAAAACACAGAGCCTCTCATGTCTTATTGCAAATTGACAATCAAGGCTCTTAATAGAAGCACCCTTATTCTATGTATCCGTTATTGGGCTGCCTGCTCTGCATCCCTTGCAGCAGCATATTTCTTTTCTGAAATTCTAATAATAATGCTGTCTTTCTCCGCCTGAAGCTCAATGCGGTCACTTAAGAACTCAGGAATATCAGCCACTGTTATGATCGTACCAATTGGCTTGCCCTCTAAGTCTACAGTAACGGTATCAATCATGTCTTCTGGTAAAGAAGCATATGGGATTTCCATCAGCATCTTATCTAAGACTCCGGTAACAAATTCGGCATTTTCTAATATAACGTGTGCCAGGCTGTTCACCTTTGTATTTGGATCAAGAGCCTGGAAGTTAATGTGCTCGATCTTACTATCTGCAAAGCATCTGCTGCTGTCTTTAATCTGTGTTACGATTGTCTGATCTTCTAATTTAAGCTGAATTTTACTTCCAAGTCTCTGCTTACGAAGCAGCTTTTCTGCAGTTTTTTCCTCCATTTGAATTGAGATGGAGTTGGGAAGACTGCCACCAAAAATGCAGCAAGGCACAATGCCTTTTCTCCGCAATTGTTTTGCTTTTAATTGTTCATTACGTTTTTCCACTGTAATAGTATTCATTGTGATCCTCCTCGTAAAATTTTTTGGATATATTGGGCCGTTATTGAAAAAGAAGGGCTTTTAATGGTTTCAAAATCCTGTGAAACCAGCAAAAGCCCTTCTCTGATAGACGGTTCTTTTATATCCAATTGACATAAGTATACCATAGGAAGCAAAAAAAAGCAAATCCATTAATTGTTATTTGAACTGTTTGTGAGAAAATATTTTCTGATTATATAAAAAAACAGTTATTTTCCCGTTGACACCGAAAAAAATTGTGTTAAAATTAAGGATAACAAACACAGACAAAAGCGTTGACGAGGAGGAGTACATGCGATTCCGGATGAACAGAGAGAAGATGGCTGGTGAAAATCTTCGTGATGGAAGCATGGAAGTAGCCTTTGAGCTTTGGATTGAACAGATTTTATCTCAGTAGACTCCAACGGAGATTCCCACCGTTATCAGGGGAAGCAATATCAGAAGAAGTTTTTAATCTTCCCGTATTGTATTGAGAGCAGAAAATTATTTCTGAATTTAGGTGGTACCGCGGACACGTTAATTCGCCCTAAGCATAGCTTGGGGTGAATTTTTTTGTCTGTTTTGTAGTAAATATTACAGGAGGTATCCATCATGGATAAGAAGTATGATTTTCAAAAATCAGAGAAACAGTTAACAAATTTCTGGGAAGAAAACCAAATTTACAAGTATGGACAGGGAAAGGAACGGCCGGTTTATTCTATTGACACGCCGCCTCCTACTGTCAGCGGAACACTTCATATCGGTCATGTGTTTTCCTATACACAGGCTGAAATAATAGCCAGGTTTAAACGCATGCAGGGGTATGATGTATTCTATCCCCTGGGATTTGATGACAACGGTCTTCCAACGGAACGGCTGGTGGAACGGGATAAGAAGATCCGGGCGGGACAGCTGACAAGGAGCCAGTTTCGGAATATTTGTGTGGAGACTATTGAAAAATATGAAACCGATTTTAGGGGTTTGTTTCAAAAACTGGGATTCAGTGTAGACTGGGATTTAAGCTATCAGACAGTGTCCTCGCTGTCTCAGAAAATATCCCAGAGATCATTTCTTAATCTGGTTAAGATGAATAAGGCCTACAGGAAAGAGTCACCTGTTTTGTGGTGCACCCAGTGCCAGACTTCCATTGCACAGGCAGAGCTTGAAACTCTGGAATTGGAATCCAGCTTTCACTATCTGAATTTTAAAACTTCTCTGGGAGATTTACTGATCGCAACCACAAGACCGGAACTGCTGTATGGCTGCGTATGCGTTTTTGTTCATCCCCAGGATGAAAGATATCACAAATTTATCGGGAAAATGGCCAGAGTTCCTCTGTATGATTTTGAAATACCAATTATGGCAGATGAGATGGTATCCATGGAAAAAGGTACGGGCGCTGTTATGTGTGCAACCTTTGGTGACTCTACAGATGTTTCCTGGTACCAGACCCATCATCTTCCTTATAAGAAAATTATATTGCCGGACGGAACCATAAGCGGGGAAGTCCCTTATATCGGGGGAATGGAAGTCACTCTTGCCAGGAGGACCATGGTGGAAGAATTAAAAAGCAGGGATCTGCTTGTAAAGCAGGAGGCAGTTTCTCACAGCGTGGCTGTTCATGAGCGGTGCGGTCAGGCAGTGGAAATCATTCCTTCCAACCAGTGGTATATTGATGTATTGACGGAAAAGGACAGATTTTTAAAGGCAGCGGATGAGATCAGCTGGCATCCGGCTCATATGAAAAAGCGATATCAGATATGGGTGGAGAATTTAAAATGGGACTGGTGCATTTCCAGACAGAGGTATTTCGGAGTTCCATTTCCGGTCTGGTATTGTAAGGATTGCAAAGAACCTGTTTTTGCGGAAGAAGACCAGCTTCCTGTAAATCCACTGGAGGAAATGCCAGGAAAGGCATGCAGCTGCGGATGCACACAGTTTCTCCCTGAGGAAGCGGTTTTTGATACCTGGGCAACGTCTTCCGTAACCCCTTTTATCAATGCCGGATATGGCGAGGATTATGACAGAAGCAAAGAGATTCTGCCCATGGGAATGAGAAATCAGGCTCATGAAATTATTCGTACATGGGCGTTTTATACCATTGTAAAAAGTCTTTATCACACTGGTGAAATCCCCTGGAAGGACATTATGATCAGCGGGTTTGTACTGGCAAAGCCCGGGGAGAAGATTAGTAAATCAAAAAACAATGCATCTAATTCACCTCTTGCACTTATTGAAACCTATTCTGCGGATGCAATCCGGTATTGGGCAGCCAGCAACAAACTGGGTACAGATACATTTTTCAGTGAAGATGAAATGAAGGGTTCCAGGAGATTTTTGACGAAGCTTTATAATGCGGCGAAGTTCGTAGTTTTGCAGCTGAACGATTATAAACAGAAGGAAGAATTTGATCCTGAGACTCTGCTGCCTATTGACCGGTGGATGCTGGAACGGGTAAATGAAACCACCAGTGTTGCAAAAGATCTTTTAGACGATTTTGAAATTGGTCAGGCAAGGCATGAAATTGATGATCTGTTCTGGCGGGATTTCTGTGATTACTATATCGAAATTGTAAAGGAACGTCTTTATCAGCCGGAAAAGCATGGAGTTAAAGAACGATATTCAGGACAATATGGGCTGTATTACAGTCTGCTTGGTATATTGAAGCTGTATGCAGTTTATACCCCGTTCATAACAGACTATATTTATCAGGACTTTTATCGGAGTCATGAAGAAATGATGTCCATCCACCAGACTCTTTGGGAATGGAAAGAAGCTAATAAGACTTATCTTGAATTTGGGGAACAGGTGAAGGAGCTGATCGGAACGGTTCGGAAGGAAAAAACGGAAAAGCAGCTGTCCATGAAAGATGAGATTCCTGAACTGATTATTACCAGTCCCAAAAGATTCCGGGAATTTTTTAAAGCAACAAAGCTGGATATACAGGCTTGTACCGGTGCGAAGAAGGTTATTATAAGGAGCTGAATGATTCAGAAAAAAGGTTGAGGTTGCGTGAGTCCCCCATCCGCGCTATTCTAATGTAAAGGGGATTAAAACGCTGATAGGAGAGGGTAATATGGAACGGATGGAGGATTTTTTCGCAGCACGGGTTGATGAATATGAAGAGCACATGCTATCTGGAGTAGAAGGATGTGAACAGGCTTATGCGCTGATTCCATCGCTGCTTTCTGCATCATGCAGAGATTTGCTGGATCTGGGATGTGGAACAGGTTTGGAGCTCAAACAGGTTTTTAACAGGTTTCCTGATATCTCGGTCACAGGTATTGATTTAACCAGGGAAATGCTTGATCAATTAAAACAAAATTTTACAGACAGGAAACTAAATTTAATATGCGGAAATTATTTTGATGTTGATCTGAAAAGGAATACATATGACAGTGCCATTTCATTTCAGACAATGCATCATTATAAGCATGAAGCAAAGATCGGGTTATATCAGAAGATTTTTGAAGCCCTAAAAGGTGACGGACGATACATTGAATGCGATTACATGGTAGAAGATCAGGAAGAGGAAGATCTTCATTTTGCAGAGTATAAAAGGCTCAGTGATGAGCAGGGCATTCCAGAAGGGGAGTTTTACCATTATGACACACCATGTACTGTCACAAATCAGATTGCCATGTTAAAAAAAGGCGGATTTGAGAGGGTAGAAATGGTATTCCGTATTGGGAATACCACCATACTTGCAGCCTATAAACAAGTGATTCCTGATAAAGATTGACATATATTACATTATGAGATAATATCAGATTATTATAAAGAAAAGAGAGGTAAGTGTATGTTACGTGTGTCAGTATTGGAGATCGCAACTAACTAAATAGTTGAAAAGGAAAGACGAAGACAATTTACGTGATTAGTCTGCCCTTTTTCGGCTGCCATGCCGATAAATCTGCCTTACTGAATGCTTGACTTTTGCATTGCAAAAGCGCATACCTTCCAAATATATGTCTGTACCAGACTGACATTTTGAAAGCATAACGGTAAAGTTATGCTTTTTTTTGTCTTTTTACCCAATCTGTCTGGAAGCAGGTCTTATTTGAGATCGCTAAAGCATTATGCCTGTGGGGCAGATGAAACGGCGGTCATTTTTTATTGATTGAAGGGGAAAACACATGGAAATTATTAAAACGGCTGGGTTAACCAAGAATTTTAAAAGATTTAAGAAACAGGCAGGTATGATAGGAAGTATTAAGGGGCTGATCAGACGGGAATATGAAGAAAAACAGGCAGTTGGCAATCTGGATCTTACTATCCGGGAAGGGGAATTTGTCGGCCTGATCGGACCAAATGGAGCGGGCAAGACAACGCTTGTGAAGATGCTCACCGGTATTATTGCACCCACTAGTGGTTCTGTAAGTGTACTGGGGTATTATCCCAATGATCTGGAGCATGAATTTAAACAGCAGTATGCAGTCGTTATGGGCCAGAAGAGTCAGCTGTTCTTTGAACTGACCGTGGAGGATACGCTTCGCCTTTTTAAAGAAATCTATGGATTACCGGAGGAGGAGTATGAGAGTTCCAGGGATTATTTTGTGAAACTGTTTCAGGTACAGGATCTGATGCATGTTCAGGTCAGGACGCTGTCTCTCGGAGAGAGGATGAAGATGGAGCTGATTGCTGCGCTGCTTCACAATCCAAAGATTATATTCTTAGATGAACCAACCATTGGGCTGGATGCAGTTGCATCGAAACAGATCCGGGGATTTTTGGCAGAGATTAATGAAAGAAGGGGAACCACCATTATCCTCACTTCCCACTACATGGAGGACATAAAGGCTTTGTGCAAACGGTCAATCGTCATCAATCATGGCTGTAAGATCTATGATGGAGATACTGAAAAGCTATTTGAGCGGTTTCAGAAGTTTAAAAAAATAACCTTTACCTTTTCGGAACCGACGCTGCTGCCCAATCTGGAGTTTGAAGCCAGGATTCTGGAACAGACACCTTATAAAAAGGTGATTATGGTACCGAAAGAAAATGCGGCTGGATTGCTGAGAGAACTAATGAATCTGCTTCCCACTGATATAACGGTAGAAGAAGAGGAAATCGGTACCATAGTAGAGAGAATCTATCGGGAGGGAGGAGATGGGCTTGCGTAAATACCTGGAAATACTTAAAATTTTTATTAAGACCCAGCTTGCCTGGCGGGGAGATTCGGTCATTCAGATTTTATTTTCATTAACAAAGATTCTGTTTGCCTCTTTGTTGTGGGGAACTATATTTGCAGGCAGAGATGAGGTTGCGGGGTTTACCTTAAGCAGCATGATGTCTTACTATATTATCAGCTCTTTCCTTACTCAGCTGGATATGTCTTCTAAAGTGAGCATGGAGATCAGCCAGAGAATCAGGAATGGGACCTTTTCAAAATATATGGTGCTGCCGGTAAATATTCAGGGGTATTTTGTTGCCATGGAAATGGGGATGGTGCTATTTCATCTTATTATTTACTTTATTACGTCTGTTATCTGGATTTTTGTATTCCGGATCAGATTTGTTTTTGCACCAGATCCGGCGATTGTGTCAGGGATAGGTATTTTAATTCTACTGGGGCTGTTTTTCATGGCTCAGCTTAATTATTATCTGGGGCTGCTTACTTTAAAATATGAGGAAATCGGAACCTTTCTTATGATAAAAGATAATCTGGTGGCGTTTGTCACAGGCAGTATTATTCCACTTACGCTGCTGCCGGAGCGTTTCCTTTGGATTATGAAAGCATTTCCTTTTTACTATGTGACATATCTGCCCTCCATGCTGTTGATCGGGCGGCTTAAGGGGGAACTGGGAATGGGACTTGTGGTTCTTTCGTGCTGGTGTGTGATACTTCAGGCAGTCATTCATGTTACATGGCAAAATTACAGGATTAAATATGACGGGGTGGGAATATGATGGGCAGAATAAAAAGAAATTTACGGATGGTAGGGGTCTTAATTAAGTTGCGGCTGCAGAATTTAATGATGTTCCGGCTGGGGTTTTTTGGTCCATTCTTTGTGGACAGCTGCGTTTTTCTTGTTCAGCTTTGTGTGTTTGAGGTAATTTATTCCAATGTGAACCGGATCGGCACATGGGGGAAGGGGCAGATGATTCTTTATATCGGAACCTTTTCCATGATTAATGCCATCAATATGGTAATCTATTTTTTCGGGATTAACAGCATTCCGGATAAGATTAAAAATGGAGATATGGATTTGTATCTGACGAAACCGGGAAGTCCGCTGCTGCGGCTGACGTTTGAACGGATCAATCCGGGTTCTGTTCCACTACTTTTTATGAGTGGAGTGATTATAGCCTACGGGATTAAAGAGGAGGGAATTACGATCACTCCCATTCTGGTACTGGGTTATGTGTTCTGGGTGGCAATTATGGCGGTATTGTATTATCTGGTTGAGGTACTAATTCGGTCTTTTACGTTTTTTATATTGACCAGTGGAAACACAATCATTCTTGAGGAAGCAGGGCTCACCTTATGTATGCAGCTGCCGGGAATTGTGTTTTACGGAGTTTACAAAGTGATTTTTTATGTGATTCTGCCTTATGGGATCATGGCGACCATACCGGTTCAGTTTCTCACAGGGGAGCGGACGTTTGCCGGAGCTGTGTGGGGAATTCTGGTTGCAGCAGGCTTTACCCTATTGACGGCTTTTGTGTGGAAGCAGGGAATACGACATTATAATAGTGCAAGTTCATAAAAGGAGAAAAGTAAGATGAGAGATGGTTACGTGTTAAGAAAAGGATATCAGGAGGACGAAAGGGTAAGAAATAGTTTTAACCGACTGGCTGGGCAGATATTTGGTCTGGATTTCGAAAACTGGTATCAGAACGGTTACTGGAAGAATAATTATATCCCTTATTCCATTCTTAAGGAAGATGAGGTCCTGGCAAATGTTTCGGTAAGTCCCATGGTGTTTCGGGAAAATGGGGTACAGCGGCATTACATTCAGCTGGGGACGGTTATGACCACCAAAGCCTGCCGCAATCAAGGGCTGATCAGGCAGCTGATGGAGGAAATTCAGCGTGATTACGAAGGAAAGACGGAAGGCTGGTTTTTATTTGCCAATGAAAGTGTACTGGATTTTTATCCGAAGTTTGGTTACAGGAGGTCAGATGAATTTGAATATGCAAAGAACGTGACCATTGATCAGGAAGCAACTGCTGTTAAGATACAGATTGGAGAAAGTGATGAGCTTTTCAGGCTTAAGCGTGGGATGAAAGAAAGCTGCCCTCAGAGTAGTCTGTGGCTGGAAAGCCATGAAGAGCTTACCATGTTTTATGCATTGGACTATATGAGTAAAGATATTTATTTTATTCCGGAGCAGGGGGCATATGTATTTGCCGTTCTTAAGAAAGACCAGCTGCATCTGCAGCAGGTTTTTGCCCGGGAAAAGGTGGATTTAGACCAGATTGCAGCTGCCTTTGGCAGAGAGGTAAAGAGTCTGGTTCTGGGATTTTCACCAATTGATAAACAGGGTTTTACCAGCTCAAAGATAAAAGACAGCGATACGGTACTCCATGTAAAGGGATCAGCGTTAGACATAATTGAAGGGGATTTCTTACGGATTCCTGAGCTGGCTCATACGTAATTATTTATAAATAAACAATTTGTTATAATTTTTGACCGGCTGCCGTGAAAGAAATTGACGGTTTTACTGACTGGTGTTACAATTTCAGAATATAAGGAACTAAACTAGCAGGAGAAACCTATGGCAGCCGAACCAAATGAAACCGCCCAAGTGAATGAGATACAAAAGGAATATACCAGGATTGATAAAGACTGGCTCAGCCTTCATTATAAGATATCCATCGGAATGGTACTATTTGCCCTGGCAGTAGAATGCATTATGGGTCTCGTACTGGTGAATTCAGACATGCTGAATACGACGGTTCCCAGATTTGTTTTTAAATTTATACTGGTACCAAGCGGCGTGAATGGATTGTGTGCAGTGATAGACCATATGGTGGTAAAATCAGAAAAATTTTCTCAGACTGCAAAGATTTATATAGTATCCGTAATTAACACAGTCATCTGCTTTTCCCTGTTTACGGCCCACAGTGCATTCACTGTTACGTATTATGTGTTTGTGACAGCGATAATTTTAACCACAGTCTATGCAAGTTATCTGGTTACACTCTTTACTTCTGTCAGTGGAATGGCGTTACTGGTGATATCTGAGTTGTTTATTACCTGGGATGTGGACAAGCCCACAATTTTTCAAAGTACGCTCAGACTGGGGAATTTTCTGATTGCGTTGTTTATTATGCTTTCCGTATCAATGATTTGTATGGTGGTGATTCACTATGAGAAGCGGAAAAACCGGGCCAGTATCCGCATTGAAGAAGAACGGGTCACTTTGAAAAAGCGGCTGAAGATGGACGAGCTGACGGGAGTCTATAACCGGAGAGCACTCCATGATGCCATGAGAGATTTAGAAGACTGCAATCCCCAGGATAATTATATATTCGGGATTACGGATATTGATAAATTTAAAAACATCAATGACAGCTGGGGTCATCAGACTGGTGATAAATGCCTGATCGCTTTTGCCCAGCTGTTAAAAAACAGTTGTATCAAGGCAAATGTTTACCGGTATGGCGGGGATGAGTTCTGTATGATCTTTCATCATACAGATATAAATGAAGCATATGATACTGCGGTTTTAATTCAGGATCAGTTAAAAAAATTAGAATTTAAGGAGCACCCGGAATTACAGATGACAGCCAGTTTTGGACTGGCACAATATGAGAGTGGGATGAATGCCGCCAGATTGTTTATGAGTGCTGATCAGGCATTATATCAGGCTAAAATTACAAGAGATGCCATACAGATACATAAAAAAAAAATATAGCGGGAGATAAGGAAGGGAGGTAATTGGCATGTTTGATTTTTTAAAAAAAGAAAACACAAAACATCACAAACCAAAGTTTGGACTTAAGGAATTGCTTCACTATGTGGGACCGGGGCTTTTAGTTACGGTTGGATTTATCGATCCGGGAAACTGGGCTTCCAATATCGCGGCAGGGTCGGATTATGGATACAAGCTGCTATGGATGGTCACTCTTTCAACCATTATGCTGATTATACTCCAGCACAATGTGGCACACCTTGGAATAGTAACAGGAGACTGCCTGGCAGAGGCAGCCCACAAGCATTTAAAGCCCTGGCTTTCAAAGATTGTTTTATCAACTGCAGTTCTGGCAGCCGTTTCTACCGCTATGGCGGAAATCCTTGGATCGGCTATAGCGCTTAATCTGCTGTTTCGGATTCCGGTAAAGCTGGCCTCTGTACTCATACTGGCTTTGATTTTATGGATGCTGTTTACCAATTCTTACCAGAAACTGGAAAAATGGATTATTGGCTTTGTATCCATCATAGGTTTGTCTTTTATTTATGAACTTAGTTTGGTAAATGTAGACTGGAATCAGGCAGTAAGGGGATGGACTACCATAGAGTTTCCCAAAGGTTCCATGCTGATTATTATGTCGGTGCTGGGGGCAGTGGTTATGCCTCATAATTTATTTCTCCATTCGGAAATTATTCAGAGCAGACAGTGGAATTTAGAAGATGAATCCATTCAGAAGCTTCAATTGAAATATGAATTTGCTGATACTTTACTGTCCATGATAATCGGTTGGGCAATTAATAGCGCCATGATTATACTGGCAGCCACCACATTTTTCACGAAAGGCGAGCATGTTTCAGAGCTGGGGCAGGCAGCACAGATGTTAAAACCGCTGGTGGGACAGGGGGCAAGTATTATTTTCGCGGTAGCGCTGCTGTTTTCGGGAATTGCATCTACTACCACTGCAGGTATGGCAGGAGGGTCCATATTTGCGGGAATGTTTGGGGAACCTTATGATCCCGATGATCCCCATACCAGGTTTGGAGTAACGTGGATTTTAGTGTTTGCTACGTTTATAATCTTCCTTATCCGCGATCCATTTAAGGGGCTGGTATACAGCCAGATGCTTTTAAGTGTGCAGCTTCCAATTACCGTATTTTTGCAGATTTATCTCACGTCCTCAGAGAGTGTCATGGGTAAATATAAAAATGGACTTCGGGATAAGATTCTTCTCATTGCCATAGGCGTGATCCTGACGATTTTAAATATAATGCTTTTTATTGCTGCAGGAAAGGGCTGAGTTTATGAAAAACCCATTAAGCTATCAGGTGACAGAATTTGATTGCGGACCCACTACATTACTGAATGCCATGAGTTTTCTTTTCCGCAGGGAGGAAATACCGCCTGATATCATCAAGCATATCATGTTATTTTGTCTTGACTCTTACAATACAAAAGGGGAATTTGGCAAAAATGGAACTTCTCAGATGGCGATGATGTTTATGAGCAACTGGTTTAACCAGTTTGGAAAAGTGAAGAAGTTTCCCGTCCAAAGTGAATACTTAACCGGGAGCGATGTGTATCTGGGAGAAAACAGTAAAATAATTTACGGACTTCAGCAGGGGGGTGCTGTGGTCGCCAGGGTGATGTACGGCTGCTGGCATTATGTGCTGATAACAGGTTCCGATCAGGATTATGTTTATATGTTTGATCCCTATTACAGGAAAAAGCCGTTTAAGCAGAAAAATCTGGAGCTGATTACCGATATGCCATGCCTCAGAAACCGGAAGGTTCCCTGGGAATTGATGAATGGTACGGGAAAAGAACCGTATGCACTTGGCCCGGTGGAAACAAGGGAGGCGACCATCCTGTTTAACAGGGAAACCCAGAGAAAGCCGGCAGATACCATTGAGTATTTTATTTAGCAGAAATGAATCAGGACAGCAGGTGTTGTCCTGATTTTTTTGTTTTCCCTTATTGATAAATATGATATGATAAAGCTATATTTGGATTACTTTTCCAGTGATAGAAGTCAGTCAGGAGGAATTGCGATGAATTTCCCAGGTACGGTTGTTTTAGAAACAGAAAGGTTGGTTATACGTCCGTTTTGTGAAGCGGATGCCCATGATATGTTTTATAACTGGGCGAACAGCAGTCATGTCACCAGATTTTTAACATGGCCGGTTTATAAGTCAGTAGCGGATTCAGAGGAGACTCTTAACGCATGGGTGAAAGATTATGAAAATCCTAAGAATTTCAACTGGTGTATTGAATGGAAGGAGAATCATCAGGCCATTGGCAGTATTGGGGTGGTACATATGAATGAAGAGGTTGAAGAGGCAGAAATCGGATACTGCATTGGCGAAGCGTATTGGAAAAAAGGTATTATGACGGAAGCTTTAAAGGCAGTGATGGGGTTTCTGTTTAACGAAGCTGGCTTCAACAGGGTATGTGCAAAGCATGATACCAATAATCCCAATTCCGGCAGAGTTATGAAAGCAGCTGGAATGCTGTATGAGGGAACCATGCGCCAGGCGGGTAAGAATAATATGGGAATCTGTGATTATGCTTTATATGCAATCACAAAAGACTTATATTTCAATCATTCGTTGTGATTAGGAGTTTACTGGAATAGTAAGAAAGAAAAAAGGAATGATAATAGATTATGTGATACAGAACAGAAAGCATACATGCGGGAGGTAATTTATGCAGACATTTAAAGAACTTTACGAGCGTACAGTAAGTGAGGCACTGTCAGGAAATTTTGATCCGGCGGAAACAGAAAACGGCAATACTTATGATCCTTATCATCTGGACTGCCTGCTGAATCCCGAAAAGCATCCAATTGTAATTCGTACAGGTGACTGTGATTGTGGAGAAGGGGAACAAAAGGAATGTGTCAAAAGATGCCCGTTTGGAGCGATTAAGGCTGAGAAAGATGGAATAGTGGTAGAACCGGAATTATGTCTGGGCTGCGAAAAATGTATTGACGGCTGTGTCAGAGAAAAGCTGGCGGCCAGTACCGATATCATTCCTGCCCTCAAAGCAGTAAGAAGCGCAGAGGGGCCTGTTTATGCCATGATAGCTCCGGCATTTTTAGGACAGTTTTCCAGTGATGTTACTCCGGGAAAGTTAAGAAGCGCATTAAAAGAAGTGGGATTTGACGGAATGCTTGAAGTTGCCTTATTTGCGGATATCCTGACGTTAAAAGAAGCTTTGGAATTTGATAAAAATATTAAGGGAAGCGGAGATTACCAGCTGACCAGCTGCTGCTGTCCTATGTGGATTGGTATGATCCGCAAGGTTTATCATCAGCTGGTTCCCCACGTACCTGGTTCCGTATCTCCCATGGTTGCCTGTGCCAAAGTGGTAAAGGCACTTCATCCAGATGCGCTGACTGTATTTATTGGTCCCTGTCTTGCAAAAAAGGCTGAAGCAAGGGAAAAGGATTTAGCTGGTGCAGTGGATTATGTTCTTACGTTCCAGGAAGTAAAAAATATTTTTGACGCTTTGGGAATTGATCCCGCAGTGATGGAAGAAAGTGAAAAGGATCATTCCTCCAAAGCCGGCCGCATCTATGCAAGAAAAGGCGGAGTAAGCGAAGCAGTGGAAAATACTGTGAAGGCAATCAGCCCTCAGAAGGAAATTAAAATCCGCACAAAGCAGGCGGATGGAGTTCCTGGCTGCAAAAAGATGATTCAGGATATTATGGATGGAAAGATTGATGCCAACTTTTATGAGGGAATGGGCTGTGTGGGCGGCTGCGTAGGCGGACCAAGATCGATTCTGGGAAAAGAGGAAGGAACTGGGCTGGTTAATGAATATGGAGAAAAAGCAACCTATCAGCATCCCGCTGAAAATCCCTATGTGATTGAGCTGCTTCACCGTTTAAATCTTGATACCATCGAGAGTCTTTTAGAGGAGACGGATTTATTTAGCCGTAACATAACATGATATCAGAAAATGCAGACAAGATCATAGATTCTCACGTGCATATGGGGGTCTATGGTTCTTATGAAATAAGATTAGAAGAACTTGTAAATGATATGAACCGATTCGGTGTGGATCAGGCGGTAATCTCTGATATCGGTCTCAATTCCCTTGATGAACAGGGGATTGAGAGATTCCCGGATAAGTATACCATCGCTCTAAACAGCTGTGCCCTTAAGCGCATAAATACATATGGAGACAGGTTTTTGCTGCTTTTCTGGGTGCGTCCTCTATTTGACCGGAACAAAGAACAGCTGTCCCAATTTCTGCTGGAAAATAAAGAGCGTATGGGAGGACTAAAGGTTCACCCGAAAACTGCAGGCGTACCTTTTTCTTCTGCTGATTATAAGCCATATATAGAGATCTGCAGAAGGCATAACATACCATTTTGTATTCATACCCAGAGGGATGGATACAGCAATATAGAGTATGTGTATGAAGCAGCAGCTGATAATCCTGATGTCACATTTGTGGCTGTACATATGGATTTAGGCGGTGACAGGGAAAGAGCCAGTGAATTAATTGCAAGCTGTCCAAACCTTTATGGGGATACTACTTTAGTTTCCAAAGAAGAGATGATAAATGCCATTAAAAAATGCGGACCGGAAAAAATCCTGTTTGGAACGGACGCGTCTGTGTTTGGCAGGGACAGCTATAAACGCTATAAAGGCTTTTATGATACAGTTCTTGAAATCTTCGGCAGAGATGGAGCAGAGAAGGTATTTTATAGAAATGCCAGGAAGTTATTCTGGAAGGAGAAGTATGAATAGCGGTTTAATTTATCCAAGAAAACATGATAAAGAAACGGTATATTTAAAGAATGTAGTAAAAGACCCGGCAATTACAGTTGGGGATTATACGATTTATAATGATTATGTAAACGATCCTGTGAATTTTGAAAAAAATAATGTGCTTTATCATTATCCGGTTAACAATGAGCGTTTGGTTATTGGCAGGTACTGTTCGATTGCGTGCGGAGCGAAGTTTATATTTACTTCCGCCAATCACACCCAGAGATCTCTGTCGTCTTATCCTTTCGGTATCTTTTTTGATGAGTGGGATCTTCCTGTGGAACGCATTACGGATACGTGGGACAACAAAGGAGATATTGTAATCGGAAATGATGTCTGGATTGGTTATGAAGCGGTTATTATGCAGGGAGTACATATTGGTGATGGGGCAGTGATCGGCACCAGAGCGGTTGTAACAAAGGATGTGGAACCTTATACAATTGTAGGTGGAGTTCCTGCAAAAACAATTCGCCCCCGCTTTGAACAGCCAGTAATTGACGCACTCCTTTCTTTAAGGTGGTGGGACTGGCCGGAAGAAAAAGTGAAACGGAATGTGGAAGCAATTACTTCTGGTAATGTGAGAAAGCTGCTGGAGGAAAAAGATAACAAATGATAAAAGTACTTTTTTGTGATTTGTTTTTTACACTGATTGTTCCGCATAACCAAAGTCCAATGGAATGTGAAGTTTTAAACCTTAGTCCGTCAGAATGGGAGCATTATTCAGAAGAGTCAGCCCTTTATAAGAAACGGGCCCTGGGAGATGTTAATAGCGGTCGGGAGATTATTGAGGGTATAGTGGAGACACTCCCATTTTCTGTAACAAAAGAGCAGGAAGAATTGCTTTTGGATAGACGGGAGAAGCGGATGAGGAGGGCTCTGGGCAATGTGGATCAGGAGATACCTGGTCTGATTGATTGTCTGAAAGCAGAATGGGGCTGAAACTTGAGGAGGGGTTGAATGATGAGAACCGAAAAAGAAATGTATGATCTGATTCTTGGTATAGCTCAGGCTGATGACCGGATCAGAGGTGTTTACATGGGCGGGTCCAGAACAAATCCAAATGCAGTGGGGGATCTGTTTCAGGATTATGATATAGTTTACATAGTAACAGAGACGGAGTCTTTTATCAAAGATACGCCATGGATCGACCGGTTTGGAGAACGGCTTTTTATGCAGTATCCGGATGAAAACCCGGCTTATCCCCATAAGAAGGATGAGAGCTATGGGTGGTTAATGCAGTTTTCAGACGGAAACAGATTGGATCTTACTGTGGTGACCCAGGATTATGCATTAAGAGATATCTATGCCGACCGGCTCTGCAAAATTTTATTGGACAAAGATAACATTCTACCTGTAATCCCGGAATCATCAGACCAGAGCCATTGGGTGAAAAGGCCTTCGGAAACAGAATTTCTATGTACCTGTAATGAATTCTGGTGGTGTCTTGATAACGTAGCCAAGGGTTTGTGGAGGAATGAGATTCCATATGTGCAGGATATGCTCAATCATTACATACGGCCCCAGCTGGTGGCACTGTTATCCTGGAAGATCGGAATTGTGACCGGTTTTTCATGCAGTATCGGAAAGGCCGGTAAGGATATGTACCGGTGGCTGTCAGAGGGAGAATGGGAGAGCTTTTTAAAGACATATGCGGATGCAGAGACAGAACATATCTGGGAAGCAGTAGAAATAATGTGTAACCTGTTTCATGAGGTGGCAGGATTTGTGTCAGGTGAGCTTGGCTTTTTCTATGATATAACCGAAGCATCTAACTGTATGGAATATTTGAACCATGTCAGAGAACTCCCCCCGGATGCAAAACAAGTTTATTGATCGAATCATAACACAAACATTACGTGTGATAAAGGAAGAGGTAAGTTTGGATTTTAAAAAATTACGTTATTTCAGTGAAGTTGCAAGATTAAAAAGCTTTTCCAAAGCAGCTCAGGTTTTATATGTTTCACAAACGGCAGTAAGTCAGCAGATTGCTGCAATGGAAGCAGAATTAGGCGTGGAGCTGTTTTACCGTGATAAGAAAAACGTTCAATTAACGATGCCAGGAGAGGCTTTTTTGCAAGACTCAAAACGTTTATTAAAGTTATATGAAAATGCAGTGATAAAAGCAAGAGAGGTTTCCTCAGGATCGGAGGGAATGATTAAAATTGGATTTTTCAGTATGTTTGACCGTGATGTGATCGTACCTGTTCTTTCCAGCTTCCATCAGGGATACCCAAAAGTAAAGTTAAGTATTGTCCAGTGCAATTATGAAGATATGAAATTGAATCTGCTCAACGGGACAATCGATATCGGATTTTATTTTCAGATGGAATCAGAAGAGATTGAAGAACTGAAGGTATATGAGACGTATCCTCAATTATGTGTGAACCGGAATCACAGACTGGCAGGTAAAACAGTAATTCAGCCAGAAGATTTAAAAGCAGAACAGGTGATTTCCTATATAAAAAATAAGGAGCAGTCAGATTACTATAAGGCACACCATAACTCTGATAATCCACTTTTTTTGATTGATAAGTCGATCTTGGTGGAAAATATGGATGATGCTGTTATGCTTGTCAGTATGAATGCTGGTATCAGTTTCTTGCCTGAAATAACGAACTTCATTAATCATGATCAGATTGCGTTTATCAGACAGGAGGTTGAAAGGATTCCTTTTAATGTCAATGCATACTGGTCAAAGGACAATACAAATCCTGTCCTTTACCGGTTCCTCAATGAAATAAAGAAAAAATATTCTCTTTAAAAAATCGTATTAAAAGTTTTTACAATTACCTGATTGCATTTCTGTATTGGACTTTAGCTGGGACCTTTGATATTGTTAATTTGTAAACAAAGTTCGGATAGGCAGAAGGAGAACACGATTATGGAGAAACAGTATGGCAGCCTGATAACACCGATTCAGATTGGTCCCATGAAATTAAAGAACAGGGTATCTTTCACACCGGTATGGCCAAGCTTTGCCACAGCAGACGGTTATGTAAACAGAGAATTAATGGAATGGACTAGAGATATCATAAAAGGAGGCTGTGCATGTATCAATATTGGGTGTGGTACAGTCAACCGGAATTTACCAAAAGAAATCACTCATCTTTTGCGCATGGGGGAGGAGCCCGTTGTTAATGGATTATCCATGCTATGCGATCTGGTTCATATGTATCAATGTAAAATCGGTATGGAGCTTTTTGCGATTAATCTTTCACCAGCGTCATTTGAAGAAAGAGACAAAAAGGAAGGAAAACCGGTAGTTGAAATTGATCCAACATTTCTCACAAAGGAGCAGATTCAGAATTTTATTCAGGACTTCGCAGATGCTGCAGACAGGGCCATGCGCAGCGGAGTGGACAGTCTGGTGATTCATGGCGCCCACGGTCAGCTTCCAGGCTGCTTTCTTTCTAAAGTAATTAATGAACGTACGGATGAATATGGTACTGACTCTATGGAAAACCGGGCTCGCTTTACAAATGAGCTGTTAGCGGCTATCAGAGAAAAAGTGGGGAATAAAGTAGCAATCGAATACCGGATTAATGCCAATGATATGATTCCTGGTTCCCCAACATTAGAGGAAGTCATTGAATTCGTCAAATTAATAGAGGATAAAATTGATCTTCTTCATGTGTCAAGAGGTATGCATTCCATACAGAACCTTGCACCATTTATTAACCAGCCCATCTATTTTGATCATGGAATCAATTTAGCAGATGCAGCTGTCATAAAGGCAGCGGTTAATGTGCCGGTTACAGTAGTTGGATCTGTTTCACTGCAGCAGGCGGATGAAGCCATCCGTGAAGGTAAGATCGATATGGTATCTATGGCCCGCTCTCTTATGGCAGATCCGGATATGGTTAAGCACATCAGGCAGGGCAGTGCTTCCAGGATCAGACCATGTATCCGGTGTAATAACTGTATTCAGAAGACCCACTATCTGCTTGCACCCATAAGGTGCACAGTTAATCCCTTATTGGGAATGGAATCCCTTTATTTCAATACTCCGGCGCCGGCTGAAAAGAAAAAGATTGCTGTGATTGGCGGAGGACCGGCAGGAATGGAGGCAGCCAGAACTGCGGCTCAAAGAGGACATAAAGTGGTTTTATTCGAGAAGTCAGATCAACTGGGCGGAGTTTTAAAGCTTGCATCAATTCCTGACTTTAAAGCCGATATAAAAGCATATCTGGAATGGACTGTACGTGAAACAGAAGCTGAAAATAACATAGAGATCCGTAAAAATGTAAATGCAACTCCAGAACTGATTGCAGAGGGGAATTTTGATGGTGTTATTGTTGCAGTGGGAGCAAATCCGATCATTCCATCCTTAGTGGGTGAAAGTAATCGTGTTGTCTGGGTGGGCGATGCGGAAACTGGCAGAGTAGAGACTGGGAATGAGATCATTGTGGCTGGTGCAGGACTGACCGGTTGTGAAGCGGCACTGGCACAGCGAAAGAAGGGGAAAAAGGTTACCCTGGTTGACATGCTGCCAGAAGAAAATTTTGGCAGCGGCGGAGCAAAGTTTAATCAGATTGCCATAATTAATATGCTAAAGAAGGAAGGCGTAATTTTCCGGGGCGGTTTGCGCCTGGTATCTGTTGGTGATGCTGGAGCTGTTTTTAAAGATAAGGATAATGAGAACGTAGAGATTTTCTGTGATACGGTTGTACTTTCCCTGGGAGTACAGGCTGATTCATCTTATGTCGATCAATTTGCAGAGTGCGCAGACGATGTTCTTTCCATTGGTGACTGCAATACTAAACAGGGGACGTTATACCATGCAGTTCATACAGGACATGAAGCGGGATATTTTATATAATTAAAAGCTTGACAAAAAATCCATGGAAATCTGTAATCATACTGCAGAAATCCATGGATTTTGATTTATTAATTATCCTTTGAATGCCTTTCACCAATCTGGAAGTCATCTGCATGTTCAAACATATATTGAACTGTGAGTGGCTCCTGACCGGTTAGATTCTTAAAATCGTCCGTAAATAGATCCATTTTACCCAGACGAATGGCCTGAGCAAATGTCACCATACCCTCTGATGAAAACGGTGCTTCAGAATCATCCTTAAATTTTCCGTCAGTGGTTCTTGGTACTCCCATAGCGTCAAAAATGGCATAGTTTTCTTCGTCCGTTAATTCCTCATAAGTTACATGGTTTCCAGTAGCCTGGTTTCCATATTCGATAAATTCAGAAATGGTCATTAACTGAGGTCCATTAATATTAAGAATGGATTCATGATAATGTTCGGATGCAAGAGAATAAGCAATTGCTTTGGCACAGTCTTTACGGGAAATATAAGCCATTTTTCCGCTTCCCTGGCTGTTTTTTAATACGCCATCCATTTTAGCAAAGGTAAAATAGTTGGTAATCATGGCTTCTGCATATTGGGAATTACGGAGGAATATATAATCCAGTCCGATCTGTCGGATGTAATCCTCTGTGAAGGCATGGTCGATTTTTTCAACACTGGGATTTGATTCATCTGCTGCATTTACAAGAGAGGTATAGATGATCTGCCTGACGTTGGCTTTCTTAGCGGCATCGATTGCATTCTTGTGAGCATTCTGACGCTTTTTTCCTACAAAAGGCATGGAAATTAAAGCAATTTTGTCTGCATTGGCAAAGGCTTCGGCAAGTCCTTCCCTGTCGTTGAAGTTCGTCACATGAGTTTCAATGCCCTGTTTTGTAAATTCATTTAAGGATTCCTGGTTATAACCGCAAAAAATAAGTTTATCCTTGTCAACTAACTCCAATAGATATTTAGCCGCCTGCTTACCCAAATTACCATCGGCTCCAGTTAATAATAATTTGCCCATAATGATTGTTCCTCCTTTTGTTTATATTTTTATAATATGTTAAAAATTAAACAAAGTCCAATGAAATAATTACATGGGTCATTCAAAAAACGAATTCTTTATATGCTTAAGAAAATGTTTTAAAGCAATATTTTTATTATCTTTTAAATAAGCAATTTCGATGCGGAATGTATGATTTGTATCATCTAAAGGGATCATTCGGATATCATTTTCTAAATAAGCAGGATTATAATTGTCTGGAAAAAAACCGATCAGGTTTTCAGTGACAATGTAAAACAGTTCAGTTTCAATATCATCTGCAGACCGGACTATTTTGGGGTTAAATCCATCTAAGGCTGCATGCTGTATCATCAGTTCATAGGAACTGCCAATGGATTCAGGATTCAGCATAATCAGTGGGTATTGATATAATTCGTCTTTGGAAATCGCTTTATGGTGAAACAAAGGGTGGCTGCGGCTGACAACCGCACAATATTGCCCGCTATAAAGCGGATACGTGAGAATGTCAGGTTTATCCTTAAACTCCGAATCAAAGGCGATAGCAATATCATACAACCCTTTTAGCAGATATTCTGATACATCCTTTAGCAGTACTTTATCCAATTCTAATTTTATATTAGGATTCTTTTCCTTAAAAGAAGGCATTAAGCGAAGCATGCTCTGGATATCTGTTGCTGCAGCATATTCAACGCGGATTGTCAGATCGTGATTCATTTTATAATTATTCAATGTGGTTTTCATATGATTGTATTGCTTCCAAAGGGTGACGGCTTCATCATAAAATAGCCATCCGGCTGAGGTAGGTTCAATAGGGATTTTTTTCCTGTCTATCAATTGAATATCGATTTCTTCTTCCAGTGATGCAATCTGCAGACTGATTGTAGTCTGTGATACAAAGTTTTTCTTTGCAGTTTCTGTAAAGTTCCTGCATTCTACCAAGTCAATAAAGTATTTTATTTTATCAAAATTCATGTTAACCTCTCTGATTATCAACTCTCTATCCCTGCATTTATTGATATTATTATAGACCGATTGCAGGCACTCTACAAGAAAGTATTTGCCTTTCCCCTTTTAAAAGTGCTAAAATAACAAGGGATATGTACAAAGGAACTGAAACAAGTGACAGGAAAGGATCAACGTATGGCGACAGGCAAAATGAATCAGCTGGTAGTGATGGTCAATTTATGCAGCAGTGTAGTGGAAGGGATCGAGCATCTGATTACTTCTCAGGGAAATGACCGGCTGAAAGAGGATGCTGTTTCCGGACTCCTCACGCTGGAAGAAAACTTAAAAGGACTTCAGGCGGACAAGTCTGTGATCCATGAGACAAGATGGCTGGCAGAAGTCATAAAAAACTGGCTGTTTGTCTATGACGGGGAATTCCGGGATCGTTTGTACCGCTGGTATTTTAAGGCTTTAAAAGAACTGAGAAACTTAATGTTTGCAGAGATTGAGATCTGCCCCGTCTGTGCAGGAAAAGGGACGGTGCATTACGGAGCATCCCTTTATATTGAAGGAGATGAAGAGGGGAAAGAGCTGTTAAGTCCGGTTCGTATCTTTATGAAGTGCGAAGAGTGCGGCAACTACTACCTGGCAAAAGAAGAGCCCTGGGTTGTTAAAAGGAAAAAGAGAGCAGGGCACTCTCCGGCAAAATGTAAAAGAATACTGGCAGATATTGAAAGGCTTGCCTCTGGCAATACCATGCTGTTTATGGGCAGTCAAAATAGTCAATTATATAAAGAGGCAGTCAGTGCTGGTTATGAGATGGATGTTCTCAATGGAACTGAGCCTATCAGCCCTGTTATAAAGGGGAGCTATGCAGTGGTTATCATTGAACATCTCACGGACAACCGGGACATGAATGCAATTCTCGATAAAGCGACTGAAAACCTGGCAGATGGTGGAATTCTCTGGTTTGATGGACCAGATCTGGATAAATCCATGGATCTTCTGCAAAAGAAGGGGAATACTCTCTGGCGGCAGGCTGCTTCGGAGGTTTATTTAACCAAAGAGGGAACGAAGAATCTGTTAAGGCTGTTTGGGATGACGGTTGAGTCCAGTAAGAGTGTGGGCACCACTTTGAGGCGTATTGAGATTATTGCAAAAAAAGCATAAAGAAAGAAGGCATGAAAATGGGTCATCTGACAGCCCGTGATGCGTACTTAAATTTAAGTGACCGCATTAACTGGTTTACACAAGGGGCGCCTGAGTCGGAGACGCTTTATAAAATTCTTCAGGTTTTGTATTCGGAGAAAGAAGCAAAATGGGTGGCGTTGCTGCCTGTACGGCCATTTACGGTGAATAAGGCAGCTAAAATCTGGGAGACTACGGAGCTGAAAGCAGAACGGCTATTAAACCATCTCTGTGAAAAAGCCCTTCTGGTGGATTCTTATCATAACGGAATCCGGAAGTTTGTTATGCCGCCTCCCATGGCTGGTTTTATTGAATTTGCCCTGATGAGGACAAGAGGAGATATTGACCAGAAATACTTAAGCGAGCTTTACTATCAATACATGAATGTAGAAGAGGACTTTATAAAGGACTTATTTTTTGCTACAGAAACAAAACTGGGCAGAGTCTATGTACAGGAGCCTGTGCTGATGACGGATAAAACCAACCATATTCTGGATTATGAACGGGCTTCCCATATCGTTAAGGAGGCGGATTATATTGGACTGGGGCTTTGCTACTGCCGTCATAAGATGTCCCATGCCGGTCATCCCTGTGAAATCAATGCTCCCTGGGATGTATGCCTGACCTTTGACAATGTTGCCCGTTCCCTGGCAGAACATGGGGATTATACAAGGCTGGTTTCCAAAGAGGAAGCCATGGATGCACTGGAACGGTCCTATGCCAGCAATCTGGTGCAGATCGGAGAAAATGTCCGGGAGCACCCCGCATTTATATGCAACTGCTGCGGATGCTGTTGTGAAGCACTTCAGGCAGCCAGAAAATTCAGTCCCATGCAGCCCGTTGCGACTACCAATTACATTCCCCATATATCCGGGGAAACTTGTGTGGGATGCGGTAAATGTGAGAAGGCATGCCCCATTCTGGCAATCTCCATGGAAACCAATGAGCATGGGAAGAGAAAAGCTGTAGTGGATGAGGAAATCTGCCTTGGCTGCGGTGTATGCGCCAGAAACTGCAGTGTAAAAGCGATTAAACTGGAGAAAAGGCAAAAACAGATTATCACGCCGGTGAACAGCACCCATCGCTTTGTGCTCCAGGCAATTGAAAAGGGAACTCTGCAGAATCTTATCTTTGATAATCAGGCATTTGCCAGCCACCGTGCTATGGCAGCGCTTTTTGGAACGATTTTAAAGCTTCCTCCGTTAAAGCAGGCAATGGCAAGCAAACAACTGAAATCGATCTATTTAGACAGGCTTTTGTCCCTCTATAAGAGAAAACCGGTGGAGGAAAGCCCAAAAGGGAGTAAAAGCCTTTCTTAACAAACAGGAAGAAAGGGGAATTGGGAACGTGTTTGACAAATTGACAGAGAATGATATTGAAAAAATGAAACAGGAAATCGAACACCGTAAACTGGTGGTTCGAAAGGAAGCCCTGGAAGCGGTTAAGGAAGCAAGAGCCCATGGGGATTTAAGTGAAAACTTTGAATATCATGCAGCCAAAAAGGATAAAAACCAGAATGAAAGCAGAATCCGCTATCTGGAAAAAATGATAAAGACAGCACAAATCATTACTGACAATTCCAAAGAAGATGAAATTGGGCTTTATAATACCGTGGATCTGTATTTTGAAGATGATGATGAGGTGGAGACCTATAAACTTGTGACAACCGTCCGCGGAAATTCCATAAAGGGTTTAATCAGTTCTGAATCACCCCTTGGAAGTGCTATTGTGGGACATAAAGTGGGAGATCGCATTTATGTTAAGGTAAATGATAAAACAGGCTACTACGTAGAGGTGAAACGTCTGGAAAAAACAAAGGATGATGGAAGCGATCAGTTGAGAAGCTACTAATCCGTCAAAGGAAGGTTACTAGATGAAAGATATGACAAAAGGCAATATTTCCTCCCAGCTGATTCGTTTTTCCATTCCTCTGGTTCTGGGCAATTTATTTCAGCTGACTTACAATGCGGTGGATTCCATTATAGTCGGGCGTTATGCGGGAGAAGATGCTCTTGCTGCAGTGGGAACTGCAAACCCTGTTATGAGCATTGTAATTTTAGGAATTACAGGAATCTGCATCGGAGCATCGGTGCTGATGAGTGAGTTCTTCGGAGCAGGTGATGAAAAAAGACTGAAAGAAGAGGTTTCTACCATACTTATTTTCGGGTGTTTCTTTTCTCTCATTATTGCTGCACTGGGGTTTTTTGCGTCCAGGGGCATCTTAAGGCTGCTTCGGGTTCCGGATCAGATTTTAGAAGCTGCGGCCATGTATCTGCGGATTATATTTCTGGGAATGCCTTTTACGTTTTTTTACAATGCGGTGGCATCTGCACTAAGAAGTGTGGGAGATTCCAAAACTCCGGTTCGGTTTCTGGCCGCTGCTGCTGTGTTAAACGGGCTGTTGGATGTGGTGTTTGTAGCATGGTTTCATATGGATGTGATCGGAGCAGCGGTTGCTACAGTTATTGCAGAGGCGGTATCTGCCGGGCTTTGTATTCTTTACATATATAGAAAGGTTCCACTTCTCAGAGTGGGCAGGAAGGAAATACGGCTGGACAAGGAGCTATTAAACCTGACGTTAAGACAGGGAGCAATTACGGCGCTGCAGCAATCCTGTCAACCCATCGGCAAGCTTCTGATTCAGGGAATGATCAATCCTCTTGGAGTCAGTACCATTGCAGCATTCAATGCAGTAAACAGAGTGGATGATTTTGCATTTACGCCGGAGCAGAGTATTTCCAGCGGGATTATGACCTTTGTAGCACAGAACAGAGGTGCAAAAAACAGCCGCCGCATCAGGAAGGGGTTTCGTACTGGCCTTATGATTGAGGCAGGATACTGGGTTTTCATCTGCATCTTAATCCTTGTAATAAAAGAGCCTGTGATGAAGCTGTTTGTATCAGAGAATGATACGGGAATGGTTGGCATTGGGGTACAATATCTGGGACTGATGGCATTTTTCTACCTCATGCCTGCGTTTACCAATGGGATTCAGGGTTTTTTCAGGGGTATGGGGAACATGTCCATTACCTTGATCTCAACCCTGATCCAGATCTCTGTGCGAGTGGTCTTCGTATCTCTTTTCGTCCCTGTGATGGGACTGAAGGGAGTTGCATATGCCAGCCTTATAGGATGGGCCTGCATGCTTCTTGCAGAAGTACCTTATTATTTTTGGTTTAAAAATAGAAATGAATTACTACAGGAGAGTGACTGATGATAAAGAATATAGTATTCGATATGGGAAGAGTACTGGTCGATTATGAAGGGCATAAGGTTGGCGCAGTATTTATGGAGGATGAAGCGGAGCGAAAGGAAGTCTGCACATCGGTTTTCGATTCCCAGGAATGGCTGTTGCTTGATATGGGGCTGATATCTGAGGAGGATGCCTTAAAGAGAATGCAGTCCCGTCTGTCCACAGACCACGCAAAGGAAATGGCAAAGCTCTGCCTGGATCACTGGCATGAATATAATATGTATCCCGTAAAAGAGATGAGAGAACTTGTGCGGGAGTTAAAGGAACAGGGGTATGGCATCTATTTATGCTCCAACGCGTCTCTCCGCCTTTTGACTTATACGACTATTATACCGGGAATCGAGTATTTTGATGGGGTTCTCTTTTCTGCAGAAGTAAAATGCATGAAGCCGCAAAAGGAAATGTATGGGCATTTCTTTGAACGGTTTCATCTAAAACCGGAGGAATGTTTTTTTATTGATGACATGCTTATGAATGTGGAAGGGGCAAGGGAGTGCGGTATGGACGGTTACTGCTTTGCTGACAGAAATATTGAAGCACTGAAGGAATGTCTCAGTAAATTGAATTAATTATAAAAGAGCCAAACGGTCAGGGAGCAGTAACTCCCTGGCTTTTTTGTTAATAGTGGAAGAAATAGACATAAATCCACCAAAAATTACACGCAGACTACTATTTATTACATGATACGTCTTTTTGTGACAAAATAGTATATAATTATTATTTCGATAGCGAATCCAAAAGACAAAGAAGAAACAGGGGGATGAATAGAAATGAACAGCAGTTAGGAAAATCAATCAAAATTGAAATATCCGGGGTATTATGAGTTGAAGAAGGACAGTATGAAAAAGTCTTGCGGACATCGTTATAAATTCAGACTTGAGAAACGAAAGGAATCGATATAAGAATGAATACTAATATGAGAAAAATCAAAACAAAAATCGGAGCATTCTGCTTAGCACTGGGAATTGCAGCAGGAGCCACCTTTACACCAATTACAGCTTATGCAGGTGACCCTGCAACACAACTGGATGGGAAGCTAAGCACATTCCATCAGGGTGATGCCAATGACTGTGGAGCAGTTTCAGCCATACAGGCATTGGATAACAGCAAATATGGAAGAAAAATCTTTAGAAAAATGATTACAGATAATTATAATGGTACCTATACACTTAATTTCGGTTCCGGAAAACAAACAGTAACGGACTGGGATGTTGAAAATGCGTACATTGAAGGGGATCTGGATGCCAGAGTCATTGAAGCTGGATTACAGAAGGCTATGAATGTATATAACAGTTGTTTTGCCTGTGATGTATTTACGACGATGACCGGATTTAAGCAGAGAACATACTGGAAGTCAAATAAAACAGAAATCATGAATATTATGGCTGCCAAGTGCCAGAACGGCGAGGGAATCACAGCGGCCTGCGATTTTAATATAGCAGATCCAGGCAGAGGAATTATTGGCGATGGCGGTCATTCCTATTCCATTAAGAGTGTAAATAAAAACACTGTAGTGGTGATCAATCCATGGGATACTTCTGTTTTAATCAGTATGCCCAGAAGTCAGTTTGAAAAATCCATACGATATATGACGTACGTAGATGATGCGGCAAAAAATGTTGTGGTTTATTGGGAATAAGCCGCAATATCAATTGCTAAAGAACAGTTACAACAAATCATTAGGACAACGAAATATAAAGTTAGGGTAACATTTGTTTTTTTAAGGATAGCTGTAACTACAGTAATCAATGGAATAAAATGTAAATTATGGAACTCAACGTGTAAAATTTTGGCATATGGGAAGAAATATTTATTTAGATAGTAGGACTATTTGTCTGATAGAAACAATAAAACTCGATATTAAAAAAAATCTGATTATATGAGGAGAAATAGTTTATGGAAGATGATGCGGCATTTTTAGTTGATCCAAATGATATTAGTACTAATAAAAAAGAACTAATCGATTCTACAGTAACTCATATTGATAAAACAGGAAAAGTAACGCACCGTGAATATCCGCTTGGTAAAAAAAAATCAAAGAATAAATCTAATAAAAATAATTGAATTATATTGTTACGTTATAAGTAGAAAAGGATTAAAATTAAGAAAGGAAAAGGTTATGAATATGAAAAAATTGAAAAGTTTATTGTTACTTATTGCAGTTTTTACTTTACTTGTAGCATCTGAAATATTTGCTGCGCCAAACAATGAAGGGCAAGAAGCTTTTATTGTTACAAAGGAAGATATTAAACCCAATGCACAGAGGACTCTATTATCGACTACTTATTCAGTAATTGATAAAGAGGGAAATATCAGAAAAAGACCAAATGCTAGAAGTTATGATATAGGTGACTGGGCTATTGTAACTCATAATTTTTATGACAGAGGATATGATTCTGTAAAAAATAGTCATTTTTATGAGGTTGATATGACTGCAACATTAATAGTATCTGATGCTTCATTCAGTAAATCTATTTTCTCTGTAAAACCGAAAGGCAATAAAAAATATTTAGATAGTACACTATATCATAGTGGCAGTAGAGCTATTGCAGATAGTATTTATTATGGTTATTCTGGTGACGGACCAAGTAACCCTTCCGTTTATGCAAAAGAAAAACTTTATTTATATGGAGATAGTACACCAATCGAGAGTTTAGTTGATTATATGCGTAGACCAATAGCCCCATAATTTTTTAAGTACATAGGATATACTATTAAGAAATATTTATATCTTTTTCTATTTATATGTAAAATAAAAATACTCTAGACAAAAAGGGTGTCGCAAAACTAATTAATAGTTATTAGAGCGCCCCCCTCCCTTATGGTAGATGAAATTACTTCGGAGATTGTATTTGAGAGAATTAAATACATGTGAAATACTAAATCACCCGCAATACGGGTGTGAATTAGTGAATTATACAAAAAATCACCTTTCCCGTTACATTAGAGGTATCTAAGACACTATTGTAAAGGGAAAGGTGATTTCATTGGCGAATAAAGCCAACTGAACTGGTACATACGATGTGAATGTGCAAATAGTTTATGGTCTTCATACCTTAGTATAGTAGGATCATGTACCTATGTTATTAAATATTACGCATAATAAAATTAGCATATTCAGCTTTATTTTATGATTTTATAGCCATTTTATAAATTTCCAGAACATCCTGCCAGTACAGCTTTTTCAGTCCGCCTAGTGGGTGCTCTGTGCCGTAAGCTTCTCCGGTTGATTTTTTCGCCATCAGCTCTAAATTGGTGCTGTCAATACCCAGTTCCTCAAGTGTTGTGGGAAGACCCATTTTAACAAAGAACTGGGACAGGCGGTTAATTCCTTCCAGTACGATGGAGTCAGGATCCCGGAAGCTTCCTTCCACACCCATAACGTTAACAGCAAACTGGACAAACATATTGATGTTTGTTTTATAAACATATTTCATCCAGGCAGGAGTAAGGACAGCCAGTCCTGCGCCGTGAGCTACATCGTATATTGCACTCAGCTCATGTTCCATACCGTGGCATGCCCAGTCCTGTCTGCGGCCCAGACCCAGTAAATCGTTGTGGGCAATGGTGCCTCCCAGTCCCACCTGGCACCAGGCGTCGTAGTCCCTGGGATTTTCTGAAACCAGAAGAGCATGTCTCATAATTGATTTTAACGTGGTCTCACAGAGACCGTCTGTCAGATCCGTATTCAGGGTATTGGTAAAATAACGTTCAAATATATGGCTCATCATATCAGCCACACCATTGGCAATCTGGTTTTTCGGAAGAGTAAAGAAAAACTCAGGATTCATTACACTTAAGACAGGGCGGACCAGATCGCTTCCATATCCCAGTTTCATCTGCTTCTCTTCGTTGGTAATGACCGTACTGTTGCTGGATTCGCTTCCTGCAGCCGGAATGGTTAAAATCGTAGCAACAGGAAGGGCTGCAGTAATGGCCTTTCCCTGTTCATATACGTCCCAGACGTCTCCCTCATAGCAGACTCCGATGGCGATCGCCTTTGCAGAGTCAATCACGCTTCCGCCGCCAACTGCCAGAATTAAATCAATATCCTGGTCTTTGCATAGTTTGATGCCTTCATAAACAAGTGACAGCCGTGGATTCGGTACGACCCCTCCCAGCTCAGCAAATTCAATTCCATTTTCTTTTAAAGACTGAACGACGGTATCATACAGGCCGTTCTTTTTGATTCTGTCCCCGCTGTAATGCAAAAGTACCTTTTTGGCATAAGGAGCAAGAAGTCTTCCAATTTCCTTATGGGAGTCTTTTCCAAAGCAGATACGGGTAGGAATGTGAAAATCAAAATTTAACATGGTAATACCCCTCTTTTCTATATATTATTTAAAAATCTGTGGTATCCGGGTTGGTGGAATATCCGCAGCAGCCCTTTAAGCCGGCTATGATGGATACATCTTCGGCTGTAAGCTCAAAATCAAATACATGGGCATTTTCTTCAATTCGCTCTTTTGTGACGGACTTGGGCAAAGGAAGAAAGCCCATCTGTAAACTCCATCTGACACAAATCTGTGCAATAGATTTCCCATATTTCTCTGACAGTGCAATCATTTCCGGAACTTCAAATATTTTTCCCGACCCCAGAGGACTGTAAGCTTCTGCCAGAATATTGTGTTCCTTTAAGTAAGAAACCAGTTCATCCTGGGTATCACCCGGGCAAAGTCTGATCTGGTTCACCATAGGTGCAATTTTTGCTGTCTCCATAAGTTCTTCTAAGTGATGAATCCGGAAATTGCTGACACCGATGGAACGGATACGGCCCGCCTCATACAGTTCTTCAAATGCTTTCCAGGTGCCTGCATTGGCTTCCTGCCAGTTGGCACGGGACTTGATGGGATTAGGCCAATGAATTAAGTACAAGTCTAAGTAATCCAGATCTAAGTTTTTCATGGTCGCCTCAAAGGCATTTAATGTTTCCTGATACCCATGCTCTGGGTTTTGAAGCTTGCTGGTAACAAAGATCTCTTCTCTTGGAACGCCGCTTTCCTTAATTCCGGTTCCAACGCTTTCCTCATTGTAATAGAGTGCAGCAGTATCGATGTGACGATAGCCAGTCTTAAGCGCCTGCTTTACTGCATTGACTGCAGTTTCTCCATTTTGAGCTTTCCAGGTGCCAAAGCCGATACAGGGGATTTTCACACCATTAGCCAGTATATAGTTGTCTGATAAAGATTTCATTCAGGTACCTCCTTATTGATTTCGCTTGATCACGGGATCAAACTATTGTATAGTAAGTATTGTAAACCTTAACGTTAACTTTAAGTCAAGAGACAGATTGGAAAATCTGCCGGAAAAGGATAAAAATGAATTACACCATAAAACAGGTATCAGAAAAGACACATTTAAAACCACACGTTCTCCGGTATTATGAACGGGAAGGGCTTCTTCCATTCGTAGACAGAAGTGAAAGCGGAATCCGCCGTTATTCCGAAGAGGACTTAGAGTGGCTGTCTTTAATCTGCTGTTTGAAAAATACAGGGATGGCGATTAAACAGATCAGGGAATTTGTGGAGCTGAGCTTACAGGGGAAAGAGACGTTAAAAGAACGGTGTTCCATGCTGATAGCCCACAAAAAGGAAGTAGAGGATCAAATTGCCGGACTTAAGAAGTACTTATGCAAGGTGGATCATAAGATCACGTATTTCACTGATCAGTATGAGAAGTATTTAGATGAAAAAAGTGAGATTGGAGCAGTCAGTCATGGTTCGGATTAAAATAGATGATATGGATCTGGGACAGATTGCCAAGTCAGGACAATGTTTTCGTATGAAAGAACTGGAGCAGGGGATTTGGTCTGTTGCAGCCGGAGCCCAATACATAGAAGCAGTGAAAGATGGAGAAGAGTTTCTTTTTTCCGGTGAAGAGGAAGAGTTTCAAAGGGTATGGTCCCATTATTTTGATCTGGAAGGGGATTACTGGGGTTATAAGAAACAGGTACCGGAAGAGGACTCTTATTTACGGGAAGCCATCCGGTGCGGGTGGGGAGTGAGGATTCTTCGCCAGGATTTATGGGAGATGCTGGTTACATTTTTAATATCCCAGAATAATAATATTCCACGGATTAAGGGGAGTGTAAGGGAATTATGCAATCGGTTTGGAATGGAAAAGAAGGGAAGAGGTCTGGTGATGTCTTCTTCTGGAGTGTGGGAAGAGGTTACGAGAAGCTTTATGACGTTTCCTACACCTGAATCCATTGCCTCCGCCGGCCTTCCCGGTCTGTCTGATCTGGGGCTGGGATACCGGGATAAGTATATTCTTCATATCGCTCAGTGCTGCAGCGGGCCAGAGGGAGAGAAGTGGCTGTCTGATTTAAAAAAAGCGGACTACGAGAATGCCCATGCAACACTTTTAGAACAGTATGGGATTGGTAAGAAGGTGGCAGATTGTGTCTGCCTGTTCGGACTACATCATGTAGGAGCTTTCCCTGTAGATACCCATGTGAAACAGATAATCACCACATATTATCCCAATGGATTTCCGCTTAAGCGGTATGAGGGGTATGCAGGAATTCTGCAGCAATATATGTTTTACCATAAAATCAACCGGTTGGCGGCTGAATAAATCACCTCTTTTGAAGGACAGTCTGGGCATGGGATGCTTCAGGCTGTTCTGTCTTTTCTTTTGTCGAAATAATTCATACTTTTATCACACAATAAACAAAGTTAAATCACACAATCTTCACAATTCCCTTTTACCCTAAGTAAGGACACGATTATGAAAATAGAACAGGAGGAGAGAGAGTTGATTGAAGTTAAAAACCTGGTAAAAGATTACGGCGGGCATCTGGCTGTGGATCATTTAAACTTTACCATTCAGGATGGCAAGATCTATGGTTTTCTGGGGCCCAATGGAGCAGGAAAATCCACTACAATGAATATTATAACCGGTTACATAGGTGCGACCGAGGGTGATGTGTGGATTAATGGCCATAACATTTTAGAGGATCCGGAGGAGGCAAAAAGGTGCATTGGTTATCTGCCGGAGCTACCCCCTCTTTACGTCGATATGACAGTAAAGGAGCAGCTTGATTTTGCATCTGAATTAAAGAAAATACCGAAAAAAGACAGGGAAGAGGAAGTCCTCAAAGTAATGAACTTAGCAAAGCTTACCGATGTAAGCGGACGCCTGATCCGTAACCTCTCCAAAGGCTACAGACAAAGAGTAGGGCTTGCCCAGGCAGTTCTGGGATTCCCTCCGGTTATTATATTAGATGAACCAACCGTGGGATTAGATCCAAAGCAGATCATTGAAATACGGGATACCATAAGAGAACTGGGTCAGAAACATACGGTTATTTTAAGTTCCCATATTCTTTCTGAAGTAAGCGCAGTCTGCGATCATGTGCTGATTATAGACCGGGGACGGCTGATTGCAAGCGATACACCGGAAAACTTAGAGCGCCAGATGGCAGATGCTTCGGGTATGGAACTGCTGATAAAAGGAGAAGAAGCTCAGATCCGTGATATTCTTAACACCATTCCCCAGGCAGCTGACGTAAACGTGAAAGAAAGCGGAGAAGAGGCAGTAAACAAGGTGACGTTCCGTTTGACCGGTACAGGGGAAGAAGGAGTGGATATCCGGGAAATTATTTTCTTTGCTTTTGCCGATAACCGAATGCCAATCCTCTCCATGCATGTAAACAAGGCTTCGTTGGAAGAAGTTTTCTTAGAGCTGACGGCAGATGCAGAATCTGAAGATAGTCAGGAAGAAATTCAGGAAGAAATTCAGGAAGATAGAGAACTGAGCGCAGATGAGGAAACAGAAAACACAGATACAGAAAATAAAAAGAGTGATGGAGAGGAGGAATTATAATGGCTGCTGTTTATAGAAGAGAGCTGAAATCTTACTTCCAGTCCATGACCGGATATGTATTTATAGCATTTATGGTGCTGTTTATCGGAATTTACTTCATGGCGTACAACATGATGAGCGGATATCCATATTTTTCTTATACCTTATCGGGAATGGTAACAATCATTATGATCGGGATTCCGGTTCTGACCATGAGAAGCTTCGCAGATGACAGAAAGACTAAGACCGATCAGCTATTGTTAACTTCTCCGGTCTCCGTAGGAAAAATAGTTCTGGGAAAATATTTTTCCATGGTTACCGTATTTGCAGTTCCGGTTATTTTATCCTGCCTTTGCCCGCTGATTATTAAGATGAACGGAACTTCACATTTGAAGGCAGATTATGCGGCAATTCTGGCGTTTTTCTTACTGGGATGTGTTTATATTGCCATAGGAATGTTTATTTCTTCCCTTACAGAGAGTCAGATCATTGCTGCAGTAGGAACCTTTGGTATTATTCTTCTCCTGCTTTTGTGGCCGAATCTGGTGGGATTTTTACCAACTACTGCACTGGGTTCTCTGATTGGATTTTTCCTGCTCTGGTCTCTGGCAGTACTGATTGTTAACCGGATCACCAGCCATACCGGTCTTGCAGTAATTTTAGAAGCAGTTGGGATCATAGTTATGGTTGGATTATACTTAATCAAAAAAGGTTTGTTTGACCGGGCACTGACAAATGTGATGGAAAAGGTTGCAATCACCGGTGTATTCCAGAACTTTGCTACTCATTATATTTTTGATTTGGGCGGTTTGGTTACCTATATCAGCATTATATTCCTGCTGGTATTCCTGACTGTGCAGTCCATAGAGAAACGCAGATGGAGTTAGGAGGATGGAAATGACCAGAAAATTAAAAAAAGGCGGCTATACTGCAATCCTTTCCGTGATTGTCATAGCTGCGGTAATTATACTCAATTTGATTGTGGGACGTCTTCCCGAAAAGGTGCGGCAATGGGATATGAGCAGCAGCCAGATCTATACCCTGGGAGGAACCACCAGTGACTTAATCAAAGCTCTGGATAAGGATGTAACGATTTATGTAGTAGGAGATCCTGCAAGTGTAGATAAACGGATTACCAGCTTTTTAAAACGTTACGAGGATTTATCAAACCATGTTAAGGTGGAAACTGTGGATTCTGTACTTCACCCGGAGCAGGTTAAAAAGCTGAATGCCACAGATGGCACGATTCTTGTAAGCTGCCAATCTACCAATAAAACCCAGTCCATTCCATTTACCGATATTATAAAAATGGATGAGTCCTCTTATTACTATTACGGGCAGGCAAAAGAGACCGCATTTGACGGAGAAGGTCAGGTGACAGGAGCAATTTCCCATGTGACCAGCAATGTATCCAAAACCATCTATGTCACAGAGGGACATGGAGAGGCAGCATTTGGAGCTACGGTAACCGATATGCTGGGTAAATCCAATTTAACGGTTAACAGCATTAATCTTTTAAAAGACGGGAAGATTCCTGAGGACTGTGAACTTCTTCTTATGAACGCTCCCGCTTCCGATCTTGCCAATGATGAGAAGACCATGATCTCCGATTATCTGGACAAAGGCGGCCACGTGTTAATCATTGCCGGATATTCAGAAAAAGAGCGTCCAAACCTGACATCTGTCATGAGTGCATATGGCCTGAACCTGGAAAATGGTATGGCTGCTGATACCAAGAACTTTTATCAGAACAATCCTTACTACATTTTCCCAACCATAGAGTCTGGCAGTGAAGTGACTAATGGTGTAGATATAAAGAGTGCTGCACTGGTTCTACAGTCAGGTGCATTTACTCAGGCTGAAAATCTGCCGGAGGGAGTCAACGTAACTCCGTTTATGCAGACCAGTGAAGCAGGAATGCTTGTTACTCCGGATGCTCAGAAGAAAGGAACCTACATTCTGGGAGCTGTTTCAGAAAAGAAGCTGGATACGGGATCAGCCCGCCTGACTGTATTTTCCACCCCTTCCCTGATTGATGAAAGTTTAAATACCAGTTTTACCAACTTAAGTAACCTGACTCTGTTTATGAACGCAGTGACTTCTAATTTTGAAGACGTAGCGAATGTTTCCATCCCCTCCAAGAGTCTTGATGTGACCTATAATACGGTGACACATGGTGGTATGTGGGGAATCCTGTTTATCTTAATTATTCCTGCGGCGTCCCTTGGCTGCGGACTTATGATCTGGTTAAAGCGCAGACGTCTGTAGAAGGAGGCAGGACTTATGAAGAAAAAAAACGGACTGATATTTGGGGCTGCCGCGTTAGTGGTACTCTGTGCAGTGTATGTGGGAGTGGGGCAGTACATGGACCGCTCCCAGAAAAAAACGGAAAATCAGAAAGAGGCCTCCAAAGCTTATATGACCGACTTTTCTGAAATTCAGTCAGTTTCTTATGACAGGGATGGCAATGAGATCTCCTTTTCAAAAAAGGACGGAAAATGGGTCTATGATCAGGATGAGAAATTTCCGGTGATGCAGACCAAAATGGACGGGATTGCGTCCACTGTCTCTAAGCTGGAAGCAGTGAGAAAACTGGAAGACGGAGATGGATATAGTGCATATGGACTGGATCAGCCTATCCGTACCATCACAGTCACTGGTGCAGACAATAAAAAGTCAGTGATTCTCCTTGGAAATGCTACTCCGGACGGAGATTACTATGCTGCAATTCAGGGAGAGGATACCCCTTATCTCATCGGTTCTTCCCTTTATACGGAGACAGACAGCAGTCTGAATGACTTTATGGCTCTGGAAGAATTCCCGGCAATAGCCGGAACCGATATCACAGGAATTACTGTGACCAAGGCAGACAGCAGGAAACAGTTCGTGAAGAAAAAGCTGGACGATGAGAAAGGAACCATTGAATGGTATAAGGACTCAGCAGACACCGCGGAAAATAAAGTGGATGACAATTCTCCATTAAATGTGCTGGCTGATTCCCTTGCAGGCCTGAAGGTAAAGAGCTGTCCAAACTATAATGTAACGGATTCCCAGTTAAAGGATTATGGTCTTGATCAGCCTTCTGCCGTTATTTCTTATACTTATAACAAAAATGGAAAGGATGAGACATTCCAGCTTTCAGTAGGAAGTCTTAATGAGGATTCAAGCTGCTACTATACAAGAACAGAAAATTCTCCCTTTGTAAATGAAATAGATAAGGCATCGGTTGATAAATGTCTGACTGTCAATGAGGAAATCAGTAAATAAGCAAATGACAAAACAGGAAAAGAGCAGTTTCGGTTTAAAATTCCGGGACTGCTTTTTTCCTGTTTTCTCTTCTTTTATAACCGTTAATTATAGTATCAATTCCTTTCTCATATATGTTTTCCAGTAAAAATATTTTATTTTAGTTGAAAAATCCTGACAAATGTTCTATTATGAGAAGAAATATATCAGCAGATTACAGTGACACAGAGGGAGAGTACAAATGAACTATAACATTGCAGTAATCCCTGGCGACGGGATAGGGCCTGAAATCATTGGAGAGGCGAGAAAGATATTAGATAAGGTTGGGGCAGTTTATCACCACCTGTTTGAGTATACAGAAGTCTTAATGGGAGGGATATCCATTGATACTTACGGCGTCCCATTAACGGACGAAGCATTGGAAACAGCAAAAAAAAGCGACTCCGTTCTCCTTGGTGCAGTCGGGGGGAATGTGGGAAATTCAAAATGGTACGATGTGGCACCGAATCTGAGACCTGAAGCGGGGCTGCTAGCCATCCGTAAAGGTCTTAATTTATTTGCAAATATCCGCCCCGCCTATCTTTATAAAGAGCTTGCTGATGCATGCCCTTTAAAAAAAGAGATTATCGGAGACGGTTTTGATATGGTCATTATGAGAGAACTCACTGGCGGACTTTACTTCGGAGACCGTTACACCAAAGAGGCGGACGGTGTGATGACTGCAGTGGATACTCTTAGCTATAATGAGAATGAGATCCGCAGAATAGCAGTAAAGGCGTTTGATATCGCCATGAAGCGAAAAAAGCAGGTCATCAGCGTAGATAAGGCCAATGTACTGGATTCCTCCAGACTTTGGAGAAAAGTGGTGGAAGAGGTGGCACAGGATTATCCGGAAGTGACACTGAACCATATGCTGGTAGATAACTGTGCCATGCAGCTGGTGATGAATCCGGGGCAGTTTGATGTGATTCTTACTGAGAACATGTTTGGAGATATATTATCCGATGAAGCCAGCATGATTACAGGATCCATCGGAATGCTCTCCTCAGCCAGTATGAATGAAAGCAAATTTGGTATGTATGAACCAAGCCACGGTTCTGCACCTGATATCGCAGGAAAAAATATTGCAAATCCAATTGCAACCATTCTCTCCGCAGCCATGATGCTTCGGTATTCCTTTGATTTAGACCAGGAAGCAGATGCAGTGGAAGCAGCCGTGGAGCAGGTTTTAAAGGAAGGATATCGGACTGGAGACATTTACTCCGATGGATTTAAAAAGGTGTCTACAACAGAAATGGGTGATTTAATCGCAGAACGGATTATTTAGCTCGTTTGGCACCCAACAATTTAAAATTTGTAAATTGCCGGAAGCGGATAAAACATCTGATTTTATACGCTCCCGGATTTCCATATAATCAGAAAGTTATGAAAAAAGAAAAGGAGTGTGCAGCAGATGAAAAGTGATTCAGTTAAAAAAGGTATGCAGCAGGCACCTCATCGTTCCCTTTTTAATGCACTGGGAATGACAGAGGAAGAGATGGAAAGGCCTTTAATTGGTATTGTCAGTTCCTATAATGAAATTGTACCAGGCCATATGAATCTGGATAAAATAGTCGATGCCGTCAAAATGGGAGTTGCCATGGCGGGCGGAACACCGGTCATGGTTCCGGCCATTGCAGTCTGTGACGGTATTGCCATGGGTCATATTGGCATGAAGTATTCACTGGTCACCAGGGATTTGGTTGCAGACTCCACGGAATGTCTTGCAAGAGCCCATGCCTTTGATGCTCTGGTTATGGTACCCAATTGTGATAAAAATGTTCCCGGACTTTTAATGGCAGCAGCGCGCATTAACATACCTACAGTGTTCGTCAGTGGCGGACCAATGTTGGCTGGACGTGTGCAGGGCCATAAGACCAGCCTTTCCAGCATGTTTGAAGCAGTGGGAGCTTATACTGCCGGTAAGATGACGGAAGAGGATGTAAAGGAATATGAGCAGAAGGCATGTCCGACCTGCGGTTCCTGTTCCGGTATGTATACGGCTAACAGTATGAACTGTTTAACGGAGGTTCTTGGAATGGGCTTAAAGGGAAATGGAACCATTCCCGCCGTTTACTCCGAGCGTTTAAAGCTTGCAAAACATGCAGGTATGGCGGTTATGGATCTGTTAAAGAAAAATATATGTCCCCGTGACATTATGAGTGAGAAGGCATTTAGAAATGCTCTTACCATGGATATGGCTCTTGGATGCAGCACCAACAGTATGCTTCATCTTCCGGCTATCGCCCATGAAGCAGGCGTGGACTTAAATTTGGAGCTTGCCAATGAGATCAGTGCAAAAACTCCAAACCTTTGTCACCTTGCTCCGGCTGGCCCTACTTATATAGAAGATTTAAACGAGGCAGGCGGCATTTATGCAGTCATGAATGAGATCAGCAAGCTGGGACTTTTAGAACTGAACTGCATTACGGCAACTGGAAAAACAGTGGGAGAAAACATTAAGGGATGTTTAAATAAAGATCCTGAAGTTATTCGTCCAGTGGAAAATCCCTATAGCAGCACCGGCGGAATCGCCATATTAAAAGGTAATTTAGCACCGGACAGTGCGGTTGTAAAACGTTCTGCCGTTGCTCCTGAAATGTTAAAACACGAAGGTCCTGCAAGAGTCTTTGACTGTGAAGAGGATGCCATTGAAGCAATCAAGGGCGGAAAGATCGTTGCAGGAGACGTGGTAGTAATCCGTTATGAAGGTCCAAAAGGCGGACCTGGAATGAGAGAGATGTTAAACCCAACCTCAGCCATTGCTGGTATGGGACTTGGTTCATCCGTAGCGCTCATTACAGACGGACGGTTCAGCGGAGCTTCCAGAGGAGCTTCTATAGGCCATACCTGTCCGGAGGCAGCCGTAGGCGGCCCCATCGCACTGGTGGAGGAAGGCGACATCATATCCATTGATATTGACAACCACAGACTGGATGTAAAAGTATCTGACGAAGAGATGGCAGCCAGAAAGGAAAAATGGCAGCCAAGGAAGCCTTTAGTTACTTCCGGATATCTGGCAAGATATGCGGCTATGGCAGCCCCGGCAAGCCGTGGGGCAATCCTGGAAATATAGAGAAAAGGAGCAGCTTATGAAGACAATAACTGGAGCAGAGATCGTAATCGAGTGCTTGAAGGAACAGGGCGTGGATACCGTTTTCGGATATCCGGGCGGCACCATTTTAAATATATATGATGCTCTTTATAAGCATCAGGATGAGATCACCCATATACTTACCTCCCATGAGCAGGGAGCTGCCCATGCAGCGGACGGTTATGCGAGAGCAACCGGAAGAGTAGGGGTATGTCTGGCGACCTCAGGTCCGGGGGCAACCAACTTAGTAACTGGAATCGCTACTGCATTTATGGATTCCGTGCCCATGGTAGCCATTACCTGCAACGTAGCAGTTGGCCTCCTTGGCAGAGACTCCTTTCAGGAGATTGACATTGCCGGCGTTACCATGCCTATAACAAAATATAATTTCATTGTAAAAGACATCAGTAAACTGGCGGATACCATTCGCAGGGCATTTAAGATTGCCCAGACCGGCAGACCAGGCCCTGTTTTAATTGATATAACAAAGGATGTGACTGCCAGCAATTACGAATATGAAGAGAAGGAACCGGAGCCAATTATCCGTCAGGAAGATACCATATTGGAAGAGGATTTAGAACAGGCACTGCAGCTGATCCGCAAATCACAAAAGCCCTACATTTTTGTAGGCGGAGGCGCAGTCATTGCCAATGCGTCTGATGAGCTGGCAGCATTTGCCCATAAGATTCAGGCACCGGTTGCAGACAGTCTGATGGGGAAAGGTGCTTTTGACGGAACGGATGAGCTCTATACCGGAATGGTTGGAATGCACGGAACCAAGACGTCTAATTTTGGTATTACTGAATGCGATCTTTTAATCGTAATCGGAGCCAGATTCAGTGACCGGGTGACAGGCAATGCATCTCGATTTGCCAGAAATGCAAAGATTCTGCATTTTGATGTGGATCCGGCTGAGATCAGTAAAAATGTAAAGGCATATGCCAGTGTAATCGGTGATGTAAAATCCATTTTAAGAAAATTAAACGCAAGGCTGGATCCTATTAATCATGAGGAATGGGTTGCTCATATTGACCGCTTGAAGGATATGTATCCCATGCGCTATGAGAAGAGTATTCTGACCGGCCCCTATATTATAGAAAAGATCTATGAGGTGACAAAAGGAGATGCCATTATCACCACAGAGGTAGGACAGCACCAGATGTGGGCCGCACAGTTTTATCAGTATAAAAAGCCCAGAAGCTTTATCACCTCAGGAGGGCTTGGTACCATGGGATATGGTCTTGGTGCTTCCCTTGGTGCAAAGATGGGCTGTAAGGACAAAACAGTCATCAATGTGGCAGGAGACGGGTGTTTCCGTATGAATCTAAACGAGATTGCAACAGCGACCCGTTATAACATCCCGATTATCCAGGTTGTATTAAACAATCATGTACTGGGTATGGTGCGTCAGTGGCAGACCCTGTTCTATGGAAAGAGGTATTCACATACAGTTCTTAATGACCAGGTTGATTTTGTTAAGATAGCAGAAGGAATGGGAGCAAAGGCTTACCGGGTTACCGGAAAAGAAGAGTTTGAAGAAGTCTTAAAAGAAGCCATTGCCCTTAATGTTCCTGTTGTTATAGATTGTCAGATTCATTGCGATGACAAGGTATTCCCTATGGTTTCACCGGGAGCCCCCATCGAGGATGCATTTGACGAAGAAGATTTAAAGATCTAACATCAGTAAGGAAAGGGATAAGAGTCCCGAATTTGAGGAGGAAGAGATATGAGCAGAGTGTACAATTTTTCTGCAGGGCCAGCAGTCCTGCCGGAAGAAGTCTTAAAAGAAGCAGCAGATGAGATGATGGATTATAAGGGAACCGGAATGTCGGTGATGGAAATGAGTCACCGATCCAAGGCTTATGAAACCATCATCAATGAAGCTGAAGCTGATTTAAGAGACTTATTGTCAATTCCGGATAATTACAAGGTGCTGTTTTTACAGGGCGGAGCGTCCCAGCAGTTTGCCATGGTTCCCATGAATTTATTTCAGAATGGGGTTGGAGATTATATCATCACCGGACAGTGGGCTAAGAAAGCGTACCAGGAGGCAAAACTTTATGGTACAGCCAATGCAGTAGCTTCCAGTGCTGATAAAACATTCAGTTATATACCGGATGTTTCCGATCTTCCTATCTCAGAAGATGCGGATTACGTATATATCTGTGAAAATAACACCATTTACGGAACCAAATATAAAACACTGCCTGACACGAAAGGTAAAATACTGGTAGCAGACCTCTCCTCCTGCTTCTTATCGGAACCTGTCGATGTAAGCAAGTATGGACTTATTTTCGCTGGAGCCCAGAAAAATGTGGGGCCGGCCGGTGTTGTGATTGTCATTATCCGGGAAGATTTAATTCGGGAGGACGTTTTAAAAGAGACACCTACCATGCTTCGTTATAAGACTCACGCAGATGCAAAATCCCTTTATAATACACCGCCTGCCTATGGAATCTATATCTGCGGCAAGGTATTTAAGTGGTTAAAGAACTTAGGCGGACTGGAAGCAATGAAAAAGATCAATGAGAAAAAAGCAGCAATTCTTTATGATTTCCTGGATCAGAGTAAGATGTTTCGTGGCACTGTGGTGGAGAAGGACCGCTCTCTTATGAACGTACCTTTTGTTACCGGTGATGAAGAACTGGATGCCTTATTTGTCAAAGAGTCAAAAGCTGCGGGATTTGAGAATTTAAAGGGTCACAGATCCGTAGGCGGTATGCGTGCCAGCATTTATAATGCCATGCCTTTAGAAGGAGTGGAGAAGCTGGTTTCCTTTATGAGAGACTTTGAAGAAAAACATACAGCACAGGCAGACTGAAAGGAGATCACAGCCATGAAAAAAATTTATTGCCTTAATGCGATTTCTACATACGGAACCGCATTGTTAACAGAAGAATACGAGCTTACAAATCAGATGGAGGGTGCAGATGGCGTACTTGTCAGAAGTGCTTCCATGCATGAGATGGCACTCCCAGACGGACTTCTTGCAATCGCAAGAGCAGGAGCAGGTGTCAATAACATTCCTTTAGAGGCATGTGCTGCAGAGGGAATCGTGGTATTTAATACACCTGGAGCTAATGCAAACGGAGTAAAGGAGCTGGTGATCGCTGGACTGATGCTGGCTTCCCGCGATATTGAAGGCGGAATCCGCTGGTGTAAGGAAAATCAGGAAGATGAAAACATCTCCAAATCTGCGGAAAAAGCCAAAAGTGCATTTGCCGGATGCGAAATCAGAGGCAAAAAACTTGGAGTCATTGGTCTTGGCGCCATCGGTGCAGAGGTTGCCAATGCCTGTTCTTCTCTTGGTATGGATGTGTACGGATACGACCCCTTCATCTCAGTTAACGCTGCCTGGAGACTTTCAAGAAATGTAAAACATATTACTGCTGTGGAAACGATTTATAAAGAGTGTGATTATATTACCCTTCATGTGCCGTTAGTGGATGCAACAAAGGGAATGATCAATAAAGCAGCCTTCGATAATATGAAGGATGGAGCAGTCATTCTCAATTTTGCCAGAGACATTCTGGTGAATGAGGCGGATATGGCTGAAGCATTAAAGTCCGGTAAGATTAAAAAATACGTAACTGATTTCCCAAATCCAACTTCAGTACATATGGAAGGCGCCATCGTCATTCCTCATCTTGGGGCTTCTACAGAGGAATCAGAAGATAACTGTGCGAAGATGGCAGTGGAAGAGATCATGGATTATATCGACAATGGTAATATCCGTAATTCTGTAAATTTCCCTGCCTGTGATATGGGAATCTGCAACGCTGCAAGCCGTATTGCAGTCCTGCATTTAAATATCCCCAACATGATCGGACAGATTACAGGAACGCTGGCAGCCGGTGATGTGAATATCTCCGACATGACCAATAAGAGCCGTGAAAAGTATGCATATACTCTCCTTGATCTGGAGAATGTACCGGATGCCGTAAGCATTCAGAAACTGAATGCCATTAAAGGCGTAATACGGGTCAGAGTAATCAAATAGGGGAGAAATCATGGCAATCGTAAAACCATTTCAATGTGTAAGACCTAATAAGGAAGAGGCCGGCCTGGTGGCGGCACTTCCTTACGACGTATATAACCGGAAGGAAGCCTGTCAGATAACAGCTGAGAATCCAAAATCATTTTTAAATATTGACCGCCCGGAAACACAGTTTTCACAGGATACAGATATATACGATGACCGCGTTTATGAAAAGGCGGCAGACATGCTAAAGGACTGGATGAAAGATGGAACCTTTGAGCTGGACGGAGCAAAGGCGTATTATATTTATGAGCTGATTATGGAAGGAAGAAGTCAGACCGGAATTGTGGCCTGTTCATCCATTGATGATTATGTAAATGGTGTAATTAAAAAGCACGAGAATACCAGGGAGGAAAAGGAACTGGACAGAATCCGCCATGTGGATACTACAGATGCCCAGACTGGACCCATCTTCCTGGCGTACCGTTCCGTTTTAGACATTAACCGGCTGGTGGAAGAAAAAAAGAAAACAGAGCCGCTTTATGATTTTACCGCAGATGACGGAATCAGCCATAAAGTATGGAAAATCGCAGATCCCCAAACCGTGGGAATGATAGAAGAAAGCTTTCTGCACATTCCAGCCACCTATATTGCCGACGGTCATCACCGTGCTGCGTCTGCTGTAAAAGTAGGCTTAAAGAGACGGGAAGAGACCACCGGATACACAGGAGATGAGGAATTTAATTTCTTCCTGTCCGTACTCTTTCCCGATGACCAGCTGATGATACTTCCTTATAACCGTGTAGTCAAGGATTTAAACGGATTATCCCAGGAAGCATTCCTTACGGAACTATCCAACGGATTTATCGTTACTTCTGTAGGAGAAGAAGCTTATGGTCCATCTGAAAAGGGAACCTTCGGAATGTATTTCAATAAAACCTGGTATTGCTTAAAGGCAAAGAATGAATTAATGAGCCAGGATCCGGTAAAAGGCCTTGACGTATCTATTTTACAGGACAATCTCTTAGGCCCCATTTTGGGAATCGGGGATCCGAGAATTGATAAGAGGATCGATTTCATTGGAGGAATCCGTGGATTAAAGGAACTGGAAAAACGCTGTGAAGAAGATATGACAGTGGCGTTTTCCATGTATCCAACCTCAATTGGAGAACTCTTTTCAGTTGCGGATGCCGGACTTTTAATGCCACCAAAATCTACCTGGTTTGAACCAAAGTTAAGAAGTGGACTGTTTATTCATATGCTGAAATAAAAACGCCGTTCCCGAAGCCACTAGGCTACGGGGACGGTGTTTCATTTTCTGGCTTTGCATTCAGCTGATCTTTCCGGAAGGTGTTGTATATACTCAGAAGCTGGGGGCGTTTTACAACGCCTATTTTTTGAAAGATGTTATGGACGTGGGTTTTCGCTGTTCCAAGAGAGATAAATAAATCATCGCTGATCTCCTGATTGGTTTTATCTAAAAGCAGTACTTTTAAAATTTCACGTTCTCTTATTGTTAAATGGTAGGTCTCACAGAAACGATGCAGAATGCTTTCTTCAATATCAGAAGGCAGGCTGGAATGAGTATGGTTGTTTACAGAATTCACAATTGTATTGTTCCGCAGTGAAGTTTTTAAATAATACATTAAATAGCAAGCGGAAAATGCAGCGTGGGTCAGATACATGATATCGGAGGTGATACTTCTGTTATTCATATTGATATAGTATTTGGAATACACATCAAAATGAAAAATTACAATGGAATCTTCCGCGATAATACAAAGGTTCATAATAATAGTGAAACAAAAAAGTAATCGGCACCAATGATAGAACGAACCCTGATAAAATTCAGGGTTCTTTTTTATTGTCCATAAGACCTCTGCACCTACATAGGCATTATAAAGCTGGCTTGGCAGGTAATAGAGAAAGATTTTCCATGCACTGTTATCCATAACAGGGATGAAAAACATGTAGGTTACATAAATGCCAAGAATACTGAAGTCATACCAGGTTATTTTTTTATTGATCAGGCTTTTAAATATGATCAGATAACCAAGTGACATTGTTAAATAAATTAATGTCTTATGTGTTGGTACGATCATAAAAACCCGATTATAGTTTTCTGCAAAACTCTGAAACTGTTCTGATGCGAATGTCACAATATCATCTATTATAATTGCCGAGTAAATAAACCCGATCCAAAGCAGAATTTTATCTTTTCCATTTAGAAACAGAAAAAATGACATCCACATAATTCCGGAATAGACAATGATGATAAACAAATTGTAGAGAAAGCTAACACCCTTTTCCATATGTGCCTCCAGTTCGTAAGCCGTTGATTGTAAGTTATTATCAGTATATCAAATTAAAAACTTTTTTCAACTACGAAATTACAAAAATCGACAAAACTTTAGTGCATAATGCACAAAAGTTTAGAAAAGTTTATGTGTAAAACAGTAAAAGGTGTTATAAAATTCTACCCATTAGCTACATTCTCAACCGGTCCGAAAACTGTTATTTTCGTCTTGTGAGAGCGATTCACAACGGCAATCACAGCAAAAACAAAATAAAGGAGGTTTCACCAGTGGCTGTAAAAATAGTTCTTGCCTTAGGCGGTAATGCCCTTCAGTCAGGTAAAGGAGAAGCAACAGCGCAGGCTCAGCTTTCAGTCGTTCATAAGACTTGTGAGTATATTGCAGAAATGAACGAACGCGGGTATGAAATGGCCATTGTACATGGAAATGGACCCCAGGTCGGAAGAATTCTTATGGCATCCGAAGCAGCAAAGGATGTAACACCGCCAATGCCGTTTGATGTATGCGGAGCCATGTCACAGGGATATATCGGATATCATCTGCAACAGGCGCTGAAGTATGCACTGAATAAGAGAAATCAGAATTTCCCCGTAGTCACCATTGCGACTCAGGTTGTAGTAAATGAGAAGGATCCTGCATTTCTAAATCCAACCAAACCAATTGGTCCTTTTTATTCAAAAGAAGAAGCCGATGAGCTGACAGCATCAAAAGGATACGTAATGAAGGAAGATGCAGGTCGGGGATACAGAAGAGTTGTTGCATCACCCCTTCCCCAGAAAATTGTGGAAATTGATGCAGTAAAAGAGCTTTGGCCAAAAGCAATCGTAATTACCTGCGGAGGCGGCGGAATTCCGGTTATTGAGCATCCGACTGGTTGTCTTTGCGGAACTGCAGCAGTGATTGATAAAGACTTTGCAGCAGAGCTTCTGGCTGAACAGGTAGAAGCGGACATCCTTATGATTCTGACTGAAGTAGAAAAGGTTGCAGTTAATTACAATAAACCGGATCAGAAGGATCTGGATCACTTAAGTATTTATGAAGCAAATAAATATTGCGAAGAGGGACAGTTTGCTCCCGGAAGTATGCTTCCAAAGGTGCAGGCAGCCATGAAGTTTGTAAGATCCAATCCCTCCAAGAAAGCAATTATCACTTCTCTGGATAAGGCGATTGAAGCCTTAGACGGAAAAACCGGAACTGTATTCACTTTTAATTAAATATAAAACAGGAGGATTCACCATGAGAGCAAACGGAATTCGTCATTTTATTGACACTAATGATTTTACAAAGGAAGAACTGTTAGACATCATTCATCTTTCCTTAGAGATTAAAAAAAGCATTAAGGCAGGATACAATCCACCCCTTATGAAGGGAAAGACACTTGGAATGATCTTTCAACAGTCTTCTACAAGAACCCGTGTATCCTTTGAAACAGCAATGGAACAGCTTGGCGGACATGCCCAGTACTTAGGACCTGGCATGATTCAGCTTGGCGGTCATGAGACCATCGGCGATACAGGAAGAGTTTTATCCCAGATGATCGATGTGGTTATGGCACGAGTCATTGAGCATAAGAGCGTAGTGGAACTGGCAAGTGCAAGTTCTATTCCAGTATTAAATGCAATGAGTGATTATAATCATCCAACTCAGGAAATCGGCGATCTGTGCACAATTGTAGAGCATCTTCCAAGAGGAAAGAAACTGGAAGACTGCAAGGTGGTATTCGTAGGAGACGGCACTCAGGTATGTGCTTCCCTTGGTTTCATCACAACAAAGCTTGGCATGCACTTTGTACATTATGGTCCGGAAAAGAACCAGCTTTTAGAAGAGCACAAAAAGATCATGGAAGAAAACTGCAAGGTATCAGGCGGCACATGGGAAGTGACCGACAACCGTGAAAGTGTAAAGGGTGCCGACTTCATTTACACAGATGTATGGTATGGCCTTTATGAAAACGAGACTCCAAAAGAAGAGAGAGTCGCTACATTTAAAGATTACCAGGTAAACAAAGATTTGATGTCTCTTGGAAATATCGGATGCAAATTTATGCACTGTCTGCCGGCTACAAGAGGAGAAGACGTGACTGATGAGGTACTTGACAGCGAAAGTTCCATCGCATTCTTAGAGGCAGGTAACCGTCTGACTGCAATGAGAGGTCTGCTGGTTTATTTCACTCAGTATCAGAGAGAGCAGGCAGCAAGCGAACTGCAGATCGCAGCAGCAAAAGAGCAGTTAGAAAAATTCATGGATGAGAGACATATCAGATAAGGGGGAGTCACCATGTCAGAAGCGCCAAAGAAAAAATTTCGTTTAATCGATGCCATAATGACCGTAATTTGTGTGGTATTTGTGGCAGAAGCAGCAGCACCGGTAGCAGCAATCGGTAATTCCCAGTATTTCTGGTGGATCTTTCTGCTTATTACATTCTTGCTGCCTTATGGCCTGATTTCATCAGAACTTGGTACAACCTATGAAGGGGACGGTGGAATATATGACTGGGTATCAAAGGCTTTTGGAAATAAATGGGGTGGAAGAGTATCGTGGTATTACTGGATTAATTTTCCCCTCTGGATGGCTTCTTTGGCGCTGATGTTCCCTAATATTATCAGTTTGCTGACAGGAACCGAGATGGGACTGGTACCATCTTTACTGATCGAGCTGGCTTTTGTATGGATCATAGTGTTAATCAGTTTTAATTCAATTTGTGACAGTGCGTGGATTTTAAATGGAGCAGCTGTAATTAAAATTTTAATTGCGCTTACGTTAGGGATACTTGGAATTTACGGAGCCGTAACCCATGGTGTAGCTAATGAATACACCTTATCCTCCATGCTTCCCAAATTTGATTTAAACAGCTTATCCTATATATCCGTAATTTTGTTTAACTGCCTTGGATTTGAAGTAGTCTGTACCTTTGCGGGAGATATGGAAAATCCTAAAAAGCAGATTCCCCAGTCAATCATTGCTGGAGGTCTGGTAATAGCAGCTATTTACATCTTTATGGCATTTGGAATTGGAGTTGCAATTCCTTCCGATCAGATCAGCACCAGTACAGGACTTGTTGCAAGTGTTCAGATTTTAACTGGTTCAACCAGAGGTGTGATTGTAATTGCTGTAGCAATTGGATTTTTGCTTACGCTTTTTGGAAATATGATTTCCTGGTCACTGGGAGTAAACAATGTGGCCGCTTATTCCGCAGAAAATGGAGATATGCCCGGAGTATTTAAAATACGAAGTAAAAAAACAAATATGCCAATTGGTGCAGCGGTTATGAACGGCCTGGTTGCCAGCCTGGTTCTTATTATCGCTCCGTTTATGCCAAATGAGGATATATTCTGGAGTTTCTTCGCACTGAACCTGGTTATGTTTCTGCTTTCTTATCTGCCTGTATTTCCTGCATTTATTAATCTGAGAAAGACGGATGCAGATACAGAACGGCCGTTTCGGGTTCCAGGCAGTCCATTATTTTTAAAGATATTAGCAGGTCTGCCTATGTTACTGATTGTGGTTGCACTGATTTTTACGGCAATCCCATTAAGCTTTGATGCAGAGACTCTGTCATCAAAACTCCCCATCACCATAGGTGCTGTGATTTTTATCATAATCGGTGAAGTAATTGTTAACAGAAAAAGAGATAAATAAGAGAGAGGGTATCTATTATGGCAAAGAGAATTGAAAATACAACCCCAAAGCAGGACTGTTACCGTATGCCTGCAGAATTTGAAGAACAGGAAAGAGTCTGGATGCTTTGGCCGGAAAGACCGGATAACTGGAGAAATGGTGCAAAGCCTGCACAGACCGTATTTGCCCAGGTTGCAAAAGCGATCCGTCAGTTTGAGCCGGTTACCGTATGTGCGTCACCAGCACAGTTTCAGAACTGCCGTGCACATCTGCCATCTGACATTCGTGTGGTAGAAGTAACCAGCAATGATGCCTGGATTCGTGACTGCGGACCAACCTTTGTAATCAATGACAAAGGCGGAATCAGAGGATGTGACTGGACCTTTAATGCCTGGGGCGGACTTGTTGACGGACTGTACTTCCCGTGGGATCAGGATGATCTGGTAGCGCAGAAAGTATGTGATCTGGAAGGAATTGATTCCTACCGGACAGAAGGATTTGTGCTGGAGGGCGGATCCTTCCATGTAGACGGTGAGGGAACTGTAGTTACAACAGAGATGTGCCTGTTAAGTGAGGGCCGCAACCCTCTTATGACAAAAGAAGAGATAGAGGAAATGCTCTGTCAGTACTTAAACTGTGAAAAAGTAATCTGGATTAAAGATGGTATTGATCCAAATGAAACCAACGGCCATATTGATGACGTTGCCCAGTATGTAAGGCCAGGTGAGGTTGCCTGCATCTGGACAGAGGATGAAGAAAATCCGTTCTATGCAGAAGCACAGGCTGCTTATAAAACCCTTTCTGAAGCAGTTGATGCAAAGGGACGCAGGCTGAAGGTTCACAAGCTTTGTCTTACAAAAGATCCAGTACGGTTAAACGGTGCAGACTCCATCGATATGGTAGAGGGCACTCTTCCAAGAGAAGATGGAGAAATCTCCATTGCTTCCTATATGAACTTCCTCATCGTAAACGGCGGTGTAATTGTTCCCCAGTATGGTGATGAAAACGATGCATTAGCGTTAGAGCAGATTCAGGAAATGTTCCCGGAGCGGAAAGTAGTAGGAGTACGTACCGAAGAGGTAGCATTTGGAGGCGGAAATATCCACTGTATCACTCAGCAGCAGCCAAAAGTAAAATAATCAGATAAAATATAGAAAGCGTATCAGACTAATTTATACCGTCTGATACGCTTTTTTGTATTTCAGCCACATAATTAAACTTTGTCTGGATAGTTTATATAGTTTGTCAGGAGGATAGAAAAAGTTTATCCCGTATAATTAGTAGAAAGAGGTATAATGGGATTGTACAAGAGTTAACAGGGGGACCAGGGATGAGGCATATTTTAAAAAGGATCAGCAGCAGATTAGATGATTTTAAATTGAAGAAAAAGCTTAGGATACTTTACATATACAGTGTTCTTCTGCCAATCTTTATAACGGATAGTGTGATTGTTGCCATATTTATAGCATCAGAAAGTGCATCTATGAAAAAGGGTATGGAGAATATCGCAAATGCGGTAAAATACAATTTTTTCTATGATATTGAAGAAGCAGCTGGTACAACAAAGAAAATATATATGAACAAATATGTGAATCAGTTCATGGATAAACAGTTTGAGTCGGAGCTGGACTATTTTTTAAGTTATCAGGCTTTTATGAAAGACTCATTATTTGAAAGCAGCATTGGAACGACAGCGTCTTCCATCACCATGTATGCGGACAATCCCACCATTGTAAGCGGAGGGGAATTTAAACAGCTTTCCACAGTAAAAGACCAGGAGTGGTACCAGTATTTAAAGGACTCAAGCAGGGATGGGGTGCTTTATATGTATTATGATGAGAGCAGAATTCCCACTGTAGATTCCAAACGGAAAATATCCTTTATCAGGAGGTTGAATTTTTACAAAAGAGATGGATGCGAAAAGCTTGTAAAAATGGATATAGACTATAGCACCATGGCGCGGAGCTTTGTAAAAATGAATTATGAGGCTCCGGTTTATGTATGCTGGAATGATAAAATCATTTTGTCCAATCAGGGAAATTACGGACAATGGAAGGATTTTGAAACCTTTGATCTGCAGGAAAAAGTGGGCTATCAGATGAACTTTGCATCCTACGGGGCTGAGTTAACCATTTATGTTCTAAAACCTCAGACAGTTATCGTAAGGCAAATGTTAAAGAATATTCCTCTGTTTATCCTGCTGGTTTTTATAAACATCCTGCTGCCTCTGGGATTTATGATAGCCATCAACCAATCCTTTACCGAACGGCTGAAGGAGCTGAGTCAGGCCTTTAAGCGCATTGATGATGAGAAGCTTATGAAGATTGAGAACATCAGGGGAGAAGATGAAATTGGAATTGTAATGCGCAATTATAATCGCATGGTGGCTACTATTAATGAGTTAATCCAGACTGTTTATATTAACCGTTTAAGAGAACAGGAGATGGATATTGAACGGCAGAAAGCGGAACTTTTAGCGCTTCACAGCCAGATTAATCCCCATTTCCTATTTAACGCATTGGAGAGCATCCGTATGCACAGTCTGCTTAAAAATGAAACAGAAACCGCCAGCATGGTAGAACGGCTGGCAATAATGGAGCGCCAGAACTTTGACTGGGGTACGGATTTTATCACAGTAAGGGAAGAGATTTCATTTGTAGAGGCGTATTTGCAGCTGCAAAAGTACCGTTTTGGAGATCGGCTGTCTTACCGGCTTGATATTATGGAAGAATGTATGGACTACCAGATTCCAAAGCTGACCATTGTTACATTTGCTGAAAATGCCTGTATTCATGGCATTGAGAGTAAAACAGCAGATGGGTGGATTTTTGTCCATGTATATTTAGAAGATCAAGTGTTTTATATTGAAATCGAAGACACCGGGGACGGAATGGAAGAGTCATTTTTGGATGAATTGAAATATAAGATGAACCATGCCAGTATTGAGATGCTAAAAGCTAAGAAAGGAGTCGGCATATTAAATGCCTGCCTGCGGCTAAAGATGGCAACGGATAATATGGTAAGCTTTGAGTTAGAAAGTGAAGCCGGAATTTCAACCATGGTAACAATTAAAGTTCCGGTATCAAATATATCGAAATAATGGGGGGTAACTATGATACGTGTCTTATTAGTGGATGATGAACCATTTATTGTTCAGGGATTAAAGGTACTGATTGACTGGGAGGAAGAAGGCTATGAGATTGTCAAAACGGCTGCAAATGGAATGGAGGCTCTTGATTACCTGAAAAATAATCAGGTGGATTTAATTATTGCAGATATTAAGATGCCTGTGATGTCAGGAATGGAACTGCTGGAAATCTTGAGAAGAGACAAGGTATCCCATGCAGATTTTATTATATTAAGCGGTTTCAGTGATTTTTCCTATGCCCAGCAGGCAATTCGATTTGATTGCTTTGACTATATTTTAAAGCCGGTTGTGAAAGAAGAACTGATCCGGGTGCTGCACCGGCTGAATTATCAGAGACAGGGCAGTAAAAAGCAACAGCTTAACAAAATCAAGATGGAGAAGGCATATCTTGCCAGAAATATGATATCTCTTATCTTTGGGAAATACGACCAGATCAATCTCGATTATATCAGAAAACAGATGCAATGGTCGGAAGGAATCAGTTACGTGGACATCGAAATTGACAATATTGAGCAGATGGAAGAGCTGATGGATGAGGAAAAGCGAAACCAGCAGAGAGAACTTTACCGTGCCTGCCTTGCATTTTTAAAAGGAGATGGGGATCATTGTATTTTTGATGTTTCAAGTCATGAAAAAAGCTATGATATTGGTTTTATATATTGTGATTATATGGCAGGAAATGCAGGGGAGACTCAGAAAGCGTATCTGGAGCGGTTCAGAAAGTACTTAAATGATGCCATGAGCCTGCCGGTTGTCATGCTGGTAGGAAAAAAGGTAAATGATATTTCAAAAATCTCTAATTCCTATGGGGCAGCCAGAATTCTCCGCTCTTTTCAGGCTTTTCGCAAAAAGCAGCCCATCTATTATTATGAAAAAGAGGTACAGGTAAATAACAATGGGATCGTATTATGTAAACAATATCTGGATGATCTGCTGTTTGCAGTGGAGCAGAATGAACGGGGAAGAATTGAGGATAGCGTAGAGCGGCTGTATGAAGAAATGAATCATTTAAGATTTGCCATGGACACGGTTAATTTGAATATTAACTATCTTTTATTCCAGCTGATCCATCTGGCATCCGAGCAGGACGGATATGTAAACCAGGAAGAAATCATGCTCTATATCAGTGAAAACGTCTTTGAAGGAGATATGCTCAGAGGTGGAAAAGAGCATTTAATCCGGTTATCCTGTGAGTATGCGGCTTACTTAGAACAGCTGCGAAAGCATGTATCAAAGGATATTCTTCATGAGGTGGAGAAGGATATCAGAAAAAATTACGCAAAAAATCTTTCATTAAGAGAATACAGCAATAAATATTATTTAAACAGCGCCTATTTAGGTCAGCTGTTCCGGAAAAAATACGGGATGTCCTTTAAGGATTATTTAAATAACTGCCGTATTGAGCAGGCGGCAGTCAGGCTGTTAAGAACCGATCTTAAAATATACCAGATTGCGGAGGAGGTTGGGTACCGGGACCTGGACTACTTTGTGAACCGTTTTATTTCCGTTAAGGGCTGTACACCGTCAAAGTTTAGAAAGGGAGGGGAAAATAGAGTGAAATAGGGCAGATTATGGGTACTGCTTCTATAATTTCCCCTGTGTTTTTATTAGCTTTCTCCAGTTGTGAAAACACAGCTTTGAAGTAAACTATTAATATAAAACAAAAGGGAGGATATGACGTTGAGAAAGAAACAGTTTACAGCTCTGCTTGTGATCGGTGCCATGGTGTTGCAAACTCTGACTGGCTGCTCTAAGGGGACAGCAGCTACCGGCAGCAGTACAGCCAAAGAAGACGGGGGTATCAAAGAATTTACCGCTTTTTTTGCGGTACCGGGAGACGAAATCAATGATGACAATGAAATTCAACAGCACATTGCAGAAATTACAGGAGCCAAAGTGAAGGAAACCTGGCTGACCGGACAGACAGCAGAAGAAGCTGTGGGAACCTTAATAGCAGGAGGAGAATATCCCGATTTTATATGCGGCAGTGACGGAACCAGCCAGCTTTATGATGCAGGAGCACTGGTCGCACTTGATGATTATATTGATGATTATCCCAATATCAAGAATTTCTTTACCAAGCTGGAATGGGAACAGCTGCGTCAGGCTGATGGCCATATCTACTGGATCCCTCAGTTCAACAACAGCTATGAAAAGGATATGCAGACCACTCACAACGATGAGGCCTTCTGGATTCAGACCCGTGTACTAAATTGGGCAGGATATCCAAAGATCACCACCATGGACGAATATTTTGACTTAATCGAGCGTTATCAGGAAGCCAACCCCACCATGGAGGATGGAACAAAGAACATTCCATATACTATATTATGTGATGACTGGAGATATTTTTGCCTTGAGAATGCTCCGTTGTTCCTAGACGGATATCCCAATGATGGAAGCTGTATTGTAGATCCTGAGACGAAGAAAGTAATTGATTACAATACTACACCTACGGCAAAACGCTATTTCCAGAAGCTGAATGAAGAATTTAAAAAGGGAATCGTTGATCCGGAATCCTTTACTCAGATCTATGATGAATATATTGCAAAGCTTTCCACAGGCCGTGTACTTGGAATGATTGACCAGTGGTGGGATTTTTATGGGCACGTTAATGATGCAATTAAGCAGCAGGGGCTGGAGGACCAGGGCTGTAATTATGTACCCCTTCCGGTTACCATTGACAAGGGAGTAAAAAACAGATGGCATACCTCCGGAGATACCTTAAATGTAGGTTCCGGTCTGTCCATTACCATAAGCTGTAAAGATGTCAGAGGAGCCTTAAAATTCGTAGATGATCTGTTAAGTGAAGAAGCGATCACTCTCAGAAACTGGGGAGAAAAGGATGTGGATTACCTGGTGGATCAGGATGGCTTATTCTACCGGACACCTGAAATTCGTATGAAAGTTACCAATACTGCATACAAGGCCTCTCATTTATGTCCTTATTCCTATTTCCCGGTCTGGGGCGGAATGAGCCAGGATGGAATCAATGCAGCAAAACCGGAGCTGCAGCCCAATGAGTTCATGGATGGTCTTCCAAAGAATGTACAGGAATGCCTTCAGGCATATGGCTGCAAAACCTATGTAGACATGGTAGGTGAAAATGAAATTCCTGGACCCTGGTATCCGATTTATACGTTTGTTGGAACCATGACTACGGCAACACCTGGCGGAACCGCATGGATTAAGATGAGAGAATTAAAACATGAGTATTTACCAAAGGTTGTCATGGCGCCTGATTTTGAAGCTGGCTGGGAAGAATATTTAACTGCTTATGAGACCTGCAATCCACAGGCATTTCTTGATGAAGTACAGCCGGAGGTAGACAGGAGAATTAAAATCGCAGAAGAAGCGGCAGCAAATTAAATAGTAGAAAACAGGCGGTGCAATTATATATATCTGCGCCAGCCTGTTTTTTAGCAAAGGAGTGATACCATGGCATCCATTGGAAAGGTTAAAAAAGAACGTATCAATTGGAAAGAAATAAAAAAGCAGAAAGTGCTCTTGCTGTTGTCTGCAGGCTATGTGATTTATGGATTTATATTCTGTTATCTGCCTCTTGCAGGCTGGCTCATGGCATTTGAAAACTATAAGCCGAAGGCTGGCTTTTTCCACTCTGAATTTATAGGGCTTGCAAAATTCCGGCAGCTGTTTCTAGATGATGGATTTATCCATGTCATCAGAAATACACTGGCTATGGGAGTCATTAATTTAGTTACTACCATGGTCACCGCAATTGTGTTTGCGATTCTCTTAAACGAGGTAAAGTCACAGGGGGGGAAAAAGGTTGTTCAGACAATTTCATATCTTCCACATTTTTTATCCTGGATTATTGTTACCGGCATTTTGCACGATGCTCTGTCTGGGACGGGGATAGTCAATGATCTTCTGGTTCGTTTCCAGCTGTTAAAGGAACCTCTGAATTTTTTTGCATATCCTAAGTATTTCTGGTGGATTGTTGCTTTTGCCAATGTCTGGAAGGAAACTGGCTGGAATGCCATTATCTATCTGGCTTCCATCACAGCCATAGATACATCTCTCTATGAAGCGGCTGCCATTGACGGAGCAGGAAGATGGGCCAGAATCAAATATATCACCCTGCCTGGTATTAAGCCTACGATGATTATTCTTCTTTTGATAAATTCAGGAAATGTTTTAAATGCCGGTTTGGAAGTCCAGTATCTGTTAGGAAACGGACTTGTGCAGAGTGTATCCCAGACGATTGATATATATGTTTTGAAATGGGGTATCAGTCAGGGAGATTATTCCCTGGGTACTGCAGCAGGAATATTTAAAAGTGTGGTAAGTATTACCATTGTATTAATTGCAAATGAGATGGCAAAGCGGGCCGGCGAAGAACGCTTATTTTAAGGGGGGCAGATATGACTAATCATAGAATGTTACATAAAAGGAAAAGTTCACTGGGTAATAAGATATTTGTTTTCCTTAATACCATATTCATGGTTCTGTTTGTGATCATTACCCTTTATCCGGTTTGGAATACACTGGTCCTGGCCTTTAATGACGGGACCGATGCTCTGAGAGGAGGGCTGTATTTATGGCCCAGAAAATGGACATTACAAAATTATATTACAGTACTTCATAAAAAGAATCTTCTGGTAGGAGCTTATATAAGTGTTGCAAGGACGGTGATCGGCACCATTACCGCACTGGCGGCCAATGCCCTTCTTGCTTATATTGTAAGCCGGAAACGGTTTCTTTTTAAGAGACAGCTCTCCTTATTCTGGGTTATTACCATGTACGTAAACGGTGGAATGATTCCTGTTTTTCTTTTATATAAGGGCTTAGGCCTTACCAACAGCTTTCTGGTCTATATAGTTCCCGGAATGGTAGGAGCTTTTAATATGCTGGTGATCCGGACATATATGGTAGGGATTCCTGATAGTCTGGAAGAGTCGGCTCAGTTAGATGGAGCCGGAGACCTGGTTATATTTACAAAAATCATCTCACCTTTATGCAAACCGGTATATGCAACCATTGCATTATTCTGTGCAGTAGGACATTGGAATTCCTGGTTTGATGCCATGCTCTATAATCGGATGAATGCTAATCTGACCACACTGCAGTATGAACTGATGAAGTTATTGTCATCTGTAAGTAATCAAAGTAATTCTGTAGAATCCATGAAGAATGCGGTGGCAGCCGTAACGCCCACTTCGGTCCGCTCTGCTGCCACCATACTTACCATACTGCCTATCGTCTGCCTTTATCCGTTTCTACAACGGTATTTCGTCACAGGTCTTACAATCGGTGGCGTTAAAGGATAAAAATTATAGGCTTTTGGCACCTGCCGCGGGGTTTTCTCCGCGGCAGTAATCATAACCCCGGTCCCCGTTTCGTTTCGTTTTCTTTAGCTGAAACCACATAATCGCCCATGGCTGCAGTGAAATAGAAAAGGAAATAGCCAAAGCGGAAGCACTTACTGATTCCGTATGAATCAACGGCTGTGCACTATCTTTTAGTATCTTTGTTTCTTCTTTTGTGAGCCAGGAAGGTTCTCCCATATCATGCCAGATTTTTCTCGGATTTCCATGAACTTCATCAACTGTCTTTGTAAGCAGACAATATTCTCCGTCTTCATTTACAGGTAATGTTAAAGAAAGGCGCAGGCATTCCCTTTGCCCAAGGCATAGATTCCAGGCGGCCGCGCAGTAGCTTCCATCTTCTTGTTCCATAACAATCAGTTCGTCGGAACGGTGAATGCATTTGCCCTGAAGCTTTTTAAAAAATGCAAAGGTCCAGAATGTTGGTTTTGGTATTGTACCGTTTGCCACCAATCCGAATCCGCCGTGAAATGGGGTAAATGGAACTCCCTTTTCCTCAAAAATATCACCAAAGGTCCAGTAAGAGTAGGATTCACACAGATCACCTAACTTTGATAAAAGCCATGCCACATAAGCGGCATTGACTGTGGTGTCGTGAATCGGACTGTCAGGGCTGTAGGAAGTGTTAAATTCCGTTATATGCATGGGAAGCCCCTGAAACCCTTCGTAGCTGTCTATAATTTCCCGGGAAACCTTAAGCTCCTCCATGGCGGATTCAGGATCTCTTAGGGATCCGTAGCTGTAATGACCGCATTGCTCCGGTTTTTCCCACATGTAATGGTGGCGTGTGATAAAATCCGGTTTTAACTCCTGTGATCTGCAAAATTCCAGGAATCGCTTCAGCCAGAGAACGTCGTCAACTCCGCAGATTGCCGGGCCTCCAACCAGAAATCGGCTGTCAGTCTTTTTAACAGCATAATAGGTCTTCTGAAATAAAGTAAAATATTCTTCTTTGTCAGCCCCTTTCCAGAATCCGGGAAGATTTGGCTCATTCCATACCTCAACCGGCCAGGTCACCACCTCTTCTTTCCCGTAGCGGTCAAAAAGGTGCAAAAGAACTGCCTGTACCAGATCCGACCACGCCTCATAGCTTTTTGGGGGTGTGACATTTCCTTTCCAGTAGAATACTGTCTGATCGCCGGAAGCCATTTTCTGAGGCATAAATCCAAGCTCTAAAAAAGGTTTAATCCCAAGCTTCTGATAGGCATCCATGACCATATCCAAATAGGTAAAGTTATATTCTGCCCTGATGTTACCTGACTCATCCGTATACTCCTGATAAATTGCCATATCATCACAAAAGATTCCGTGTCCTCTGATATGACGAAAATCAATCTGCTCCTGCACCAGTTTTAACTGTTCCTGATACTGCTGCTGCAGAGTTAATCCCATTCTGCCGGTTCCTACACAAAAATCTGCATGATTCTTAAAACTGTACTCTGTTTCATTCTGAATTTCATAGCTTATCTGCTTTTCCATATGTATCCCCTTCCCCTTAATCCGGCCTGCCATTTTAGTAAAAAATTACTGCAGAACCTGTCCTCAATTATACCATTTTTTTAACTGGAAATAAATCTATCTGCCATAAAAAGCAGCCTGCTTACGGAAATATTTCTAAGGTTCCGTAAATAAGCTGCTTTCATTTTTATTGTTCTTTTTCAAGAGGTGGCGCCGGTGCGACAAAATTCTCTGGAATGGCAGGATCTTTCATATTATAAACCCGGCTGTATTCCTTGGTTTCCTGATTTTTTACCGTTTCAGACCGGTTCATAGACAAAAATTTGGTCAGTTCATAGCAATCCACCCAGATCTCGTTGTTTCCTTCTTTCTGAGACTCATCAAAGATCAGCTGAAGACCGAAATGAAGGTGGGGCTGATTAATGTTATTGGTGTTTTCTGTCCGGCTGTATCCCGTCCGGCCCAGATATCCGATGACATCTCCGGCGTTCACGATACCGCCCTGTTTTAATGATTTATGATAGGGATAATTTTTTCTTAAATGAGCGTAATAGTAGTAACGTTTTCCGTCGAAGCTTCGAATGCCAAGTCTCCAGCCGCCATATTGATTCCAGCCGATGGCTTCCACATAGCCGCTTTCCACAGCAATAACAGGGGTTCCAACCTGGCCCATCATATCGTGACCCAGATGCTGGCGTTTGAATCCGTAGGATCTTGCAGTCCCGAAATCGTCAAAATCGTTGTAGGGAAATCCTTTGGCGATAGGAGAATATCCTTTCAAACCATATTTTGTCACCCAGACTTTATCCGGATTGACCGAACCGTCCGGCAATAAGTCCGGCGTTGCGTAAAGCGGTGCATTGGCGGAAGGGATCTGAACCTCATATTGCCCCACCAGACCGTCTAACACGGCTCCATAGGCTTCTCTGTAATACGTGTAGTATTTCATTTTGGCTGTCAGCTCTTCCATGGTTTTTCCGGAGAGAAGCTGTTCGGCCAGTGAATCTAAATCTTTGCTGGAATATCTGGAGAAGTCTCCTCCGTATCTGGCGCCCAGATAGGCAAGCAAATCCACCCAGTTTAAATGCACCTGGGACTGGCAGGTATTGACATCATAACGAAAGGCTTCCTGCATGGCTCTTGCAGTTACATCAAAATCCACCCATTTAATGTATTTTTTAGCTTCCGATGAGCTGGCCTTCCCTTCCTGGTTTACAACTGGAAAAGAGAATCTGCCGCCGGGAGATATAAAAAAAAGTGAGACTAAAAGAAAGGTAAGAATGATTACTTCTATGTATATAATCAGATGATGCCGTGCCACTGGGAAAGATGTAAAACTCTTTTTGAATGGGTTCATAAGAATTCTCCTTGTCATTCCATGTTAGATGCATGTGAAAAGGGAAAGCAGCTTTCTTTGGCTTTCCCATATAAGATATGCAAAAAGGACAGAATTTATGACGGAAAAGGTGGAAAGAGAGTCAGCCTTGGAAAAAAGGAGGGTTCATGTTATAATTTCAGCTAAGAATGGATTTGATGGAGAAAGAGAGGTTTCTAAATGAATAATTTTGAATATTGCGTACCAACAAGGGTGATTTTTGGCCGTGACACCCATAAAAATATTGGAGAATTAATTGCCAGATATGGATTTAAAAAGATTCTGGTTCATTTTGGCGGAGGAAGTGTAAAGGAAAGCGGTCTTTTAGATCAGGTTGAAGATTCCTTAAAGAGTCATGGTATTGAATACGTACTGCTTGGAGGAGTTAGACCCAATCCTGGTCTTGGACTGGCAAAGGAAGGAATCGACCTGTGCAGAAAGGAGAATGCCCAGTTTATTCTGGCTGTGGGGGGAGGCAGTGTGATTGATTCTACGAAATGCATTGCAGACGGAGTGTTAAATCCGGATATTGATCCATGGGATTATTTTATGAAAAAAGCCATCCCTGGCAAGGCACTTCCTCACGGAAATATTCTGACACTGTCTGCTTCCGGAAGCGAAACCAGTTTGTCCTGCGTCATAACCAAAGAAGAGGAAGGCCTGAAAAGAGGATTTAACAGCCCTACACACCGTCCATTGTTTGCTGTGCTAAATCCTGAGCTGACCTTTACTGTGAATAAGTTTCAGACTGGCTGCGGAACAGTGGATATTATGATGCATACACTGGAACGGTATCTGGGAGGAGCTACGAAAGATACTCCTCTTACAGACCGGATTGCCGAAGGACTATTGACTTCTGTAATGGAGGCAGGAGAGAAGGCGGATAAAAATCCGGTTGACTATGAGGCTCGCGCCACCCTCATGTGGGCTGGAAGCCTTTCTCATGACGGACTGACTGGTCTTGGAAGAGATTATCTCATGCAGGTGCATCAGCTGGAACACGAACTGTCCGGGTTATATCCCAAAATCGCCCACGGCGCCGGTTTATCTGCTCTGTTTTGTTCCTGGGCCAGATACGTATGTAAGGATGCACCAATGAGATTTGCCCAGCTGGCTGTAAGGGTATTTAACCAGGAGATGGATTTTGAAAATCCGGTTTATACAGCATTAAAGGGAATCGATCGGCTGGAAGCATATTTTAAAAGTCTTGACATGCCGGTTTCTTTGCGGGAATTAAATTCCGGCATTTCCGAGGAGGACTTCCTTCTTATGGCGAATAAATGCTCTTCAAATGGAGAAAAAACCCTGACAGGAATCCGTGAGTTGGGAAGAGAAGATATGATAGAGATTTATCGTATGGCATTTTAAAAATACTGGTTAAATTAAAAAATCGGGACGGTGCGAAAACCGTTCCGATTTATATTTAATAACAATTGTAGCATCCCATTTTACAGATACTCGTCACAACCGCCCTGGCCTTATCATGTTCTTTGCAAAAGGGTTTAAAAATGCAAACCATGGTGATTGCATTCTGAGGAGGTCTGGTCATAATCGTGGAGTTACAGATAAATCGGAAGTTGACTCCCCTGGCTTCCTGTGTTGCCACCAGATATGGCTTGTAGGTAGTGCCGCGTAATTCCCTGGTGGCCTCATAGAAAATAGCCAGGTCTCTGCAGTCGACGTCACGGTAAGGGGTAAAGCCGCCCGGGCACAACATATGAGAAACTCCTTTGCTTTTTCTATTGTTATATGATATGCAGTGCCGGGGACGAGCGTGATTTTTTTATCAGTAAAGTTTAATAATTTCTTTATCTTCCGGAATCAGAAGTTCACCGGAAAAGAAAGGACTTCCCTCACTGGTATAGAGCTCTTTTCTGTTTTTTAAGTTCTTATCCTCTGTATGCCATAAAATCAAATGCTCTGCCTTTAATTCCTCTGCGAGCTGACAGGCATCGGTAACTGTACTGTGATGCTTTTCGTAGGGCTTAAATACTTCCCGGTCCTTATAAAGGCAAAAAGTTTCATGGAGCAGCCAGCTGGTTCCTTCAACAAATTCATGGCATTTGGGATTATAGGGCTCATCACCGCAAAAGGACAGGCGTTTTCCGTTACGCAGCATTGTGGTAAATCCATACTGCTCTGCTTTTGTGGAATGAATATCAAAAAAAGTGATGTCATATCCAAGTATGGACCTGGTTTCTCCGTCTTCCACCGGGATTAAATGAATTCTGGTTCCAATGAGATCATAAAACTTTTTCTGCAAAGTAAGTCGGCAGAGCGTATCGATTACGGAAACCAGATTTTTATGGCTGTAAATGTTTAAATCTCCATCGTAGTTCCCCGATTTGATTCTGGCTCCAATAAAACGCACCATCCAGATAATACCAAGAATATGATCGGTGTGTTCATGAGTTGCAAATATATGGTGGATATGAGATAGATCCACATTCATGTTATCTAATATAGAGAAGATTCCGTTGCCGCCTCCTGCGTCAATCATAAGATATTCCTCGTCATTTTTTAAGGCAAAGCAGGTATTATAGCATTTGGTGGCAGCGGCATTGCCGGTTCCGAAAACATATAATTGTTCCATAGGTGTCTCCTTTTTTCTGGGGTGTTCCGGGTTTTACGTTCATAGCCTGGCTGGTCATGGACGGCTGACGGGCGAAAGGGGTTTAAAATTGACGTTTTTTATGATACTATAAAATTCATAGCAATGCAACTGTGTCAAAAAAGGGAGAACGTATTTATGAAAGATTTGGCTTATTTAAAGCTTATGGCAAGGGAATATCCTACCATTCGGGCGGCTTCCAGTGAGATTATTAATCTGACTGCAATTCAGGGACTTCCCAAGGGAACAGAATATTTTTTCAGTGATTTACACGGGGAACATGAGGCCTTTATCCATTTGTTAAGGAGTGCTTCCGGTGTGATTCGGGAGAAGATTTCTGAAACGTTCAGTCATATCTTACCCGAAAAAGAGGAAGTGGAATTAGCAAACCTGATTTACTATCCCGACCGCATTATGAATCAGCTGGAGCTTAGCGGGCAGGCAGATGATGACTGGCTGAGAGTGACAATTTACCGTCTGGTGCAGATCTGCAAGGTTGTATCTTCAAAATATACCAGATCCAAGGTCAGAAAAAAGATGCCACCGGAATTCGCTTACATCATAGACGAACTTCTTCATGTTGATTATAACGATGACAACAAACGGGTATACTACAGCGAAATCATCAGATCCATTATAGATATTCGGATTGGAGATAAATTTATCATAGCTCTTTGTGAGCTGATTCAGAATTTAACCATTGACTGTCTTCATATCATCGGAGATATTTTTGACCGGGGTCCAAGAGCAGATATGATTATGAATGAGCTTTTGCAGTTTCACGATGTGGACATTCAGTGGGGAAACCATGATATTTCATGGATGGGTGCAGCAACAGGCAATCTTGCATGTATCTGTAATGTTTTAAGAATTGCCATCAGCTACAACAGCTTCGATGTTCTGGAGGACGGTTATGGGATTAATTTAAGACCGCTTTCCATGTTTGCTGCCAGAGTATACCGCAACGACCCCTGTGAGCGTTTTTCACCCCAGATTCTTGATGAAAATATTTACGATGCTGTGGATCCGGGACTGGCAGCCAAGATGCATAAGGCAATTGCCATAATTCAGTTTAAAGTGGAAGGGCAGATCATAAAGCGTCACCCGGAATATGAAATGAATGACAGAGTTTTACTGAAAGCCATTGATTACAATAAGGGAACGGTAACAGTAGAGGGAAAAGAATATCCTCTTCTGGATACATTGTTTCCCACCATTGATCCAGCAAATCCGCTGACACTAAACGAAGAGGAAGAGGAACTTTTGCGTACGCTGCAGCTTTCATTTCTCCATAATGAACTGCTACACCGTCATGTGCGTTTCCTCTATTCTCATGGAAGCATGTACAAATGCTATAATTCCAATCTCCTCTATCATGGGTGCATTCCCATGCGGGAAGATGGTACATTTGAAGAAATCTGTATGGAAGGCTCGTCCTATTCCGGAAAAGCTCTCATGGATTATGTTGATAATAAGATTCAGAATGCTTATTTTCTTCCGGAACACACCCAGGAAAGCAGAGATGCCAGAGATTTCATGTGGTATTTATGGTGCGGAGCCAAGTCCCCGGTATATGGTAAAGGTAAGATGACCACCTTTGAACATTATTTTATTGAAGATCATCAGACCCATATGGAATCCATGAATCCATATTACCGTTTAAGCATAAAGGAAGAATACTGCGAGAAAATATTAAGTGAATTCGGGCTTTCCGGAGAAAGTGCCCATATTATAAACGGTCACGTCCCGGTTAAAATTAAAGAAGGGGAATCTCCGGTGAAAGCTGGAGGCAGACTGTTTCTCATAGACGGCGGGCTGTCAAAGGCGTATCAGTTAAAGACTGGAATTGCAGGATATACATTGATTTATAATTCCAACCACCTGGCACTGGCAGAGCATAAGCCTTTTGATCCGGAAAAGGAGAGCACGCCAAAGGTCTCGGTTGTTGAGAATATGAAACGCCGGGTGATGGTTGCCGATACGGATAAAGGGGCGGAACTGACAGGAAGAATTGAGGATCTTAAGGAGCTTGTGGCAGCATACCGGGAGGGAATCATAAAAGAACGGATAGAGTAGTCTGGCACATTATGAAAAATTAATATTTTTTTCAGATAAGATTTCTTTACGGAACCCCTGTCAAATGGTAAAATAGTCGGAAGTTACTTACTTTATTGAAGGAGGCTCAGATGAGCAGACAGGAATTTTTACAGCGTTTAAGGGATACCCTTACAGGAGAGGTTCCCGGAAGCGTGGTGGAAGAAAATATCAGATATTACGAAGAATATATCCGTGGAGAAGTTTTAAAAGGCTCTTCGGAAGATGCTGTCACCGAAGCAATTGGAGATCCGAGACTGATTGCCAAGACGATTATAGAGGCCAGTGAGAATGCAAAAGAAAGCAGCAGCACCGGCGGTTTTTATAGCTCTTTTACCGGACAGGATCAGAATGTATATGAAGAACCCAGGCAGGAGGGACGGGGGATGCATTATTATGATTTAAGCAAATGGTATTGGAAGCTTCTTGGAGTGGTCGCCATTGTCTTTTTTTTCCTCCTTGTGGGAACCATCGTTACTGGTATTTTCAGCCTTCTGGCACCTTTGATGGGACCACTGCTTTTAATTGGCCTGATTTACTGGTTTGTAAGAGGATTGAAACGATAATGTCACTAATATGTAACAATATAAATGGAATATATTACAAAAGTATAACGGCATTTATGACTGAAAGTGGTCATAAATGCCGTTTTTGCTTGACAAAAGCTGAAACAGGAGATATAATTCAAAATGTAACAATTATGTAATATTTAAGTCAAATATTTGCGGTAACAGCTATCATACGCAGACAGGAGATTCGTTATGAAAATCAGAATGTGGAAGGTCATGGGACTTTTAGGACTTTTAACTACCTTAAGCTTAAGCGATCAGACAGTGGCGAAAGCGGATGTAATCACAGTAGAAACCAGTACAACTCTTTTTGCAAGACTGGACAAGCCTGTATCAGTGAGAACCACTGCGGAGGATGGAGGATCAGTTGTGACTTCTGCTTTGGAAGGCCAGACTTGTGAGGTGATTGAACCTGCCAGGGATGGCTGGCTGAAGGTGAAAGTTCCGGAAGGCGACGGTTACATACGAAGTGATTCTGCAACACTAATCGAAAAGACTCAGGAAAAAGTGGACGAGTCTGCACTGGAGCGGAAAGAAGTTGTGGACTATGCTCTTCAGTTCGTTGGAGGACGTTACGTATATGGAGGTGTAAATCCCAGCACAGGAGTTGACTGTTCCGGTTTTACCAGATATGTCCTTAAAAAGACCGCAGATGTTGAGCTGGATCACAGTGCAAGGTCACAGTCAGGGGAAGGAAAAATCGTAAGTTATGATGAGGCCCGTCCCGGTGATCTGGTATTTTATGGAAAAAACGGATCCATTAATCATGTCGCTTTGTATATGGGAGATGGGAAAGTAGTCCATGCATCCACCGAAAAAACAGGAATTATCGTAACAAACGTCATGTATCGCAAACCTGTGAAATTTGTCAGTGTTTTGAACTAATATAATTTTAAATTCAGCAGTTTTAAATAATACTTGACGAAAAGATAAAATAAATGTATAATAACCGTAATGAAATTAATAATTACGTAACATTTGAAACTCAAAAAGTAAAAATAGGAGCAGATTTCCCGATGATAAACAAAGTATGGAAAACGTTAGGACTTATGGCTTTTTGTGGAACAATGATCATTGCAGTTCCTTCAGATGTAAGAGCAGATGAGGTATCCGGTCCAGGATTAAGTTTTGGGAATTACATGGTAACCGTAAATACAGATCAGGTTACAATCAGTAAAGATGAAGAAGGTACAGAACCCTTAATGAACGCTTCCAAAGGATCCGCCTTTGAAGTTGTGGAAGATATGGGGGATGGATTTTTAAAAGTTAAGGTGAACGATACATATGGCTATTTGCCGGTAGAAGGAAGTGCCACTGTAACTGCAACCGATGAAGAAACTTTAAAAGCACTGGAAGAGAAGGCTCAGGCTCAGTCAACTGTTAATTTCAGACAAAGCATTGTTACTTATGCACTGCAGTTCGTAGGCGGTCGTTATTCCTACGGTGGCAGTGATCCTCATACTGGAGTGGATTGCTCCGGATTTACAAGATATGTATTGCAGCATGCAGCAGGACTTTCCATCAGCCGTTCATCAGGTGGACAGGCTACACAGGGAAGATCTGTCAGCGCAGATCAGATGCGCCCGGGCGACCTGATTTTTTACGGAAGCGGAAGCTCCATCAATCATGTTGCCATGTATATCGGGAATGGAGAAGTAGTACATTCCTCAACTTATAGTACAGGTATTAAGACATCTCCGTGGAATTATCGGACACCTGTAAAAATTGTCAACGTGCTTGGCGATTAATGGAATAGCGGATTACCGGATTTTGGAAAGGGATATAGGACCTTCGGCATGGGATTGCCGGAGGTCTTTTGTGTTTGCCCGGCGGTGGCTGCGATAGTGTGGAGATTTTTTTATTAATGAACGAAAAGAACTGAGAAAGATTGATCTGCTACCAGAGAAGTAATTGCACATTGAAATGGGATATGTTACCATAGTGACATGCAATTCGGAATATTCATTCTTGCATTACTGACCTTTGTTTATACTATAACAAAGAACTAATACATAGAAAAAACCCTGTGAGCTTTGAACTGCTTCCCGTCAAGTAGACAATTAAAAAAATATAAATCTTTTCCGCCAGCAGGTCGCCTGCTGGCAGTTTTTATGCTGCTTTTAAATACATTTAGTGCATCTCCATCGGAGTCAGCATACCTAAATTTCGCTGTAATCTTTTATTGTTATAATACCTAATGTAATACTCTATCATTTGAACAATAGCCTCTCTATTGGTAAATCTTTTGCAATAATAACGTTCTCTTTTTATGATTCCCCAAAATCTTTCCATAGGTCCATTATCAATGCATCAGGCTACCCTTGACAAACTCTGGGTCATTTCTGCACTTTCAAGTTTTGTATGAAATGTCCTGGTAGTATATTGGAATCCTCGATCATCGTGAAATAAAGAATCAAGCAAGTAAATGCATAGGTTTCATATCAAAGAGAAACAGCCGTAATAGGGGAGCTATTCGGCTGCTTCTGAGGGGAGTATAAATAATTAATAAGGATGAGGAATAATATTCCTCAAGTAAATTATAATATAGGCTATGTAAAAATGCAAAGTTATTTTAAAAACAATTCTAAAAATTTCAGATTTATCCAATACAAAAAATCGAGTATATTCTGCCGGATATTCGCCATACTACACCATGTAACAAAAAACGCCCACAGGAGGTATGAAAATGTCTAAGAATAATTATAATGACAGCTACAACGATATGAATAATTCTTCAAAGAATTACACATCAAGCCAGAACAACAATAAGAACAAGTCACAGGACAAGATGCAGGACAAGATGCAGGACAAGATGCAGGACAAGATGCAGGACAAAATGCAGGATTATAGCCGTAATTCCAGCCGTGACTGCAGCCGTGATTCCAGCCGTGATTCCAGCCGTGATTCTAGCCGTGATTCCAGCCGTGATTCTAGCCGTAACAACAGCCAGAACAACAGCCAGAACAACAGCCAGAACAACAGCCAGAACAACAGCCAGAACAACAGCCAGAACAAATTCTAATAACAGAAAAAATTAAAAAAGGCGTGGGAAAGAGACATCGGGGTTCTTTCCCGCGTTTTTTTTGTCTTTTCGCATCCTGGGAAATTCGGAATATATTATTACTAGAAAGGACAGGTGATAGTATGTTCACGACAATACCGGTATGGGAAGTCGATCAATATATAGAATATAATGGAAATATTATGATTATAGATCTTCGGAGTTCATTTTCTTATCAGAAAGGACATTTAAAGGGCGCCGTAAATCTTCCTTATGAGGAGTATGATTATTGGAAAAACCAGCTGCCCAGAGATAAAACACTTATCTTTTATTGTGCCAGGGGCGGACAAAGCATGAATGTTTGCAGACATTTGGGGGCAATGGGTTATGATGTCATCAATCTGGCTAATGGAATCTCCTATTACAGGGGAAAATATATGGTACGTGGATAGGTATTCATTGACAGATATACCTTCCAGGTCTTAAAATATACCTGATAAACAGTAAAGGAGAAAATACCTATGAAATATATGATTGCTTCCGACATTCACGGCTCTGCTTATTATTGCAGGGAGCTGTTAGATGTATATAAAAAATCAGGAGCTGAGAGACTGATCCTCCTTGGGGATATTCTTTACCATGGACCAAGAAATGATCTTCCCAAAGAATATGCACCCAAAGAGGTCATCTCCATGCTTAACAGTTATAAAGATCAGATTTATAATGTCCGGGGAAACTGTGATGCGGAAGTAGATCAGATGGTACTGGAATTCCCAGTTCTTTCTGATTATGCGTTGTTTGCAATTAATGGTCTGACTATTTATGCCACTCATGGACATATCTATAACAAAGAACATCTTCTTCCAATGCAAAAGGGAGATATTCTGCTTCACGGTCATACCCATATTCTGACTGCTGAAACCTTTGGAGACATTACCATACTTAATCCAGGTTCTGTTTCCATACCCAAAGGAGGAAATCCTCCGACCTATGCGCTGCTGGAAGACCGGATATTCCGAATTATGGATTTTGATGGTAACATTGTAAAAGAAATGAACTTAGGAGAATAATGTGAAAAAAACTTACGAACTCATTGCTCCCTGCCATTTTGGTATGGAAGCAGTATTAAAGAAAGAAATAACAGATCTTGGATACGATATAACCTTAGTGGAAGACGGAAGAGTGACTTTTCTTGGTGATGACGAAGCAATCTGTCGTGCCAATGTATTTTTAAGAACTGCAGAACGAGTGCTTTTAAAGGTAGGAAGCTTTCATGCGGAATCCTTTGAGGAGCTTTTTCAGGCTACTAAGAAAATACCGTGGGAAGAGTATATTCCTTCTGATGGAAAATTCTGGGTGGCAAAAGCTTCTTCCATTAAGAGTAAGCTGTTCAGCCCATCTGATATTCAGTCCATTATGAAAAAAGCCATGGTGGAGCGAATGAAGGGTGCATATAAAGTAGAGTGGTTTGAAGAGAATGGTGCAAGCTATCCTCTTCGTGTTTTTCTGTATAAAGATCAGGTTACCGTAGGAATCGATACGACGGGAGATTCCCTCCATAAAAGAGGTTACCGTACCCTTACCAGCAAGGCTCCCATTACGGAGACCCTGGCTGCAGCACTGATCATGCTGACACCATGGAATAAAGACAGGATTCTGGTGGATCCGTTTTGCGGAAGTGGTACATTCGTAATAGAAGCAGCCATGATGGCAGCTAATATAGCTCCGGGTATGAACCGGTCCTTTATATCAGAAGACTGGAAGAACATTATACCAAGAAAATGCTGGTATGATACCATGGATGAAGCCAATGATCTGGTAGATCATGATGTAAAGGTTGATATACAGGGGTATGATATTGATCCTGAAATTGTAAAAGCAGCCAGAACCAATGCTGAATCCGCAGGTGTGGATCACCTCATCCATTTTCAACAGCGTTCCGTGGATGCGTTAAGCCACCCGAAAAAATATGGTTTTATTATTACCAATCCACCGTATGGAGAGCGTCTTGAGGAAAAGGAAAATCTTCCAAAGCTTTACCGCCAGATCGGAGAGCGATATGCTGCTCTTGATGCATGGTCATTGTACATGATCACTTCATATGAGGATGCGGAACGATATATCGGAAGAAAGGCAGATAAGAACCGTAAGATTTATAATGGAATGATGAAGACCTATTTCTATCAGTTTATGGGGCCAAGGCCACCGAAAAGAAAAGCAGGAGATGAGTTTGAAAAATAAAATCCGGTTTGCCCTTTTTCTTGCTGTGTTAAGCACAGCAGCCGTCCTGGCGGCGGACTATTTTGTACCATTACAAAAAGATAATCCAGATACAGGGCAGCTCCCGGCTGTCTATGACGGAAGGAAAAACGGCCGTGCTCCGGCAGTGAAAAATCAGGGATCCCTTGGCACCTGCTGGGCGTTTGCATCGTTACAGGCATTGGAGGCCAGACTATTACCGGAAGAATCCCTTGATTTCTCCGAGGATCATATGTCCTTAAATAATGGATTTTGTATTCCTCAGGAAGAGGGAGGAGAATATACCATGTCCATGGCATACCTCCTTTCCTGGCAGGGACCGGTACTGGAGTCAGAGGATCCTTATGGAGATGGAACGTCTCCCAAAGGCCTCAAAGCAGTAAAGCATGTTCAGGAAATCCAGATGATACCGGGGAAAGATTACGAGAAAATAAAGCGGGCGGTTCTTCGTTACGGAGGAGTCCAGAGCTCCCTCTATACCGCCATGAACGGGGACAGGAGTAAGTCAGCCAGTTATAATGAGTCTGCGTCCGCTTATTGCTACATAGGCTCGGAGCAGCCCAATCACGATTCCGTAATTATCGGTTGGGATGATGGATTTTCCAAAGATAATTTTAATGTCCCGGTAAATGGTGATGGTGCATTTATCTGTATGAACAGTTGGGGAGATGGATTCGGTGACCAGGGCTTTTTTTATGTATCCTATTATGATTCCAATATTGGTATGAATAACATTGTATACTCTGAAGTAGAAGATCCGGGCAGATATGACAGGATTTATCAGTCGGATTTACGGGGATGGGTTGGCCAGCTGGGATATGGGAATGATACCGCATGGTTTTCCAATGTCTATGAAGCAGAAGAATCCCAGTATTTAAAGGCTGTAGGGTTTTACGCAACAGCTCCTGGTACCTCTTATGAGATTTACGCAGTATGTCAGACGGGAAAAGAATCTGATATTACTGAAGGTAATGATTTCGACCGAAAGATTTTCCTGACAGACGGGGCGTTTATAAATGCCGGTTATTATACCGTATCATTTGATAAAAAAATAAAAAAGGAACTGAAATTAAAAAAGGGAGAGCGGTTTGCAGTGATTGTAAAAATTACCACTCCCGATACAGTTCACCCTGCAACCATTGAATATGATGCAGGGGACGGAAGAACCTTTGTAGATTTATCTGACGGGGAGGGTTATATCAGTGCTGACGGCAAAGTGTGGGAGCGGGTGGAAGAAAAGCAGAACTGCAATTTGTGTCTGAAGGCATATACAGCTGCCCAATAGAAAAAGGTTTGAAGGAGAGAACAGATGAGGGAGAACAGAATAATTTTTGCAACTGGTAATGAAGGAAAAATGCGGGAAATCCGTGTAATATTAAAGGATCTTGAAATGGAAGTATGTTCCATGAAAGAGGCTGGCATTTGCCTTGATATTGAGGAAAACGGAACCACATTTGGGGAAAACGCTGAAATAAAAGCCATGGCAGTGTGGAAAAAGTCTGGAGGAATCGTTCTTGCTGATGATTCCGGACTGGTAGTAGACTGCCTGGGCGGAGAGCCTGGAATTTATTCTGCCCGTTATATGGGGGAGGAAACTTCCTACGAGATTAAAAATCAGACCATATTAAACCGCGCGGCTCTTTTTGCAGGAGAGGAAAGAAGTGCACGCTTTGTCTGCAACATTGCTGCAGTTCTTCCTGATGGCAGGGTCCTTCATACGGAGGCAGTCATGGAAGGTCTGGTTGCGGACAAGCCGGCTGGCGGGGAAGGATTTGGTTATGATCCCATTCTTTATATACCGGAATTTCATATGACTGCAGCAGAGCTTACCATGGAACAGAAAAACAGGATCAGTCACAGGGGAAAGGCGCTGGAAGCCATGAAAGATAAGCTGAAAGAGCAGTTGGGAGAGGAGCGTCATGAAAGTACTGATTGTCAGTGATACTCACCGCAGGGATGAGAATCTTTTTCGGGTGATCCAAGAGAATAAACCCTTTGACATGCTGATTCATCTGGGAGATTCCGAAGGTAGTGAAAAGAAGATTGAGAGCTGGCTGGATGAGGGCTGTGAACTGCATATGGTTCTTGGAAACAATGATTTTTTCTCTGATCTGGAACGGGAGGAAGAAATCAAACTGGGCAGTTACCGGATACTTCTGACTCATGGACATTATTATAATGTATCTCTTGGAGTGGAGCGGCTGGAAGCGGAAGCCATGGAGCGTAATATTCAGATCGCCATGTTCGGGCATACCCACAGACCGTTTTATGAGGTACATAACGGGATCATAATTTTAAACCCCGGAAGTATGTCCTATCCACGCCAGGAAGGCAGAAGACCCTCTTATATGATTATGGAACTGGATGAGCAGGGAGAAGCTCATTTTACGCTGAATTTCCTGGAAAAAGAATAAATGAAAAAACCCTGACAGAGAGGATTGATTTTTGACCAGCTCTGTCAGGGTTTTCTCTTGTTTGGTTATCTCCAGCCTTCTGGTAAATATGCCAGAGTGTTGGTGATCATATCGTCTGCCAGCTTTTTCACTTCTTCGTCGCCTGCTCTGCCTTTTACCAGAGGATCGCTTAAGAAAGCTTCATAAACCAGTGTGCGGTCGCAAGTAAGGGCTGCTTTTAAAATGCGCTCGTGATTTGCAACGTGGGGTTTTATCAGTTCCAGCACTTCCTCAGGTATGGAACCCGCGATTACGGGTTTAATGCTGTCCCGGCCAAATACCGCATTTGTCTCCACAACTGCATCTTTAGGCAGATTTGCAATCTGTAAGAAGGAGTTTGGTATATTTACATTGCTGATGGTCCGGTCAAGACCGCATAATGATTTAATTAAAAGAATTCCTTCTTCTCCTGACGGTTTTAACTCAATCTCCTGTTCTCCGTTAGCCAGACGACGGCTCTTTTCCAGACGTTCTTTTAAGTCATTCTTTCTCCAGTCAACGGTGGTGAGACCAAATTTCCAGGATTTAACCGTTTCCGGATCTTTCAGATAATCGGTTCCAGGCATAAATTCTGCAAGATGACGGTCTCCTGCAGCAGCAATCAGACCATAGCGGCGGAACAGGTCAAACTTCACCCGGTGAGCGCATTCAAATGTGCTGTTTGCCCAGTTTTTATCCGGCTCTTCATAGCCCTCTTCATAATGTGCATTGATATAATCCCGGTAAACAGGAAATAAGTCAATTCCTTTATAAGAGGCCTCATCAAACCAGGTAAAATGGTTAATACCAAGAACATTGACATGAATGTCCCTGCGGTCAATGGATTTAAGTCCCAGGGTTTCCTCACAGATTCCCTTTAACACCTTCTGGGTCCCAAATACTTCGTGACAGCAGCCAAATGCCTTAATTTGTGGAAATACATGATAAAGGGTCTTTACGCACAGAGACATGGGGTTTGTATAGTTAATAATCCAGGCATCAGGAGAGAACTCTCTGATTGCTTCTGCTATGGTTACAAACATTGGGATTGTGCGCAGAGCACGGATCATTCCGCCAGGGCCGGCTGTATCACCCACTGACTGATAGATGCCAAGTCTTTCTGGAAGATGGACATCAGAGTCCATCTCGTCAAAGGTTCCCGGGAGAATGGAGATGACAGCAAAATCACAGCCTGTCAGTGCGTCTTTTAAAGAATCAGACTGGACATAATCCCATTTTCCGATGGTATCCTTGCGGGCGCTTAACTGGCTGCCAATAATTTCATTGTTTTTTGAAGCAGCAGGATCAATGTCATAAAGCCGGATTGTTCCGCTCATGGAATTATCCATGGAAAGGTCGGTCATAAAAGTCCATGCCCAGCCTCTGGAACCGCCGCCGATGTAAGCAATTTTAATATCACTTACTTTGTTGTTTTCGTATTTCATAAAGGTTTCCTCCTGAAACTAAGAAATATTAAATAGGTTCGTATCACTCTCTATTGCATATTATAATGCATTATAGTATTATAATACTAATAAAATTGATGCTTATTTTGCAAAAATCATACTTTTGGCTACTGATCAGGAGGGAAAAATGGAACGAATTATATTTGAAGAGAGTATGGAAGGTGTAGTCATCGATGAGGTGGCAAGAGATGATGGTTTTTCCATGACAATGAAGCATTTTCATGATACTTATGAGTTGTATTTTCTCTTAAGCGGAGAACGTTATTATTTTATTGAAAAAGAAACCTATTACGTGAAGACCGGAGATGTGGTATTGGTCAACCGGCAGCAGGTGCATAAAACAAGCCAGGCGGGAAGCGGAAGCCATGACCGTATTCTGCTCCAGCTCAACGGCCGGTATCTGGAATCATGGTTAAATCATGCAGGGGTTTATTCCCTGGAAAAGCTGTTTGGCGATTATTATGGAGTTGCAAGACTTTCGGAAAAGGAATGGGAGGAGATGAAAACCCTGCTTCTGTCCATCAGAGATGAAATAAAAGGCAGGAGAGAACGATATGAAGTTATGGTTCGCCTCATGATTTCAAGAATTCTTCTTATGGTTTACAGAAGCCGTAAAAAAAACCTGCTAAAGGACATGCCCGTTACGGTTCAGACCTCAAAACATGGTAAAGTGCATGAGGTAGCTGAGTATCTCACGCTTCATTGTGAGACACCAGAGAGTCTGGAAGAGCTGGCAGAACGGTTCTTTATCAGTAAATCATATTTAAGCCGGATTTTTCGGGAAGTAACGGGATTCTCAGTCAATGAATACAGAAATTTAGCAAGGGTTCGGAAAGCCAGGGAACTACTTTTGAACAGTGAATACTCTGTAACAGAGATATCAGAAGTTCTGGGCTTTGAAAGTGTTACTTATTTTGAACGGGTATTTAAAAAGCATACGGATGCAACGCCATTGAAATACAGAAAAGAGGCGAAAAGAACGGAGCAGTAACGTTCTTTTCGCCTCTTATTATAGCAGGAAAGTTCTATTTTTCAAGTGCCTCACACAGTGCTGTAAGAGCAAGTGCCTGACCATAGGCCATAGGCATGATTAAAACATTTTTATAGTGGTCGCCATCCATACCGATTCCTGTCCCTGCTGAAACATTAAGGACAGTTCCATCTTCAGAAATGTTATCGCATATAGCAGAAATTGCACGGTCTGCCGCTGCTTTGTAGGTATTATCTAAAATTCCTGCCTTTACACCTCTTAAAATACCGGCAGCAATGGCAGCAGAACCCGATACCTCTTCGTAGCTGGTATCATCAGTCAGTACGGTTCTCCACAATCCGGAGGGAGCCTGGAGCTTTAAGAGAGCAGCTGCCTGAGAACGGAAGGTATCAATCAGATAAGTTCTTACGCCTTCGTTTAAATCAGATCCGCAGGCATCTAAAAATTCCATGATTCCATAGGTGAACCAGGAGTTTCCACGACACCAGAAAACGCCGCCAAAATTATCCATACGCTCAAAACTGAATCCGTGATGGAAAAGTCCGGTCTGCTTATCAAATAAATATTTGATGTGTACCAGAAACTGATGAAGGGCTTCGTTTTTCCAAACCGGATTTTCTGCCTGCTGTCCCATTCGGTTTAAGAAAAGCACAGACATAAATAAAGTATCAATCCATAACTGTCCTTCATTTAAGTTTACTCCGTTCCTGTCTCCAATTGCACTTGTCACGTGTTGAAATCCATTGTCGGTGGTTTTTGGAAGCCCGTTAATCAGCCAGTCTGCCTGTTCTGTACAGAGCTGATAGAAGCTCTCTGAGTCTTTAAGACTGGTATGAAGGCAGGATAGGGGGAGGAAGGGAGCCGTTGTATTGATGTTTCTGGAGGGCAGACCATTTTTCATATGCCCGCTGTACCAGTTTTCAAAAAAGGAAAGATACCTGTCATCCCCATAGAAATCCTGCAGTTTGTACAAGCCATAGAGACCAACGCCCTGAGGCCAGTCCCATTCTTCGATGCCAAAATCCCTCTGTATAATTCCTTTTTTGGTGTCTGTGGAGCTGACTGATTTGTCTTTGTCATAGTCACAGCCTCCCAGATTCATAAGTTTTTCCACAACCAGATGGATTTTTTCCAGCAGCCTCTCGTTTGTCATTGTTGTCATTCTCCTTTATGTTTTGTGTTTTTTAGCTTTTCGATATAATCTGTGGGCGGAAGACCTGTGTAACGCTTGAATACCTGGCTGAAATACTGGGGATTGCTTCCGAATCCCACCTGCCTTGCGATTTGTTTAATGTTGTCATTGTGATAGTAGGTCATCAGCCGTATGGCTTCTTCCATGCGCTCTTTGTTTAAATAGTCGGAAAAACGCATTCCTTCTTCTTTTACAAACTGTTTGCTTAAATATCCCACGCTGACAAACAGGTAATTCTCAGCCAGCCATTTTAAAGACAGGTTCTCTGAGTCTAAGTGTTCCCTGATATAGGTTTTTAACAGCGCAATGTTGGAGCTGGCCTTATGCCCCCCTGTTTCATGCTCTTTCTGTACCAGAACCACGGAAAGAAGATTACGGATTTCCGTTACATTATCACAGGAATAGAGCCGGCGGAAAAAGTCACAGGCAGCATCAATGGGCGGCTTTTCCTGGTTTAAATCTGCCTGAAGGAAAAGACCAAGGGCAAGGCTTCTGGCAGTTGCCGGGGGCATGGAGTCAATAAAAACGGAATTTAAAAGCTCGTTTGCCTGAATGATATCCGGCGCAGAGGTAATGGAATCTTCCAGATGACTGATCATCCATGGAGCTGTAATATGATTTCTGATCTCATAGCTTTCTCCCTTTTCACTGAGCAGAAGAATCCGCTCAAAACGGGAAATCTTCTGAATTACAAAGTAAAATAACTTTTCGGATGTTTCCATATGGATAAATTCTGTTTCAAAGGTTACGGACTGATTGGGATAATGCAGTTTTAAAATGGAGTTCTTAATTCGTTCCTGGGTTGCCAGAGTGGTAGCAGGGAAAATTAATACAGCAGTATTTTTAACATATAGTATGGAAAAATCCAGACGAAGCCCTTCCAGACTAAGGATTTTAACAACATCAGAGGCGAAATTTTTCAGATACGGTTCTTCTACAAAGGAGCAGATGCATGCGTAGAGGCAGCTTTCGGGCAGGGATAAAAGTTCCTGATATTTACGGAATACACTTGAAAAGGTGTCCTGATGCTCCAGCAGTTCCATGATGAAACTTTGTTCCAGCGGAATGTGCAAAGTCTTTAAAAGATCCACCTGCTGGGATTTACGTCGTGCTTCTTCCTGAAGGCGTTCCTTTCGAATGGAGACAAGAGAATCGATCAGCTCATTTTTATCGGTTGGTTTTAATAAATAAAACCGGACTCCGTATTTCATCGCCTGCTTGGCATATTCAAAATCATTATAACCGGAAAGCAGAATAAATGAGATCTTAGAGTCTGTTTTAATGGAACGCTCTATGAGATCCAGCCCGTTTAATATGGGCATTCGGATATCAGTGATCACCACATCAGGATATTCATCACATATAATGTCATAGGCTTCCATTCCATTTTTGGCTGTTGCGATCAACTCATATCCTAAAGATTCATAATCAATCATTTGAGAAAGGGCTTCTCTGATAATCTGTTCATCATCTACAATCATTAACCTCAGCATGTCAAACCTCCTGTTCTTTGGGAATAGACAGCATAACCACAGCCATTCCGCTCTTATTGTAAAAATTCAGCCCGTAATTGTTGCCATAAAGTAATTTTAATCTGGAATTAATATTTACCAGTCCAACACCCGAACCCTGGGGCTGGATTTCCTTGTTTTCAATTTTGGAAAGTAAGTCAGGATCAATAATGGAACCGGTATTGGATACCTTAATCTGGTAATCCAGTTCCATTTCTTTTATGGTGACCCGGATACAGCACATTTCGTCAGTGGCTTCCATGGCATGCTTTAACGCATTCTCCACCAAAGGCTGAATACACAGCTTGGGAACGAAGATGTGGGAGATATTCTCCGGGATCTCCAGTTCAAAATTCAGTCTGTCTTTAAAACGCATTTCCTGAATCCGGATATAGTCATTTAACACCTCCAGCTCTTCCGATAGAGGAATGATGTCCTTTTGACCCGCAATAGAAGCGCGGAATAAGTTACCCAGGGAGCGAACCATCATGGAGATATCGTCAGCTCCGTATTTTTGAGCCATCCAGTTAATGGTATCCAGCGTATTGTATAAAAAATGAGGATTAATCTGCTGCTGCAGCATCTTAATGGTAGAATCCCTCAAAAGAAGCTGTTTATCATAATTTTCGTCTCTTAATACCTTTACACTGTGAGTCATTTCATCAAAGCTGCGGTGAAGCTGACCGATTTCATCCTGCCTGTTCTCATAATCATAAGACTTGATGCGGCAGACAGGTGCTTCTCCATTACCAAAACGCTGGATTTTCTCAATTAAGTAATCCAGGTGGCGGAAAATATAGCGGAAAAGTAAATTTACCAGGATTGCCGTAACCACAATAATGAAAAAGGTAAATAAAAGAATCTGCATGGTAATGAGGCGGACGTTGCGAAATAAAGGATTGTAATCTCTGAAATAGAGATAGTCCCAGCCAACATTGGAAATATATCCATTTATGATAAACTCCTTTTTGTTATCCAGAGATGTAATGGTATAGGAATTTTCCCAGCCCTGCCTGTCCGCGATGAGTTTCAGACAGTATTCCTGGTGATAGGCATCTGCCGGATAGATCCGCTTTTCTCCAGTCATTAAGACAAACCTGGAATTATCCGCCATACTCCCTGAGCTTTTTAAGCCGTCCTCAATCATGTGTTCCATATCAACGGAGACATAAAGTCCTGCCAGTTTTTTCAGGCTTAGATATTTAAGCTTTAAAATCTGTCTTGCACACACGGTATCATCACCGGGTTCAATAGCAGAAGACCATACCGCTTTTCCTTTTAACTGGTCAATGGAACGGTCAAGTTCCGCCCGGTTGAATTTATTGATATCATCCGAACGCCCCATACAGATATTGGATCCGTCATCTAACACGATGTTAATGGATTTCACATATCTGCTTTGATAGATGTAGGAGTAGAGCTGTTGATAAATGTCTCTTTTTGCAAGAGAACGCCGGTCACTGTATGGATTGTCAATCAGAAATGACAAATTTTCCTGCAGAACAGCATCTCCGATGATATTATCCGTAACATTCTCAACCATCTGCATTTCCGACTCCAGATAGGTGGTTACATGGCTTAAAGAGTCAGCATTTGCCTGATATAGCACTTCATTGTAGCGGTTGGCCAGAACTCGTATGCTGATAAAGATAGTGAGGCACAGGGCAAATAGAGCAAGGAGAAAAACTGTCAGTATTTTTTTGTATAAAGACAGGTTGTTAAACCAGACTGTACATCGTTTCATAATCAGAATTCCTTTCTCAGATAATCGTATTATATAGTAAAAGGTCAAAAAAAGAAATTGGAAAACCATCTTAAATTACACAAAGCTGTTTTTTCAACTATAAAAAGCCGTATTTTAACTTTACGTTTGTGCATATTTGACATAAAATGTGGTTATCTTAATGAAATCAAATGGGAGGTTTTGCAAAATGAAGAAAAGAATCTTAGCAACAACACTTGCAGCAATTCTTGCAGCATCATCATTAGCTGCCTGCGGCTCTAAGACAGAGCCAACAGAAACAACAAAGGCAGATGCAGCTACCACACAGGCAGCTACAACAGCAGCATCCACTGATACCAAAGCAGCAGCATCAGGTGACAAAGTTTCTTTAAGCCTTTGCTGGTGGGGAAATCAGACAAGAAACGATGTAACAAAAAAAGCAGTTGACCTTTACATGAGTAAAAACCCAAATGTAGACATCAAAGTTGAGTTTACTGACTGGTCCGGTTACTGGGACAAGCTTTCTGCTATGGCAGCAGGCGGAAATCTTCCTGACATTATTCAGATGGATTACTCCTATTTAAACCAGTATCAGAAGAGCGGACAGCTTGCTGACTTGTCTGAATTCATGAGCAGCGGTGTCATTGATACTTCCAAGATTCCGGAAAGCATCATCAAGAGTGGAGAGGTTGACGGAAAGACTTATGCACTCAGCCTTGGCAGCAACGCTCCTATGATGGTTTATGACAAAGCAGTCGTTGAAAAGGCAGGAGTTACCATTCCTGACCAGCTGACAATGGACCAGCTGTATGACCTTTCCAAGACAATCAGTGAGAAAACCGGTGTAAAAACTCTTTATGACGGCGGAATCAACATGATGCAGATCATGGCAAGAGCCAATGGTTCTCATTTATTTGATGAATTAACCACTGGAAAAGAAGATTCCATGAAGATTTATTTTAACACCATTGAAAAATTTGCTAAATCCGATGCAAGCATTTCCGCAGATTTATTAGCAGAGAAGAATCCTGATGTTGTAGAGACAAAGCCAATCATTGATGGAACAACCTGGAATGATTTAAGCTTATCCAACCAGTTCATCAGTATCTCCAAAACAGCAGGCAGAGAACTTGGAATTACCATGTTCCCAACCATTACAGATGCTAAAGTACAGCCACTGTACTTAAAACCAAGTATGTTCTTCTCCATCGCTGAATCTTCCAAGAACAAGGAAGAGGCTGCAAAGTTCATTGACTGGTTCACAAACAGCACAGAGTGTAATGAAATCCTTCTTGCTGAAAGAGGAATCCCGATCAATACAGAAGTTGCTGATGCAATCAAACCAAAGGCAGATGCAGCAGCTCAGACCGTATTTGATTATGTTGCAAAAGTAACTGAAATCGCAACTCCTATCGATGCTCCAGACCCATCTGGTAAAGGTGAAGTAGAAGCATTAGGAAAAACAGTTTCTGAAGCAGTCCGTTACGGAGATGCATCAGCAGACGATGCAGTTGGCCAGTTTGTGCCTGAAGCAAAGAAAATACTTGAAGAAGCGGCAAAATAACAGGTAAAATTCTGGAGGGGATAAGATGAAGAACAATCAAATGATCCCGAAAAGAAAAAAATCAGTGGGCCAGATCTTAAACACACCGAAGGTTGCAGGATATGTATTTATCCTGCCCTTCATTATAGGATTTCTTGCCTTTATGGCGATTCCAATGATTTTATCTTTAGGGTTTTCATTCACCAGATACAATATATTAAAATCACCGGTTTTTATAGGACTGGAAAATTATAAAACGATGTTTACGGCGGATCCAAAGTTCTGGAAAGTATTTGGTGTTACCATGTACTATGTTCTGTTTTCGGTTCCTCTCCGGCTTATCATGGCGTTAGCAGTTGCCATGCTTTTAGTAAAAAGCACCAAACTTTCTGGATTTTACAGGGCGGTATATTATCTGCCTTCTATTATCGGATCCAGTGTGGCTGTTGCAATTCTCTGGAAGAGAATGTTTGCAAGCGATGGTGTTGTAAACGCACTGTTAGGGATCGTCGGACTTCCCTCTGACCTTGCATGGCTGGGAAGAGCAGATACCGCGATCTGGACTCTGATTATTTTAGCAATCTGGCAGTTTGGTTCTTCCATGCTCATCTTTTTATCCGGTTTAAAGCAGATTCCAGTCAGCCTTTATGAAGCAGCTACTGTTGATGGCGCCAATGGAATTCAGAGATTTTTCAAAATCACAATTCCAATGCTGACACCCACTATTTTCTTCAATCTCATTAACCAGCTGATCAATGGGTTTATGGCATTTACACAAAGTTATATTATTACCCAGGGAAAGCCAAGAGATACCACATTGTTTTATACCGTATACATGTATCAGAATTCCTTTACTTATAATAAGCTTGGTTATGGCTGTGCAATGGCCTGGTTCATGGTATTCGTTGTAGGCATGCTGACACTGGTACTTTTCAAAACACAGAAGAAGTGGGTACATTACGAAGCAGAAGGGTGATGAATTATGAAAACAGGATATCAGGAGAAAAAATTATTCACCACAGCGATCTATCATGTGTTTACCTTTTTGTTTGCATGTGTTATGATATATCCGCTTGTATGGATGGTGATGAGTTCCTTTAAAAACACCAATGAAATTTTCAGGACTGCTGCAAGTCTCCTGCCCGAAAAATTTACGTTTGAAAATTATAAGGTAGGTTGGAGAGGTTTTGCAGGTTACGGTTTTGGAAACTTTTTTAAGAATTCCTTTATTATTGCAGGTTTATCCACAGTAGGAGCTGTTATTTCCTCTGCTGTCGTAGGATACGGATTTGCAAGAATTGACTTTAAGTTTAAAGGCTTCTGGTTTGCATGCATGCTTCTTGCGATGATGCTGCCTTTCCAGGTTATCATGATTCCGCAGTACATTATCTTTAATAAAATGGGTTGGGTTGGAAGTTATCTTCCCATTATAGTACCGCAGTTTTTTGGACAGGGCTTTTTTATCTTCTTAAATGTTCAGTTTATCAGGGGTATACCCATTGATTTGGACGAGGCTGCCAGAATGGACGGTTGTACGATCTACTCCATATTTATCCGGATCATTCTTCCCCTCGTGAAGCCATCTCTGGTTACAAGCGCTATTTTCTCCTTCATGTGGAGATGGGATGACTTCCTTGCAGCTTTGCTTTATTTAAGCGATCCATTAAAATATCCAGTCAGCTATGCATTAAAGATGTTCTCAGATCCGACAGCTGGTTCCGACTGGGGTGCAATGTTTGCAATGGCAACTTTATCTTTGATTCCGATCTTCGTTATTTTCTTGACTATGCAGAAATATCTGGTTGAAGGAATCGCCTCTACAGGAATAAAGGGCTAATAAGGCTTTTTAGGTGGGAGACCCGCATATGCGGTGTTTCCTGCCTTTTTTAAAATTTAAGACAAAAGGTGGAATGACGAATGAATCCGATCAGAAACAGATTATTGGCGGCGCTGGAAGCACTGAAACCGCTATGCTATTCCAATTTAAAACCGGCAGAAGAAATGTTTATCAGCCCCGGAAGTTATGAGTGGAAAGAAGAGTTTGACAGCAGCATTTTAAATTGGGAGTCTTTTGGCAGGGATGAGACCTGGGGAGGATCGGATCGGCATTACTGGTTTAAAACCTGTATTACGGTACCGTCTGATTTAAAAGGAGCCCAGGTAAGAGCAGTTTTAAACACGGGAGCGACCGATATCTGGAATACAGATAACCCTCAGATCATGGTATTTTTTGACGGAAAGCATTCCGGGACCATGGATATGAATCATCAGGATTTTATTGTGACAGAACATGCAAACGAGGGAGAAACACATGAGCTGGTATTTTATGCCTATTCCAACAGCTCTGGACGCACGAATTTCTTTCACCTGGAAATCGGAGCCTACGAAGAAGAGGTAGCAAAGCTCTATTATGATCTTGCAGTTCCATTTGAAGCAGCAGATCTTCTGGAAGAAGATGACTTAGAGCAGATTGAGGGATTTAAGGTTCTGTCAGAGGCAGTGAACCGGATTGACTTTACCAGACCCCATTCCAGACAATTCTTTACATCCGTAAAAGAAGCAGATGAATTCCTTATGAATGTCTATTATAAAGACAGACCGGAAAATCCGGTGACTGTTCACAGCATCGGGCATACTCATATCGATGTCGCCTGGAAATGGCCTTTAAAACAGACAAGACAAAAAGCAGTCAGAAGTTTCCGCACAGTACTAAATCTGATGGAGCGGTATCCGGAATACAAATTTATGTCCAGCCAGCCCCAGCTTTACGAATTTGTAAAAGAAGAGGCACCGGAGCTTTTTCAAGAAATAAAGGAAAAAATAAAAGAGGGACGATGGGAGACAGAAGGTGCCATGTGGCTGGAGCCGGACTGTAACTTAGCCTCAGGTGAATCCTTAGTCCGTCATATTCTTTATGGAAGAAGATTCTTCGAAAAGGAACTTTCCGGTCCTGTAAACGAAGTGCTCTGGCTACCGGATGTATTCGGCTACAGCGCTGCAATACCACAGATTATGAAGCAGTCCGGATTGCCTTATTTTATGACAACAAAGCTTGGCTGGAACGAATACAATCAGTTTCCCTATGATACCTTTGTGTGGCGTGGAATTGATGGCAGTGAAGTATTGACTTATCTGATATCCACCAAGGATTATTATAAAAATGATCAGCCATCCAAAGGCTACAGTACCACCTACAACGGCAGACAGGATCCCAAACAGATCATGGGAACCTGGCAGAGATTTCAAAACAAGGATGTCAGCCGTGAAGTACTGACCTGTTACGGATACGGTGACGGAGGCGGCGGCCCTACAGAAGTAATGCTGGAACAGAGCCGAAGAATGGAACGGAATGTGGCCCGCTGTCCAAGAACCGAACAAACCTTTGTTAAGGACTTCTTTCACAAGCTGGAAGAAAAACTGGATAGAAAACGTCTTCCTGTATGGGCAGGTGAATTGTATCTGGAATTCCACCGGGGAACTTATACATCCATGGCAAAGAATAAGAAATATAACAGAAGCTGTGAGTTTTTAAACGGTGATGCAGAATTTTACTCAGTTCTTCGATCTCTTATTACCAAAGGCGGGGAGTATCCAAAGAGTCAGCTGGAGGAAAACTGGAAGCTTCTGTTGTTAAACCAGTTTCATGACATTCTTCCAGGTTCATCCATCAAAGAGGTATATGAAGATTCTGAGGTTCAGTATAAGAAAATCATGGAATCAGATCTTGATATAATCAATTATAGCCAAGACAGTATCTTAAAGGTATCTGGATTTGAATGTGACAGAAAGAATCCCACTGCCCTTGCAGTATGGAACTCTTTAAGCTTTAAAAGAACCGGAATTGTTGAATTTGAGACTGCGGTTAAGGATCTTTCAGCTATTACCCAGCAAACCTTTGACGGCCGCATGATCGCGTTGGCTGAGGCTATACCATCAAAGGGTGTAACGGTACTTTCAGCAGGTGATTCTTTGGAGAAGGCAGAGTCAGTATTTTCCTCTGTGGAATGCGGGGAAGAAGGTGCTGCGATAAAGGCAGTCAGCCCATACTATGAGGTGGAATTTGACCAGGCAGGAAATCTATCCCGTATCTATGACAGAACAGAAGAAAGAAGTCTGTTAAAGGAAGGGAAAGCGGGAAATGAACTGCTTGTATTTGAAGACCGGCCATTGGAATTTGATGCATGGAATATTGATTCTACCTTTGAGGAGAAACAGTGGCAGGTAAATGACGTGACGGAAATGAAGCTGTTAGAAAATGGCCCTGTAAGAGCAGTGGTTCTGGTAAAACGGAACTTCATGGATTCTGTCATTGAACAGCAGATCTGCTTTTACAGCCATACAAAGAGAATTGATTTTAAGACCAGAATTGACTGGAATGAGCATCAGATGCTGTTAAAGACTGCCTTTCCTCTGGATATTCTGTGTAACGAAGCCAATTACGATATTCAGTTTGGCAATGTAAGCCGGCCAACTCACAAAAATACTACCTGGGATCAGGCTAGATTTGAAGTATGTGCCCATAAATGGGCAGATGTATCAGAAGCAGGCTATGGCGCAGCTGTTTTAAATGACTGCAAATACGGTTATGACATTCATGATTCTGTGATTCGCCTTACGCTATTAAAATCCGGCATTTTCCCAAATCCGGATGCAGATCAGGGAGAGCATACGTTTACCTATTCTCTGCTGCCTCATAAAGGAGATTTCCGTACTGGCAGAGTAATACAGGAAGCGTATGACTTAAACTGTCCTCTTATTTCTACTGAAATTAAGGGAAATGGTGTTCTATCCTGTTCCTTCTTAGAGATTGAGAATGAAAATATACTAGCTGACACAGTGAAGCGTTCCGAAGATGGGGATGGACTGATTGTACGTTTCTATGAGTCTTATGGTATGCGGACCAATACCCACGTAACATTCTCCATGACAGAGGGTGCACAGATCAGCGAATGCAACTGTATGGAAGAGGAGACTAATAAGGTTCCGGCAGAAAACGGACGGATTGCCCTTACCTTTAAGCCATATGAAATAAAAACCATAAAGATTCAATTGTAGGAATTATATTTTTGCAAGATTTGCAAAAGATATACAGTAACTTAACAAACTATGCATAGTCACTGCCTGTGAGATATCATATAATGGTGCAATATAACTGTATCAGAAAAGGGAGGATATGCAGATGGAGCTTGCTGCAGAACGAAACGGGCGGATTCACATATGGATGGAAGAATTAAAAAACCATTTATTTGAAAGACTTTCATCAGTGACTTTTACCGGTTTTACGACAAAAGAGCATTTCTCTTATGAGGAAGCACTAAAACAGGAGTTTTACCCCATGCCTCAGGGAACCCCCTGGGGCAGTAAATGGGAATACGGCTGGTTTTTAACGGAGATCGTCATGCCAAAAGAGGCGGAGGGAAAGCGGATTTTTCTTCACCCGGAGGTAGGCGGTGAGATGCTTTTATGGGTAAATGGCAAAACGGCAGGTTCCAGAGATTTAAAGCACGATGGAATTACACTGACACGCCATGCAACGGCGGGTGAGCGTTTTTTTGTTGTGGCAGAAAGTTATGCAGGGCATGGACCGAGACTGGAAAAGGGCGGACCATGCCCTGATTTTCGTACTGCGGTTCCAGAACCACCGGAGTTTCAGGTTAAGTTAGGAGATTCGGATTTTGGAATATGGAACGAAGATGCATTTCAGCTGCTTATGGACGTATTTACATTAAGCAAGCTTTCTGAGGGGCTTGATCCCAAATCCTTAAGAGCTATGAAAATAAATCAGGGACTTTTGGAATTTACATTTACAGCTGACTTTGAACTGGACCGGGAAGGACGAAATGAATCGTTTCGTGAAGCCAGGAAAAAACTGGCGCCACTCCTTTCCTGTGTAAATGGATCAACGGCTCCGGAGTTCACCATTTTCGGACAATCTCATCTGGATCTGGCATGGCTGTGGCCATGGGAAGAGACAAAACGCAAATGTGCAAGAACGCTATCCACCCAGATTGCCTTATCCGATGAATATGCGGATTATAAATTTCTCTTATGTGAGCCGCCGATTATGGAGAATGTAAAAGAACATTATCCTGAATTGTATGGACGCCTTTTAAAGAAAGTGGAAGAGGGGGCTTTTATTCCCGAGGGCGGCATGTATGTGGAACCTGATACCAATCTGGTATCGGGAGAGAGCCTGATCCGTCAGTGTCTGTACGGAAGAAAGTGGTTTCGAAAAGAGCTTGGGGTAGAAAGCGTTATGGTTTGGCTGCCGGACTGCTTCGGCTTTAATGGACAGCTGCCCCAGATTATGAAAGGCTGTGGAATCCGTTATTTTGCAACTCAGAAGATGGCCAGAGCGCTGAAGGGCTGTGATGTATTCCCTTATAATAATTTCTGGTGGGAAGGTATCGATGGAACGAGAATACTGACCCATTTTTATAAAAAGAACAATGCAAGGCTGGATCCACTTGATCTGATTACCAGATGGGAGGAAGACCGGGTACAGCAGGAAAATGTTGATACCTTTATTTTCCCGTTTGGATTCGGCGATGGCGGCGGCGGTGCCACCAGAGAGATGGCAGAAGTGGCAATACGGGTGAAGGATTTAGAAGGTGCCCCCCGTACCCGCATGGAAAGTCCGGTTAAATTTTTCGAAAGACTGGAAGAAGAAAATTCTGTAAAAGAGGTTTACAGAGGGGAACTTTACCTTCCATGGCATAGAGGCACCTATACGTCCCAGGCACGGATTAAGAAGGAAAACAGGTTGATGGAACGAACGCTTCGGGAAGCCGAGATGCTTAATTCCATTGCGTGTTTTGTGGAAAACGGTGAGAATAAAAGAGAAGAACTGGAAGCTATATGGAAAGTGCTTTTATTTAATCAGTTCCATGATATTATACCGGGAACTTCCATCACCAGGGTTTATGAGGATGCACTAGCACAGTTAAAGGAAGCTGGAGAAAATGCGCTCTGTCTTTATGAGGAAGCGAAAAAGAAAATAACGGGCTCAAAAAAAGATGGTCTGCTGGTATTTAATTCATTTTCATGGGAGAGGGAAGAACTGGTGGAGATCCCCCTTGAAGAAGGAGAAGAGCTAATTAACTGTGGCAGATTGCCGGTAAGTCAGAGAATGGGAGATCAATTGCTGGTACCCGTGATGGTACCTTCCTGTGGTTATGCCCAGATTGAAGAAAACGGCTGTGCAATTTCGGAATATACTTGCAGGATCTATGAAGAAAACGGGTTCTTTATTTTAGAAAACCAGCTTTTAAGAGTAACCATTGATGGCATCGGACAAGTACGGAGCGTACGGGAACGGGATACGGGAACGGAATTTGTTGACGGAATTGCAAATCAGTTTCTTCTTTATCAGGATATCAATGTGGATTATGATGCATGGGAAATCAGCTCTTTCTATAAAGATGTGCCAGTAAAAATCAGTCAGGCTGCAGTTCTTACCATTGAGGAGACAGGCCCTTTAAAAGTGGTGCTTCTTGTAAAGCGGCAGATTCATAAGTCAGCCATGATCCAGAGAATATCTTTGTCTTATCACAGCAGGCGGATCGATTTCGCAACAGAGATTGACTGGCAGGAAACCCACAAACTGTTAAAGACTTCGTTTCCAGTTACGATCCGGGCAGAGGAAGCTTTGGAAGAAATACAGTTTGGATATGTGAAACGACCCACTCACCGTAACCGCCGTTATGATGCAGACCGGTATGAGGTGTGCAATTACCGTTATACTGCGATGACTGAGCCTGGAAGAACAGCAGCAGTGCTCAATGATTCCAAGTACGGAATCAGTACGGACGGGAATGCAATGGAACTGACATTGTTAAAAGCACCTGTATGGCCGGATATGTATGCAGACAAAGGGGTGCAGGAATTTACTTACTCCTTTTATGTAAAAAGCAGTGATTATGCGGATAGCGGTGTGGTACGTGAAGGAATGCAGCTAAACAGCCCGCTTAAATTCTGGGGAAAAGGGGCAGGTACGAAAGAATATTTCAGTATTTCGTCAGATAATGTGATTTTGGAGACAGTAAAAATGGCGGAAGACGGGGAAAATCATTTAATTTTAAGATTTTATGAGGCACTTGGAAGGCATACTTCCTGCGTCGTTAAAACTGGTTTTAGAATTAGCAAATTGTGGGAAACTACTATGGAAGAAATCATATCATCCCCAACTGCACTGCCTGTGAAACTTCTTGAGAATAAAAGTGAGATTCTCTTAGATTTTGCTCCATTTGAAATAAAAACATTGCGTTTAGTTTTATAAACGCAAAAAATGCGAGTAAGATGGTTTCAATAAAAACAAATTACGCATAGCAACAATGTACCCAAAATATTATAATGTTTTCATCAGCTTTAATAAAAAACACACCAAAATTTGATATGGAGTTAACAAAATGCAAAAGAAGCTAATCATTTTTACAGACAGTGGGGATACCATTATTGACGAAGGTACTGAAATTCGCAATGATGAGGATATTGTAATCCACGCAGAATTAATTCCCGGTGCGGGAGAGACCTTAAAAGCTCTTTACGACGCCGGTTATGTCATTGCTATGGTGGCTGACGGAGAAGAACAGTCCTTTACCAATGTTTATGAAGAAAATGGCCTTGGTTATTGCTTCCACACCAGAACAATTTCCGAGATCGTTGGGGTCCAGAAACCTTCCGAGAGAATGTTTATAGATGCCATGGAGAAAAATCACCTGACTGAAGAAGATAAAAAACGGGTGGTTATGATTGGAAACAATGTGAGAAAGGACGTTGCCGGAGCCAACCGCTTTGGAATTACCTCTATTCTCATTGACTGGTCTCCACGCTATGATATGAATCCGGCTGATGAGTGGGAAACGCCGGACTATACCGTCCATGAGCCAAAAGAGCTTCTGGCACTGATTGAGAGTCTGGAGGCTAAGCTTCAAAAAGACGGAAACGAATAGAAGGAGGGTATGGATATTATGAAAGAAAAGACAATCAAGGAAAAGGCACGTAAGATTCCGTTTAAGGTGTATGTGCGCAATACCTGGCAGCTTTACTTAATGCTTCTGATTCCGGTTATTTATATGCTTATGTTCCGTTATAAGCCAATGATCGGAGGAATTATTGCTTTTAAGAAATTTAACGTATTTGCAGGTATATGGAATAGCCCATGGGTTGGTTTTGCTCATTTTAAAGAGGCGTTCGGTTCAAAAGATTTCTGGAATGCGTTAGTTAATACATTGATATTAAATATCGGTGACCTGATTATTGGATTCCCAGTACCGGTACTGATTGCTGTATTTCTGTTTGAAATCAGAAATGTGCATATCAGAAAAGCGACACAGACTATTTTATATCTTCCAAACTTCCTTTCCTGGGTTATTATTGCAGGTATCATTACCCAGTTGTTCTCTACAAGCGGTCTTGTAAATGATATATTCCGCAAAGTAGGAGTCCGGGAAGTGAACTTCTTAAGCAGTCCTTTTATATGGAGATTTGTTTACTGGTTTGCAGGAATCTGGCAGTCAGCCGGTTATTCTCTGATTATTTATCTTGCGGCGCTGACTGCTACGGATCCGTCTCTTGGAGAAGCGGCTTATATCGATGGCGCAACCAGACTACAGAGAATAGCGCATGTGACTATTCCGCAGATCAGACCTACCATATCAATCATGCTTATTATGCAGCTTGGTAAGATCGTCTCCATCGACTTTGACCGTCCATTTATGATGGGAAATACACTGGTTAAAAGTGCAGCCGACGTTATCAGTACTTATGTTTATAGTGTAGGTCTTCAGGCAGGCCGTTTTGATTTCGCTACTGCCGTGGGTCTCTTCCAGTCCGTTGTCGGAATCATTATGATTCTGTCAGTGAATCAGATTTCTAAAAAAATGGGAGAGGAGGGAATTATGTAATGAGCGAATTAAAGAGCAAAGCAGACAGAAGGTTCCAGCTCTTCTGGAACACATTTTTCGTAGTAATCAGCATCGTGGCATTGATTCCCATAGTCAGGGTAGTATCCATGTCATTAAGTTCCAAGGATGCCATTCTGGGTGGTAAAGTATTCCTTTATCCTGTCCAGTTTACCGTAGAAGCTTATGTCAGATCGTTTCACAGTGGAAGCTTTATTTCCTCATTTATTTACTCGGTGTTCCTGATGCTTGGATCCACTTTTGTATGTATCGTCATGACCGTACTTGCAGCTTATCCCCTTTCTAAGAAGAACTTAAAAGGCGGAGCAGTCATTATGACCTTGTTTGTACTGACTATGTATTTAGATCCAGGTATTATTCCGAAATATTTAAACGTAAAAAGCCTTAAACTTATCGATACCGTTTGGGCATTGATTATACCGGAAGCACTGAGTGCGTATAACATGATCATTATGTGTACTGCATTTAAGGGATTGGATTCATCTCTTTACGAAGCAGCAAAGATTGATGGCTGTAATGAAATACAGACATTATTCAGAGTAGCACTCCCATTGGTTTACCCAACACTGGCAACACTGGCACTGTTTTATGCAGTAGGCAGATGGAACCGTTTAAGCGATGTTCTTTACTACGTAAACTCTTCTAAGCTGTATACCGTACAGATGGTATTAAAACAGCTGATTGAAGCAGTAAAGCTTACCCAGGAGGAAGGTATCCAGTCTCAGCTTGTAGCAGATAACATTAAATCAGCAAGTATTGTGATTTCCATGACACCAATGGTTATTGCATATCCATTTATTCAGAAATATTTTACAAAGGGCATTATGCTTGGTGCCGTTAAAGGTTGATTATTTATTAATTAAATAATAAAAATGATTATGAAAGGGAGGTTTTATAATGAAAAAAGCAAAATTATTAAAGAGCTGTGTAGCTGTTTTAGCTGCAGCATCTCTGGTAACCGGATGTGGTTCCGGCGCAGCAAAAGATGCAACAACAGCAACCACCGCAGCAGCTGGCGGTACAGAAACAAAGGCAGCAGAGGCTTCCTCTACCGCTGACAAAGGCGAAGAAGTAACCATTAAGGTTATGATCTGGGACAGAGGTGATGCAGCTCCCGGTACAACTGTAGAGAATAATACCCAGACAGAATGGGTAAAGAAACAGGTAAAAGAAAAGTACAATATTAACGTAGAGTACGTTTCAGTACCAAGATCTTCTTCTGATGAAAAAGTAAATATCATGATGTCTGGCGGAAGTGCTCCTGATATTGTATTTACCTATAATCAGGGTCTTTTCTACAGCTTTGCACAGGCTGGCGGTCTTACAGATTTAACTGAGGCTTATGAAAAGAACGGCGCAGATATTAAGAAATTCGTTGCAGATGCTCAGAACATGGGACAGATTGATGGAAAGCAGTTTGCAATCATGAAACAAAGAGGTGTTGAATCTCCTCGTCATACAGCTTATATCCGTCAGGACTGGCTGGATAAACTTGGAATGCAGTTGCCAAAAACCAAAGAAGAGCTTACTGCTTATTTACAGGCAGTAAAAGACAAAAATCCTGGTGGCGTAGAGAATGTAATTCCATGGGCGATGAGCGGACGTAATGATACTGAAAAGGGCTATATCAATTACCTTGGTTCTTATGTAAACCTTGCAGGCGATAAGGATGCTTATGTATACAGTGAAGCTTATATGGCTGTAGCTCCTGGCGCAGTTGATGGTATTAAAAAATTAAACGAACTTTATAACAAAGGACTTATTAATAAAGATTTTGCAACTGATACAAACGAAGATCTTTACAAGGCTCAGGTAACAGCTGGTAACGTAGGTTTCTTCCTTGACGATACAGAAAGTCCATGGAACTATATCACTGTATTAAATCAGAGCGCAGGCGGCAGAACTTTCGTTCCTGTACAGTGCTTTGAACTGGCTGACGGTTCTTACCGTACACCATTTGAGCCAAGACACGGTATGTTTGTAATGGTACCGAAGAGCAGCGAGAAAAAGGCAGATGCCTGCATGAAGTATTTAAACTGGATGGCAGATCCGGCAGTTGCTGAAGATATCGTATTCACTGCAGAACACAAGAGAGATGAAAGCGGAGTTCCGATCAAATTATCCAGCGAAGAGCTTTCTTCAAAGGGATACCCAGGAACCTGTGATGACTTAAATATCGTTAACCTTGCTATGGATTGGACTACAAAGAAAGATTCAATTGTATCTAAATGGATTAAAGATCAGTCTGTTGAGTGGGAAACCCCTGATTGGTTCTCTAATTTCTATGATGTTCGTTCCGAAGGAAAGTTCCGTTTCCCTGTATATGCTAACATTTCACAGGCAGAAGCTGATTACGGTAAGAATGTTGAGAACTTAATGGTAGGTTATGTTTACAAGCTGATCAGCTGTACCCCAGATCAGTTCGATAGTCTGCAGAAGACAGAATATGACAACCTTGTAAATGCAGGGCTGCAGAAGATTCTTGACGCAAGAGCAGAATATTTTGACACAATAAAGTAATTCCTTAACGGGGCAGCAGGCTATAAGAAGCTCGTTACAGCTCTTTCTCATCGAAATAAGGATGATGCCGGGAAGCTGTAACGGGCTTTTTCTGCCCATCTGATCGTTAAAATATTGTCGGAATGCTGTTTCCGCCTCCATCTTTACGGAATTCAGAGGGCGACTGGCTGCAATACTTTTGAAAGATTCGGTTAAATTGTGAAAAGCTTGTAAATCCGCATTCTTCCGCCAGTTCAGAAATCTTCTTTTTCGTGTTTAATAGCAGGTATTGCACGTTTCGGATCCGTGTCATCTGAATGTATTGGGTCAGGGTGTAACCAGTCACATCTTTAAACTGATGGGACAGATAGTAAGGACTGATATAAAATTCCCTGGAAAGGGAGTCCAGTGTTAATTCTTCTGAATAATGATTATGAATGAAGTTGGCAATGGTGTATATTTTTTGAGAAGCTTCATCCTTTAACGGTTCATTGGAATAGGTGTTAAAAGGTGCCAGCTGCCGTAGTGTATAGAGAAATTCTACAAACATTCCGTGGACAATGAGTGATTTAAGTTCCGGTTCTTCGTCCTGAAAGGAGTAGCGGTAAATGCGGTTAAGTTTTTCATTAACCAGCTGCTGCTGTTTGGAAGGAAAACGAAAAATTGGCAACGGTGAGTAAAAAGGTTCAAAAAGCTTCTGATAGGTTTCAGGCATTCCCCAAAGTGAAGGGGGATACAAAAAACCGATGATCAGCCGTTTGCTTGGGGCACCTTTCTGATATTCGGAGCGGTGCAGCACCGATGGGCGAAGAAGTACGATATCCCCGGATCTTATGGAGTAGGGGATACCTTCTACCAGATGGTATGCCTGGGGACTGATCAGAATCATCAGTTCATAAAAGGAATGAAAATGCTGAAACGGCATGTTGATATCAAAAGATCGTTCGTCATAATCAAAGTAATAATAAAGAGAGTGCTGGATATCGTTAATGGTGATATTATGTCTTTTCTTATAAAGCAGTGTATCATCAGGATTTGTCATAGGAACCACCTTTATACTTTCTATGGAGTAGTCATGTATCGGATATTCATTATAGCAGAATGATGACAAGATGTGCAATACATTGGCAAATAAAAAAGAAAAATATTGTAGAGATTGCAATGTGCCCCAACTATCTCGTTGGCTGGCAGCAGAAAGGAAGTGGCAAAAGAATGGAAAATTTAAAAGAAAAAATAGACCTGCTTGTATCCAGCTTTGAAAAGATATTGTATGATGAAGATGATATCTTTTTAAAAAACATGCAGACAAATAATCTGGCTGGAGACAATCCGGAACGGTACCGCTATTGGGAATGGACACAGGGAGTAGGCTTATTCGGTTTATGGAAGATCTATGAAGAAACCGGTGAAGAAGAAATTATAGAGAAACTGTATAAGTATTATGAAAGACAGCTTACCATTGGTTTGCCTGCCCGTAATATTAATACAACAGCTCCTCTTCTGGCTTTAACCTATCTGGTTGAGAAAGACGGAAATGAGACTTATATGGAAATCTGCCGGGACTGGGCGCAGTGGCTTGTGGATGAACTTCCCAAAACAGAAGAAGGCGGATTTCAGCACCTGACTTCTGATACCTTAAATGAACAGGAACTTTGGGATGACACACTCTTTATGTCCGTTTTATTCCTTGCCCGTATGGGTGTGATTCTTAAGAAACAGGAATGGATTGATGAGGCTGAATATCAGTTCCTCATCCATGTGAAATATCTGGCTGACAAAAAGACCGGTCTTTGGTATCATGGCTGGACTTTCCATGGCTGCCATAATTTCGCCGGTGCATTCTGGGGAAGAGGCAACAGCTGGATCACAATGGCAATTCCGGAACTGTTCGGCATCATTCCATGCAGCGGTGCAGTCAAACACTATTTAACAGAAGCATTAAAAAATCAGATTGATGCGTTGGTTTCCTACCAGAACGAAAACGGCATGTGGCATACAGTCATTGATGACAATACCTCTTACGTTGAGGCCAGTGCAACCTGTGGTTTTGGTTATGGAATATTAAAAGCGGTTCATTTAGGACTTGTGGATGCCTCTTTTGAGGCAAGTGCCAGAAAGGCTCTTCTGCCCGTTCTTCAGTGTATTGATACGGAAGGTGTGGTACATCAGGTATCCTATGGAACTCCTATGGGAAGAGAAAGTGTACAGTTCTATAAAGATATTGAACTTCGCCCAATGCCATACGGACAGGCAATGGCTATGCTGTTCCTGTTAGAAGCATCAAAATAATAAAAGACAAAGGGCGGACCCATTTTACGGCAATCCGCTCTTTTACTATGGAGGAAAAAATGAGCACAGACATAGAATTACTGGCAGCCTATAAACCAGTCATCATGCAGGATAAAAAAGAACCTTTTGTAATTACAGCCATGGGGTGTACTATTTTCCGGGAAACCAAGAAAAGCGATTCATTTCCAAAGCGTGAGATTGTGATTAATAAGGAAGAAGTGGATTTTGCAATCGAGTATGCCATCTGGTATGATTTTGATATCCAGCATTTATACGAGCTGGAACATGTCTGGGTCTATGTTGATTATAATGGCAGGGTAAAAAAAGTGGAAGCCAGCTTCCATGGCAAGTTTTTAAATATGGTAGACCTGGAAAATGGTGATCTGATCCTTAAGGACGGTACCCATCCAGTGGTCTATGCCCAGCCTGGCAAGCACGCGCTGGTACCTGATCCCAGAGTGATCAGAATGATACCGGCCTGGTTAGAAAGCTGCCAGGAGATGGCAGGGTTAGACGGTGTCCTGGTTCAGGATATGTTTGAGGATCAGATTTATACCGATGAGGATCTGCAGAAAATGACTGAGACATATATTAAGGAAGTATTTGGGTTTACGCCGTCTATGGAATTTGTACCATTTAACCTGGAAAATGACAAGCTGATGTCCTGGGAAGAATTGAAACAATCCATTCCTGACCGTGTCAACAAACAGATTGCAGTGATTAAAGATTACTTTCACAAATAAAGAATGAGGGTGCAGAAATGCACCCTCATTTTATACTAATAGGCGGCTGGAACCGCACGAAGTGATATTGTATGCTTAAAGCAGGTAAAGTCTGTAAAATAGACCGTATAACAGTCCTGGGAACGTCCCTGACTTCCGAACTTGCCTGCTACATAGTTATGTGCACCAAAGCCGGGACCGGCTGTTATGGCATATTTACCCTTGGAAGCAGTAACAGTTCCTTTTCTTGCCACAATTCCGCCACCTGCATTCCCTTCAGAGATGAAATAAGGGGATTCCACCCGGCATCCTGCATCAAATGCAAGTTCTACCCGCAGCGGAGCGCGGTCGATTCCAGCAGTTTCTATGGTGATATCAACCCCATCCGCTGCCTCTGTAACAGTCAGAATAAAATTCATGTCTGGTCCATGCAATTTTTCTCTCTTTGAATGATCCATCTTCCACCAGTCCGCAGTGTCCTGAGGTTCCTGAAAGGGAAGGTAGTACCAGCCTGCCATTTTCTGATTCAGTACAAATCCCTCTTCTCCGGGAAGCTGTACCAGGTTCTCCGGAACGAAGTATCTGTGCTCGCAGAAACTGGCTCCGATTTTCATACTGACGCATAAATCCCCATGTACAAAATAGAGGAAGGAAGGGCTGTTTTTTAAGATGGAACAGGAATAAGCTTCTCTGCGAAGCCGTACAATTCCGGAATCAGCATAATGGTGGCAGTAGTTAGTCAGAATTTTGCTTTCCTCATATTCAAACTCGCCCAGTTCAGGAAGAAGCATGAAATGAATCAGCCAGTCCAAAGGCCCGATTCCTTTTGCCACAGCCTGATCCATGATAAAGCATGCGGCCTTTAAAAAGGTCTCGTTGTGGAATTTAATTCCCATATATAAATATTCCAGATAATACCCGGTTGGAAAAATCCTTGTTCCGCGATCCTGCCTTGTGGAGTTATTGGTAAAGATACTTCCATCAGGCTCTATATAGTGAAGCATCATGGTTAAATTTCTTTTAACAGGCTCATACCAGGAATCGTCACCGGTTGCCATTGCCAGCATGATCATAGCGTTATTATTCACCAGGTTATATCCTCCGGCTGACCGTTCTGCGTATTCTCCGTCCTCATTGCAGTCGCAGCCTTCGATTAAGAATTTCTCTGCCCCGTTCTTCATGGATTCATCAGAAGTAAGGCGATAGAGCATCATTAAAGTAGAAGCAATGGCCCAGCGGTGGTTGGGAGTGTGGAATCCCCCGTTTATCATGGCCTTTCCGCCTTTGATCAGAATGGACTTCATAACAGGCATAAGAGTAGAAAGCATGGTCCTTTCCATAGAAGGGCAGTCTTCCTTCCCTGAAAGCCGGTTCAAATAAATATAAGCGGGCAGAAGTCCGTCAATGCAAAATGCCGTATCTGCACCAGAATAAAAATTACAGTTTATAAGGTCAAAAAATCCGTTTTCACGCTGACCGTTTGCAATATAGGAAAGAGCGATGGATATTCTATTGTAGATATCTTCATTGCCGTAAAAACGGCTTTTATTGTTAAATAAGCAGGCGGTCATGGTTGTCACCTGAAAGATGGCAAGTTTTGGTTCTACCAGCCCGTCATGATCACGAAACCCCCCATAGAATTCTGAGGTCTCATCCATGACCTGCTGATTCATTATTTCTTCTGTTTTCCGGTCGCTGTATAAAATGATTTTTTCGTAATGTTTTTTCATAGAAGCTCCATTCTCCGCAGTCTGCGGCTTAAGTCTTTGCCGTTTTTATTGTATCACGGGAGTCAGAGAGGGACAATGCAGATGTTGCCAATTTGTTTTCTAAAGTTCGTAAAAATTGCGGTTCTTATTCAGAGGGAGAGTGCTGGGAGTAATTTCCTATTGGTTTGATAAGAAGACACGATAAAAAAATGGAGCACCGCAGGATTGGGGAAATACGGTACTCCTAAGAAGAGTTACATAAAGTATAACGCAAGAAAACGATTAAGTAAAGATAAATATGTAATTTTTTTATAAATTAGTGAAAACTTTAGAAAAACAATGGGTATTTGAGATTATATAAGTTAGAACAACCGTTTTATTATGCAGTTGAAAATTAATTTCATATTGAATCGGTTGCTGCATAGATTATACCATATGCTCCATCTGAGATAGCAGGAGGTGCGAATGGAAAAAATTCTGGACAATCGATATTATGATTTGATTATTAGCAATGCCCTGGTCACTTCGTATAATACTGGTGATAACATTACTATGATGAACGATATGTTTTCTCTGCTTCATATTCCAAAGGATCGTATGGAGCCTTGTGATCTTGGATTAAATGCCTATCACGGCTTTCCAGAGCTATATACACTGGAATCGGTTGTCAGCATGGAAAATACGGGTGAAGAATCAAGACAGATCGCCGCCGCCCGGGGACTGTTCGGCAGAGGCGTCATAGTGGGAATTGTTGATACAGGAATTGATTACCGTCATCCTGCCTTTATGAATAATGACAGAACCAGCCGTATCCTTTCCATTTGGGATCAGACGGTGGAGGGCACGGCCCCGGCAGGCTTTACCTTTGGTTCAGAATACACAAAGGAACTGATTAATTTTGCTCTGCTTTCCCAATATCCTTTTACCATCGTTCCGACCAATGATACCTATCGGCATGGAACCGCCATTGCAAGCATTATTGCAGGGCATACCAATGATAAGGAAGGGTTTACCGGAGTAGCGCCTCAGGCGGATTTGGTGGTGGTAAAGTTAAAGGAAGCAAAAGAAAATTTAAAAAGGCTTTTTTGTGTTTCAGAAGGTGCGCTGTGTTATCAGGAATCTGATATTATAATGGGAATCAGGTATTTGATAAATGTTGCAAAGAAGTTAAATCGGCCACTTGTCATATGCCTGGCTCTGGGAACGAACCAGGGCGGGCATGACGGCCGGGGAGCTCTAAGCACCTACCTGGACAGTCTGATGATGCTGCCCAAAATAAGTATTGTAACATCGGCAGGAAATGAAGGAAACAGCCGCAGGCATTATTATGGAGAAATTACAGATGAACCGTATACCGACAGTTTTCAGTTAAATTCGGGAGGAATTGACAGCGAATATTTTGTAGAGATCTGGCCCTATATTCCTTCCAGGCTCACCTTGCAGTTAACAGCACCTACCTGGGAGACTTCAGAGGTGATAGCACCTGCAATAGGAGCGTGTCGTAAGCTGTCGTTTCAATCCATCAAAACCAATGTCTGGGTAAATAATATACTATTTGAGTCGGAGACAGGAAACCAGCTGATTCTTCTCCGGTTCCGGAATATGACACCTGGTATCTGGTACATCAGGTTGGATAGTAAGGATTCGGCCCCTTTTTCATATAATAGCTGGCTTCCGTCCGGAAATCTGATTTCCAATGAGACTTATTTTGTTAATTCAGACCCCAATACAACCATTACCATGCAGGGAGATACTGCAAATCTTCTGACTGCAACAGCATACAACCAAAACACCGGATCCATACTTGAACAATCCAGCAGAGGATATACAAGGCTGGGACAGATTAAACCGGATCTGGCTGCACCTGGGTATAATATTCCATGTGCAATACCGGATTTTCAGTATGGAACAGCCACCGGTACTGGAGTGGCGGCGGCATATGCCGCCGGGATAGCAGCCATGATCATAGAATGGGCATATATCAAAGGGAATTATACGGCTGTTACGGGAAATCAGATTAACCGACTGATGATGAGAGCAGCAGAGCGTGATCCTGATTACGTATATCCAAATAATATCTGGGGATATGGAAAGCTGAATATTGACAACATCTTAAATGAAATAGTAGTCTTTTAATGCTGCCTCCTGACTGGAGAGATATACTCTCTGGTCGGGAGGTTTTTTGGAAAAGTTTTCCATGGCGGTATTCAGCGCAATGACGCAGTGCATATTGGTAGCAGGGCTCAGTACGTATATTAACCAACTAATAAAACAGTGGGGGAAGTCTGAATAATCAGGATTCATTACGTGATTGGTAATGGCGGGTTATCGGTAACCCGGCCCGCCTACTTCCTGTCGCCTAATTCTTTTCTGACTCTGGGGTTGATCCCTCTGCGTTTCATCTCGCTTAAGATGTTTTCAAATTCGTCCGGCGGAGCAGCTGGAATTTCCATATTTTTGCTTGCTGCTTCCAGCCGGTCAAATTCTTGAGCCAGTTTTTTTTCCTTCTTGAGATTCATAATTATCACCTCCAGGTGAATTATAAATGAATTAGATATTAAACTATATAGAAAATATTGAGTTTACTGCAGTATTTTGAACAATTGACAAAGGATAATGGCGGGTATCCGGTGTTCGGTCCCGCCAATTGAAAACATAAGTGCTATAAAAATCAAGTACGCTAAATACCAGAAAGCCGATTTAATATATTGTATATATTTATCTGTCCATATCCCCAAATATTATTTGGATAGATATATAGACTGTTACGCCGGGCTTCCCGTATAATCATACGATTGATCTGAATACCAGTGACAGCTGTAAAGTTTCCTTTACTATAAGCCCATTCCAGAATCATGGCAATCACTCCCGCGGTATGTGCCGCCGCGGCACCTGTTCCTGTAAGCGTACTGCACTGCTCTTTAGGAATAGCACAAGGAAGCTGGTATCCAGGAGCGGCAATATCTGGTTTAATAAGACCGCTTCTTGTATAACCTCTCCCAGATTCAATCAGTATTGTATCATTATACTGATTATAGGCGGTAACAGTCAGAGTACTAATCGTGTTTCCAGGTGTGGTAATTGTTGTGTTTGGATCTCCTTTTAAGAAAAAGGTTTCATCGGAAATCAGATTTCCAGATGGCAGCCAGGAGTGAAAAGAGAACGGTTCCTTTTCATCATTTCGCACCAGAAGATTCCAGATTCCCGGAAGGGGATTTTCAAACCGTATTAAAATGACAGGATCTCCGGTACTGCTCTCAAATGAGATATTATTAACCCAGATATAACTCTGGCTGCTTCCAAGAGCAATACATATGACGAGAGGGCGGTTCAGCTTTTGAGATACTGTTGTAAGGTAACGTATGCCAAGCATGATATCGGATTCTTGAAAGCATAATGAATCTGTAGGAGCGAAGAAGATATTTTTAAGGTTATGCTTTGCTTCTTTTAACTTTACGACTACCAGCTCTGATTGTGGAACAATTCCGGAAAAAGAATGGTCTGAATCAGGATTGCCTGCAATGATGCTGGCAATCGCTGTTCCATGCCCATTTGTATCCATCGAGGGGACAACTGAGGATGGATCTCTCGAAAATAATGCATTATTAATAAGGCTTTTATTGTATTCCGTACCAAACGTAAAGCCGGAAGGCGGTAAGCCTTCCTGAATTGTCTGATCCCATATATATAAGATGCGGGTGGTTTTGTCATTATTTATAAATGCGGAATGCTGATAATCAATACCGGTATCTATAATACCAACGATTACACCCTGGCCGAACAGACTGAACTCGGGGTTATTTTGAACCGCTTCAATTCCTGATTTTTCCAAGCTGAGTGATGAGGTTAGTGTAAATAGAGCAGGAAGGGTTTCATAAGGGTTTTGTTCCAGACCGCAGGCATCTATTTCATATTTCAGAACATGCCGCAATGAGTGAAGACTGTTTAATAATGTAATATCATCACTGCCATAGGAAGATACGGTCACATTATTTACGATTAGATCATAATAATCATCATCCAATATTTTTAACAAAATTATACCCTTTCTGTTTCGACAGGTTTGTAATATATTTTATGCTTTGGGGAATTAGTTATGAAAAATTCTGCCCAAAAAACAAAAACACCGGATTACCTTGTATTAACAAGGGGTTCCGGTGTTTCCATCAATTCATTATACATGCGGGTAACAGGACTTGAACCTGCACGGTCTCCCACCAGAACCTAAATCTGGCGCGTCTGCCAATTCCGCCATACCCGCTGATATCAAACAGATCATATTTAAATGAGACACCGGGGATTCGAACCCCGGACAACTTGATTAAAAGTCAAGTGCTCTACCACCTGAGCTAGTATCCCATACTGGGCTAGTTGGATTTGAACCAACGAATGCAGGAGTCAAAGTCCTGTGCCTTACCGCTTGGCGATAGCCCAATAACATCTCCTGATAAAAAAAAATTCCCTTTAAGGGAAAGGTGAGTACAGGGATTCGAACCCTGGGCCTCCAGAGCCACAATCTGGCGCGATAACCAACTTCGCCATACCCACCATAAAAAGCTTCACACTGCTGGTTGACAGTGTGAAACGAGCCTGAAGGGATTTGAACCCCCGACCCACGGCTTAGAAGGCCGTTGCTCTATCCAACTGAGCTACAGACTCAAGAGCGGGTGATGGGAATCGAACCCACGTATCTAGCTTGGAAGGCTAGTGTTCTACCATTGAACTACACCCGCAAAGGTTTTTTGAGAAATAGATGACTTGATCTCAAGTCGGGGTGACAGGATTCGAACCTGCGACTTCCTGGTCCCAAACCAGGCGCTCTAGCCAAGCTGAGCCACACCCCGAAGGTTTTTTGCGTCTTTGTTTTTTTCTTGTTTTCCGCAACGCAAGAGTTATTATATATGATGGATATAGATTTGTCAACAATATTTTCAAAAAAAAATAAAAATCGAAAAAAGCTGATATTTGCGGGATTTCGTAAGGGGAGAAAAGCAGAAAGAATAGCCTTAAAATGGGAGGAACCGGCAGGTACATAAATGTTCCTGCCGGTTTGAGTATGAAAAATAAAAAGTCAATGTTAAAAGGGTGGGGTTCCTTTACAAATATAAGTATACCTTGGAATTATGACATAAGTTTGACCAGTCGATAAAGATTTCATAAAAAAACTAAAAGAATTCTAAGTAATGTTTGAAAAAATAGAAAGTTTTTCCATCTAATGAGGATTTGCTGACTTGAAAAAGTAATTTCTGTGTAATGCTTCTTATGATATAATTGTTACAGACAGTAAAACAGGAAAAACGAAAGAGAAAGGAGCACTTATGAAATACTGGGATATTTTTGAGAGTGAACTGGGTCCTGTTCAGGTAATATGTGATGAGGAAGGGGTATTAGGTGTGGAATTTGGGAGTGAAGCTCCAAAAGAGGGGCTAAAAAAGTCCACAGACCTGATTAAGAAGGCGGTTCTTCAGCTGAACGAGTATTTAATAGGAGAAAGAACAGAATTTGATCTTCCGTTAAAGCCTGAGGGAACAGCATTTCAAAAAAAGGTTTGGGAGGCACTTTGCACCATTCCTTACGGACAGACAAGAAGTTATAAAGAGATTGCCGTGCAGATTGGTAATGAAAAGGCCTGCCGTGCAGTGGGGATGGCAAATAACCGCAACCCCATTTCCATAATCATCCCCTGTCACCGTGTAATTGGTGCAGACAAAAGCCTTGTGGGATATGGGGGAGGACTGAATATTAAAGTGAAATTACTGAATCTGGAGAGTCCTGGTGTCATCTGGGGAAATTATTAAGATTTCATTGTGATTCTTTCGGTTCGTTTAAAATGCTATACTTTCAGGACTGTTCATGTTATAATCCTCCACGTCACCAGAAAAGAATTTTATGATGAGGAGTGATTCTATGAGAAAAAATAAGATCTTAGCAGGGATTTTGATTGCGATGACAGTGATGATAACAGCGACAGCCTGCGGAAAGAATAATACTAAAGCGGAATCGACGCAGGAAACCAAGCAGCAGGCAGAAGCATCCACTGAGGCAACCACAGCGGTGAATGCAGAAGTGGCTTCATCGGAGCAGGAAACATCAGAAGGTGCGGATACATCGGAAGAAGAGGAAACAAAAGAAACACAGCCGCTAACAGCCAACGATGCAGGAGATATTAAGGAAGGCTTATTTACTTCCAAATCAGGTAAATATCAGATTATGCCGCCAAAAGGCTGGTCACTGGACGAGGACGGAGACGAGAGCGTGGTAGCAATTTCTTCACCCAATGGCGAAGATTACCTGGAAGTTACTTATGTACAGGGTGATGATGCAGATGGTGCAAGAGAAGTATATCCGGATACCATGGATGAATATAAGAAGTTAATCAGCCGTGGTGAGGATATGGAATTTGTCCGTTATGATGTTAAAAACGGCAGCGACGGCAGCCAGACCTTCCGTTACGCACTCCGGTATAAGACACCTCAGGATGGAGTTCGTTATTATGCCATCTCCGGTTCTTATAACGCAGCTACAAAAACCTATATCAGTGCAGCAGGAACCATTGGTTCAACTGACAGCGGTGTAGAAGGACAGATTGAGGCAGCTCTGGATTCTCTTAAACTGAAATAAAAATAACAATAATTGAATGAATGAAAGCAGGGGCAGTAACCAGTTCAACATGGTTATCGCCCCTGCTTTTATAAGTGGATCTTTATTCCGTTTAACAGCGCAACATCTTCTTCCTGATGTGTACTGATTAAAACCAGCTTTCCTTTCGATCGCTCTTTTATATAAGATATCACCTGTTGTTTTGTCTCTTCATCAAGGCCCGTAAACGGTTCATCCATGATCACCATATCAAAAGGCACCATTAGAGCGCGTATTATGACCACACGGCGTTTCATTCCACCACTTAAGGTTGCTATCGGCCTGTCCAGACATTCGTCAGACAGCAGTCGTTTAAGGGCTTCCCTGGCCTTCTTTTTATTATTCCCCGAAGAAGAAGGCATTACCATGGTTACATTCTCTACCGGAGTGAACGCTTCGCAGAGCCGGTTTTCCTGAAATACGGCTGAAATTCTTTCTTTGTTAAGACCTTTTACCTCTCCGGAATCTGCCAAAACAAGACCCAGCAGAATATGAAACAATGTGGTTTTCCCTGATCCGGATGGTCCCATGAGGCAATAAATATTGCCCGATACCAGATGAAGATTGACATGGTCAAGTACGATGTGTCCGTCAAAGGACTTGCAAAGCTTTCTGATTACAAGTTCCATATTCATCTTACCTCTTTCTTTTTCTGTCTGATTCCGGGAGATGCCAGGCTTAAAAGCCACAGGAAGAAGGATTCAAAAAGCGCGCTGAGCAGAATGATCACCAGTGTCCATGCAAATAAATCAGCAGTACTTAAATAAATCTTGGAAAGATAAAGCTTTTCACCGATTGAATGGAGAGGAACGCCGATTACCTCTGCGGCAATTCCTGATTTCCAGCTCATTCCCAGCGCCACCCGGCAGCCGCTCGCCAGATAGGGAAGCAGCGCCGGTCGGTAAAGATAAAAGAATCTTTTTGTTTCTGACATCTTAAAAACATTGGCCATTTCAAGCAGTTGATGGTCTGTGCTTTTGATACCTGCAATGGTCTGTATATAGATTATGGGAAATACAACAAGAAATCCGATAATCACAGAGAGATTTTCAGATCCTGCCCAGATTAACGCCAGTATGACAAATGAGGCAACCGGAACGGACTTCATCAGTGCCATAAGAGGCGACAGAAAATCCCCAATGATGGGGTATCGGCAGGCAGCTGTGCCGGCTAAAATCCCGGCTGCAAAAGCAGAAAGAAATCCAAGGCTGATTTTTCCAAAAGAGAAACCTATGGTTTTCCAAAAGTCTGCAAGCCGGATCTGATTGAGTAATGCCAATATGACATCCAGCGGACCAACCAGTATAATGCTGTTGTGGACTGCCGTACTGGCGGCCTGCCATATCAAAAGCCAGAACAGGATAATTCCGGCTTTTTTTAAGCGGAGAATGCCTGCATTCATAATCGGATCTCCTTAAGGTAGTTACTGATGCATATAGTAGAAGTCATCACCAGGCAGAGTGCCTCCCACTGTCTGAGGTTCCATTTCATAAAGAACATTTAAATATCCGCTTAAAAGGGATTTCATTTTTTCACCGTCTACATAAGTAATGCTACAGAAAGGAATTGCTTTTTCTGCAACGGGTGCTTTTTCAATAATTCCAGCGGCAGCCACTAATGCAGCAGCCTCGCTTACATTGGTATTGGCAAATTCTGCAGATTCCTTGTGATCTGCAAGAAATTGATCAACGGCTTCCTTATGCTCCTTTAAAACATCATTTCTGCAGACGGTAACTCCGGTTACCAGACTACCGTTTCCTTCTTTAGCTGCTGCATCCCACTCTTTGTTTAAATCAAGAACCATTTTCAGCTGATCGTTCTGAGCCATGGCTGCTGTCACAAATGGCTGGGGAAGAAGACCTACTGCGTCTGGTTTTTCTTTTAATACAGCAGCGACTTCCGCAGCTTCTGACTTATATTCCAGTTTTACATCATCAGCAGTCAGCCCGTTTGCCTTCAGGACGTAATTTAAGGCATAATCAGGAGTGGTTCCTTTTCCTGTTAAATAAACAGTTTTCCCCTTTAAATCAGCTGTGGTGTGAATGGAATTATCCGAAGACACAGCATAAAGAACGCCCATGGTATTGATGTCAAGAACGGTCACATTCTGTTTGGTTTTATTGTAAAGGATGGATGACATGTTGGCAGGGATCAGGGCTACATCCAGTTCTCCGCTCACAATTTTACCAAGGAGCTCATCTGCTGCAGTCACCATGGTAAATTCATAGGAATTCCCTGTTTCTCCTTTTTTAGCTTTGTCCATCATTTTTACCAGTCCCATGGAAGTAGGACCTTTTAAAGAGCCAATCTTTAAGGTGTAGGAGTCTTTTGAACCCTCTGCTTTTGTGGTTTCTGGTGCTTTGGTGGTTTCTGGTGCCGCTGTAGTCTGGGCTGCAGATGTGCTTTCCGGTGCAGGAGCGGATGCCTGTGGACTGCTTTTTGCACAGCCGGTTAAGACAACGGCTGTCATAGCAAGTGCTGCAAGTGCTGATAAAACTTTTTTCATAATAATCCTCACTTTCTGTCCGTACCATTTTATATTGGGGTTTATGCAAACAGATGAAAAAAAACCACGCCGACAGGCATGGGATTTCCGGTTTGACGTATTCTCCTCGCCTTCTCCGTCAGGTGTTCCTTCCGGGTTAGTACGAACAGGTAAAGTATACCATTTTTCAGTCTTGTTTGTCAAAATATTATGCAGATTCTCATGGAATTGTGTTATACTTGTAACACCTGAAGAGCGTGACTCTGTCAGGATTGTGAAAGGAGAAAAAACAATATGAACGATGTTTATGAGAAGCTTTTAAGCTGTTTAAAAAGTGTACGGGAGAAAACTGATTTTGTTCCCGAGGTTGCCCTTATTCTTGGTTCCGGACTTGGGGAATATGCGGAGGAGATTGAAGTAGCTGCCACCATAGATTATAAAGACATTGAGGGATTTCCGGTTTCAACCGTAGCCGGTCATAAAGGAAGATTTATCTTTGGTTATGTAAATAAAGTTCCAGTAGTCATTATGCAGGGACGGGTTCATTTTTATGAAGGATATCCTATGACGGATGTAGTTCTCCCAACAAGACTTATGGGACTTATGGGTGCAAAGACTTTATTTTTGACCAATGCCTGTGGTGGCGTGAACAAGGAATTCAAACCGGGCGATTTTATGCTTCTTAAGGATCACATTGCTACATTTGTTCCTTCTCCGCTAATTGGAACCAACATTGGGGAGCTGGGAACCAGATTCCCGGATATGAGCGATATTTACCGCAAAGAGCTGAGAGCGGTAATTAAAGAAGCGGCAAAGGAAGAGGGAATTGAACTGCAGGAGGGAATTTATCTGCAGCTGACAGGACCGGCCTATGAATCTCCTGCAGAAGTGCAGATGTGCCGGATACTGGGAGCGGATGCAGTTGGAATGAGTACAGCCTGTGAGGCGCTTGCTGCCAACCATATGGGTATGAAGGTTTGCGGTATTTCCTGTATTACCAATATGGCATGCGGTATTATCGACCAGCCTTTAAGCCATGCGGAAGTTCAGGAGACTGCAGATCGGGTAGCACCGTTGTTTAAAAAGCTGATTACGGCATCCATTACGAAGCTTGCCGGTAAATAAAGGAGGAAGGGGCCTATGGATCGTATGCTGGCGGAACGGATTTTTGCTGCGTCAGGAAGAAAAAAGCCATCTCTGGTATTGAAAAATGCCAGGATGGTGAATGTATTTACTTCAGAGCTGGAAGATGGTGATATCGCCATTGAGGGCGGATATATTGTGGGGATCGGTTTTTATGAGGGGGAGACAGAGGTGGATTTAGGCGGCCAGGTGGTGTGCCCCGGTTTGATTGACGGACATATCCATTTGGAGAGTTCCATGCTCTCCCCCGAAGAATTTGCGAAAACCGTAATACCTCATGGTACTTCAGCAGTCATTACGGATCCCCATGAGATTGCCAATGTGGCAGGAACAGAAGGTATCAGATTTATGATGGAACGCTCCAGGAATCTGGATTTGGATGTGTACTTCATGCTCCCTTCCTGTGTTCCGGCAGCAAAGCTTGATGAGTCCGGAGCTGTTTTAACAGCAGATGATCTTGCCCCCTTTTATCAGGAAAAATGTGTGCTTGGACTTGCAGAGCTGATGGATTCCCACGGAACCGTACAGGCAGATCCGGATATAATAAAAAAAATAGTGAGTGCCGCAAAGCACGGCCGGATCATCGATGGCCACGGCCCTCTTCTTTCCGGCCGGCAGTTAAATGCTTATATTACGGCCGGTGTTGGGTCGGATCATGAGTGCTCCTGCATGGAAGAAGCAGTAGAAAAGATGAAACGGGGACAGTGGGTGATGATACGGGAAGGAACTGCAGCCAGGAACTTAAAGGCCCTCCTTCCCCTGTTTGAGGAACCCTATTATCACCGCTGTATGCTGGTGACCGATGACAGGCACCCTGGTGAGCTGGCCAGGCTCGGCCATATGGATTATATTATCAGAAAGGCGATCAGGCTGGGAGCTGATCCGGTGCGTGCAGTGATCATGGCTTCTTATCAGGCTGCCCGGTATTTCAGGTTGAATGAGATAGGAGCCATTGCACCTGGTTATGTAGCAAATCTGATTGTTGTTTCTGATCTTAATGAGTTTACAGTCAGTAAGGTTTACAGGAACGGAGTTCTTACGGCAGAAGAGGGAAGGCTGGTAAAATCCCCAGAGGCCGGAACAAAAGCCGACAAACCGATACCGGATAAAGTATGTAACTCCTTCCGGTTAAAAGAGATTGTGCCAGAAGACTTTGTTTTGAAAGAAGAGGGAGATACCATACGGGTTTTATGTTTAACTCCCGGCGAACTGACCACAAAAGAGAGACTTGTGCCATGGACTGATAAACTGAGAGCTGATCCGGATGCCCTTGCTGCCATGGATATTGTTAAGATGGCAGTATTGGAGCGTCATAAGAATACCGGACATACAGGCCTTGGTTTTCTTGGCGGATACGGATTAAAACGCGGGGCTGTGGCAACCAGTATTGCCCATGATTCCCATAATCTGATCATAGCAGGCACAAATGACCGGGATATGGCGCTTGCAGGGAATACAGTGAGGAAAAACCAGGGTGGCATTGCGGTTGTGGCGGACGGAGTGGTTCTTTCTGAGCTGGCTCTTCCTATCGGAGGACTTATGAGCCCGGAGTCCGCATTATGGGTAGACGAGCGGCTGGAAAGGCTGAAGATACATGCACATCAGCTTGGTATCGGAACGGGAATAGACCCGTTTATGACCCTTGCATTTGCCAGTCTTCCAGTCATTCCCATGCTGCGGTTAAATACCTGCGGTCTGATTGACGTACAACGGCAGGAAGTTGTAAAAACTATATTTTTCAGTACTTCAAAAAATACATACAATCAGTAAATAAGTATTGATATAAATATAACAATATGCGATAATGGTCGAAAAGGCAGTTCATGGGGATTTATTTCGGAGGGAGAATATTCATGAGAGTAACAATATGCATAGGAAGTGCATGTCATTTAAAAGGATCCAGAGAGATCATAGCCCAGCTTCAGAATCTGGTGAGAGAGAAGCATTTGGAGGAGCAGGTGGATTTAAATGGTTCTTTTTGCAGCGGAAATTGTGTGAATGGAGTCTGCGTAACGGTTGACGGTCAGATCTATTCATTAAAACCGGAAGATACAAAGGAGTTTTTTGATAAAGAAATTCTGGGGAGGCTTTAATCATGGGAATTATTGATTTCAAGGCGACCAAATGCAAGCACTGCTATAAATGTGTTCGTAACTGTGAAGTCAAAGCGGTCATGATTAAAGATGAGCGGGCAGAAATCATGTCTGATAAGTGCATTTTATGCGGAAAATGCATGCAGGTATGTCCTCAGTCTGCCAAAACGCTTATCAGTGATCTGGATCTGGTCAAAGGATTTCTTGATATTGGGTATAAAACTGTGATTTCACTGGCTCCATCCTATATGGGGCTGTTAAATTATAAAACGGCAGGACAGGTGAACGGCGCCCTTAGAAAGCTGGGATTTTCCGATGTGCGGGAAACCTCAGAGGGGGCGGCAGTTGTAACTGCTGAGTATACCAGACTTTTAAAGGAAGGCAGTATGGAGAATATAATCACAACCTGCTGTCCCAGTGTTAATGATTTGATTGAAATTTATTACCCTGCACTGATCCCTTATCTGGCACCGGTAGTTTCGCCTATGGTTGCCCATGGTAAGATGTTAAAGGAAGAATTTGGAAGAGATACCAAGGTGGTCTTTCTGGGACCCTGTATTGCCAAGAAAAAAGAAGCTGAGGATTTAAGGCACGGGGATTATATTGATGCTGTCTTAAATTTTAATGATATAGAACGGTGGCTCGCGCAGGAAGAGATTACCATAGAGGATTGCGAGGATATCCCTTTTGTTCATATGAATCCAAGAGTGAACCGGCTCTATCCGGTTACCAATGGAATCGTAAGCTCTGTGCTGGCAACAGAGGCCGAACGGGATGGATACCGGAAGTTTTATGTCCATGGCTGCCGCAACTGTATTGACCTTTGTGAAAGCATGCTCCGGGGCGAAATTAAGGGGTGTTTCATTGAGATGAATATGTGTTCAGGGGGCTGTATCAAAGGTCCTGCTGCAGATCATGAGCATGTATCCAGATTCAGGATAAAGCTGGATATGGAAGAAACCATTGAAAAAGACGGGGTTCCCGATGAAGAGATCCAGGAGATCTTCGATTCTCTTACCTTTGGAAAACGTTTCTTAAACCGTGCTCCCAGGGATATTGTTCCTACGGAAGCCCAGATTCAGGAGATTTTAAAGAAGACAGGTAAGACAAGGCCGGAAGATGAACTAAACTGCGGAGCATGCGGCTATTCCACATGCAGAGAGAAGGCCGTAGCTGTTATTCAGAAAAAAGCGGAATTAAATATGTGCATCCCGTTTATGCATGAAAAGGCGGAATCTCTGTCCAATCTTGTTATGGAGACGTCTCCCAACATTGTTCTTATTGTTGATAAGGAGATGAAGATTCTGGAATATTCTGCAGTTGGTGAAAAGTATTTTGGCAAGACCAGACAGGAAGCTTTAACCATGTATCTGTATGAATTGATTGATACCACTGATTTTCAGTGGGTGTATGATACCCATCAGAAAATTCATGGCAAAAAGGTCACATATGGAGAATATAGAATTTCTACTCTTCAGAACATTGTTTATGTAAACAAGGAAGATGTGGTGCTGGCTACGTTTATCGATATTACAAAGGAAGAAGAGCAGGCCAGACAGGAGTACGAAAAGAAGTTAGAGACCATCGATCTGGCACAGAAGGTAATTCATAAGCAGATGATGGTGGCCCAGGAGATCGCAGGGCTTCTTGGAGAGACTACGGCAGAAACGAAAACTACACTGACCAAGCTGTGCAAGTCTCTGTTAGATGAGGGCAGCGAAAGCGAGGTTAAATAATGGGAGTTACCGTTGACGTTGCTTATAAAAGCTTAAATAAATTCAGTGAAGTACTTTGCGGGGATAAGGTGGAACTCCTCCATACGGATGACTCAAATATTATGATCCTTGCCGACGGCATGGGAAGCGGGGTAAAGGCAAACATACTGGCAACCATGACCTCTAAGATACTGGGCACCATGTTTTTAAACGGAGCAACCCTGGAAGAGTGTGTGGAGACCATTGTAGAGACCCTTCCTGTCTGTCAGGTGAGACAGATTGCATATTCTACCTTCAGTATTCTTCAGGTATTCCACAATGGAGATGCCTATCTGGTAGAGTTTGATAACCCGGGCTGTATCTTTATCAGGGATGGGAGTCTGGTTCCCATTCCACACAGCATGCGGGTGATACGGGATAAGAAAATTAATGAATACCGGTTCCGGGTAAAAAAAGGAGATGCTTTGATTCTGCTTAGTGACGGAACCATTCATGCAGGTGTGGGGCAGCTTTTAAATTTTGGCTGGCTCTGGGAAGATGTGGCTGCTTATGCGGTAAAACAGTATCGTATGACCATATCTGCTGTTCGTCTGGCCAATGCGTTATGCAGAGCGTGTGATGAACTTTACCAGTACCGGCCCGGAGATGATACAACCGTTGCTGTTATGCGGATAATCGACAGCAAACCGGTTCATTTAATGACAGGGCCGCCAAAGGACCCGGAAGATGATGTTTGTATGGTAACGGATTTCTTATCCGGAGATGATACCACCAAAAGGATTGTCTGCGGAGGAACCAGTGCCAATATTGTTTCCAGGACCATGGATAAGAAGCTGACGGTATCCCTAGAGTATAACGATCCGGATTTACCGCCTGTGGCTTACATCGACGGCATTGAACTGGTCACAGAAGGGGTATTGACTTTAAACCGGGTTTTAAAACTCTTAAAGCGGTATGTTAAAAATGAATCAGTAACGGAGGAATTTTTCCTGGAACTGGATAAACCAAACGGCGCATCCATGGTAGCAAAGATGATTATTGAGGACTGTACGGAATTAAAGCTGTATGTGGGGAAAGCCATTAACAGCGCTTACCAGAATCCTGGTCTTCCCTTTGATTTGGGAATCCGGCAAAATCTTGTGGAGCAGCTAAAACATGCGGTGGAAGAGATGGGGAAGACGGTTACAGTTGCTTATTACTAATAGAGAATATTCACACAGCCACGTTTTGTGGAAGCTTCAAGGAGGAACGATATGGTAACGAATGATGCAACTTTACTTCGCATCAAGCATCAGGTTTTAAATGAAGTAGCGAAGCTTGCCTGGGAAGGTACATTGGAACAGAAAAGGGATGAGATTCCCTATCATATGATTCAGGGACCTAAGGCACAGTTTCGGTGCTGTATTTACAGGGAGAGGGAAATTATCAGAGAGAGAGTCAGGCTGGCAGAGGGGTTCTGTCCCAGTGGCAGAGACACCAAAAATGTAGTGCAGGTAATTAATTCTGCCTGTGAGGGATGTCCCATTGCCAGATATGTTGTAACAGATAACTGCCAGCTCTGTATGGGTAAGGCCTGTCAGAATTCCTGTAATTTCGGAGCCATTTCCATGGGTCATGACCGTGCCCATATCGATCCTGATAAATGTAAGGAATGCGGAAAATGTTCTCAGGCATGTCCTTATAATGCTATCGCAGATTTAACACGCCCTTGTAAAAGAAGCTGTCCGGTAGATGCAATTACCATGGATGATAACGGAATCGTTGTAATCGATGAAAGCAAATGCATTCAGTGCGGAGCTTGCATTCACAGCTGTCCATTTGGCGCAATTGGATCAAAAACCTTCATGGTAGACGTAATCAATCTGATTAAGGCCGGGAAAAAGGTAGTGGCTATGGTGGCTCCTGCAACAGAGGGGCAGTATGGACCGGACATCACCATGGCCAGCTGGAGAACAGCCCTTAAGAAGATCGGATTTGAAGATATGGTTGAGGTTGCCCTTGGGGGAGACTTAACGGCTGCTGCAGAAGCTGCAGAATGGGCAGAGGCTTATAAGGAAGGGAAGAAGATGACTACTTCCTGCTGTCCTGCATTTGTAAATATGATTAAGCAGCATTACCCCATGCTTTTGGAGAATATGTCCACAACTGTTTCTCCCATGTGTGCGGTTTCCCGAATGCTGAAGGAGAAAGATCCGGAAACCATCGCTGTCTTTATCGGACCCTGTATCGCTAAGAAAAGCGAGGCTCTGGATTTAAATGTACAAGGAAATGCGGATTATGTTCTCACTCTTGGAGAGGCTCATGCCATGATGGTGGCGAAGGGAGTAGAGCTGGAGCCGGAGGAGAATACATATCAGGCAGGTTCCATATTTGGAAAGCGGTTTGGCAACGGAGGCGGAGTTACCGCTGCAGTATTAGAATGTCTCAAAGAATCAGGAGAAAATACAGATATTGAGGTGATGAAATGCAACGGCGCTGCGGAATGCAAAAAAGCTCTGATGCTGTTAAAGGTAGGAAAGCTGCCTGCAGATTTTGTGGAGGGAATGGCATGTACGGGCGGCTGTGTAGGAGGCCCAAGCAAGCATAAGAGCGAGGGAGAGGCCAAAAAGGCCAGAGATCTGCTCTTAAGCAAGGCGGACGCCAGAATGGTACACGAAAATCTGAAAAATCAGGGTCTTGAGACTGTTCAGATGCACAGACATCAGTAGTAAAATATAAAACTGTGAAGTATAAAAGCGTCCCAGCCGGATTGTTCCGGTTTGGGGCGCTTTTTAAGGATAAATTTCGTTTACATGCCTGTAAACTTGTTCTTTACCATGGAAATTTTTTGCTGTTCTGCCTGCTCAGTGGTATACCATCCCTTGGCGGACATCTTTTTATAGATATCGTCCTGCATGCACAGAGTATCATTTAACGCATTGTCAAATGCCTGGTGTACATTCTTGGTAGGGGCTTCAAGAGTACCGTGCAGGTATAAATCACAGGCGCCCTTCGTGGTGTTGAGTAAGTTTTCCATAATACACTTATCGTCCATCGTGCTTCCTCCTTACACTAAGTTATAAAAGTTATCAAAAATTTGCTGGTGCTTTTGCTGCAGCTGCTGTACACAGGCTTTTAACTCAGAATCCTGTAAGTTCTGTGCGGCATCCTGGCACTGGGTTTTTAAAAAATTTTCATGTCCGAGAGCATCTTCAATATAATTTAATTCTTTTGGGCTCATGTCTCATCACCTCCAGTCATAGTATGGAGAATTTATGGCGATCCATGCATTTTTCGTTTCATTTCCTTTTTATGCCAAAAAAACTCCTTCTGACCATGCAGAAGGAGTTTAAAAATTTAAATTTCATTGATTGATCTTTTTACGTAGCTGGTGTGAAGCAGGTGATGTGCTTTTTCACTTCCAGGTTCGCCAAGATAGGTATCATAGAGTTCCTTGATTGCAGGGTTCTCATGAGATTTACGAATCGGTGCAGCTGCATCGGTATCGTAGAGAACTTTTGCACGCAGTGTGCGTATATCTGTGGTGTTGCGCACATAACCCGGCTGCTGAGGCTGACCGCCGCCGTTAACACAACCGCCTGGGCAGCCCATGATCTCGATGAAGTGGTAATCAGCTTCCCCGGATTTAACCTTGTTTAAAAGGTCTCTTGCATTGCCAAGACCGGAAGCAACAGCAACTTTTACATCCATATCGCCAACATGATAGGTGGCTTCCTTGATCCCTTCCGTACCGCGGACATCAGTGAAATCCAGCTTCTTAAGTTCTTCACCGGTTAATGTCTCTACAGCAGTACGAAGAGCAGCTTCCATAACGCCGCCGGTAGCACCGAAGATTACGCCTGCACCGGAATAAATCCCAAGAGGAGCATCAAACTCTTCGTCAGGAAGATTGTTAAAACGAATACCAGCCTGTTTGATCATTCTGGCTAATTCTCTGGTAGTTAAGGAATAGTCTACATCAGCAACGCCATTGGCATCCTGATCTTCTCTGCCGATCTCAAATTTCTTTGCAGTACATGGCATAATGCTGACAGATACAATATCCTCTGGCTTAATGCCCATCTTTTCTGCATAGTAGGATTTGGCAATTGCACCGAACATCTGCTGCGGAGATTTACAGGAAGATAAGTTCTCTGTCATATCCGGGAAGTAGTGCTCGCAGTATTTAACCCAGCCTGGAGAACAGGAAGTAATCATAGGAAGAACGCCGCCGTGCTGTACACGCTCGATGAACTCATGAGCTTCTTCCATAATGGTTAAATCTGCACTGAAGTTGGTATCAAATACTTTATCAAAACCAAGTCTTCTGAGAGCAGCAGCCATCTTACCTTCAACATTGGTTCCGATCGGGTAATCAAAGTCCTCACCAAGAGCAGCACGTACAGATGGTGCAGTCTGAACGATAACATGCTTTGCAGGATCTGCTATGGCAGCAGTTACTTCATCAATACTGGATTTCTCGTAAAGAGCTCCTGTAGGACATACTGCGATACACTGTCCGCAGGAAACACAGCTGGTTTCTCCCAGTCCCATATCAAAGGCAGAACCGATAAATGTGGCAAATCCACGATCATTTGGTCCGATTACACCAATTCCCTGTACTTTCTCACAAACTGCAGTACAACGGCGGCAGAGAATACATTTGCTGTTGTCTCTGACCATGTGAGCGGCACTCTCGTCCAGAATGGAAGGAGTCTTGTCACCGTCAAAGTAGTCATCTGCATCCACGCCCAGTTCCTTACATAAAGTCTGCAGTTCACAGTTTCCGCTGCGTACGCAGGATAAACAGGAACGGTCATGGTTGGAAAGAATCAGCTGAAGTGTTTTCTTTCTATATTCGCGAAGGCTTGGAGTATTGGTTTTTACCTCTAAGCCCGGATTGATTGGGTAAACGCAGGAAGCAGCAAGTCTGCCTCCGTTGATCTCAACGGTACAGAGTCTGCAGGCTGCAATCTCATTGGTATCTTTTAAAAAGCATAAAGTCGGTATCTCAACCTGGGCAAGTCTGGCAGCTTCCAAAATGGTGGAGCCTGCCGGAGCGCTTACGTCCATGCCATTGATTTTTATAGTGATATTCTCCATGATACAATCTCCCTCCATTATTTTTTATAGACAGCGCCGAATTTACATTTCTCCATACAAACGCCGCACTTGATACATTTCTCAGGATCAATTACATGCAGGTTCTTTACGGAGCCGGTAATGGCGTTAGCGGGACAGTTTCTTGCACAAAGCGTACAGCCCTTGCACTTGTCAGCATCGATGTAGTAGGAAAGAAGTGCCTTACATACACCAGCCGGACATTTCTTGTCATAAATGTGGGCATTGTATTCGTCACGGAAGTACTTTAAGGTAGAAAGTACCGGGTTTGGAGCTGTCTGGCCAAGTCCGCATGCAGAGTTGGCTTTCACGTAATAGCACAGTTCCTCTAAACGGTCAATATCTTCCGGTTTTGCCTGTCCTTTTGTAACCTTGTCAAGTATCTCAAGCATACGCTTGGTACCGATACGGCATGGAGTACATTTACCACAGGATTCCTCTACGGTGAACTCTAAGAAGAATTTGGCGATATCAACCATACAGTCGGTTTCATCCATTACAATCAGACCGCCGGAACCCATCATGGAGCCGATTGCAAGAAGGTTGTCATAGTCAATTGGAATATCGTAGTGCTCGGTAGGAATACAGCCGCCGGAAGGTCCGCCGGTCTGAGCAGCTTTAAACTTCTTTCCGTTAGGAATGCCGCCGCCGATTTCCTCGATGATTTCACGCAGTGTGGTACCCATAGGAACTTCTACCAGACCGGTGTTGTGGATCTTGCCGCCTAAAGCGAATACTTTTGTTCCCTTGGATTTCTCTGTACCCATGGCTGCAAACCATTCCGGGCCGTTTAAGATGATCTGTGGGATATTTGCATAAGTTTCAACATTGTTTAAGATGGTTGGTTTGCCAAATAAACCTTTCTGAGCAGGGAACGGAGGTCTTGGTCTTGGTTCACCACGGTTTCCTTCGATGGAAACCATAAGTGCAGTCTCCTCGCCGCATACGAAAGCACCTGCACCCAGACGGAGGTCAATATTAAAGGAAAAGCCTGTTCCAAAGATATCGTCGCCTAAAAGTTCCATCTCTCTTGCCTGTGCAATGGCAATTTTAAGACGGTCAACAGCGATTGGATACTCGGCACGGACATAGATATAACCCTGGGAAGCACCGATGGCATAACCTGCAATGGTCATAGCCTCCAGTAATGCATGAGGATCTCCTTCTAATACGGAACGATCCATGAATGCGCCTGGGTCACCCTCATCAGCGTTACAGCATACGTACTTCTGATCAGCATCATTCTGCTTAGCCAGTTTCCACTTCATACCGGTAGGGAAGCCGGCGCCGCCGCGTCCTCTTAATCCGCTGTCTAAAAGAACCTGGATAACGTCATCAGGTGTCATCTCGGTAAGAACCTTACCAAGTGCCTGATATCCGCCGGTACCTATGTATTCTTCGATTTCTTCCGGATTAATAACACCGCAGTTTCTTAAAGCGATTCTGTGCTGCTTTTTGTAGAAATCAGTATCACTTAAGGCTTTGATACCGGAAGGAGTTACTGTCTCATCATAAAGAAGGCGCTCAACCGGACGTCCCTTTAATAAGTGTTCGCTGACAATCTCCGGAATATCCTCTTCTTTTACCATTGCATAAAAAGTAGCATCTGGGTAGATAATCATAATGGGGCCTAAAGCACAAAGGCCATGACAGCCTGTCTGTACAACAGATACTTCTTCGGAAAGACCCTGCTTTCCTAATTCATCTCTTAATTTAACCATAATCTGCTGGCTTCCGGAGGAAGTACATCCGGTGCCGCCGCAAACCAATACATGTGAACGATACATCCTGATTCCTCCTTATTTGATATCAGCAGATGATAATGTGTAGTTTTGAACAACGTGTCCGCCCAGAAGATGCTCTTTATAAACTTCCTCTGCCTTCTCCGCTGTCATCTTTATGTAGGTTACTTTTTCTTTACCCGGTTCTAACACTTCTACGATAGGCTCGTACTGGCATAAACCGATACAACCTGTCTGGGTAACAGAAAAACGGTCTGTCATATGGTTCTCCTGAACCAGATCTGACAATTTATTAAGAACAGGTCTTGCTCCGCTTGCAATTCCGCATGTTGCCATACCAACTAAAATACGGGTACGGGCGTGATCTTCTCCGCGCATGCTGACCTGACTCTGCATCTTCTCCCGAATTGCTTTTAATTCTTCAAGAGTCTTCATGTTTATCCTCCAATTCTGACGGGTCTAAATGACCGCGCCTCCATCAGTCTCCAATTTGTTTTCAAATAAATATTCCTTTATGTAAGCGGCTACCTCAGGTGAGTCAAAGGCAATCTCACCGAGAATCTCCCGAAAGAGTCTTGTATCCAGCTCAAAGGACGCTTCGTTATAACGATAGATATAGAGAAAATCTGTATCCGGATGGCAGGTGATCAGTGTCTGAATGGTACTGTTCATGTCACCTAAGGGCATTCGGTCTATGTGGGAGAGTCCGAACACAGCAGTTGTCTTCGTTCCGATACCCGGTTTCGATTCGATAGAGAAGCTCCCTCCCGTAGATTCCGCTGCATATTTGAAAAACGGAATACCAAGACCGACCTTTCTGGTCTGGCGGGTGGTAAAAAACGGGTCTGTTACATGTTCTAACTGTTCTTTTGTCATTCCGCAGCCGTCGTCAGAAAGCTGGACGGTCAGTTCATCTGCAGAGGTATTCACAGAAACAAGAATGGTAACCAGGCTGGCGCCTGCCCGTGTGGAGTTCTCTGCCACATCCAAAATATTTAAAGAAATCTCTGTCATCATAAGCGTATGTAATTATTCGTATTTGGCTAAAATACCTGGAACATCATCGACTGTCAGTCTTCCGTAAACTTCTCCGTTCACCATCATGACAGGAGCCAGACCGCAGGCGCCTACGCAGCGGCAGGAGTCTAAAGAAAACTTTCCATCCGGAGTGCATTCTCCGTTGGTGATGCCAAGAATATCCTCGATTTTATGGAAAATGTCACCGGAGCCTTTTACATAGCATGCGGTTCCAAGACAGACAGATACCTGATATTTGCCCTTAGGCTGAAGTGCAAACTGGGCATAAAAAGTGGCAACACCATAAATCTTCTCAAGGGGAATACCCGTTTCATCAGAAATTATGGTCTGAACTTCAATTGGAAGATAACCATAGATATCCTGTGCCTTCTGCATGATAGGCATAAGAGATCCTTTTGTATCTTTGAGCTGGGAAATCATTTCTTTCAAAGCAACTTCCTGCTCTTTTGTCCCGTTAAACTGGACGCCTTGTTTTTTACAAGTCATTTGATAACCTCCTTCAATGTTGCTTATGCAATGTAACTGATATTTTATCATGTTATTGAGAAAAAATCTATAGTTTTAATCAAGATTCGACAAAAAAATAACAAACATTACGTGGGAAATTTATACACTTGAGGCACTATTTATGATATAATTATCAATAATGTCTTGAATTGTGTGAATAGCGTGAATGGATGGAGGAAAAGAGCCATATGACAGTCGAAGATATCAGGAAAATACTGGGTGCAAAAGTGCTGGTTGGAGAGGAGCATCTGTTTGAGGAGGTGAGAAGCGCCTGCGGTTCTGACATGATGAGTGATGTGCTTGCTTATTCAAAGGATCATTCTGTACTGCTCACAGGACTATGTAACCCCCAGGTGGTTCGGACTGCTGAAATGCTTGATATTGTGTGCATCGTGTTTGTAAGAGGGAAAAAGCCGGATGAAGCCATGCTCCAGATGGCGGCTGAGAGGGGGATTATTCTCCTGTCCACCGGGCACCGCATGTTTTCTGCCTGCGGAATGCTCTATGAGGCAGGACTACACGGAGGTGCAATTTAATTATGGATGTGATTACGTTTCATTATACGATTTCTCCGGATGATTTTACTAGAGCGGGAGAGGCAAGCAGCGATGTAAAGAGCAAATTGAAAAAAATGGGTGTTACACCGGAAGCCGTTCGCAAGGTTGCCATTGCCATGTATGAAGGTGAGATCAATATGGTAATACATGCCAAAGGCGGGGAGATCACGGTACAGATATCAACAGAACGGATTGAGATGGTTTTAGAAGATGTAGGTCCCGGTATTCCGGATATTGATCTTGCCATGCAGGCCGGATATTCCACTGCTCCGGATGCGGTGCGCTCCCTTGGTTTCGGTGCGGGAATGGGACTGCCCAATATGAAAAAGTATTCCGATGAGATGGAGATACATACGGTGATAGGAGAAGGAACCACCATTCGAATGGTGGTGAATCTGTAGCCGCAAAAAATATGGATTGCTAAAAAGAGGTGAGCCATTGGATAAATTTTATCATTCTGTAAGACTTGATGAGGATCTCTGCATGGGCTGCATTAACTGTATTAAGCGCTGTCCCACCCAGGCGATCAGGGTCAGAAATAAAAAAGCACAGATTAACAGTAAATTCTGTATCGACTGCGGTGAGTGCATCCGTGTATGCCCTCATCATGCCAAACATGCCATTTACGATACCATGGAGGATTTAAAGCAGTTTGAATACACGGTTGCCCTGCCGGCACCATCTTTGTACAGCCAGTTTAATAACTTAGATGATGTGAATATTGTGCTCAATGCACTGCTGCTTATGGGATTCGATGATGTATTTGAAGTGAGCGCTGCAGCGGAACTGGTCAGTGAGGCAACCAGGGGGTATTTAAGCAAGAATCCGGATAAGCTTCCGGTTATCAGTACAGCCTGCCCTTCGGTAGTACGGCTCATCCGCGTTCGTTTTCCTAATTTAATCCCCAATCTTCTGCCCCTTAACCCACCGGTTGAGGTGGCTGCCATACTTGCAGTGAGAAGAGCTATGGAAAAGACGGGACTGCCCAGGGAAAAGATTGGGATCATATTTATTTCGCCATGTCCGTCAAAGGTGACTTATGCCCGTGCTCCCCTGGGGACAGATCACAGTGAAGTGGATAAGGTCCTTGCCATTAAGGATGTCTATCCACGGCTTCTTTCCTGCATGAAAGCGGTGGGAGATGAGCCGCCGGAGATCGGAACGTCGGGGAAAATCGGTGTCAGCTGGGGAAGAAGCGGAGGAGAAGCAAGCGGTCTCTTTACAGAGGATTATCTGGCTGCAGACGGGATTGAGAATGTCATACGGGTTCTGGAGGATATGGAAGACCAGAAATTTACGAATTTAAAATTCGTGGAGTTAAATGCCTGTAACGGGGGCTGCGTCGGAGGGGTTCTTACTGTTGAAAATCCTTATGTTGCGGAGGTGAAATTAAAACGTCTGCGCAAATATATGCCTGTGGCAAGAAGCCATATGGAATCAGAAGGGGAAGAACTTGTAAGATGGACCAGCATGGTCCAGTACGAGCCGGTATTTCACCTGGGTGACACCATGATGGAAAGCTTTGCAAGGCTGAATCAGGTAGAACGGCTTTTGAAGAAATTTCCGGGACTGGACTGCGGTTCCTGCGGTGCTCCCACCTGTAAGGCACTGGCAGAAGATATTGTCAGAGGGGAAGCCGCGGAGTCGGACTGCATCTATTTCCTCCGGGATAATGTTCATAAGCTGACAAAGGAGGTTGCCAGACTGGCAGCTGATATTGAGGAGGGAGATGGAGACAGCTACAGTAAATTTAGAGCCATGACTTCATATATAGTAAGGATTTCTGATGAAATGAACCAGCTTGACAGGAAAGAGGGGAGAAATCAAAATGACGATAAGGGAACTGATTGATACTGGAGAATTTGAGACGATTCATGTAGGTGAGAGAACGGACAGAAGCATTACAAAGCCATTTTGCTGTGATTTATTAAGCATAGCCATGGGCAAAGCACCTGAGGGCTGTGCTTGGGTGACTGTTATGGGAAATATGAATACCCTTGCTGTTGCGTCTTTAACGGATGCCGCCTGTGTGATTCTTGCAGAGGGGGTTGCACCTGATGAGGCCGCAAAACAAAAGGCAATCGAACAGAATATTACAGTAATGAAGACCGGGCTTCCTATTTTTGAAGCAGCTCTGCTGATTGAAAAAAGGCTTTCCCATGAAGACGCTTGAATATGACCTCCATATTCATTCCTGCTTATCCCCCTGCGGCGATGATGATATGACACCTGGTAATATCGTAGGGATGGCAGCGTTAAAAGGACTTGAAGTGATTGCGGTGACAGACCACAATTCCTGCAAAAACTGTCCCGCTGTTTTGCATTTTGCAGAAGAATTCGGAATTCTTGCAATTCCTGGTATGGAGCTTTGTACGTCTGAGGAAGTACATGCGGTATGTCTCTTTCCTACGCTGTCAAAAGCCATGGAATTTGATGGGTATGTGGAGAAGAAGCTGATCCCCTTTCCGAATAACGTGGAAATTTTTGGGAACCAGTTTATATATAATAAGGAAGATGAAGCAGCAGGGACGTTTGAAAATCTTCTGATTAACTCCACAGAGATATCCTTTGACGGACTTTGGGATCTGGTCCGTTCCTTTGATGGTGTTATGTTTCCCGCCCATTTGGACAAAAACGCCAACAGCCTGTTGTCAAACCTGGGTTTCGTTCCGCCAGACAGCAGTTTTATGGCGGCAGAAGTGAGGAACCGAAACAGTCTTCCTGAACTGGTCAGACAAAATCCATACCTTGAGCGCTGCGTAATCCTCCAGAATTCCGATGCCCATCAACTGGGTGATATCAAAGAACCGGGTCAGCCCCTGGAAGTAGAAGAAAAAAGTGTGGAAGGGATAATTGCTGCCCTTCTGAAGGGAAGATTTGTATGAATATGAGGTACTGATGCTGCAAGTTCCTATTCCTGTATGGATGAAAAAGAGAAGGCTCCGGAATACAGAAAACAAACTGTATTTTGGGGCTTTTTTGCTTTTTACTTTCCATTTTCCCTTAATTCCTGTATAGTAGAGATTAGTAACAGGGAAAGGAATGATGTTTTATGAAGAAATTTTTACAATTGGGTCTGGGTGTGACAGCCCTTGCCCTTATAACAGCCTTCGTGCCAGCTTCTCCATTTCCGTCCATGGCGTATGAAACGGCGGCAGCTGCAGAAGAGACAACGCAGGTACGAGGCGGCTGGATAGATGAAAACCTGGGGCCGGGAGTTGCCAGATGGGTAGATGAAAGCGGAAACGTTTCTACAAAGCCGGGAAAACAGGAAGAGACACAGACAGAGACAGCGACACAATCACAGGCGGAGACAGAAAGTCAAAGTACAGGAGAGACAGCAGGGCAGCAGGAATCATCAGAAACTGAGGGACAACCTGCGAAAAGAGTGATTGATCCTTCCAAACCAATGGTTGCTCTGACCTTTGATGATGGTCCTTACGCTCCGGTAGGAAATCAGATTATGGACAGTCTGGCACAGTATGGCGGAAAAGCAACTTTTTTCGTGGTGGGAAACCGGGCGGCCTATTATCCTGATGAATTAAAGCGTATGGCTGCAGAAGGACATGAGATAGGTAATCATACATATGAGCATAAGTATTTAAACAAGTTAAATGCCCAGCAGATTCAAAGCCAGATTAACCGCTGTAATGATGCGGTACAGGCTGTCTGCGGTGTAAGACCTGTATTAGTCAGACTGCCGGGAGGGAATAAAAACAGCACAGTTCTTCAGAATGTTCATGCACCTATGATTATGTGGAGTATTGATACGCTGGACTGGAAGACCAGGAACACGGCTAAGTCCATACAGACAGTGATGAGCCGGGTGAAAGATGGGGATATTGTGCTGATGCATGAACTATATCCTCAAAGCGGAGCTGCCGCAGTTGAGATTATCCGCAGATTATCCGAGCAGGGATATCAGCTGGTTACCGTAAGCGAGCTGGCAAGCTATCGGGGCGGAGTGGTTTCCGGCGGAGTTTATTCACAGTTTTATCGATAAGAATAAAAAAAGGAAAACTGTACCCTAATAGTATTACTATTAGGGTACTTTTACTTAATATGGAGAAGGTGAGCCAATTGATACTGAGAATAAAAGATATATTAGAAAAATTAGATGAAACAATAATTATAAAGGCGGTTTTATGCGAAGAAAATCTGACTATACGGGGAGTGAAACTATTAACTGACCATATTGTGGTTTTTGATGCTCATATACTTTATATTGGCCGGTATTCAGATATTTCCAATATTTCCGGCAACAATTTTCCCAGGAATGTTCTTTTACTTGAATGTCCGTTTAACCTGGATATTTCTCACATGGTAAATGAGGAACGTCATGCCAATATGGTTTATATACAGCCGGGAATCACCACGGAGGAACTGCTGAATGATGTTACGGATATACTTGTGGACCAGTATTCGTTAATTGAACGGCCAGCTGCACTTTTTAACACCATTATACAAGGCAGAGGCCTTCCCTATATTATAGATATAGCCAGTGAGTTATTAGGAAATCCCGTAATGCTGGGAGATAATAATCACCGCTTATTAGCAGCATCTGATTTTAAGGAAGTAGATGATCTGCCATGGATGGAATACAGGAATATGGGATTTACAACCTATGAGTATACACAGAAATATAATTTTAAGCAGTGGATAGAAAAAACAGTACAAAACAAAAAAGCAGTGATTGGAAGTCTTGGAGAGGGTTACAAATACCGGAGAATATTTTGCACGATACGGTTGGAACGGCGTATTGTGGGTCATTTTGCTGTTCTTGAATACAACAGGCTTTTCACAGAGAAAGATCTGGAGATAACGGAATTCATATGTGATGTAATAGCAAATGAGATTAAAAACAATCAATCCTCAGGTTTTCAGTATGACTGGCTGGCTAACCGTTTTATTTCGGATCTGATACAGGGAAGTCTTACGGAACCGGATTTAATTACAGAGAGGGCAAAGAGACTGCAGTGGAAATTGCCGGATAAAAAATATCTTATTATTATAAAATACAATCATTATTCGGAAACATTCAGCTTAATCTCTTTTATAAGAGAATCAAAACTTTTTAAAGGTTCCCATGGGGAATTAATGTTCCATGATAATCATTTAATATTTATTACAGGCTGCAGTCAGTCCCAATACTTAACCAATGAAGATATTCAGCCTATTACTGATTATTTAAAACAGATGCACATGAGTGCCGGTGTCAGTCAGAGTTTTGGTGAAATATTGGAGATCCCCGAGGCATACCAGCAGGCATTGGCAGCCATCCGGTTAGGTAAAAAGGAAGCAGCTGAGTTATGTATTTATCGATATGAAGATTATGGAATTTATGATATGCTGGACCGGATAAAGGAACAAAAGGATCTGATCCATTATTGCCACCCGGATATTTTAAGATTAAAAGAATACGACGAGAACCATAAAACAGATTATTTGAAAAGCTTATATACGTACATTATAAACATGGGGAATCTGGTGGCTTCTGCTGATGATCTGTATATTCACAGAAACACCATGAACTACCGTTTGTCTAAAATACAAGAACTGATATCCGTGGATATTTATAACCGGGACTGTTATATGACTCTATATTTTTCCTATAAAATCTTAGAATATATCAGTAAATGAGATAAAAATTCATTTGTGCAGAAATGTCATTGTTTCAGATTATTTTCTAAATAAATGCACGATGCATAAAAGCCCGTAAGTATGTTACCATAATTATGTTAATATTTTATCAAAAACATACTTATGGAGGCGGCATATGAATTACGAGATTTTAAACACACCATTTTCAATCGGAAATATGATTGTAAAGAATCGTATTGCCATGGCACCAATGGGACTTAACTCAGGCCATATTGACGGAACAATTGCTGATGATGAAATTGATTATTTTAAAGAGCGGGCAAAAGGGGGAACCGGACTGATCATTATGGGCTGCCAATTCTTAACACAGGAACTGGCTCAGGGCTCCATGGAAGGATATCTGGATAATACCTATGTGATTCCACAATTAACCACATTAGTGGAAGCAGTTCACCGCTATGGAACGAAGATCTGTGCACAGCTCAGCTGCGGTACCGGAAAAAACGCATTTCCAAATATGTTAAATGGGAAGGCGCCTGTTTCTTCTTCAGCAATTCCTTCCATGTTTGATCCGAATTTAATGTGCCGCGAATTAACGGTTGAAGAAATCAAGACAATTATGAAGCAATTTTCATATTCTGCAAAAATACTTAAGGATGCTGGTTTTGATGCCATTGAAGTTCATGGGCATGCAGGATATTTAATTGACCAGTTTATGTCAGAAATCTGGAATAAAAGAACAGATGAGTATGGTGGATCACCGGAAAACCGTATGCGTTTTGCCGTAGAAATTGTACAATCCATACGGGAAGCAGTGGGACCGGATATGCCTATCCTGTTTCGAATGGCAGTAAAGCATAATTTTGAAGGCGGACGTACTTTTGAAGAAACCATTCCCCTTATGCAGGAACTGGAAAAAGCAGGAGTGGATGCATTGGATATTGACAGCGGAAGCTATGAAAATATTGATTATATATTCCCACCTGCTTATCTGGGTGATGCCTGTATGACAGATGTTTGTGAGGTTGCACGCAAGGCGGTTAAAATTCCACTGCTGAATGCTGGTAACCATACTCCGGAAACAGCCGTTCAGTTAATTGAAAGCGGAAATGCTGATTTTGTATTGATGGGAAGACCTTTAATCGCTGAACCGGAGATGGCAAATAAAATCTTAACTGACCGCCGTGATGAAGTTCGGCCATGTATTCGCTGTAACGATGACTGCATCGGAAGAATTCTGACCAGACTGACGAAAATCAGCTGTTCCGTCAATCCAGCCACTGGATTCGAGAAACGTTTTAAACTTGAAAAGGCGGATAAACAGCAGCATGTAGTCGTAATCGGAGGAGGTCCTGGTGGAATGGAAGCGGCCAGAACAGCAGCACTCATGGGACATAAGGTTGACTTGTATGAAAAAGAGAGTGATTTAGGGGGTCAATTACGCAGTGCAGCAACTCCTCCTTTTAAGAGCCAGCTGCGTGAACTGATTACCTGGTATAAGCGCCAGCTGGAGTTAACCGGAGTTGCAGTTTATGTGAATACGGAAATAGGAGAAGATGATCCTGTGCTTGAGAAGGCGGATGCGATCATCGTAGCTACCGGAGCAATTCCAATGATGCCCCCGATTAAGGGAATTGAACTTGCAATTAATGTTTTGGAAGCACATCTGGATGAGAACAAGCTGAAAGGTGAAAAAATCATTTATTGCGGCGGCGGTCTGTCCTCCTGTGACAGTGCTTTGGAAACAGCATTAAAAGGGAAAAAGGTAGCCATCATTGAAATGCTTGATGAAGTGGCAGCTGGAGATCACATGATTAACAAAGCATCCTTAATACCAATGCTTTTAGAAAACAAAGTGGAACTTTATACAGGACATAAGGTGCTTGAAATCACGGCTGAAGGTGTTCGGGCTATGGAAAAAGATGGAAAAGAGGTTTTCCTTGAAGGAAACACAGTGGTTGCTTCCTTTGGAATGCTTCCTAACAATGTAACAGCGAAAGCCATTGATGCAAAATACCATAATAAGGTACGTCTGATCGGTGATTGTACGAAAGTAGGAAAAGTAGGCGGTGCTGTGAGAAGCGGTATGTATGCTGCTATGTCTTTAAGATAATGGAAAACAGGGCAGGAATCCAATAAGAGGATTGACCTGCCCTGTTTTTAAATGATTATTTCTCGTCACAAACCTGAAAAATATAAAATTTCAGGTAGTAAGAATTTTCGTCTCCGCTCCAGAGAATCGGGTGGTCTGCAGACTGGGTGCGGTATTCCACCTGACGCAGGCGCTTATGGGCGCTTACAGCCGCTTCTCTTATAGTTTTGGTAAACAACTCAGGGGTCATGAAATGAGAGCAGGAGCAGGTGGCTAAATAACCGCCATCTGTAACAAGTTTTAATCCCCGGATATTGATTTCCCGATACCCCTTCACTGCGTTTTTTACGGAGTTTCTGGACTTGGTAAACGCGGGAGGGTCGAGAATAACCACATCAAATTTTTCCCCGGATTTCTCAAGCTCAGGCAGGAGTTCAAAAACATCGGCACAGCGGAAGGAGACACGATCGGAAAGTCCGTTTAACTCTGCATTCTCCCTTGCCTGGGAAACTCCAAGTTCCGATGCATCGACTCCAATTACTTCTTTTGCACCTGCAATACCCGCGTTTAAGGCGAAGGAACCGGTATGGGTGAAGCAGTCTAAAACCCGTTTGTCCCTGCATAAGCGTTTAATGGCAAGCCGGTTGTACTTCTGATCCAGAAAAAATCCTGTTTTCTGACCATCTTCCACATCCACCATATATTTTACATCGTTTTCTGTAATCTCAACCTTAGTGTCAAATGGCTCTCCGATGAATCCCTTGAATCGTTCCATTCCTTCCTGAAGGCGTACCTTGGCATCGCTGCGCTCATAGATACCTCGGATCTGAATTCCGTCTTCTGCAAGAATATTTTTAAGCTTTTCAAGAATCACAGGTTTTAAACGGTCAATACCCAGTGCAAGAGATTCCACCACCAGAACATCAGAGAACTTGTCCACTACGATTCCCGGAAGAAAATCGGCTTCTCCGAAGATAATCCGGCAGCTGCTGGTGTCTACGGTAGTTTTCCGGTATTCCCATGCGTTTCGTACCCGCATTTCAATGAATTCCTCATTGATCTCCACGTCTTTTTTCCGTGTCATCATGCGGACTGTGATTTTGGAGTTGGTATTAATAAAGCCCCGGCCCATGCAGTAGCCGTCGAAATCCTGGACAGTAATAATATCTCCGTTGGTATAATCTCCTGTTATAGTATCAATTTCGTTGTCAAAAATCCACATTCCTCCGGCTTTTAAAGACCGTCCTTCTCCCTTTTTAATTCTTACGATAGCTGTTTCCATAGTCTGACACTCCTTTGTTTTATGATTGATGCTTTTTCAGCCGGACGAGCAGCTGATATAAGGGCTTAAATAAAATAAGTGAAATAGTGAAATTCCCCATACCGTGGAGAATGTCAAATGGTATTCCGGCAGTCCACCAGACAAAGGCTGCATACAGGCCTCCAGTCAGAAGTGTGGGCAGAGAGGAAAATAAACCAAACAGCATACCAAAGGTTCCTGACAGAAGCGCGACCGAGAATGGTGATGGACAGCTCTTATTATAAAGAAGAAAAATAGCGGCCGGAATAATCGCCCACACATACAGGTAAGAAAACCACCATATGCCAATTCCCCAGAATAATCCTTCCAATAGAACAAACACGTACAGGATAATCCATACGTGTCTGCCAAATACCAAAGTGTATAAAATTAAAAACAAAGAGACCAGCTCCACATTAGGTAGCCAGGATAAGCTTACCTGACTGATCAGTAACAGCGAACTTAAAAATCCATCAATCACCAGACTCTTTGTGGTAATGGGACGATATTGTTTCATGTCCCGCCGCCTTTACCATCAGAGGAGGTGTACTGAAAGGTGTAGTGTTCCCCGTCCTTAATCGCCTGCTGGCTGACGCCGTAATTGCATGGTTCTCCGTCACAAAGAAGAGCCCAGTAGGCACCGTCTTTTTTATAATCTGCCTGTCTTCCATTAATTTTAATCACCATCAGGCCCGTTTCTTCTGTGGTGGTTCCTTCCAGAGTAAGGCCAGGTATGGCGTTCACGGCTTCCAGTAAGAACTGGGCTTCCGTCTTTAGCTGATAGTGGTCTGTTGTCCCGTCCTTATATACTACATCTACGGTAATGTTCTTGGTTCCCGCCATAGGAACCGGCCTTGTCAGAGTATAGATGACTAACAGCAGTGCCAGGACTGCTATCGCGGTACAGCCTCCCAAAAAGGGAGAGAGCCTTTTGAATCGATTCATGTTATGCTGACTTCCTTTTTCATTATTCAAATAGCACAGATTAGTATAGCATAGAAGAGAGTACTGCCGCAAGGTGAGAATTTCTATCTTTTCTTAAAAACTTAAGTGAGGTATAATGGATCAGTACTGTAGAAAAGAAGGTGGATAACGTATGGCTTTAAAAGAGCAGATATTAAATGAAATAAAGGATTGTGAGAAGCTTTTAATTGGAATCGGAGAGGAATGGAACGGCATTATAGCTGGCGGGGAATCCAGCCTCTATGAAAAACTGGGCGGACTCATAAAAGATAAGGATTATTTTATCGTCACAACACTGACCAATGGGGAGTTAATGAAAACCGGTCTGGATCCAAAACGTATGGTGGCACCCTGTGGCAATGTAACCTGGAGACAGTGTTCCAAAGCCTGTACGAAAGACATCTGGGAACCTGGAGAGATCGCTGATGATATTTGTCCTCATTGTGGAGAACCGCTGACTGGAAATACCATTCAGGCGGAAACTTATATTGAAGAGGGGTATCTTCCCCAGTGGAATGCCTATACCAGATGGCTGGCAGGAACACTGAATAAAAAACTTGTGATTTTAGAACTTGGTGTGGGATTTCAAACGCCGACTGTAATCCGGTGGCCTTTTGAGAAAACGGCGTCTGTAAATAACAAGGCATTTCTGTACCGCATTCATGGAAGTTTTGCACAGTTATCCGAAGGGCTGCAGGAAAAGGCAGAATCAATTCCTGTAAATTCCGTGGAATTCTTAGAAAGCATTTAGTAACGTTTTGCGTTGTGCAGGATCAGGGACTGTGTTAGAATATTGGAAAAAGGCGAAAAAGAGGTGGCTGCCATGATTGCGATTATTGACTATGATGCCGGAAACTTAAAAAGTGTGGAAAAAGCCCTTACTTCGTTAGGGGAGATACCAGTGGTGACCAGGGATAAGAAAACCATACTTGCAGCAGACAAAGTGATTCTACCAGGTGTGGGAGCATTTGGCGACGCCATGGATAAACTTTGCCAGTATGATCTGCCAGATGTAATCCGGAAGGTTACAGAAAAAGAAACTCCTTTTCTGGGAATCTGTCTGGGACAGCAGCTGTTATTTGACAGCAGTGAGGAATGTGAAGGGGTCAAAGGACTTTCTATTCTTCCAGGGAAAATTGTCAGATTTCCGGACCAGTCCGGGCTTAAGGTTCCACATATGGGCTGGAACAGCCTGATAATCAGGCCGGGCGCAAGACTTTTTAAAGGTCTGAATTCCGGTGCATATGTTTATTTTGTCCATTCATATTATTTAGAGGCAGACAGGGAATCGGATGTTGCCGCATCCTGTGAGTACGGTGTGGCTTTTGGGGCGTCGGTAGAGCGGGATAATGTATTTGCCTGCCAGTTCCACCCGGAAAAGAGCGGAGATACCGGTCTTAAGATACTGAAAAACTTCATTGAACTGACTTAAAGGAGGTACCGGATGCTTACAAAACGAATCATTCCATGTCTGGATGTGCACAACGCAAGAGTGGTAAAGGGTGTTAATTTCGTTAATTTACAGGATGCCGGAGATCCGGTGGAAATCGCAGCGGCCTATGATAAAGCAGGAGCAGATGAGCTGGTATTTCTTGACATTACAGCTTCTTCCGATAACCGGAATACAGTGGTTGACATGGTGCGCCGGGTTGCAGAAAAGGTCTTTATTCCATTTACGGTAGGCGGAGGAATCCGGACAGTAGAAGACTTTAAGATGCTTTTACGGGAAGGGGCGGATAAAATATCCATCAATTCTTCTGCGATCAATACACCCAGACTGATTTCTGATGCTGCTGATAAGTTTGGCCGCCAGTGCGTGGTGGTTGCCATCGATGCAAGAAGGCGGGCAGATGGAAGCGGCTGGAATGTCTTTAAGAATGGGGGAAGAATCGATACAGGTCTGGATGCGGTAGAGTGGGCGATGGAAGCAGACCGTCTGGGGGCCGGAGAGATTCTTCTTACCAGCATGGACTGTGACGGAACAAAAGCCGGTTATGATGATAAACTGAACCGAATTATAGCAGAGTCTGTATCCGTTCCGGTTATTGCGTCGGGCGGAGCTGGAACCATGGAACATTTTCACAGTGCTCTCACAGAGGGCAAGGCAGATGCGGCTCTGGCAGCCTCCCTGTTTCATTACAAAGAACTGGAAATTATGGAGTTAAAACGGTACTTATCAGAGAAAGGAGTACCGGTTCGGATTTAAAGATGCAAAGGAGAAAAAATGGGAGCAATTGATAACGACTGGCTGGAACCCTTAAACGGAGAGTTTAGAAAGCCATATTACAGGGAACTTTATCAGAAGGTGAGGAAAGAGTACGAAACAACCCAGGTCTTTCCGGACCCCAATGACATATTCAATGCGTTTCAGTTTACCCCCCTTTCCAAGGTTAAGGCGGTAATACTGGGGCAGGATCCTTATCACAACGTGGGTCAGGCTCATGGCCTGTGCTTTTCTGTGAAGCCTGATGTTGATATTCCGCCGTCACTGGTGAATATCTATCAGGAGCTGAGAGAAGATCTTGGCTGTGAGGTTCCTAACAACGGATACTTAAAAAAATGGGCAGATCAGGGAATTATGTTACTGAATACTGTACTGACTGTAAGAGCACATGCAGCTAACTCTCATCAGGGAATTGGCTGGGAGACTTTTACAGATGCGGCTATTAAGATTTTAAATGAGCAGGATCGCCCTATGGTCTTTCTTTTATGGGGGCGTCCCGCACAGAATAAGAAGGCAATGCTTACAAATCCCAAACACTTAATACTGGAAGCGCCACATCCCAGTCCTCTTTCCGCTTACAGAGGATTCTTTGGATGCAGACATTTCAGCAAAACCAACGCTTATCTGGAGGCAAATGGAATAACACCGATTGACTGGCAGATAGAAAATATTTAAAACAGAGGAATTAAGATGAATATAATTGAGATATTAAAAGTTATTGTTCTGGGAATCGTGGAAGGGTTTACAGAATGGCTGCCAATCAGCAGCACCGGTCATATGATTTTAGTAGATGAGATCATTCATTTAAACCAGCCGGACAGTTATAAGAATATGTTTCTGGTTGTAATTCAGCTGGGGGCAATTCTTGCAGTAGTAGTGTTGTATTTTGACAGATTAAATCCATTTTCTCCAAGGAAAAAGGCGGCACAGAAGAAGGCAACATTCATTTTATGGAGCAAGATTATACTGGCATGTCTGCCTGCGGCTGTGATTGGAATATTAGTGGATGACATCCTGGATAAATATTTAATGAATGGCTATGTAGTAGCAGCGACTTTAATTATATACGGTGTTCTCTTTCTAGTGATTGAGAACCGGAACAAGTACCGGAACTTTGAAGTGCAGAAGGTGGGAGAAATTTCTTACCAGACAGCTCTTTATATTGGTCTGTTCCAGCTGCTTTCCTTAATTCCGGGTACCTCCCGTTCCGGATCCACCATACTGGGTGCCATGATTTTAGGCTGTTCCAGGGCGGCATCAGCGGAATTTTCATTCTTTCTTGGGATCCCGGTTATGTTTGGTGCAAGCCTTTTAAAGATTGTGAAATTCGGTTTTAATTTTTCCGGAGCTCAGGTTTTTTATCTGATTTTGGGTATGGTAGTGGCATTCGCTGTTTCTGTGTATGCGATTAAGTTTCTTATGGGATATATCAGACAGCATGATTTCAAATTTTTCGGATATTACAGAATTGTCCTTGGGGCAATTGTACTTTTGTATTTTGGCGTAACCGCATTCCTCGGTTAAGGGAACCATGAAAAAGAGAGCTGTCCGCTGGCCAATCGCCGCGGTCAACTCTCTTTTGTATTGTGGGTCATATGGGTTCCTTTCCGACGGCTACGGTCTAAACAGCATTCCGATCCGTCCTTCAGCAGCTAGTTCATCTTCGCCGTCGAAGTTAAATAATAAAATCCGATTCTGTGTAACCAGTCCCATCTTCATTTCATCGTAGTCTTTAACATTAACTCTGGTCAAACCGTAATCAATATAGATATCGCACATAAATGAATTGGCAGTATTGATCAGGAGTGCCAGCGGAATGGGAATGGTACGCAGCTGGATATCGACATTCATCGTCCGCATATCCGTACCTCCTTCTCTTTTGCACCGGACACGCCGGTGTGGGCTTATGAAACGTTACGTATAGGGGTAACTCTGGTAGTTTCATTTTACTCAATTCTATTTGGAATTACAAGAGTGAAAATAAAAAAGATGCTCGTAAAGCATAGGTTTAATCCTGATAGTTACAGAAAAGTGCCACTGCCGGGAGGAATATTTGAAAACGAATTGATAATAATTCTCTCCTTACACAACTGAATAAATTTTCTCACTTACCCTCTTGTTTATGGAAAGATGATCATGTATAGCGTGCAGGTTAGTAATAACTAACCGACTAGGTGACTACATTACGATACGAAGATGGCAGAGAGCAAAAAAATTCGTGGTTAAAAGCAGAAGATGGTAAATGGTATCATTTTGATGAAAATGGAATCATGAATACGGGCTGGTACCAGGATACCGATCAGAAGTGGTATTATCTGGGAACAGATGGATCTATGGCTTCCGGATGGGTAAAAATAGATAAAGTTTGGTATTATATGAATTCGTAATCAGGGGAACTTTTGTTGGATGGAATTACTCCGGATGGATACCGTGTGAACGGCAGCGGAGAATGGGACAAGGGGTCTTCCATCTACGATAGGGATGACAGCTCTGATGATAACATACACAAGGCTTATATTCCGGAAGAGGGAGGAAGTGAAACTCCCGGTGAAAGTGAGCCGGTGAGCGGCGAAAACCCCTGGGATAACAAAACCCCCATTATCTTAACACAAAGTGGTATCGTATCTGTTTTAGGGGTTCCTTATGCGGTCGTATCCTTCTCAGATCAAGCGGATGGGCAGGAAAAATTTCATTATTCCATAGCGGGTAAGGATGCTACTTCGTCTGTCACTCCGGTGAACACCTCAGGCCGGGTTGTAAAAATACCTCTGTCGGATGAAAATACACATACGCTCACAATAACTTCCGGCAAATGGACCGTTACTACGGTTTCATTAAAAAAGCCAGGAAGCAGTATTATAGCAGAGAAAGAAATTGCCGAGGCAGATTTTGATATTCCCAATGACATTCCCTACCTGGTGCTTGCAAATGAGACGATTCCTCTGACGCAGTATATAAAATTTATCCGTTTGGGCAATTCTATTTTTATAAAACCTGGGAAAACCACAGCAGATAGTGTACCAAATCAAAGCCTGGCTACTTCGAAAACCCATACGAAATAACGGTAACTGTGCCGGAAACAGTTAATAGTCTGAAGCTGGAAGAAGTAGAAATGATTCTGGAAACTCCCAAAGTAACGGAACTTCCGGTCGAAACGCCTAACGTTGAGGAAGAGTCCGGAGTGGAAAGTACTCCCAAAGAAAATGAACAGGAGCCATCAGAGGAACTTCCTGACAACGATTTTAAGCTCTAATAAGCGAGTCGCTGAAAACTATGAAATATGGGAATTCGCAAACACAAGAAAGGCCATTGGAGTATTTCCAATGGCCTTTTTCCTGCCAGATCAAAGATCAGCAGTTCTCCGCAATCTCATAAAGCAGACGCTCGGATTCCTCCCACCCAAGACATGGATCGGTAATGGATTTTCCATAGCATCCGTCTCCAACCTTCTGGCAGCCAGGTTCGATATAGCTTTCAATCATCAATCCCTTAACAAGGCTGCGGATCTCAGGCGCGTGCTTTCTGCTGTGAAGGACTTCTTTGGAGATACGGATCTGCTCCCTGTATTTTTTATTGGAGTTTGAATGGTTTGCATCTACGATGCAGGCCGGATTTTGCAGATTGCGTCTGCTGTACATCTCATGAAGAAGAAATAAATCTTCAAAATGATAGTTGGGGATGCACTGGCCATGTTTATTAACCGCACCCCGCAGGATGGTATGGGCAAGGGGATTGCCGGAACTTTTTACTTCCCATCCACGGTAAGTAAAATCATGAGCCTGCTGGGCAGCGACTACGGAATTCAGCATAACTGACATATCGCCGCTGGTGGGATTTTTCATACCAACTGCCACCTCACAGCCGCTGGAAGTTAACCGGTGCTGCTGGTTTTCCACGGAACGTGCCCCGATGGCAATGTAGGACATGATATCATCAAGGTAGGTTAAGTTCTCCGGATACAGCATTTCGTCTGCTGTGGATAAACCGGTTTCCTCAAAAACTTTCATGTGCATACGGCGGATGGCGATGAGTCCTTCGTGCATGTCCGGCTTTTTCTCCGGGTCAGGCTGGTGAAGCATTCCTTTATAGCCTTCGCCTGTGGTTCTTGGCTTGTTGGTGTAAATTCTGGGAACCAGAATTAAACGGTCTTTCGTTTTCTCCTGAACCTTCACCAGCCGATTTGCATAATCACAGACGGAGTCTTCGTTATCAGCAGAACAGGGACCAATAATAACCAGAAATTTGTCGCTGTTTCCTGTAAGTACTTCACTGATGGCCTGGTCTCTTTCTATCTTAAGGGCTTTTAAAGCGGCTGGAAGAGGAAAACGATCTTTGATTTCTTCCGGGCTTGGCAGATTGCTGACATATTGAAATCCCATAATATCCTCCTGTTTCATTGCTGTTTTATTTTTTGCAGTTGATTATATAACAGAACACGGGAAAAATCCAGTGTTCCTTGAAATTTGGTTAAGTTTGACCAAGTGTCTCTTGTAAAGTGTTCCTTTTTTTAAAAAAATGTTGTATGATGTTAACGAATGAAAAATGGAAAGGTGTTAAAAATATGGAAAAATATTGGAACTGGGGAGGAAGCTATATCGGGGTGAAGCAACGGGATTATTTAGTTGCTTGTGATGGAACAGTTCTTGGTAAGTTTTATGGAAAAGAGCTGTATAACAAGAATGGAAATTACATAGGCGAGTTAGGAAGAAATGACAGACTGATTAAAAATAAAACAAAAGAACCATTTCGCCGTCTGGCATTCAGTCCTTATGTTAAGGGGACGATAACCAGTCCGGTGAAAAGCATTGCACCGTATCCCATGATTTCCGGATTTGAGGATTTTACTGTCTGACGGTATCTGACCGATGGGAAGAATATGAAGATGACTAAGGAGAAAGTATGAAAGACTTAACGAAAGACAGCCCTGGAAAAATCATGCTTCAGTTTGCGCTTCCCGTTGCAGCTGGCAATCTATTTCAGCTATTTTACAGCCTTGCAGATACCCGGGTAGTGGGAAGCACCCTGGGAGAGAGTGCACTGGCAGCTGTGGGAGCCACAACTTCCATCAGCACTCTGTTTATTGGTTTTTTGTCCGGACTGACCGGCGGCTTTGCCCTGCTTACAGCAAGAAGCTATGGAGCCGGAGACGAAGAGAAGGTAAGAAGGTATTCGGCCGGATGTCTGCTTTTAGGGACTCTCACCTCCGTTGTGATCACTTTGCTGTGTGTGGGAGGTCTGCCTCTGTTTTTAAGGGCACTTCATGTACCGGAGTCTTTGATGCCTGCTGCAAAGGGATATATCCGGATCATTCTGTTTGGAATGGTCATGACCATGTTATATAACGCCTGTGCCTCCATTTTAAGAGCGGTGGGGGATACGGCAGCCCCTTTGGCATTTCTTGTTTTATCCAGTATACTTAATGTATTTCTGGATCTTTTCTTCATACTTGTTCTACATAGCGGGGTGGAGGGGGCGGCCATTGCAACCGTATTGTCCCAATCCCTGTCGGCAGTGTTAAGCCTTTGCTATATGATAAAACGCTATCCGGTTTTTCGCTTTCATATCCGGGATTTTAAAATTACCAGAGGAGAGATCAGGCAGCTCTATTCGTCGGGAATTTCCATGGCTTTAATGATGTCACTGGTATTTTTTGGAACCCTTTCCCTGCAGAGTGCAATCAATCTTCTGGGGACAGATATTATTGTTGCTCACACGGCAGCTCGTAAAATTACAGAGTTTTTCATGCTACCGTTTTCAGTTATGGGCGTAACTATGGCGAATTTTTGCGGCCAGAATATGGGAGCGGGTAAGATTTCCCGAATTTATAAGGGCATTTCCCAGGCACTAATTATTACTTCTGTCTGGTCTGTGGCAATGATTCTTTTAAGTTATACGGCTGCGCCTTATCTGGTGTATCTGGTGACCGGTTCTTTAAACCGTGATATAGCAGGAACGGCTGCCCTTTACTTAAAGATTAATTCCCTGTTTTATTTTGTACCTGCAGCTATTTCCATTTTTAGGAATGCACTTCAGGGATGTGGGGATCATAAAACCCCGGTTGTATCAAGCTTTATTGAACTGGCAGGAAAGGTTGCAATTGCAGCATTTCTGGCACCGGTTCTTAAATATATGGGAATTATTGTGGCAGAACCAATTGTCTGGATTCTAATGGTGATTCCATTGACGTTAAAAATCAGAAACCTGTCAGGATTAACAACAGATAAGAGGTAGATTATGAATCGATATGTCGAACTTGAAGAAATGCTTCAATTCCGCGAAAGAAAAGCCAGAATTCAGGAAGAACTGAGGGGAAAATATAAGGGACTGGTGACGATGACAATGGCAATGAACATACCGGGTCCCATTAAAACTTCTGAGGATATTTTGTTTGCTTTTGAGGTGGGAACCAGGACATTAGAGCAGGGAGTATCTGATTCGGGCATAATAATAAAAGAGATGACCGGAGTGTCAGAGAATGCTGGATTTATGAAATTCTATGTTCTGGACTGTGCAGACCCTGTCCTGGTGAAGGAGCTGGCTGTCGGACTGGAAGAAACTCACCCATTAGGCCGCCTCTGGGATATTGACGTTTATAATATAGAAGGTATCAGTATGAGCAGATCATCTGTTTCTGCACCTGCACGCACCTGTTTCATCTGCGGGCAGGAGGCCAAAGGGTGTGCCAGAAACAGAACCCATTCCGTTGAGGAGCTGATGCATAAAGTAGAGAGTATGATCCGGGACTATCAAAAGCACCAGGAAGTATAATTAGTATTTAACAGGTAAGAAAGGAAGCACTGCACGAAAATGCAGGCTTCCTTTCTTAATATTTTTTAAGGTACATTTTTTCCAGAGTTAAGATTCCCCATGTAAACTGAAGTTATAGAAAATAAAAGGGAGGCTTTAAACAAAATGGAGATAGAAAGACCGGCTATGGCCGGAACGCTGGAATCCAGTGACTGTCAGGTAACTGTTGAGCCAGGAGACGGAAGAATCGATTTTACACTGGAAAGTGCAGTGATCAATCAGTATGGCAACCAAATCAGAAAAGTGGTATTTGAAACTCTGAGTCACCTGGGAGTGGATAATATAAAAATTTCCATGGTAGACAAGGGCGCTCTGGACTGCACCATCAAAGCCAGGGTAGAAGCGGCCGTATCCCGCTCTATGGATCAATTTGTCAATGCTTTATGGGGAGGTGCTTTAGAATGATCAATTTAGTGAAGAAGCGGCTCAGAAGAACCATGATGTTTTTAAATGCCCAGAAACCGGGACTTATTAAGGATCCCTATATTTATAGACCCGACAGCATCATCCTTGATTTAGAGGATGCAGTTGCAGAAAACCAAAAAGACGCTGCCAGATTTTCCCTGTATCATGCTCTTAAAGAGATTGATTACAGAGGATGTGAACGGGTGGTAAGAATTAACGGGCTTGATACGCCATACTGGCAGGAGGACATCCGCTGCGCAGTAGCTGGTGGATGTGATGCCATCCGTATTCCAAAAGTGGAATGTCCCAAAGACGTTCACAGAGTGGAAGAGGAGATTTTAAAGGCAGAGAAGGATTTTGGATTGCCGGAAGGTATGATCCTTATAATGGCGGCAATAGAATCGGCAAGAGGTGTTATGAAGGCTCTGGATATCTGTGAAGCATCAGACCGTCTCTTTGGAATTGCTCTGTCAGGAGGAGATTATACAAAAGATTTGCAGACCCGCATTACAGGTACGGGTATTGAGCTCATGGGAGCCAGACAGAATTTAATCATTGCTGCAAGAGCGGCAAAGGTACAGTGCTTTGACACCGTATATACAAACCTTGATGATATGGAAGGCTTCCGCCGTGATGTGGAGACAATTCATCTTATGGGATTTGACGGAAAGTCAATTGTTAATCCCCGCCAGATTCCAATTGTTCATGATATTTTTACCCCTTCTGGAAAAGACATCATCTTTGCAGAAAAGGTGGTAAGGGAGATTGAAGAGAAAAAGGAAATGGGAATCGGTGTATTTACAGTAGATGGAAAGATGATTGACATTGCATTTTATGACGGAGCTAGGAGAACCATTGAACTGGCAAAGGCTTCCGGCGTATATAAAGGAGATTTATAAGATGATCAATGCAGTAGGAAGAGAGATTCCGGAAGAAATCTTAAAAATAACAGGAAAAGAACCATTTAAAGGAAATCACTATTTTGATGGATATGAATATAAAAAAGACGGTCCTTCTACCAGATGTGTCATTAATTCAGAGGGAAGTAAGCTGGTAGAGAACATTCATGAAGTTCTGGTAAAATGCGGAATTCAGGATGGGATGACACTGGGCTTTCACCATCATTTCCGGGATGGAGATTATGTAGTTAACATGGTAATGGAAGAGATCCACAAAATGGGAATTAAGGATATTACCATTTGCGCAAGCTCTCTGGGGAAAGCACATGATAAGCTGGTGGAATTTATAGAAGACGGAACAATTACTAACATTCAGTCCTCCGGTGTCAGAGGAAAAATCGGTCGTGCTATTTCAGAAGGAAAACTGAAAGGACTGGCTGTTATGCGTTCCCACGGCGGCAGAGTCCGTGCCATAGAGACTGGAGAAGTGAGAATTGATATTGCATTTATTGGTTCTCCTACCTGTGATGATTACGGCAACTGCCGTGGAATCGGCGGAAAGTCCGATTGCGGTGTGCTTTCTTACTCCATGGTTGATGCGGATTATGCGGATAAAGTGGTTGCTATTACTGACTGCCTGGTTCCATTTCCAAACTTTCCTGCCCATATTTCCATGACAAAGGTAGATTACGTGGTTGTGGTTGATGAGATTGGAAATCCCGATAAAATCGCTACAGGAGCCGCCAAGCCCACCACAGATATGAGAAAGCTGATGATGGCAGATTATTGTACACAGTTCGTAGTAAATACACCGTATTTCAAAGACGGATTTTCTTATCAGACTGGTGTGGGCGGTGCTTCCATTGCTTCAACCATATCTCTTTCTAAAATTATGAAAGAGAGAAACATACGAATGAAGTTCGGCGTGGGTGGGTTAACAAAACCCATGTGCGATCTTTTGGAAAACAATCAGGTAGATGCACTGCTTGATACCCAGGATTTTGACTTAAATGCAGTGGAGTCTGTAATTAATCCCAGACATTTCCGCATTAGTGCCGGTGAATATGCCGATCCGTTTAATAAAGGAGCGGTGGTTAATAAGCTGGATTTCGTAATTCTGGCTGCGCTTGAAGTAGATGTGAATTTTAACTGTAACGTTGTGGTCGGCTCTGACGGTATTATTACCGGCGCCCAGGGAGGCCATCCGGATACGGCGGCTGGCGCAAAATGCACCATCGTAATTGCACCTCTTTTACAGGGAAGAATTCCAGCCATCTGTACCGACGTGACAACAGTTACCACTCCTGGGGAATCCATTGACGTGGTAATAACGGATTACGGTATTGCAATTAATCCCAGAAGACAGGATTTAATTGATGCCATGAAGAATGTGGATCTTCCGTTTAAAACCATTGAGGAATTGCGGGATATTGCATTTTCCATCGTAGGAGAGCCGGAGCGGGTGCAATTTGATGATAAAGTAGTGGGAATCATTGAAGGACGTGATGGTACAGTAATGGATGTGGTCCGTAAGATTAAAAAATTTGAATTTTCAGGAGAATAGACAATGCAAAGCGGGTCTTGTGTGAACGTTCCTTCAAAGGAAGAAGAAGCTGCATATCGGATTGGAAAACTGGCATACGGTGCGCTTTTGGAGGAGGTTTATACGCTTCCAAAGCCGGGGTTAGTGGATCCTTATTCCAATGGGGCCCATACGGATATGAATGTGGCCTCTTTTGAACGGAGCGCCAAGGCCCTAAAGCCTTATTTTGTCACAATGGCTCTTGAGGGGGAGAGGTTGTGGGAAGCGCCTCCTGTGTTATTTGAAACCATTCGCAGAATCGGAATTCTGGCAGAACGGGCTATGTATCAGGCGACTGGAGGAGTGAATACACACAAGGGGCTGGTCTTTCATCTTGGGATTTTATGCGGGGCAGCAGGAGCCTGCCACCGCACTTTTGGAAAAGTTACTTTAAAACAGCTGATAGAGATGGAACAGGCAATGGTCAGAGATGTTCTGGTGAAAGAAGTACAAAGCATGGATCACTTTGTTTCGAAAGGTGAAAAAAACCTTCAGAAATACGGTCTGACCGGTGCCAGGGGGGAAGCTATCAGTGGCTATTCCTCTGTATTTCATATTTCACTGCCTGTGATGACTGCGGGTCTTTATAAAGGACAGGAATGGAACAGTACTAAGCTGGAGACCCTGTTCCATCTTATGAGCCAGGTGGACGATTCAAACATTCTTTCCAGGCATAATCCTGTGGTGTTAAAACAGGTGAAGGACATTGCTGCCAGGTTTATTGAAGACGGAGGCGCCTATAGGAAAGAGAGTCTCTTTTTATTAAAAGAAATGGATCAGTGGTTTGTGAAAAAGAATATCAGTCCGGGAGGAAGTGCAGATCTTCTTGCTGTCACTATATTTCTCACACAGTTAACTGGTAAGTGGGGAGGAGCCTATGGAATTCATGAGACTGGAAGGGAGACCTTTCCGGGGGAAAGAGCTGGAACGGTTGAAGGCGTTTCTTACCTTAAATCAATTGGATTACGATGAAGGGATTGAGTATACCATCTGTCTTTTAGATGAGAATTACAGAATCGTGGCAACCGGATCTGCTCATGACAATGTGCTGAAATGTATCGCGGTGGATCAGGAAGCCAGGGGCTTCGGACTGGCGGCAACCATTGTTTCTGCACTGGTTCAGTATGAATTTGAAAAGGGAAGATCCCATATCCTTCTTTACACAAAACCGGAAAACCAGGAGATGTTTGAGAATCTGGGATTTTATAGTGTACTTAAGACTGGGGAAATTCTTTTTATGGAAAACCGGAAAGATGGCTTTGATCAGTTTATACACCGCTTAAAAGAGGAATCTCCCAAAGAAGCGCTGGAATCCGGTTCCGTAATCGGCTGCATGGTGGTAAACTGCAATCCATTTACCAATGGACACCGTTATCTGGTGGAACAGGCACTTCATAATTGCGACTATCTTCATGTACTTGTTTTATCTGATGACAGGAGTTTTTTTCATGCGGAAGACCGTTATCAGTTAGTAAAGGAAGGCGTCAGTGATTTATCAAAGGTGATTGTTCACCGGTCCTCGGATTTTGTTATTTCGGCAGCCACTTTTCCTACCTATTTTATTAAGGAGAAAGCCCAGGCTCAAAAGGCCAACTGCCTTTTGGATCTGACTTTATTCGCACGCCGTATTGCTCCGGAACTTAAGATCACCAGACGTTTTGTGGGTACAGAGCCAAACTGTGCCATAACAGGACAGTACAATGAGCAGATGAAAGAGATTCTGCCTCAATATGGGATTGAAGTAGTTGAATTTGAAAGAAAACAGTTGAAAGGGACTCCTGTCAGTGCCTCCATGGTGAGAGCCTGGTATGAAAAGGGAGACTTTCATCACATTAAGGAAGTGGTACCTGAGACCACTCTTAAATATCTGGAAATAAAAAAAGGCCAGAGGCCTAAGGGATAAACCGGTATCCCAGACCTCTGACAGTTACTATATGGGCCGGCTTTTGCCGGTCCTCTTCGATTTTACCGCGGAGACGGTTGATATAAACCATAATGGCGTTATCATCAACTGCCACACTGTTTCCCCATACGTGCTCATAAATCATCTCTTTTGTGTAAACCTGTCCTGGATGCTTTAAAAACAACAGCATCAGGCTGCTTTCCTTGGAGGAGAGAACGATCTCTTCCCCTTTGTTATAAAAACGCATGGTAGAAGTGTTGTAGGAAAAGGGACCGCATTCCAGAATATCGGAACTGTCCAGCACCTGGTTTTTGTAGCGTCTTATGAGCGCCTTCACCTTGGCACCCAGCACAAGAGGGCGAAATGGCTTTGTAATATAATCATCGGCGCCTAACGACAGTCCATACAAGGAATCGTAGTCCTCATTTCGTCCGCTGACAATCATAACGGGAGTCTGTATTCCCTGGCCACGCAGCTTTTTAATGACTTCAAAGCCTTCCATATCTCCCAGCATGACATCCATAAGAATCATATCATATGTATGATTTTTTATGCAGTTAAGAGCAGCGAGGCCGCTGTCTGCCACAGTAGTCTCCAAATCATTGCTGTGCATGACTTTTTCCAGCAGTTTTAATACAGCTGGATCATCATCTACAATTAATACTTTATCAGACATAGTTTCCCCCAATGAAAATCATGTAGAATTTTATCGAAATATGTTATAATTTATTATAATATTAATAATAGAACAAGTCAATGAGGAAGAAGCAAACGAAAGGCAGAATCATGAATAATATAAAAGGAAAGAGAGAGTATACCGGAATATTTATCTGTTGCGCAATGGCGGTCGTGCTGATTATTTTCTGCTTTCTCACATTTGGTATCTGGAATGATTATAAGGATGCCATTATAAACAATCAGAAAATGCAGATGCTTTTAACAACCCAGAGTATGGGGGAGAACTTAAAGGTTTTTATTGAAGGTTATCAGGAAGATTTAAATACAATTTATGATACAGAAGAAGATAATTATAGAAAGACCGGAAAACGGGACTGGAGTATGATTGGGGATTACGTATCCAATCACAGACGGTTTGTCTATGATGTGATTGTGGAAGACAAACGTGGGGATATGATAAAAAGCATGAAGGGATATGGTGTGGTGAAAACATATTCAGTCACACCAATCAGCCGGTCGGAACAGTTTCTTCAGTGTAAGCTGGAAAATGGAGACCTGTACCTGGTGTTAAAGAGGGATATTCCTGATGTGGGTTCTATCTCCATAGTAATCAATGAACGGAGCTACTATAAATCACTGGTATCTAAAATTCGCCTTGGCACAAATGGATATGTTGTCATAAAAGATTCTTCTGGCATTATACTGGCCCACCCCCAGGAGCAGCAGTGGGGAATTAATGTAATTTCCGGGAGAAAAGAGATGTTCCCAGGCGTAGATTTAACCAGCCTAAAGCAAATGATCGACAAACAGAACCGGGGAGAAGAAGGTGTTTCGGAGTATTATTCTTACTGGTGGGTTGATCCGGGGGTTCCGGAGGTAAAGAAGATCAGCGCCTATTCACCGGTACAGATCGGAGATGGATTTCTGGTCATCAGTGCGGTCATCGATTACAATGATATCTACATCCCTGTAGCAGCCGGATTTTTCAAGCTGGGTCTTGTATTTTTCTGTGCAATGGCAATTGTTATGGGTCTGGTTATATATATTGGAGATTTGAGGGTTCAAAAGAGAAAGGATACGGAACAAATAACATATCTTTTGGAGCTCAATAAAATACTGGAAGAGATTCATCAGAGTGAGGAAACCATTGCACATCAGCAGAGGCTTCAGATTATGGGAACTATGACAGGGGGAATTGCCCATGAATTTAACAATCTTCTGACTCCCATCATGGGTTATGCAGAGCTTCTGATGCTGGACCTGCCAGAACAATCAGAGAATCATGACAATGCCTCGGAAATCTATGAGGCATCCACAAAAGCAAAGGAAATTATCCAGCAGATCTCATCATTAAGCAGAAAAAATATGGAGACGGCTTTTAAAAATCTTCAGGGTGAGAAAGTGTTAAAACGGGCGATAAAGATGGTTAGTTCTGTCTGCCCTCCCAATATACATCTTAAGGAATCATTTACCCTGAAGGAAGAATGCTTCCTGGGCAATGAAACACAGCTGAATCAGGTGATATTAAACATTTGTGTTAACGCAATTCATGCCATCGGACACAGGGAAGGAACCATTTGTGTATCATGCCAGACGGTGGATCGGGAGGACCTGGCCAAGCACAAGCTTTCCACACTGCCGGAGGGATGGGAACATTATATCCGCATTGATGTGGAAGACGATGGGGAGGGAATGAGCGATGAGGTGATGAAACAAATATTTGATCCGTTTTTTACCACTAAGAAAAATGGAAAGGGGACAGGTCTTGGCCTTTCCCTGGTGGAGCAGATTATTCATTCTCATAAAGGCTATGTATTTGCAGAAAGCACTCTGGGAAAAGGAAGCATCTTTCATATGTACCTTCCGGTTAATGAGCAGAAGGAACGGGGAGAGGAGATTAAACTTGTGGATGGAGGACCGGTTCTGCGTATTTTGATTGTAGATGATAATCCCAAAATATTACGTCTTTTGGAAAAAAGCTTTAGCAGGCTGGATGTTCCTCTCACTTCCTGTATGGATTTTGAAGAGGCGAGAAAAATATTAAAAGAACAGGAAGTGGCTGCCGTTGTAACGGAACAGTATGTGAGAGGGAAAAGCGGAGTGGATTTTTGTATGTCCTTACAGGGTCCGTATCCCGGGGTCATTCGCATTGTTATGGCAGACCGTGTGACAAAAGAGCTTGTGGAAGCAAAGAATCGCAGAATGATAGATGAATACATTGATAAGCCGGTCTCAGATTCTGCAATTTTAAAAGCAGTCATGAATTTAAAAGATATATTTTAATTGGAAGTCCAATCTTAACAACTTTTAATTTTTCTCTTAAAGAAATGAAAGGGAGAAGATGTGAGGCTGTAAGGTTGGACTTTTATACTTTCTCTATAACAAAATATAGAGGAGGAAGAAAAACATGAATGAGACAATGCTTGCATTATTGGGATTTGCAACCATTATCATGATCATTGTTTTACTGTTGAGAAATGTTACTGTACCGGCTCTGGCATTCATCGGAGTATCCTGTGTCAGCGCGCTGATCCTGGTTTTAACAGGAACCTTTACAGTCAAAGAAGTTGGGGATTTTATTAAGGCGGGGGTTGCTGATGTGCATTCCACTGCTGCACTGTTCATATTTTCCGTATTATTTTTCGGAATTATGACGGATGCAGGTATGTTTGACAGCATCATCAATGCTTTAATGAAAAAAGTGGGGCATAATGTAGTTGGTGTTGCATTAATGACCTGCATTATTGCTATAATTGGTCACTTAGACGGAGGCGGAGCTTCTACGTTCCTGATCACAATACCGGCTATGCTTCCAATTTACAAAAAGTTGAAAATGCGTCCTACCACACTGCTTTTAATTTGTGTAACAGCTATGGGCGTTATGAATTTACTTCCATGGGGCGGACCTACCATGCGTGCTGCTTCTGTTCTTGGAATTGAAGCCAATGTACTTTGGATGAGAATCCTTCCGATGCAGGCAGTTGGTATTGTTATTGCGTTATTTACCGCATTCTTCTGGGGAATGATGGAGAAAAAGCGTGGTGCAGGAATTGACAGCACGCTGGAGATAGATGATTATGAAGCACTGGAAGAAAGCGCTTCTACCAGTGAACTGGGTGATCTTGCAAGACCTAAGCTTTTATTCTTTAACATAGGACTTACCCTGCTTGTTATTTATTGTCTTGTATTTTTAAAGGTTCCATCTTACTTAACTTTCATGGTAGGCTGTGTAATTGCACTTCTGGTTAACTACCCGGGAGCGAAACTTCAGAATAAGATTATTAAATCTCATTCCGGTCCTGCTCTTATGATGGCTTCTACGATTCTTGCAGCCGGTGTATTTTTAGGCGTGCTGGAACAGAGTGAAATCATGAACCATATGGCGAATATTCTTGCTTCATTTATTCCACAGTCTATGGGTCGTTTTATGCCTCTTATTATTGGCGTTTTATCTGTACCGCTGACAATGCTGTTCTGTACGGATTCTTATTTCTACGGACTGCTTCCGGTTCTTATCAGTGTAGGAAACAGCTTTGGAGTAGATCCTGTTCATACCGCAATTGCCATGGTAGTATGCCGCAACTGTGCAACCTTCATCAGCCCGGTAGTTCCGGCCACTTTCCTTGGTGTCGGTCTTGCTGGTGTTGAGATTAAAGACCACATAAAGAATTCGTTCCTTTGGATTTGGGGCGTCAGCCTTGTATGTCTGGTTGCCGGCGTTGCGCTTGGTGTCATTACATTTTAGTTAAAATATCTCCTAAGAATAACGGGGTTGCAATATGCAGCCCCGTTAAATTTTTCTGCATTAAAAAATGCGTTCTGAAATGCTGTGTATCAGCAGTCAGAACGCTTTTAATTTTATGAGGCGCTGACAGGATCCAGCCTGCCGCAGGAAATATCCATAACAAAGCCTTTTATGATAACACCCGAAGGCATAAGTGGATGCTCTTTTAACAGAGAAACAGAGCGCTTGACAGAAGTTTTTGTATCCTCAAATCCCTGAAACAGATTTTCAAAATCAAACCCCATTTCTCTTTGACTTTGTATTGTTTCTCTTGTAATTCCCCGCTGCACTAAACGGGTAATAATGGATTCTGAACTGACAGATGCGGCACCGCAGTCAGTATGGCCAATTACCATGATCTCTTCCACACCAAAATCCAGTATGGCAATCAGCAGGCTCCGGATTGTACTGTCACAAGGATCTAAGATCATTCCGCCGGCGTTTTTAATTAATTTCACGTCACCGTTATGAATGCCCAGAGCTGCTGGAAGAAGCTCTACCAGCCTTGTATCCATACAGGTTAGTATGGCAAGCCTTTTTCGGGGATATTTGTTGGTATTAAAGCGTTTATAGAAACCGCTGTTTACAAAGATGTCATTGTATTTCAGAATTTCCTCAATCATAATCTGCCTCCTTTTATATGGTGTCAGATTTATGATAGAGGTTTAATCTTAAACGGGACTTATATTTCTCCTTAAAGATTATTTAGCTTAGAAGGTCAAATGTGCTCTGAAAATGAAAAATGTCGAAAAATGTAAGTGCTTAACCGACTTGGATTAATGAAAAAACTAATAAAAACATAAGTAAAAATATGTGTAAAAATAACAAATTATAAAACTTTTATTTGGAAAAAATTGGTGTTAACACATAAAGATATTGTCATTATTTACCAAAAGTGCATAAGTAAGCTTGATTAATTTGAAAGAGAGTTGTAAAATTCTGCTGTAAGCGCTTACACTACAAAAGGGGAAGAAATAAGTATGAATGCTTTGCGAAAACAATGCAGGAGGGGTGTGGCGGTGCTTTTAGCGGTCGCCATGCTGCCGCAGTGGGGAGTGCCGGGCGGCGGTCTGGCACATGCAGAATTACAACTTTTCTGTAGTGGCGGTGGATGGGGCAGGAGAGGAACTTGGCAGCCGTGCAAGTATCTCCTGGTCAACAACCAGTAAACCGGAATTGTTTGACATTACGGATTATAGTGCAAAGCGGTCAGAAGAGGGATTTACCTCCGCAGGATACAGATCAGAAGCCATCAAGGGAAATCTGGACATTTAACAATTTTCTGAGGGAATGCCATGGTGGTGCAATTGCAGCAGGGAGCCATACGGGAGCAGGCATTGGCAGTATGCTTGTGGAGGACAATGTTTTAAATCACAGTGATATGCCGTTCCGTTTTAAGAGTGCACCTGTAAACGGAGGCGGAATCTATGATGTACTGATTCGCGACTGTGCGGTGGGGGATGCCCAAAAGGTATTTACCTTTAATACCACTTATAGTGATGCGAACCAGGCTATGACTGTGGAACCGGCAGATAAGCCCGCAGAATTTTACAACATTGATGCATTCCGCAGGCATGGGCGAATATCAGTGCCTGCAGCAACTTGAATTTTATTGGTACAACTACACAGTCAGTAAATTCCTATGATGCAGTGTCAAAGCCCGTCTGGCCGGAGGACGCAGCCGTGCTTGCCAGTGCATCGAAATCAACCAAGAGTGGATCTGAGCGTAAAGTAACATTAAAATGGCCTGCAGCCGTGGATGGGGATCAGGTGGCAGGTAAAGGAGAAATTGCCGGGTATATCGTGGAAACATACCTGGAAGATGAGTTAATTGACAAAACTAAACCAGTAAGCGGGACATCCTGTGAAATCGGGGGACCTTCACCGGATACCTGCTACTTATTCAAGGTTTATGGTGTTGATCAGACAGGAAACAGGACACCAGAACTGGCGTATGAAGTAACCACATCAGAGGTAGAAGATCCGGAGTTAAAAGAACCGGAATCCAGTCAGGTTACATTCAGCGGAGTGGGTTACACCTGGGCGACTGCCAAGTTTGCAGCCAGCAAGGATCCAAGAGTCAGGGGATACCGGGCATACGCAGACGGGGAGCTGTCAGCTACGGTTTATAAATATCAGCTTGCTGATCCAAAAGCCAGTAACATAAGTATGACCATTGGAAGAATGATGGAGGAGAGCAATGAAGTTACCGTTGAGGCATTCAATGACTCAGGACAGACTTACGAGTATAAGGAAAAAAGGAGGGGGATTATTTTAATCATGTCAATGGTACCTTCACCACAAAGGATGAATTCTACACGGTAAATAATCTGGATTTATCTGTACCACATACATTCCGCGTGGAAGCGGCAGATGCATGGTGGAGAGCAAAAGATGGCAGCGGTCTGTTCCACTGGACAAACAGCGGGCCTGAGGTTATGTGGAGTATATTGGAACCATAACCAGAACCGACGCTAAATCCTACTCTCAATCCTTCCCATTTCGATGGTGATTCCGATTCGGACAGACCGGATATATGACTACCGGCTGGAAGCAGGTAGAGGGTAAATGGTACTATCTGGCAACCGACGGAGGTGCAGACAATCTGGGTATGGACTGGAGAAAACTGGTATTTTATGAATGCGGACGGCTCCATGGCAACCGGTTGGGTCATGGTAAATGACAGCTGGTATTATTTAAACCAGTCAGGAGAATGCCTTTTAAATACGGTTACACCTGATGGATACCGGGTTAATGAAAAAGGCGAATGGATGAAATCATAATTTTACCTGACGTTACAAGTACATAATCAAGTAAAACATATGAGCGTGCTGCAAGATCAGAAAAATACGATTTTTGCAGCGCGCTTTTTGTCTGATTTTGTAGAAAATGGCAGAAAATAAAATTGTGGAATCTCCCGTTAAATGATAATATAGTTTTATAATCAACTGCTGTTTGTCCTGCTTAAATATGATTCACACTTTAAGATTGTGAGGAAGTCTTTATGTTACATGAGGCAATGAGATCCTATTACGCACCGCTTTTAATCCTGCTGTTTTTTGGGGTAATGGTTTCGGTGGACAAACTTTTTTCCCAGAAAATTAAACGTTTATTTCTGCTGGAAATTTTTCTTCTGCTGTTTTTAATGGCTGTCACATCACTGGATCAGTATTTTGCAGTCTTGGGTGATGCAGGACTGGCATGGAGGTTTAGAAGCATCACTACATGTCTGAATTTTGTTATTGGTCCATGTTCTCCTATGATTATGGTGTTGATTTATGATACCGGTGTGTCAGGAAAGATGTCAAAAATGTTCTATTTTCCCCAGTTAATAAATGCTGTGCTAAGCGTATTAAGTTTATGGAATGGCTGGATTTTCTCTGTAAACAGCAGTAATCTGTACAAAAGGGGGCCTCTGTTTCCCACGTCTATAACGGTTGGATTTTTCTATCTGCTGACACTGATTGTATTTTCTGCCAAACAGCAGAATAAGCCCAACAGAAGGGCAGAGACGACATTTCTAACAGCTGCTTTTATCGGGATTGGTTCAGCTGTCTGCCTGGAATTATTTTTTGATTTGAATTTCATGATATGGAATGTTTCATCTGTATGTGTTGTTTTGTATTATTTACTTTTAACTACCCAGAAAATACTTTACGATTCCATGACAGGTACATACAGCCGGGTTGCTTATGAAAAACAAATGGAAAAACTTAACTTTAAACATCAGTGTACCATTGCCATGATAGATTTAAATAATTTAAAGCAGTTAAATGACCGTTATGGACATTCCACAGGAGATTTAGCAATCTGCAGAGTAACAGAAGCTGTTTTAAAACAGAAGTCCAGACATATGAAGTTATATCGTTATGGAGGAGATGAATTTGTTCTTATCAGCAGCCGTATTTGTAAAGTAGAGATGAAATGTGTATTAAAAGCAGCACAGAAATATTGCGGTACTATTTACGAACTGCCAATTTCATTTTCCTATGGTGTTGCCATACATGAAAAAGGGAATGATATCTATAAAGCAATTTATTATGCAGATGAGACGATGTATCGGAATAAAGCGAAAATTGGTAATGAAAAATTATGGGAATGAGATTGTTATAAAAAGTGAATAATAATGTGATATTAATATGTAAGACATAATAGCGAAGTGGTTTTAGACTGCTTCGCTTTTTTTGTAGAAAAAATGTAAAAATTTAAACTTATCTTTTATTAATATTTTGTAAATATTAAATAATTACTGATACCTAAAAAGAACATATGTTCGAAAAAAGAAGATGTATTAATGCCAAATTTAATAGAACAGAATAAATTAAAAAAATTTAAATTTATAGGAGAAAAATTATGTCAAGTACAAACAAAACATCATTAGGGTTAAATTTATGGGAAGCATCGGATAAACCGGTTAGACAAGATTTTGTCAATGATAATACCATTATTGATGAGAAGATAACTAAGATAAATAGCAATCTAGATAATGTAAATAGCAATTTAGATAATGTAAATAGCAATTTAAGTAACAAAGCAGATAAAAGTGATTTAGATAACATACTACCGTCAAAAACATATTCCACCACCAACGGCTCATTTACCTCGCTTGATGATCTGTATGCAACGCAGATCGCATTTATCTACATTGGTGATGACGGAAGCGCAAAAACACCTACTGGCAAAGATGGGTTGTTACTTGTTTTCAATCACCCTTCAACGGTTATTCAACAGTTTTTTGATTGGAATCTTGGATTCAAGCGACGTATATGGTGGAATGGAGTATGGGGTGCGTGGTCATAAATGGTCATTTTAATGAAATATTAACTCGAACATATCCGTAGTTTCCGGGCGCAGAACTAAACAATGAAGGATCATTGGTATAAATGCTAAAACTGTTGGGGCTCATGTGAATTTGCCACTTACTGTAATCAACAACGGTATCTTGTACGTTAACTCCAGTAATAGTTACATTATACCGAGAACTATGAGGGAGCGATATCCCGGATGAAGAAGCATATCCACTGTTTCCCCCTCCAAAAATAATAGGATATTCTATGTCAGTTCCGATAATATTTAAATTGCTATTTACTTAAGTCAGACGGAACTACGTATACTCCTTCATAAAAGGAGTATACGTATAAAATAACATACTGGTGCGTAAAACATAATAATCAAGATGGAAGACGAGAATTAATATACGAAAAATTTAATTACAATCAATTATAAAATAAAACTAATAAAATTAGAAAAATGAAAGGAGGAATCTATTATTTATGAACCGACCTGAATGCTTACATATTCCCACCCTATATGAAGGAAAAGAAACACAAATTTCTTGGGGAGTGGTGGAAAATGACAAGAATTATTTATTACAGCGTATATTTAACAAAACCTTTTTACAGGCCATATCTGGATACAACTGGGACAATTTTGACAGTACTGATGCTCCCTGGAGCCAGTACGATCAAGCCGCATTAAACTGGAATCAAATTGAAACAAAAACCGGAAAAGGTCAGCACTGGGAACGCCTGGAATATAATCAGTTAAATTGGTCACAGATTGAGAAACAATCGTTTACCTGGCATCAGACAGAAAATCGTGAAATTGATTTTGAA
>SVDU01000004.1 GCA_015057705.1 Paenibacillaceae bacterium | reverse complement strand
GCTACTGGCGCTACCGGTGCTACCGGACCTACCGGAGATACTGGACCTATCGGACCTACCGGACCTACCGGACCTACTGGCGCTACTGGCGCTACCGGTGCTACCGGACCTACCGGAGATACTGGACCTATCGGACCTACCGGACCTACCGGACCTACCGGCGCTACTGGCGCTACCGGTGCTACCGGACCTACCGGAGATACTGGACCTACCGGGCCTACCGGACCTACTGGTGCAGCTGGACCTGGCGCTCAGCTAAGAGGTATCGAAGTATTGTTAACTGCAGGAGAAACTGTTGCGAATGGCAGCCCTGTTATTTTTAATACAGTGGTAAATGACCAAAGTATAAATATTTCTTATAATACAGTTACAGGTGTCGCAACCATTACAGCCACAGGTATCTATTATGTTTCCTGGTGGATCTCAACTGATGGTGCCGGACCTTCCACTTATGTTGAATTCTCAACTCAGATAAATGGCAGCGGAGGAATTCCTGCAGATTCACCAATTGTTAGTGGTCAGCTTAATGGTTCTGCTTTGGTAACAGTAGGTGCAGTCCCTGCTACCGTACAAATCATCAATACAACTGGTCAGGATGTATTCTACGGTACAACTCCGGTTATCGCTCATATGATAATCCTTGAAGTCTCTGTATTGTAATAGATCTTAAACCACAAAAAGCGCCGGCACAAAAACCGGCGCTTTTTCTATCACATAAGCGGTGCAAACAGCCTGAGTGCCCGCCCCGCAAATCTTTCATACCACGGATCATTTGGTATATCTTCTAACGAAATTCTTCTGCATAAAGACAGCGTTTCCTGATAATCCCGTTCCACATCCCTTATTACTTCATTGCGATACAGATACGTCCCGCATTCAAAATGAAGATACAGGCTTCGAAAGTCCAAATTAATTGTACCAACTGCTGCCTTTGTATCATCACTTGTAAAGACTTTTGCATGCATGAACCCCGGAGTATATTCCCATATTTTAACGCCTGCCCGGATCAGCTCTCCATAATGTGATTTAGCAAGAAGAAAAGCATATTTTTTATCCGGAATATGCGGGAGGATAATGGAAACATCCACCCCTCTTTTTGCAGCAAATGTCAGAGCTTTCACCATCTCATAATCAAGAATCAGATAGGGAGTCATAATATGAACATAGTACCTGGCATTATTTATGATATCTAAGTAAACCTCTTCTCCAACCGATTCCTTATCAAGAGGACTGTCTCCATAGGGAATCACAAATCCTTCCATATTAAGCTCCAGGGGATAAAAATACTCCGGGTCTCTTAAATATTTATCATATTTCTCCGGTTCCTTCTCAGATATATTCCACATCTGAAGAAACATCATGGTAAAGCTGGTAACGGCATCTCCTTTGAGCATAATTCCTGTGTCTTTCCAATGACCAAACCTTACTTTTCTGTTGATATATTCATCTGCCAGGTTGATACCGCCAGTAAACGCAGTATGTCCGTCTATCACAAGAATTTTTCTATGATCCCTGTTATTCTGATAACTGGATATCACTGGTTTGATTGGTGAAAATACTTTCGCCTTCAATCCCTTTTCCTGAAGTACTTTAATATAATTATACGGAAGAACCGTGAATGATCCCATCCCATCATACATAATCCGTACTTCTACCCCTTCTCTGCTTTTTGATTCCAGCAGTTCCAGTATAGAATCCCACATTTCCCCTCTTTCAATAATAAAAAATTCCAGAAAGATAAAACTCTTTGCATCAGCTATCTCCCGCTTCATAGCTTCAAACATTGCTTCTCCCAAAGGAAAGTATTGTGCATTGGTATTCCCATAGGTAGGATAATGACCATATTCTTTCATATAATGTGCCAGATTTGCATTTCTCCTGCTTACTTTTAATAAACGTTCCATAACCCTGGGATTCTGCTCCAGACAGCACTCCGTCTCATCCATGCTGGACTTTAACTTTTTCTCCATAAATCGTTCAATAATCTGTAATTCCACCAGCATATAAAAAAAGGTTCCAAAAACAGGAACTGCTGTTACAGGTATCATCCAGCTCATTTTAAAGCTGGGATTCTCTTCTTTATTTAAAATATAAATGATAACCAGTGCGCTAAGTAATGTAACTGCACCATAAAAATACGCCAGATAAAAACTCAGAAAGCGGTATGCTGCTGCTATAACCAGAATCTGTATCATAAGTGAAATAGCTGCAAACATAGACCTTCCAAAAATTATCCTAAGCATCTTTTTGATACGACCCATCCTCTGTACCTCCACTGTGCCAATTTGTTTCTATACATGGTTCATATTATACCGCCTGACCAGGTATCTTGCAAGTATTTGCCATTTAGCCCACAGGACAAATAAGTTTTATTGAAATTCCCTTTTATTTACAGTATAATGCTTAGTAATAAAAATTATCAAAAGGAGACCATCTATGGAAAAATCCAAGGTTTATTACACAAATTTTCATACCACTTTCCGTGAAAACCTTCCTCAGAAACTGGCTCGGCTCATAAAAACAGCTGGTATGTCTGAGCACATTGATTTCCAGAATAAATATGCCGCAGTAAAAATCCATTTTGGAGAACTGGGCAACTTATCATTTTTACGCCCTAATTACGCAAAGGTAGTGGTTGATTTAATTAAAGAAGCCGGCGGAAAACCATTTTTAACCGATTGCAATACCTTATATGTGGGAAGCAGGAAGAATGCCCTGGATCATCTGGATACTGCCTATGAAAATGGATTTTCACCATTTTCCACGGGCTGCCATGTTCTGATTGCCGATGGTCTGAAAGGAACGGATGAAATCCTGGTTCCAATAGACGGAGAATACATTAAAGAAGCAAAAATCGGACGGGCAGTTATGGACGCTGATATTTTCATATCTCTCACCCATTTTAAAGGACATGAAAGCACAGGTTTTGGAGGAACTTTAAAAAACATCGGAATGGGGTGCGGTTCAAGAGCAGGAAAAATGGAGATGCATAACGCGGGCAAACCTCATGTAACCGAAGAAACATGCATCGGCTGTCATGCCTGTGAGAAGAATTGTGCCCATGATGCTTTTTCATTTGAGAACAAAAAAGCGATGATTAACAGTAGCAGATGTGTCAGCTGCGGCCGTTGCATTGGCGTCTGCCCAGTAGATGCCATTGAATCTGATTGTGATGAATCAAACGATATTTTAAACTGTAAAATAGCCGAATATACACAGGCAGTACTAAAGGATCGTCCCAACTTTCATATCAGCCTTGTGATGGATGTTTCCCCTTACTGTGACTGTCACTCAGAAAATGACATCCCGATCATTCCGGATGTGGGAATGTTTGCTTCCTTCGATCCCGTCGCACTGGATGTTGCATGTGCAGATGCAGTAAATAATCAGCCGGTTATGGCAGGAAGTATTCTTGAGAAGCACGGCAGCCATCACCATGATCATTTTAAAGATACTCACCCTACTACAAACTGGAAATCTTCCATTGAACATGGGGTAAAAATAGGACTTGGAAGTGCTGAATATGAATTAATTTCAATTTAAGGTTCCAAAAAGGGAGAGGTTCACAAAAACCTCTCTCTTCTCTTTTAATCAGACCACCCCATATGATAGATTCCATCTTCACTGAGAGGGACTTTGTCCCTTCCGATCTGCCATACTGAAATCTCACTGTTATTGACCTTTTTTTCAGGAACATCCTTGGCTATAATCAGCTGAGGCCACACATAGGTGGTGTCTACCTCTTTTCCATCAAGACATACTTTCGAATAAGGAGTAAAATTCTCACCATAAATCAACAGGTTGGAATCATTGTAAACCACTTTATCAATTTTTATTTTATCAATTCCCATCTTTAAATCAGTTTTCAGATAAGGACTATCTCCACCATATACTTTATGCTCTCCATAGAGGATATCATACTCCAGATTTTTCATATCCTCCAGATAGCTTTCCTCATTGGTATTTTCCCCATTTAAATATTTTTGATGAAACCGGATCATGGTCCCTTCATGAATATTTAGCATGTTAAGAACATGAGAAGAAAGCTGATAAGCCTCCACATCCTTTTTAACCACAGGCAGATTCATATTATTCCAGATAACGTATTCTGTCTGGAACAGAGAGTGATTCTTCATCTCATCCTCACTCCATTCAAAACCTGGAAGATGATCTCCATACAGCACCAGTACAATGGGTTCTTTGCGGGTTCTTAACGTATTAACAAGGGAACGGATAAACTGATCCATCTCATTAATCTGCTGGCAGTAATACTCAAAATTTGGATACTTTCCATGTCCCTGTACCGATATGGTGTAGATATAATCCGGTCCTGGTGTAGAATCCAGGGTCTTAATAATCTCGCCGGTTAAAATTTTATCCTTACACCACCCAGTGGGATTCCGCTCAATATTGTTCATATATTCAATAGGAGTAAAGGTATCAAATCCAAGCTGTGCAAATACCCGGTTTCTGTCATAAAAAGTGGCTTCGTTATTATGAATGGTATGAGCAGTGTACCCCAGATTTTTCAAATCAAAAGCAGTGCTTTCACAGGAGGTTTTTTTAAGAACTGTCTTATATGGATACTCACCCGGGCCGAAAAAGTCCAGATTCATACCGGTTATGTTTTCAAACTCTGTATTGGCAGTACCTGCTCCAACAGAAGGAACGCTTAAATATCCCCCTGGATAATTTTTTTGTAGCTGGTGGAAAAAGGGAATGGGATCATAATCTACCGGATTGTTTTTCCACAAAGAAGGGTCAAAAAACGATTCCAGCTGAATCATAATTACATTGGGTTTTGTATTTTCCGTAATTGCATAGGTGTTTTCAGGCACCAGTTCCTCCGACTGAATTGTTTCCAAGGTTTCAGCCCCATATCCTTCCGGCTTTGCTATCCCGGTATTAAATACGGAATTGGAAAAACAGTAAGGAAATCCGTATGATCGAAAGCCTTGTCCGATGTTACCAAAATGAACCGCTACCAGTCCATACTTCATGGCACCGCTAGTAATGCCAAGTACCAGTGCAGTACTCAGAAAAATGATTGCCAATCCATGACTCAGCCTGGTCTTCTCCTGACTGACCGGTGCTTTTTTCCACACTCCCACTAGTAAGATAAATGCCAGTACTCCAGCGCATGCCATGAGAAAAATCTGCATCCAGGTAAAGTAAACGGTAGCAAGGCTTATGGCATACTTCACCAGACGCAGATCGGCTGCCGTAAAGGGAGTTGTACGGAAAATCAGAAGAATACCATTTACAATCCCCATAAAAATCCATAGAAAAGAAATCAAAATGCAGGCAAATGCTTTTCGCCTCGTAATAAACATAATAGTAAAGGGAAGAAAAATAATCAGAGTATTAAGTAAAAATATTAAAAAACTATTCCCTATATAAGAACCCAGATTCAACAGCGACTTCCGGCTAGCCAGCTCAATTACTATATTAATACCAGCAGAAAGAGCTAAAAGCTTCCAAAGCCATCTGACATAAACTTTCATTGTATACCTCATCTTCTATGCACATTTACGAACCGGGTTTAGTCTACCACATTTTACAGCAAATTTACATACCTTTTTTTAAATTAGCATCGTGTAGGAGGAAATTTTCTTAATGGCGGGCACACCAAAAAAAAGGACCGGATTCAATCCGGCCCTTAGTAATCATTCCTGTTCTTCCGTAGGTTCAAACACATCATCATTCACAGCGTTAATGCCGGCAGTTACATTCACTTCCTCTGCAGAAGTAGTCTGCTCCTTCTCATCCATCTCTTCTGAATCAGGATCAGCTGCTGCCTCTTTCACAGGTGCCCCGCACTTGCCGCAAAACAGAGAGCTTTTGGGAACCTTTGCTCCGCATTCCGCACAGATACGGCTGCCTTCGCTTTGGGTCAATTCAATCTCCAGGGCGGCAATTCTTGCCCGGCTGGCTCTGACAGCTTCATAAGCTTTGGTATAAGCTTCCTTAGGCTCACTGTTGTCTTCATAATACAGTTTTCCAATGACTGCATAAGCTTCTTCCAGCTTGGTTTTCTCTGCACCGATCTGTGTCTTTAGCTGTATCGTCTCAGTCAATGCTTTCGCCTTCGTTGCAACCTCTTTGCCGGTATCACTAAGTGTCTTTCCCAGCTCTTCAAAAAATGCCATCCGTGATTCCTCCTTTGACTTTTGCTCCTACCATTGTAACTTTATTGGAAGAAAAAGTCAATGAAAGACTGTTATCACAGTTCCTGTTTATGGCTTTAGCGCCTCTCTTACGGAATCAGGAAGCTGTTTTAGAGGTACAATATACTGAATCTCACTGCGATTGCCCAACGCACTGCTGACAGCAGAAAAACTGATACGATCTGTATTCCAGATACCAAACGGGTTCATGCCTGCATATTCATCAATGGCGGCCTGACTCATAATCTGAGCAATCAGCTGCGGATCTGAAACTGTATAGTATTGAGAACTGCTGTTTTCATAAGGTTCCTTATCATACTTAGATAACTGGCTTAAATCAAAACTGATTTCTTTAATTTCTTCATAGGAAGTCCAGCTATCTACATCCAGCTGGCATTCTTTTAATAAATTCAGAGTATTCGTAAAGGAAGGATAGATCGGGTAGTACCCTCTGGAAGTCAGATCACTATACTGCCAGGAATTCTGGTTTCCCTCTCTCTTACTGTCTGCTTCAGCTTGAATCTTTGTCATAAACTGAATGGAGGCTACCGGATTTTCTCTGCTCATAGTCTCAACTTTCAACTGGCTTAAATCTGTCTGATATGCAAGAAGGAGTTTTTCCGTCATAGCCTTATCTGTACCATTTTTGTCACGACTTATAATACTTGACTGTGATCCTCTGCTGACTCTCACTGCAGATGTATTCTCAGTTGTCTGACTGAAAATAGGATATACTCCCTGAATGAAGTCCTGATCTTCGTATAGCTGGGACAGTTCCTCTTTTACCTCTGAATTTTTCAGGGAATAGCTGCGATATACATTTTTTCCGTTCTTAAGGGTATATTTTACAGAGAAATCACAGCTCCTGTCTGATTGATCCCAATCGTTATCAGTAAATCTATCCCAATTTTTTCCCCTGTTATATTCAATTGCCTTTTTAACCATAGACAGAGCCGGTGCTTTATTCTCCAGCTTCATATGGCTGAAGATATAATCATCTCCATTTTGATACTGCCAGCTATAATCATCTATGGTATCCCGCACTGCATCTCCATAAGAAACCCAATTGTTATCATTATTCAAGGATATCGCCATGGAATCTATGGAATTTTCCGAAGGGATATAACTGTCATATCCAAACAGATCCATTTGGAAGCCACCAAATATCACTGCCGCTACAAGAGCTGAGGCAATCATCTGCTTCCAATTTGAAAATAATTTTCTAAAATCAAAGTGGTATATGATTTCAATGACACAATGAGATAAAAACATGCCACAAAGCAATCCAAATACCGCCCATCCCATATCAGAGCGGATGGTCCAGAAAACAAAGCATCCAGAAAGGGAAGATAAAACAACAATAGGAATCCGGATAATCGGCATACTGACTTTAAATGCCATTGCCTTTTTTGCAGACTCAGAACCTCTTTTTCTATATAAGAACAGACAAAGGAAGGTGAATATAACAAATAAGAGAGCTACAATTATAATCTGAGAAACTAATTCAGCACCCAGTCTCCCGCCATTATCAAGTGCAACATTATAAATAAATATTGCATATGGAGAAGATTTTACCAGAAACGGGCGGAACAGTTCTTCTCCGCTTCTATAGCTGGTATGAAAAAAGTATCCATAACACCCCTGTAAAATAAATAGTAAAATTGTAAAATAACCTTCAAAAACTGCTGTGCCAAATATACCTACAATCACGCTTCCTGTCATAATCATCGCCAGCACTGTAACAGCGTAGATCATGGCATAATGAAGCAGAAAAAGCAGATATCCTGAAATAACTGTACCCATAAGTTCAGAAGGTGATATACCATAAGCCGTAGTAACGCCCAGGGTAAGAATTAAATTAACCCCATAAACAACTGCCACAATCAATATACCATTCAGATAATTGGCCCAGAATAAGTGTTTTCTGTTTACCGGAATTCCATGATAGAAGTCAACCTTTTGTCTGGAGTGGAGATAGGAAAAACTTGTAACTCCCATCACAATGGATAAAACAATCAGCAAAAAGGTGATAAAACCATTCTGAAATCCCATTAAATGCCTTAGTTGAGAATGAATACTGGCTATGGTTTCCTCTTGTTTCAAAGATTCTCCAATTACCATAGCTATGGTTACCGGGAGTGAGAAGAAAAACATCAGAAAAGCAAGAGTCACCGCCCAAAGTCTGCGCTTACCATCTTCCTGTATCAGTTTAAAAAATAAGCTTTTTGATGTCATATCCTGCCACCTCCGTTTCACTTATAAATATTTCTTCCAGCGATAAGGGAATAATTTCATAGAAGACAGGCTGGAAGGATTCCATCATACCAACAACCTCTTCCTTGGTTCCCCGCACTGTCATGGTATACAGCTTTCCTCTCGTCTCCGTCTTAATCCGGTCTAAGGATACCAGATCGGCCTCTGTCATACCATCTTTTAACACGCACTGAACCTTGTGAATATTCAGCTTTAAATCATCTAAATCCTTTGAAAGCAGTATGCCTCCTCTATGGAGCAGTCCTACATGGTCACATATGTCTTCCAGCTCCCTTAAATTGTGAGAGGCGATAATGGGAGTTAAATTTCTTTCCGCCATATCATTGGCAAAAATACTTTTTACTGCCTGGCGCATAACCGGATCCAGACCATCAAATGTCTCATCACAGAATAAATAATCTGTATTGGCACTGATGCCGCAGGCTACTGACAGCTGCTTCTTCATACCCTTTGAAAAGGTATGTACCTTTCTTCTCATTTCCAACCCAAAATTACCGATCAGACTTTCAAAGCGCTTCCGATCAAATTCCGGATAAACTTTACTATAAAATTCCATCATATCCCGGGGAGTTGCATTATTAAAATAATACTGATCATCTGAAATATAGAAAAATCTCTTCTTCACATTCTCATTTTCAAAGACAGACTCTCCATCTATGGTAACAGTTCCCTCATCTGGTTTTAAAATTCCGCTTAAAAGCCTTAAAAAAGTGCTCTTACCAGCGCCATTGGTACCGATCAGACCAAATACATTCCCGTCCTTTATCTCAGCACTAACATGGTCCAGCGCCATGATATTATCAAATTGTTTTGTCAAATTTTCTGCCTTAATCATTCCTTCACTCCTCCCCCTGATCCGTTTTCTTCATAAATCCATTCCTCTGCCAGCCACGAATGTGCTTTATCCTCTTTTATTCCAGCCCGCTTTGCCTCTTCAACCCAGTCCCCCAGCTTATTTTTTAATTCACTGGTTTTCAGAGCACGGATGGAACTGGTATCTGCAACAAAACTGCCTCTTCCTTTCACGGAATAAATAAAACCTCTCCTCTCAAGCTCCATATAGGCTCTCTGTATGGTATTGGGATTAATGGATAAATCTGTGGCCAGACTTCTGACAGAAGGCAGCTGGCTGTCTTGTTCCAATACTCCGCAAATCATAAGGTCTTTTAATTTTTCCACTATCTGTTCATAGATAGGTCTGCGATCTTTATAATCAAGCAGAATCATAATTCACCTCTTTCTTAACTGTACCAACACATTTAATACACTTAATATAGCAGATTGCCTCCGATCTGTCAACCGGAGGCAGGATTATTTTAATAATTTCTTCTGTCTTCAACAATCAGAATCCGAATCGCATTCATAGTATTGCTCCAGTTAAATACATATAATGTATAAGAAGCATTTCCTCTGATGTAAAGATTAGAAGAAAGCAGAGTATTCTCGCTCTGGGCATTGCTGCTCATTACCGAAACCAGGTAAAAACCGATCTTTTGGTATTTAAAGGCGGTAACCTCTTTATAGTCCACCTCCTTAAATGTAAGTACTCCTCCATTTAAAAATACGTTCACTTTTCGATTTGTAATGGATAAATTGCAGACCCGAAAGCACCCGGTGTTAATTCCACCGTTGCAGTACATATCCATGATCTCCATTATTTCAAGACCGGTATCTGAATTGAACACTGCCACTGTCATTGCCTGCCCCAGTGGGACATCAATCTGTTTTTCTAAATAAACGTATCCATTCTCCCCTTGTACAGTCACAGTCTGCGTCTTGACCGAAACTCTTCCGTATTGACTCATGTCCCCGTTATCCAGTCCATTTACCGCAATTTGTTTGTTAATATAGATCTGAAATGGATCGTAACCCACAGCAGCATTTAAAAATCTTACCAGTCCGTATTCACTGGTATTGCAAAAATAGCATGGTATAATCGGCTTGGGAAACACGGTGATAACGGAAGTCCAATGTTCATCAGTATCCGAATTTTCACTGGGATTTCGTTTCAGCGGCCAATCCTCACTAACATCTGGAGTGGGTACATTAGACGGGGTATCCTGGGTATCTGGCTCATCAAGAGTATCTGATGGCGATGTGTTGACTTCCTGATTGGTGTCAGGGGTTTGATTTTGGTTGGTGTCATCTTGCATATAATAAATAATCCCCATAAAATCCCTCTTTATTATTGTTATATATTAAGTTTATTCCGCGAACAATCCTCAGTGCCTGTCAGACGGGAATCATCCCGTATTTGCTATCATAATATCAAATTTGGGGTTATATACAGTATGGATACGCGATAAAAAGAGGTGCACCCGGTCTTCTGACCAGGTGCACCTCTTTTTATCAATATTCTAATTATTCATTGCCATATAAAGTAACCAGCTTCTGAAGATATTCAAATCTTGATTTTGCATCATCCTCATTCTTGGAGAATAATTCAGCTGCTCTTTCCGGATTCTTCATTGCTAAGGATGCGTAACGAACTTCACCCTTTAAGAATTCCTGATATCCTTCCAGTGCAGGAGCCTTGCTGTCTAAGGAGAACTTCTTCTCAGCAGCAGGATTGAAACGGAAGTTATTCCAGTATCCGCACTCTACAGCAAGTTTCTCTTCTGTCTGTGCCTTTGACATACCCTTCTTGATACCATGGCTGATACATGGAGCGTATGCGATAATTAAGGATGGACCTGGATAAGCTTCTGCCTCTGCAATTGCTTTAACAGTCTGATTGTAATCAGCACCCATAGCGATCTGAGCAACGTATACATAACCATAACTCATAGCAATGCTTGCAAGATCTTTCTTCTTCGTATCTTTTCCGCCAGCTGCGAACTGTGCTACTGCACCAGTCTTGGTAGCCTTGGAAGACTGACCGCCTGTATTGGAATAGATCTCAGTATCGAATACCATGATGTTGATGTCCTTACCGCTTGCAAGAACGTGGTCAACACCGCCGAAGCCGATATCATATGCCCAGCCGTCACCACCAAAGATCCACTGAGACTTCTTACCAAGGAAATCTTTATTTTTTACTACAGCTTTTGCTAATTCGCAATCAATACCATCTAATGCTGCAACCAGTTTGTCAGATGCAGAACCGTTGGTAACACCGATGCTGAAGGTATCTAAATACTCTTTGCATGCTGCTTTTACTTCATCAGATGCTTTATCGGAATTAGCGATTTCTTCTACTTTGCTCTTTAAGCCTTCTCTAATTGCATTCTGAGCTAAAAGCATACCGTAACCGAACTCAGCATTATCCTCAAATAAGGAGTTTGCCCATGCAGGACCCTGTCCCTTTGCATTTACGGTGTATGGTGTAGAAGGTGAGGAGTTACCCCAGATGGAAGAACATCCAGTTGCATTGGCAATGTACATTCTGTCACCGAATAACTGAGTGATTAATTTAGCATAAGGTGTCTCGCCGCAGCCTGCGCATGCTCCTGAGTACTCAAGAAGAGGCTGTTTGAACTGGCTTCCCTTAACAGTTGCTTCTTTGAATTTATCAATAACTTCCTGCTTAATTGGCAGAGACTGACCATATTCAAATCTTTCCTGTGTTACGTCGCAGTTAGCTTCCATGTTTACCATAGTAAGAGCTTTTTCGCCCTTCTTTCCAGGACAAACATTTGCACAGGATCCGCAGCCGGTACAGTCAAATGCAGATACAGTGATTGCGAACTGATATCCTGGCATTCCGGTCATAGGAAGAACTTTCATGCTCTCTGGTCTCTTAGCAGCTTCTTCCTCTGTTAAAGCAACAGGACGGATAACAGCATGAGGACATACATAAGAACAGAAGTTACACTGAATACAGTTGTCTGGATTCCACTGAGGAATCGTTACTGCAATACCACGTTTCTCGTAAGCAGCAGATCCTGAAGGTGTAGAACCGTCAACATAATCAACGAATGCAGATACTGGTAAGGAATTACCGTCCTGAGCGTTAACTTTTGTCTGAACGTTGTTAACGAAATCAACAACATCCTGTCTTCCTTCTTTGATCTTCTTATAATCAAGACCTTCGTCTTCGCAGTTTTTCCAGCTTTCCGGAACTTCAATTTTAACAACGCCCTTTGCACCGGCATCAATAGCTGCCCAGTTCTTCTGAACGATCTCTTCACCTTTACGGCCGTAAGTTGCTTTAGCAGCAGCTTTCATAAGCTCGTTTGCTTTTTCTGCAGGGATAATTCCTGTCAGTTCAAAGAATGCTGACTGAAGAATGGTGTTGATACGGGTTGCACCCATACCTGTTTCGATACCGATCTTCACACCGTCGATGGTATAGAACTTAATGTTGTGCTCAGCAATATACTTTTTAACCTGTCCTGGTAAGTGCTTTTCAAGGCCTTCCTGATCCCATGGGCAGTTTAATAAGAATACACCACCGTCAACCAGTTCCTGTACCATGTTGTACTTACGGATATAGGAAGGATTGTGGCATGCAACGAAATTAGCTCTGCGGATTAAATAAGTGGATTTAATCGGCTTATGTCCGAAACGTAAATGAGACATTGTGATACCGCCGGACTTCTTGGAATCATAATCGAAGTAAGCCTGAGCGTACATGTCTGTATTATCACCGATGATCTTAATGGAGTTCTTATTGGCACCTACAGTACCGTCAGCACCAAGACCCCAGAACTTACAGTTAGAGGTACCCTCTGGAGTAGTAACGATCTCAGCTCCTGTCTCAAGAGAAAGGTGAGTTACGTCATCCACAATACCGATGGTGAACGGAGTCTTTGTCTTGTTCTCGTAAACAGCTACGATCTGAGCTGGAGTCGTATCTTTGGAACCAAGACCATAACGTCCGGTAAGAATCTTAACCTGGTCAAACTTTGTTCCCTTTAATGCTGCAACAACATCTAAGTATAATGGTTCGCCTAAAGAGCCTGGTTCTTTTGTTCTGTCTAAAACAGAAATGGTCTTAACTGTGTCAGGAATTGCATCGATCAGAGCCTGTGCGCTGAAAGGTCTGTAAAGACGAACTTTAACTACACCAACCTTATGGCCAGCTGCAACTAAATAGTCAAGAGTCTCTTCAATAGTATCGTTTACAGAACCCATGGAAACAATTACATGATCTGCATCAGCAGCTCCGTAATAATTGAAAAGTTTGTAATCTGTACCAATCTTTGCATTTACCTTATCCATATATTTCTGAACAATTGCAGGCAGTGCATCATAATATGGGTTGCAAGCTTCTCTTGCCTGGAAGAAAATATCAGGGTTCTGAGCGGAACCTCTCAGACATGGGTGATTAGGATTTAAAGCGTGACGACGGAACTCATCAACGGAATCCATATTTACCATCTCTTTTAAATCTTCATAATCCCATGTTTCGATCTTCTGGATCTCATGAGAAGTACGGAAACCATCGAAGAAGTTAATAAATGGTACTTTACCTTCAAGAGCTGCCATATGAGCAACCGGAGTTAAGTCCATAACTTCCTGTACGCTGGATTCACATAACATTGCACAACCGGTCTGACGACAGGCATAAACATCAGAGTGGTCACCAAAGATTGATAAGGCATGGCTTGCAATAGCACGTGCAGATACATTGATTACACCAGGTAACTGCTCGCCGGCAATTTTATAAAGATTAGGGATCATGAGTAACAGACCCTGGGAAGCTGTATAGGTGGTGGTCAGAGCACCTGCTGCCAAGGAACCGTGAACCGCACCTGCGGCACCTGCCTCAGACTGCATCTCTGTAATATGCACTGTCTGGCCAAAAATATTAGTTCTTCCGTCTGTAGACCACTCATCTGTAGCTTCTGCCATAGGTGAAGACGGTGTAATAGGATAGATTGCCGCTACATCAGTAAATGCATAGGATGCATGAGCTGCTGCATGGTTTCCATCCATGGTTTTCATTTTTCTTGCCATTCTTGATTTCCTCCTGCAAATGTGAATATTTGTATAATTTGGTTCCCCTTAGGGGAAAGTGACCTGACATTATTATAACAATTATTCAACAAAAAGCAAATATTAAAACTGGAAATTAAAGTATTATTTTCAAAACAATTTAAAAAAAGACAGTACCAGACCTAAAATATGTGTCTGATGCTGTCTTTTTGGGTTGTTAATACTACTGACTCATGGGATTTGGCTGTATTATACTTTGGGTATTTTCCGCTGTTGTCCCTTCCGTCTCAGCCTGGGTTGCCGGAGTATTCTGGGTTTCCGCTGCTGTAGTGGGCGCCGTCTCACCGGTATTCGTTCCCGGGCCGCTGCCTGGTACCGTCTGAGTCGGTGTATTCTCCGGTACAGTCTGGGAAGGTTCTGTGGCAGGTACCACAACGCCGGTTGTATTCCGTTTTATTGTAGCCGGTTTTCCGCGGTAGGTGCTGTTATGGAAGAATTCATCACTTACCACAGTACCGTTCTTCTTAGTAACCAGATTGGTTACCCATCGGCTTCCCTTTGTTTCCTGCTTAATCACTTTTTCTTCCCCTGGCTGCATGGTCTGATCCTCTTCATAAATTGGTGCCGGAGCATCTAACTCTGCTGTCTTATTGGAAGTCATTGACAATGTAACACCATCTTCCAGTATCGGGATACCTACAATAGAAATCTTAAGCTTGCGATCAGCAAAACTGGTTCTGATGGCAATGGCACTGGAAGAATTATTAACAAACTTCATGTCCGGTCCGCCAAAGCTTACCATCGCATCCTCCCCCGGAGTCACATAACTGGGTTCATAACTGTGGGCATGGCGCTCCGTGGTTGTCAGTCCTGCAAAAACAACTGCATTATACAGGGTGGAAGAAACCTGACATACACCGCCACCCGGCTCTTCAATCAGGACTCCGTTTAAATAAGCTCCTGCCGGACGATATCCCTTTGCAGAGGAACGCTCGCCGGTTGTCTTATTAAAGGAGAATTCCTCTCCTGGCTGCAGGATCATTCCATTGAGTGCCGTGGAGGCAAGCTCAATATTCTTATTCCTGTCGCTGTTAGTCGTTGTTGTAGTTGTATAAGTTCCGATTACTTTATACAGAGCCTTCGCCTGCTCTTCCGTAATCTTAGGAGCTGTCTCTGTGGCCTGTGCAGCAATGGAACCCTTATAATTCTTTGCTTTAATCTGTGCCAGAATATCGGCAGTCAGCTTTTCCTGGTCAATTGCAATTCCCTTTTTTTCGCCAGCGTAAACAAACTTTCCAGTGGCTTTGTCAAATCCGGAGATCGAACCATTCTTGGCGGGTACATCCCACTTTCCAGCAATGGTTTTCACCTCAGTTTCTACTTCATCATCCAAACCATCTGTATTGATGGTATATTCCTCTTTTGTATCCTTACTGTAAATTTCATTAAGCAGGGTATCAATCCTGTCATCTAAAAAATTCTTCAGTTCGTATGTTTCATTCTCATAAGTAACTTTCATTCCCCAGCCTATGGACTGGTCAATTGCTTTTTTAGCTTCCGCCTTTGACAGACCTGTAATGGAAACTCCGTCTACATGTACCTCTTTTTTCAACTGGGTCTCAGAGACTTTCGTAGAGTTCACATCGGTCTCTTTTGTCTTATGACCCCCAATATACTTAACAGCAGCCATAACACTGATAACGGAGGCAACAGCGAAAACAGCAGCCAGTAAAATCTTCGTAATTCCGTACTGCGGTCCTCTTCTTCTCTTCTTACCGCGTCTTTGCTGATAGGAGTTTCCTCCTCTGTAAGACTGGCTTGTCCTTCTGCCTGTATTGGGCGTATTTCTTTTGCTTCCGTTCTGGGAGGAATGGGTTCTTCCACCGCTTCTTTGTCTGTTATCATCCTGACTCATTTACTTCACCTTTTTACATGATTATGTAGCATTACACTGAGTAGTATACCATACTTTGTGGGAAATGCTATTACGTTTTTATGAATTTTCTTAATTATTTTTCGCGTAAATTCTACATTTTACAGAACTAAAAAAACATGTTACTATAGTATTAATAAACTATTTCATTTCGGAGGTACCTATGAATTTTATTGATCTTCACGTTCATTCAAACGCTTCTGACGGCACATTAACACCTGCCAGTGTTGTAGAACTGGCGGCGCAAAAAGGGCTTTCGGCAATTGCGCTTACAGACCACGATACAATCGAAGGCATTCCCGAAGCTTTGGAGGCAGCAAAAAGTCTGCCTTTGGAAGTGATTCCCGGCATTGAACTCTCCTGCGTTTATCTGGGTGAAGAAATTCACATTTTAGGGCTTTATGTCGATCTGGCTGATAAAAATTTTATCACTGAAACTGACACGTTAAAAGACATCCGCATGATGAGGAATACGGAGATGATTCACCGTTTTCAAAATGCCGGTATTGACATCACACTTTCTGAGGTACAGGCCGGTAATCCCGATACGGTAATTACCCGTGCACATTTTGCCCGGGTTCTGTTAGAAAAGGGCTATGTCAAAAATATGGATCAGGCATTTAAAAAATATTTAAGCTACAGCGGACCGTACTGCCCGAGAAAAGAGAAGATCACTCCGGAGCATGCCATGAAAATACTTCGAGACTGCAAAGCATCACCTGTCCTAGCTCATCCTTACCAGTATCACCTGGGGGACAAAAAAACAGAAGAGCTTGTTTCCTATTTAAAGGAGATGGGACTTCATGGTCTTGAAGTCTATCACTCTTCCAATAACCAATATGAAAGCGGAAAATTAAAAAAGCTCGCAAAAAAATACCAGCTTTTTCCTACCGGCGGCTCTGATTTTCACGGAACCAATAAGCCTGATATTGATTTAGGCACAGGAAGAGGTGGTCTGCGCATTTCTGCCCTGCTTCTTGATGATATCAAAAGAATACGGCAGGAAAAGGGGCTATAACCTCTCCTGCCAAATTCGCGTACTATCCGATTTTTCCTTCGTCCATATAGTGGGCAAGATCTATGGCAAAATATGTGATCAGAATATCTGCTCCTGCGCGAAAGATACTGACGGCTGACTCACAAACGGTTTTTTCCTCATCCATAAAGCCGGCTTTTGCTGCAGCCTTAATCATGGAGTACTCTCCGCTTACACTGTAGGCAGCCACAGGCACTTTAGTGCTGTCTGACACCTCACGTATGATATCCAGATAGGAAAGAGCCGGTTTTACCATGACGATATCTGCCCCTTCTGCTACGTCTAGTTCTACTTCCTTTAATGCTTCTTTCCTGTTATGGTAATCCATCTGATAGCTCTTGCGGTCTCCAAAGGCAGGTGCAGACCCTGCAGCCTCCCGAAACGGACCGTAAAAGGCAGACGCATACTTTGCAGAGTAAGCCATAATTGGCACATTTACAAATCCGGCTTCATCAAGTGCCAGTCTCATGGTATGAATCCTTCCATCCATCATATCAGAAGGAGCGACCATATGAGCGCCTGCTTTTACATGTGAGACTGCAATGCGGTTTAAATACTCCAGAGTCTGATCATTATCCACATACTCCCCTTCTAATATCCCGCAATGACCATGAGAAGTATATTCACACATGCACACATCCGTTATGATATATACTGCCGGATAAAATTCCCTGATATAGCGGACGGCGCGCTGCACAATTCCATTTTCATCGTAAGCCTGGCTGCCGCAGCTGTCTTTTTGTGCTGGTATGCCAAACAAAATTACCTTATTAATTCCGGCAGCAGTCAGTTTATCAAGAATTACACAAAGCCGGTCTACACTATATCGATATTGTCCCTCCATAGAAGGAATTTCTTCTACAATGCCTTCTCCATCTATGGCGAACAGGGGATAAACAAGAGCCTGTCTGGAAACTCTGGTCTCCCGCACCATTGTTCTTAAAGTCTCAGATGTTCTAAGTCTTCTGGGTCTATATAATAAATCCATTTCCATTACCTCCCTTTTATTCCTGTCCTATTATACACCCTCTCAAATAAGATTCAAGTAATTCTTGCGACATTGGAAAAGATTGCTTATAATAGCAGATGTACAATACGAACCAGAAATGAGGTCTTTTATTATGGAAGAATTTTATCAGGCAATTGAAGATGCCATTCGTAATACCGGATACGAAGGTCCGGTAAACGGACAGGACATCTACGATGAGATCTGTGATGAGATTGAAGACAAGGAACCGGGAGCTTATGTGTTCATGTCTAAAAAAACAGATGAAATATTTTTTGAGTACAAGATTCAGATCTTTGAAGATCAGTTTAACTTAAGTGCAATTGACATTCACAGCTCCGGTACGGTTTATCACGCAAACCTTGATTAAGCCAATAACAGGATTCCCCCATGTCTTCATTGAGGGAATCCTGTTTTTATAGTTTTACTGTTGTTTTACTGTCTTTTTACGTTTTGCCCGTTCTTTCGCCCAAATTCTTTTGTTCACAGTTTCTCTTAAAATCGCATAGAGAACGGAACAAAGCGGGATAAATATCAGCATACCGGCAATTCCCATGGCACTGCCACCAATGGTCACCGCTACCAGAACCCAGATAGCCGGAAGTCCCACTGAATTGCCAACCACGTGGGGATAAATTAAATTTCCTTCGATCTGTTGAAGAACAAAGAAGATGATGAGAAACAACGCTGCATCAAAAGGCTTCACCATCAGCATTAAAAAGGCTCCGATTGCACAGCCGATTAATGCTCCAAACATAGGAATCAAGGCAGTAAATGCGATCAGGACTCCAATAAGAAGTGCATATGGAAGGCGTAATATGGATAATGTGAGAAAGAACATGCTTCCCAGTATTACTGCCTCCACACACTGTCCAGTCAGAAAATTGGAAAATGTACGGCTGGTAAGACTTAATACCTCTAAAATTCTGTTAGAAACATGATCAGGCAGAAACGCTTTCATAAACTTCTTTATCTGTCTTGATAAATTTTCCTTCTGCAATAGAATGTAAACTGCAAATACCACACCAATTGCAAAGGTTGTCACTCCGCTTATAATATTTAAAGCTGCGGATAAAGTAGAGGACAGCACTGTTCCGGCACCAACAGATAAAAACTGAACAATTTTCTCAAGATAGGATTTCCAGTCAACCTGAATATTGTTAATATAATCTGTAACTTCCGGATATTGGGAAAACAGCTTCTCTGCTCCCTGCTTTACATCATTAAAAAAAACAGGTAAGCTGTACTGCAGACTTAAAACTGTATCAAACAGCTGAGGCATGACTACAAAAGTAACCACAAGCAAAATTCCGATTACAAACACAAAAGTGAGAACCAGGCTTAAAGGGCGACGAAACTGACTCTCTTTTTTTACCGGAAGAATGCGTTCAATCGCCCGCATGGGAACATTTAATACAAATGCCATAACTCCACCTAATAAAAAAGGAGTTATAATCCCCACTGCCCTGACAATCAGGGCAAATAAACTTCTATAATTAATACCAGCTACTACGGCAATCACAGTAAATATAATTAACCATCGTAATTTTTTTATTGTGCTGTCATTTAATTCCATTAAATCCTCCTCTGGATCTCTTCCTGAAACACTTTTTGAATCTCCTGAATCGATGTCTGAAAAGTCCCCTGTGCCAGCAGGGCACTCCCTCCGCCACGGCCATTTAATTTTTCATTTAACTGACGGCTGAATTCCCGCATATCCATATCACTGCTGCCTGCTGCATACTGAAACAGTCCATCTTCTCCGGAACATACCAATACAACGTTCCCCTTCTTCTCCTCATAAAGCATGGTGGCAAACTGTCTGAGCTGTGCTGGCAAAAGATGCTCTTCAAACACCAGCAGGGGCTCGCCGCTAACAGGATATTGTACTGTTTTATATTCAAGCAGTTCTCTGGTGAGACGGCTAATATCACCATCCTTTTTCGCTCCGTCCTCTTTTAGCTTTGTAACTATCTCCAGTACACTGTCGGGTTTTGCTGATAATAACACCGAGATTCCCTGGACAGCTTTTAATTTTATTCGGTAATCATGAAATACCTCTCTGCCGCACAGCAGGGATATTCTCACGCCGCCTTTATATCGCATCAGACCGGTGACTTTTAAAATTCCAATCTCTCCTGCTGTCATCACATGGGTTCCACAGCAGGCACATATATCTGCTCCAGGGAATTCAATAATCCGTACCTGACCGCTTAATTCCTTCTTACTTCTGTAATTCAATGCATTCAGTTCTTCCTTTGAAGGATAAGTCTCTAGAACCGGTATATTCTGCCAGATCAATTCATTCACTTCTGCTTCCACTTCTTCTGCCTGCTCCAGAGTCAATATTCCATTAAAATCAACGGTGACCTCATCTTTCCCCATATGAAACCCTACATTATCGTAACCGTAATACTTATGTACCACGCCTGAAAATAAATGTTCACCAGAATGATTCTGCATATGACTGAATCTTCTCTCCCAATCTAAAATTCCAGTTACCACCGAATTTTCAGAAAGAGGCCTGTCCGTAATATGAACGATTCCCTCCGGACGCTCTCTGACATCCAAAACAAGGGCGTCTCCCAATGTGCCTGTATCCGCCGGCTGCCCTCCACCCTCAGGGTAAAAGGCTGTCCTGCTTAACTGAACCTGATATTTACCATCTTTCTCCGGTATGCATCCAGTCACCTCTGCTTCAAACTGTTTCACATAGGGTCTCTCATAATATAATTTTTCCATCTTTTGCTCCTTTTAATCCTGTTGTTACTAATTATACACAACATTTCTTTAAGTTCAATCATATCAAATCTAAAATTTTTAAGAAAAAAAGGAAACAGTGGCAAGCTGACATTCATACACTTACAGTGTAAACAAATTATTTGGAGGAACCAATATGAGTGATCTGGCAGCAACTAACTGTGGATGCGGATGCGATTGCAACAACGGAGGGTGTGGTAATAACAACGGTTGTAGTTTTATCTGGATTATCCTTCTTCTGTGCTGCTGCGGCGGCGGTAACAGCTGCGGTGGTGGATGCGGCAACAGTTGTGGCGGTTGCGGAAATGATGGTTGTGGCAGTTGGATTTGGATCATCATTCTTCTGTTCTGCTGCGGCGGCAACGGCGGCGGATTCGGCGGCGGATTCGGCTGCTAAACAAAACATAAAGCAGGACCCGAACCATCTTTGGTTCGGGTCCTGTTTACGTCTAATTGCGGCTCTGACCTTTCTCCTGTCCCGGTCTTGTAAAAGCAGACTGGTTTACAGTTCCTTCCTGGTTGTTTCTGTTTTGCTTTTGTTTCATGCATTCATCATCAATTTCATAAACCGCATTTCCATCTATGATTAATCGGTTTCTCATATAAATCACTCTCCTGTAATACTAATATATGCGGCCGCATATATTGTCAACAAGAAAAGTAAGGATCCCATGCAATGAATAATGAACAAAATGTCCACGCAAATGAATTAGACTCCCGTATCGGGGATAATCATCTTGATATGATGAAAGCCGCCCTGCCTTATATGAATGTTCCCCAGCAACGAATGATCTCCACCTTTGTTAAATTCAACGAACTGCAGCGCACCATAAACTTATTTGAAGATGGGGAAGTGGCTGCTATGGGAATCTGTTCTGCAGGTGAAAAGGAACGGTCTAACTCACCCCTTGAGATGTTAAATACCATTAAACCCTATGCTGATCCTTCCGAGCAGGACTTAATTGACTTATTTATCAACATCTTCCAGGGATTTAATATGGCAAATGCCTATTCGGAAGCCGTTCCAAGTTCTACGATCCCGCTTCAGGCGCAGGCACAATCACAGCCCCGTAATCAGGCACAGTGCGACGGGCAAAACCGCTCCAATAATTCACACCGCCAAAACAATCCATTTGGCAGAATGCCCTTTGATCAGTTAAAGAACTTCATGCCTCCGGAACAGCAGTCACGGCTGGAAACCATGCAGATGATGATGTCCGCCATGCAGCAGATGAACTAAAATACAACTGTCACCATCTTACTCCATACATATTCACAGGAAAGGAAGGATAACAACTTATGAATTCCAACTGGAAACAGGACCCACGGTTAAAAAATATGAATCCCCAGAAGCTTTCCATGCTGACCGAGTTTGCAAAACGTGCTGAGGCTGCTCCAAAGGACCAGCTTTTTCCGACGCTTATGAGTCTGACCGCGGAAGCCAATCAGAAGGGGATCCATTTTAACGATGATGAAACAGATCTTCTTATTTCTATACTGGGCGACAATATGAGTCCAAGTGAGCGGCAGCGTGTGGAAACCATCCGCATGCTTTCAAAAAATATGATGAAACGAAATGGAAAGAAATAAAAAATCGGTGTCAGGATATATATCCTGGCACCATTTTTTACAATATTTTATTAAAAACTTAATGTTGCCAGAAAAACTTGAATTAATAGCAGAGATAAATAAGATCTTCGAACACGCAGCCTGTATATATAACCAATGGTAAAATATATCAACCACATTTTAAAAATATAAATCGCTATGACTCCATCTTTAACAAATATAAGAGTCGCAGCACTGACGCTTATACTCCCAAACAAAATGACTAATCTAAATATGTCACCAAACCGAAACAATATATCTTTGTATTTAGTACGGCTGGAAAAATATATGACACCATCTGAGTATATTCCTTTACCTTGTATAATATCGTGAAGATCACCTGTGAAATATAACAAAAAAGTGATATTTAATGCTAGGTAAAGCACTATACTTAACTGATTGATATATAAATTCCCTTTATTTATCAACAAGATTTTCAGCACCAGACTGATTACAGATAGTATAAGTAATATTGAAATAAATGCTACAGATTTTTTTATGGGAATGCCAAGTAATTTACTTTGCTGTTTATATATTGTATCTGTTTTCAATAGAACAACTTCACTGGAGGGAATTTCAAATATGATATATTTATTGTTCTGACATATAATATTCGTTTTTTCAGCTTTCATTTTTTCAATTACTACATCTTGGTGTTGCAAAAGCCTCATTTGTGGATAACATCAGAATCATTGGAACCAATAAAGCGCTAACTAATCGTTTCATATTAAAACCCTTTTTTGATTTTGTTAAATAATTTTTATTACTTGAAATTAAAAATTAAATTACCATTGGAATCAATCCCCCTTCTCTTTAACAAGCACTACTATGTGGAATTTCATTTATTACCCCAAGTTCAGAATATACTCAATATTAAGCTTTATCAACCCAAGTGCCAAAATTATACATGTTAAGTGCTAAAATTTGCATCTCATTTTTATATACAGGTAATTAATTGGTCAATTAATGCTAAAAGCAGATTCATAGATGCTCCAAAAGAATCTGTTTTAATCATTTGAAAACAAGCAAGGACACTACAACTGTACTTTCACAGCCATAGTGTCCTTTAAGCTCAAATGTTTTCGCTTTTTATAAAATTTTTACTATATTTTCATACACCACTTCAGCATAAACTATTTGCAGACGATATTTACAATTCTTCCAGGAACATAAATTTCCTTTACAATGGTTCCGGTAATCTTATCCGGAATCAATGCCTTACCAGCCTCAATTGCATCTTCCTTTGAAACATCCGCCGGAAGCTTTACAACCGCTCTGGTCTTTCCATTTACCTGAACAGCCACTTCGATTTCATCCTCTTTCATGGCTTCTTCACTCCACTCCGGCCATGTCGCATGGAATACAGAGTCTGTGCCGCCAAGCTGCTGCCACAGTTCCTCACCGATATGAGGTGCAAATGGAGCAAGAAGAATTACAAAGGTCTTTAATGTCTCTTTATCAATGCCGCCGGCTGTTTTTGCAAGCTCAATCAGCTTGTTGTTATATTCCATAAAACCGGATATTACAGTGTTTAAGTTAAACTGGTTAAAACGTTGTTCAATGTCAAATACCAGTTTGTTGCGGAGACGAATCATCTCTTTGGTCGCTTCCACGTCCTTATCACAGTTATCTGATACCAGATTATAGAAACGGTTTAAGAAACGGCTGACGCCTTCAATTCCTCTGTCATCCCACTCAGCATCTAACTCTGGCGGTCCTACGAAGAGTTCATACATACGAAGGGAATCACAGCCATAATCCTGAACAAGCTCATCAGGAGAAACCACATTACCCTTTGATTTGCTCATCTTAATACCGTTTTTACCAGTAATCATTCCCTGGTTAAACAGTTTGGTGAAGGGTTCGTCAAAATCTACCACACCGATATCATTTAAGAATTTAGTGTAGAAACGGGAATACAGAAGATGAAGAACTGCATGCTCCACGCCGCCGATATACATATCAACAGGAAGATATTTGTCCGCTTTTTCTCTGGATACCAGTTCTTTCTCATTGTGGCTGTCTACATAACGCAGGAAATACCAGGAAGATCCTGCCCACTGAGGCATGGTATTGGTCTCTCTCTTTGCAGCCGCGCCGCATACCGGGCAGGTAGTATTAACCCACTCCTCAATATCTGCCAGTGGGGATTCTCCTGTACCAGTCGGCTGGTAGCTTTCCACTTCCGGAAGAGTAAGAGGAAGCTGATCTTCCGGCACGGGAACATTGCCGCAGTGAGAGCAGTGAATAATCGGAATCGGCTCACCCCAGTAACGCTGTCTGGAAAATACCCAGTCACGAAGTTTGAAGTTTACTGTTTTCTTACCAAGACCTCTTGCTTCGATCATGGCAGGCGCTTCTTTTTTAAGAACGGCTGATTCCATGCCATTCCATTCGCCGGAATTGATCATGGTTCCGCTGGCATCTGTATAGGCCTCTGTCATATTCTCAATTTCTTTGCCGTCTTTTGCAATTACCTGAATGATTGGAATATTAAATTTGGTTGCAAATTCAAAGTCTCTGTCATCGTGAGCCGGAACGCACATGATTGCGCCGGTACCGTAGTCACCCAGTACATAATCGGAAATCCAGATCGGAACTTTTGCTCCGCTTAAAGGATTGATTGCATAGCTTCCGGTAAATACTCCTGTTTTCTCCTTATCCTGGAGACGGTCAACATTGGATTTCATGGAAGCGTCATAGATATACTGGTCCACTTCCGCTTTGGTTTCCTCTGTTGCAAGAGAAGCCGCAAGGGCATGCTCCGGTGCAAGCACCATAAAGGTTGCTCCGTATAAGGTATCAGGTCTTGTGGTATAAACCGTAATGGCTTCTTCCTTACCCTCTACTTTAAAGTCTACTTCTGCGCCGTAAGATTTTCCGATCCAGTCAGTCTGCATCTTTTTAACCTTTTCCGGCCAGTCAAGCTTATCCAAATCATTTAAAAGACGGTCTGCATAGGCAGTGATTTTTAACATCCACTGTCTTAAATTCTTCTTTGTAACTGTGGTTCCGCAGCGCTCGCAGCAACCGTTTACCACTTCTTCATTGGCAAGACCGGTTTTACAGGAAGGACACCAGTTAATTGGGAATTCCTTTTCATAGGCAAGACCCTTCTTAAACATCTGGACAAAAATCCACTGGGTCCACTTATAAAATCCAGGATCTGTGGTATTTACTTCCATATCCCAGTCGTAAACAGCCGCGATTTCATTGATCTGCCGTTTAATATTACTTACGTTCTCAGCCGTTGATTTTGCAGGATGAACGCCCATCTTAATGGCATAATTCTCTGCAGGAAGACCAAATGCATCCCAACCCATGGGGTGAATTACATAATGTCCCTTTAAAATCTGATAACGGCTCCAGACGTCAGAGATCACATAACCTCTCCAATGGCCAACATGAAGGCCGCTGCCAGACGGATATGGGAACATATCCAGACAATAATATTTTGGTTTCTTTCCATCGTCAACATTGATAGGGTTCTTTTCCCAATTCTCGCGCCATTTTTTCTCAATGGCACTGTGGTTATAAGATGATGCCATAACAAAATTCCTCCTTATTAGACAGTCACGGTAAATTTAATTCTGATTGCATAAAAAAAGCGCCTCCACCCGTAATAAAACGGCTATAGAGACGCAGTATCTACCGCGTGGTACCACTCTATTTCATACAAAACGTATGCGCTCAACCGGACAGACTCTCCTGTCCGCCCGCTGTAACGGTCGGGATTCCGGCTATACCTACACAAAAGCCATGGCTTTCTTCAGTATGCTACTCAAAGGCCAGTTCAGCAATCTTTCCCAACCGGCTCTCACCAGCCGCCGGCTCTCTGAATGTTTCAGACTGCTTACTACTCCTAATCACAGTATTTTTGCTAAGTGTAAATGTAACATAATTGCCCGGATGTGTCAACCCGATTTTATGAAAACTCTGCAACAACAAAGGAAATGGCAGACAATACAAAAAATAAAATCATACCAACATTCAAAAACAGGATTTTACCTGCTCCCCTGCCCCATACCGATTCCTCACCCTGCCAGAAAATCCATTTTTCCCTTGTGACAAAAAACAATACGATACCAGCGATCATAGCTCCATACAAAAACAGGGCATAGAAAACTGCAAGGGGCTTGATATTCTGAATATAAATAGCTGCAACGGATCCAAGGAAATTAATGATCATATGAAACCCAATGGTATAGCGGATTCTTCCTGTTCTGGTATAAATATAGCCAAATACAAGACCGATCCCAAATGCATAGAAGAATTGATAAAAATTTCCATGACACAATCCAAAAATAACGGCGGATACCAATATAGCCGCCTTATCCCCATATCTGCGGACACGGTCAATGATGAGTTTTCGAAAGAGAACCTCTTCGCAGACCGGCGCCATGACTACCATAATTACAAAGATCGTTCCTGTATTCAGTCCCTTTAGCACTTCTGCAATGGGATTCATCATAGGCTTTCCTTCCAGAGCACTGATGAGACTCATAAGCAGATTTCCCGCCAGATTACCCACAACCAATGCACTGATACAGATTAAAAAAGAACAAATCAACAGCTTTTTTTCCGGTTTACGGCTTACCGGCTTATGGGTAACAGGTATATTCTTTATAATCAGAAATAAAACCAGCCCTCCCGCTGCATAATTTGCCAGGGAAACGAAAAATAAAGACCAGCCTCTGGAAAAATTAAATATTTCTTTCTGACTGACTACCTGAATCACAATTCTTAACACAATCTGCAGTACAATTGATGCACTGATAAACCCCGTATATCCAAGTCCGATTCTGCCAAATACTTTTTTTGCGCCCTTTGTCTCTTCCACCAAAAATCTTACCTCCTGCTGAATTGTTACCAGTTTAACACAGAATGGGCAAATACGCAATTCTTCCGGCTGCGCGCATTGGAACTGGAATCCTGATGCTGCAAAAGGCGGATCCAATCATTCATTGGATCCGCCCTGGTTACTGTTTTATACTTCCGTACGGTCAACCTTGGATGCCCGTTCCTCAACTTCTTTCTTCTGAACATCTCCGGGAGCCAGTTCATAACGGCTGAACTCATATTCAAAGGTACCAATACCACCTGTCATAGAGCGAAGGTCTGTATTATAGCCAAACAGCTCGGACACGGGAATATCTGCCTCTATAACCTGTTTTCCATGATGATTGGAGTTCATTCCAAGAACACGTCCTCTTCTCCGGTTTAAATCTCCCATAACATCGCCGGTAAATTTATCCGGCACTGTGACTTTTAAGGATGCGATTGGTTCCAGCAGTACCGGATTGGCATCCATAAAGCCTTTTTTAAAGGCCATGGTTGCTGCCATCTTAAATGCAAGCTCGGAGGAATCCACTGGATGATAGGATCCGTCGGTGAGCGTTGCCTTGATTCCTACAACGGGATAGGCAGCTAATGGTCCTTTTAAGACGCATTCTGCAATTCCCTTTTCCACTGCAGGAAAATAATTCTTGGGAACCGCTCCGCCAAATACAGATTCTTCAAATATATAAGGAGTCTCCAAATCGCCGGAGGGCTCAAAGGTCATCTTTACATCACCAAACTGACCATGACCGCCGGACTGCTTCTTGTATCTACCCTGAACCTCCACTTTCTTGCGGATGGTCTCACGGAAAGCAAATTTAGGTTTGCTTAATTCAATCTCAACCTTATAGCGGTTTAACAGCTTACTGACTACTACCTCCAGCTGCTGATCGCCGATTGCATACAGGAGAGACTGACGGTTCTCTGTATCATTCACTGCCTTTAAGGTCCAGTCCTCTTCCGTTAATTTAGCCAGCGCATTGGAAACCTTATCATCGTCACCCTTTGTTTTGGTCTTATAACGCATATACGTATAAGGGGTGGAAATCTCAGGCTTGTGATAGACAATGGGTGCGGAGCGAAGGGCTATGGTATCACCGGTCTGAGTCACGTTCAGCTTGGATACTGCACCAATATCTCCTGCTTTTAATTCCGGAACTTCGATGGCATCTTTTCCTCTTAACAGATAGAGTTTTCCGATTTTCTCTTCCGTATCTTTATTTACATTATAGATGGCTGAATCCGCTTTCAATGTTCCTGTACAGATCTTCATCAGGGAATACTTGCCGATAAACGGGTCTAAGATTGTCTTAAATACCCGGGCTGACAAAGATACATTGTCATTGTATCTGGCAGTAAAACGTTCTCCGGTGGAAACATCCACACCGATGCATTCATAACGCTCCGGTGATGGAAAATACTTGTCAATTGCCTGTAAAACCATCTTTACACCCTGGGCATTAATTCCGGAACCAAGCATGACCGGAACTATATTTCCCTGTATTACATGTTCCCGAAGTGCAGAAGAAATCTCCTCCAGGGTAAACTCGTCGCCTGAGAAATACCGTTCCATGTATTCCTCACTGATTTCAGCAACTGCTTCCATCAAAGCTTCTCTGGCTATTCCTAAATTCTTCTGGCTATACTCAGGAATCTCACATTCCACATAATCACTGTTAACGGTGAAGCGCCGCCCAGCCATTTTAACCACATTCACAAATCCTACGAACTTTTCGTTCTCTCTGATAGGAAGGTGGAACGGAGCTATCTTTCTTCCGAATTCTTTCTCCAGCTTTAAAAGAAGTTCACGAAAGCTGGCCTGATCGTCATCCATATTGGTTACAAAAAACAGTCTGGGAAGCTTGTACTTTTCACAGAGCTCCCATGCCTTTAACGTACCAACTTCAATTCCTGCCTTGCAGTTTACTACGATAACAGCAGCATCTGCTACGCTGATTGCCTCTTCTACCTCGCCAACAAAATCAAAATAACCGGGAGTATCAAGTAAATTAATCTTGATCGGTCCATCCTCTCCTTCATATTCCAATGGAATCAGGGAAGTGGAGATGGAGAACTGTCTCTTAATCTCTTCTTTGTCATAATCGCTGATGGTATTGCCATCGGTAACTTTTCCCATTCTGCTGATGGCTCCGGTCACTAACGCCATTGCTTCAGCAAGGGTAGTTTTACCGGCGCCCCCGTGCCCAAGTAAGGCGACGTTACGGATTTGTTTGGTTCCATACACGTTCATAAGCATTCCTCCTGTTCGGTATTTAAGTCTATAACAATATTTTACTAAAAATGTCTTATAATTGCAAGTAAAAGGTACAATTTGCACAAATATTTTTCGACATTTTTCTATATTTTGATAAAAGAAAAGAGGGCGCCGCCCTCCTCTTTTCCTATATTCACCTATAAATATTGTATTTATACCAAAATCCGATTTTTCAGGGTATGTGATGCAATTTCACTGCAGCCTGCAGTGCCGCATCCAGTGCTGTAATCCGTGGTATGGAAGTTCTCACCCCTGGCAGCCCTTTGTTAACTCTTTCATCCACCATCTCCCGCAGAATATCATTTTTCACAAGAAGGCTTCCCCAGTACAAGAGGTCAAATCCATCTAATTCCATTTTAGCTGCAGTATCACGAATCAGCCCCCATAAGGCGTCTGCACATTCCCGGTGTATTTCTATGGCAGTCTCATCTCCCAATGCTGCCGCCTGACAGGCAAGAAGGGAAAATCTGGCGATCTGAGATTTCTCCATAAGATTGGCATTGATATAATCATCTATTTTCCCCAATGTATCAATTCCCGTTGATTTGATAAAAAGAGGCGTAAGAATGGGACTCCTGCTCCGCCGGGATAAATCATTGCCCACCGCTCTTAGTACCTTTAGCCCCAGATCAAAACCGCTTCCTTCATCGCTTACAATGTGATTATAGCCTCCTGTTCTGTGTATAATCCCGTTCTCATCTCTTCCAAAGCATACGGAACCGGTGCCGGATATTATTACAAGAGCCGGCGTTTCCGTCAGATACAGAAATACTTCGCAGTCATTGATTACCATCAGTTTGTCAGGCAAAAATCCCATTTCTTCAAAAAAGGATCTGCAATCACGTTCATGGGCTGGAAAATCAATTCCGCTTGCTGCCACACAGTTCCCCAGACAGCTGCCCGGATCCAGATTCAGCTCTTCTAAAGCTGGTATTACCAGCTCCCGGTAACGCAGCCTGCTTTTTTCAGCTCCATCTGTATTAAGGCTGCAGCCAGGTGCTGTAAATTCACCCAGCACGTTACCTGCGGGATCGCATATCTTTAAACGTCCATTGGTTCCTCCCACATCCAGTCCGGCATAAAATCCTGTCATAACCCTGCACTCCTCCCGATTATTATTTCCATAGCATAAAACCTGCTGTGGTAAACATCTCATTTCCCTCTAAAAGATATTTTTTTAATGAGGCCTGCAGTGAAGTAGTGCAGGAAAATTGTTCAAGTGCTTCCATTGTAAAATCAAAGCCCATAACCCGCTCCAGTATCTGTGGACGCCCGGTCAGTACAGGCATCTTATGAAATCGTTTCATAAAGCTTATGATTTTGCTGGTCTCAGGCAGAATATGCTTAAGATGGGGATCCAGAAGCCAGCTGTCGCAGACAAGAATCTGATTTTCATAATAGTTTTTTGCAGTATGAAAAGAAGAGTCAATGCTGTCAGGAGATAAATCAGAACCTTCCGGAATATGAACGGCAACCGCCTTCTCTCCCGGTGCAAGCTTAAGGTCCCACTCCTTTTGATCTAACAGAATGGGAGCATCCATCTTTACTGTTCCTGATTTTAAATCCACCATATATCCAGTCAAAGCACTGTCTCCAAAATCCATAAAAGTTTCTGTTTCACGTTTCACACTTCTTCCATTTGTACCTGAGATATATCCGTCCTGGTCAATCATCAGATCCGGATATGCCAGTGCCTGAAGCTCACCAGATTGTCTGTTTTCAAAAATCAGAAACGGGAATTCATAAGTCACTTCCTCAAACTGCAGGCTGCCGAATCTTCGTACTTTTCCGGCGAGGGAGCGGAATACCCACTCAATCCGGTCAAGTCCCACCTGACCCTTATGATATTTGCGAAATGACTGAATCCAGATTTCAACATCTTTGAAAGAATCCCGGATCACAGCTTCCGGTATGCCCTGCTTTTCTAATTCCTGTGCCAGTTCCGGCAACATCCAGTCAATGTAAATAACCGGAAGTAAAAAGTCATCCAAATGAAGGAGTCTGGCATGCCGGATCCCAAACATCACGGCTTCTGCTGCTCCCTCAGGATCTTTTTCCACCAGCAGGAGTTCCCGGCATCTGCTGTAATTCCTTATAAAATATTCATTACTCTCGTAGGCAGCGGCAAAAAAAGCCACCGCTGCCTGAGTATCTTCACTAAATATACTGTGTTTTGTCATTGTTATTTGTAAATCCCACTTTCAACGGTCCTGCTGTTAAAATACGTTGCTTTTCATCAAATACCGGCCGGAGATTTTCTGCATAAGCTGAAAACTCGGCAAGGGATTTAAATTCCTGATTTCCTGCACATACGCAGAAGTAAGCAATATCATCCCCATAGGTTCGGTATTCGCATTCAAACAGCTGGTCATCCACGGGTTCCAACGTACTGCTGCACCAAAGAGCCACAAAGCCTCCTGCCTTACTGCCGAAAAGCCAATTGCCGGAGATTATCGTCTCGGAAAACTTCGGTGAAGGAAAATAAGCATGGGTGAAATGAATGGGGTGATCCTCCGGTATATGATATACCGCTCCCAGTAAATTTCCTTCCTGAACCAATGCAGGCATTACTCCATTACCGAACCAGTACCCCGGCCTCATGGAACAGGAATCGCAGGTTCCTCCCGGGTGGTTTGTAAAGATGTCGGTCTCCATATCAAGGGCAGCATACCACATGTGCTGCTGATAGCCATATACGCCAGGCTCAAAGCAGGTGGTTCCATGGAACCGTTCGTTCAGCGACTTGGTGTATTCACAGGTTGTGGGATCGGAATCCGGATCCAGAGTCAGGTTTTTCCAGCGTTTAAATTCCGGGTCCGGTCTTGGAGACTGAACGGAGGTCATACAGTACTCCGCTGTTTTCTTCAGCCTTATGAGAGCATTTCCAGTGGAATAATCCATATCTGCCGGACGCTCCATAAGTTCTTTTAGTCCTTCTGGAAGTTTATAGCTGCTGCATGAATAAAAGCCAAGCCAACCCTCTCCGTAGGAATAAGGGACGTCAGGATTGATCAAATTCATCAGTGCCTGGGCTCCCTGCTCAAAGGGGTGGATCACTTCTCTGTATACTCGTCCCATAGGGGCGATTACAACACCGTCATAGGTATGGAGGCACAGCATTTCAAGAAGTTTATCCGTAATCTTAACTGCTCTTTTGGAAATGGCTTCCTCTGAAAAATCGATTACATTTAACAGTGCTGCAAACGTAACGCACATATAAACCGTGCTTAAGAATTCTTCAAATCCATGTTCCTCCACATCTGCCAGCCATGCTTCTACTTTGGCTCTTCCGATTTCAAAAAGCTCTCTGCCGGTCATGTCTGCCCGTGGGAAATACTCATCCGGGTACATCTCTCCTGCATTCATGGCACAGGTATAAAACATAAGAGAATGGTTTTCGCTCCAGAAGCACATGGCGTCAGATCCTTTTTGATCCATCCAGTAACGCCAGTTTACAAGAACCTCTTTTGCACGGTTCGCCAGATCCTCACTGACCGGATAATTCTTTAGATACCGGATCATACCGCACACCAGAAAATCAGAGCAGTCATATCTGCTTTGAATCTGATCCAGAGTCTCATAAAGAAGTTCGATATCCCGCCCGCTATCCATTCCAAGGGCTTTTCTCGCAAGGATATTGGAGATGGAAAATCCGAATTTATCACCTCTGGACAGACTTTCTGCTTCTGCAATTCTATGGAAAACAGCCTTTTTATTCTCCTCAAAGTCTTTTTCTTTCCCATATTCCGGTTTCTGAGCCAGGATATTCTCCACTTTTCTGGTGAGTACTCCATGGTCATTTTTTACACTTACTAAAATAACACCTGGCTTTTCGACCTCAAGCTTTACCTGATTTTTCCCGCTGATCTCCTGCCATTCCTTCCGGCTTTTCACCTGTGCAAAATCAGGACTTTGACTGTCATAGGCCAAAGAGGCACCTTCGGGAGCCCTTTCCTTAAAAGTCATGATGGAATTCTTAATGGAAATGGAACTAAGCCAGTTTTCCATCTGTACCAGTTCATCGGTATGTTTTTCATCTGGCAGTACAACACAGATTTCTTCCATATGATCCATAATCTGAATGCCAAATAACGTTCTCGTATCCCTGACACCAAGTGTCTGCAGACTGATATAAATTTCATTGATTCCCTTTTTCAGCCGAAGCTCCATCTGTTTCTTTTTAATGGGCTTATAAACCGGCGTGTCCATACGGCATACCAGTTCCCCATTGCACCACACATCTACTGCCGCATAGGACCATACAACAGCATTCACTGTGATGTCTTCTATTACCTCGATTCCCGTCACTGCATCCAGTTCTACTTTCTGTAATGTAGAATAGAATGTGCTTTCGTCTACAAACCAGTTTCCATAATGATAATAATACTTCCATGGCATCTGAAGTCTGCTGTTTTCTCCAAGGATAACCGGACCTTCGGGGCAGGATTTGTTTAAGTCCGCCACGAGGGATCTTAAATGCTGTTCATAACGCAGCTGGTTGTCATCTGATTCATGATTAATAAAATCCGTTACTTTTGGACCGGATATCAGGTAATTCGTAAGAAACCCGGTTCTGTTCAATTGTAATTTTTCCATTGTCTTATCCCTTTACTGCCCCGATTGGTGCATAAATAAATATATTTTTGATTTGTTTTATGTCTATATTAAATGATTTTTTCAAAAAATCACATGGCATTTTCCACGTTTGATGTAACTTTTTTTAACATATTCCTGTTTCTAATAATCTGTTGACATATTTATCATAATAATTCAGGATCCTTCCCTTGTTCACTGTGCAATATTTCTAATAATAATTTTTAAATTAATAATTTACTTTAAAGTGTTAAACTTTAACGTATAAAAGCGTTGACAACTTCCCCGCTATCCATTACAATGGGGATTAATCATTTGTAAGAAAAGAGGAAAAAGAGATATGATTATTATTATGAAACCAAACGCTTCTGCAGAGGCTGTAAGTAAAGTAAAGCACTTGATTGAATCCAACGGCCTGACCGCTCATTTATCAGAGGGAACGGAAGTAACCATAGTAGGTGTTGTAGGGGATAAAACGAAACTTCAGGGTGCTAATATTGAGATGATGGATGGTGTTGATAAAATCGTTGCGGTAACAGAAAGCTATAAGGTAGTAAATAAGAAGTTTCACCCGGAAGATTCTGTTATTACAGTGGGCAATGCCAAAATCGGCCCAGGCTACCTTACCATGATGGCCGGTCCCTGTGCCATTGAAAACCATGACATGCTTTTAGAAACTGCCTATGCAGTAAAAAAAGCCGGAGCACAGTTCTTAAGAGGAGGCGCTTACAAGCCAAGAACTTCCCCCTACGCATTTCAGGGTCTGGAAGAAGAAGGGTTACAATACATGAAAGAAGCCAGAGAGGCGACCGGACTGAATGTAGTTTGTGAGGTGACCAGTTTAAGGGCACTGGAAACTGCTGTAAAATACGTTGATATGATCCAGATCGGTGCAAGAAACATGCAGAATTTTGAGCTTTTAAAAGAAGCAGGAAAAGCAGGAATTCCTGTTCTCTTAAAAAGAGGTCTCTGCGCTACCATTGACGAGTGGTTAAATGCAGCAGAATACATCGCTTCCGAAGGCAATCCAAACATTGTTCTTTGTGAAAGAGGAATCCGCACATATGAAACTGCAACCAGAAACACCCTGGATATCAGCGCAATTCCCGTTATCCGGTCTAAGAGCCATCTTCCAATTATTGTGGATCCCAGTCATGCCACTGGTGTACGTGCTTACATTGAGCCCATCTCCAAGGCAGCTCTTGCAGTTGGTGCAGACGGTCTGATTGTGGAAGTTCATCCCTGTCCTTCCTGTGCATTATCTGATGGTCCTCAGTCTCTCACCTTTGAGCAGTTTGAACAATTGACAGAGCAGTTACAGCCATACGCAAAACTTTCAGGGAGGGTTTTCAATGAATGATGAAGTCATAGCCTTTATCGGGCTTGGTCTGATCGGGGGGTCTATTGCCCGGGGGATCAAGCGTGAAGCTCCAGATACAAAAATAATGGCTTATATGCGGACACGTTCCAGACTTGACAAAGCCAGAGAAGACGGCATCGTTGATGTTATTCTCGACGGTATTGGAGAAGAGCTTTCGGAATGTGACTTTATATTCCTTTGTACGCCAGTGGAATACAACGCAGATTATCTAAGTAAAATCCAGCCTTTTTTAAAACCGGGAGCCATCATCACCGATGTGGGGAGCACCAAAACCGACATCCACGAAGCCGTAATCCGCCTTGGCATGGAATCCTGGTTTGTGGGCGGCCACCCAATGGCTGGCTCAGAAAAAACAGGCTATGAAAATTCTACGGATCATTTGCTGGAAAATGCTTACTATATCATTACTCCAACTGCGCAGACAACCAAAGAGCAGACCGATCGTATCGTTCATATTGCAGAGATGATCGGTTCCATCCCCATTGTTTTAGATTATCATGAGCACGATTTTGTGACGGCTGCCATCAGTCATCTGCCCCATATCGTTGCCTCAAGTCTGGTAATCTTAGTAAAGGACTCTGACAACCAGCAGGGGCTTATGAAACGGCTTGCTGCCGGAGGATTTAAGGATATTACGCGAATTGCCTCCTCTTCACCGGAAATGTGGGAACAGATCTGTATGACAAACCATAAGAATCTTTCTCTTATTCTGGAGCGCTACATCGCTTCCTTAAATCTGATTCTGGGTGAATTAAATAAAAAAAATGGCAGTTATATTAACCAGCTGTTTGAAACTTCCAGGGATTACCGGAATTCTTTTTCTGAAAAAGCAACCGGTCCCATTGCGCCTGAATACTCCTTTACCGTTGATATGGCAGATGAAGTTGGTGCCATTTCCACCCTTTCTGTTATCCTGGCTGCAAAGGGAATCAGTATCCGTAATATCGGAATCAATCATAACCGGGAGCACGGAGAAGGAACCCTGCGCATTGCATTTTACGACAAAGAAACCATGGATCAGGCCTGGAAGCAGCTGGAACGCTATCATTATGAATTAATATCCAATTAAGAGAGGTATCCTATGAAATTTACAAAAGCCTCCCCTCTCAGGGGAGAACTATCCATACCTGGCGATAAATCCATTTCCCACCGCAGTATTATGTTCGGTTCTCTGGCAAAGGGAACCACTGAGATCACCAATTTTCTACAGGGCGCTGACTGTCTGTCCACCATTGCCTGCTTTGAAAAAATGGGAATCGGGATTGAAAATAACGGGGACTCTGTGATCGTCCACGGAAACGGTCTGTTCGGGCTAAAAAAACCGGATACAATTCTGGACTGTGGAAACAGCGGAACCACCACCCGCCTCATATCCGGCATCCTGGCTGCCCAGGACTTTGACGTCACTCTTACCGGGGATGAATCCATTAAAAAACGACCGATGAAACGGATCATGGATCCGCTCTCACATATGGGCGCAGACATAAGAAGCCTGGAAGGCAATGGCTGTGCACCTCTTGTTATTACCGGAAAGAAGCTTTACGGCATTCATTATACCAGCAAGGTAGCCTCTGCCCAGGTAAAATCAGCCATACTTCTGGCAGGTCTTTATGCAGATGGCGAGACAAAGGTAACGGAACCTTATGTATCAAGAAACCATTCTGAAATCATGCTGAAATACTTTGGTGCCGATGTTTCCGCAGAAGGTACAACTGCTACCATACGGCCTGCAAAGGAATTGTACGGGAACAGAATCGTCGTACCTGGAGATATCTCCTCTGCTGCCTTTTTCATTGCAGCAGGTCTTTTAGTACCTGGCTCTGAAATACTTTTAAAGCATGTGGGAATCAATCCAACCAGAGACGGAATTCTTTCCGTATGCCGTGATATGGGTGCGGATATCACACTGCTTAATAAAAATACCGATTCCGGTGAACCGACTGCTGATATTCTTGTAAAATCCAGTACTCTTCACGGAACGGAAATAGGTGGTTCCATCATCCCCACATTAATTGATGAACTTCCCGTCATAGCTGCCATGGCATGCTTTGCAGAGGGAGAAACCGTAATAAGAGATGCAGGGGAATTAAAGGTAAAGGAATCCAACCGGATTGAAGTAATGGTACGCAATCTTTCTGCAATGGGAGCCGATGTCACAGAGACTGAGGATGGAATGATTATCCGTGGAGGCAGAACCCTTCATGGAGCCGTGATCGACAGTAAGCTGGATCATAGAATTGCCATGACCTTCGCTGTTGCCGGATTATGTGCAGAGGGGGAAACCGTAATTAAGGGAGCAGAATGCGTAAATATCTCCTACCCCGGTTTCTATCAGGACTTAGAACGCCTGGGCAGATAATTACAATAAAAAAGCAAAAAAGCAGCTGCACAGAGCTGTTTTTTTGCTTTTTTAAGTATTATTTATAAAATGGTAACCTGGCACATCTTCATGGAATTCAGCGCATTTTCATGGCTTTCTGGTGTGACTCCCGCACAGCAGGAAGAATCAACCAGAACCGGAGTCTCCGGAAGAAATGCTTTGATTAACAGCGCGTTGGAAATCACGCAGATATCGGTACACAGACCGATGAGCTCTATGGAATCATAACTGCCTGATGCTGCATATTTTCCTAAATCCGTACTTGCAAAGGTGTTTTTTTCAAAACGTCTGCCCGGAATCTCTTTTAACACATCAGCAAGCTCCCAGCCGGCGGTCCCCTTCACGCAGTGCATCACTGGAAGGTTCTTTCCTTCCTGGGTATCCATATAATTATGTTCATGAGTATCAAGAGTAAAGATCACATCGTCTCCTGCCGCCTGATATTCTTCGATTTTCTTCTTTACGTTTTCAACGATTGCCTGCGCCTCTATCGTTCCCAATGAACCATCTATAAAATCCTTCTGCATATCCACAACAACCAACAGTCTGTTCATAAATTCTCCTTCCATCCCATGTCTTTTTTTTATTCTATCACAGATCCCGGAAAATAAATAAAGTTTTTTTAATTACCTATTGACAATATTCCTTTCACGCATTAATATATTGATTAATAAAAGAAACCGTTGAAAAAGAAGAGTAAGCTTTCCCAGCAGTATTTCAGAGAGCCGCCGGTGGTGTGAGTGCGGTATAGTGCAGATAGCTGAATGGACTTTTGAGGGCAGCCTTGAACCGAATGGAAGTAGGGGCTGACGGAATCCACAACCGTTATATGATGTGGCATATATGTTAGTATATGAAAAGAGGGCTTATATTAAGCCAATTTGAGTGGCACCGCGGATTGTATGATTCGTCTCAAGTATGTGTATAACATACTTGGGACTTTTTTTATGCAAAAAAGCTTTTGTATCATTAAAATAAATTCTAGGAGGAATTATTATGAAAAAATCTGTAAAAATCATGTTACTGGCAGCACTTGCTGCTACCCTCACCGGATGTGCTTCAGGCAAAGCACCGGAAAAGACACAGGAAACCACTTCTGCAGCATCTGCAAAAAGTGAAGGAGCAGGAACTTATACCATCGGAATCGCCCAGTTCGCAGAGCACGGCTCTCTCGACAACTGCCGGGAAGGTTTTTTACAGGGACTTGCAGCAGAAGGGATTGAGGAAGGAAAGAATTTAACTGTCCTCTATGAAAATGCACAGGCCGACGGTGGTACAGCAAGCCAGATCGTAAACAACTTTCTTGCAAAGAAGACCGATCTGATCTGCGCAATTGCAACTCCTATGGCACAGGCTGCCTACGGCGGAGCGAAAAAAGTCAACGTTCCTGTTATTTTCACAGCAGTAACTGATCCGGTAGCTGCTGCTCTTGCCAAAGAAGACGGAACTCCGGTTGGCGAAATAACCGGTACCAGCGACAAACTTCCCGTTGAAAAACAGTTGGAGATGATCCGCAAGATTCTTCCGGATGCAAAGAAAATCGGAATTTTATACAGCACAAGCGAAGTAAACTCAGAGACAGCCATCAAAGAATACAAAGCTGCTGCTGCAAATTATGGATTTGAAATCGTGGAAGGCGCAGTTACCTCTACTGCTGATATTTCCCTGGCAACTGACAGCCTTTTAGAAAAAGTTGACTGCCTTAACAATTTAACGGATAATACCGTAGTCAGCTCTCTCCCACTTATCCTTGACAAAGCAGGCAAGAAAAACATACCGGTATTCGGCAGTGAAGTGGAACAGGTAAAAATCGGCTGCCTTGCAGCAATGGGTCTTGATTATGTGGATTTAGGAAAACAGACTGGTGTTATGGCTGCCAAGGTATTAAAAGGAGAAGCCAAAGCAAGCGAATTAAATTTTGAAGTAATCAAAGATGCGGCGTTTTACGGAAATTCCAAGGTTGCTGATACACTTGGTATTACCTTACCAAAGGAACTGACCGATTCTGCTGCCAAGATGTTTACTGATATTTCAAAAGGAACAAAATAAGAAGAAACTGAGTGGAGGAAGTTAAATCATGTCAATTATACTTGGCGTTTTGGAAGAAGGTCTGGTTTATGCCATTATGGCGCTGGGCGTATACATCACCTATAAGATTCTGGATTTTCCGGATCTTTCCGTTGATGGCACGTTTCCCCTTGGAGGCGCTGTTACCGTTACACTTATATTAGCCGGTATAAATCCTCTGGCAACCCTGTTTATCGCATTTGCCATTGGAGCTCTGGCCGGGTGCATCACAGGTTTTATCCATGTAAAATTAAAAGTGCGGGATCTTTTGTCTGGTATTATTGTCATGACTGCTTTGTACTCCGTTAATTTAAGAGTTGCGGGAAAAGCCAATGTTCCATTTTTCAATGTGAGCACCATTTTTGAAAACAGCCTGGTTAACAGGCTGTTTCCAGCGTCACTAAGCGGCGTTTCTGTGGTTGTGATTCTGGCAGTTATCGTTTTCGTTGTAAAATTTATTTTAGACCAGTACTTAAAAACCCGCTCCGGATATCTGTTAAGGGCAGTTGGTGATAACGAAACACTTGTTACTTCCCTGGCGAAAGACAGAGGGATGGTTAAAATTGTGGGCCTGGCAATTGCCAATGGCCTGGCAGCTCTGGCAGGTTCTGTATACTGTCAGCAAAAAGGCTTCTTTGAAATCAGCATGGGAACCGGAACCATCGTCATCGGGCTTGCCAATGTCATTATCGGTACAAAGCTTTTTAAGCGGATCGGATTTGTTAAATCAACCACTGCTGTCATTATAGGCTCTATCATTTATAAAGCCTGCGTATCTTTTGCAATTTTCTTAGGAATGGAAGCTTCAGACTTAAAACTGATCACATCAGTTCTGTTCTTAGCCATTCTGGTACTGAGCAACGGCAGGGAAAAGAAGGTGAAAGCATGATTGAACTGAAAAACATAAATAAATATTACAACCACGGAACTGTCAATGAAATGTGTCTGTTCCACAATTTTGGATTAACCATAAAGGATCAGCAGTTTGTTTCTGTAGTGGGTAGCAACGGATCTGGAAAGACTTCTCTTTTAAATCTGATCTGCGGCAGCATTCCTTTGGACAGCGGATCCATACTCATTAACGGCACCGATATCACCAGCATGCCCGAATACCGCCGCCAGCGGCGCATCGGCAGAGTCTATCAGAACCCCGCCATGGGAACCTGCCCGAATATGACCATTCTGGAAAATATGGCACTGGCTGATACGAAAGGAAAACCCTTTAATTTACTTCCCGGAACCAATAAGCAGCGGATTGGTTATTACAAAGAGCAGCTTCATACATTAGGTCTTGGACTGGAAGACAAGCTTCACGTAAAGGTAGGAGTTTTATCCGGAGGTCAGAGACAGGCCATGGCACTTTTAATGTCAACCATGACTCCCATCGAGTTTTTGATTCTTGATGAACACACAGCAGCACTTGACCCGAAAACGGCTGAGATTATCATGCAGCTGACCGATAAGATCGTGAAAGAGAAACAGCTGACAACCATCATGGTAACCCATAACCTGCGCTACGCAGTGGATTACGGAAACAGGCTTCTGATGATGCATCAGGGCAATGCAGTTGTGGACTGCGCAGATGAAGAAAAAAATGGCCTGGATATTAACTTTATTCTTGAGAAGTTTAATGAAATCAGCGTGGAATGCGGAAACTAAAAAGAAAGCCTGGATCAGTCAACTAAAGTGATCCAGGCTTTCTTCTATTCCTTTTCTCTCATCCAGACAGTCATCTCTCCCTCTCCCCGGTTGTTCCAGCAAAAGTAAGGAATTGCTTTCAACTCTGATTTTTTATAAACCGGCTTTTCTTCCCCATATAGAGAATCTCCTGCCTTTTCATAATCAATACGGCTTCCCTGTAATCTGGCGCACAGGGTACCTCTTAAAAGCTGGTGGTCAAATTCTTCCTTTGGCTCTACGCTGGTATCGATAACCGCCCCGGATAGATATTTTCCATTATCCGCCTCTTCCAGGCAATAAACCACCGGTCCCTTCATAAGACTTACTTTTCCTATATTATGGCGAACCCTGGGATTGGATCTGACGTATCGGAACGGGACATTCAGTTCCATAACAACCTCATCACCCATTTCCCAAATTCGTTTTAAATAAAGATACCCTTTTTCCAGGGTTCCAGTCTCTTCTTTTCCATTGATTTTAATTACCGATCCCTTGCAGTAAGAAGGAATACGCACAGCAAGGGTAAACTGGCTTCCTGGTTTTTCCGGATTTATGGAAAGAGTGACCGTTCCATTTTCAGGAAAATTGCATTCCTGACTTACACAGATGCTTACTCCGGAGAGCTGACATTCCACTCTGCTTCGTATAAAAAGATTGACGTAGATCGTACACTCATCTGAAGCGTATATGTAATTACCAAGGGAAGCAAGGGTTCTGGCAATATTGGGCGGACAGCATGCCACTCCGAACCAAAGCTGTCTGGTGGTTTTTATATGCCGGTATGTGGGATTTTTTTTCGCCACCTCAGGCACCACCTCCAGTGGATTTACGTAGAAGAAATGTGTTCCATCCATGGCGATTCCTGCAAGAAGGGTATTATATAGGGCTTTCTCCACGATGTCCATGTATTTTCCATCTCTGGTGAGATGAAACATCCGGTTAGAGAACATGGCAAGACCTACCGTCGCACAGGATTCTGAATAATTGGTATCATTGGGAAGGTCATAGTCTGCTGTAAACCGTTCGCCATAGGCGGCTGATCCAATGCTGCCGGTTATGTACATCCGCCTGTTCACAATATTTTCCCACAGCGTTTCACACTGGCTGGTAAGGGCTCCGTCCTGATATTCATAAGCCAGGTCTGCCATTGCACTGTAAAGATAAACAGCCCGGACACAATGACCTTCTGCTGTCTCCTGTTCCTTCAAAGGCATATGGGACTGATTATAATCCAGATCAAAATCTTTAAATTCAGGAAATATATAATTTCCGTTCTTGATACAGTCCTCATTTAAGAAATAGCAGGGCTTCTCTCCTCTTGTTCTTACAAAATAATCGGCAAGCCAGAGATAATTTCTCTTTTCCGTCACCCGGTATAATTTCACCAGTGCCAGCTCTACTTCCGGATGTCCCGGATAGCCATGAATTTTTCCTTCCTCCGGTCCAAAAACAAGGCAGAGATGATCTGCAAATTTACACATTACATCGAGAAACTTTCTTTTCCCGGTGGCCTGATAATATGCGACTGCTGCTTCAATCATATGACCAGCTGTATAAAGCTCATGTCCTTCAAATAAGTCAGACCATCTTTTATTTCCCGTAATTGTATAATAAGTGTTTAAGTATCCATCCTCGCACTGGGCAGCTGCAATCAGATCAATGGCCTGATCCGCCGCTTCTTCAAGATTCTCATTTCTGTTTTTATTGAGGGAACAGGCAACTGCCTCCAGCCATTTTGCTGCATCGGTATCCTGAAACACCATGCCCTTATGCTCTCCTGTCTCCTTCCTGGCTGCAATACGGAAATTCCTGATGCAGTAGCTTTTTTCCGCTCCTTCAACCCGGTCATTAATCAGGTCCCATTGAAATGGCAGAATTACCTCATCCACCAGATCTATATATTTACCCCAGAATGCATCCTGAATTGTAACATGTTTTAAATCTGCACCTGTCAGTTTATTTCCCACCATACCTTTTCCTCGCTCTATCTATTTTCCTGATTCAGTTTTTTTACCGACTCCCCTTCAATCAGAGTACAGGGAAGTGTGATGCTCACATCTCCAACGCTGACTCCGCTTACATTTTCAAGCAGCAGCTCCATAGCGCGGTAGCCCATCTCCTGCAATGGCCGTTCCACGGTTGTAATCCTTGGCGTTACGTATTGAATAATATCGGAATTGTCAAAGCCTGTTACAGAAACATCATCAGGTACCTTCAGTCCCAGCTCTCTTGCTGCATCACAGACACCCACTGCCATATCATCATTCATTGCCACAATAGCCGTGGGGTGACCGCTTTTATTCAATAGTTTTTTCGCAGCTTCTTTTCCTTCCCGGTACTTCCAGTTCCCACAGGTTATATTCTCCTCTTTCATGGTAATACCGGCCTCGTTTAAAGCTTTTAAAAACCCATTGTATCTTAATGCGGCGGGTTCTGACTCCTTTAATCCATTAATAACCCCAAACTCTCTATGTCCGTTTTCAATGAGCATTTTTGTCATATGATAAACTGTCTTTTCATTGCTATAGCGAACCGATGATCCTTCTCCGTCTGTGTAACAGTAACAGTAAACCACCGGTTTTTTAATATTGCCCAGGATATGACTGATTTTCCGGTCATGCATTCCTACATAAATAATGCCGTCCACCTGCATTCCGATCATTACATCCAGTGCCTTATCAATATCCTTCTGATAGTTGGAAATGTGATCAAACTGGGATTCAATTTTATTTAACAGCCTTAAATTGCTCAGTATGGTGTTATAGCCTCTTGCTTCTGCAATCTCATTGATTCCGTCAATAATATAAGCCGTATGCCATACTGTTACATCCTCTACAATCACTCCTACCAGAAAGGATTCATTCCTTCTTAAGCTCTTTGCCAGGATATTGGACCGATAACCGGTTTCCTTGATAATCTTCTCTACCTTTTTTCTGGTTTCATCACTGACCTGTGCCGTATTATTTAAAACATACGATACCGTTGCCACGGAAACTCCTGCCATTGATGCAATTTCCTTTAGTGTCATGTATTCTCTACTCTCTCTTTCCTTTTCCCTGTTTAGCCCTTCAGCCCGGACGTTTTAATTCCTTCCACCAAAAATCTGGATCCAAACAGATAAAGCAGCATAGGAGGCAGAATCATGAGCGTGGAAGCAGCCATTATGGAAGGCCAGTTGATTACAAACGCATTACCTGAAGTATACATAAATGTAGTCATAAGTGCAATGGTCAGAGTCCTCCATTTATCACTGTTTATGTAAAAAACCGGCTGGGTCAGTTCATTCCACCAGAAGACGCAGGATAACACCCCAATTGTGGTAAAGGTTGACTTTGATAAAGGTATCAGCACCCGGAAAAAGATACCGATTCTGCTGCAGCCATCCATGGTAGCAGCCTCATCCAGTTCCTTCGGGATAGAACGGAAAAACTGCCGGAACAAAAATACGTTATAGGGATAGGCAAAAAATGCAGGTACAATCATGGGAAACAGGGAATCCAGCCAGCCAACTTTTCCAAACATGATATACTGGGGAACAATGAGTGCGATATTGGGAATCATCATTGTTCCCACGATCAGGGAAAAAATCAGATTTTTCCCGGGAAACTCCATTCTGGCCAGAGGATAGGCAACCAGTGAGGAGGAAATTAAAGTTCCCGCCGTGGTTCCCGCCATCAGAAGAACTGTGTTTCTGACATAAAGCACATAGTTGGAGTGATAAAAAATATACTTATAGTTTTCTAAGGTCCCTTTTTGGGGGAAAATACCAGATGATGAAGTAAACTCTGTTAAGGTCTTAAAAGAACCGGTGAGAACCCAGATGATCGGAGAAAACATGATTATTCCGACCAGAATTTTCATCATAAAAACCAGAATCCGGCTGGTTCTTTTTTTCGTTTTTGCTGATTTCATGTCTCTCCCCCTTTAATTTTCATAGTAAACAATCTTTTTTGAGATTGCAAATATACCGATGCCAAAACAACACGCAATCAGAAAAAGTATGACAGACATGGCACAGGCATAGCCTACCTTCATATTGCTGAACGCTTCTTTATAGATCAGAAGGCTGAGTACCTGTGACATTCCGTTTGGATCACCATTTTCTCCAGTCAGTGGATATAAAAGAGCAAATGAGCCATTCAATGCACTGATACAACCCATAACCGCATTAAACAGGATAATGGGTGATATCATGGGAAGGGTAATCCGAAAGAATTTTTTTAGCGGACTGGCTCCGTCAATTTCACATGCCTCATAAAGCTCTCTGGGCACATCATTTAAACCAGATCGGAATATCAGCATCATTTGTCCTGTGTTGTACGTAAACAGGGTGATAAAAAACAGAGCCAGATAGACGGTACGGCTGTCGTACAGCCAGTTAATCATCACATTCTTACCCGTTAATGCAGAAATAATCCCATTTAAAAGCCCTGCTTCCTTACCGAATATGGTTCGGAACGTATAGGCAAGTGCTACCGTCGGGATAACCGACGGTAGAAAATAACAAAACTGAAAGAGACCATTGAGCTTTTGCCTGTAATTTAACAGCAGCGCCATAACTACAGCCCATACAGTAGTTACGACCATCATAACAATTGTGAAAAACAAGGTTACACGAATGGAATTCCAAAACGTGGCACTTTGAAACATCGTTACATAATTAGCCAGGCCTATGAACTGGGAAACACCACTCAGTTTCCGGTTTGTCAGACTGACAGCAAATAAAAAGGCAATGGGAAACAGGGTGAAGCATACAAATCCTATCATCCACGGAGCGCAAAAAGCATAGGCTGTCAAATGATTCATAAGCTTTTTCTTCTTCGCCGTCTTACTGCTTTCTTTTTCCATTATCATTCACTTTCCTTCCAGCTTACCTTTTAGTAGCCAATGGTTTCCCGGGCATAGGCATCGGCTTTTTTTACAGCTTCTTCGGGTGTCTTCTGGCCAAGTACTGCCGCGTTAAATTCGCTGACTGCATTGTTGGTAACTCCGGAAGGAAGACAGGTGTATCCAAATACACCAGCTTTTAACGAATCGGTCATTGCATCCCAGTTTTTAATGGTAGTGGCACTTTCCACCTTCCATGCACCTTTTTCAGCAATGGATTTGACAGCAGATGGATTGCCGCTGGACTTAGAATTAATGGTCTGCCCCTCTTCTCCCATCAGATATTCAATTACCTTAAATGCGGCATCCTGGTTCTTACTTTTTGCGTTAATGCTGTAAAAGCCGGTATGAAGGGTGTTGTATTTTACCTTATCTGTAGGTATGGTAGCAATATCCCACTGAAAGGGAAGGCTGCTTCCATAAGTTCCGATATTCCAGCTTCCCTGCCAGCTCATAGCCGCCTTACCAGAAGCAAATAAATCTGCCGTATCGGAAGATGGTTCCGGCATCACCCCGTTTTTGGCCATAGCAGCCACGTCTGAGACAAAGGATATTGCTCCGTCACCAATGACCATCTGGCCCTTGGAAGGGTCATATACCTGATCGCCTGCACCGCCAATTCCCGCCCACCAGGTCTGGGTATTGGGAAGTGTACAGCCATACTGTTTTGTTGTACCATCAGCCGCCTTTTGGGTCAGCTTTTCTGCAGCGGACTTATAATCCTCATAGGACCAGTTGTTGTCTGGATAAGAAATCCCGGCAGCATCAAACATATCTTTATTATAGAAAAGGAGCTCAGTCGCAGCACACCACGGCAGACCGTATGTACCTCCAAGGCCGGCGGACAGTGCGGAAACTGCGTCAATAAAATCTTCTGTTTTGACGGTTGAATTTTTCAGGTAATCATCCATGGGTATGATGCCTTTTGCCTTGGCAAAATTGGCAATATCATTCTCCCAGATCACATAGATATCAGCAGAATTATCCCCTGTGGAAACCATCTGATTTAACTTGGAAGAATAGTCGCTTTCCGGAATCACCGTTACTTCCACTTTAATCCCGGTTGCCTTTTCTGCCTGGGCATACATATTCAGCGCCTCATCCTTATTGGGTTCATTCCAGACAGCGATGGTAACCTTCTGACCTCCGTCTTTTTTTGTACCCCCGGCTGTCTCTCCTCCCTTTGTGCTGCAACCGGCCAGCATTCCCACTGCAGCCGCTGTCAGAAAAAGTAATCCCCATAATTTCTTCCTTCTCATAAAATTTTCCCTCCAGATTATTTTTTATTTAATCGTTTAAACTACCATGTTTAAGAATAGCTAAAAGATAATATAGAATCCTTCAGCATAAGTGTTGTTTAAACGTTTAAATTGTAAATTATAGAACTTTTGTTACACATATTAACTAATCTAACTATATAATATAATTTTTATTTTGTCAATTATGCATTACAATTTTATTTTCATATCATATAAATTCTATTATTTTATTTAAAGGTTTAAATTCATTACAGGATGAATACAATAATATTAAATCAGGCGGAGCAGGATTTTCATTATCCTGTTCCGCCTGTCAAAAGATCTTATTTACCTACCTGCTCATCTCGCTTTGAGGTCCCTTATCATTATGTTCCCGAATTACAGTATTCACTTCACTTAAATCAGAGGTTGGAAGATCACCTGGTATGGTGTTCTTTAAAGCCGCAGTGGCATTGCCGTACTGAACTGCTTTCATGCAGTCACCGCCAGTGCTTAAAAGGCCATAAAGTGCACCTGCTATATAAGCATCTCCGCTTCCAATCCGGTCAACAACATCAATATTATGGTATGGTTCTTCCTCATAATATTCGTTTCTTGCAGCATCGTAAATAATGGAACCGAACGTATGGCTTTTCGGGCTATGTACGATTCTCTGCGTAGAAGCCACGATGGAAATGGGATAGTCTTTTGTAAAGCTCTTCATCATTTCTTTGGCTGTTCCTTCTTTTTTGAAGGTCAGCCTTGCTGTATCTTCCGAACAGAAGAAAATGTCCACAAAGGGAAGGATCTGCTCGATGCAGGCTCTTGCTTCCTCTCCTGTCCATAAATTACCGCGGAAATTTACATCAAAAGAAATAATGGTGCCGCTCTCTTTGAATTTGCGTATCATATCAATGGCAGTCTTTCTCGTATTCTCACACAGAGCAAGGGTAATGCCGGTGGTATGAAAGCAGGTGGTTGCTTTGTACATGTCCTCTGGAAAAGAGGCTTCACTGATATTATAGAAAGAACTGTTCTTTCTGTCGTAAATTACCTTGGGTTTTCTCGGATATGCACCATATTCGTAATAATAAAGTCCAAGTCTGGCATTGGAGCTGTTATCATAAACAAAATAATCATCACTGATTCCATAGGAACGCACTTTGTTCTTTACAAAATTTCCCATATCATTGGCTGGAAGCTGGGTTACCACACCGGTATGAAGCCCTAAAAGAGCCGCTCCTACCGCAACGTTTAACTCTGCTCCACCAACCTGTTTCTGAAAGGAATCTCCCCGGACCAGTCTTTCCACTCCGTCCGGAGACAGACGTAAAAGCAATTCTCCCAGGCTTAATAAATCAAATGGTCTGTCACTCATCTTGATCGTTCCTCCATAGATTTTAAAAAAGGGGGTCATGCATAATGACCCCCGATGTCTTTCCTCGTTCAGTTAGAGGCAGTTATATCTACTGCCGAAAACAGTTCAGACTGATTATCTCTGAACACGTCCTGATCCGTCACCGCCAGCAAGGCTGTCAACATCTTCTCTGGATACCAGGTTAAAGTCGCCAGGAATGGTGTGCTTTAATGCGGAAGCAGCTACTGCATATTCCAGAGCAGCCTTGAAATCTTTCTTATCAGCCATACCGCAGATCACGCCTGCTGCGAAGGAATCTCCGCCGCCTACACGGTCTACGATTGGTGTGATATGATACTTTCTGGAGTGATAGAATTCACGGGTAGCTCCATCCATAATACATGCAGACCAGCCGTTATCGGAAGCGGAATGGCTTTCACGTAAAGAGCTGATTACATACTTGAAGTTGAACTTGTCAACCATCTGATTGAAGATATCAACATATCCCTGTAATTCCAGTTCTCCGGAAGTAACATCAGTGTTGCCTGGCTTGAAGCCAAGTACTTTCTCTGCATCTTCTTCGTTACCGATACATACATCAACATACTGCATTAAGTTGGTCATAACCTTCTGAGCTTTCTCGGAAGACCATAATTTCTTACGGAAGTTTAAGTCAACGGATACAGTTACGCCATGAGCCTTAGCTGCTTTTAAAGCTGCCTCAGTCAGTTCCGCTGCACTGTCGCTGACAGCAGGAGTGATTCCTGTAAAGTGGAACCAGTCTGCACCCTCGAAGATCTCATCGAAGTTAAAGTCTGCTGCTGTTGCAGTAGAGATAGAGGAATGTGCTCTGTCATATACAACAGTAGAAGCTCTCATAGCAGAGCCTGTCTCTAAGAAGTAGATACCAAGTCTTTCACCAGTCTTTGCAATGTGCTTTGTTCCAACATTGTATTTTCTTAATGCTGCAACTGCGCAATCACCGATTGGGTTCTTTGGAACTGCAGAAACGAATTCTGCTTCATGTCCATAATTTGCAAGAGAAACAGCAACGTTTGCTTCGCCGCCGCCGTAATTTACATCAAACTCATCTGCCTGAATAAACTTTTCATTGTTCGGGGTAGATAATCTTAACATGATCTCGCCCATGGTTACGATCTTTGCCATTTTGTATTCTCCTTAATTCTCAAGTTGTTTTCTATTATTTGCGAGCTGCTGCTACTGCTTCAACAAATTCTTTTGCTTTTGCTGTAACTGCTGCAAAATCGCCTGTGTTAGCGCCCTTTGTCAGGCTGCTGCCTGTACCAACGGCATAGGCTCCTGCCTTGATCCACTTATCAACGTTATCAACGTCAACACCGCCGGATGGCATGAAATCACCCTGAGGAAGGGGTCCTTTAAAGGAGCTGATCGCTGCTGGTCCCATGATGTTGCCTGGGAAGATCTTGATGATGTCACAGCCGCACTCCAGTGCAGTGATTGCTTCGGTAGGAGTCATAACACCTGGAAGCATCGGTACTCTGTAACGGTTGCAAAGCTTGATTGTCTCTACGTTTAAGCCTGGGCTTACCACATAGTTTGCTCCTGCAAGGATTGCTGCTCTTGCAGTTTCAGGATCAAGTACGGTACCTGCACCGATTACAACATCTTCATTGGTGCTATATTTTTCAGACATTTTAGCGATGAATTCAATTGGGTTTCCTTCATCCATAGTCATAGTAATTTCAATAAAATTAATTCCGCCTGCAATGATTGCATCAACGACTTTCTCGCCCTGTTCCAGGCTTTTTGCACGAACAACAGCAACCAGACAGTCTTTTTTCATCTTTGATAAAACTTGTTCTTTTTTCATGATTGTTCTTCTCTCCTTTTTTAAATTCGCATATACGAATTAACTTCATATTTACGATTCTTATACTTGAAATATTAATCGCTTCCAGGCATTTTGTCAATAAGTATTCCTCATATTTTTCCAAGAAAGCCTAATAACCTGGAAACCTCCATACCCTTTCTGGAAACCAGCGTTCCAAGAGCCTCATAATCTTCTGCCGGCTTATATAAGCTGGATATGCTGATCGCTCCCAGTACGTTGCCATCCTGGTCAAAAACCGGTGCTCCCACGCACTGCATATGCTCTTCCATCTCTCTTGCATCAAAGGCGTATCCTCTTTCTCTGACCTGTTCCAGTTCAGCAAGTAGGCCTTCTCTGTTTTCAATGGTTCGTTCTGTATACCGGGTAAATCGGATACGGCTGATGATCTGATCTCTGTTTTCTTCATCACTGTATGCAAGAATCACCTTCCCAAGGGAAGTGCAGTACATAGGATTTTTCGATCCCACCGTAGCGGTTGTAATGATAGGATTCTCCGGTTCGAACTTACATATGTATACAACATGATGATCCGACGGAACTCCAAAGAAAACAGTTTTTCCTACTTCTTTGGAAAATGCCTTCAGTACCGGTTCAATAATTCCGATGAAGTTCAGATTATTGGTATAATTTACTCCGATTCTGTATGCCATTAAGCCAATGGTATAATTCTGCTTCTGCCCCCGTGTCACATTGACCATGCCCATCTCTCCCAGAGTGGTGACAATATCATAGGCACTGGTCTTTGGTAAATCCAGTTTCTGACAGATATCATCTAACGTTGCGCCTTCCGGTGTTTTCGAAATAAGCTTCAGGATTTCTACTGTACGTTGTGTGGTTCTGTTAAGTTTCATGGTATAGCCTCCGTTTCTAGGCTCTAGTATACTCCCGGGATCTACAAAAAAGCAAGATTATTTTCGCATATACGAAGTATTTGTAAGTGTTTACAGGATTATACTGATTTTATGGATTATTTTACAAAATTAATAAATGGGGGATTGTAATATATATCATAATTATGTATAATAACTTAGGAATGTAAATACTTACAATTACGGAGGGATGCTTTTGAATATTTATGATGTTTCCGAACATGCTCATGTTTCAATCGCCACCGTTTCCCGCGTGATTAACGGGAATCCCAATGTCAGTGAGAAGACCAGAAAGCGGGTTCTCGCTGTCATGGACGAGCTGGGTTATACACCGAATGTGTTCGCCAGAAGTCTGGGGCTTAACACCATGAAGACCATTGGAATCATGTGTGCGGATTCCTCTGACCCATGGCTTGCAGAGGCTGTCTATTTTCTGGAAAAGCAACTGAGAAGCAGCGGATATGATTCCATCTTATGCTGCAGCGGCTATCTTCCCGAAACCAAAAAGAAGTATCTGGAACTGCTGCGTTCCAAGCGGGTGGATGCCATAATCCTTGCCGGCTCCCATTATGTGGAAGCCAGAGAAAAGGACAATGCCTATCTATTGGAAGCTGCAAAGGACATCCCTATTATGCTGGTCAATGGCTGTCTGGAGGGCGGGCAGATTTACAGCACAGTCTGTGACGATCAGGCCGCTGTCTATTCTGCTGCTGCAAAGCTTTACGAATCAGGCCGGTCAGCACTGTTATATCTTTATTCCGGCACTTCTTACAGCAATTTACGGAAGCTCTCCGGTTATCGTCAGGCCACTGCTGCTGCCAGTTTACCGGTTCGGGACGAACTTATGGTTCTCTGCTCCAAAGATCCGGATCTTGCCATGGAGCAGCTTAAGGAACTGTCTGATTCCGGAATAAAATTTGATTCCGTTTTAGCTGCTGAGGATATTTTGGCCGTTGGTGCGGTAAAATATGCGAATCAGACCGGAATTTCCATCCCTGAGGGCTTAAGCATCATCGGATACAATAATTCCATATTGTCCCGTTGTACAACTCCCGAAATCACTTCCGTGGACAACAAGGTTGAAGCTCTCTGCACCACTACTGTCAATACTTTGATGAAGGTGCTGGAAGGAGGCAATGTGCCTGCAAAGACCACCATTACTCCAGAGCTCATAAAGCGAGGTACTACTAATTTCTAATCACATATATTTTTAAGGAGGACTCACCAACATGAAACAGTTTATGGACAAGGACTTTTTACTGTCTACCCAGTCTGCAAAAGATCTTTATCACAATTATGCGGCAAAGATGCCTATCGTAGACTATCACTGCCACATCAATCCACAGGAAATCTATGAAGACCGCAAATTTGATACCATTACACAGGTATGGCTGGGCGGCGATCATTATAAATGGCGTCAGATGCGTTCCAATGGTGTAGAGGAAAAATACATTACTGGAGATGCCACTGACAGAGAAAAATTCCAGAAATGGGCAGAAACTATGCCAAAGCTCATCGGAAACCCTCTTTATCACTGGAGCCATCTGGAACTTCAGAGATATTTTGGTTACACCGGCTACTTAAACGGCGATACAGCAGAAGAAGTCTGGAATTTATGCAACGAAAAGCTGCATCAGGATTCCATGAGTGTACGCAATTTAATCAGACAGTCCAATGTAACCTTAATCTGTACTACTGATGATCCTGCTGATACACTGGAATGGCATCAGAAAATTGCTGCAGATTCTTCATTTGAGGTAATGGTTCTTCCAGCATGGAGACCAGACAAAGCCATGAATGTTGAAAAGCCTGACTTTGCAGCTTATATTGCAAAGCTGTCTTCAGCAAGCGGCATGGAAATCAAAGACTTCGCTTCTTTAAAGGCTGCTTTAAAGAACCGTATGGAATTCTTTACAAGCCAGGGCTGCTGCGTTTCCGACCATGCCCTTGAGTATGTAATGTATGTGCCTGCAGATGATGCAGAGCTTGATGCGATCTTTGCAAAGAGCGTTTCCGGAAAAGCTGTTACGAAAGAAGAAGAACTGAAATACAAAACTGCATTTATGATATTTGCAGCAAAAGAATACAATCGTATGGGATGGATCATGCAGCTTCATTACGGCTGCAAGAGAGATAACAATGCGTTTATGTTTGAGCAGTTAGGACCTGATACCGGATTTGACTGTATCAACAACTACGCTCCTTCCGCACAGATGGCTGATTATCTTAACGCTTTAAGCGCTACTGATGAGGTTCCGAAGACAATTATCTACTCCTTAAACCCCAATGATAACGCTTCCATCGGAACAATCCTTGGCTGCTTCCAGAGTCAGTACCCTGGAAAAATCCAGCAGGGTTCTGCCTGGTGGTTTAATGATCACAAAACCGGCATGACAGACCAGATGACTTCTCTTGCCAACTTAGGATGCCTTGGAAACTTCATCGGAATGCTTACCGACTCCAGAAGCTTCTTATCTTATACCAGACACGAATATTTCCGCAGAATTCTTTGCGAGCTGGTAGGCGGCTGGGTAGATAACGGAGAATATCCAGACGACCAGAAGGCTTTAAAAGAAATTATCGAAGGCATTTCTTATAACAATGCCATGAAATATTTTGGATTCTAAATTATAAGAATAAAGACAGGGTGCCGCGAAGCATAGCTGATTTCAGCTGCTTGACGGCATCCTTTCTTTTCCCTTCACTATTTATCGTTATCTGTGGGAATCAGATATACCGTTTCACTGCCGTCATGATCAGAATCCGGCTGTTTGACAATTAATAGATTATCCCCATAAGACAGCATGACACGAATATTTGATGAATCATTATCTAAATCAAAATTTTGAAGCTCAATTTTTCCTGTAACCTCATCCATTTTGTAATTCTGATTGGTATTTCTTTTATACAAATATTTATTAGTAGTAAGACCGGAAAAATCGCGAACATACTCAACATCATTTTCATATAAAAGAGCCTGATTATCCCCTCTGTCGAAATCACCCACAATGGTATTATTGGAATAATCCGTAATGGTAAAATAGTGACTGAATACACTGAAAGAACCTATTCCACTGGTTAATTCGTAGGTTTTTAACAGATTGGTTATATCTGTTTCACTTATAAAAGCAAAATCAGAATTGTACCTGGTGATAAAACAATTGAAACTGGAACCAGACTTGCTTTTTTCTAAAGCATATAGACAGCTCCCATCACTGGTTATATATATAATTTGACGGGGTGGGTTTATCTTATCAGAATCCAGTTGCACCTGCTCCATGTTCTGGTTACTGTTCATCGTTTCCATAAAAGAATAAAAGGCTCCATTATCCGTATTATTACCTTGAAGAGATACCAGGCTGCCCCCTAAGACTGTTAATGGAATAAGCTTCTGGGAATACATATTTTTAGATACTGCATACATCTTATCTTCCATATAATTTACAGCATATAAGTCATTCTCCAGTTCAGATCCATTATAAAGACTTAAATAGAAATAGAGCGTGTCATTGATCAATGCATTGCTCATCCCTTTCAAAGCAAAATTATCTACGGTCAAAATCTTTCGATTACTTCCATCCTTAAAATTGTAAATATAAAAAGCAGCCTCCGACTCACTCATCTCCATATATAATAATTTGGTTTCATAAATATCTATATAGGTTCTCAGAGCAGAATTATCAAAGGTCACATTGTATGCCTGGACTTTATTTGATGTGGATTCACCGGTATTGCCATGATCCGCCTGAATATGGCATCCTGACAGGAATATGATGCATACCATGATCAGCGGCAGGATAAAGACTTTGATTTTCTTATTCATATATTCAGGAACTCCCTCTTATTGCCTTAAAAAGACCAAAGGGAACATATCCCCTCAGTCTTTTTAAGAAATCTGGCATTCTATAAATTTAATACATAAATCCAATATTTACCCGGTTGTATGCTTTATATAAAGTAGATGCAGACTTCGTATATGTCCAGGATTCTCCATCCAATCCTGAACCAGAGTATCCAATCCATGGATCACCCAGGGCAAATGCGGATTTATCACTTTTCGCTCCATACACGGACATGAAATGACCATTAGTTGAATAGAGCCAGCCGTCACTGGTTGAAAAGGTCACTCCTATAATGGGAGCCGCTTTCGAAGTGGAAACACCATTGTATAATAGTCTGCACATCTCAGAGGAGGATTCATTGTATCTTCCTACGTATCTGTTCCTCGTCTGCTGACCGTTAATATAGTTTATCATATCCGCGAGATAGGAGCCGTTGGTGGTAGTCCGGCATCCTCTTGCAATGTCCGACTGATTGCGAGAAACGCCGAGATAATTTAATGCAGCCTGAACAGTTGCCGGGCCGCAATTATAGTTAGTGATCTGGCTGTATACAGTATATCCATTTAGGTACTTCCACGAAGTGGCTGCCTGGCGTGAAAGGCTTTGATTCAGTAAATCATCCTTCTTAACGCCTGATTTATCCTGTGGTCTTGCAGATCGGGCGCCTTTGGGAGTTTTCAGGGAATCCCTGTTTACAGGGCTGCTCTCACCACTTACAGATACTGTTTTCGCTTCTATAAATTCTTTTGTGGAATCCTCTTGTGCAGCAAAGGAGATGCTGTTGGCTGACAACGCCATCGTTAAAGTCAGAAACAATAAAAGTAGCTTTTTCATAATAATTACCCTCCATTATCTTTTGTTACCAGATTCTTTTGATTAAATTACCGGATATTCGGCGACCTGATGCAATACTTAATACGATATGACACTCACCTCCCCCTCGGTCTGTTTTCCAATATACTACAAAATTCTACAAAAAACGGAACCATGTTGAAAATAGAAGTTTATATGTAATAAAATACTGGTTTTATGCTCCAATAAATTGAACAGACCCACACAGGTTCGATTTTTACTCTACCTGTGTGGGCCTGTTCAGCCTGATAAAATGTAACGCTCTTCTTTTAAAATCCAATGTAATAAAGCGCACCTGGTACCAGCAGATGCAAAGCGATAAAAAGAATGGCCAGTAACGCGATTCTCCTGTGCCATACTAAGATTACAGCTTTTTTCTTTATGGAAAAGAGTACTCCAAGAATTACCGCCGCAATACTGACAATCCAGGCAAGGGTACCTGTATGAAGCCGGATTGAACCAAGCGCCAGGTATCCATGAATCAGGGCAATCACTGCCAGACTAAACCCGGCAGGTTTATGAATCTTTCTAAACCTCATTCTCCAACTGGAAATCATACGATTTTTCCCTTTGTAGAATATCCGGTTAAAATGCCTCAGTAAAAACGGCATCATAACAATTGCAAACAAAACTGCGCTTATAATACCTAACACTTCATACATATTATCGCCTCCGGTTTATTCCACAATTTTTCCTACTTCTTTCATCTTCTTTAAAACAGAAGTTCCGTGAGGAGATACTTTCTTAATCTCTTCTGTCAGATCCTTACCTGCCGTGTAGCCATTGTGTTCTCCGTCCTTCCACATCTTGCTTTCAGTAACATCATAGATCACGCCATCAACCGCGATATAAGCAGGATTTCCGTCTTTGCCATTATATTTTGAAAGTTCATCCAATGTAAGCTCCAGTTTTTCTGAGGATTCAGTGGTATTGTCCTGTACTTTTGAACCGGCACAGCCCGCAAGCAGGAATATAATCATGAATGAAAGAACATAAATTATCATGTTTTTTTTCATAGAACCATCTCCTTTGTATCTTTTTTGTATTTGCTATTATATCAGTATATTTGCTTTTTATCAAGAATTAATCTAAATTATAAATCATTTTTTTAACATTTTCTGTTAAATTGCTAGAAAATTAACAAAAAAATGCTGTAACACAAGACTGTTAAGAAACAAGCCTGTATTACAGCACTCTTATACCTATAACATTTTATATAATTACCTTAACCGGGCACTTGGCGGCACATTTACCGCAATTGGTGCATTTGTCATAATCAATAATCGCAACATTATTGTCCATATGGATGGCATCAAATTCACACTGTTTGATACACATGGTACATCCAATACAGCCCACATCGCATTTAGCCTTTACATCTTTTCCCTTATCATGGGAGTTACACTGAACTAAATACTCTGCTTTATATGGAACCATATCAATTAATGCATTGGGACAGGAAGCCACACATTTGCCACAGGCAACGCACTTCTCCTTATCAACTACCGCAATACCGTCCACAACATGGATCGCATCAAATTCACATGCTTTCACACAGGATCCGTATCCCATACAGCCATAAACACATGACTTCTCACCAGATCCAGGTACGACTGAAATCTTACGGCAGTCATCAATACCATAATAATTATACTGAACTTTCGTTTTATCACAGCTGCCTTTGCACTTAACAAAAGCGACCTTCTTCTCAGCTGAACCTGCAGCTACTCCCATGATTTCACTGATCTTTTCAGTCACAGAAGCACCACCAACCGGACAGGCACCAACATCAGCCTGACCTGCAGCAATGGCTTTTGCAAGAGCATCACACCCTGCATAGCCGCAACCGCCGCAGTTGTTGCCTGGCAGCTCATTTCTGACCATGATCTCCTTCTCGTCAACCTCAACTTTAAATTTCTCACTTGCAATGCCGAGGAATACTCCAATCAGAATACCGATAATGCCAACAACGGCCGCCGCAAAAATAATTCCTGTTATCATATTCTTTCGTCTCCTCCCTTAAATTAATCCGGAAAATCCGAAAAATGCAATTGCCATCAGGCCAGAGGTAATCAGAACAATTGGTGATCCCTTAAAGGAATGAGGAACGTCATTATATTCGATTCTTTCACGGACACCAGCCAGCATAATAATGGCAATGGTGAAACCAACGGAAATACCCACACCGTTTACAACGCTCTCCAGAATGTTATAGTCCTTCTGAACATTGGTCAGTGCCACACCTAAAACAGCACAGTTTGTTGTAATCAGAGGCAGATATACACCAAGGGCGTCATAAAGAGCAGGCATGGATTTCTTTAAAAACATTTCTACAAACTGTACCAGCGCTGCAATTACAAGAATAAATACGATGGTCTGTAAAAATTCCAGATGAAGACCGACCAATACACTCTTATAAATTAAGCTGGTAACAAATGATGCAATGGTAATTACAAAGATAACAGCCGCGCCCATGCCGGCAGAAGTTTTCACATTTTTGGAAACTCCAAGGAATGGACAAAGGCCGAGGAACTGACTGAGCACTACGTTGTTAACCAGTGCGGAGCCAATGGCAATTAATAATAATTCTTTCATCGATCCACTCTCCTATTCGTCTTTCTTGGAAGTTGCCGTTTTTAATTCTGCTTCTTTTCTGGCTACTTCTGCTTTTTTCGCTGCAAGAGCTTCTTCCTCTGCCTGTCTTTTTCTGGTCTCTAAAACTTCATGGTTTGACATGCAGGAAGAACCGGTACAGGACATGCAGTTGCCTCCGCAGGCTAACTTAGACTGTGGAACAGAGCCGTTGGTTGCAGACGGAGCTTTAAATTTATTCTGCAAAGCAGTTAAAATAGAAAGCACAAAGAATGCACCAGGAGCCAGAACAAAAATAGCAATGTGGTAATTCTCCGGAATGATGGTGTGTCCGAATATGGCACCGGAACCCAGGATCTCACGAACAAGTCCGATACAGGTTAAGGCTACCGTGAAACCAAGTCCCATACCGATTCCGTCAAAGGTGGATTCTGCCACTCCGTTCTTGGAAGCATAGGATTCTGCACGACCTAAGATAATACAGTTAACTACGATCAGCGGAATGTAGATTCCAAGAGCTGAATAAAGGCTGGGCACGTATGCCTGTAAAAGCAGCTGCACGATAGTAACGAGAGTTGCTACAATAACAATGTAAGCCGGAATTCTGACACGGTCCGGAATAATCTTACGCATAGCAGAAATAATCATATTAGAAAATAACAGTACCACAGTTGTGGAAAGTCCCATACCTGCTCCGTTTACTGCAGATGTGGTAACAGCCAGAGTCGGACACATACCGAGCATCAGCACGAAGGTCGGGTTCTCTTTTACGATACCGTTAAATAAACGTTCTGTACATTTGTTGTTCATCTTCCCACCTCCTACTGATTCATATAGTGATGCACATAATACAATGCTGCATTAACCGCATTGGTAGTAGCGCTTGATGTAATGGTTGCACCGCTGATGGCGTTGATTTCAGCATCGCCTGCATTACCTGATTTGGTTACCGTAAGTGACTCCGCACTCTTTCCATTGTACTGATCTTTAAATGCCGGTTCTTTGGCCTTAAGACCCAAACCTGGAGTATCGCTGATTGCCAGAAACTCAATTCCGCTTATGCTTCCATCGGCTTTAATTCCTACAGACAGTTCGATTGTACCACCGTAGCTGTCATCAGAATGGGAAGTGATGACATAACCAAGCAGTGTACCGCTTCCATCTACCGCCTGAAGCGCATTGTTCACACCAACTTTACCAAAGTTCTGTGTGGTAAGATCTGTATTGCAGGTTTCAATGGCTGCCTTCATCTTATCATCTGACTTAAAATCAGCTGCTTCCGGAAACACTGCCTTATATGCCACAATATTTGCAGCAAGAGTTGCTTTTTCAATGGGAGCTTTCGTAATCTGATAAGCACCCCCTAACAGGAAACCGGAAACCAGAGTAATGACAAATAAAATTAACGCGTCTTTCATATATCCGCCACTCTTCATCTTATTTGCCCTCCTTTCCAAATGCTTTTGGAAGTGAAATCTTCTCAATCAGCGGAACCAGAATATTGCTGATGATGATTGCATAAGAAACTCCCTCTGCAGAACCTCCGAAAAGACGGAACAGACCGGTAAGCACACCTAACAGAATTCCAAAATAGATCTGCCCCTTTATTGTAACAGGACTTGTTACATAATCGGTTGCCATGAAGAATGCACCAAATATGATACCGCCGCCGCATAAGTGAGTCAGGACGTACATCAGGTCATGCTGTCCAAACACAAATACAAACAGAGAAAATGTAATTAAATAGGCAGCCGGAATACGGATTGATATTACTTTTCTTGCGATTAAATACGCCGCACCAATCAGAAGAGCGATAACGGAAACTTCTCCGATTGTTCCAGGAATTTTTCCGATAAACATGGCAGCCACATCAACTGACTGACCAGCTTTAAACGCTGCAAGAGGAGTAGGACTTACAACCGCGTCATTGTATGTAAACGTGGTCATAGGACCTGCAAATGAGATCAGAAGAAAACATCTTGCCGCAAGGGCAGGGTTCATAAAGTTCTGTCCCAGACCGCCGTAAAGCTGTTTTACAACAATAATCGCAAACACACCGCCTAAAAATGGCATCCATAACGGAATTGCCGGAGGCATGTTAAGTCCAAGAATCATTCCGGTTACAAGTGCACTGCCGTCACTGACAGTTACTGGTTTCCCCATAAGGGTTTCAAAAACATATTCACTTAATACACAGGATAAAATGCTGACAAGTAACACCAGTGCAGCTTTTACTCCAAACTGATATACACCATACGCAGTAGCCGGGATCATGGCAATTGCAACATCCAGCATAAGATTCTGTGATGTTACCTGGTCCCTGACATGAGGTGATGATGATACGTTTAATAATTTACTCATACTTCACTCTCCTACGCTTTTTTTCTGCTTGCGATAACTGTTTTGCGCATCTCTTTAAACGCCTGGGTTAATGGCAGTTTCGCCGGACAGGCATATGCACAGCAGCCGCATTCGCAGCATTCCATACCATCTAATTTTACAAATGTATCTATGTCAGATCTCATAGCTGCCTGCATCATCATCTGTGGAACCACGCGGCTTGGACATACATTGACACATCTGCCGCAACGGATGCAGGCAGTAGGTGCATTTAGTGCAACCTCATCCTTTGACATACAGGTAAGCGCAGAGGAGGTTTTGGTAACAGGAATATTCATGTTAAACAATGCCTGCCCCATCATTGGTCCTCCGGAAATTACTTTCTCCGGTTCTGTTTTAAATCCGCCGGAAGCCTCTAACAGCTCGGCATAATTTGTTCCTGTTCTCACATTATAGTTCTGTGGGTTTGCAATCGCATCGCCGGTAACTGTTACAATTCTTCTGATTAATGGAGTGGAATTTGCAACAGCATTGTAAATGGATATCACCGTATCCACGTTATCCACGATGCAGCCCGCATCAGCCGGAAGCATGGAAGAGTTGATCTTTCTTCCTGTTACCGCATAGATTAAAGCACGCTCTCCACCCTGTGGATATTTTGTCTTTAAGGGGCAAACCGTGATTCTTGGCTCATCTTTTACAAGCTCCGTCATCACTTTAATTGCCTCTGGTTTATTGTCTTCAATTCCAATCACACCTTTTGCATTATCAAACAGCTGAAGAATGATATTCAGACCTTTAATAATACTTTCCGGCTCTTCCAGCATCATCCGATAATCGGAAGTCAGATATGGTTCACATTCTGCTCCGTTAACGATAATCGTATCAATCTTTGACTCATCCTTTGGTGTAAGCTTTACATGTGTGGGAAAACCTGCACCGCCAAGTCCTACAATGCCGGATTCCTTTACGATATCACGTATCTCCTCTTTTGACAGGGATTTGGGATCCCGCTGTTTTCCAAAACCTTCCGCTTCCTGATATTTGCCATCATTATCAACAATGATTGACATTACCATGGAGCCGTTGGCAACCATTCTTGGTTCAATGGTTTTTACTGTTCCTGAAACAGAACTGATCACACAGGCAGAAATAAAACCGCCTGCTTCTCCGATCTTCTGACCAACTAATACCTGATCACCTGCTGCCACCAGAGGCTTCGCAGGAGCACCGATATGCTGGGATAGCGGGAACACCATCTCGCCTTTTGGCTGCAGTACCTGCACAGGTTTATTTTCCGACAATTCTTTTCCTTCATAGGTGTGAATGCCGCCTTTAAATGTAGCCAAACCCATTAGACTAACCCTCTTTCTCTACAATTCTTTATCTCTCCCGACAAAATCTTCTCACTTTGTCACCGGAGTAAGTATAACACAATCTGTAGGCCGAAACAATCCGAAATTACATATTGTATACTGTGTTCCGATTGTAATTCTTACCATTGGTGGGAGGAACCACCTGCCTTAAGTTGTAATTCATTGTTAAATTTTAGACAATTAAACTTTGTAACCAATGACTTTGTTTTCCAAAAAAAACAATCATTTCTTCTTGTATACATAAAAAAACAAAATAATCAGTTTTTTTAATTATTGTTTTTATTTTTATACATTCTTCTTTGTTAAATTTTTGTTAATTTTTTCTTTTTGTTTAAAAATTCTCTTTATTATTAATAAATATTTTTCATTAATCAGCCCATTTATTTATTAAAAAAAATAATAACAAAACAGGAGCATCCGGCTTGCCATGAGCAGAAATCCCTTCCCATTCATAGCTTTGCCCAATGCTCCCTCACTAAATTAACTGTTAAAAACCATGGATTAATCCAGTTCTGCTGCTCCGGTGTAAAGTTGATAATATCGTCCTTTATGATTTAAAAGTTCCTCGTGATCACCCCGTTCGATGATCTCACCATTTTCCAGTACCATAATGGCATTGGCATTTCTGACTGTGGACAGCCGGTGAGCGATTACAAAGGTGGTCCGGTTGGTCATAAGGCGGTCCATACCCCGTTCAATATGCCTTTCTGTTCTTGTATCTACCGAACTTGTTGCCTCGTCAAGAATTAAAATGGGGGCTTTGGAAATAGCTGCTCTTGCTATGTTAAGTAGCTGTCTCTGACCCTGGCTTAAATTAGCTCCATCTCCTTCTAAAACCGTCTGAAATCCGTCATGCAGTCTCGTGATAAAGGAGTAGGCAGACGCTGTTTTTGCTGCCTCGATCACTTCTTCATCTGTCGCATCCAGTCTTCCATAACGAATATTCTCCATTACAGTTCCTGTAAACAAATGGGTGTCCTGGAGCACCATGGCGATATTTTCCCGAAGATTTTCTCTTTTTATATTTGTGATATTTACACCGTCAATGTTAATTTCTCCGCCCTGTATATCGTAAAAACGGTTTAACAAATTGGTGATTGTTGTTTTACCCGCTCCGGTTGAACCTACAAAGGCAATCTTCTGGCCTGGCTTTGCATAAAGACTGATATCTTTTAAAATCACTTTATCCGGATTATAGCCAAAGGTCACGTTCTTTAATTCCACAAAACCATTCATTGGCTCCAGCACTTTTGCATCTTCCCCGTCTGCAGGCTCCGGGCTTTCATCCATAATTGCAAATACCCGTTCTGCACCTGCAAGAGCAGAAAAGACGTTGCTGATCTGCATGGAAATTTCATTAATCGGACGGCTGAACTGTCTGGAAAAGTTTAAAAATACCGTTAGTCCGCCAACGTCAAATCCTTTTATTACACATAAAAGTGCTCCGATGCAGGCAGTTAAAATATAATTTAACTGACTTAGGTTAAACATGATCGGCATCATGACACCGCCGAAAAACTGGGCTTTTATCATGTTATTCTTCAAATCATCATTGAGAATTCCAAATTCCTCTTCTGCCTCATTTTCATGGCAGAATACTTTTACCACTTTCTGTCCGCTGATTGTCTCTTCAATATATCCATTCACTGCACCCAGAGAGCTTTGCTGGGCGCTGAAATACTTCTGGCTTCTCGCACCAATCATTCCTGCTGCCTTTATCATAACCGGTATCAGCACCAGAGTCACCAGTGTCAGCCAGATATTCGTATAGATCATAAGAAACAGCGTTCCCACAATACTTAATGCTCCTGAGAAGAGCTGGATTAAGGTATTGCTTAACATCTGACCAATGGTATCCACATCATTGCTGAAACGGCTCATTAAGTCTCCGGTATTGTTGGTATCATAAAACCGTACCGGAAGGGTCTGCATCTTTTTAAATAAATCATCTCTTATTTTTTCAAGGGCATTCTGGGCAACCGATATCATGATTCTTGACTGGGCATAGTTGGCCGCTACTCCCACCAGGAAAACCGCTGCCATAACTGCAAGCCCTTTTGCAAGACCTGCCGCATCTCCCCTGCTTCCGTCTAACGGTGCGATAAACTGATTCATAATGGGCCGCAGCATATAAGAGCCACCTAAATTAGAAAGAGTTCCTATCACTACACACACTAATGCGATCGCCATCTGGGGTCTGTATTCTCTTAAATAAGACAGGAGACGTCTGGCAGTGGCATTGGCATTCTTGGGAGTGCCTTTTTTCATGGGTCTTCCATGGCCGGGGCCTCCCATACCTCTCCCGCCTTTTTGAACCGAGGCAGACCGGCCGTAACGCCTTTTTAAGCTTTCTATCTTCTTTTGTTCTTCCATTATGCACCTGCCTCCTTTTCCCGGTCTTTTTGTGAATAATAAATCTCCTGATAAGCCTCACAGGTTTCCATCAGTTCTCCATGAGTTCCAATCCCTGCAATTTTCCCTTCGTCAAGAACGATTATTTTATCCGCATTTTCCACTGACCCGATTCTCTGGGCAATGATAAATTTTGTGGTATCTTTCAGCGTGGTTGTAAAGCTCTGCCTGATCTTTGCTTCAGTTGCTGTATCCACTGCAGAGGTGCTGTCATCAAGAATGAGAATTTTAGGCTTCTTTAAAAGGGTTCTGGCAATACACAGCCTTTGTTTTTGTCCTCCTGAGACATTGGAGCCGCCCTGCCCCAAATCGGTATTATACCCGTCTTTGAAGCTGGAGATAAATCCATGAGCCTGAGCGCTTTCTGACATCAGGACTATTTCATCCAGATCAGCCGCTTCATTTCCCCATCGTAAATTTTCTTCAATGGTTCCTGAAAAAAGAACATTTTTCTGAAGCACCATACCTACGCTTTCTCTTAAATGCCGGATGGAATAATCTTTTACATTAATCCCGTCTACCAGCACTTCGCCTTCCCCTGCATCGTAAAGGCGGGGGATGAGCTGAACCAGGGATGTCTTGCCGCTTCCGGTCGCACCGATAATACCAATGGTCTCACCGGGATTTGCAGTGAAACTGATGTGATCCAGAACAAGATCGTCCTTGTCATATTGGAAGCAGACATTGCGAAACTCCACTTTTCCAGCAGTAATCTGTGCGGATTTCTGAGAAGCATGTTCATCTGTCAAGTCGATTTCCGTATCTAAGACCTCTTTTACTCTCTTTAAAGAGGCCATGGCACGGGAGGCCTGTAAAAATACCATGGAAAGCATCATCAGAGACATGAGAATCTGAACAATGTATATGGTAAATGCAGTTAAATCTCCCACAGGCATTTTACCTGCGATAATTAAATTTCCTCCATACCACACGACCGCGATGGTGGTGATGTTCATCATCAGCATCATTAAGGGCATGGAAGTGATCACTACCTTCATGGCATTTAAACTGCCTTCTTTTAGGTCCCGGTTGGTAGCCTGAAACTTTTCTTCCTCATGGCTTTCCCTTACAAAGGATTTAATTACCCTCACATTGGTTAATGCCTCCTGTACGCCGGAGTTTAAACGGTCGATCTTCTTTTGCATGGCCTCGAACCGGGGAAATGCAATAATCAGTATAATGGCAATTATAATGACAAGCACCGGAATCACCACAAGAAGAATGCTGACCAGCTGCCTGTTCATTAAATATGCCATGATTAACCCGCCAATCAGCATGCCAGGAGCCCGAAACATCATACGAAGGGTTAACATCACTACGTTCTGAATCTGCTGAATGTCATTGGTCAGCCTGGTCACCAGTGATCCGGTACTGAAATCATCAATATTTTTAAAAGAAAATTCCTGAACCTTATGAAAAATATCTTTTCTTAAATCAGTGCTGAAGCTGATGGAAGCCTTTGCCGAGAAATAAGCGGCTCCGATTCCACCGATTGCCATGACTACAGCAATGAGAACCATGATAATGCCCATTTTTACAATGTATGTTTCATCTCTTACCAGCACTCCGTTATTGATAATCATGGAAGTCAGCCTTGGCAGCAGTATCTCGCCAAACACTTCCGTGAGCATCAGAACAGGAGCCAGAATAAAGGCACCCAGATAGGGTCTTATATATTTCCAGTATCGTTTCAAGTTGTTATTCCTCTCTTTCTGCCATGTCCTTTTCTATTGGTATTTGGGATAAATTATCATAAATACGGTCCAGAACCTCGCCCATATCCATTAAATCTTTTTCAGAAAAGCCCTGAAACATCTTCATTTCTACATTACGGAAATATTCCCGGCTTTTGCTTACCATATCCCTCCCTTTCTCTGTCAGACACAATTGGTTCATCCGATTATCCTCTTTGTCGACGATCCGGGTAATGTAACCTCCTTTTTCCAGTTTCTTTACTGATACCGCTATGGTGGCAGTGGAAACGTAAAGGCGTTTTGCGATCTCCTTTTGTGACACATTGGAATGTTCAAAAAGCATCATTAAAATCTGATGCTGACTTCGGTATACTCCGGTCTGCTTCCCCTGTTCATCTAAAATACACCGGTGCATCTTCATGATCCTCATATATTTTGTCATAACGCTGTGCATCGGTGAGCTCAAATCCATTGATCCTTCCCCTCCAAAACGGCACATCGGTTTCATTTTCACGCCTCCTTTTTGTTAGCCTGCTAATAGTTAGCTAATTAACTATATAAAATTATAACACCGCCTGAATCCCTTTACAATTCTTTTTTTAATGGAATTCAAGCGGCTAAACCTCTTTTTTTTGTTAATTTTTGATATAAAATCTCAATTAGGGATTAAAAAAGCTTAAGCTCCTGCTGCTCATATTCCTGACGCCGCTTCAGCGGAATCTGTCTCTCCTCCAGCATATCCCGGAACGCTTCTTTGTCAGAAAGCCAGTCCCTGATCTCGTCTTTTTCCAGTATCAGCGGCATCCGGTCATGAACCGGTGCCACAAAAGAATTGGCGTTGGTTGTGAGAATTACGAACCGGTCTTCCTCAGCCCGCTGATAAAAGCCAGCCAGAAACATGGTGGGATGATGTTCCCTGTAAAAGGCCGCCTTTTCCTTGTTTTTACTCCATTCATAAAATCCGCTGCACGGAATGACTGCCCTGCGTAAGAGAACGCTTTCACGAAACATGGGCTTTTGAAGCACAGACTCCGATCTGGCATTAAAAATCACACCTTTTTTCTGAAAGCTCTCAAATCCGAAGCGCTGCCGGACAGGCATCACCTGACGGTCCCTGCTGATAAGAACCATTGCCTGGCTGGTGGGATAAACGTCACCGGTAAGGCGCTCTCTGTTTATTTTATTGTCAATTTCTCTTACCAGCTGTTCAATCTCCCTTGCAGTCTCATCATCCACATAATACCTTCCGCACATGCCATTCTCCCTCCCTGTATTTTATTTTGGTAATATCATAACCCATTTGCAGGCTTCCATGTAAAAAATCAGCTTAAATTCATGGCGTATTCCTCCGATTATGGCTTCGCACCCATACTCTTTGGAAGGAATTCCTGAATAAATTTTATTTTCGCTATGTTTTACCGTGATTTCCCTTACCGTCTGGATCTCTCCGTCATCGCCTTCAAATTTAAAGCTTAACGGTCTTAGATTACAGCTGGCTGTAAACCACGCCTTACAGGCTATATGATACATTTTACCTTTTATTTCTCCGCTGTCAATCGCCTCTGCATTGATCCCGATTCCAAAAGTGGACATCCTTCTCACTTCCTGTTTTTATAAAATAGTCTGTCTGCTGTAATCCACAGTCCTTTTCTCCCTGCTGATTCCGCCTCCCATATGATCCAGACAGCGCGCTGCCGTATTCTGTGGTGATGTTAAAAAAGAGGCTCTTTTAATAGAATCATTGCCGAACCGTTTTCTGATTTCATCCACGGTCTCATCAAGACGCTGCTGCTTTTCATAATCTCCTGTGTCAAACAGGCCAAGCTGCCGGTCACTCCCCTTCGTAATCCTGGTTGTGTGAATTCCAAGGTGGCGGACCGGCTGTTCATCCCATGCCTCATCAAATACCTGGCAGGCTGTCTGAAAGATCTCTTCTGTTATATTGGTAGGGGAAGAAAGAATGGTCTGATGGCTGTAATAATGAAAATCCCAGTCCTTGATTCCCACAGCTAACACTCCGGCGCGGACATTATCCGACCGAAGTCTTGCAGCAAGAGTTTCGGCAAGGGATAACAGCACCAGATGGGCATGTTCCTTATCTGCTACATCAAAGGGGATGGTGGTACTGTTGCCGTATCCTTTGTTGGGCGGTGGAACTGGTTCTACCGCTGAAAAATCCAGTCCATTGGCAAAGCACCAGATCACCTCTCCCATCTTGCCAAAATGACTTTTTATAAGGCCAGGGTCGGTTTCTGCCAGATCTTTAATTGTTTTTATTCCCAGCTGGCTAAGCTTGCGAAACGTGGCCCTGCCTACAAAAAACAGTTCACTGACCGGCAATGGCCAGAGTTTTTCCTGGATTTCTCCGGTCCACAGCGTATGAACCCGGTCCGGCTTTTTAAAATCCGAAGCCATCTTTGCCAGGACTTTATTATCAGCAATCCCAATATTAACGGTAAAGCCCAGCTCTTCTCTGATTCTCCTACCGATTTCCAAAGCTGCCTTTTGGGGTTCTCCAAACAGTGCTTCCATTCCCGTCATATCCATGTATGCCTCATCAATGGAATATTGCTCTACTGTGGGAGAATACTCCTTTAAAATGCGGATAAAGCTTTGGGAGGACCGCTGATACAGATTATAGTTGGGCGGAACCAGTAAAAGTCCGGGACACTTCTGGAGCGCCTCCGTAACGGACTGACCGGTGTGGATGCCATACTTCTTTGCCGGGATGCTCTTCGCCAGAATAATTCCATGGCGCATGGTCACATCTCCCCCCACTGCAGATGGCACCAGCCGCAGATCCAGATTTCCCGAAAGATGCTTTAAACGATAAACCGCTTCCCAGCTTAAAAACGCAGAATTTACATCAATATGAAAAATAACCCGATTCATACACTCACCTCTGAGTATATGATAAACGAATGTATGTTCGATTAATAGTGGAAATAAAAGGATGTATTTTTATCGGAATACATCCTTTGGATAAAAATATTCCAGAGACAATCCCTGTCTCACCCATTCCCCGTTCTCAGATCCAAAGAACTGTACCTTTTCTATCCCTTTTGGAATTTCCATAGAATCAGAAAGTTCAAACATCTGATCCCCCAGTTCTATGTATTCCCTGCTGCTGACATCCTTTATCAGTCTTTGTTTCTCATATAGTTCATGGATTTTTCCGCTCTTTACACCAAAGCTTTCCGGTGTATGATACTGAAGCTCAAACACCTGCCCCTGTGGTGACCGCAGTATGGTATTAATTCCATTATAGGGATTATGATTGTCAAGCCAGTAATTCTCAATTTCAACCGTAATATAACCAGAATTTTTGTAGATCTCAATAATTTTTAATACTTTTTCTGAAAGCACTTCCGGAGAAACGGTGTAGGTGTAACGCAGTATGTCGTTAATTTCCCATGCCTGCCCTGTCTGGCTGTATTTGCGGTAGAATTTTTTTAAATAAGAGCCGACTGACTTGATCCGGTACTGGGCACCGACCATATCTACACCGGTCTGCTGCGCCACACGTTTTACTTTCGTTGTAATAAGTGGTTCCTGCTTCAGTGCCTGTTTATACCACAATATGCCTTTTATCCACGCTCTCAGTACATTTCTTTCTTTCCAGACTGCTTTCAGGCAGTAATATGGTTCCCTTACCGGCAGGCAATCCCGGTAGTATTTTTCCCTTTGCATGGTTCTGAATTTCCTTTATATTTTTATAGTACCATTCAGAATATGCTGCCTGCCCTTTAATTGTGTCTGTTTTCTATTTTATTCAAGTGAAAAGCGGAAGCCGATACCACCTGACTTCCGCTTATTTTAACTACAATCGTCGCCGCTGCAGTTCCCATTACAGTTATTCCAGCAAGATTCGAAAAAGCAGTTCAACGTTCACACCTTTTAGTTAATACACTTAGGTATTTAAATGTTCCTGACAGCAAAGAGCTTTCTGCGACGTAAAAGTTTCACTAGCCATTTGTGCATTTTGATTTATCTGCTGTACACTTTATTATATGGAGTACAGAGACAAGATGTGAACCGCCCCAAAAAGGGTTCCGGCTCCTGAAAATCCCCTTTTAAGCTTCCTTATTTTTAAAAATAATGCGAAAAATGGGGAAAAAGACCCAGAATGAAACAGCTGAGTTAATCAGCATTGTAATCACATCTGCCATGGTTTCACCGCTCCTGCCTAAATGAAACCTGTTCATAAAAAGATCATAGACCGGAGCCTTATAAAGTCCCTGCAGGGCAGCTGCGCCGATAGTAATGATCACATAGGCGATCACATACCACACGGCTGCCTTAAAAATACTGTTATTGGCTTTGAATGTCACATTTCTCTGAAGAAAGAAATTGATCACCTGTGCGATTGCCATGGTAATTTCCACTGCCAGAAAGTATGCAAGTCCTCCGCCTCCGCCCATGGAAAGAGTTCCTGCCCCGTAATTAAAAATATAGTAAGGAGAGCCATCTAAGTTGGAGCCGATGTGACCGATCTGGAAACTGGTATTTACAAGAGTGGTCATTTCAAATACATTCCTGAAAACCGGCATTAAAATCATCTGCAACACCGTAACCCCGTTGGATACCATAAAAAATATTATAAATTGTGCCATTGCGGGATGTCTGCCTGAAAACGACTTCCACCCTCTTTTTAAACCTGTCAGCATTTCATCACTCCAATCTATTTCCCGGACAGCTTCTTTTCATAAATCCTGTTTGCTTTTGCATTGGAGAAAAAGCCTCCGATCAATTTTTTTATCCCTTTGAGGAAATGTCCATTAACAATAAGAACCATTCCCTCTGCCATTTCCATGCTGACCACGCCATTTGTCATTTTTGCAATTCCCCGAAACGGCATGCTGTAAATAAAAAGGAGGTTCAAATCCGGTTTCCCCTTTGCTTCACTTTTATTTTTCAGTCCCGTCAAAATGGCGTAAATAAATCTTGCCAGCCGGCTCTTTGCATAGTACATCTGGCAGAATGCATCATTGATTCCCAGCTCTCCTCTCCATTTCCCATTTGGAATGGGGCGTCCTAACAGCGTCTCAAATTCTTCTGCGGATACATCGGCAATTTGCCCGGAATAATAAGAATTCATTTTTTCCGGTGCATATGGCAGTACCTCGGTGGTACCCGAACGAGTGAGCGTCCCGCTTAATCTTATATCTCCCACGCTGGCTCCAATGGATATGGTATAATCTCCGTTTTCCACTTCAAACCGGTCTGTCACCACATTCCAGTACCGGAACGTCTTGTCGTCAAAGAGGATCTCAACCGTCTTACTTTCCCCTGCTTTTAAATCAACCTTTACAAAGCCTTTTAATTCTTTTACCGGACGGAAAATTGTTTTCTTAGGCCCGCCCACATAGAGCTGGACCACCTCTTTCCCATCCCGCTCCCCCTTGTTGCTAATGGTGAAACGGACACGGTCTTCCAATAACTGCAGACCGGAATAATCAAATGTTGTGTAGGACAATCCGAAACCAAAGGGATAACGGACAGGGATGCCTGCCGTATTATAATACCGGTAACCCACAAAGATCCCTTCCCTGTATTCCGCACAGCGTTCCTTGCCCGGAAAATAACGATAGGCAGGGGTATCCGTAAGGTTCATGGGATAGCTTTCTGCTAACCGGCCGGAGGGATTGACCTCACCGGTTATGACAGATATCATGGCTCCGGCACCTGCCTGACCGCCTAAGTAACCATGGAGAATGGATTTACAACAGGACTGCCACGGTAATTCTATTACAGATCCTGCACTTAATACTCCCACAATGTTGGGATTGACCCTGGCCAGATCTTTCAGCAGACTGATCTGGTTGCCTGGTATTTCCAGATGGGTCCGGTCCTGTCCCTCGGATTCACTGAGTTCATCAAGCCCGAAACAGTAAAGAACCGCATCGGCTTTTGCCGCCAGGGCAAGCGCCTGGTTTTTCAGCGCTTCATTCTCTTTGCCGTTTCGTTCATATCCTTTGGAGCACCCCACCAGTTTTAATGGGGCACCCTTTATTTCCGACTCAATGGTCTCCAGGGACAGTGGATTTACAATAGAAGATCCTGCCCCCTGATAACGGGGGGTAAATGCAAAATCTCCAATTACGGCTACCTTACAACCGGAATTTAACGGAAGCAGACCATCGTCATTTTTAAGAAGTACAATGCTTTCCAAAGAGGCCTTTCTTGCCAGTTGATGATGGGCTTCTTTGTCAAAGGATTTCTTTTTATTTTGGGGAGCTGCTGTAAGCTCCAGAACAGCATCTAATAAATCATCCACACAGGTATCCAGTTCCTCCATGGTAAGTGTGCCGTTTTCTACCGCTGTTAACAGCTCTCTTGCAGAACCCAGCCCTGGTGCCGGCATCTCTAAATTAGAACCGGCCAAAACTCCCTCCACATGGTTGTTGGAACCGCCCCAGTCCGTGATGACAATTCCGTCAAATTTCCAGTCAGCTCGCAGAATATCCTTTAGCAGATGCTTATTCTCATTGGCATAAACCCCATTGACTGCGTTGTAGCTGGTCATAATGGACTTTGCGCCGCCCTCTTTTACCGCAATCTCAAAGCCTTCCAGATAAATCTCTCTGAGTGTCCGTTCATCAAGGACGGAATCAACGGACATCCGAAGCCGTTCCTGGCTGTTGACTGCAAAATGCTTGGGGCAGGCGTAAACCCCTTCACTTTGGATTCCCCTGATATAGGCCGCTGCCATCTTACCTGACAAAAGAGGATCTTCTGAAAAATATTCAAAATTTCTTCCGCAAAGAGGACTTCGCTTGATATTCAGCCCTGGCCCCAGCAGGACATTTACGTCCTGGCTGGAAGCCTCTTCTCCAAGGGCCTTTCCGATTTCCTCTGCAAGATTCTCATCCCAGCTGTTTGCTACGGTGGCAGCCGTGGGGAAACAGGTCGCCGGCAGGGAGGCATTGAGTCCTAAATGATCCCCTGCGCCGGCCTGTTTACGGACTCCATGGGGTCCATCCGCACAAAATATGGAAGGAATTCCAAGCCGGTCGATATTTCTGGACTGCCAGACGTTTTTTCCACTTAGGAAAGCCGCCTTTTCCTCCATTGTCATTTTTCGGATGATATCCTCATGTTTCATTCTGTCATTCCTTCCTTTTCCAGCCGCTTTTTGTAGTTTTTAATAATTTTGATTTCTAAAATTATGATTCCTGCTGCCAGAATTACATCAATGATAATTGCCGCAATCTGCCACATCAGCAGGCTTACATTTGCATTGTTTCCTTCATAGGCACGGCTGTTTACTACTGTATACATAATATTTTTACTGGACTTTCTCATGGCATTTAAGCTGGTAGCGCTGGTTTTGTCTTTTACATGATTTGTTTTCGTATCATAGGCAACTAACATGGCGTCATTGCCGTTTCGGATTTCCTGATCTGCATTCTGGAATCCGTAACCCCCGAAATAATCGGTAAGAACAAATCCCTGAAATCCCCATTCATCACGCAGAACTGTATTAAGCAGCGTATTATTGGCACCGGAATACACGGTTCCTATATAATTAAAGGAGGACATAACTGCCTTTGCATGACCTTCTTTTACTGCGATTTCAAAAGGCTTTAGATAAATCTCACGGATTGCCTGCTCATTGGACCAGGTACAAAGCATATTAAGACGGTTGGTTTCCTGGTCGTTTAATGCAAAATGTTTGATATATGCATAAACTCCGTGCTTTTCGGCTCCAGCTACCGCTCTGGCTGCCATCTGTCCGGAAAGTACACCGTCCTCAGAATAGTACTCGAAGTTGCGGCCTGCAAATGCACAGCGGTGGATATTCATGGCCGGTGCATACCAGCCGGACACCTTCATTTCATCCGCCATCTTACCAATCTTCTCTCCAAAAGCCTCTGCAATATCATGATTCCAGGTGCTGGCAATCATAACAGCAGATGGAAAACCGATGGACCCGGTTCCGGTAAAGTTGTTATTGATGGAAGCAGGGCCGTCACAGTCTACGGTTCCAACTTTATTTACACTTTTTGCCTCTGAGGTCTGATAACCTCCGATTGCAGTCAGCGCATCCATATCACTCACAGTCAGCTGGTCAAGCAGCTTCTCCCACTTGGGGTCATCAAAGGACAGTCCCCGCATATCAGCAAGCTTTATCCCGTTCTTTGCTCCTGTCACCGGCATGGGATCACTGTCATTGTTGTGGGCCGCCGGATCGTAATTGCTGTTGTTTACAAAGGTTTTTTTGTATTTCTCCGGCATACTCATATTTTTTGGCGCTGCTGTGGCTTTTTCATAGTTGGCAAATCCATCTGCACGGGAAAGATAGGTCAGTTCCCCCCTGGCATCTTTAAACTGATTTACTGCAACTGCTTTATCTGAGGTACGTGGTGCGGACTCGTTATATACCACGGTTTCAGGTACGTGATACTTCTGTTCTGCAATGATATTGTGGGAATCAGACCGGACAGATATGCCATAATCACCAGATTCCAATACATAGCAGCCGTTTCCATCCTCATCAAAGGAAGCCATGTCTTCCGCCTGAACGGATATCCTGATGGTCTGGGAGTCCCCTGGTTTTAAAATATCGGTTTTATCAAATGCGATCAGGTTTGCGGAAGCTTTTTCAATTCCCTTATTGGTATAAGGCGGATTGTAATAGACCTCCACTACATCCTTACCCGGATTATTCCCTGTGTTGGTTACTGTCACATCAAATGAGATTGTTCCGTCCTGCTCTGTTAATTGTCCCATTTCCTGCTGAAAGGACGTATAGGACAATCCATAGCCAAAGGGATAGATGACCTCTTTTTTATAATCAATCAGTCCTTCTGCTGCTGCCGTCTCGTAGAAACGATAGCCAGTGTAAATACCCTCTGCATAGTTGACAAAGCTAGGATAGGTATCCGCTCCTTTAAATGCCTTGCCTTTAAATTCATTCATGTTATCGTAGGTGAAACTTCCAAAGTTATTGTAACTGGGTGCTTTTGTCAAATCAGCCGCAAATGTATCACTTGTTTTTCCTGATGGATTGACGGCACCGCTTATAATCTCACCCAGCCCTTTAAAACCGGACTGGCCGGTGCCAGGACACCAGAGAACTCCTTTTATCTGGCTGTAATCATTGACAAAGCCAAGTTCCATGGCGTTGGCACCGTTGTATACCACAATGACATTGTCAAAGCTAGAGCATACCAGATCCATCAGATTTTTCTCTGTCTTGCTTAACTGCAGATAATGTTCCCCTGGTTCAAAATCCTTGTAATCCTTGGAGTTATCGGTGTATGTAACCTTGCTTACATCCGTGGGAAGATCTGCCCCCTCTCCGCCAACGCGGGTAATGACTACCATAGCCGTATCGGAAAAAGCTTTGGCATCTTCCATAAGCTTATCGCCATAGGTATCTGCTGCAGGCTCCGGCAGCGTCCAGTCCTGATCCCACATACCAACGCTTGGACGGTCTGTCCGGTATGCCGTATAGAAATCAGTCAGACTGGTATTCAGTTTAAAGCCCGCATCCGTAAGACCCTGAAGCAGTGACTCCGTCTCATATGCTTTTGACAAAGATCCAGAGCCTGTTCCTCCATAGCACGGGTTTGTGGATGCCCAGCCAAATACGTTTAAATTAGAATCATTCTTTAAGGGAAGAAGGTCTGCATCATTTTTTAAAAGAACAATCCCTTCCCTGGCAATCTCGGTACAAAGAACGGTTGCCTCGTCAGATGTTTCCTGTGAAATGGTTCCGCTGCCGGTTGCCAGTGAAATTAAATTGGACATCGGTCCCCAGCAGATTAAGTTTACAACCACAACCAAAGCAAGAAGCATAGCCATAAGACTGTTTTTATGGATCAGATATCTTGTAGACCCCTTCCTCTTTCGGCATACCACCATGACTACGACCGCAGCTGCTACAACTACGCCAAAACCAATGAGATATGGTACACACAGCTTGACGATTTTTAGCACATCATCAATATTGATCTGTAACATTTCTTTCATCCTCCTCCATACATGTTTTTGTATTCTTACTTTAGCACAGTTATGGCGGACCGGACTGCCAATTGCACAACTGGTCGGTTTTTCTGCATGAAAAGCAGTGCCGCCTGTCCGGGTGGATAGGCGGCACTGCCGGATTTTTCACTTAATCCTCTCTGGGAAGGGGAATGACCACATTTAGTTTAAACCAGTTATCCTTCGTATCAATGGTTACCCAGCCATTGTATTTTTTAACCGTATATTTAATGCTTTTGATGCCATATCCATGATACTCCTTGTTAGCCTTAGTCGTGGCTGGCTGATTATTCTCAAACTGAATATTTCCTTCAAAATAATTCTCAAACCGCAGAACAACAAAGTCTTTTTTGGATAAGACTTCCACGTGAATCAGCCGCTTTTCCTTTTCTTCAATTTGTATGGCACATTCAATGGCGTTATCCAACGCATTTCCAAGAATGGTGCAAATGTCCATCACATGGATGAAGTTTAACAGCTTCCCATCCACTACAGAGGTCAGCTCGATCTCATGTCTCTGACAGGTCATACTTTTACCGGTGAGTATGGTGTCCACCACGGAATTGCCTGTTTTGTTCTGGGCTTCATAGGTACGGATTTCGCTTTCCATTTCGTCTAAGAATGCCAGACGTTTCTCCGAGTCCTGTTCTGCCCTTAAAACAGCGATCTGATGTTTTAAATCGTGGTATTTCCGGTTGACCATCTCGATGCTTTCTCCGGACTTGCGGTACTGGGAATACTGGCTCTGCAGGATGTTACGCATAGCCTCTAGATCGTATTTTACCTGCATCTCCTGTCTTAATATGTGATATGCAAAAAGGATGACAAGACCGCTTAGATCCACCAGCGTCCTGATGTTAAAGATTTCTTTTGTAATCTGGCTGCTGAATGGGGAATTGGAATATACAAAGCTTAAATTGCTGACGAAAAATACAGTTGCACCGGTAGCGGTCACAAAAAGCAATTCTTTAAGCGTAATCGTTTCCTTCCGGATATGTTTTCTCTCCAAAAAATAAGCACCGCCAAAAACAGCACCGAAAACGAGGAAGAAAACGAGAATATCCAGCCACATCTCCGATATCTGGGTACTTAATACGGCATTATAATAAAGCTGCCACTCTAAAGATGCGGTAAATTCTGCCAGAATAAAAGACCGGACACAGTAATACCCTGCACTGCCAGCCGTAACCTCACAGGTGATCATAAAATATATCTGCATCAGGCCGATTGCCAGAAGCATTCCGGGAATCCACAGTGACTTGGGAAATGTACCTGCTGCCAGCTGTATCCCGCATTGTAAAAGGCAGGCAGCGCACATAACTGCTGCCAGGGAAGGCCCTTTCAATTTCCTTTTCAGATTCAAAACATAGATGGTGCATGCAGCCCATTCCGCGATCCCCGTGTACAGCCTTGGAATCTCTGTCAGCGCAATATGATTCATTATAAAGCCCCTCCCAGATAATTGGTCAGTTCCTCCATAAACTCCTTTTTCCTGGTTCTGCTGATGGTCAGCCGGGCTCCCTTCATCAGCACACAGCCCTCCTGCACGCTTTCCACATGTTCCAGATTTAAAAGATATCCCTTACTGCAGCGGAAGAAGTTTAACCCCTTCAGTCTTTCCTCTACTTCCTTCATTGCTCCAAAGGTTACATATTCCCCAGTCAGTGTATGATAAATAAGCCGGTGTCCCAGACTCTCAATATAATAAATATCCGGCAGATACAGTTTCACCGTACCCCCCTTTATATTAACTGCAATATATTTTTTCACATTCCGGTTGATACGCCCAATTACCTTATCAAGTCTCTGGGAAAAAGAAAAATAGGAAACGGGTTTTAACACATAATCGGTTGCCCGGACAGTGTAACCCTTAATAGCATACTGTGCCATATTGGTGATAAAAATGAGAATCACCTCCGGATCTTTTTCCCGTATCAGCTGTGCTGCAGTCATCCCGTCCATAAATCTCATTTCTATATCCAGTAAAATAATATCGTACTCTGCTTTATAATTTTCAACAATTTCATCTCCGTCAGAAAAAGTGAGAATGCTAAACATCTCATTTCGTTCGTTCTGATACCGGAGTAAATATTCCTTTAGCTGTAATACACTCCCTGCATCATCATCCACGATTGCAATTCGAATCATAACTCTCTCCTCCAGTGGGTTAATCAATACATATCTTTAAGGATACACCAATTTTTTCCAGCTGGCAATCAATTTGGATTATGGCTCATTCGCAAAAAATAAGAGATACCAATCGGTACCTCTCATAAAATTCTTCTTATTTTGTCCTGGATATCAGGAATTCTTTTAAATCAGAGATAGACATCTTCTGCTGATCCAGAATGGAAGATACTTCCTTAAACTGTTCCAGACTGATCTTTTCCTGGACTTCCTTTTCTTTTTCTATTAATTCAGTAATTGAATTCTTATGCTGCTGAATTGATTCCTGTACGTCTGCCAATTCCTTCTGAAGCTTTTCCAGTGATGATTTTCTTACTCCTCTAGCCATATTTAAGTCTCCTTGATGATTCTGGTATTCTGACCATATATTAGCAATAATTGGAGCAAAAATCAATATTATTTCCATAAAATGGAATTGGTAATTTTTTCCATCTGTTTTGACATAATGTACTCTTAACAATTGGGATCGGATGACCATGCTTCATCAAGTTGATTTCCTTTAAATACACGTCTTAGACCATTAGACTTTTGCATATAAACATCCTCATCGGGATAATAACAGGTATCCTCATTCTCCTTTGTTCCCACATCAAGAATTACCAAAGGTTCATTACCGGAATTAAAGAATGTATGAGCGATGTTTTTTCCTGCCGGTTTTGCAATAAAATCATCTTTTCCCACTTCCTGTTCCTGACCGTTTAGCCGTAAAGTTCCATTTCCGGACAAAATCAGAAAAAACTCCTCCTGTTTTGAATGGCTATGGTATTTCGTGCTGAATGCCCCGGGAGGAACGTAATCAATATTAACATAAAGTTTCTGACTTCCTGCCGCCTCCCCTAATGATTTGGTAACTAGTCCGGCTTCATCGCACCAAATAAACTGCTTTGATAATTTTTCTATATTCATTTTTATATTTCCCCATTCTGACCTGATTTTTCTATTATAATATCTTTGCACTGATTAAATAACGAAAATCTCCTGATTGCTGCATCAATGGCTTCATCCATCCTCTTCGTCCGTTTCACATCTGGCTCAAACCATATATTTTTTACCAGCAATGCCTGTTTTTTCGAATCAGCAGATGCTTCAATTCTGCCGATAAAACGATCGCCGTAAATGACTGGCAGCACATAGTGACCGTATCTGCGCTTATCCGCGGGTGTGTAAATCTCCCATTTATAATCAAATCCAAAAAGTGCCTGTATTAACTTTCGATCCCACAATAAATTATCTAATGGTGCAATGAATTCACATCTTTTTTTCCAGTTTGTGTCATCTTCACACTGTCTGGCAAGGGGAATGTCCTCCATCAGCATGTAAAGTTCTTCTTTAATGCCTTCTACATGAACGGCTTCTATCTTCTGTTCCATGAGAAGCCGGGTAAAGGCGGCGCTTCTCTCCGCTGATTTTAGCCCTCCGATGTTCAGCCATGCATCAGAAGCCCTGTTCCATAACAGGCCCACTGAGCCGATTCTGCGTAAAACACGCCAAGTCTGATGGTCATGCTCATCCGGGTAAGGCTCAGGGTCTGATAAAATTGTCCTGGGAATGCAGTTTTCAATCAGATCATAGTATTTGATGGATCCCGCTTTATGATGAACAGCCAGCTCACCGGTAAAATACATATGCTCCAGCACTGCTCTGGACAGTTTGGTACGGTTCCAGTACCAGTCCACCTTATCCGGCATATCAAGATCCCCGGAACACACCGGACCGTGATCTGCGATTTGTTTTCTCACCTGACTCCTAGCCCCACGAACTGCCTCATGACTTCTCTCCCATTGCCGGTGCTGCTCCCGGTAGCGTTCAAAATACGGCCAGTCACCAACTGGAATAATTGAAAGGTTTTTATCAAAATAATCTACAAGTACCCGGTCCTGATATAAGAGATCAGAAAGCATCTCTTTGGAAAATGGTTTTATCCGTGACTGCAAAACCAACTCAGCATTTTTACCGCACACATCTACAGGATCAAACTGGATACAGCCTGCCTGACGGATAAATTCCATAATTCCCTGCTTTCCCTCAAACCGGTAGTCTCCAAGCAGTCCCTGCTTTCGAAGCAGAAAACGACATGCCTGTCTCTTTGTAAAAGATATCATTTCCATCTCTTCCCTCTCTTTGTAAATGTCCCTTATTTATGTATTACTCTCAGAAAATACCAGTGTACTTCACGTAATTACTGATGTAATATAGTAAAAAAACGTAAGGGGTAATATAGAATGCCAAATTCATATTTTAACAAAAATAACTCTGACCAGAATGGCCTGGTACTGGGCATCAGCGTTGGTTTGATCTGCGCTTCAGTAATTAATAATCTTTTAATTGGATTAGCAATGGGAATTGTCTTTGGTATGTTATTTCAAAAAGGGGTTTTCAGAAAAAAACTGTAATACATAGAAACATATGGTATGCTTTCCATAAATAAGAAACATCCCTTTTTAAGTATATTAACTCCAATACTTCTCCCAGTCAAATTCATTAAGTGTAAAAACATCCTATCACAGAAAAAAAGACAGCTGTATGTCATATTTTAGAAAGAAAAGGTATTAAAATATTTCAGTAAAACATCATATAAAATAATTTATTTTATGTATATGCCAATATCATAATAATACGTTTTATTAACAATATTTACACATATCTTACATATTTTCAGCTTTACATAATGATGTTTTTAGGTTATACTTACTATAACTCTTCTTTGGAGCATCGTTTCCCCAATTTCTACGATGCTCTTTTTTTGTCATCATTTCGTTATGAATCATAATACACAGAGAACTTCTTGAACCTTTCTGCATGAGATGATATAATCATTTCATTACAAGACAGGAGGTATTATATATGAACTTTACCTACACCCCTAATAAGATTGCACTTTATCATTCAGACAGTAATCTGCTGGCTGAAGTTACATTTCCAGACGTAGATGACAACACGGTTAATATTAATCATACCTTTGTGGATGATTCTCTCAGAGGACAGGGTATCGCAGGTCAGCTGATGAAAGCGGCGGCAGATCATCTGCGCTCGGAAGGAAAAAAAGCTATTCTGACATGTTCCTATGCTATCACCTGGTTTGAAAAGCATCCGGAATATCAGGATTTGCTGAAATAAATAGCATAAAAATTGCAGATCTGATACAGCAGATCTGCAATTTTTGTATTATGTCTTTATTTATTTATTTTACCATCTATAAACTTCCTGAAGCTTTCTACATCTCCTTCAATAAAACCATTTTTATCGAGAGGAATAAATATTCGACCTTCTAAAATAAGTATAATCAAATTCTTAGTCTCTATATATTTTAAAATGTGTTGATACGAAATCTCCCGTTGATTTTTATATTCTGTAGTCATCAGGATGAGATCATTAAACTCAATTATGCATTCACAATCAGACTTCCCGTGCATAACCTGCATACGATGTCGATTTAATCGAATCACTTTTTCCAGCTTGATAATCAATACTCCTGCCAGAAAATCTGGAGCTGCCACATCAAATATGGCCAACGCTCCAATGTCGTGCTTTATAAATTTCATAACAAAATAAATAATAATCAATAAGTACACAATTAAAAACGGGATTATCAGCTTCTGGTAATAATCCAGCATAACTGCATAATGGTATTCCTTCATAACCTTTTCAGTATGTATACATCGGTTTTTCATCTTTCTCCCCTTAAATCTATATTTTACTTTTCATTTTATCAACTGAATCATCAACAATCAATGATAAAATGGGACAAAAATAACTCTTTTTCCCCCCTATGCCTCATTTCTTAAGCCAGGTAAAACAGCATTGACCTGCTAGTTTACCCGGCTTACGATTTCACTTCGGTATTGTATATTAATTTTTTATTCTACCAGGGAATTACATTGAATAGCAACACAGCTGCAAGTGCACCAATCACAGGACCAACTACCGGTATCCAGGAATATTTCCAATTAGAATCACCTTTTCCTTTAATGGGAAGTAATGCATGGGCGATCCTGGGGCCTAAATCACGGGCTGGATTAATGGCGTATCCAGTTAAACCGCCAAGAGACATACCAACTGAAACAATGATGCCAAATGTAAGCAGTTTGTCAACGCCTGGAGCTAAGTTTGCCACATTTCCAATGCCTTTGATAGCAAAAACAAGCACGAATGTTCCAACTGCTTCGCTTAACAGATTCAGTCCGGTATTGGGTACAGATGGACCTGTGGAAAACACGCCCAGCTTTGTTGCAGCATCTTCTGTAAGATCAAACTGTCCCTTAAACAACACATAAACCAGGGTTGCTCCAAGAAATGCTCCAAGTAATTGTGCAATGATGTATGTTGGAACTACATTCCAGCTTACAGATCCCTCTGCCGCCAGGGCGATGGTTAATGCAGGATTAAAGTGTGCTCCAGAAGAGGCTCCGAAAATAAAGGCAGGCAGCATAACTGCAAGACCCCATGCAAATGTTATCTGGACCGATCCGGCCCCTTTCATCCCCGACTTATTTAACGTAACGTTTGCTACTACGCCATCACCAAGTAATATCAGCAACATGGTACCGATCAGTTCTGAAATAAAAATCAACATACTCCCTTACCTCCTGAAATCTCGGTTTATAGAAACGATATCATTCCTTTGCCCAGCCATAAGAACATTTAACAGCTTTATTCCAGCCATTCACAAGTTCTGTTCTCTCAGCTTCGGTCATATCGGGGCGGAATACTTTGTCAATCTGCCAGTTCTTTACAACCGCTTCCTTATTCTCCCAGTAACCCACCGAAAGCCCTGCAAGGTATGCAGCTCCCATGGCAGTCGTCTCTACACACACCGGTCTGTGCACCGGCGCTCCCATAATGTCAGACTGGAACTGCATCAGGAAGTTGTTTGCACTGGCTCCACCATCCACTTTTAATGTGCTGAGGGTGATGCCTGAGTCTGCCTGCATAGCGCTTATTACATCATTTACCTGGAATGCCAGTGATTCAAGAGTCGCCCGAATAATGTGATACTTGTTGACTCCTCGTGTGATACCTACAATGGTTCCTCTGGCATATTGATCCCAGTGAGGCGCGCCAAGTCCTGTAAATGCAGGAACTACGTAGCAGCCATTGGTATCTTTTACCTTTTTCGCCATATACTCAGAATCCTGTGAGGAATCAACCAGCTTCATCTCATCACGGAGCCACTGTATGGCAGCACCTGCCACAAAGATGGATCCTTCCAGAGCATAGTTTACTTTTCCATCAAGACCCCAGGCAATTGTGGTAACCAATCCATTTTTTGAATATACAGGCTTTTCTCCAGTATTCATAAGAAGGAAACATCCGGTTCCGTATGTATTTTTAGCTTCTCCGGCTGTAAAACAGGTCTGGCCAAACAGAGCGGACTGCTGGTCTCCTGCTGCCCCACCAATGGGAATCGGACCGCCAAAGAACTGGGAATCGGATTTGCCGTACACAAAGCTTGATGGCTTTGCTTCCGGAAGCATACATTCCGGAATATTTAATTCTTTTAAGATATCCTGATCCCATTTCAGCTCCTGTATATTAAATAACATGGTTCTTGATGCATTAGAATAATCTGTCACATGAACTCTGCCTTTTGTCAGCTTCCATATGAGCCAGGTTTCCACTGTACCAAAGAGCAGTTGCCCTGCTTCGGCCCGTTCTCTGACGCCCTCCACATTGTCTAAAATCCATTTCAGCTTGGTTCCTGAGAAATAAGCGTCAATGATAAGACCTGTTTTTTGCCTGAATGAATCAGTGAGTCCCTTCTCTTTTAAGGAGTCACAATACTCAGAAGTACGTCTGCACTGCCATACGATTGCATGGTATACCGGCTCTCCAGTTGCTTTGTCCCAGACAATTGTTGTTTCTCTCTGATTTGTAATACCAATTGCAGCAATATCTTCAGCAACTGCGCCAATCTTAGACATTGCTTCAACCGCTACCCCTAACTGGGAAGACCAGATTTCATTCGCATCGTGTTCAACCCAGCCGGGTTTGGGGAAATACTGTGTAAACTCTTTTTGAGCTACACTGCACATCTCACCCTTCTCGTTAAATAAAATGCATCTGTTGCTGGTTGTTCCTGAGTCCAAAGCCATTACGTACTTCGCCATCAATAATACCCTCCTTTGATTTATTCATTTAATAAGTACTTTACGTACCTTTTAAAACTTGTTAACATATCCTGATTTTGTCAGATTCCGGTATATCAATTCCACAGACTGGCCCCCTGCTGCTGCAATGGTTCCAGCAACGGCACCTTCCACCAGAGGGCAGTCAACCATTTTTACTTTGTGATTCTCCATGGATTCCAACACCATTTCTGTTGTCATCACGGCACTACCCATATCCATAAGTACCAAAACACCATCTCCGCTATTTGCCTCTTCTATGGCATCTGAAATAAGCTGATAGCTGGTGCCAAAACTTCCATCCTCCAGCCCACCGGCTGGAATAACTGTGACGCGCTCCGCCATAAGCCTTGTAAAATCAGCTACACTTTCAGCTAACATCCGGCTATGGGATACAATTACAAAACCAACCATATATCCCCTCCTGTCACATCTGGGAAGCAATTGCTTCCAAAAGGAATACAAACGACGTTGCTCCGGGGTCCTGATGACCAATGCTGCGTTCACCCAGATAAGCCGCTCTTCCCTTTGTTGCAATAATTGTCTTTGTATACTCAATTCCTTTTCTCGCAGCAGTAAGACCTGCCTCCATCGACTTTTTCCCTTCGCCGGAAATCGTCCATTCCTGTTCTATTGCACGCTTTGCAGGCAGCATGGCATCAAGCATTGTCTTTTCTCCCTCTGCAGCCTTTCCTCGTGCCATTACTCCATCAATGGCACACGCGAAAGCCTCTAAAAAATCGGGAAAGGTAACTTCTTCTTTCTCTTTTAGAAACATTCCTGCTTTCATAAAAGCGGTGCCATATAATGGACCGGAGGCACCTCCAACCGTAGACACCAAAATCATTCCAAGGTTTTTTATCATATCACCGGCATCCATCTTAGCCAGTGAATCTCTTTTTTTGATTACTTCTGAAAAACCTCTTGCCATATTAATGCCGTGGTCCCCGTCACCAATGACATTATCAAGCTCTGTCAGAAACTCTTTCTGTTTTTCCATAGCAACCGCCATCTGATCAATTACCAGGATTATTTTTTCTTTGTTCATCTCATCACTCCATTATCATCATGCTTTCCATGCAGGTGTATCAGCTTTTTCATCTAACAGCGATTTTAACTGTGCATCTAATTTTAACAGGGAAACGGAAAATCCTTCCATCTCTATGGAGGTCATGTATTCGCCAACGTAAGTCTTATAGACAGAAATACCCTTTTCTTTCAAGACGTCTGATACCCGGTTGTTGATGATAAACAGTTCCATCAGGGGAGTCGCGCCGGAGCCATTAACCATAACCGCCACTTCGCTTCCGTCATAATCAATATCAGCAAGTATTTTATCAAGGAGCAGATCCACGATATCATTGGCTGTTTTTATTTTCTCCCGATGAGTACCAGGCTCGCCATGAATTCCAATCCCAACCTCCATCTCATCCTCTGCCAGCTCAAATCCCGGCTTACCTGCAGCGGGCACGGTACAGGGACGGATTGCTGCCCCCATTGTACGGACATTGGCGATTACTTTATTGGCTGTTTCCTGAACCTGATTAAGGTCATCTCCCCTCTCAGCTGCAGCTCCCGCTATTTTATGTACAAACACAGTGCCTGCCACACCTCTTCTGCCTACGGTGTATAAACTGTCTTTTACAGCAACATCGTCATTTACAATTACCTGTTTTACCAGAATTCCATCGGCATCTGCCATTTCTGCCGCCATTTCAAAATTCATTACATCACCGGTGTAATTTTTAATCACCATTAATACACCGGCATCATTTGCAATTTCTTTGATCCCTTCATAAATCTGGTCGGGAGTGGGTGAGGTAAATACTGCTCCTGCCACAGCAGCATCAAGCATTCCAGTTCCAACATATCCTGCATGGGCAGGCTCGTGCCCGCTTCCGCCGCCGCTGATCAGTGCAACCTTATTTTCTTTTTTATTCCTTCGGACTACTACATTACCGCAGTCAAGCTTTCGTAAATCCTTTGGAAATGCTTTAACAAGTCCCAAAATCATCTCGTTCTCTGCCTGGTCCACGTCATTCATGAACTTTTTCATCTTTAACTACCTCCTCACAATTAAAAACAGTTTCTTTTTCGCTACATAAACCATACCGCCTGGTCAGAGGTTGATATGGAAAGTGCACCGCTTCCTAAAGCTGACATCACATCTTCTTTATCTGAAATCAGTCCGCCTGCAATTACAGGCACTTTGCTGATTTTACAGACCTTCTTTATCACTTTTGGCATAACTCCCGGCAAGATCTCAATGACATCCGGATGAACTCCACAGGAAACATTCTGCTTTTCAATATTCACCAGAGCCATGGAATCAATCACAAAATATCTTAGTACCGTATATAATCCGATCTCTTTTGCCCGCTGGATCAGAGACTGTTTGGTGGTTATAATTCCATCTGCCTTTGTATGTGTTTTGATAAAATCAACAGCAGCCTCCTTTCCGCTTAAGCCAACCAGCAAGTCCATATGGACCATAATGATGTTATCTTCTTTTTTCACTTCGTCTACGATCTCACTGATATTGCAAACATCTCCAAATAATATGAAAATCACTTTAACATCTGATTCTGCACATTTCTTCAAGCCAGCCATATCTTTTACTGCAGCAATGATAGGGTTGTTTTCAATAACAGTCCATAATTTGTTGTCCACCTTCAACACTCCTTACTTGTCTATTGACCAGCTTTTGTAAATATGAATTTATTTTTTCTTTCAAAAAAAAGAGTGCATAACGACTAATCAGCATTTCTGCTGCCGTATCTGCACTCTTCTCTCTAGGATTTTACTTATATACAATATAGCACACATTTGTGCACATTGCAATATTTATTTTAAATTATTTTAATTTTATTGTATGTATTGTATTGTTTTTTATTTAACATAATTCTTTTTATATACATATTGCATAGTTTATTTTTGGTTTTTTGCAAATTAATACATGCCATTTGACTGTTTTCTACCAGTTTCAACGGGTTTGTACCGCCACTTGATTGAATGTATCCTACAAAAAAACAGTTAAATCTCTGTGATTATCAACAGGATAAGACTAAATGTGTGTTACCTTCGTTATTAGTTTCACATTGTTGACTTTTAAGGGTAATTTTAGCATGCATGGATTTACTTTTAATGATTCCATACAACAAAACAAAGTGGATGTCCGGCGGGGTCCAGCATAGTAATCCATTCTTCACCGCCATACTGTTCATCTGCTATTTTTGCACCTAATATAATGGCTTTTTCCACTGCTTCCTTTAGCTCACTCTTATCCGCTACAGCAAAATCCAAATGCGCCATCATCTGTTGCTGTCCTGGCCTGGCAGGCCAGGTGGGGGGAATATAATTTTCATCATACTGAAAAGCGATTCCCATTTCATCTTCATCGGAATGTATTCCTGCAAATGTTTCTAATTCATATACTACCGGCCAATGTAAAAGGCTTGTGTAGAAAGACACTAATTGGGGTATATCACGGCATTCTAAAATTACTGTTTTTAATTTTATGCTCATTTCAGTTTACTGCCTCCTCTTAATTTCTTTCATAGTAACAAAGAAGCCGAATACTTGAAACCTTAATGATAATTAGAAATAACGTTGAGTTTTGCGACTACTGTTTTTGTTTCATACCAAAAGCAATCCACCGCCCGTCTATGTCTTCTAACACAAATTCGAAATTATTGTAATCTGTCATTTTTAGTGGACGAACAATTTTAGCTCCTTTGCTTATAAATTCGTTTTGCAATTCTTCCTGATTATCCGTAATAAAATAAGAATCTTCCCCGTAACCATACAGTTCCCTGTTTGTGTAAACTTTTTCGGTATTTGCTTTTGTCAAAACTATTTCCACATGATCACGGTAAAGGCAAATATGAGGCTCCTTTACCTCTAAATATTTAACCACTCTAAATCCCATAACTTCATTATAAAATTTAGCGGTCTTTTCGATATCTGGTGTGGGAAACACAGCCAGGTTGGCTGAATATAGCAAGCCTTATATTAGGGCTCATCGCATGGACACTTCCTGTTATTAACCTGGTACAATATAATAAAGCCAGCAATCGTAAATGGGTTATATTTTCCATAACAAGCATTAGTGCCTGTGGGGTTTCTCTATATATGCAAATCCTGTATACTGATTATCTGGTAAAAATAAATGACTTGTCTGCACTTATGGATACTTCAGGCGGAGTGGTCTCAATTACTGGATGGCTCCTTGTAGTCACCATCATGCTCAACTTAGTCACGTTGTTATTACGTTACAGAAAAAATCAGTAAACTGATGAATCTCAGTAATTCATACCCTCTCTTTTATAAAAATGATGCGTATTCTCTCGCAATTGGTTGCAGGCCACTTCAATTTGTGAACTGCCGTTAATTTTTGCAATCTGGCAGCTTTGGGAAAACATTTCTTTGCCAATACCTTTGTTTCTATATGTATTTTCAACCGCAAATTCAAGGATCTCTGCGATATGTTCTGTATGATGCAGCTGCGCTTCAAAACGCAAGTTCAAAACACCAATCACTGCGCTGTCCTGTTCACAGACCAAACAATAATAGTGGCAGTCACTTTAGGATTATTTTCATCATTAAATGCAACAATCAAATGAGCGATTGAACTCAAAGCCTGCAGAATATAATTGGATATTTTTTTAATCTCTGAGTCAGATAAAAATAAATGTGTTTCTCGAACACCAGACTTCAAAAAGTTGCTTTATTAGTACCGCATTTAATTCTTTGACTTCAATCAATTTCATATTTACTCTCTCTCTTGATAACGAGGTCCCGCCGGACACACTGAAACTGGAAAAGTCTGGATAACATCAGACTTTTCCAGTGAAACTTACGAGTGTTAATTAATAAAAACTACAGGTTTAATCAGATCCTTTGGCTTTTGATCCATTAAATAAAAAGCATCTTCAATGTTTGATAAGCCATTATATCGATGTGTGATCAGTTTTGTTGTGTCTATCCTACCATATTGAACTAAATTAAGCAATTTTCTAATTCGACGGGCGCCACCAGGACAGAATCCCCCACGAATAGTTTTATCGGCCATGCCGAGGCCCCATGATGATGTTGGCATAGAGAGCACGTCCTGAGCGTCAAAGAAATTAACATTGGAAATATATCCTCCCGGAACCGTCATTTCAACTGCCTGCCGGAGAATATCGCCGCTTCCTCCTGCAATAATGACAGAATCAGCACCGCCTTTGGTTAATTCAAGTACCTGTTTTACGATATCACCATCTTTGTAGCTTACAATGTCTGTTGCTCCGTATTCCTTTGCAATTTTAACACAATTCGGGCGAGTACCGATTGCAATCAATTGACCGGCACCCTGCAGTTTGGCTCCTGCAACTGCCATAAGTCCAACAGGACCTATTCCGATTACAACAACCTTATTCCCAAATCTGACATTCGCGTTTTCTACACCATGAAAACCAGTGGACATCATGTCCACTGTCATTAGAGCAGCCTCCGGCAATACGTTTTCTGGCAGAAGGACCAGATTGGCATCTGCCTGATTAACATGAAAATATTCCGCAAAAGTGCCGTCTTTGGAACCCAGGAATTTAAAACTTTTCATGAGTCCTTCATCATGTGCATTATATTCTCCTTGTACATTTTCAGCGAGCCAATTAGGCGTCGTGCAAGGTACAACGACCATATCACCTGTTTTAAAATTATTAACTAAATTGCCCACTTCTACTATCTCACCTACAGCTTCATGTCCAAGAATTAAATCTTTGCGTTCTCCGAAGCCACCATGAAGAAGATGGTTGTCAGAGGAACATGGCGCGAGTACGGTTGGGCGGATAATTGCGTCTAATGCCCCGCATTTCGGGCGTTCTTTTTCAATCCATCCCGCTTTTTCAATAGAGTGCATTCCAAAACCTTTCATTATGTATACCTCCTTTTCATTATATATAGGAGTATATGATATCGATAAAATTATATCAATATTTTTTTACTTATTTAATAATTAATCATTTATTGAAAAATGGCAAAAAAATCGCCCAAATCCCTTTTGTCGACTTTTCTTTTGAGTGGAGAAGGCGGGAGTTGAACCCGTAAAGAAGAACAGCGGGAATATCAGTATATACCTCGCGATAAAATGAAAAGATTATATCTTGTCAGATAAACTTACTTGATTTCGTAAAACATCATCACGTAAAATATTGCACATCTTTTCAGGCTCTTCAAAGCAAGGGCTGTGTGCAGAATTTTCAAATGTGTAAAACCCTTTTATGGGGGCCTTTAGCGCTGTTACAAAATCCTTTGCAACTACGTAAGATGCTTGATAGTCGTGCCTGCCTTGGAAAATATATACGGGCACCTGCAAACAGGGAACCTGCTTTATTAAATCCATTTGAATCATACAATCACACAAACATTTTAAGGAAAAGATACTACCTAGCGAAAATTTGAACTTTTCACCTAAAGTATACCCCTTACATTTAAGCACAATTGCAACAAAACCCAGCATTGATGGCATGCTTCGCATAACACCGATACCAAGCTTATTCATGCCTTCACTCCTCACTCCAGCAAGATATTTCAAGCTAATATCTCCACCAGTTTCAATTGGAAATTTTTTTAATTGTCGTATCATTTTTTTATCGTTTGATTTATAAAATTCCTCCAGCATATATGTATAGGCCAAACGTTCTGAGCGCGCCTGTTGTGCTATTTGTCCAATGCCTATATAAGCATGAAATAACTCAGGCTGTTGCTTAACTGTTATCACACCCAATAAAGAACCCCATGAATGTCCCATGATATATATCTTTTCTTTTCCAAATCGATTACGTAAATAATGAGTCACTTCAATCGTGTCCGAAACCATCTGCTCAAGTGTCATTTCTTTCGGAGTAATTTTACGGTTATATGATATTCCACTACCTCTTTGTTCCCACCAGCAAACAGTAAAAAGCTTTTCTAAGCCAGTCGTTAATCTTTCAGCAAATGCAATTTCAGGTGAGCCAGGTCCTCCATGTAAATATAGTAACACAGGGTTTTCTGTATTTTCACTCTGCAAAAACATGCCCTGCTTTAACCCATTAATTTCTACGAAGAACTTTTCATTCATTTTTTTACCTCGCAAATTATAAATAATATTAATGAGTAGAATACCACAATACTTACTAACTAACAATATTAAGATTTCAATGTGCATTCTGAATCTATGCAACACGATATTAACACAAAAATAAAAAAGCCTAGTATTTACTAGACTTTTTCGAGTGGAGCAGACGGGATTTGAACCCGTGTCCAAAAACCAATTCCCTGTTCTTCTACTATCATAGTTAGTTCATTGACATTCCCTCCACAGCCCGGGAACTAACACCCTGACTGCTTTAGTAGCTTCATAATACATCCGCATACTCAAAGCTTTGCATACGTCGTTTCTCACATAGTCGATGCCGGGATCTTAAAGTGTGAGTGCTCTAAGGCCGACAAGCTGCATTAAGCAGCTAAAGCTAATTTATTATTGTTAGCGTTTATATTTAGGTTTGCCATTTAACGCATCGCATACGGATAGCTTCACCAGCTGCATAGCCCCTGTCGAAACCAGTACTGCCCCTGACTGGTACTCTTCAAGCGAGCATTATCATAGTATCACGAAAAAAAATAAATGTCAACATCCACTGCGTTCCATTTACAGATCCACTGCGTTCCATTTACAGATCGTCAATCAGAGCGCTGCTCTTGGCATATGCTGTGCTTCTTGCTTCAAAAAAATCAGTTTTTATTAAATTTGCGTTGCTGTACTGGCTGACCCAGGACATACTCTCAGGCTCTCTTTCATGCCCCTCATAAATCCGCTCCCAGCCAAGACTTTCACACCGGAAATTCCCCAGATACATGATGTAATCTGTGATCATTTCCTTTGTTAATCCGACAACCTCATCTCCAATGGCATAGATTCCCCATGCGATTTCCTGCTCGCACCCTTCTTTGATCATGCTTCGGTACTCACTGACGCATTCCGGAGTAAATAGTTGGGGTTCTTCCTTTTTCAGCTCCAGAATGATGTTGCGGAACAGCCATAAGTGTGTATTCTCATCCCGGTTAATATAGCGGATCTCCTGAGAGGAACCTGTCATTTTATGATTACGTCCCAGATTGTAGAAGAACATAAAGCCACTGTAAAAATAGATTCCTTCCAGAATAAAGTTGGCAACCACTGCTTTCAAAAATGCCCGGCTGCTCTTATCTTTCTGAAATTCATTATACAGATCTCCGATAAAAGTGTTTCGTGCCAGCAGATGAGGATCATTCTTCCACTGATACAAAACCTCATTTCTCGTTTGAGGTTCGCAGATGGTATCCAGCATATAGCTGTAGCTCTGACTGTGAACTGCCTCCTGAAAGGTCTGAATTGCCAGGCAGAGATTGATCTCATTGGCTGTTATATATTCGCTGATGGCCGGTAAGTTGGCTGTCTGGATGCTGTCTAAAAACACCAGAAATGATAAAATCTTATCATACGCTCTGCGCTCACCCGGACTTAAAAGAGGATAATCCTTGCTGTCTCTTAACAGATTAATCTCCTCCGGTATCCAGAAATTATTCATGGCCTGACGATACCAGTCACTTACCCAGCCGTATTTCATGTTGTTAAAATCATTCAGATTGGTGGTATTGCCATTGATCATGCGCCGATCTCTTACTTCCACGGATCCTTCCGGATTAAATAGAGGTCTTTTTTTTAACTGTTCCATGGGTTCTGGTTCCACTCTCCTTTTTATTGTCTTATTTTCTTAACTTCTTAGCTGGAGCATGCCTCACAGTCGTCCACTTCAAGGCTTTTGGAGCGGATGTAGTAAATAGTCTTTACTCCCGATTCCCAGGCCAGAATGTACAACCCAAGCACCTGCCTTAAGGTATAATCATTGGTGATATACAAATTCATACTCTGGGCCTGGTCAATATGACGCTGCCTGACCCCTGCTGCCTTTACAGACCAGGTCTGGTCAATATAATGAGCATTTTTATATAGCCAGAATGTATCCGGAGTAAGCCCAGGCGCAACTCTTGGAACCAGTCCGTTCTTTTTCTCTTCCAGATAGTAACGGCTCATAATCGGATCAAGTCCTGCAGTTGTTCCTGCGATCATGCTTGTACTGCTGGTGGGGGCGATCGCAATCAGCCAGCCGTTTCTCATCCCCCATGCATTCACTTTCTTACCTAATTCGGTCCACTCACGGGATTCATAGCCCCGTTTTTTTAAATAAGCACCCGTCTGCCAGTCGCTTCCTTCAAAGAACGAATAGCTTCCTTTTTCTCTTGCAAGATCACAGCTGGCCTCCACCGCTGCATAATTTATGGTCTCAAAAACCCGATCTGCGAAAGCCAGATGCTCTTCTGATTCCCATGCAATTTTGTTGTTGGCAAGCATATGGTGATAGCCGCTTACTCCTAGACCGATTGGGCGGTATCGTTCATTGGTGATCTCTGCATAGGGAACCGGAAAATAGTTAAGATCAATGACATTATCAAGAGCCCGCACTGCACTGCGGACCAACCCGGTTATTTCTTCTTTGGAATTAACATCTATTTTTCCAAGGGATAAGCTGGCCAGATTACAGACAACGAAATCTCCGGGCTTTGTCACGGTTATTACAACCGTTTCCCCGTCCACGGTTTTCATGCTCTGTTCCACCTGTTCCACTGCGCTCATATTCTGGGCAATTTCCGTACAGAGATTACTGCAATAGATAATTCCCTTATGGCTGTTTGGATTGGAATTATTGACTGCATCCCGGTTAAATGTAAACGGAGTTCCTGTTTCTACCGCACTCTTTAAAACAAGACGGATAATATCCTTAATCGGAACAACCCTCTTATGAATTCTTTCGTCATTTACACACTGGAGGTAACGTTCCTCCCACAAATCCCCCCAGCAATCTTCCAATGCCCAGCCCATTACAGTAAGTATCTCGTGGGGACACATCAGATACCAGTTACTTTCAATATCTTCCTTCGCCTGCCGCCAGAAAAGATCGGGGTAGCACACTGCCGGGAAAACATCGTGGGCTTTCATGCGGTCATCTCCGTTATTGGTCTTAAGCATTAAAAATTCCGGAAGATCTTTGTGCCATACATCTAAGTACACTGCTACCGCACCCTGGCGCATTCCCAGCTGATCCACTGCAACGGCCGTATCATTGGCAAGCTTGATCCAACGGATCACACCTCCGGCCGCCCCTTTAAATCCCCGTATGGAACTTCCGGCCGCCCGGACTTTTCCAAAATACAGTCCCATGCCGCCGCCAAATTTACTGATCTTGGCAAAGCTGTCTATGCTTCGGTAAATTCCATCCAGACTGTCCGGCACTGTATCAATAAAACAGGAAGAAAGCTGATGGTAGGGTTTTCTCGCATTGGACAAAGTTGGTGTTGCCATGGTCACCTTTAATGTGCTGAGCATATCATAAAACTTCTTTACCCAGCCGTCCCGATCCACCTTTTCCAGCATGGCAAGATGCATGGCAATCCCTAAAAACATCTCCTGGGGTGTTTCAAGGGGAACATTCTCCCTGCTATGAATTACGTAACGGTTTAACACCAGTTCCAGTCCGGAGTAATTAAACAGACGGTCTCTGGTATGATCAATATAAGCTTCATACCGGTTAAGTTCGTCCTCGCTGTAATTTTCAAGAATGTAGCTTCCGTACAGATTCTCTCCCGTTAAATAAGCAACTTTATCATAGAAGCTTTTTAAGCCATGCCTGTTAAGCTCTGCTTTCAGGATTCGTCCAAACTGAACCAGATAAATTCTGGCACTTACGTATTCCCAGTCAGAGGCTTCCTGGGTCGTCAGTTCAACTGCAGCCTGAATCAGTGCAGAAAGTCTCTCTCTGACCGTCATGTCCTCTTTAAAAAATGTCATAAACTTTATATAAAGCTTGTTAAGACCGTATGATGGTGAATTCCATTCCCGCTCTATCTCATCAAGTACCGGACTTAATTCAGGTACTTCCTTAAAGTATGCCAATATCTCATTTTTACCGTATAATTCATCCATACTGATTCCTGCCATTCTATTGCGTTATATTAATATCAATAACTGTTATCAAAGCTATATTCATGAATATACCACAAGATATTGTTAATTTCAACCATCCGATCACAAAATATTCGTTTTTTATCTTTACAAAAAAAATCATCGGGGGAGAAAATCCATAGCGGATTTTAACTCCAGATCCTGGAAAAGTGCATTTACAGCAGACGAGTAGTCCCATAGATTCTGGGATTTTTGTATCTTTTTCCCGTGCTTTTCGCTGCTTTCAAAAGACTGAAGCATATAAGCCCACAGTTCTTTCATTTTAAACAGCAGATTGCGGTCACCAAAAATCGTTTCCTGGTATCCAGAAAGAATTTCGTCATGAAATGCCCTCAGCTGCTCTTTTTTAAGACGTCCCTGTCCTTTTATTTCTCCTGCAAGCATGGGATTGGCAATCAGTCCCCTGCCAAGCATCACCCGGTCCACAGATGGAAATCTCTGAACCATTCGGTCATAAGCCTCAGGAGTAAATATATCTCCATTATAGCAGACGGGATTTTTACTAACGGTGACTGCCATCTGAAACATGTCCCAGTTTGGAGTATTCCGGTAAAAATCCGTTTGGATTCTGGGGTGGATAATCAGCTCCTTAACAGGATACTTGTTATAGATTTCCATAAGACGATAAAATTCCTCCGGACTGTCCTTTCCGATTCTGGTTTTAACGGAAATGTTCATATCAATCGAAAAGATCCGGTCCAGGAACTGGTCTAACTGATCAGGAACTGCAAGAAAGCCAGAGCCTCTTTGCTTGGATACTACCGTTTTAGATGGACAGCCCAGATTTAGATTTACCTCATCATATCCATACTTTTTAAGTTCCATAGCGGTCCAGACGAAGCCCTCCCAATGATTGGTCATAATCTGGGGAATCGTCCTTGCGCCCTCATTATGCTCCGGAAGAATATCATTTTTTTCTCTGGAAGAAAATTCACGGTTCTGGGTCGGTACAATAAAAGGTGTGAAGTATACGTCTACATCCTTGAAAAACTTACGATGTGCATTTCTGTAAATATATCCTGTAATCCCCTCCATGGGGGCGAAGTAATAGTTCATAAGCAGTTCTCCTGTTCCTTTTTTACACTCCCCATTCTACCACAGGAGATGAAAAATTCATAGAATACCATTTGCAGATTATGACAATTAGTGCTATAATATTGGGCAAAATGCCATTGCTCAGGAGGATCTATCATGTTTCGTTTTAATCAGATTTTTAAACGTACCACCGGTGTCATAATGCTTGCAGCCCTATTCTCATCTTCTGTTGTTTTCACAGCAAAAGCGGAAGAAGAATCCGGACCTGCCTTTGCTGTGCCGGTTAACCACACTGCTGCGCCTGAGATCGGTCCTGGAATGAGTTTAAAATCCAACTGTGTAGTTGTTTTAGACCCTGGACACGGAAAAACAGACGGTCACTACTCCGGCTGCCACTTCGAATACGACGGAGTTACCTATTATGAAGATATCATTACAATGAAAATAGCCAATTATACGAAAGAATATCTGGAGAAAAATTCTAACTATACCGTTTATATGACGAAAGACAGTTCCGAAGTTACCGTTCCTCTGGATCAGCGGGCTGCCTTCGCGGCTTCCGTCCGTGCAGATTTATTTGTAAGCTTACATGTAGATTCCATCGCAGGAAACGGCACCACAAGGAATGCTTACGGCGCCAGTTCCATGTCTCCCAGAACCGGACGTTTTAACAATAACGTTGCCATTCAGTCCCAGGAAGCAGCAAATACGATTTTAAACCAGCTTACCGGCCTTGGACTTCACAACAGAGGATTAATTCTTCAGGATTCCAAAAACGGAACCTTATATCCAGATGGAAGTACTGCTGATTACTATGCAATCCCCAGGTATTCCCAGATGTACGGTCTCCGCGGCTTTATCATTGAGCATGGATACATCAACTACATCAGCGACTTAACCGGATTTCTCTCCACTGACGAGCAGTTAAAGAAACTGGGAGAGGCTGACGCCAAAGGTATCATTGAATATTTAAACAAAGCTGGAAAGTCCACTTTTACAACGGCCACTGCTGCTGTTTCGGCACCGCCTGCCAACTAAGAGCTCATAATCCCTGCCTTCCCGCATAAAATATATCATAAATTACAGCCCTAACTGGCAGGGAGGAACAGGTTTGTCAAAAATTCTGGATAACAGTTATTATGATTTAATGATCAGCACCGCCCTGGCACCAACCTATGATACCGGTGATAATATCACCTATTTAAACAGACAGAACTCTCTGCTTCATATCCCCGCCGGCAACGGAGATCCCTGTGACCTTGGAAAGCATTCCTACAGCAGCTTTCCCACCCTTTACAACCTTGCCTCAACCATAAGCCTGGAAAAATCGGGAGTTACTACGGTGCAGACAAATCCCTATCTGGCTTTATACGGGCAGGGGGTATTGGTAGCGGTCATTGACACTGGGATTGATTACCGTCACCCGGCTTTTCTCTTTAATGACGGCACTTCCCGGATTCTTACCATGTGGGATCAGACCGATCAGTCAGGCACCATCCCCAATGAATTTACCTTTGGTTCTGAATACAGCAGGGAACAGATTAATGTTGCCCTCAATTCACCAGACCCCTTAAGTGTTATTCCTATGACTGATGTGCTGGGACACGGAACTGCTATTGCCAGTATCCTGGCTGGCTCCCCCAACGAACAGCAGGGGTTCAGCGGCGTTGTTCCCCAGTCTGATCTGGTGATTGTTAAGTTAAAGGAAGCAAAGCCTGTTCTGAAAAAAGTATCCTTTGTTCCAGAAAGTGCAAACTGCTATCAGGAATCTGATTTAATTCTTGGCATCCGCTATGCCGTTACCGTTGCTTCCCGTTTTAACCGCCCTGTGGTCATCTGCATTGCTCTCGCAAGCAATCAGGGCGGTCATGACGGAAGAGGTGCTGCCAGTGCTTATTTAGATCATCTGGCCCTTCTTCCCGGCAATGGGGTCTCCGTTGCTGCCGGCAATGAGGGAAATAGCCAGCGTCATTACTACAACTCCACTTCCACTGTCCCTTATTACAATGACATCGAGCTGAGAGTCGGCAGCAGTGACACCATATTTGCCATGGAAATCTGGACTTATGCACCTGCCAGGCTTTCCATTGATATCTCCTCTCCCAACCGTGAATCTACCCAACCAGTATATCCGGGATTAAACCAATGCAGAAAGTTCAGCTTTATTTTTAATAAGACCACAATCTATGTGAATAATATTATTTTTGAAGAGGAGTCAGGGGAGCAGGTGATTCTTCTGCGCTTTAGTAATCCGCTCCCCGGTATCTGGTATCTGCGGGCGCAGAGTCCGGAAAACGAGGCTTTTTCCTTTCATTCCTGGCTTCCCTCCGGTGATCTTCTATCAAATGATACCTTCTTCCTGGACTCAAGTCCGGATACGACCATCACATCACCAGGCAATGCAAGACACCAATTGACTGTATCTGCCTATAATCAGTTAAATGACAGCATTCTTCCAGAATCAGGAAGAGGCTATACAAGAACAAATCAGGTAAAACCCGATCTTGCAGCTCCAGGCTTTGAACTTAGCTGTGCAGTGCCGGGAGGCCTTTACGGAACCGCAACCGGAACGGGAGCTGCTGCTGCCCATGCAGCAGGAATCATCGCTATGGTATTTGAATGGGGAATTGTAAAGGCAAATTATCCCAGAATCACCGGCAATGACGTGAACCGGCTGATGATAAGCGGTGCTGTGAGAAATCCGGCAAACACCTACCCCAACAATATATGGGGATACGGTCAGGTTGATGTAAACCGGCTGTTTGAGCGTTTCACCAGTAATTAAAAAAAGCCTTCAAGCCAGGCAATAAATCGCCTGTGGCTTGAAGGCATGTCTGCCGTTCAAAGATGACTGCAGGTTTATTCTTCAACAAACATATCTTTACCAACTCCGCATACTGGGCAAACCCAATCCTCTGGAATATCCTCAAATGCAGTACCTGGCTCAATACCAGAATCAGGATCACCGATTTCCGGATCATATACGTATCCACATGGTTCACAAACATACTTTGCCATTCCTGTCACCTCCTTACATTTCTCTGTGCTTCTTTTATAGCATATAATATGTTTTTTATCAATAGATTTATGATGATTTGTCCTTTAACTTGCAAATCTGCTGTGTCATGGTCCCCATGGGACAGTATACACACCAGGACCTTGGTTTATACAAAACCATGGTGATAATACCAAGCACTGTGGAGGTGAGCATAACGCTGTAGAATCCGAAGGCAAACTGGGCAACCCAGTCCGCTGCTATGGTTCCATGATAAGCAAAATGCCAGGGAAGTTTAAAGGTCCATAAAAGCTGCACTGCCTGCTTTAAGCTTCCTGCATCTGAAAAAACCAGATAAGTGGTAAACAGCATATTTCCAAACATGATAAGAAAAAAGATGAGAAATCCATACCGGAATCCACGGCTTCTTATAAATGCTGGTATATCTTTCTTCCGGGATAATTTCAGTTTGATTCCAAGAAGATCCAGAAGCTGGCCTCTGCCGCAGTAGTGATTGCAATAGGTTTTATTTCCCTTAACTGCAGAGATTCCCAATGGAATCAGGAAACAAAGGAGTCCCAGCCAGGCAAAAAGAATATTAAAGAATCCCAGAATCAGATAGAGCAAAGATGCCAGCCAGAGATAATCATACCAGTTTTTTTTCTTATTTGTTCCCATCTTCTTCCCCCCTTTTTGTCATTTCAATATGAATCACTGATGCCGGACAGGCCTTTGCACACAAACCACAGCCAACACATTTTAACGTGCCTATTTTTGCTGTGATCCCACATGGTATTGTAATGGCTCCTTTCGGACACACTTTCATACAGCTGCCGCAGGCGACACAATGGGTCTCATCTACAACTGCATACCTCTTGTTTTTTTGTAACGTCATTGCTTCCTCCATGTTTTTTTCTGAATCTTAACAGATTTTTTCCAATTTTTCCGTGACCATGTCACTTTAGACAATCCATTTTGATCCGAAAAGAGGAAAAAGATCTGTCTCTGCCACAAATTCCGGCAAAATACAGATCTCTTTAAACGCTTTATGATACAAAATCTTCTCTCATTGGGGTGAAAATATCAACTAGAATTCCTTTTTCCAGGCATACACAGCCATGCATCACACCATCCTGTTTTAATAAGGTATCTCCAGCCTTAACTGTCTTTACTTCGTCACCGATGGTAAATTCAAACGCACCGCTGGCCACATATGTAATCTGTGTATGGGGGTGATTATGCATCTTACCTATGGCTCCCTGCTCAAAATGATTCTCCACACACATCATGCCGTCACAGTATGCCAGCACCTTTCTGACAACACCGTCTCCTGCTTTCTCTCCTTCAATCTCCTGATTGAATACCCATCTTTGATTTTTTTCCGTTTTCATGTTATGCCGCTCCTTTTCGTAGTTTTCTTAATTTTAAGTAATTTTAATCATAATGTCAAGATGATCTGGCAGCCGTACTCTACCTGTCAGTTTTTATTTCCAGTCTTTCCACGTATCAGGCTGATAACCGATTGTTGCCTGTTTTCCATTTCTGACAATGGGTGTTTTCAACACTTCCTGGTTTTCTAAAATCTTATCATCTTTATCCTCAGGAGCAATGTATCTGATAAGGGTCAGAATATCCTGATTCCGGCAATTCTCATCAAGCATGGCATCCGTACCGCCCACGGCCTGTCTCACACTGTTATACTCCCCTTTGCTCATCCCTTTTTCCTTCATATCAATCAACTGATACGGAATTTTACGCTCTTTAAAATAACGTTCTGCTTTTTTCGTATCAAAACACTTTTTGGTTCCGAATATCTGTACATTCATGGTGCGCCCTCCTTTGCCAAACTAAAAATGGTACTATTGTTTTTATGTCTCAAACAACAATACCATTTTAAATATAATTTTACCAGACCTCTTCTGAAATTTCTTTTACCAGTTTTATTTTTTCCCACTGCTCTTCTTCTGTCAGTTTATTTCCTTCTTCGGTTGATGCAAAACCACATTGAGGACTTAATGATAAGCGATCCAGGGGGATATAACGGGAAGCCTTGCGGATTCGCTCAATGATTCGTGATTTTTCTTCTAAATCCGGAGATTTTGTTGTGATCAGTCCAAGGACTACCTGCTTATCTCCATCCACATAATGAAGAGGTTCAAAATCTCCCGAACGCTCATCATCAAATTCCAGGTAGTAAGCAGAAACATTTTCTTTTCCAAATAAATGGGGGGCAATTGGGGCATATCCGCCGGATGAAGCCCAGGTGGAATGATAATTGCCTCTGCATACATGTGTATTGATTACCAGATCTTCCGGCAGATTCTCCATCGCCAGATTATTCAGTCTCACATACTTTTCTGCCTCGGAAGTAACAGATTTTGATCCCTTCTGCCTGGCTTCCCAATACTTTGTGTCACAGAACATTCCCCATGTACAGTCGTCAAACTGGACATTTCTGCATCCTGCTTCATACAGATCAGCCAGTACGGTGTGGTAAGCAGATGCAATATCCCGAATCAGTTCTTCTTCGTCCGGATAGTAAAACTTTGTCTGTTCCAGATTATCTCCCCGCTCCAGTTCAGCCAGGAACTGGGCTGGTGCCGGTATTGTCTGTCTTGCAGTAACAGAATCATCCTCAAACAGCTTTACAAATTTAAAGTGCTCTACAAAGGGGTGATTTTCCCCGGAGATTTTCCCGCACAGACCGGCAGATTCTCCTCTGGTAACTTCGTCATGAAACGCATAGCCACGTTCCACCTCCAGTTTTTTAACACCCTGAAGCCCCCACATGAAATCAAGATGCCACCAGCTTCTGCGAAACTCTCCGTCTGTAATGACGGGAAGTCCCGCCTCTTTTTGCTTTTCGATCAGCTCTGTGATGGCTCTGTCCTCAGTCTTTCTTAATTCTTCCTCTGTGACGGTTCCATTTTTCCAGCCCTCTCTTACCTCCTTTAAATAATCAGGACGCAAAAAACTTCCTACTATATCAAATTTAAATGGTGCTCTTTTTTTCAACTGTGTCATAATATTACTCTCCTCTCTTTTTTCCTGTCTTGTTTTTCTTTATTCTAACGGATAAAAGGATATGTGTAAAATTCTATATTTTTATGACCTGGTATAGTTTTAAACTATATCACTTTGTGTTAGAATAAAAACAGAACGAGAAAGAGAGGAATCCGTTGCTATGACGCTTCAGCAGCTTCGCTATATCATCACCATTGTAAACTGCGGCTCTATATCAGAGGCTGCAAAACAGCTTTTCATCACCCAGCCCAGCCTTTCCAATGCAGTGAAAGAACTGGAACAGGAATACGGCATTACCATATTTAACAGAAATCCAAAGGGGATTTCTCTTTCCTCAGACGGAAGTGAATTTCTTTCCTATGCAAGGCAGGTTCTGGAACAGGCTGATTTACTGGAACAGCATTATTTGAAAAAAACTCCTGCAAAAAGGATCTGCTCCATATCCACCCAGCATTATGCATTTGCTGTGAATGCTTTTGTCAATCTGGTGGAAAGGCAGGATAATGACGAATATGAATTCACTTTACGGGAAACAAGAACGTTTGAGATCATTGAGGATGTGAAAAATTTCAGAAGTGAACTTGGTATTGTTTATTTAAATGATTTCAATGAAAAGGTACTTGAAAAGCTTTTTAAAGACAGCGGACTGATTTTTCACCCATTGTTTCAAGCTTCTCCCCATGTATTTATCAGCTCGTCCCATCCTCTTTCCGGTCATTCATCTGTTACAATGGAAGATTTAATGCCTTATCCGTTTCTGGCTTTTGAGCAGGGGGAGAATAACTCCTTCTATTTTTCAGAGGAAATATTAAGCACGGTTCCAAGGAAGAAAATCATCTATGTCAGTGACCGGGCTACGTTATTTAATTTATTAATTGGCCTGAATGGTTATACCATCTGCAGCGGAATCTTAAACAGCAACCTAAATGGAGATAATATCATTGCCGTTCCTCTTGTTACCTCGGAATGTATGAGAATCGGCTGGATTGAGAATCCAAAGATACACTTAAGTATATTTGCCCGAAATTATCTGGAAGAATTAAAGGACTTAATCCGGGCGGATGGGCTGGCGGTTTTTGTGGAGTAATTGTAACATAAAGCTTTCATAAGCTATCATGAAAAACCTTGCTTCCCAGATTGCCCGGGAAAGAGGGTGCCCTGTAATTGCGATTACTGACAGCCTGGTATCACCCATTTCTGAAAATGCTTCCGTTCTATTAATAAATAAGGTGGATAATTTTACGTTCCATAATTCCTATGTATCGACTATGATGAATCTGGAACTTTTAGCAGGTCTCGTAAGCAAAAGAAACCGCTCTGAAAATCTGGAACGCCTCATGCGCATGGAACAATATCTGGATCAGACAAACCAGTATTAATCAGGAAGGATTTATGATTGATACTACAGGCTCTCTCCACAAAAAAGCGGTTCTGCACCATTACTCCATGCAGAACCGCTTTTATACTATCTTACAGTAACCGGACAGGCCTTATACTGTAACTCTTCACGAAAATATTTCATAATCTCAAACACAGCAGTTTTCACTTCCTCCAAAGGACCAGTCAAAATCAGGGTGCCGCTGAACCGGTCTAAAAATCCCAGTTCCACGTACCCGGCTTTTACTGCGATATCTGCTGCAATAACCGTGGATTCAGGAGGGGACATATGAATGGTTCCGATTGACATTCCCTTAAAGTCCTCTCCTGCATGGGTACCTATGTCCAGGCCCAGATTCTTATATACAGAAGGTTCGGAAACTCCGATGACATGGGCCATTGATATTTCTTTCCCGGAAACGGAGACTTTCACCACACGCATCTGCTCATTTCCCCCATGTCTGTGTGTTTTTCCTAAAATCTGCTGCAATGCTTCCTGATCAGGCCGCTTTTCTGTCATTTAAACACACCCTTTCTGGGTTTATCCTTTTTTCTCTTCCCCTAAATATTCCTTCAACAAGGCAATGCCTTCCCCGGTGATACTGCTGACTGGGAATATCCGTTCACAGCCGGCTTCCTCCAGCCACTGCCGCACCATGGCAACCTTTGCCCCGGGAGCATCTATTTTGGTTATAATACCAATCATAGGCCGGTTGCAGGCATTGATAATCCCCGGCGGAAAGAGATTAAAGGGCTCATCTGCCCCGCACAGCAGGCCAATAACATCTGACTCATAGGAAAAACAGCAGAGAGCCTGCATGGATATATTCTTATTTTCCACGTATTCTCCCGGTGTATCAATGGTAACATCCCAGTGATTGACATACTGGGTCTTATGATAAACCACCGGCTCTCCCTTTAATGCCTGGGTCAGAGAAGTCTTGCCTGCTTCGCTTCTTCCGCATAAAAACAATTTTTTCATCTTATCACCGCTTTGTAATCTGACAGGTCACATACCCAAGTTCATCATGAAAATACTGTACGATCTCCGTAATCGCAGCCTGAACCTCTGCGATCTCACCAGTTATAATCAGTGTACCGCTAAACCGGTCAGCAAATCCCAGATCAATATTTCCGCTCTTTACCGCAATATCGGATGCAATGACTGCCGACTCCGGAGGAGTCATATTCATAATTCCGATAGCAGATGAACGGTAATCAATTTCCGGATTTAAACCCAGCTTACGATATACCACTGGCAGCGGTCCTCCGATAATATGAGCCAGAGTAATTTCTCTTCCTGCCACTGTTTCCTGAACGATACGGATCTGCTCTCCCTGTTCTGGTGAAACTCCATATTCATTTCCCATTTAATACCACCTCGATCCATACAAATATAAACTTTACCAGTCAATTATAAGCGTTTCCCTTTAGGGCAATGTCAATGCCTTATTATCCAGGGAACCACATGTCCATATTTTCTGCATTTTAATCGTTCCATCTCTCCAGTCATACATTTCCCAGTCAAAAACCTTTCCCAATAGGGTAATGTTGCCCTCATAGAGTTCAAGAGCCCCAAAACCTTTCAGTAAACATGGCCATGACGCTCATCGCCCTTCTTTACTTTCTGACTGACAATGGATATAATCATAAATATAAAAAGGAGATCATCAATGAACAAATTATTTAATCCAATAAAGATTCGTAATCTGGAGGTAAAGAACAGAATCGCCGTACCTCCCATGGTAATTTACAACCGTACCGATGACACAGGCCATGTAACTGATATTCAGATCGAGCATTACCGTAAAATTGCCCAGGGCGGACCGGGACTCATCATTCAGGAGGCTACCTGTGTGGAAAAGGACGGAAGACTCTGTGATTCACAGATTGGAATCTGGGAAGACGGGCAGATCGAAGGACTTAAAAGAATCACAAATGCGGTTCATGAAACAGGGACACCCATCTTTGTACAGATTCATCACGGCGGCGTCTTCGGCTTTATGGAAGAAACCGTCTGCCCCAGTGATATCCAGTGCATGGTGAAGGGAACCATGAAAAAATCCAGAGCACTTACACGTTTAGAATTGCAACGGATTCAGAACTCATTTGCAGATGCTGCAGAACGGGCATATAAGGCAGGTTATGATGGAGTGGAGCTTCATGGATGCCACAACTATTTAATCAGTCAGTTCCTAAACAGCCGGGTGAACGTGCGAAATGATGAATATGGGAATAATCCGGCGCTGTTTGTTCTGGAAATAATCAGAGAGATCCGGAAACGAACACCTGAATCTTTTATCGTGGGAATGCGGCTGGGTGCGTTCGAGCCCACACTGGCCGATGGAATTGATCATGCTCTCATTTTTCAGGAAGCCGGGATTGATTTTCTCAACATTTCTTTTGGATTTATGCAACTCTCAGATCCATTTAAACCCGATAGCTACCCGTTTAAAGACTTAATTTACGGTGCACAGGAAATCAGGAAACAGGTCTCTGTTCCGGTTTTCACCGTGGGAGAAATCATTTCCCCAGAGCAGGCTGATGAGATATTAACAGCAACCGGCATAGATATGGTAAACATCGGACGGGGGACTTTGGTTAACCCCAACTGGGCAAATGATGCCAGGAAGGGAAAAGATACAGGAGCCTGCCTTCATTGCAAAATCTGTATGTGGCGGATCAATCCTGAAAAGTGTCCTGGACGAATCAGATACGAAAGAAATAATAAATGACAAAAAGAAGCGCAGCTCTATGGATGAACCCCATCTTAAGAGCTGCGTGTCTTTTTTTTAATATCTCATAGGCATAATTTCAAGATAATCCTGAACTGTTGCACCCTTCATAAACATCTCGATAATCTGCTTTCCTAACGGATTTAAGTCATCTGTATTGTACTTAACCAGTTCCTGTCTGAAGAACTCAGTTAAGATTGCCGCACCTGCATCGTAGCCTTCGATTCCCACTTCCTGCTGAGTCTCCGGTCTTAAGAATGCTCTTCTGATATATTGTCCGTCAATCTTTAATGAATCAAGACCAAATCCTAACAGAGGACAGCGAGCTTCTACCAGATGCTCTGGTTTGAACTTCGCGCTTCCGCGGCGTGCAATATATTCTCTGGAGATCCACTCAGGCATAAAGCTCACTTCATACGCTCCGATATGCTGATTAGGAATCAGAACATAGCGGGTGTTGGTAGACTGTAATATCTGATCCAGAAGAAGGTTTGCCTGTGTTACCATCTTACCTGTTGCAAATGGCCAGTAAGAGCCCACTCCTTCACTGGTCATTCCCTGGGAGTCGATAATACTCGGATTGTTGTAGCCTCTTGGTGCTACCAGACGCCACAGCCAAGCAAGAGCAGGAGGAAGGATATGCATAATACCCATAATTCCGTATGACGGATTTGCCTTTGTACATGCAGGTGTTCTGACTCCAAAGCTTCTCACATCAACCTCAACCGGCTCATCAATGGAGTTTGGAACCAGTTTTCTAGGCAGAATTACCCGAGGATTAGGGCATGGTTTTCCAGTGCTGTCCATGGTATGCTCCCATGGAAGACAAGTGGCTTCCGGTACTCCCTGAAGGTTTAAAAAGATTAACGGCTCTTCCGGCTGAATGAATATTCTTTCATACTGGGGAGAAGCTCCGTAACGCTTAATATTATCCACTCTTAAGAACCAGGAGGACTCTGCATCCTTTACAACCAGCTTCTTACTGCCCTGCTGCATCTGGGGATGGCACAGTGCCATATCATCTGTTACAGGAATTAAATCACAGGTCTCTGAAAGATTTAAGTAGTTCTTCTCTCCTGTCACTGTATTTCTTCCTAAAACAACTCTTCCATCCATCTCTTTATGGATGTCTTCCAGCATTTCACTTTTTCCGCCGCCGGAAGCGCCTTCATGCATAATCACGATTTCATTGTCGTAAGGAGTGATAACCTTTACTGCGGAAGCATGTGCTGTTACCCAGCCTTCTTCCTCACCAATGTCTAAAAGCACGCCATAAATACCTTTTTTGGCACTTGGACCTGGATAAAGATTATAGGCATATACCTCATGTATTCCCTGAAGACGGTTATGAACCACTACCTGTTTTCCATTAAAGTGTGTATGACGGAATGGCGGTGCGAGAAAAACCACTGCTCTCGGTTTAAAATCATATGTGATTTCGTCTATGTTTAAAAATCCCTGGAGATCCGCAAGGCCTGCTGCGAAAAATCCTGCGTTGGCAGGAGCTACTAAAACAGAATCATAACCATACTCCAGACCGCCGGATTTAAATGGGAAAAATATCAGTTCCTGATTTTTCAGCCAGTCAAAGGTATCCATTCTGAGAATTTCGAAATCTTTGTGATAAACATCTTCATATCTTGGCTTATCCGTAGGATTCTTATCAGCAATCAGCATGGAGTTTGGATCACGTCTGCGCATATAATCTTCCATATAATTCACTACAATACCATTTTTACATTTGGTTGCAGTCGCCTCTAAAACTCTTCCCTTGCCTTCCACTTCATAATCAGTATCGAATGTAATGTTCTCATCGCCTCCCATAGCAAGAGTTAACAGTTCATTTCTTGATTTTGGAATGACCACACCTTGTGACTGATTTAAAATATCCTGTACATACTCCGGTAAATTTAATTTACGTAAACATTCTAGCATATTTTCCTCCATTCCTGTGCATAATTATGCACCTGAAGTTTGTACCGAAGACTGCACTGGTACAAACTATGTAGTTTCAAAACCCCAAACATTAGTATTACATAGTTTATTTTAGACATTTTTCGTCAAATTACTCGCCCAGCATTTTTTGCCAAATTTTGACATACCCTCTACCCTTAAACATGAACTTTATTTTTCTTACTCCTGCCGATCAGCCTCCCTTTATCAGGCATTATGGGAAAAGCCGATACCCGTAACCTGGATATCGGCTCAGTTACACCTTTATGCAACCCGTTTTATATGTCTTCCGGTACTATGAAACTGTGTAAATCCAGTCTTATCCTATGCCGTCATTAAATAGTGATGTAGAAAAACACTTTAAAAGAACAAAGTCCTACTGTAGAGATACAATATCATGAAAATTCTGTCGTGTCAACGTTTTTTTATGCAGAAAACCCACTGACATTAGGCGGCTTCACGCTTCATCAATCGCCTTACCAATATCATGTCTCATGTATTTATTTTCAAAATCCACCCATTTAACAGCTTCATAAGCATTGGCTCTTGCTTCTTTTAAATTATCACCAAGAGCTGTCACACCAAGAACTCTTCCACCGTTAGTAACGGGAATTCCCTCTTTATCAAACTTACTTCCTGCATGGAATGCGTAGTATCCATTCTGTCCTTTAAATCGCTCCAGACCTTTGATTGGAAACCCTTTTTCATAATGCTCCGGATATCCATCAGAAGCCAGAACCACACAGACCGCTGCATTGTCTTCAAATTGTAAGTCAATGTCATTTAGTGTTCCATCGATACAGGCCTCAAAAACCTCGACAATGTCATTTTTCATTCTTGGAAGTACGACCTGTGTTTCCGGATCACCAAATCTTGCATTATACTCTAAGACCTTAGGACCCTCGTTTGTCAGCATTAAACCAAAAAAAATAATTCCCTTAAATCCCCTGTTCTCAGACAGCATTGCATCCACTGTTGCCTGATAGATGTATTTTTTGCAGAATTCGTCTATCTCCTTTGTATAGAAGGGACTGGGGGAAAATGTTCCCATTCCGCCTGTATTAAGACCTTTATCTCCATCCTGAGCCCGTTTATGATCCTGGGCAGAAGCCATTATCTTTATGTTTTTGCCATCTACAAAAGAAAGTACGGACACTTCCCGGCCAATCATAAATTCTTCCACTACAATCCGGTCACCAGCAGAGCCGAACTGCTTATCCAGCATCAGGGTTCTGACACCGTCTTTTGCCTCTTCTAATGAATTGCAGATTAATACACCTTTGCCAAGAGCCAGACCATCTGCCTTTAAAACAACCGGCATTTTGGCAGTTTCCAGATAAACAAGTGCATCAGCTGCCGAATCAAAGGTTTCGTAAGCAGCCGTTGGTATTGCGTATTTTTTCATCAGATCCTTAGAAAAAGACTTGGAGCCTTCCAGACAGGCGGCCTTTTTCTCCGGACCGAATACCCGGATTCCTGCATTTATAAATGCATCAGCAGCACCTGCCACAAGAGGATCATCGGGTCCAACAATTACCAGGTCAATCTCTTTGCTTCTGGCAAATTCCACCTGACTGTCAAAATCCATCACTCCGATGTCAACGCATTCTGCAATTTCAGCAATTCCGGCATTTCCCGGAGCGCAGTACAGCTTTTGAACCTTAGGGCTCTGGGCGACCTTCCATGCAATGGCATGCTCTCTGCCGCCTCCTCCAATGATCAGAACCTTCATGCTTTTTCCTCCTGTTCCTTTGCAATCAGTGCAATCGCCTGGGGAAGAATGACCCACTCCGCTTCTTCCATGACTCTTTTCTGAAGTTCTCCCGGCGTATCGCCTTCCTTTACCTCCACTGCCTTTTGCAGAAGTATGGGACCTGTATCCGTTCCCTCATCAACATAATGGACGGTAGCACCTGTAATCTTCACACCTCTGGCCAATGCGGCTTCGTGAACCTTGAGTCCAAAATAGCCGGTTCCGCAAAAAGAAGGGATCAGGGAAGGATGAATATTTATAATGCGGTTTCTGTATTTCTGAATCATCGCTTCAGGAATGGTAACCAGAAAACCTGCAAGTACGATTAAATCAAGTTGATACTCATCAATTTTCGATAATAGTTCATGGTGAAATTGCGTTCTGCTTTCAAACTCCTTAGGGGAAATGCAAAGAGCATCAATCCCATGATTCTTTGCACGTTCTAATGCGTAGGCACTTTTGTTATTGCTGATGACTACTTTGACTTCTGCGTTTTTAATCTCCCCGCTGTCAATGGCATTTAGAACCGCCTGAAGATTGGTTCCCCCGCCGGATACCAGAACGCCGACTCTTAGCATAAGACCACACCCTTCTCACCGGCTTTTGTACAGCCGATTACATAAGGAATTTCTCCTGCAGCTTTGATAGCCTCCATGGCCTTATCCTGATCAGCAGGATCCACGGCAAGCACCATGCCAATTCCCATGTTAAAGGTATTGTACATAATCTCTTCTGCTATCTCACCCTTTTTTTCCATGAGTTTAAAGATTGCAGGCACTTCATAGCTGTTTTTCTCCACTTCAGCACAAATTCCATCTGGAAGCATACGTGGTATATTCTCGTAGAATCCGCCTCCCGTAATATGGCTGCAGCCTTTGATGGTTACACCGTTCTCTTTTACGCTTTTTAATGCTTTTACATAAATTTTGGTGGGCACAATTAAGCATTCCCCAAGGGTTTTACCCAGTTCTTCATAATAAACATTTAAATTCTCTTTTGTCACATCAAACACCTTGCGGACAAGGGAAAAACCATTGCTGTGGACACCGGAGGAGGCAATACCGATTAAAACATCCCCAGCCTTAATCGATGTACCGGTAATCAGATTTTTTTCATCAACCACTCCTACTGCAAAACCTGCAAGATCATATTCATCCTCAGGATAAAAACCAGGCATCTCTGCAGTTTCTCCTCCAATCAGTGCGGCTCCTGCCTGCTTGCAGCCTTCTGCCACACCGCTGACGATCTCAGCTATCTTTTCCGGATAATTCTTTCCGCAGGCGATATAGTCAAGGAAAAACAGAGGTTCACCGCCTGCACAGGCAATATCATTGACGCACATGGCTACACAGTCGATACCAACGGTATTATGTTGATCCATAAGAAATGCTATCTTCAGCTTAGTTCCTACTCCGTCGGTTCCGGACACCAGTGTGGGCTTCTCCATATCTTTGAATGCTGACATGGAAAACGCTCCTGAAAATCCGCCAAGTCCGCCAAGTACCTCTGGTCTCATGGTTTCCAGTACATGCTTTTTCATTAATTCAACCGATTTGTATCCAGCTTCAATATCAACTCCGGCATTCTTATAATCCATCTCTTTTTCCTCCGCTTTTTCTTCCTCTATTTCATCTGGGACAAGTATTCCCGATACCCGATCTGTTCCAGCTTCTCTGCTTTTTTCACTACATCATTCTTCAAATTCTCAGAATAATCCTTCAGCCTTGCCAAAAGCTCTGCATCTCCTGCAGCTAATATCTTTGCTGCCAGAATTCCCGCATTGGTACCTCCGTTAATAGCAACTGTAGCTACCGGAATACCGGAAGGCATCTGTACAATAGAATACAGGGAATCCACTCCACCAAGATCTGAAGTCTTCATAGGAATACCAATCACAGGCATTGGAAATAATGCGGCACACATTCCCGGAAGGTGAGCTGCTTTACCTGCTCCGGCGATGATCACTTTGATGCCCCTGGCTTCTGCTGTTTTTGCATATTCAAAAAATATATCCGGTTCTCTGTGTGCAGAAATAACAGTCATTTCAAATTCTACTCCCAGTTTTTCAAGAACCTCTGCAGCCTGCGCCATAACAGGCATATCTGAATCACTTCCCATAACAATAGATACGTTTGCCATAGTAATTTCTCCTCTTTCTCTTCCAATCGTGTGTAATTCATTATTAAGAGTAATGTTGTTAATAAGTATATCTTATACAATATGCTTATTAATTAATTTGCACTTATTAATTATAATACTAGCTTTTCTCTGACTCGTCAATATTTTTCTTTATAATTTTAAGTATACCCGATAACGAAAAAAACAGGCGTGAAAAACCAGAAGTATCAGACAACCTTCTGTTTTTCACACCTGTCCTGTATTTAATATTTGCTGTTCTTAAAAGAAGAGGAATCTTCGAAGTATACCGGGTCAATGACAACCGGCTCCAGCTCTGCTTCTTCCTGATAAGCCGGAATAAAATCAGCCTCTGCTTCTTTCTTTTCCGTGTTTAAAGGCAGGCTGCTCTTCTCAGCTGTGCTGCCATAAACCTTGAATTGTTGTATAAGGCTTTTCATAATCTGTGCCTGTCCGGATAATTCTTCACTGGCAGCCGCACTCTGTTCTGCTGTAGCAGAAGTAGTCTGAACCACACTGGAGATCTGATCGATTCCCAGTGTAACCTGATTAACAGCGACAGCCTGTTTGTCTGAAGCGGCAGCTATTTCTTCTATAATCATATTAATGCGGCGGCTTCCTTCTACAACCTCCTGCATGGCTTTTGCTGTTTCAGCAGTGATTCTGTTTCCATTCTCTACTGCCTGCAGACTTTCTTCAATGAGAATTGTAGTATTTTTAGCAGCTTCTCCTGACTTGCTTGCAAGGTTGCGGACTTCATCTGCAACCACAGCAAACCCCTTTCCTGCCTCTCCGGCTCTTGCAGCTTCTACTGCCGCATTTAATGCCAGAATATTAGTCTGGAATGCAATGTCCTCAATGGTTTTAATGATCTTGCCGATCTCACTGGATTTGGTGTTAATCTCAGTCATGGCCTGATTCATTTCCATCATCTTCTGATTGCTCTTTGTTACATTAAGACCAGCTTCTTCCGATTTTAACCGTGCCTCTTTGGCGTTCTCGGCATTTTTATTAATCTGATTGGAGATATCATTAATGGTTGCTGCCAGTTCCTGAATGGATGAGGCCTGTTCAGTCGCTCCCTGGGACAGAGCCTGAGCTCCGGATGATACCTGCTCAGAACCACCTGCAACTAAGTCAGCGGATTCATTAATCCGGGTAAACGCATCGCTTAAATTATCCCTGATATTCCTGATTGCCAGTAATATTGGTTCATAATCCAGAACATACTGTTCCTGGTTCTTTGAAACAACCGTAAAATCTCCAGCTGCCATAGACCCAAGGATGTAGATAATATCATCAATGATACTGCCAATATTTAATATGGTGGAACGCATACTGTTGCCAAGGCCGCCAAGTTCATCCTTTGACTGATAATCTAAATCAACATGAAGACTGCCTTTTGACATCTCTGCTGCTGCTTTTTCAATCTGCTTGACAGGAGCAACAATGCTCTTAGTCATGGCTGCTGCAAGAATGATTGTGGCTGCCGCTCCAAGAATCTGAAGCAGAATAACAAATACCTCTGTGCCGGTCATATCAGACTGGGATCTTTTATAATCACTGTCAGCACTCTGCTTGGCAGAATCACTGATCTGGATCAGATCAGCCTGAATCTGGTCAAAACGAGGTTCCAGTGATTCAAAGAAAACCTCTGTTGCCTGCCTGGTTCTATTGTCTTTTGCCAGGGTGAAGACTTCTTCTTTGGAAGGTTCTGCTTCGCTAAGGGCCTTTTCAATATCTTCAACCAAGGCTTTGTCACCCTTGTATTTGTCTTTTAACTGTTGAAGGTTTTCTTTTAATTCATTAAAATCTGCCTCAGACTGGTCAATATAGTTACCCTTTTTTATTAAATCCGAAATCATGGTTGCATAGCCCACATTCTTTGCTGCTGACTCAACATTGCGTCTCATCTCAACCGTCAGCATCGATACCTCATGACCGTTGTTGTAAAATTCTACAAACCTGGAATTATTAACGATCAGACTGTATAACGAGGTGCCTGATACAACTAAAAACAAAATAAAAATAATTCCAAAAGAGACTGCAATTCTTTTGCCAATCTTTAAATTCTTCATCTGGTATCCTCCAACTATCTCTTTTGTAAATTTCTCACACCGATAGTGTATTATCGGCAATTATAAATATATCTTAATGACAATTAATAAGTTTTCAATAATGAAAGCTTACAGCCCGGAAAATGGCAGATTCAATTCTTCCGTACCTTTTAATATAAATTTTCCATCTTCAATAATCAAAGTTCGTTTTCCATCTGCACAAACCGTTTCAATCTTATCCAGTTCTGCGTAAGGGATGGTGATATCTGTATGACAGTTAAAATATGCCTTGGAAGCATCCTCTTTTCTCAGTGCTGAAATCTCATTTTCTTTGGCAATAATCTCCTTGCCATTGGGGTTATATAGCTTGCTGTCTTCCGACCAGCTGTAGCACGTATCACCAACTGCAAAATGTGGCCCCATCTTCTCCACAATTAAAATAGGAAGCTTATCAAGAATATCAAACTTTCTTGCCATTGCGTAAGCAGTGGTATTGGTTCCGATGGCAAACTCACCCATGGGCAGAGTGTCATGGTTTTTTAAAATCACCTGTCTGATCAGTTCTTTTCCTTCCTTTGGATCTTCAAAATTACTGCAGGAATAGTCTTTGATCATGCCGTCTTCAAATGTCATAACCAGATCCTTAAACTGGAAATCAGTAATGTATACCGTGCTGACTTCTAAAACACCGCTTGTTCCAGCCAGTCTGGGAGAAGTAAATACTTCGCCAAGGGGAATATTTACATCGGCCACACAGTTTTCAAAATTTGTTTCTTTTTCTCTGTCTTTTAAATGATGGAGTGCGACTGTTAATCGGGTTTTATTATTCCCTTTTCCTGTAATTTCTACATAGTCTGCTTCATCCAGTGCATCGATAATGGTTTGCTGCAGACCTTTGTACTTTTCATAATCCAGAGTATTGATGGCAATGGTCTCATTAAATATCTCTTCAAAATTATCACCGATTTCTGGAACAGGAAATGCGATGATGGTAAAGCTGATTTCATCACCGGGAACATATTCATTTAAAATTCTTGCAGTTTCACCGGCCATCTCCACAGAAAGCTTCTCCTGTTTGGGATCAAGGTGGTTGGCTTCCTGTTTATTAACCGGCTTAAAGCCTTCTTTTCCAAAGGTCTCAATTACTGCTGGTCCTGCAAAAGCCGCAGCCAGATCTTTGTATGTCTCGTATGCAACTTTAAGTACAGAAGCTTTTCGGTCTTTAAAGGCTTTATTGATATAGATCGTATCATCGTAACGGTGATCATAATCATACTGACGGTTTGGAGACGTACTATAATAGCCTGCTTTCCGTCCTGCATTGGTATTTACTGCCCAGACTGCAGCACGGCATAAAATCACCTTAAGCCCCAGTTTTTCAAAATTTTCCATGGCATATTTTACCATGCGTTCAAAGCCAAGCTCATAGCGTATCTGGACTGCTTTCTTTTTGGATAAATCTCTGCCCATTACCTCAAAGCCTTTTCTGTAACCTTCCGTATAGGTATCCGCCATCAGACGAACCTTCTCCTCTGGAAGAGAGTTGAGATAATCTGCAACTTTAAGCTCGGAATCCGAGATATATTCCCCAAAGCGATAGAGATAGCGAAGATCCGTTAAATCACTGTTTTTAATAATATCTGTTGCAAAGGAAAGGGACGGATCTAAGCCCTCTCTTACGCGGAAAGTCACTGTATGATCCGTATAATCACTGACAAACCAGTAAATAACCTCCTTTACAGAGGCCACATCCGGCACACCCTCTTCAAACATGTTATAGATTTCTATCAACGCCTCATTTAAAATCGTGATATCAGTCAGCCTGTTTTCATGAACAAAAACAATATCCCCTCTGATTTCTTTATAAAGGTAGCAAAGGAGCTGTCCGAATCCGTCACCCAGTTTTTCCACTGCATAAGCTGGATTCGCATAACTTGTTTCATAAGCGTCAGGAAGAATGTCCTCATAAAATTTCAGGTTCCATTCTTTGAGTTCATGTAAGGAAGCCGTATTAAGCTTTCCCTCTTCTATAAAGTTAAGGTATTCCCCCATAAGGCATATAAATGAGGCTGTCCTTGTAAAATAATCATGAAACGACTGCGGCACTGTCTCCTCGGAAGAGATCTGACTGATCCGCTCCATAGACAATTGAAACCGTTCCATAATTCCTTCATTTTCCTGTTCAAACATTTTTCTACTATCCATTTTTTTACCCCTTCATTCCAATAATAAGAAGAACTATCCAAAAAATAATCAGCAAAACACTGATGCCAATTCCGATCTTAGACAGTATGTATTTTTTTTCCTTTTCAAAGAAAGAAAGAACACCATAAAACAGGGAAAAGATAGAAATCAACATGCTGCAAAAGCAGACAGCCGCAACGTTTAACTGCGCCTGTCCTCCAGTGATTGCAGCACTGGATATTCCAAGCATCCCTAAAACCAGTGCCCCTAAAGCCAGTCCCAACGCCAGAAAACTATTTTTAGCATACGGTTTTCTAATGTAGGATACTCTTTTCTGCTTTGCCACGCCTCATCCTCCTTACTCTTATGTGCTGTACTATTTTATAAAGAAAATATCCAATCATTCCTCCCAGGGAGTTTAAAATCATATCATCCACATCAAAACTCCCCACTTTGAAAATAAGCTGGGTGGTTTCAATACAGAGACTGAATAAAAAACTGAGCAGCGTTGTATTGAAAAAGCGGCGGCTCCTGCGGCTTATCACCGGCAGAAAAAAACCAAAAGGCATGAAACAGACTATATTCCCTACTACATTTAATAGGAAAGACTTAAAACCTACCACATGGCGGTAAACAATAAATCTCTTAATTTCCTTCAGCGGAATCAGGTTATAAGCGTATTCCTCCCGTATATGGCCGCTTCTTCCAAAATAATCGGAGAAAAACAGAAAATACGCCAAAAAGATCAGGTAAATTATAAAAATCACCCAACCAAATTTCTGCCGTTTCGTCGCATTTTTAATCATAACAGCTCCATCTTTATTCCAAAAGGAGAGAGCTGCCAGAATTTATGGATTCTGACAGCCTCCGCTCTTGTGATAACGGTTAAAATGTAATTTCAGATTTTCTTTTCAATAAAATAGCTCCGTTTACGATTGAAATGATACCGGCAGCAAGTCCGATCGCTGTCACTATAATTCCAACAACAATATTTAATGCTCCTGCATTTCTCATGGTTTTATATACTCGTTCCATATCCCGCTCTCCTTATTTTACGCCATACACTTCATAATAATCATCAATTGCTGCCTTTAATTCATCATCAATCAGTACTCGTCCCTTGTATTCCCGGTTATAAAGATGTTCAATGACTTCTGCCATAGACACGATGGCAGATGCCTTAAATCCATACTTCTCCTGAATTTCATCCAGTGCACTCTGCTCTGTTTTTCCCTTCTCCATACGGTTTAAGGAAACCATGAGCCCCAGAATCGTTACATCTCCCTGGGCTTTAATAATAGGAAAGGTCTCTTCAATAGACTTTCCGGATGTGGTCACGTCTTCAATAATGACAACTCTGTCTCCATCTTTTATAGGACTTCCAAGCAGAATTCCCGCATCGCCGCCATGGTCTTTTTCTTCTTTTCTGTTGGAGCAGTATTTAATTTCCTTTCCATACAGTTCATGGAATGCGATTGCAGTTGCAACGCTTAAGGGAATCCCTTTATAAGCGGGTCCGAACAGTACATCGAAATCAGTACCAAACTTATCATGAATCGCTTTGGCATAATACTCACCCAGCTTCTTTAACTGTGCTCCTGTTACATAGGAACCGGCATTCATGAAAAATGGAGATTTTCTTCCGCTTTTCAATGTAAAACTTCCAAATTTAAGGACATCGCTGTCCACCATAAATTCAATAAATTCCTGCTTATACTGTTCCATCTTTCTGTCCTCTCTATTCAAAACCGTTCCGTTATCGTACTGCACCGATCAGCTCGCTGATGTCTTCTATCTGATATTTTATCATATAATCTTCAATACCTGCAATGATTTCCGTGGTTGCATAAGGATTAACAAAGTTGGCTGTTCCTACAGAAACAGCAGTCGCTCCTGCAAGTATAAATTCAAGTGCATCCTCAGCAGTCATAATTCCACCCATTCCGATAATGGGTATTTTAACCGCACACGCTGCCTGATAAACCATTCGAACTGCAATTGGCTTTATCGCAGGACCGGATAACCCGCCGGTCTTATTGGCCACTGCAAATGTACGGCGGTTTACATCGATCTTCATTCCTGTCAGGGTATTAATCATGGATAAGACATCTGCCCCGCCTGCTTGTGCAGCTTTTGCCATAACAGTGATATCCGTTACGTTAGGACTGAGCTTCATAATGACAGGCTGCTTTGCATACTTCTTTACCTCTCTGGTTATGGCTTCCACCGCTTTTGGATCCTGGCCGAATGCAATTCCGCCCTCCTTTACATTGGGGCAGGAAATGTTAATCTCCAGCATATCCACCGGTACATCCGAAAGCCGCTCCACCACTTCAATATAATCTTCCGTGGTCTTTCCGCAGACATTGACAATGATTTTCGTATCATATTTCTTTAAAAATGGAATATCCCGCTTAATAAATACATCCATACCGGGGTTTTGAAGTCCGATGGCATTAATCATTCCACCATAAGTTTCTGCAATTCTGGGAGTGGGATTCCCTGCCCAGGGAATATTGGCAACTCCTTTTGTCACGACTGCACCCAGGCGGTTTAAATCCACAAGCTCGCTGTATTCTTCACCGGAACCAAAAGTGCCTGAGGCTGTCATGACCGGGTTGTTTAATACCACACCGGCAAGATTTACTTTCATATTCATCTAGAATTCAACCTCCTCAGCCTTAAATACCGGACCGTCTTTGCAGACTCTTTTATTATGAACCATGGAATGGTCATCTTTCTCACTGCTTTTGCAGACACATGCAAGACAGGCTCCGATTCCACATGCCATCTTCTCTTCCAGGGAAAGATAGCATTCAATATGATGTTCCAAAGCATATGCCCTTAAAGACTTTAACATGGGAGTGGGACCACATGCAAAAATCACATCGCTTTGTAAGCCATGCTCTCTGATTGCATCCATAACATTGCCTTTAGTTCCTGCAGTACCGCTTTCTGTTGCAAGAAATGTATCTCCATAGGGGAGAAACTCTTCATTTAAAAACAGCTCGTCCCGGTATCCTAAAACCATCTGTTTTTTACACGTAAGATTCTTCGCCAGTTCTAACATGGGAGGTATTCCGATACCTCCTCCGATTAACAGTGCCTTTTTCCCGGAGATCCCTGCTTCCAGTGGAAATCCATTGCCTAAAGGTCCCATAATTATAACCGGGTCACCAGTCTTATAACGGGAGAACTCATCGGTTCCTTTTCCTGCTATGCGATATACAATTCTTAAAAGACCTTTTTCCCGGTCTGTCTCACAAATACTGATGGGACGAGGCAGCAGCTTTGAGCTGTCTCCTGTATAAATGGAGATGAACTGTCCAGGCATTGACTGGTCAGTAATTTCCTTTGCGTCGATCCACATGCTGTACACACCGTCTGCCAGTCTGACCTGACTGGCAACGGATGCAGTGATTTTTATTTTTCCCATGATTTCCCCCTATAACACCCGGTTAATATCAGAAACCATATCAATCACGGCCTGTCTGGAAGCTTCTCCAAAATGCTCGGGACCGAATTTCTTATATGCATCCTGTTTATAGGCAGCGATAATACCTCTGGAAGAATTCACGATTGCCCCAAGGCCATCTTCATTAAAACATGGTTTTAAATCCTCAGCAGTTCCTCCCTGTGCTCCATAGCCAGGTACAAGGAAATAGGTGTTTGGCATCATTTTTCTTAATACAGCGCTCATCTGGGGATATGTGGCTCCTACTACTGCACCAACGTTGCTGTAGGTTCCATCCATACAGTCTGCGCCCCATTCCACCACCTTCTTCGCTACGTGTTCATAAAGGGGGGCGCCGTCTATCAGACGATCCTGAAATTCTCCGCTGGAAGGGTTGGAGGTTTTAACCAGTACAAACAGACCTTTGTCCTCTTCTTTGCATACATCAAGAAAGGGAGCGATACCGTCTGTTCCAAGATAGGGGTTGACTGTAAGAAATTCTGTGTGAAACGCCGGAAGACGTTTAGAACCAACCTGTACTTTACCGATATGAGCCATAGCATAGGCTGCAGATGTAGAACCAATATCTCCTCTTTTTGCATCAGCAATGACAATGAGTCCCTTCTCCTGACAGTACTTCACTGTTCTGTCGTATACCTTCAAGCCTTCCACTCCAAACTGCTCATACATGGCAAGCTGGGGTTTTACGGAGGGAATCAGATCATAAACATGATCTACAATTTCTTTATTGAACTGCCAGATTGCTTCTGCAGCACCCTCTAATGTCTCACCCAATTCATGATACGCCTTCTTTGTTACGTGATCGGGAATATAACTTAGCATTGGATCAAGTCCCACACAAACCGGTGCATTTGTTTTTTGAATTCTGTCAATTAATTGCCTGATCATGTTTTCCTCCTCGGTTCTCTTCGCCCTGTTTTTTCTTTATCTTACCAATTCTATCATAAGAAAGTTATGGCTTCAAGCCTTTTACCAAACTGATCATAAAAATCCTGTTCTTTCTCATAGGGGGTTAAATAAAACATTTTCAGAACATTCATGCTCAGCTCCCTGGTAAAATTTGGATCATTCTGCTTTTCCATCTCATTTTCTGCTTTCTTTAAAAAATCGTGCCAATCTGCAATAAATTTGTCGTATCGCTTCCCATCCGGATTATCCATAAAGCTGCGTACCTTCACCTTGGTTCTGTTCTTCTTTGCGCATTCATAAATCTGTAGAAAATACCGGATACCTTCCTCTGTATAAATTCTTCCAAGAGGAAACAGACGGCAGATCCCGGGGCGGAACGAATGAATGCTGCACCGGCCCTGAGGATCGAGAAATCCGCATGCCTCTCCCTCTTGCCCCATCCGGATACTTGGAAGGACAATTCCATCCACAACATTTAACTCTGCCTGATTCTGAATGAGCGCTTCAAAGGTGCAGTTAAGCCCTTTTGTCAGCCGGAATACATCCAGAGGGTCCAGCACAATGGAATTGCCCATCCCCCTGCAGCAGGCCGAACAGCCTTCGCAGTCTTTGCAGTCCGCTTTTACCATATCATTTAAGTCATACAATTTTCCATCTGAAATTTCTTTTATATCAATTTCCCGCTTCATGAATTCATCCTCACTTCTCCATTGTAGCCAAACAGTGTCATTCTATCATCTTCTGTCATCTGAAGAAAGTCTAAATGTGAAAAAAGAGAAGATTTTTATTACAAATCTTCTCTTTCCACTGTCATGAAGCTTACTTATAGTTTGTATTCCTTCAAATATGCAGTGGCTACGTACGCACCGCTTTTGTATGATTTCTTTTCCATGGCCTTATCCGCTTCCAGGCTGACATTGATCCACATCTCTTCTGCTGCAATGGTCAGATGGGAAAGCATGATCCCCACACTGATCTCCCGAAGTGAGACCAGATAAGGGTAGGGCAAAAACTCCCTGCAGGAAAATACATATATTTTATCGTGATAAACAATAAACCTCCATGGCTGGGTATTCATAATTGATGGAGAAAGCCGTACCGCTTTTAATATATTTTTAACGGACTCTCCTGCTTCTTCCTTAAACACACACAGTTCCTTAAGGGGCATTCGCCTGGCAGTTGCCGGATCACGGTAAAGCAGTGTCCTGGGATATCCGAAGGCAATGGTTATGACATGTTTAAAACCAGCCGGTGCAGGTTTTGAGCTCTTTGCATTGGCAAGATAACAGGTACCAAGACCTTTTCCAGTCATATATAATAAAACGGGTTCTGCCACATAGCCGGCATTGACAAGATATCCTTCTTTCTCCTCCGAATAAAGGATCAGATAATAAGGAGCATCTACCTTCCACAGACCTTTTGACGGAAGTTCATCCTCCGTACTGTCACATATCTCCATCTTCACCTGAATATCGCCGTATAACCTTGAAACACAATCCCCAAAATAAAGAATATCCCTTTTTAATTGCTCCGGAACCGGTTCTTTCTTATATTTTTTAATGGATCTTCTCTTAAATATCATCTGATACAGATTCATACCTGCTCCCCCTCTCCTCTATCTGGAAATCAGTTTTATATAAGCCTTCTCATCTCTTCCAAAAGGCCTGAAAATACCAAAAGGGCATCTTTAACCGGCTCTGCTGTGGACATGTCAACGCCGCACAGCTTTAAAAGCTCAACAGGAGGCCTGGAACTTCCTCCGCTTAAAAATTCATAATACCCCTTAATAACGGTTTCATCTCCTGCTAAAATCCGGCTGCTGATCGCCACTGCAGCCGAAAATCCGGTAGCATACTGGTAAACGTAAAACGGCGTATAAAAATGGGGTATCCTGGACCATTCGTAGTCGATTTCAGGATCTATCACCATCTCAGGACCAAAATAATCTGTATTTAACTGATGATACATCTGGCACAGCGTCTCTGATGTCAAGATCTCTCCCTGTGCAGCCAGGCGGTGGGCCTTGTCTTCAAATTCCGCAAACATCGCCTGCCGGTATAAGGTACCGCGGAAACTGTCCATAAAATGATTTAACAGATAGGCTCGTTCCTTTTTATCCTCTGTAATCTCAAGAAGATGTCTGATTAAGAGGGCCTCATTGCAGGTACTGGCCACCTCAGCAACAAAAATTTTATAGCCTGCATCTACATAAGTCTGGTTTTTATCGGAAAACCAGCTGTGGAGCGCATGCCCCATCTCGTGAGCCAGGGTAAAGACACTGTCAAGGGTTCCATTAAAATTCAAAAGTACGTAAGGGTGAACTCCGTATACTCCCCAGGAATAAGCACCGCTTCGTTTTCCTTCGTTCTCATAAACATCGATCCACCGGTGATCAAAACCCTCTTTTAGCAGAGACAGATAATGATCTCCCAAAGGCTTTAACCCTTCAAGCACCATATTCTTTGCCTCTTCAAAGGATATGGTCCGTTCTTCTCTGGATACCATGGGCACATAGAGGTCATACATATGAACTGTCTCCACTCCCAGCGCCTTCTTTCTCAGTGCCACATACTCATGAAGATATGGAAGTCCGTCACGGACAGCCTTGATAAGATTATCATAAACCTCTTCTGAAACCTCATTTTCTGACAGGGAATGGGCTCTGGCAGAAGGATAATTTCTTGCTGTTGCGTAAAATGCAGACTTTTTCACATTAGAAGAAAAGGTAGCTGCCAGAGTATTTCCAAACTGCTTATATACTCCATAAAGACCATAAAATGCGGATTTTCGAACTTCCCTGTCCTGTTTTTCCATAAGGGAAACGTAATTGCCATGACTGATTTTTACAGTGTTTCCGTTCTCGTCCTTAATTTCAGGAAATTTTACATCTGCATTATTAAACATATTGAAAATTTCCGATGAGCCGGAGGTTGCTTCCATAGAACCGGCAAGTAGCGATTCCATGGCTGCCGGAAGTGTGTGTGCTTTCTTTTTTAATATAACTTCAAAGGTGCGGTTATAGCGGTTCAGCTCAGGAACTGCATCAAGATATTCCTTTAACAGTTCTTCGGATATAGTTAAGATTTCGGGCACAATATAGGATGATAAACCAGCGGCCTGATAGGACAATGCCCTGGCTTTTGATGACAGTCCCTGGTATCTGGCATTCCCCGTGTCTTCGTCAGATTTTTGTTTTCCATATACGAACAAAGTCTCAATCTTTAATGACACCTCTTCATCAAATTTGAGACAGGAAAAAAGCATCTCGCCAGACTGGGCAAGATGTCCTTCAAAATTTTTATAACCTGAAAGCGAGCGTTCTGTTTCGTGGAATAATTCCTCCCAGGCCTCCTCAGACGGCAGTATATCCGCCAGGTTCCAGGTGTCGCAAACCGGTATTTCTTCTCTCTTTTTCAATTTGATCCCTCCAACTGCTTTACATGTGTTTATTCTATCACCCATATTTCAAAGAGACAATCAGCAATATGGAAAATATTTGATTGAATTTTACTATTTTATTGTATTATACTATACGAAAACAAACCAGGAGTAAAACCATGAATCTTATCCGAACCGATGCACCAGATGCCCGTTTGTCAAAAGACCTCCGTCTTTTACAGGAAACCAGCAATGAATACGATCATATCTCTTTCTCATTTCCTTTGGAGGAAGAGTGCAACTGCTGTTTATTATATGAAAATGAACGCCTCTTATCCGCTCTTATTGCTTTTTTTACTGATTCTGACACCATGGAATGCTACGGCTGTACCCTTCCTGGCGAACGGCAGAAAGGACATTTTACATCTCTCCTAAAAGAGCTGGTAAATGATTATCCTGACTGCGATCTTTTATTCCCAGTGTATGAGAACTGCAATGACGGAATAAAAACGTTACAGGCTATGGAGGCTTCTTTCTGTTACACGGAACATTTTATGGAACGTTCCATCCCTGTTTCAGCAAAATCCGGTTTGGAGAATGAAAAGAAAGAAAGCAATGATTTAACCATCTCATCCCATAAAAATTCCGATGATCAGATCTGCTATGAGTTTTTTAAGGATAAAGAAGCAGTCGGGATGTGCAGTCTTGATATTCAGAAAAAAAGCGCTTATTTATATGGATTTGAAATCTCCAAACCCCTGCGGGGGCAGGGTCTTGGAACTGCCTGCCTGGATTTATTTTTAAAGACTTATACTTTTCTTCCCGCAGATCAAAGAACGAAAACCATCTATTTACAGGTATCCGGCGACAATCTTCCGGCCGTGGCTCTGTATAAAAAAGCCGGTTTTAAGATTCGGGAAAGCCTGTCCTACTATTTATACTAAGCTCTAGTGCATCTCTCTTATCATGCAGTACTGTTTTAACTCAAAATGCTTTTCTACCACGCCGAAAAGTCTGAAACCAAAATGTTCATAAAAGCTTACATTGCTGTGTTTGTGGGTTTCCAGTGATATCATGAGATGATTTCTGTCTGCAAATTCTATGGCTTCTTTTAGAAGGCAGGCAGAAATCCCATGATGCTGCATACTGGGTCTCACTGCCAGATAGATAATGTGAAGCCGTTCTTCCTGATGAAGCTGGTCAGTCCATCTGGAATTTAAATAATCCCTTCCGTGAAAAAAATTCCAGAATGTCTTTAGCGATCTGTCTTCCTTGATTAGATAACTATCTGTTTTCAAAGTTGCTGCTGCTTCTGCCAGATAATAATGAACAGGATTGTAAACTTCCGATTCATCATCCACAACCATAATTCCGTTAATATCCGGACTGTCCGCATAAATCTCACAAGTCTCAAAAAATTCTTCCATATCACATTCAAACAGTTCGGGGAGAAGACGTTTCCTTGTATCTGTGTCCGGGATCAGATTGCAATAAAGTGGGTCCCCCTCAAAACACTCTGTCAGCAGTTGCTTTAATTTCTCAATATCTTTTTTTTGCACCCGGTACAATCGGTCACTTTCCATAATCCTGAGCCTCTTTTTTTAATCTTTTTCACGGTGATTGTAGCACAATAATCATCAAGCTTCAATGGATTTCGCAGATATTACTGCTTACTTCCTTGCTTGTATTTATCTTACCATTATTATATAATAAGAATGATAAAAAGGTACCGCAAATCACAAGAGAGGGGCATGCATACTATGATCGATATCAAAAAGTTTATTGACTTGAAGGCATTGCAGTCGATTCAGGACCAGTTTTCGGAAGCGACAGGGTTAGCAGCAATCGCGGTGGATGCAGAGGGTAATTATATCACAAAAGGCAGCAATTTCACTGAGTTTTGCATGAAATACACAAGAAACAGTGAAGAAGGCTTAAAGCGGTGTGAAGCCTGCGACAAAGAAGGAAGCGGATCTTATTTCTGCCATGCGGGGCTTATGGATTTTTCCTCTGACATAGTTGTGAAAGGAGAAAAGGTGGGAGCAATCATCGGAGGACAGGTTTTACCCTCTCAGCCAGATGAAGAAAAGTTTCGTACCATTGCCAGAGAGCTGGGAATTAACGAAGAGGAATATATCCGTGCACTAAGAAAAGTACCGGTACGATCGGAAGCCACCATCAAAGCAGCTGCACAGATGCTTGGCAGCATAGTGAACCAGCTGGTTAATATGGAATACATACAGGCAATCTCCGGCAAAAGAGACAGCGTACTGGATAAAGAAATTGACAGCATCAAAATCTCTTTGAACGAAGTAACAGCAAAAACCCATGACCTGCAGAAGGTGGCTTCCATGGAGAATATTCTTTCCATTAACGCCTCCATTGAAGCGGCCAGAGCCGGTGAGGCAGGGGTTGGCTTTGCAGTAGTAGCAAGAGAATTCGGGGAAATCTCCAAAAGCTCTGGTGAGGTCTACGAACGAATCCACGAATTGGTGGCAGATATTCAGAAGTCGGTTAGAAACTTAACTGAGATTGTGTAAGGGATCTATAATAAAAAGGCATGCACTTATTCCCGTGCATGCCCGTTTTAATTTATTCGTCCCAGTTATGATAGGTCGCCTGTACATCATCTTCTGCATCTAACAGATCCAGAATCCGGTTCATCTTCTTTAATGAATCCTCGTCAGTCAGCTCCACCCATGTCTGTGGAATCATGGTAACTTCAGCCTGAATCATAGGGATTTTTGCTGCTTCCAATGCTTCGCGTACTGCGCTGAACTCTTCTGGCGCAATCAGTACTTCGTAGCTGTCCTCTTCTTCTGAGAAATCTTCTGCACCTGCATCCAGAGCAATCATCATAAGCTCATCAGCATCCATATCACATTCTTCTTTATCTATAATGATCTGTCCCTTTTTGTCAAACATAAAAGATACACAGCCTGGAGTTCCCACGTTTCCGCCGCCTTTTGTAAATGCGTTCTTCACGTTGGCAGCAGTCCGGTTTTTATTGTCTGTCAGAGTATCTACGATGATCGCCACTCCATTGGGCCCGTATCCTTCGTATGTAATTGTCTCATAGTTAACAGAATTGGCATCTCCGGCAGCTTTTTTAATGCCCCTGTCAATGGTGTCATTGGGCATGTTGTTGGCTTTTGCTTTCGCAATAACATCACGGAGCCTACTGTTGTTCGCAGGGTCTGATCCGCCTTCTTTAACCGCTACTGCAATTTCTCTTCCGATTACAGTAAATATTTTACCTTTTGCGGAATCGTTTCTTTCTTTTTTGTGCTTAATATTTGCGAACTTTGAATGACCTGACATCGCTTCCAACACTCCTTTTCTTTCTCTATTTCGTCCTCTTTATATCGGAAAATAACATCTTTTCTATTCTATCACTATTTATTTCATCTTGCAAGAAAAAAACAATACACAGCTGCCATATCCTTCCTGTCTGATGCAGGAAAGTTCTGGCAGCTGTGCGCTTATGATTCTTTTTCAGAGTCTTTTAACTCGGATTCCGTTTTTCTGACCGTTTTGTCTACCTCAGAAAGCACCTCTGGCTCTTCCTTCCAGACACGGACTGTCTGAATCATCTTGTTCTCCACCTGAAGGATCTTAAACCGATAACCCATAATGGATACTTCTGATTCTTCCCCTTCCTGGGGAATCCGGTCCAGCCTGGAAATAAGCAGACCATTTATTGTATCATAGGAGTCATAATCCTCCTCATCAAATTCAATGTCTAATGCCCGTTCCACGTCTTCAAGGGTTGTCATACCATTCATAACGTAAGTACCGTCATCTGATGGTACGATATATTCTTCATCCATATCATACTCGTCAAGAATATTGCCTACAATCTCTTCCAGAATGTCTTCCATGGTAACAATACCGGAAGTCTGACCATATTCATCAACCACAATTACCATGTGGATCTTTCTGGACTGCATCTCTTTAAACAGCGTATCAAGATTCCTGGTTTCGGGAATAAAATGAGCCTCTCTTAAAAGTCCTTCAATCTCCCAGAGCTGCCGGCTGCCATTCTCTTCTATCTCAGCGGCAATCAGTGCATCCTTCATGTGAAGAATACCAATGATGTCATCCACATCTTTTTTATAGACCGGATACCGGGAATTATACCCCTCTGTCAGGATAAATGTCACCGCTTCTTTTAACAGCATCTCTCCGTCTAAGGAAACCAGATTCTTTCTGTGAGTCATGATATCCGCAGCTTCCTTGTCATTGAGTTCAAAGATATTGGTGATCATCTCCGCTTCCCTGGCTTCTAACACACCCTGTTCATGGCCCTCATTTACCATAGACATAATGTCTTCTTCGGTTACGTTCTCATTGTCTGATGCCATATCAATACCCATGACCTTAAGAACTATGAATGCAATCAGGTTTGCAACCCACGCAAAGGGAATCAGGGGAATCATAATAAAAGTTACTGCGGGAAGCATACGGTATCCCCACTTTTCCGGATTCTCAGCTGCACAGCGCTTGGGAATAATAATACCGAAGCTGATCAGCAGAATAATTAAGCAGGCACCTACAAGGAAAAGACTGAAAAGAGAAATCCACCGGTTGGGGCCATCGCTCCCCCGGCTTAAGATTGCCTCCAGCCAGATCTTAAACTGTCCTAACACAAACGCTCCCGTCACCATACCAATCAGGTTGGTGGTGATCTGTATGGTGTTCACAAATCTGGTTGGTCTGTTAACGATATGCAGCAGTTTTCCAGCTTTCTCGCTGCCTTCTTCCATCTGATGTTCCAATTCTGTCGTATTCACATTCTGAATTGCTGCACCAAATCCATAAAAAATTGCATCCAATACGATAAAAGCAATAAAAATAATCACGCGTATAAGCGGATTGCCATCGTCCATCTGAAAATTCTACTCCTTTTGTTGATTTTCTTTCGTATTTTTTCTCACAACTATTTAAGAATATACCATTTTATCAGCATTCCGTCAATGGTGAACTATGTATTCAGTTCTAAGCTGATTCTTAATGCACAGTCCACTTCCTGCTGCAGTTTTTCATCAATATGACAAATTTTCTCTTTCAGTCTCTGCTTGTCAATGGTCCGCAGCTGTTCCAAAAGTATAACTGAATCCTTGATCATATCGCACTTTTTCGTATCCAGTTCCACATGGGTAGGCAGCTTTGCCTTATTCATTCTTGAGGTAATCGCTGCACAGATCACCGTGGGACTGTGCTTATTACCGATGTCATTTTGTATAATAAGAACCGGGCGAATCCCGCCCTGTTCAGAGCCTACTACCGGTCTTAGATCGGCATAATAAATGTCTCCACGTCTGATTATCACATTCTCACACTCCGTCAATTTATTTAAGTCTATTATTGACCTACTTTGACTCGTGTATTCACTTAAGTTTTTCCGCCGCATACCTTATCATATGATATGGACATGGAGTTGGTTATTACCCCTTTAAAAAGGCGCTGTAACAATCGTTAAAATAATCTTTGGTTCCCACTACTTCACCGTGTTCCATATAAACCCTGGGCACCCGTTTGCTGATGTCACAGAGAATTTCGTAATGAAAGCCGCCGCACCACTGAGCCAGTTCTTCCACTGTAATCTGTTCCTTTCCCTGTCTGCCAACTAAAACAACCTCATCCTCTTCTTTGGCTCCCTCAATCAATGTGACATCAACCATAAACTGATCCATACACACCCTTCCAAGAATTTTAGCCCGCTGTCCCCTGATTAAGACCTCTCCTTTTCCGGATAGATTTCTTGGATAGCCATCTCCATATCCCACGGGGATTGTAGCCACTGTCATTTCCTGTTCGGCAGTAAACGTTCCACCGTAGCTGACAGAAGTTCCAGGTCCGATTTTTTTTATGTAGGTAATGGTACTCTTTAACTCCATGGCAGGTTTTAACTTTACAGGTTCTTTTTTTACTTCTGTGGAAGGATACAACCCATAGATAGAAATTCCTGCACGGACCAGATGAAAATTAGCCTCCTGCAAATCAATAATTCCTGCACTGTTGGAACAGTGAAGGACAGGAATGGTAATTCCTCTTTCGCCCAGCATATCTACAAATGCCTGAAATTTCTCAATCTGTGATCCCGTTGCTTTTTTATCCGTTTCATCCGCCTTTGCGAAATGAGTAAAGAGCCCTTCCGCATATATCCCAGGCAGTCTGCAGATCTTTGCCGCTTCCTCCGCTGCTTCCTGCGTCACCGGGTATCCAATCCGGCTCATACCGGTATCAAGTGCCAGATGAACCACAGCTTTCTTTCCTGCTTTTTCAGCCAGTTCAGAAAGGCGCATGGCTTTCTTCAGCTGAAATGCGGCAGAGCTGATATCATAATCCACCAGAAGCTGATAGCCATCATATGGAACCACTCCAAGAACCAGAATGGGCTTTGTGATTCCATGTTTTCTAAGTATTACGCCTTCTTCCACGGTAGCCACTGCATATCCCCACACATAAGGATCAATTGCCTGAGCCACTGGAACAGAACCATGACCATATCCATCGGATTTTACAACTCCGATCATCTTTGTATCCGGCTTTAAATTTGCTTTCATCTCTTCCATGTTGTACTGGATTGCATCTAAATCTACTGCTTCATATACCCTTCCATATGTTTTCATGATTTATTCCCTCGTTCGCTCCTGCAATATTATACCAGTCTCATCAGCCAGTTCTCTGGCAAGAAGACTGTAATCTCCATATTTCTTCTTTCTCATATCCCCCGCCAGTCCGTGAAGCCATACACCCAGTGCTGCTGCATCCGGTCCTTCCATTCCCATTGCCAGTAACCCGGCCAGAATTCCGGTCAGTACATCTCCTGCTCCTGCCTTTGCCATGGAACTGTTCCCGCTGCTGTTTACATAGGTTCTCTGATCATTAAGAGCAGCAATGGTAACCGCATCTTTTAATATGCAGGTTATACCAAAACGGTCCGCATACTCTCTGGCTGTCTGAATGAGATGTTTTTTTATTAGTTCTACCGAGCTTCCGGTAAGTCTTGCCATCTCTCCAAGATGAGGAGTAATGATAATATTCTCCGTGTAATAACTGGTAAGCTCCGGATTACTGGCAATGGTATTCAGTCCGTCAGCATCTACAATTACCGGAACATAGGCATTTACAAGAATGGATTCCACCAGATTTTTCACATAAATACCCTGCCCCAGTCCCGGTCCCAAAACAATCACACTGGCCCACTCACACTGTTCAATCAAAAGCTGTTCAAAGTTCTCCGATTTCCGTTCAGCATCTGATGACCGGTAGGAAACAATCACAGCTTCAGGAAGTAAGGTCTGCAAAATTTCCCTGTTTTCCTCTACAGTAAAGATCCGAACCAGACCAGCACCAGTCCGATAAGAGGAAAGTGCACTTAAATATGCAGCCCCGCTCATGTTTGTGGAACCAGCAACCAGGAGAACTTTACCAAAGCTGCCTTTATTGGAATAGGCCGGCCTACTGGGGATCAGCGTCATGTCAGTCTCCTGAAATGTAAAATATTCGGTTTTTACATAATTGATACTTTCAGGAGGAAAACCAATATCCTCTACAATCACCCTGCCGCTGTATTCTTTTCCAGGGTACAGCATGGTGCCAAGTTTTTCATATCCGAATGTAACCGTTAAATCTGCGGGGATTGCAGTTCCCATAATCTGTCCGGTATTGGAGTGAATGCCGGAAGGAATATCCACTGCTATTGTAAATTCCGGTTTACACCTGATTACGGATTTCATAATCTCCAGATGGGTACCAAGAATCTCCCTGTCAAGTCCTACGCCAAACAGCGCGTCAATGAGCAGACTGAAGGTTCCCGGGTTTCCCTCCATGCCTTCCATTACTTTTACACCTGTTTTCTCTGCAATGGAGAGCTGGGTTAAATATTCACTGCTTCCTTTGTCCTTTTTTCCAGCTAGAATAACCAGAACATGATAACCGCTTATATGAAGCATTCTGGCAACAGCGATTCCATCAGCACCGTTGTTGCCGCTCCCGCACAGCACCCACACCGGTTCCGCCTGTTTCACATGAGTTACTGCTTCTTTAAAAACGGTCAGGGCTGCCCGCTCCATCAGTACCAGTGATGGAATACCAATTTGTTCTATGGTAAATTGGTCAACCTGCTTCATCTGTTCTCCCGTTACCAGATATCTCATACTGCACCCGCCTTTCTCCATAGCAAACTACCGGCAGCAAAGAGGGAAAATTCCTCTTTGGCTGCCGGCAGGCATATTAACTGTTCTTTGCTTATTGTCAGTTCTTTTCATCAACCGAGTTATCCTGCATGCTGCAGACCCGGTAAGACAGTCTCATCAGACTCTCTGATAAGTGTACATTCTCTACCACAACATCATCCGGCACAGTTAAGTCTGTATGAGCGAAATTCCAGATAGCCTTGATGCCTGCCCTTACAAGACGGTCTGCAATTTCCGGTGCCTTGGTCTTTGGTATGGTCAGGGCTGCAATCTGAACATCATTATCTTTTACAAACTGTTCCAGATCATCTACACTTCGGATCTCAATTCCGCGAACAACCAGACCGATCAGACGTGGATTGATATCAAACATTCCTTTGATTAAAAAACCACGCTTTTCGAAATTTGCATAATTTGCAATCGCCTGTCCTAAATTGCCCGCACCAATAATCACTAAATTGTGCTGTCTGTCAATTCCTAATATCTTCGCTATCTCTGTATATAAGTACTTCACATTATATCCATAACCCTGCTGTCCGAATCCGCCGAAATTATTAAGATCCTGGCGTATCTGAGAAGCGGTCACTTTCATACGCAAACTCAGCTCATTAGAGGAAATACGTTCCACTCCATCCTCCATAAGCTCTCCCAGATGACGATAATACCTGGGAAGCCTGGCAATCACTGCTTTTGAAATTTCTTTATCTGCCACATCTTCACCTTCTTTTACTTAGAATTTAACTATCACCATTATAACTGCGTGATAAAATAATGTCAAACGAGTTTTACGATTGTATCCTTGAAAAATAAATGGACCTATATTATACTGGTACTATTGTCCCATTTTATTCAGGAGGAAAGAAACCATGATTCTCTCATGCAGCAATATCAGTAAAGCATTTGGCACCAACGAAGTGATTAAACACGCTTCCTTTCATATAGAAGACCATGAGAAAGCCGCCATTGTAGGAATTAACGGAGCCGGTAAATCCACTTTGTTAAAAATGATTATCGGTGAACTGGCATCTGATGAAGGAGAGGTGGTTATATCCAAGGGAAAAACCTTAGGCTATTTATCACAGCATCAGGATTTATCCGGAGACCGGACGGTCTATGAAGAGGTTCTGGAAGTGAAACGTCCACTTATGGATATGGAAGGGAAAATCCGCAAACTTGAGCTGGATATGAAGCACGCCACTGGCGAGGAACTGGATGAGATGCTTACCGTTTACAGCCGCTTAAACCATGAATTTGAGCTGCAAAACGGCTACGCTTACCGAAGTGAGGTTACCGGCGTATTAAAAGGTCTTGGTTTTACAGAAGATGATTTTCAAAAACCGGTATCTGCTCTTTCCGGCGGGCAGAAAACCAGGGTAGCTTTAGGACGCCTTCTTCTTACAAAACCAGACATCATCCTGCTTGATGAGCCTACCAACCATCTGGATATGGACTCCATTGCCTGGCTGGAAGGTTATCTGATTAATTATGACGGCAGCGTAATCATCGTAGCCCATGACCGATACTTTTTAAACCGTGTGGTGACAAAGATCATTGAGCTGGATAATGGAATTTTGTCCGTATATCAGGGTAACTATACGGAGTACAGCAGCAAAAGAGCCATGATTCGCGAAGCTAAGATGAAGGCCTATCTAAACCAGCAGCAGGAAATCAGACATCAGGAAGAAGTAATTACAAAATTAAAATCGTTTAACAGGGAAAAATCCATACGGCGGGCAGAAAGCAGGGAAAAGATGCTGGACAAGATCGAGTTGTTAGAAAAACCTGCCGAGGTAAACGACGAGATGCGCATCCAGCTGGAACCCAACGTAATCAGTGGAAATGACGTACTGACTGTTAAAGATTTAAAAAAATCATTTGGAGACAATCTCCTTTTTGAACACATCGGTTTTGAAGTCAAGCGTGGAGAACGGGTTGCCATTATCGGCGGCAACGGAACCGGAAAAACCACAATTTTAAAAATATTAAACGGCATACTGGCGCCCGATCAGGGAGAAGTTTCCTTAGGCTCCAAGGTACATATCGGATATTATGACCAGGAGCATCAGGTTCTTCATATGGACAAAACTTTATTCGATGAACTTCAGGATACCTATCCATATATGAACAATACCCAGATCCGTAATATCCTGGCCGCCTTTCTCTTTACAGGGGATGACGTATATAAACGGATTAAGGACTTAAGCGGTGGAGAACGGGGACGTGTTTCTCTGGCAAAGCTTATGCTTTCTGAAGCCAATTTTCTGATTCTTGACGAGCCGACCAACCATTTGGATATCACCTCCAAAGAGATACTGGAAGGCGCCCTGGTCAATTACACCGGTACCGTGCTTTACGTATCCCATGACCGTTATTTTATTAATAAGACCGCCACACGAATTCTGGACCTCACCAACCAGACCCTTGTTAACTATATTGGGAATTACGATTATTATCTGGAAAAGAAGGATATTATGACAGGTCTTTTGACCCCGGTGGCCGAATCTGCTGTAGTAACCGGGGAAGATACTTCCGGGATAAAGCTTGACTGGAAAGCCCAAAAGGAAGAACAGGCAAAGATCCGCAAACGCCAGAACGAACTGAAAAAAACAGAAGAAGAAATTCATAAACTGGAAACCAGAGACGGGGAAATCGATGAGCTTCTTGTAAAAGAAGAGATTTTCACAGATGTACCAAAACTTATGGAATTAAACCTGGAAAAAGAGATGATCAGCAAACGTCTGGAAGAGCTGTATGAGCTTTGGGGTGAGCTGGCAGAATAAAGAAAGGGAAAGCTGTATGTTGCAGCTTTCCCTTTCTTTTATTTGTCATTTAAAAACTTCTGATCTTTCATGGTCGGATAGACATCGGGGTAATAAACATTCTGATAAATTCCCGAGGTATATTTACTCCAGTTCCCTTCCTGCTGACGCCCCACTTCTTTTAAATAATCTTCCATCTCCAAATCGTACCGGTCGATGGCTTCTTTCATTACCTCTGTGTGGTAAACTTCATTGTGACGAAATGTGGAAAATGGAAGTCTTGGTTTCTTGTGTGATTCGTCTTTTGGATATCCCACTGCCAGGCCAACTGCCGGATAGGTATAAGGGGGAAGATTCAAAAGCTTTATGATTTCACCTGGATTTTTACGCACTCCGCCGATTGGTACAATCCCAAGATTCAGCGACTCTGCGGCTATAATTGCAGCGCCCATTGAAAGTCCTGCATCAAAGGTTCCAGCCATGGTTCCTTCCACACTCTCGTGTATCACCTGTGTCAGCCCGTTTTTCTCAGCCGCAAGACTGGTTTTATAAAAATCAAGTACGAACAGAAGAAATACCGGTGCATCTTCCACCCATTTCTGACCACCGGCCAGCTGGGCTATTTTTGCCTTTGTTTCTTTATCCTTAATTACTATTACCGAACTCTGCTGGCCATTAATCGAATTGGGCATGGACTGTGCAGCCCTTAGGATCTCGTCGATGATAACGTCATCTACCTCTTTATCCAGAAAGCTTCTGATTGATCTGTGATTCTGAATTGTTCTTATGGTCTCATTCATATATATATCTCCTTTAATTTAAATAATGATCACTATAATAAGTGCTGCAATTGCAGGCAAAGCCTGTTTAAAAAAAATAGTTTTCGATGAAGTCAGTGCTCCATACACCCCTGCGATAATAACACAGGAAAGAAAAAAGATGGAAATTCTGTCTGCCCATATTCCTTCTCTCACAAACAGGGCCCAAATAAGACCTGCGGATAGAAACCCATTATACAATCCCTGATTTGCCGCCATTACTCTTGTTTCCTCAAAAAACGACGGTTCAAAAGCAGGTAACATCTTTTTTCCAGCTGTCTTCCAGGCAAACATCTCCATCCATAAAATGTATAAATGTTCTGCTGCAATCAATAGAACAACTAAGCGGGGTATTAAATCCATTCCTGTTCTCCTTTTGTATTGTTAAATTTAATTTTATTAAATATAATTTTATAATATTATATATCAATTAATTTGTCAACCAGATTTAAAATTAAAAAAGCAGCGCTGAATCGGTATAATCTATATCAGACTATAAATGCCTGCTATAAGAATTATTCGTAATTCAACTCTGCCTGTATAATATCTTTTTTAATATCCTGGTCACTTCCGGGGCTTCTGCCTCCATCTCTGACCTGGTTGTTGCACTTCCCAAATAAGCTGCTGCCAGCTTTCCAAAATAAAATTTCATATCATCCGCATAGTAATCCGGTATGAAAACATATTCGTCCATCAAAGATTTATCCATGGATAAATCCGTCGCCTCCTGAAGCGTTCCCTTATATAAGCCGTATTCATATCCGATATATTCACAAAATGCTTCCGTGAGTTCAGACGGATTGCATATCTTTATTTTCTTATAAGCGGTATCCAGCGAATGGCCTACATAATAAACACCACTCCCGATATTGGGCGCAGAAAAATACTGCTTTTCCGGATAATAAAGAATTTCCCAGCCCTGATCCGTAAAACGTTTCACCCACTCCCGGGGCAGATTCTTGGAGGCTTCTGTAAATCCTTCCTTTACTTCAGCAGAGACGGTAGTATTCTTTTTCTTACTTTCAATTATGATATCAAAGTTTTTGTTTCTGTTTCCGGTTTCATCCATATAAAACAGACCGACATACTGGTTAGCGGCCATCTGTCCGTTATCAAAGAAATAATACTTTCCTCCGGTTACATACTTATATCCGGAAGAAGTCATCTCACCCTTTGCAGAAAACCAGTACCAGCTTCCATCCTGGTCCTGAAACCAGCCTTTTTGCGGGGTACCGTCTTCATTGTAATAATGCCATTTCTCCTCTTCGTCATTATAGCACCAGCCAAGCTGCAGCTCCCCGGTCTCGGCAAAAAGATAATCCATACCGTGGATCGTAGTCCAGTCTGTGCTCATATAACCATCAAAGCCAAAATAATACCAGTTTCCGTCGATCTTTTCCCAGCAGTTCTTTTTATAGGTTTCATCCTTTTTTATGTATCTCCAGCCTCCGGAATCTTCCTTCCACTGCCATTCCTTAGTGGCTTTCATAAGATTAATGGGGGTGCTTTGTTTCTGTCCATTATCTTCTGAAGCAAAGGAACTCATCATCCCTCCCATGCTCAGAAGGATCCCTGCTGAAATTACTACCAACCTTTGTTTCCTCAAGGGTACCAAGCACTCCTTCCACGTTGTCTGTAATCTATTAAAAGTGTACTATAGATTGAGAGAAATGTACAGTTTTCAATATCTGAAGATTTTGTGAACATTTTCCAAACATTCCTTTCCAAATGTAGAGTTTTGGGATATAATAAACCCAGTATGATTTTTTCAGAAAGAGAGGTTACCCTATGAAATGGAAACGCGCCCTGGCTATTGTTGGTCTGGTACTAATCTGTTCCCTTTATCTTATTGCACTGGTATCAGCATTTTCTCATAGCACGGAATCAAAAAAATGGCTGATGGCGGCTATCTATTCCACAGTAGTTATTCCAGTATTTATATATGCTGCTCAGCTGGTTGTCCGGGTCATTAGACCTAATGATAATCATAACGATACTGATACCACAAAATAAAATAAGCAGAGACAATAGGAAATAATCCTAATGCTCTGCTTATTTTTTTAATCCTAGCGATAAATAATATCATCTCTTCCCGGTCCGTTGGAAACCATGGTAATCGGAGTTTCAAGCTCTTTCTCAATAAATTCAATATAGTTTCTGCAGTTTTCTGGCAGATCCTCGTATTTTTTAATTCCTCTGATCTCACATTTCCAGCCTGGAAGTGTGGTATAAACCGGTTTTGCCTTATTAAGCTCAACCGTATTTGGGAAATCTTTTGTGACTGTTCCATCAATCTCATATCCGATACAAACAGGAAGTTCATCCAGATACCCAAGTACATCCAAAACAGTAAGTGCTGCTTCGGTAGCTCCCTGAATTCTGCAGCCATATCTGGAAGCCACTGCATCAAACCATCCCATACGTCTTGGTCTTCCTGTAGTTGCGCCATATTCGCCGCCATCACCGCCGCGGCGTCTTAACTCGTCTGCCTCGTCTCCGAAGATCTCGCTGACAAATGCGCCAGCACCAACTGCACTGGAATATGCCTTTACAACCGTTGTAATGTTCTTGATTTCATATGGAGGAATGCCTGCTCCAATGGCACCGTATGCTGCCAGTGTGGAAGAAGAGGTAACCATCGGATAGATTCCGTGATCGGTATCCTTTAATGATCCCAGCTGTCCTTCCAGTAAAATATTTTTACCTTCCTTAATTGCATTATGAAGATAATTGGAAACATCGCAAACAAACGGTTTTACCATCTCACGATACTCAAGAAGAGTTTTAAATAATTCTTCCGGATCAATGGCTGGTTTGTGATATAAATGTTCCATTAAAACATTCTTCATCTCACAAACACGTTCCACCTTTTCCTTTAATGACTCTTCATCAAAAAGTTCGCATACCTGGAAACCAATTTTTGCGTATTTATCTGAATAAAATGGTGCAATCCCTGATTTTGTGGAACCAAAGGACCGTTTTCCCAGACGCTCTTCTTCATACTGATCAAACAGAATGTGATATGGCATCAGAATCTGTGCACGGTCAGAAACCAGTATAGCCGGTTTTGGAACTCCTTTGCTCACAAGATCGTTCACTTCCTTAATTAAATAAGGGATGTTTAATGCCACGCCATTGCCGATAATGCTGGTTGTGTGGTTGTAGAAAACACCTGATGGCAGAAGGTGAAGGGCAAACTTGCCATAATTGTTGATAATGGTATGCCCGGCATTGCTTCCGCCCTGATAACGGATAATGATATCGGACTCCTTTGCCAGCATATCTGTGATTTTACCTTTTCCTTCATCGCCCCAGTTGGCGCCTACGATTGCTCTTACCATTCGATTAATCCTCCTATGAGTGAAAAAATACCTTTTACTTCCCTATGATAGCGCAAAGATTCACATAAGTAAAGTCAATATTATTTATATTTGGCATAAGTTTAACTTATACCATCATTCATCAGTTTCAGAATCTTCTTACCAGCAGGCGAAACGGGAGTCTTACGATCTGTGATAATAGCAAACTGCCGTCCAGGCATGGGCTCTTCAAACTGCAGTTCTATCAGGTTACCTTTCTCAAGCTCCATTTGGGCAAATCCTGACATCACACAGCCAATTCCTAAATTCCGCATGGCAAACTGAACGATCATGTCGCTGGTGGAAAGCTCGAATTCCGGCTCCACCTCCACTTCCCGCTCTTTTAAGAACTCATCCATAAATGTCCGGGTGCTGGTATTCTTTTCCAGAAAAATACAGGGAAGTTCCTTCAGGATCTCATAACTCAGTTTTTTACCTTCCAGATGTTTAAACTTCTCACCTGCAATAAAAACATTGCGGACTTCCTTTACAGGAGTACTATTTACCTCGCTTCTTGCCTCAAAGGGAGTGCTGACCACACCGAAATCAATCTTCCCTTCATATAGAAAGCGAAGTGTTTCCGGTGTGGGACCATTGGAAACTGTTACTTTAATTCCCGGATAAAGTTCATGAAATTTTTCCAGATAAGGGAGTAAATAAAACTGAAGTGTCATATCACTTGCTCCTATGCGCACCTCACCGGTCTCTAAATCCCGCATCCGTCTTAACATATTTTCCCCGTGCCAGATGTTCTCTAAACCGGATTTTACATAATCGAATAAAAATTCTCCTTCTCTGGTCAGCTTTACTCCTTTTGACATTCGCATAAAAAGCTGGCAGTCCAGTGACTGTTCCAGCTGCCGGACCGCCTGGCTGACTGCCGGCTGGGAGATGCAGAGTTTTTCAGATGCCAGTGTAATGCTGCCTAACGTTGCCACATAATAAAAAACTTTATAATATTCCAGACTACTGCTCATCATTCCTCCTTGCACACAAAAAACTGCAGACAGACTCATTGATAAAGATCAGTCTGTCCGCAGCTTTCTTATACATTGATTTCTGCTGTCATACCAAGAAGTTCCTGGTTGTCCTTAAGAAGAGGACGAATTACCTCATCAAGGTATATGGTAACCTGTGCCGGGGCGCAGCCTACATATTTTTTAGGATCCATACTTTTTTTCAGTTCTTCTAACGAAAGATTAAAAGAAGGGTCTGCTGCAATGAGCTCCAGCAGATTGTTATCAAGTCCGTTTACTTTCACATTCTTACCGGCTTCCATGGAAAGCTCCCTGATCCGCTCATGGAGTTCCTGTCTGTCGCCGCCTGCTTTTACCGCATCCATCATGATGTTTTCTGTCGCCATGAAAGGAAGTTCCGCCATCATATGTTTTTCAATGACCTTGGGATAAACCACAAGACCGTCTACCACATTCAGATAGAGATCCAGAATTCCATCAATTGCAAGAAAGCCTTCCGGCACACTCAGACGTTTGTTTGCAGAGTCATCCAGTGTCCGTTCAAACCACTGAGTGGAAGAAACAAGCATGGGATTCATCACATCTGCCATAACGTAATTAGACAGGGAAGCGATTCTCTCACTTCTCATGGGGTTTCTCTTATAAGCCATGGCTGAAGAACCGATCTGGCTCTTTTCAAATGGCTCTTCTACCTCTTTTAAATGCTGGAGAAGGCGGATATCATTGGAGAACTTATGAGCGCTCTGAGCTATTCCTGCCAGAACGTTGACCACACGGCTGTCCACCTTCCGGGAGTAGGTCTGACCAGATACTGGGTAACACCCCTTATATCCCATCTTCTCTGCAATCATGGAATCCACTTTTCTCACTCTGTCCATGTCACTATCAAACAGCTCTAAAAAGCTGGCCTGAGTTCCGGTTGTTCCCTTGGAACCAAGAAGGCGTATGGAATCAAGAAGATAATCCAGATCTTCTAAATCCATGGTAAGATCATGGAGCCATAACGTAGCTCTCTTACCTACAGTCGTAGGCTGGGCAGGCTGAAAATGGGTAAATGCAAGAGTTGGTAACTCCTTATAGCTGTCTGCAAACTTTGCCAGCTCAGAGATTACGTTAATCAGTTTTTTCCGCACCAGCACAAGTGCTTCTGTCATAACAATAATATCTGTATTATCACCCACATAACAGGAGGTGGCTCCAAGATGAATAATGCCTTTTGCCTTGGGACACTGAACTCCATATGCATATACGTGAGACATTACATCGTGGCGGACTTCTTTTTCCCGCTGTATGGCTACCTCGTAATTTACATCATCCTGAAACGCCTTCAGTTCCTCTATCTGTTCTTCCGTAATAGGAAGTCCAAGTTCCTTTTCTACTTCTGCCAGAGCAATCCACAGTTTTCTCCAGGTCTTAAATTTCTTATCAGGAGAAAAAATGTACTGCATCTCCTTGCTGGCATAACGCTCAGACAGCGGGCTTTGGTAACGATCTGTCATGTTATTTTCATTCCTCCTTGGGTTTCGTTGTAGAGCTATTTTAACATATTTTCTTTCTTATGGGAAGAGCAGTCAGGGACCGCCTTCCGGTTATGCAGCGCAAACCGGCCTGACAGCCCCTGATTTTTAAGTCATATTATCTGCTGTATTCACCGCGTATGTCTTCTTTCGGCGGTTCAATGGGATAGTTTCCGCTGAAGCATGCCGTACAGATGGGCAGTCCTTCCGCCATCTCATTCAGACGCTCTATATTTAAATAAGACAGGGAATCTGCTCCAAGAAGATCCCGTATCTCGTCAATGCTTCTGTTATGGGCGATCAGCTGATCTTCATCGGGAATATCCGTCCCAAAATAACAGGGGTGTAAAAAGGGCGGCGCACTGATCCGTACATGAACCTCTTTGGCACCGGCCTCCCGAAGCATGTTTACAATCAGGGCGCTGGTGGTTCCCCTGACTATGGAATCATCAATCATGATTACCCGTTTCCCCACAACTGCTTCCTTAAGTACGTTTAACTTGATTCTCACCGATGATTCCCGGTAGCTCTGCTTTGGCTTAATGAAAGTCCGGCCTACATAGGAATTCTTTACAAATGCAGTTCCATAAGGAATACCTGACTGAAGAGAATATCCAAGTGCAGCTGCATTACCGGATTCCGGAACTCCCACCACAACATCTGCCTCTACCGGTGAATCCACAGCCAGCGCCCGGCCTGCACAAAGTCTGGAATGATAGACACTCACTCCGTCAAATACGCTGTCCGGCCTTGCAAAATAAATATATTCAAATACACACCTGGCCTCTTTGGATCTTTCTTTAAAGCAGAGGCTTGTGTCTGAAACAATTCCGTCTTTCGTTATGGTTACAATTTCACCAGGCAGAACATCACGGACAAATTCCGCACCTATTGTGTCGAGGGCGCAGCTTTCTGATACAATGATGTATGAATTATCCCGTTTTCCAATGCACAATGGCTTAAATCCGTATGGATCCCTGGCTCCGATCAGCTTACGGGGACTCATAACAACCAGGGAATAAGCTCCCACGATTTTTTTCATGGCATTGGCAACTGCTGCCTCGACAGAAGGGGTCTTAACCCGCTCTCTGGCAATATGATACGCGATTACCTCGGAATCAATAGTAGTCTGAAAAATTGCACCGCTGTACTCTAATTCTTTGCGAAGCTCCGGCGCATTCACCAGATTTCCGTTATGAGCCATGGCAAGAGTACCTTTTACATAATTAAGAACAAGAGGCTGGGCATTTTCCCTTGTACTGCTACCTGCCGTTGAATAACGAACATGGCCTACTCCGATATTTCCATGAAGACCTTCCAAAACCTCGGGAGTAAAAACTTCGTTACATAATCCCATCCCCTTATGCGCACTTACTTTTCCTTTCGGACCTTCGGTATCACTGACGGCTATTCCGCAGCTCTCCTGTCCTCTGTGCTGTAATGCAAACAGACCGTAATAAATGGTGGAAGCAACGTCGTCGCCGTCAAAATCATAGATGCCCAAGACGCCGCACTCCTCATGTAACTCTTCTTCTATATTGAAGTTCAATTCGTTACTCATGAAATATCTACCCTCTCTGTGCTGTTTACTGAATCCCAAGACGGCGGAATATCTCCTCATATGCGTCTTCCACACCGCCTAAATCTCTGCGGAAGCGATCCTTATCCAGTTTTTCGTGAGTGTCCTTATCCCACAGTCTGCATGTATCAGGAGAAATCTCGTCGGCAAGAATTATCTGCCCGTGGAAACGGCCAAACTCAATCTTAAAGTCAATAAGATCAATATTTAAAGTGTCAAAATACTCCATGAGAACTTCGTTTACTAAAAACGCATACTTTGTAATGGCATCGATCTCTTCCTGTGTCGCAAGATTAAGAGCCAGAGCGTAATAATCGTTAATAAACGGGTCTCCCAGGTCATCATTTTTATAGCTGAATTCAAGTGTCGGACAGGCAAATTTAATTCCCTCTTCCATACCCATCTTTTTTGCAAAACTTCCTGCAGAATAGTTTCTGATGATTACCTCAAGAGGAACAATCTCGACTTTTTTTACTGCAGTCTCACGGTCGTTTAACTCTTCAACCAGATGAGTCGGAACACCTTTGGCTTCTAATTTTTTGAAAACGAAATTAGTCATACGGTTGTTGATTGCACCTTTTCCAACAATGGTACCTTTTTTAAGACCATTGAAAGCTGTGGCATCATCTTTATAAGAAACAATTAACACGTCCGGATCTTCAGTAGTATAGACCTTCTTTGCTTTTCCCTCATACAGCATTTCTTTTTTCTCCACGGTATCCACCTGTCCTTTTCTGAATTAATTTATAAGTTTTTCAAATAAAACTCTGGTGTTTCAGTAGAAATTATAATACAGTGAAAATTGGATTGCAACTGGTTTTATTATTATAAATACTAATGACCAATATACATGTCTGTTTCTCAATGTGATTCTTTCAGCATCTGCCGCTCCACTTTCTGCCAGAGTTTTAATTCGCCTTCCTTAAAATCCAGCAGAATGCCACGTTCTCTCAACTCTCCCTCCGTTCCTTCAAAAGAAGAAATTTCATTAATTGCATCTTCCATTATCTCGTCTTTTACTGTATATATTTTTACCAGCTCTCTGCAAATTCGTTCTCTTTCACTTGGAAAGAACAAAGCAGCTTCAATAAACAGGCAGCAATACAAAAGATATCGCAATCTGCTGCGACTTTTCTCGCGGTTAAATGCCCATTTTAAACTTCTCCATGGCTTCTTTCTTTTATTATATCTCAGTATGCGATAATTTTTTAAAATATAATTCATAAACAAGCTCCTGACTGATAAAAGGCATAACATAAAGGGAAACAAAAATGGGAAAACAGATCAATAGAAATTAAGATGTGTCTGACTTAATTATATACGAAAGTAAAAAAAGCTTCAAGCATAATTTTATGCCGAAGCTTTTTATTAAAGATTATTTTGCTGCTGTTGTACTTTCAGTGGTAGGCTGACCATTACTTTCACCGGTAATTTTATCAACGCCTTTTTCAACGCTCTTTACAGCATCATTGACAACACCCGTGCTTTCCTTGCCCTCATCAGCCTTTGTTGCTCCGGCTGTGGTTGTCTGTGCTTTTGTACCAGCAGCAGTGGTTGTCTGTGTCGTAGTCGTTCCTGCTTTTGTTGTTCCGTCAGTTCCCTTGGTTGTACCGCATGCTGTCAGACACATAACTGACATAATCACAAGAATTGCAAATACATATGGTTTTATTTTTTTCATAATACATTCTCCTTTCATGTTCTATGCTTAGTATGTGTCAAGGAGAAATGAATTATAGTGGAAAATTATGGAAAAATCAGGATTCTATTACATCTTTCATGGTATAAAGCCCAGGCTTTTTCCCTGCTAAAAATTTGGCAGCTGAAACTGCTCCTCTTGCAAAAATAGCTTTGGAATACGCGGTATGCTGGAAGGTAACAACTTCATCTGTTCCGGCAAAAATCACATCGTGTTCTCCTACAATGGTGCCGCCCCGGACTGCAGATATTCCAATTTCTTTTTTATCTCTTGCTTTTCTTACCTGACTTCTGTCATATACGTAATGGAATTCCTGATCCATCGCCTCATTAATGGAATCTGCAAGGGCAAGGGCAGTTCCACTGGGGGCATCCAGTTTCTTATTGTGATGTTTTTCTAAAATCTCAATATCAAAACCAGCGCCGGCAAGAACGAGTGCAGCATCCTTTATAAGCTTCATTAACAGATTAACGCCTAAAGACATATTGGCAGACCGAAGCACTGCTACCTGCTTTGATGCTTCTTCAACCAGCTTTACCTGATCCTCAGAAAGTCCCGTTGTACATAAAACTACCGGAATCTGCTTTTCAATGCTGTAATGAAGGAGACCCTCCACAGCTTTGGCAGAAGTGAAATCAACGATTACATCCGCTTCTACATCGCAGGACTCTAAAGAAGAAAATACCGGATACGGATTTTCTTTCGTCATGTTGGGATCGATACCGGCAACAATTTCTATATTATTTTCTTCCGCTGCAATACCGGAAATGACCTGTCCCATGGCCCCGTTACAGCCGTGCATTATCATCTTAATCATGATTTCCTCCATATGTATAGCATATACTTCTTATAAAATTCCATACTCTTTCATGGCAATTTTTAAATTATCCTGATTTTTCTCTTCCATTTCAGTTAATGGCAGACGCATTGGTCCCGCCTGTCTTCCCATAAGATTTAACGCTGCTTTTACAGGGATGGGATTGACTTCACTGAATAACGCATTAATTAATGGGATTGCTTCCAGCTGAAGTCTTGCGCTGCGCTTCACATCACCGTCAATATACGCCTGGCAGATCTCATGTGTCTTTGCGGGAGCAACATTGGATAAGACAGAAATAACTCCTTTTCCGCCTAAAGACATCATGGGAACTATCTGATTATCATTGCCGGAATAAACATCGGCTTTCCCATCCGTCAGACTCATTAAATCAGCAATGGCAGAAAAGTCACCGCTGGCCTCTTTCACACCTAAAATATTAGGAACAGTAAGACAGAGCTCTGCTATGGTCTCAGCTTTTATGGTTACACCGGTTCTGCCCGGGATATTATATAGAAGAATCGGAATATTCACAGCATCTGCCACAGCTTTAAAATGAGCCTTTAATCCGTTCTGCGTCGCTTTATTGTAATACGGAGATACTAAAAGAAGGCCATCTGCTCCCAGTTTTTGTGCTTCCACAGACAGGTAAACGGCTGTTTCCGTACAATTAGAACCAGTTCCGGCTATGACTGGAATTCGTTTCTTCGTTACCTCACATACGTATCTGATTACATCCAGATGTTCCTCATGAGTCATGGTAGATGCTTCACCCGTGGTTCCACACGCAACAATTGCATCGGTTCCCTTCGCAATCTGCTCCTCTACCAATTTTTCAAGTACCTCATAATTGACTAGTCCGTTTTCCTGAAATGGTGTTACAAGCGCTACTCCTGCGCCTTCAAAAATTGCCATGGTCTTATCCTCCTGATTCTTTATCGTTATACATAGTAAACTTCTAAGGGCCCTTTGGCACTCTGTTCTTCCTGTCAAAACGAAAAAACAGAGCTGACAACAGGGTCAGCTCTTAAAGTCCAGAATCTGGTAATCTCATCTTTCTTTAAGTAGCTCCCCATCCATACGGATGACAGTCATATGGCTCTTAACCATATGCCCAGAACAGATATGTTCAGGCCATACCGTTCTTCGGCGTCTCTTCCTTTCCACTGTCCTCCTCTGTACCTGATACATCGGACAATATACTGATAAGCAACGCAACCTCTACTCTATTATGTATGTTACCATACTAACATTATTATTTTGTATTGTCAACTTTAACATGATTGATTTCCAGAATACTGTCTACATAAGGTTCTATCTCTTTTGAAAATACCTTACCGGTTAATACGACCTCCATCTCATCCACTTTAGACTGAAGAAGTTTTATGAGTTCTCCGGCTTCTACAATGCCCTGGTCCAAAAGTCCAAGAATTTCATCCAGGATCAGCATATCGCATTCTCCTGTAGACACTACTTTTCTGGCAAAATTAAGACCATTGCGGATATTCATGCGTTCTTCTTCCTGCCGTTCCATGGACAGATTCTCAAATAATCCATCGCACTTTTCAAACCGGAAGATCTTCATCTCCGGTTCCAGTCTTTTCATAATCTCCAGAGATCCCCGTCCCTGACAGCCTTTCAAAAACTGGATCATGATGACAGTTCTGTTCTTCGTCAGAGCCTCGATTCCCATGCCGAGTGCAGAAGACGTCTTGCCTTTTCCTTCTCCGCATATAACCTGTATCGTACCTCGATTCATCTTTCAGCACCTCATAACAGCTAAAAAGCAATTATTTACTTATTATGTTAGAACCTGCTTATCGTATCATATAATTAATATTTTTTCAAGTTTTCTTATTATTTCCTTAACATATTAATAATATTTTATTCAGAGCATTCCAGTTTGCTGACCGATACCTCGTAAGCCACTCTCTTTTCACATTCCGTATCCGTGAGCTTTTTGGTATACTCTCTGCTCTGAACTCTTCCCCAGACCTTAACTCTGGTACCTACGGTAAAACCAGAAGCATATCTTGCATTTCTTCCCCACGCGATACAGGGTATGTAATCGGACTTTCCATAAGGGCGGTTGACTGCAAGGAGTAAATCTGCAATTTCCCTGCCTAACGGGGTTTTTCTGTAAATGGGTGCTTTGCAGATATATCCATCCAGAAAAATTTGATTGGTTTTTGTGTAATCTGTAAACTCTTCCATAAAATGGATCTCGCGGACAAATACGGAAAGTACAAGGCGGTTCTTTGTTCCTTCATGACGATTATAGGAACGGAACTGACCAACCGCTTCTATGGTACAACTTTCGTAATTTCCTTCCACGTCGATGAGACGTTCGGAGATCATCAGCGGAATCACGTCTGCCTGATCACTGAGACGGTTTACCGCAATGTCCACCATATAGAATCCTTCTCCAAAAACCTCATGGCTGAAGGTGAAGCCGGAGACAATCTCTCCGATAACGCTTACTTTGTTGTTTTCAATCATTTTTTCTGACATAGTATTTCTCCTCTTCTTTCACTAATTTGCTAATATGCTTCACAGCTAATATTAAATTTATGTGGCAGAATACATGAAAATGATAAAAAGCATACCAAAAATATCGACAGAAGGAGGCAGAATGCACAAAAAATAACGGAGAATGCTGACTGATCGGCGATATTTCGGCGATCTGCGTCAGCATTCTCCTGTTTATAACAATTTATACTAAAGATTTTTTATTCTGTGAAGAACGTTTTCTCACAGTCGGATCCAGAATCTTCTTTCTGATTCGAAGGCTGACAGGAGTGATCTCCAACAGCTCATCAACATCAATAAAGTCAAGAGACTGCTCTAAGCTCATCTCCTTTGGAGGGCTGAGTTTCAAAGCGTCATCTGCACCGGAAGAACGGGTATTGGTCAGTTTCTTAGCCTTACAGATATTAATTTCAATATCTTCTGCCTTGGGATTCTGCCCGATTACCATACCAGAATATACCTTAACTCCAGCTCCGATAAACAGGATTCCTCTCTCCTGGGCATTGTAAAGACCATAGGTTATGGATTCTCCCGATTCATAAGCAATTAGGGAACCGGACTTTCTATAAGACAATTCACCCTTAAACGGTGCATAATCATCAAATGTAGTATTCATGATTCCGTTACCCTTGGTGTCTGTCATAAATTCACCGCGGTAGCCGATTAATCCTCTGGATGGAATGGAAAATTCCAGTCTTGTATATCCGCCGTTTGCCGGACTCATACCCTGAAGTTCACCCTTACGGCCTGTCAGCTTCTGAATAACAGCTCCGGTAAATTCTTCCGGTACATCGATATAAGCGATTTCCATTGGTTCCAGTTTTCTGTTTCTTTCGTCATAATGATACAAAACTTCTGCTTTACTTACTGCAAATTCAAAGCCTTCCCGTCTCATATTCTCAATCAGTACGGATAAATGAAGCTCTCCTCTGCCGGAAACCTTAAAGCAGTCCGGAGATTCTGTCTCCTCTACACGAAGGCTGACATCGGTATTTAATTCGCGGAATAAACGTTCTCTTAAATGACGGGAAGTGATAAATTTACCTTCCTGACCTGCGAGAGGGCTGTCATTTACCATGAAATTCATGGCGATTGTTGGTTCAGAAATCTTCTGGAACGAAATGGCTTCCGGATTTTCCACAGAACAGAGGGTATCACCGATATGAATATCTGCAATTCCTGAAATCGCTACAATAGCACCAATTCCTGCTTCCTGTACTTCTACCTTATTAAGACCCTCGTATTCATACAGCTTACCAACCTTAACCTTGCGGAATTTGTCAGGATCATGATGATTTACGATGACGCATTCCTGGTTTACTTTGATCTTGCCGTTATCTACTTTACCTACTCCGATTCGGCCCACATACTCATTATAATCAATGGTACTGATTAAAAGCTGGGTAGAAGCTTCCGGATCACCTTCCGGTGCCGGAATGTGGTCAATCACAGTCTGGAATAAAGGAGCCATGTCAACGCCTTCATCTCCCAGCTCTTTTTTTGCAAATCCTGCTTTTGCAGAAGCGTAAAGGAACGGACAATCCAGCTGCTCTTCACTTGCATCAAGATCCATAAGAAGCTCTAACACTTCTTCTTCTACTTCTTCCGGTCTTGCTTCCGGTCTGTCAATCTTATTGATACAGGCTACGACAGAAAGTCCTAATTCCAGTGCTTTTCTTAATACGAACTTGGTCTGGGGCATAACGCCTTCATAAGCGTCTACTACCAGAATAACTCCGTTAACCATCTTTAATACACGCTCTACTTCTCCGCCGAAATCCGCATGTCCAGGCGTATCAATAATATTAATCTTTGTATCTCTGAAATGAACTGCCGTATTCTTGGATAAGATGGTGATACCGCGCTCTCTTTCAATATCGTTGGAATCCATAACGCGTTCTACCACTTCCTGATTCTCACGGAATACACCGCTCTGCTTTAACAGGGCATCCACAAGCGTAGTTTTACCATGATCGACGTGGGCAATGATTGCCACATTCCTGACGTCTTCTCTTTTCATCTTCATAAATGTACTCTTCTTTCTGTTATTCAAGCATAATACAGGTAATTCATTCCCATATCATAAAAAACTAAGGACCTGCTATGCCCTTAGTTTAATCTACATTATCACGATTTATTAGTATAACACCTGAAATATAATATTGCAAGATTTTTTTTATTTTATGAAAACTATGATCCTTCCGGAAACAATAAGACTTCCTTTTCATGGATACCAAAATAGACTGAATCCCCAGTCTCAAGATTGGCTTTTCCTCCTGTAGCCTCCGTAATGTCTGCCTGAAGCTTTAAAACTTCATCATCGGGCACCAGCACGGTGAGCATGACACGATCCGTATATTCACTGTTTAACGTAGTAATATCTGACTGGCCCAGTAGATACTGTATTTTCCCCACGCCATTATAATCTGTATCAATGATAAGTTTTTTTGCCGGTACCAGCTTAAGAACCGTGCATGACTTAAGGCCTTCCTTTACCGCCCCGGAATAAGCTCTTACAAGACCTCCCGTACCAAGAAGAGTACCGCCAAAATAACGGGTTACTACCGCACAAATATTTACAACCTCTTCCCCTTCCAAAACATCAAGCATGGGCTTTCCAGCAGTCTGACTGGGTTCTCCATCGTCACTGCAGCGCTTCCCTTCCCCATTTTCCCCCAAAATCCAGGCATAACAATTATGGCTCGCATCCCAGTATTTTTTTCTTATTTCCTCTATGAACGCCTGAGCCTCTTCTTCTGTTTTAACAGGCCGAAAGCTTGCTATAAAACGGGATTTCTTTTCAATAATTTCTCCCGTACCTTCTTTGTATAATATTTTATAGGCTTTTCTCATACGCATCCTCATTTCTTCTATATAAACAATCCTCTCCCATTATATCCAAAATAAGGTACAGGATCAAGGTTCCATGTATAAATGGATAAATTTCTTCCAAAAATGGTAAGTGTTGAATTGCACGACAATTTTTGGTATAATGAACCGGTAAAGGAGGTTTCCCATGAATTACGGCAAGCAATCGACAGAGAGAAAGATCAAATCTGCCAATTCAAAAGCGAGGAAATACACCACAAAGGTTTTTCTTGCCTTTTTAAAAAGTCTGTTTATCCTATGCCTGTTTGGAAGCATTGTGGCTGCAAGCGTCTTATTTGGCATGGTAAAAGGAATCATAGACAATGCTCCTGATGTGGACATCTCAACCATTGTCCCTAACGAATATGCCACTACCGTTTACGACAGTGCGGGCAATGTCACCGAGACCCTTGTAACTGCAGGTTCAAACAGAGAGGAAGCCACTTACGAGGAACTTCCTAAAAATCTGGTCAATGCTTTTGTTTCTTATGAGGATTCCAGATTCTGGGAACATAACGGAATCGATCTGCGCTCCATTATGAGAGCGGTAAGAGGTGTACTGACCGGCGATTCCACAGCCGGAGGCGGAAGCACCATTACACAGCAGCTGATTAAAAACAGCGTGTTTGGCGGAGGTATGGAAAAAAGTTTTGGTGAACGTCTGGAACGAAAGTTTCAGGAATGGTTTCTGGCCGTTAAACTTGACGGTGTTATGTCAAAGGAGCAGATCATTACCAACTACTTAAACACCATTAACTTAGGCAACAATACCCTGGGCGTCAAAGTGGCTGCCAAGAGATATTTTAACAAAAATGTATCGGAACTGACTTTATCGGAATGTGCAGTTTTAGCAGGGATCACCCAAAACCCTTCTAAATTTAACCCCATATCCGGTCAGAAGAATAACGCAGACAAGCAGAAGGTCATCCTTCAATACATGCATGATCAGGGATATATTACAAAGGAAGAGGAAGACCAGGCTCTTGCAGATGACGTCTATTCTCGAATCCAGAATGTCGACACTGTAACTAAGGAAACTGCCTCTCCATACAGTTACTTTACAGACAAACTGGTGGAAGAAGTTATCACTTCCATGAAAGAAAAGTTAGGCTATACCGATACTCAGGCTCATAATATGCTATACAGCGGAGGTCTCTCCATCTACACAACCCAGGATCCTGGAATCCAGACCATTGTAGATGAGGAAATCAATAATCCGGAAAATTATACTGCAGCACGCTATTCCATCGAATATCGGCTGTCTGTCACTCACAAGGATGGAACAACCACCCACTACTCCGAAGAAAATGTCAAGCGCTATCACAAGGAGATGGGGGACAACGGCTATGATGGCTTATACAATAGCGAAGAAGCGGCGGAGGCAGATATACAGGGCTATAAAAGCTATCAGCTGAAAGAAGGAGATACCATAATTGGAGAAAGCCTTCATAAAACCCTGCAGCCTCAGGCATCCTTTGTAATTATGGATCAGAAAACAGGAGAAGTAAAAGCAATTAACGGAGGACGGGGACAAAAACTGGCCAGCCTCACATTAAACCGTGCCAGCAATACCTATCGTCAGCCAGGTTCTACCTTTAAAATCCTCACCGCATTTTCTCCTGCTCTGGACACCTGCGGTGCTACCCTGGGTTCGGTTTATTATGATTCTGTTTACACGATTGGCAATAAAACATTTTCCAACTGGTACAGTTCCGGATATCAGGGATACTCAAGCATCCGTGAAGGTATCGTTTATTCCATGAATATCGTGGCTGTGCGATGCCTGGTTGAAACAGTGAAACCCCAGCTGGGTGTGGAGTACGCAAGAAACTTTGGAATTACTTCCCTGACTGACACCGATTACAATCCGGCTCTTGCACTGGGAGGAATCACCAAGGGAGTTTCAAACTTAGAGCTTACCGGCGCTTTTGCCACCATTGCCAACGGCGGAGTCTATACAAAACCGGTCTTTTTCACCAAGATCCTGGATCATGACGGTAAGGTTTTAATTGATAATACACCCGAGACTCATCGTGTTTTAAAAGACTCCACCGCATTTCTCTTAACCGATGCAATGGCAGCTTCCATGGAAAGCAGCCGGAAGTTTTCCAGCTCAGGCCCCAGTTCCACCAGCCCTGCTGCTAAAATACCGGGAATGTCCGCTGCAGGAAAAAGCGGTACTACCTCAGCCAACAACGACATCTGGTTTGTAGGTTATACTCCCTACTATACTGCCGGTATCTGGGCAGGATGCGACGATAACCAGAAACTGACGAAGCAAAACGGAGGTGCCTCCTTCCACAAGGCAATCTGGCGCAAGATCATGACCAGAATTCACGAAGGAAAGCCAGATCCCGGTTTTCCTATACCTGACAGTGTAGAAACGGCTCAGATCTGCCGAAAATCCGGCAAACTGGCAGTTACCGGTGTCTGTACGGAAGATCCCAGAGGCAATGCTGTTTATACGGAATACTTTGCAAAAGGAACGGTACCCACAGACGTATGTAACAATCACGTAAGAGCAACCGTATGTTCCGTATCCCATCAGTTGCCCACTCCTTATTGTCCGGAACGGACAACTGCCGTATTTATGGTTCTTCCAAACGGAGAGACAGGTCAGACAGATGACTCCAAATACGCAATGCCTGGATATTGCACCATACATTCAGCAAATTCCATTACCATACCTCCAGGAAGTTATCCTTACGAGGATGAGACATCTCCCCAGCAATACGCACCGGGCTATATTCCACAAAATCCCGGCTCAACCAAACCCATTTATCCCTGGGAAGATTATTAATAAAAAAAGAAGGGCATCAAACCTTAAAACAGGTCTGATGCCCTTTCCTTATATAAAATCAGCTTTTCATTTTCGGCTTGAATATAATGGATCCCAGATATCCAAAAATTAAAGCACCGGATATCCCCACTGCGCTTGCAGTAAATCCACCTTTAAATACTCCCAGAAAACCGTCCTCTCCCATGCTCTTTAAGACGCCTTTCCACAAAGAATTGCCGAATCCCAGCAGAGGAACCGTTGCTCCTGCTCCTGCCCAGTCACTAAAGGGCTGATAGATTCCAAGGGCTCCAAGAATACTTCCGATTACTACTAAAAGCACCATAATCCGCCCAGGCATCAGCTTGGTATTATCCATCACAACCTGTACCACTGCACAGATCGCTCCGCCTACCAAAAATGCTTTTACAAATTCCATATAGCGTTCTCCTTTCCAGATCAGTTGTCTATATGCTCGATCATAACTCCATGAGCAATGGCAGGAATGGTTTCTCCTTCGTTAAAGCTTACCGTGGACAGCAGTGCACCAGTTGGCACAAAAAGAACTCTCTTCCACGTTCCGTCCTTTATTTTGGGTAATATATAAGAACAGAGCGTTGATGCTGCACAGCCACAGCCACTTCCTCCCGCATGTGTATCCTGGGATTCAGGATCAAATATCTCAATCCCGCAGTCTGTATGGATGGTCTCCAGATCATGCCCTTTGTTTCTCATGAAATCCAGGAGAATGGTGCGGCCAACCCGGCCAAGGTCTCCAGTTATGATTTTATCATAATAATTTTCATCTATATTAAAATCGTCAAAGTTCTGCTGTATGGTATGAAATGCGGCAGGTGCCATAGCTGCTCCCATATTCATGGAATCCTTGATCCCCATATCCACCATACGCCCGGTGGTAATACCGGTTATAGCAGCAATTCCTTCTTTTCTGTGTTTGGTAAGAATAACAGCTCCGCAGCCGGTCACTGTCCAGGAAGAAGAAAACGGGCGCTGATTTCCATAACCCAGAGGAAATCGGAACTGTTTTTCAGCTGTTGCAAAATGGCTGGATGCCATTGCCATTACTTTGTCTGCATAACCTGCCGCCACTGTCATAGAGCCAAGATTTAAAGCCTCTCCCATGGTGGAACAGGCACCAAAAAGTCCAAATAAAGGAATCTCCAAATCTACCGTACCAAATGATGTTGCAATCAGCTGCCCCAGTAAATCCCCGGCAAACAAATAACGGAGGTCTTTTTTTCGGATATCTCCTTTTTCAATTGCCAGATCTGCGGTTTGCTTTTGCAGTGCACTTTCTGCCTTCTCCCACGTATCTGCCCCAAACATATCATCCTGCTCCACTACATCAAAAAGCTTGCCAAGGGGTCCTTCTCCCTCTTTTTTTCCGACAATGGAAGCCATGCTCTCAATCACCGGAGGTTCTTCAAATTTTATGCTTGCTTTTCCAACCTGCATTTTACTCACTCCATTTCTCTTTCAGTCTGGTCTACACTATGCCGAAGGCTTTCAGGACATAGGCGATCACTCCCAGTATCCAAGAACTTAATATGCCGTAAAGAATAACCGGACCGGCAATGGTAAAAATCTTACAGCCAATTCCAAATACCTGTCCCTCTGCTTTAAATTCTACCGCAGGTGCCACCACGGAGTTAGCAAAGCCGGTTATGGGAACCAAAGCCCCGGCACCGCCAAACTTTGTTATTTTGGGATAAATATTTAATCCTGTAAGAATCACGCTGGCCGCAATTAAGATCAGAGTCGTCCAGGCAGACGCAGTTTCCTTTTCTACTCCCTGGTTCATAATCAGCGTGGTGCAAATCTGACCTGCCGTGCAGATAATTCCTCCTACTAAAAAAGCTTTGATGATATTGGGAAGTTTTTTATTTACCGGAGTTACTTCCTTTACATAAGCTTCATAGGCTTTTTTATTAACTTCCATTCTTTTCCTCCATTCTGTAATTTTTTATTGTTATTGTCCGAAGCGTTCTGCAAAAAACAACAGAGAGCCTGTCAATTTACCAAGAGCGATAGACAGTATGATATATTGCAGACCAACTCCCAGATTAACTCTTCTGCTAAAAACAGGTAGTGCTTTCAATGTTTCTGCAAGAGACATTACCAGGCAGCCTACAAATATTCCCACGGACAATCCAAAGATACCTAAAAATACATTACCTCCAAATCCAATGGGTGTTTCGTAAATGTCACCGATATTTCCAACCACACCTCCAAGAATAATAAATGACTCATAAAGCATGATGTGCTTCTTTGTATGAGTAAATCCAATCAGGCGGGGAAACACTCCAATAATTGCCAGAAAGGCAAAAACGCCGGCTGCTATGATGCCGCCAGCGCTTAATCCGACAAAACATAGCAACACCTCTTTAAGAAGCATCGATATCAGACTCCTTTCTCCCTTCATTCTGGATCAGGGTTTTGCTGATATTATCTTCATAAAGACGCATTTCCACCTCCAGTGGGGTCGGATCGGTATTGATCTTAATTTTTGCAAAATGATTAAAAAATCCAACAATTCCAACAGCCAGTCCAATGGAATAACTGACTTCCAGAATCGTAAAACCATTGGATTCCTCTCTCATAATAATCTTATAAATTTCCTTGAACACATCCGTAACACTTACATCGTTATTAAATGTCATAATTGCAAAAGCAGCACCGCAGTAACAGATCACACAGACGAAAATTGTTTTTATCCACTGCCACACCCAATTGGGAGATTTGGGTCCGTGGTAATCAATGATATAATCAACCTTGCCCACGTTATTAACAGAGATAGCCGGGTCCATTTCCACCAGCTTTTTAATCACATCAAGTGTACTCTCAATATAACGCTTGTTACGATCTGAATGAATGGTTTTAATCCGCAGTGCATTACACTTATTTAAAACAGCAGAATCGTCACAATAAACATCAGCTACATCTTTCAGTTGTACATCCTTGTGATGAACCTCTGTAATTTCACTGATGTTTAAATATACGGTCTTACTCATGCAACCATCTCCCATCTGGGAGTGGCTTCAACAAGTGTTCCCTCCTTTTGCGTACCGTCGGGCATAACAGCGATCATATACCAGATTGCAGCTGCGATTGCAATTAAGCATATGACCAGTAGCGTCATGACTAGCTTATGTTTCATGGATTCCATACATGCTCACATCCTTTTCTCTGGTTTTTCAAAATTAGTATGAGCCGTATGAAATTTTTTTATTCTATAATTTTTCGCGCATTTGTTTTAAAATCTTTTTTTCAAGCCTGGAAACCTGTACCTGGGAAATACCAAGTTTATCCGCAATCTGACTCTGGGTTTCATTGTAATAATACCGGCGTATAATAATTTCCCTGTCCTTGTCCGACAAATCGGTTAACAATTCCCGAAGTACCATTCGGTTTAACAATTCTTCCTGAGCAGAGCTTTCTTCTTCTATCTTATCAATCAGAAGCAGACTGTTTTCGTCATTTTTATTGACAGAACGATATAACGATTCCACCTCAGCACCAGCTTCTATGGAAGCTGCCACTTCTTCTTTACTGGCCCCAATTTCTCCTGCTATCTCTTCTACCGTAGGTTCTCTTCCAAAACGGTAAACCAGCTCCTCCCGCACATTTTTTACCTTCATTCCCATTTCCTTAATGGACCGGCTGACTTTTATAATTCCGTCATCTCTTAAGAAGCGCTTGATCTCTCCGGTTATCATTGGAACTGCATAGGTGGAAAACTTGACTTCATAGGATAAATCAAATTTATCAATGGCTTTCATTAAACCAATACTTCCAATCTGAAATAAATCCTCAGGCTCATAACCACGCCCCGTAAATCTGCGCACAATACTCCAGATCAAACCGAAATTCTCGGTCACAAGCCGGTCTCTTGCCGCTTTATCTCCATCGTGAGCCATTTGTATCAATCTCATGGTCTCATCCATAGGGCTCACCTGCTAATCTTCTTTTTCATAATCACCGCAGTTCCCTTATCTGGCTCCGACTTAACTTCCACCTGATCCATAAATGCTTCCATAAAAGAGAATCCCATACCAGACCGGACTCCGTCAGGGTCCGTGGTAAACATGGGTTCCATCGCCTGTTTAATATCCGTAATCCCAATTCCTGTATCCCGTATGGAAACAGTCAGTTCCTGTCCCTCAACCGTCACTTCTATGTAGATGATTCCTCCCTTCCCCTGATATCCGTGGATGACTGCGTTGGTAACTGCCTCTGAGACAGCTGTTTTCACATCTTCCACCTCCTCCAGAGTGGGATCCAGTCTGGCCATAAAAACAGCTACTGCTACTCTGGCGAATTCTTCATTTTGGGACAGGGCTTCCAATTCCATTTTAAGAATTTCTGGTTTGTTTTGTTCTGACATATGTTCCTCCTCAACCTGTGACTGCTGCTTCCTTAGAGTCATATAATTTCATTAATTTTAAAATTCCTCCCATTTTTAAAATGCGGAGAGCCTGAGATCCCGCACCGTAAATGGCTACACTTCCTCCGCTTAATGCCATCTGCTTGTAACGGTTAAGCAGGATTCCGATTCCGGAGGAATCCATAAATCTTGTTCTGGAAAAATCGAATATAATACGGCGGATATAATTCTCGGAAAGGATTAAATCTGTTTCATATTTTAACCCGGAACAGTTATGATGATCCAGTTCCTCCGGCAGATGAACGATTAATGTATGACCTTCTGCCTCATACGTAAAGTGTGGTTGATTCATATGCAATACTCCTCCATTTCTTATTGTCTGTCCGTAATACCAGAGAAGAGTTTTTTATACCGAAAATTAATCCGGGTGAATAAAAAAAGACACCACAAAAATATGTTTCTTCTGTAGTGTCTTTTCGAATTCTGCCATTAAAAACCTCGTTCTGTTTTCGCCTTAGCAGATAACGTTTCGTCTTTGCTGTTATTTATGATATCAGAAAACAAACCGTTGGCCTGATCCTTCTGATCCATTCCCTTGTAGATAACGGCAGTCTTAAACTTTGCCTGCCAGCTGTCTGGTTTTAACTCAATACATTTTGCATAATAATTAAGAGCGGACTGACTGTCCCCTGCTTCCATGGCTTTATCACCCAGCCCCTCTAAAATGGGGTAGCCCTTCTGTGCCATATCCTTTTTTATCTCAACAATAATCGCCTGAACATCTGCTGAAGCAATCAGCCCAGGATTGAGATCTGCATAGATTTTGACTGCAGATGGAAAATCATCCTTTTTATATGCCTGTAAAATACCGATAACCGACTGATACTGAGCCAGAACGCTGTCAGAGTTATTGGTTAAGGATGCCAGGGAATCCTCTGCGGTCTTCTTTTCTGATTCCAGAGAATTAAGCTGCTGGGTTAAAAGATCCGCCTTTTGATTGGCCTGGCTTAATTGCTCGCTGTATTTTAACATCTCTTTGTTATGGTTATCGTTAATGGATTTGGTGTTCGCCGGCATAACCATAAAGAACACCACTGCGGCTCCCAGCAAAAGTCCTGCCAGTATGTTTAAAACCGCCTGATCCCTGGTGTTTTCCTTATAGCTTGGCGGGATAATCACATCATCATCCTGCATCTGCCTGTGGGAAACCACATTCTTCAGTTTTCTTTTTTCCGGTTCCCGTTCCCGTTCTGGCTTAACCCTGGTACCGGTCTCTTTCATAATTGATTTATAATAAAGTGCTTTCGGATGATTATGGTCAATTTGAAGCACCTTATTTACTGCTTTCCCTGCTTTCTGATAATCCTCCCTTACGATGTACAGGAGTGCAAATAAAAGCTGGGCCTTTACATAATTGGGCTTGTCCTCCACTGCTTTATTAAGCTGCAGTATGGCCAGATCCTCACTTTCGCTTTTGACGTAAGCCAGTGCCTGATTAAACCGGCGCACTGCCCTGCGCTCCAGATCCATGGTGCCCTTTTTCTTCTGAATCACTTCCAGGTAGTAATCTGCACGGTTATCTCCAGGCTGTAAATTCTTGCTGATAACCCATTGAACCAATGCATCCCCGACCTCTCCTACCTCATAGTAGATGAGACCAAGAAGATTCCTTGCATCTGTCATATATTTATTAAAATGAAGACACTTTTTTAAACAATCGGCTGATCCGGTTAAATCTCTTAGCCTGGCCTTCTCCAGTCCCATATTATAATAGCTGTTTGCAATCACCCGGATTCTTCGTTCATAATCCATATTTTATCCGCCTATTCCTTGCTGACTTCTTTAATCAGATTCATCATAAGATCATTCATATCGGTTAGATCACTTCTTACAATGGCATCTTCAACTGCATCGACCTCCAGGCTTGGCCTGTAGTCCTTAATCTCAGAATCAAAATCAATCATGTTTAATCCTCCTTAAAACGGCTTTTATCTCACCCATTAAATAGAGTGAACCTACACAAAACAGCAGATGATCCTCATCCTGTTTATGAAGCATATAAAGCAATGCATCCTCTGTGTTTTGAAATCCTGTTATTTCGCAATGAATCACTTCTTCAAACTCATGTAAGGCTGTCTCTGTCTTAATTCCCCTGTCGGAATCTATATGGGTCACAGCCACTTCATCCAGTGGCAGACTGGCTGCAATCAATCTTATCATTTCGTGATAATTCTTATCGGAAACGGCAGAAAACAAAAGATTCGCTCTTTTTTTCCTGTCTGCACACAGTTCAGACCCGGTCTTTACAAATTCTTCAATTCCCCCTGGATTATGTGCCCCATCCAAAAAGACGCCTGGCTGTACTTCTTCCATTCTGGCAGGCCAGTGCATTTTTAAAAAGCCTTTCCGGATCTGTTCCCTTGCTTTTTTAAGTCTCATGTCTCCCAGTAATCCGGATACTTCCACTGCCCGCAAAGCGAGTAGGGCATTCATGACCTGATATCTGGCTTTAGAAGGAATCGTTACCTGATATAACTCCCCTTTTATCCCTTTCAGTTCTGCCTGAAAGCCGTTGCTATCTGATCCTGTGATCTGGTAACAATGCCTGTCCGTTTCAAAATAAGGTGCGTCCTGTTCCACTGCTCTTTTTCGGATCACGTCCGAAACAATCTCCTGATTTGCGTCAAAAACCACCGGAATATTCTTCTTAATAATACCTGCCTTTTCAGCAGCAATCTTATCTATTGTATCGCCTAAGTATTCCGTATGGTCCAGACTGACCGAGGTGATAACAGATACCAGCGGTTTATTGATGACATTGGTTGTGTCAAGCCTTCCACCCAGGCCAACTTCCAGAATAACAAGATCAACCCCGGACTTCTGAAATAAATCCATAGCCATATAAAATAAAAATTCAAAATAAGATGGATGGCAGTATCCTTGTTCTATCATCTGTTCAGAAAGTGATCTCACTGTCCGGTAGCTGTCTGTAAAAGCTGATTCCGATGCCATCTCTCCATTTACACAAAAACGTTCTCTTATATCAATCAGATGAGGGGATGTAAATGTACCCACTTTATATCCAGCACTTAAGAACACAGACTGCAAAAAAGCACATACAGAACCTTTTCCATTGGTCCCTGCAACATGAATGATTCTCATGGTTTTATCAGGCTCGTTCATCTCTTTTAAAAACGTCCTGATCACTTCCAGTGAATTCTTCTTTTTCGCCCACATCGGGATACGGCTTAAATATTCCTCTGCCGTTTCTTCAAATCTCATCCTTAAAGTACCAACTTCCTGCTTAAATTCATAGATCAATTACTTTATTAAGGTTAAAAAAACGGACTGATCCAACTTCCTCAATTAATTATAATATAAGTCTGCCAATATGCAACCCATTTCTTTCGCAAAAAGTCCTTTATTTCTACATCTTGTCCCCCGTACATTCCCGAAAAGGGGGAAATTGCCTGAATTTAAAATAGGGAATGCCAGTTAACCGGCATCCCCTTTCTACTTATCTGATACAGTTTATGATTCACCGCAATATGCAATGGCTTCAATTTCCACTAATGCGTCTTTTGGAAGAGCTGCCACTCCAAATGCTGCTCTGGCTGGACATTCTCCTTTAAAAAAGGTTGCATACACTTCATTCATTGCTGCAAAATCATTGATATTCTTTAATAATACCGTTGTTTTAACCACCTGATCCATGGATAAACCACCGCTCTCCAGTATGGCCTTTATATTGGTTAAAGACTGTCTTGTCTGAGATGCAATATCCTCACCTGCAAATGCACCGGTTGCCGGATCAATGGGAAGCTGACCGGACACGAACACATAATCGCCCCCGCGAACACCCTGAGAATAAGGACCAATTGCTGCCGGAGCCTTTTCTGTCGCCAAAACTTTTTTCATAATTATGTATCTCCTTTCGTTCATTACAATGATATTTCTAGATTAACACACATTCCTCAAATGTCAAGAAAATCATTTTGGTATGCTCAAAAATATTTAGTTTAAGTGGAGTTTTTCCCCCTTGTCATCTGGTATTGAATACTATATAATATGACTAAGGGGATTATCACATGTACGGAGCTTTCCCATGCAGAACGGAGGACATATGAAAACCAACGAGGAACGATTAAAAAAAATTTTAGAGCATTTGGATGGGCTTGGCTATATCTCGCCGGAAACCATTCCAAACATTGATTTATATATGGATCAGGTCACTACTTTTATGGATAAGCATTTAAGTGAAACAAAGCGTTATTCAGATGATAAGGTCTTAACCAAGACTATGATCAACAATTATGCCAAGAATAATCTTCTTCCGGCTCCTAATAAAAAGAAATATACGAAAGAACATATTCTTCTGCTTATATTTATCTACTATTTTAAAAATGTATTATCCTTTAATGATATTGAACAGCTTTTCAGACCAATTACCGATAAGCACTTTAATCCATCTGACGGCATGCCATTGGAAGCAATCTATAAAGAAGTATTTTCCCAGGAAGATTCTGACTTAGAACGTATTAAATCCGACATACTGGAAAAGTACCAGCATTCCAGCAAGACCTTTGAAGAAAAAGGAATTGAGGGTGATGACCTGGAATACTTACGCCTCTTTTCCTGGATCTGCGAGCTGTCACTGGATGTATACGTAAAAAAGCAGGTGATCGAACAGCTGATAGATGATTTAAGAGAGGATCCTTCTTTAAAAAGGAAGAAATAACGAACAGGGGACAAGAACCGGAATAGGCTTGTCCCCTGTTTTCTATATCTCTTTCTTCTCTTCCAAACGCTTAAATACCATATCATAACCGTCATTCCCGTAATTTAAGGAACGGTTCACACGGCTGATGGTAGCTGTGGATGCACCGGTCTTCTCCGCAATCTCCAGATAGGTTCTGCCTTCGCGCAGCATCTTTGCTACCTCGTATCTCTGGGATAAGCTTAACAGCTCATTCACCGTACATACATCCTCAAAAAACGTATAGCACTCCTCCGGTGTTTTTAAGGTTAGAATTGCTTCAAACAGATGATCAACTGCATCTGTCTTAATTTTTTTATTCATATGAGATCTATCCCCTTTTTATTCCTTATGGTCTATCTGTATTTTAACATATTAACGTTATAAAATCCACCCCCTGTAGCATCAGGAAAGCATAAATTTTTCTACTACCAGAGCAATTCCGTCATCATTGTTGGAAGCAGTCACATAATCAGCCGCCTTTCTGACTGGAAGAACTGCATTTTCCATGGCCACTCCAAGCCCGGCATACTCAATCATAGACAAATCATTGTAACCGTCACCGCAGGCAATCATCTCCTCCCGGCTCAAGTTAAGATGAGTGAGAAGCCGTTCCAGGCTTGACGCTTTATCAATTCCCTTAGGAAGAATCTCCAGAAAGTAAGGTTCTGAGCGGTACACGCTGTAATCACGTCCCAGTGCAGCCTTGACCCTGGGCTCTACCATGGCAAGATAGTCCCCCTCTTCCAGCATCAGATATTTGACTACGGGAAACTGTACATAGCCTTCCATATCTTCCACTTCTCTGACTTCCAGTTTATTAACGGCAGATTCCTTGCCTACATATTCATCTTTGGCATTCCCAGTTATGATTAAGTCATCTTCATAAGTTAGGATATTAACCCCGTGTTCCTTCGCCATTCGGATAATCTTCTGGTTTGAAGATACCGGCAGCTCCTTTGCAAAGATGGTTTCTCCTGATTTACAGTCTATAATACGTCCTCCGTTAAAGGATAAAATATAACCGCCTGTTTCATGAAGCTTTAATTCTTTTGCAACGGGCATGATTCCATAAGTCGGGCGGCCGGAAGCCAGCACAATCACTCCGCCCTGACGCTGCAACTCAAAAAGTGCTTCTTTTGTTCTGGGCGTGATTTCTTTATCCCGGTTCGTCAGCGTCCCATCCAAATCAAGCACTATCATACGATATTTCATGGTACTTCACCTGCTTTTGTAAATTTTACTATAGCAGTATAGCACAGTTTTAACCTATATACCATCTTAAAATAAGAAAATATGGAATAGTTCGTAAACTCTGCCTGTCAGACTACATAGAATTTTAACAGGAGGATGAATGGAGGAGAACCAAATGAAGAGAGCAATTGCAATCTTTCTGGCTGTAATTGTGGTCGCTTGCTTACTGACCAGCTGCAGAACATCCAGAAAGCAGATCAAACCCCTTTTTTCCCACGTATCCGCCCAGATCTTTATTATTTAAAATTTTTTAAGACAAGGTACTTTCCCGTATAACAACAATACAATGTAGTATTAAGATATGAAAAAGGAGGATTTTATGAGAAAAGCCTATCGTACATTTATAATGGCCGTTCTCACCGGAGCGTCTTTACTCAGCTTAACCGCCTGCGGTTCAAAGACAAAGTCATCGGACTTAACCCCGGTCAAATTAAATGAAGTTGCCCATTCCATCTTTTATGCCCCTCAGTATGCAGCCATAGAGCTGGGATACTTTGAGGATGAGGGTATTAATTTAACCTTAGTAAACGGAGCCGGCGCTGACAAGGTTATGACCGCCCTTATATCCGGTGATGCAGATATTGGTTTTATGGGCTCTGAGGCCTCAATCTATACTTATGCTAACGGCTCTAAGGATTACGCAGTTAATTTTGCACAGCTGACTCAGCGTGCAGGTAATTTCCTTGTTGGAAGAAGTGAACAGCCTGATTTTAAATGGACCGACTTAAAAGGGAAGAAAGTATTGGGCGGCAGAGCCGGTGGTATGCCGGAAATGGTATTTGAATATATCCTGAAAAAGAACGGAATTAATCCTGCCACAGATCTGACAATCGATCAGAGCATTAATTTTGGACTGACAGCAGCAGCCTTTACCAGCAATGATGCAAATTATACCGTTGAATTTGAACCGTTTGCAACAGGACTGGAAAAGGAAGGCAATGGCTTCGTAGTCGCTTCTTTGGGCGTAGACTCAGGCTATATTCCCTATACCGCCTACAGCGCCAAAAAAAGTTACCTGGAAAAGAATCCGGCAACAATACAGAAATTTACCAATGCCATTCAAAAAGGCCTGGAATATGTAAATTCTCATTCCTCGGAAGAAATTGCAAAAGTAATCCAGCCCCAGTTTAAGGAAACCGACGTAAAAACCATTGCTGCCATTGTAGACCGTTATAAAGCACAGGATACCTGGAAAAAGGATACTGTATTTAACAAAGACAGCTTTGAGCTTTTAGAGAATATTCTGGAGGAGGCTGGTCAGTTAAAAGAGCGGGTTCCTTATGAAAATCTTGTGACGACTGAGTATTCCGAGAAGGCTGCTAAATAATTATCTCAACAACAAAGGGGACATTGCACAGGCAATTGTCCCCTTATAATAATGACATTATGAGGTGAAATTAATGAATGCTCCATTCACTCAAATACTTAATCCCACCAATGAGCAGCGGCAGGAAATGACCAGGAATACATTGGAGATGGCAGGCCGCCCGGAAGATTACGAAAATATTGTCCGTTTGCTGAGCCCGCCTCCCGACATCACAAATTATGCGCAGCCTGGAGAACTAAAGGGTATAAAAATCGGCGTGATCGGAGGAGGCCTTGCCGGTCTGTCCGCTGCATTTGAGCTTCGAAAGCTGGGGGCTGACATTACTATTCTTGATGCCAATGACAGCAGAATCGGAGGAAGAGTTTATACCTACTATTTTAGCACAGAATATTATAACGAATTCGGTGCCCACAGGATCCCGGTCACCCATGAAACCACCTGGCACTATATTAATTTGTTTGGTCTCAACACCCGTCCTCTCTCTGTTAGGCAGCGCAATAATTTTTTGTATGTACATAATACCCGCTTAAGAACAACTGATTCCATCGAGCAGAATCTTTATCCCCTGTACGACTTAACTCCACAGGAACGAAACACTCCCTGGTCAGAGCTAAATGACTACGCCTTTACCTATCCAATGATGCAGCTTCCACCTGATATCCGCTCAGAGCTGATACAGATCTTACCCGGGTATTCCCCGGAAATTCTGCCTTTTATGAACTATTCTGTCCGGCAGATGCTTGAAAATCTGGGTCTTAGCCAGGGGGCCATCAGCCTGATTTCGGGGGTCGATCCTGGGACCGGGTCTTTGATTGATGCCAGTTACGCCGAAACCGTACAGGAGGAGTATACCCTTGACTACCGTAATACCTATACCATTGAAGATGGGATTGTAAACCTGCCCTACGCCTTTATTCAATCTTTCTACACAGACAATTTACCCCAATATCAAAATATTCCACCCTCTCAGCTGGGCACCGTCACTTATATACCCGGTCAGACAGTCACAGGTATATACCAACAGGAAAACAGTGATCAGATTGTTCTTGCCCATCGCAATGTACGGGATTTGAGCAGAACTTCTGATACTTTCGATTATGTTATATGTGCAATCCCCTACTCCACTCTGCGGGAAGTGGATATTAAACCAAGTTTCACCAATCCAAAGATGCAGGCCATCTTAGAATATAATTATACTAATTCTCAAAAAACCTTTTTTTTATGCAGGAAACGTTTTTGGGAACAGGATACGGATTATGGTCGTATGGTAGGAGGGTTTTCCCAGACAGATCTGCCGATTCAGTACATTTTCTATCCCGGAGATCATCTTCTGTGTCCGGATCCTTCTTTCTGCTCACCAAATGAACCAGGTGTATTGATCGCTTCCTATAATTATCATTTAAATTCAACAAGAGTGGGGAATATGCCAGAGCCCCTTCGGTTTGAATATATAAAAGAAAGCGTGGAGGAAGTTCACGGACTGCCAAGGGGATTCTTAGATCCCATTGTAGCAGACCATAAGACTGTGGTCTGGGATAATGAGCCTTACAGCCGTGGGGCTTTTGCTGAGTCACTTCCAGGACAGAAACAATTGTTTTCTTATGAGATGCTGAAGCCTGAATTTAATCAGAGGGTTTTCTTTGCCGGCGAGCACGTATCCACAAAGCACGGCTGGATGCAGGGAGCGCTGTATACAGGTAAGAAAGCCGCCAATCAGCTGGCCTATTCTATTTACAGTCAGCCAATGTAGTATCATTAAACAGTAAGGGGCTGCCCTAATAGAATCTTCTATTTAATGCAGCCCCACTTTTAATGGTCAGAATACTTATTCATTTTTCACTTTGATATCTAAAATATCCAATAAGAACATAAACATGGGAATACCCAAAAGCAGTCCCCACACTCCGATATAATGCTCACTGACTAAAAGAATAAGAAAAACCAGAAATACAGGCAATTTGGTTTTAGCCGACATTAATTTAGGATTGAGCACATAGGTCTCCAACGAATGAAGCACAAATATCATGATCATAACCTCTATAATTTTAAAGGCACCTCCGATGTTAAATGCTATAATGCAAAGAGGTATAAGAGATATAATCACTCCTGCAACCGGAACCAGTCCAAGTATGAAAATCATGGCTCCAAGTCCCAAAGTCTGGGGAAATCCCATAATTGTTAATGCTACTACGGACAAGAACGAATTAATAAATGCAATGACGATTTGTAATTCAATGACTTTTCCAAAGGAATTTAAAAACTTCTTTCCGTAAAATGTAAAATATTTATAGAGAAATGACACTTTACTGTGCTCCATATGTTTAAAAAATGCTATAATCTCTTCCTTTTCCAGAAGAAAGAGAAAGCTGATCAACAGAGACAGCAGAATGTTGATGCTGAAAGTTCCTGCAGTCGTTACAAAGTCCAGCAAATGGCTTTCCGCCATACGAATGTAGTCACTGATTTGATCCTCCGGAATGCTGCTTAACAGATTAAACCGGTCATAATTCTGTAACTGATTTAAGTTAAAGGTAGAAATCAGATTGATTACATCAATCAGCTGCTGGGTAACTTTAGGAATATAAGCAATCATGGTAATGATAAAAATAAGCAAAAATATAAGATACATTAAAATGGTTATAAGCTTCCGGCTGATCTTTATATACTTATTTACCTTATCATATATAAATTTCTGAAGCTGACCAAAGATGAAAGTTACCATAAATATCAGCAAAAACTGATTAAGCATTCCTCTTAAAAAATAAAGAAAAACTGCCAAAAGAATGATACTGATTATTTTTTTCGCCAGTTCTCCGTTAATAAAATGATCCAATTTATCCATAGCCTGTGCCTTTCTGTTGTCAAATATTATTTTTGTCACTGTTAGTCATCTGACACACTATCTATGAGATTATAGTATAGAAACAGGACAATGGAAATACTTAATCGAAAAAATTCGGAAACTCCCATACATTTTAACAAATTCATAACTATCCCTTTTCATTCTGTCATATGGTGTTATAATTGTTTTTACAGGGCTATGGTTTTCAGTCCCTGTAATTTTATGATTGATCGGAGTGATACATATGAATATCGTATTATTAGAATCTCTTGGAATTCCTGACAGCCTGTTAAATGAATGTGCGAAACCATTGATCGATGCAGGTCATAGTTTTACAGCTTTTGAAAAAAGCACAGATACCAAAGTTCAGATTGAACAAGCTCAAAATGCCGATGTCATTATGATTGCCAACATGCCACTAAACGGTGAAGTCATCGACGCCTGTAAGAACTTGAAATTTATAGATGTTGCTTTTACAGGTGTGGACCATGTAGATCTGGCAGCAGCAAGAAAAAATAATATCTCCATCAGCAATGCCGCCGGTTACTCAACCGAAGCGGTTGCCGAGCTTTCTTTATGTCTTATGCTCTCTCTTTTACGCAATGTGATGCAGACAGATGCCCGCTGCCGGGAAGGAAAGACAAAGGATGGTCTGGTCGGCTGCGAGTTGAGGGGAAAAACTATCGGTATTATCGGCGCTGGTGCAATTGGAACAAGAACTGCAGAGCTTTGCAAAGCCTTTGGCTGCCGCGTTCTTGGGTACAAGCGTACCATCTCTGGAAACGAACCGGATTTCATGGAATTTGTATCTTTGGATGAGCTTCTTTCTAACTCTGATATCGTGAGCCTCCACTGCCCGTTAAACGAAGATTCCCGCCATTTAATAAATAGGGAAACAATCGCCAAAATGAAACAGGGAGCTTATATTATTAACGCTGCAAGAGGTCCGGTAGTTGATTCTGAAGCCCTTGCGGAAGCTTTAAATAACGGATATCTGGCAGGTGCCGGAATCGATGTGTTTGAGAACGAGCCGCCGATTGATACTTCCCACCCACTTTTAAACTGTAAAAATACTATTGTAACTCCACACATTGCTTTTGCTTCTGCTGAATCGATGAAGTTGAGAGCTCAGATCGTATTTGAAAACCTGAAGAAATGGATGGAAGGCGACCAGATTAATAAAATTTTGTAATTTAACCACAGGGGCATCTTATAACAATTTGATGCCTCTTTTCTATGTTATTACTGGAAGCTTTTTACAACAAAATCCACAGAAAAGAGCGAAAAATATTTTTCTATTTGTGCAAATAATACTTGTAATTCAGAATCTTCATGCTATAATTTAGACAAGGGGATATAGCTCAGCTGGGAGAGCGATGCGTTCGCAACGCATAGGCCACGAGTTCGAGTCTCGCTATCTCCACGAAATGGAAGTATAGCTCAGCCGGGATGAGCGTTCGCCTCACACGCGAAAGGTCATGGGTTCGAGCCCCATTACTTCCATTTTTCTATAAACAGCCAAAACACCGGAATCACTTGTAAATACAGGGGATTCCGGTGGTTTTGTTTCGTAACAGTTTGCTTAATAAAGATACCTATAAATAACAACACATTAGCATATAATAGAATTAATAAGATCATTTGAGGGAATTCATGATCATACACGTTGTCAAACCAGGTGAAACCATCGTTACCATATCAGAGTATTATAAAATCCCCGTTAACCGATTGATATTGGAAAATGGAATTACAAACCCCGATAATTTAGCAGTCGGCCAAACCATCGTAATTGTACAACCGAAAACACTCTACGTTGTTCAGGAAGGCGACACTTTGGAGAGTATTGCAAAGCGGCATGGTACTACTCCAATGGAATTATTAAGAAATAATCCCGATCTTTCCGATAGAGAAATTTTGTATATTGGTGAATCCATAGTTATAAGCTATCAATCGAATAAAACAAGAACAATTGCCACTAGTGGTTATACTTTTTCATATATAGATAAATCTATTTTAATAAAAACGCTTCCTTTTTTAACATATTTGACTATATTCAATTATAGGGCTACAAGTGAAGGAGAAATTATTACTATTGCTGACGATGCTGATGTAATTCAGTTGGCTAAATCTTATGGTGTTGCGCCCATGATGTTTGTTTCTACGATTACGGAAGAAGGAACTATTATTCGTGAAGTAACTCAGAATATTTTAAATAACTCTTCTGTGCAAGATCGTCTTATTGATAATATTCTTCAAATGATAAAAACAAAGGGTTATTATGGAGTGAATATGTATATCGAAGATATTACACCGGATAACATAAACAGTATTGTAGAATACATAAAAAAGGCTTCCATAGTATTTCATTCAGAAGGTTATAGAGTACTAGTTACCACAACGCCAATTGTAAATATTACGGGCCCCATTGTAATCTTTGAAAAGTTGGATTATTCACAATTATCTGAATATGTAGATGGAATTCTATTTGCCTCTTATGATTGGGCTAGATTTTATAGTTACCCAAATTCAATTTTACCAGTTAATGTTTTAAGAGAGTTATTATACTATGTAGTTAGTATTATTCCATCTGAAATTCTAAGCTTAGGAATCACTACGCTTGGTTATGATTGGACGCTTCCCTATGTTCCGGGTGCATCGGGAGCAATTGCTATAGCAAACAATAATGCAATAATGATTGCAGCTGAAAACAATATACCAATACAATTTAATGAAGCAGCACAGTCACCTTATTTCTATTATATAAATCTTGATGGGAGTCTTAATTTAATATGGTTTAAAGATGCGAGAAGTTTTGAGGCAAGAGCCGGGCTGGTAGCAGAATATGATCTTCAAGGTTTATCCCTATGGACTATTATGAGATTTGATACCCAAATGTGGTTTATTATTAATACTCAATACTACATCCAGAAATTGTCCTTTTAATGACTTAATTACCAAGCTGAAAGAGGTAATGCAAAGCGAAAACATGTTACTATACCGTATAAAGAATAATTATCTCATTATTATTATTTCTACTTTCAAGGACCCAGAGATATGGCAGGTGTAATATATATAAGCAGGAATGGATTATATCCATTCTAATTATTAATCGGAGTTGTGTAAACTGTGCAACTCCTTTTTCTAAAATAATTCTGGCTTTACGGTATAAAATAGTATTAATTATAGATACATAACTGAGGTGATACAATGAGTTATTGTTGTGATGTATTAATAATTTCTACATTAGCATGTCACTTCCCACATTATCATAATCGCAGGTAACTAAGACTTTATCTAAACCATAATTTTTACAGTTTTTCAAATTCTGCCGCAGCATTTCTTTTGCGTACCCTTTTCTTCTTTCATCAGGCCGAACGGAGTATCCAATATGACCGCCCCATACGCTCAAAATAGGATGGTTTATGTGATGTCTGAAGTCGATGATTCCAATAATCTTATTATCTGCTGTGCGAACCGCAATAAATGTATTAGATGTGACCCTGTCTTTGGGACACGTTTCATCACTTTCCATAAGATCAATGGTTCTTATCCATTCATCTGCCGAAGAGCACATCTTTAAATTGCCGCAGCCATCCAGGCTGTCACCGGAATCTAAAAACTCCTGACGATACTTCATGATATCGTCTGCATATTCCATTGTTGGCTTTATTAATCTGATTTCATCCATTCTTTTTATCTCCTACTCAACGATTTCCACTTATATTAATATATCAGTTCTAAATAATCAATGTTTAATCCCCAAACTGCATCAAAATAACCTTGATAAATTATTTCTCTTCATAACCAAAAACTCCCCCCACCATATATCCTACTCTCTCATATTCACCTTTTTCAGCATAATATATAACAAATGCTCCTACCTTTTTTAAGGGAGGCCATGGGTTAATAATATGAGCTTTGAGGAAGAAAGCGGAGATCAGCTGATTCTGCTGCGCTTTCAAAACGCCATGCCGGGCATCTGGAGTATTAATGTACAAAGTATGGAAAAAGAACCGCTTGCTACACCAGGGCACCAGATCCCCTGTGCACTTCCTGGAAACCCATTTGGAACCTTAACCGGAACAGGCGCTGCAACCGCCCATGCCACTGGTTCTATTGCAATGATTTTAGAGTGGGGTATTCCCAGAGGCAACTATACCACCCTGTCAGGTAATGTGATCAACAGTCTGATTACCCGCGGAGCACTACGGGAATCTTCTATTATATATCGTAATAATATCTGGGGTTATGGAATGTCAGATGTAATGAACTGTTTCAACGACTTACCAATATTTAGAGGATGTAACATTTTTCCATTCTCCCCCCTCCTTTCATATTAGAATTCCTGCTGCATAAACTTATCATATATGCCCTCAGTATAAGACAGGAGGACTTTTATTGAATAAAATTCCGGACAATAACTATTACGACCTTATTATGGGCAATACCATAATATCGGGTTACGACACGGGGGATGGTTACAGGGAATTCATATGGCAGCGCAACGGGGACTGGTACTGCTTCTGCTCATGCTGCCGGAGCTGCAGCCATGATTCTGGAATGGGGAATCGTCAGAAAAAATCTACCGACTTTAACCGGTTATGATATTAGCCGAATGTTCATGAGAGCCGCCAGGCACGGGGCATCCACCACATATCCTAATAACCTTTGGGGGTATGGTCAGCTTGACGTAAATAAAGTTTTTCAGCAACTTACAAATCTGTAACAGCAAATATGGAAAAACGGACCGGAGGACTGTCTTTTGGAAAAGATTCTGGATAACGATTATTATGATCTGATCATTAATAATGTCTCAATTCCCAGCTATAACACAGACAATATAACCATGATTAATTTCAGACATTCCCTGCTTCATATTCCGGCAGCCGGTTCAACCCCATGCCTGCTTGGAGAATATCCATATCATACCTTTCCCACTCTTTATACACTCAACTCTACCATCAGCATAGAAAAATCGGGGATTGGTCCTGTACAGAGAAATCCTTTTTTAGATCTGACCGGGCGGGGAATTATTGTAGGAGTGATTGATACAGGGATCGATTACAGACATGAAGCGTTTTTATACAATGATAATACTTCCAGAATTCTTTCTATCTGGGATCAATCCATTCAAAGCAACAATCCGCCGGTAGGATTTACATATGGAACAGAATACAACAGAGAATCCATTAATATTGCTCTGAGATCAGATGATCCCTTATCGATTGTACCTTCTGTCGACACCGTAGGACACGGAACCTCCGTTGCAAGCATCATTGCTGGAAGATATAATCCGGAGAATTCCTTTACTGGTGTGGTACCGGAAGCGGAACTGGTTATTGTAAAGCTAAAAGATCCCAAACAGAATTTAAGGAGTATGAACTTTGTAATGCCGGACGTATTGTGCTACCAGGAATCTGACATTATGCTGGGTGTCCGGTATCTGGAAACATATGCACAGAATGCCAGCCGCCCGCTAGTTATCTGCATTGCCCTTGGCAGCAGCCAGGGCGGTCATGACGGCACAGATGCACTTAGTAACTATTTAAATTATCTTGCCAGACTGCCGGGAATCGGAATATCTATTTCAGCAGGAAATGAAGGAAATGACAGACGTCATTATTTTAACAGTACCACAGCGCCGCCTTATTATAATAACTTTGAATTAAGAATAGGAGAAAATGATTCCTTGTTTTTTATGGAAATCTGGCCTTATGCACTGGGCCGTGTTTCCATAGATATTTCTACCCCAAACAGAGAATCCACTCAGCCCATTTACCCTACCATTGGTTCCTGCAGAAAATTTGATTTTATTTTTACAGGAAGTACCGTGTGGGTAAATAACTTTATATTTGAAGAAGAATCCGGCGATCAGCTGATTCTTCTGCGTTTTCAAAATCCCCTTGCGGGAGTCTGGAATATCCGGGTACAAAGCATGGAAAATGAACCCATTTCATTTCATTCCTGGCTTCCTTCCGGTGATATTATTACAGATGACACATTTTTTTTAAATCCCAATCCGGATACTACCATTACCTCTCCCGGAGATGGAATCAGTCAGCTGACCGTTACTGCCTACAATCAGTTTAATGACAGTATTCTCATTGAATCCAGCAGAGGTTATACAAGAAACGGGCTGATAAAGCCAGACATTGCCGCTCCCGGATATCAGATACCATGTGCCATTCCGCGGAATCTTTATGGAACCATGACTGGAACTGGTGCCGCTGCTGCTCACACAGCGGGAGCCATCGCCATGATACTGGAATGGGGAATACCAAGGGGGAATTACACATCCATGACCGGAAATGACGTGAACCGGCTGTTAATCCGGGGAGCTGCACGTGACAGTTCGATCATCTACCCAAACAACATCTGGGGATATGGCCGGCTTGATGTAAATAACCTGTTTCGAAGGCTGACCAATATCTGATCCGGTTGTCTTGAACGGGTGTTTTAATTCTTAATATTGGTGCGGTGAGGAGGCCTGATTTTGAATAAAATACTAGATAATAATTATTACGACTTAATCATTAATAATATTTCGGTCCCCTCCTATGATACGGGAGACAATATCACACCACTTACGGAACTAAGCTCACTGCTTCATATTCCCACAGCAGGAACGGATCCCTGTGATTTAGGAACACACCCCTATAACGCCTTTCCCTCACTTTATACTCTTGAATCCACCATCAGTATAGAAAAATCGGGTATTGGAACGGTTCAGAGAAACCCGTTTTTGAATCTGACCGGCCAGGGCATTTTAATGGGCTTTGTGGATACCGGCATTGACTACCAGCATAACGCATTTCGCAATAATGACGGAACCACACGCATTGTTTCTATATGGGATCAGACAGTGCAGACCGGAATCATTCCGGAAGGTTTTACCTTCGGCAGTGAATATAACAGAGAGGCCATCAATCTGGCCTTAACCTCAGAAGATCCACTTTCCATTGTTCCATCTACTGATACCAACGGTCACGGAACTGCTATGGCAAGCATTGCAGCAGGCAGCGTCAGTGCTGATCAGGTCTTTACCGGAGTGGTTCCCAATTCCCAGATTGTAATTGTAAAGCTGAAAGATGCAAAAGAAAACTTAAAAAATGTATTTACCATACCAAAAGATACATACTGCTTCCAGGAATCAGACATTCTCCTGGGGATCAGATATCTCTTTCTGACTGCACAGAAACTGAGTCTTCCTCTTGTTATTTGTATTTCAATTGGCACAAGTCAGGGCAGTCATGATGGCAAAGGTACATTAAGCAGTTATTTAACCTATCTGGTACAGCTTCCGGGAATTGGCGTGTCTGTCTCCGCCGGAAATGAAGGAAATACACAAAGGCATTATTTTAACAGTACGTCTGCTGTACCATTTTATAATGATTTTGAATTGAGAATTGGTGAAAATGACAGAGAATTCTGGATGGAAATCTGGCCATACGCACCAGACCGGATCTCCATTGATATCTCTACGCCAAACAGGGAATCAACCCAGAGAATTTATCCTTCCATCTCAGACTGCCGGAAATTCAATTTTATTTTTACCCAAAGTGTTGTCTGGGTGAATAATATTATTTTTGAAGAGGAAACCGGAGATCAGCTTGTTTTAATCCGTTTTTTAAACCCTCAGCCCGGAGTATGGTCTTTACGGGCTCAGAGTCTTGAAAATGAATCCTTTTCGTTTCATTGCTGGCTCCCAAGCGGATCTATCATATCTGACAACACCTATTTTTTAGCACCGAATCCGGATACTACCATCACATCTCCCGGCAATGGTGCCAACCAGCTGACCGTTACAGCTTATAATCAGTTTAACGATGGCATTCTTCCTGAATCCAGCAGAGGTTACACCAGAAGCGGTCTGGTTAAGCCGGATATTGCAGCACCCGGCTACCAGATCCCCTGTGCTGTTCCCGGCAACCAGTACGGAACTGCAACCGGCACCGGAGCCGCCTGCGCCCATGCAGCAGGAATTATTGCCATGGTACTTGAATGGGGAATTCCAAGAGGCAACTATACTTCTCTGACCGGATATGACGTCAACCGGTTAATTATAAGAGGTGCCGTTAGAAGCCCCTCAGAAGTTTATCCAAATAATGTCTGGGGGTACGGCCGAATCAATGTAAACAATTTATTTGAACGGCTTACCAATATCTGATTTTTAAGAAACAGGCACCAGATCATCCTGATATCAGGAACTCTGATGCCTGTTTCTTTTCCTTACATGTTCAGTTAAAGACAGAAATTCCATATTTCAGTTTTCTGTAAAATTTCCAAATAATCACTGCGGGGAAACTGAAAAACAGATAAAGCGTTGTCAGTCCACCGATAACAGCATATACCGCCATAAGCAAAACAATCATGAACCCCATAATTCATCCCTCCTTCTACCCTTCTATTTTAGTAATATATCCTATAAAAAGATAGAGATTGGAGGGAATCTTAACGCTATTTTAATAAAATCGATTAAAGTCGAAACCGGTCGATTAAGTTCTTTAAAATCTGTGCCTGACCAGAAAGTTCCTCACTGGTTGCTGCACTCTCTTCAGCTGTTGCGGAGTTTGTCTGAACCACACTTGAAATCTGATCAATTCCCTGATTTACCTGACTAATGGAGACATCCTGTTCTGCTGACGAATTGGAAATTTCATTAATTAAAGCTACGGTTCTTTCAGAAGATGCAGCGATCCGGTCTAATGATTCTTTTGTTTCCGCTGCAATCAGTGCTCCATTTTGCACAGACTGGTAAGAATTCTCGATCAAGGCAGAGGTATTCTTTGATGCTTCCCCACTCTTGGATGCCAGATTTCTAACTTCATCTGCAACCACTGCAAAGCCCTTTCCTGCTTCCCCTGCCCTTGCAGCTTCTACTGCCGCATTCAATGCCAGAATATTGGTCTGGAAAGCGATATCTTCAATCGTCTTTATTATTTTTCCGATTTCCCCAGACGTCTGGGAAATCTCATCCATGGCATTTGTCATTTTTTGCATCTGTTCTTTTCCGCTGCTTAATTCCTCAGCCATCTCTTTCGCCTTGTCACTGGCCTCCCTGGCACTTCTTGCATTTCCTTCTACCTGCTTTGATATATCACCGAGGGTGGCAGCCAGTTCCTCTATGGAGCCTGCCTGTTCCGTAGCTCCCTGAGACAACGCCTGAGCACCTGCAGATACCTGGTCCGCTCCTGCTGCCACTTCACCGGAAGAACGGCTGATATTTAAAAGAGTATCTCCCAGCTCTGCCTTTAACTGATGCATCGCCTCGTGTATGCCTTTGAATCCCCCTACGTAAGCAGCATCACAGGTGGTACTGACTGTCAGATCCCCTGCCGCCATCTCATGAAGAACGTAATCCACATCTTTAATAATCATTCCAAGTCTGGAAACAAGCTCCCTGGTGGCATTTGCAAGAATACCTGTTTCATCTTTGTCTTTCACCTCTGTTACAGGAGAATCAAGATCCCCCTCTGCCAGCAGCTTTAACCGGTTAGCACAGGAAGTAATGGGACTTGCTATCTTGCCTGCCAGAACAGCGGATACGATTGCTGCAACTACGAGAAATACTGCAATCAGTAAAAGAGTAATCCCGCTGGCTGTTTTAGTGGATCCCATGAAATCTGACATGGGTGCACTGATTCCAATGCTCCAGCCGTCTGTCCCTGCAATCGGCGCATAGGAAAGAAACATCTTATGCCCCTGGTTTTCATAACGTCCGAAACCGCTTTTCCCCTGGGTCATCTCTGCTTCAAGTGCTGCAAGCTGTGCAAGCCCTGAATCCTTTGAAGCACTTTCCTGGACATTGATTCCATTGGTAACCTTATCCATATTGGGATCGGCAATTACCTTCCCTGTCTGATTAAGCAGATAGGCATTGGATCCTTTGCTGACCTGTATGGAAGCAGCAATATCATTTAAAAAGGTTTCCTTGGGAACAAAATAAACAACTCCTACCACTTTCGTTCCTGGGATACCCTTCTCCCACAAAGGGGCTGATATAATAATCGTCGTCTGCCCTGTAACCTTGCTGATTAATGGTTCCGATACCGCCATCTCTCCTTTGATTGAACGTTTAAAATAATCCCGGTCCGAATAGTCTTTTCCATCAAAAATGCTGATACCATCGTTCCCTATAATATTCCCTCTCTGGAATTCGTGAGTCTTGGCTCTCTGATCAATAATAGACTTCTTTTCATCAACACTTGTATCCGGATTAGCCAGTCTTGCAATGCTTCCTGCTTCATAAGCAAGATTCTTATAAATATCCAGCTCCTTTGCCACCCGCTCAGAAGCTGTCTCAGCCAGTTCCGTCATGGACTGGTTCATAGTTCCGATCATACTATAATAATTTAAATAAATACTGATGCCGCCAACTACTGTGAGTGAGATAAAAACAGTTAAAGCCATGTAAAGAAATATTTTGTTCTTTATGCTCTTCATGACAATTCCTCCTTTGTGTCTCAGCAGAAAATTTATGGTTAAATCTGCTGTTCAACTTAATTTCAGTATACTTCACAAAGGTATAATTGTCTATTCTCTTTTAGAAACCCGGTTATTCCACCTATGATGTAATCCGGTACATGGCAATTTCATCGATTTCCCGGTTTGCGCTGATTAGCAGATCTTCCCCGTCTTTTTTCAGATGCAGGACATTTGCAGATCCGCAGTCCCGATCCAGGATCTCCCACTGATATGTCTTAAGTTCTTTATTCCAGGTAAAACAAAGGAGATTTCTCTCTCCCTGCCTGTGCCCCACCACCAAAACTGGTTTCCCACATAGGTTTCCTCCAAATATCCCATGGGAAAACTCTGCCATTTTCTCATATTCGTATACTTTTTTATAGCTTCCTTCCAATTTTTTATAAATGGAAATGCAGTCACCATGGAATGGGGATAATACAGCAAGCTCTTTTTCTCCATCCTCATCAAAATCGATTAAAACACCATCACTGGCAGGAGTGTCAAGCAGCTTACGCACCTCCCACTTTTCCCCTTTTTTTAACGGCGGAACAAACTGAAAAACTCCTCCTTCACAGGACACCAGTGCTGTATCTATTCCGTTTTCCTCCACCCGGTAATAGCCGTGATTTTTAAACAGTCCTTCCTGAATCACTTCAAATTGCAACGGACCGGACTCACAAAGACTTGAAAGATCCTCCGGAAGCAATGCAGCATAAACCTTGCCGGGACTTGACCAGTCCTCCTTATACTCATGGCCGGATTTTAAGGTACAGGCAAGAAGATAGAGTGTCCTTCCCCTTTTTAGTATGTCAAACCGATGGACATGAGGAAGGGCTGCAATGGTCTTTATCTCCCACTTACCCGAATTTTCCGGGGTTACCAGTACTATGACTGCCTCCTTGGAATCATTGGGAGAATAAAACCGCTGGGTTGCCAGAAACTGTCCGTCTGTACCGGGCACCTGCACCATGGACATAGTACCCCCTGGTCCCTCCCAGATGGTATCCACCTTATTTCCGTCCATATCAAATAAAAAACAGTGATCTTCCTTTTCCGCTGCCACCAGAAAATGCTCTGATCCTTTATAACTTAGGGGGGCAACCGAATAACATTTTGTTAAATGCCCCAATACCTTTTTCTCTGCTTTCATTGCACACTCTCCTTCAGGCATTGTTTATCCAGAATCTCAGTCATCCGCTTATTTGCATCGTAAAGTTCTCTCATCCACTGGGAATTACCGGTATACCAAAACTCTGCCACATACTTTCTGATTCCCAGTTCCCAGGCTGTTTGAATGGCACTCTCAAAGTCCACATGCCCTGTCCCAAATGGAATTTCCCTGAATTTTCCAGGAATGGTTTCCTTTAAATGCATGGCAACCAGATGACCTTTCCCTGCGCGTAAGTCATCTAAGGCATTGATTCCATAAGTTTTGGCTGCGTTGGTAATATTCCCGATATCCGGATAGACGTTTAAATACATAGATGATACCAGCTTTACATATTCCATGGATTTTTCCACTGTATTCATGAATTCCGTTTCCATGGTCTCAAATCCCAGTACAACTCCCAGGCGCGCTGCAATTTCCGTAGCTTTCTTCAGATTTTCCAGAAAATACTGCTTTGTTTCTTCGCTTGAGTCCTCATAATATACATCATAGCCTGCCAGCTGGATGATTCTGACCCCCAGATCATCTGCCAGCTGGATTGCTTTCCTCATAATCTCCATTCCCTTTTCCCGTACAGCGGGATCGTGGCTTCCAAGAGGATATTTACGGTGCCCGCTTAAGCACATGGTGCGAATGGGCAGTCCCACAATCTTCATGGTATTGATTAATTCCAGTCGTTCTGCCTGTGACATGGATAAACGGCTTAACTTTTTCTCTGTTTCATCAATGCTGATTTCCACAAAATCATAACCGGCAGCTTTTGCTGCTTCCAGTTTTTCTTTCCATCCAAGCCACTCAGGCATGGATTTCTCATATAATCCAAGGGTATATGCCTTTTCCATAAATTTGCCTCCACGAAAGATGCAATCAACATGGACGCCCGGGCATTGTTCCACTATGATTGATTTAAAAATCTGACCGGCGGACCACAAACACTTCCACCCCTTTTTCCCTGATCAGATCCAGAGCTTCTGATGATGCTTTTTCATCGGTGATTAAATACTTGATTTTTTCGATGGGGCAGCTGACAAAGCTGCTGTTCTTCCCAATCTTTGTGTGATCGGCCAGGACATAAACATCCTGGGTTGCATGGCCTGCCATCATTTCATTGATGCTGACCTCGTTAAAGATTTCCGTTGTCATGCCGTTTTCCCCGCTGATTCCGGAACAGCCGATAAATGCTTTCTTGGCGTAGATTGTCTGTAGATTACGTAATGCAAAATCTCCTACCATAGCTTCTTTTGGATAGCGCAGTTCACCGCCTGTCAGCACAACGTTTACTTCCTGGGAGTGCTCACAGTGAATGGCTTTTCCGTTATTGGTAATGACAGTTACATTGGAACAGTTAATGTATTCCAGTATTTTTAATGCATTGCTGCTGGTATTAATAAACAGCGTATCATTATCGGTTACGAACTTCGCGGCAAATTCAGCAATCAGCCTCCTGTATAAGGATACCTCATCGACTGGACTTCCGGAAGCAATGGCACCTCCATGGGTGCGTACAAGAAGCTTCTTATCTTCTAAATACTGTAAATCCCTGCGTATGGTAATAAGAGAAACATCTAATGCTTCCGCCAGTTCATCTACCCGCACCCTGGGATTCTTTTCCATCAGTTCCAGGATGCGGCTCCTTCTGTTCTCAACACAAGCTCTGTCTTTTTTCATTGTTTTCCCTCTCAACTCATAAAGATATGATTCTTTATCCTCATTATAGCCTGTTCAGAAGCCTGTGTCACTTGTTTTATGTTCGTTTTGATTGAAATTAAAGAATTCCATTTTCCTTCATTTTCTGTTCCATCTCCTGGGGAGACATGATGTTTCTTAGACCAATTACCAAAGTCCCTTTTTCCTGTGCCCCTTTAAACATGCTGACAAAATTCTGTGCGCAAAAGACAACATCGTACTGAGCGGCTGCCGTTTTTCCTTCCGATAAGGCGCAGTGATGAACTTTGGTGGGCTTAATTCCCGCCTTATCAAGTACCTTCTGCATTGTCATTTTCATCATCAGACTGGAGCCGGCCCCATTGGCACAGCAAACCATAAAACTCATATTTTCTTTTGACATATTCCTTCTCCTTACTTCTATTTGATTCCTTTTAATTCTTTATAGGCTTCGTAATTTTCTGTAATAAGGAAATAACCTTTTTTATCCTTCCGATACTGAATCTGGGGAATTGCCAGTAGAACAACCACTACAATCAGCACTCCGGCGTAGCTTAAGAACTTCATGACTGCTGTCATAACCGGCCATACAACAGCCCAGTCCCACATACCCAAGTATCCGCCATAAGCTGCCATTCCAACCCAGCCTGCGATAATTGCTGACCCGAATACCTGACAGATACCGGAGAAGAACGGTAACAAAAGTGCTGCCTTAATTCCACCTTTTTCATTGGCAAATACGGCAATGGTTGCATTATCAAAAAATACAGGAACGAAACCGCAGATTACAAGAACCGGGCTCTTTAAGACAATCAGTGCGATGATTGCCAGAATCTGGCCGGCAAAGCCTGCAAGGAAACCAAGAGGTACTGCATTGGCAGAACCAAACCCGAATACAACAGCACAGTCAACTCCGGGTAGGGAACCAGGAAGGAGCTTATCTGCAATTCCCTGGAAGGAAGCGGTCAGCTCAGTGACGAAGGTTCTGACTCCCAGCTGAAGGATTGCCAAGTAAACAGAGAAATAAAGGCAGGTCTGAATGACATAGAAGACCATGCTGGCGCCCTCTTTCATGAACTTTTGTTCCACCAGATAATCCCTTCCTAAAATACACAGAATTGCTCCGAAGAAAACGATCATCAGTATGGAGGTGCATACCATGTTTTCATTGAATATGGACATGAATCCGGGAAGCTCGATTTCGTCAATCTTCTTAATCTCTTTCCCGTTTTTCTTTTTGCCAAACAGTTTTTCTGCCAGCCAGGTATTAAATGCAATACCGAACATCTGCTGATGTGCCAGACAAAAACCTGCTCCATCGGTCAGTTCCTGACAGGGCTTGATGGTTAAGTTTGAACCGACTGCCCAGTACGCCCCAAGAATCAGTGCCATTACTACCAGGAGGGCAACATTATTGTTTAATAAAAACGGGCAGGCAAAGAGGATGAGCCAGTAAGCAGTAGCCGCCTGCTGTACCTGTACATGACCGGTGGTAAACAGGGCTCTTAACTTGGTCACCTTACTGAAACGAACCAGAAGAATATTTACAATGAACGCGATTAAAAGCAGAATCATTGCATTGCCGAATGCCTTGCCAAACACCTCTTCCACTCCTGCTGTTACCGCATTCTGCCCAAAGTAAGGGTCAATTACCATTGCGTTCATGTTGAAACGGTCTTTTAGACCTACAAGCACAGGACGGAAATTGCTGACTAAGCCCCCGGAGCCCACAGTCAGAATCAAATATCCTACGATTGCCTTAATTACTCCTGCAAGAACATCATACCAGGGTTTTCCCAGGAGCACGTAACCGATCATAACGATCAGACCAATCATAAAAGCCGGCTGCTGTAATACATTGACTGCAAAATACGACCAAATCTTTAATAAAATATCCATAAGAAACCCTCCCCATTATGAATCCAGATAATCGCTCTGGATTTTGATTAAATCTTCTGGTGAATTGGCACTTAACAGTGCTTCCACCGCCCCTTCATTCATTAACAACTCCGACAGCCTTGTCATATTTACCAAATGCTGCTCCGGATTACAGGAAGCAAGGGTAAAGAAAAGCCTTGCATCCTTTTCCTCGTCCCCCGGTTCAAAGCTGACCGGCTTATTCAGCTTCATAAATCCGATTGCAGTTTTGTGCACCCCTTTTGCACCTTCCTGCGAATGCGGCATGGCTACATTTGGCATGATAATAATATAAGGTCCATATTTCCTGATGCATTCAATGATTTCTTCCTTATAATCTGCTTCAATGGTTCCATCCGCCTCCAAGGTCTCACAGCTCATTCGGACCGCATCCTCCCAACTTGCCGCTTCCTCAGCGAATTTGTAATGCCCCAGTTCCACAAACTCTTTTAACAGCATGGCTAACCCTCCCCAATTGTTTATAAACAGGACCGAAATGGTATATTTTGAGGAGCTTCAAAGCAGTCCTCAAATCCCCTGGGGTGATGATAGGCTTTTTTCTCTCTGTCTGTTGGATAGACATATTTTCCGCCTACTTCCCAGAAGAACGGATGGAACCGGTAATCCAGACGGTCCTTTTTCATATCATAAAGCACCCGGATTTCGTTGACATCAGCCATGAAGTTGCTCCACACATCATAGTGAATGGGAATCACCACATTACAGTTTAATGCTTCCGCCATGCGAAGTACATCGCAGGAGGTCATCTTATCGGCCATGCCTACCGGATTTTCTCCATAGGAGCCAAACGCCACATCAACCTTATGATCCTTTCCATGCTTTGCAAAATAGATGGAATAATGGGAATCACCGCTGTGATAGATATTGCCGCCTGGAGTTTTTATCAGGTAATTGACGGCCTTATCGTCCATATCGGTCGGGCAGATTCCGGTCAGTTCTTCTCTGTCCGCTCCGGTGGAGTCCGTTGTTACAAGACAGGTTCTGTCAAAGGAATCAAGCACTACGATTTCCACGTCCTTGATCTTTATGGTGTCTCCCGGACGTACTACCTTACACCGCTCTTTGGGAACTCCCCATTTGATCCAGGTCTCCACTGATTTTAAAGGACCGATAAATGGAACCGGAATCTCATTTCCATTCTCGTCAGTGGTGGTCATGCCGCTTTGAATCACGTGAGCCGCATACTCAGCACTCATGTGATCCTGATGATAATGAGTTGCTAAAACTCCATCCACCTTTTTGATGGCAAATGGATCAATGACAAAAGGTACTGCTCTTAAATTGGGCTGCATCTTCCTGGCGCCGCACATATTGGCCATCTGATGCCCTTCTGCCATCATTCCGTTTCCATGGGTACGTTTTCCATTTCCACACCATAAGTCGATGGTTAAATTACAGCCGCCTGGTGTTTTAAACCAGATTCCCGTACAGCCTAACCACCACATCGCCACAGTGCCGGGTTTTACTTCCTCGCTTTCAATCTCTTCATTCAGCCAGGTTCCCCACTCTGGAAACGTGCTCATGATCCATGATTCTCTGGTCGTTTCACTCACCTTGCTCATATTACCTTCTCCTTTGATCTTAACGCCTGTATTTTATGTTCGTTTTGTTTCTGTAATGCCATATTAACATGATTAAAGTTGATTTTCAATAGATTTATATGTTCGTTTATCTTTTAAATGATCGTTATTTAATTTTTGTAATATCACACAGATTTTAGTCGCTTTTTTGTGCATATTTACATGGGATATCCCTATTTTTTCTCCGCATAATAAATGGAAACAGGAGGTGAACCAACATGTTTCCAGATAAAATTTATTTTGAACCTGATTCCCTAAACTATGAGTTAGGCGGATTATTGCAAGAGAAATATAAAGATATACCATGGATCCCCATTGAAAGCCATAATAAGATAGATGAACTGCGCACCCGTCCTAATAAGGATTTCCCTGAACTAAAACGACTGCTGGTTGTTGGAGTCAGGAAAACCCATAACTACGTTCCAAATCATAAAGTATCGGATTTTCTTGTTCCTTATACTTCTTCCGGCTGCACTGCCATGTGTCACTACTGCTATCTGGTCTGCAACTACAATAAATGTTCTTATCTGCGCCTGTTTGTGAACCGGGAACAGATGCTGAATAAAATAATCAATCATCAGGCTAAATCCGTAAAAGACAACACTTATGAGATCGGAAGCAACAGTGATCTGGTTCTGGAAAATACAATTACCGGCAATTTATCATGGACCATTGAACAATTTGGAAAAACAGAGAAAGGCTTTTTAACCTTTCCCACTAAATTTAATCAGGTAGATTCTCTTCTTGATTTAAACCACAGAGGACGTATTATCATGCGTATGAGCGTGAATCCACAGTCCATTATAACCAGATTCGAACCTGGAACTTCCGGATTAAATGCCAGAATTACTGCCTTAAACAAAATGTGCGACGCTGGTTACCGGGTTGGAATCCTTATTGCACCTGTCATATTAACTGACGACTGGAAACAGCTTTATTCCGAACTGATTACAGTTCTTTCCATGCAGTTAAGTGAAAAGGTAAAGCGGACTGCTCTGGTTGAAATTATTTTCATGACTTACAGCTTTGTTCATAATGCCATTAACAGTGAGGCATTTCCTGATGCAGGAAAGCTTTATGACAAAGATTTAATGACGGGAAGAGGCAGGGGGAAATATTGTTATAAAAATGATTTAAGAGAAGATGGGGAGCTGTTTTTAAGACAGCAGATGAATGAAAAATTAAAGGAAATGACTATTTTGTATATTGTTTGATGTACTGGGGCCTTTCGGCTTTCTTTGCAATGTGTAAAAAATTATGATATAATGAATTCGTTTTAATTCTAATGATAAAAGAAGGAAGATAACCATGCATAACGATTTATTCTCCATCGGGAGTTTTACGTTTCACGGATACGGTCTGATGATCGGCATCGGAATTGCCGCGGCCTACTTAACAGCAGAATACCGTGCCAGGAAGGCAGGACTGGAACCGGATCACTTATTCTATCTGCTTATTCTGGGAGCGGGAGGCGGTCTTGTCTGCGCCAAGCTTCTTTACTACGTTACAATATTTGATGAGATCAGAAGTAATCCCAGACTTTTACTTGATATCTCTACAGGATTTGTAGTATATGGAGGAATCATCGGGGGAATTGGTGCGGGATTTATTTACTGCCGTATAAAGAAAATAAGTCCAGTCCGTTATCTGGATCTTGTAGTCCCGTCAATTGCCCTGGCACAGGGATTTGGAAGAATGGGATGTCTTCTTGCCGGATGCTGTTATGGGCGTCAGACCTCCGGACCTTTTTCCATAACCTTTCAGAGTTCTCAGTTTGCACCTAACGGAATACCCCTGCTGCCAACTCAGATTGTATCCAGTGTTTTTGACTTTGCCAACTTTCTTGTACTGCTGATACTGGCACGGAAAAATCCCCCTGCCGGAAGAGTCAGCGCTTTCTATCTGATTTTTTACAGCCTGGGGAGATTTGTAATTGAATTTTACCGGGGTGATTTAATCAGGGGCTCTGTTGGAAGTTTATCAACATCCCAGTTTATCTCTCTGTTTGTAGCTCTTGCAGGTTTTATTCTTTTGTGGAAATCCGGCAGAAATAAGAACCAACTGTCATAAACCTGATCATATGCCCGTTTCAAGGTCTAAGTTGTTTCTCTCTCAATAAGAGAAGCTTCAAATACTTTGTGAAACGGGCTGCTTTTTTTATCCCTTCCACCTTCGATGTCGGAAATAATCATCCTGGTAACATCTTCTCCCATCTCTTTTGCCGGAACTTCCATGGAAGTCATTGCGGTTTCCAGCATTCCTCCGATGGAATGTCCCGTCAGGCTGATAACCTTCACCTCTTCCGGAACCTTTATCCCCCGCTCCTTTAAACCCCTGATTGCTCCCAGCCCCTGCATATCCACGGCTACCATAAGGCCGTCCAGTTCTGGGGCATTCTCCATAAGCTCCAGAATTCCGTTATACCCGTTTCTAAAATAATCTTTTTGGGGAAATGGGGAATCAACCACATGTTCTGTTGATGACAGCTCCCGGATTGCTTTCCGGTAGCCCTTATACCGTTCTTTGTATGGGATAATTTCCGTTGAACCGTTAATAAAGCCAATATGACGGCAGCCCTTCCCATAAAGATATTTAACCCCCTGATAGCCACAGGCATAATAATCCGCTACAACACTGCTTAATATGCTGTCCTGATTTCTTACGATCTGCATCACCGAAATTCCACTGCTTTTTATGTCCCTTAGGAGCCGCCCGTTCTGCCCGGTTGCCGCTATTAAGATACCATCTACCAGTCCGTTCCGGAGTCTGTTTAAACACTCTTCTTCTGCATCCTGCCTGTCTTTTGTATTGCATATTATGATACTGTATCCCATCTTTCTCGCCTGAATTTCTATCCCCTGCACCATTTCCCCAAAGATGGAAAAATTGATTTCCGGTATAACAACACCAATGGTGTGCCGTTTTCCCTGTCTCAGCCCCTTTGCCAGAAGATTTGGCTTATAGCTAAGCTGCTCCACTGCGGCATATATTTTTTTCTTTGTCTCAGGATGCACATAAGAGGTATGATTGAGGGCTCTTGAAACAGTGCTGACATCTACATTGGCCAACCTTGCCACATCTTTTAATGTCGCCATTTTACCAGTCTCCTTTCACAATACAATGAATCGCCTATATCCTTTATACCACACAAAATCATCCTGTCAACCAGATGTGATTTTGATACAAATAAAAGTCTTCAGCGGCTTTACAGCCCTCCGAAGACTTTTATTTAAAACTGTTGATCAGGAGAATAATTTCATTATGGATTCAGCAAATTTGGGCAGGGCCGTTTTAAGAGCTGAAATAGTCAGTACCAGACAGAATATGTAACTGATTACCATGCAGATTCTTAATATTTTAGGCTGCTTCACACCTTTATTTACATCCTTGTTCCAGATCAGCATACATACAAAGAAGCCAGATACCGGAGTTGCAACGGCTGTCATAATATTGGCAAAAAGAATCAGCTGGGTCGGCGATCCATTATAGGAAAAGCAAATTACAGCTGCAATTGCAAGGACAATCATAGAACCAATTTTTATACTTTTATGATCCAGATTGGTGGGCTTGTCAAAACCGGCGTTTAGCAAAACAACCGTGCGGTGAGTATTACCAAGAAGAGAAGAAAAAGCAGCCGCTAAAAGTGCGATCCCCATAACCATATAGGCTGCCTTCCCCAGCAGCGGCACCATCATTTCTCCTAATTCAGCAGGATTTTTAATCACAATTCCTGCTGGGTGAAGAACGATTGCGCCTACAAGCATGACTGCTCCACTGATTAAGATCACTCCTACAATATGTGTGATAGAATCAACCAGCATTGCACCGTTAAACAAATCTTCTTTCTCCCACTTCTTTTCTTTTCCAAGGTAAGTGCCGTAAACACCTGTGGTAACAGCTGCATTAGTGCTGATAAAACCCAGGGCTGTCGCCAGACTTCCAGCTGGAAATGTCCAATGTGTGAGACCATTTCCAAACTCTCCAAAGGAAGGCCCCCCAGCCTTTACCAGAGTCGCATAATAAGCAAATATCATACCAATAATACAGATTGTAATGCCTTTTTCCACCTTGGAATATACACCTTTTGTCAAGTAGCAGAATACAGTTATTGCAATCATAATGATTGCTCCTAATTTCCAGTCCATACCAAAAATCAGATTCATACCTGATCCTGACCCGGATATATTCCCCATTGTGAAAAACATACAGGATAAGAATGAAGTAACTCCCACAAAGGCTGCAGCTTTCCCTCCATAATAATGACGGATGGCATGGATAATCGGTTTCCCTGTTAGCAGGGCAATCCGATAAGTAGTAAGTAAAAATGTAACCCCCATAAACAAAATGGGAATGAACAGCCAAAGCATTGCATATCCATATCTGGCTCCCAGCATGGCTGCAGTTGTGATGGCTCCCGGACCAATAACAATTCCGGTAAGTACAAGTCCCGGACCGATTCTCTTCACTAACTCCAGAAACGGCAGGGTTTTTATCGCTGAGTTGTCAAAGGCTGCATCTAGTGATACAGTAGCTGTACTTATATTATTTTCCATTAACTGACCTCCACCATAAGAAACTTAATTTTCCTGACGTTTGAATTGCTTAAAGAGTGATTTTAGATGTATAGCCGCTTCCTTTTAAGCCTTCTGATACCTGTTCTTTCTCCTCAGCTGTTAACGGAAGCACCGGCCGGCGCATCAGAGCTGAAGAAAAGATTCCTCTCTGATAAAGAGCTTCTTTCATACGGGCATGTGCTTCTCCTGACGGCTGTCCTCCGCCATAAATCGCTCTGGAGATTGGAAAAATCTTATCATCATATTCATGGATCTTTTTAAAGTCTCCTGCTTTATAAGCTTTAAATGCTTCTGTAATCAGTTCCGGAATACATGCTGCAAAACCGATTAATGCACCATCCATACCAGGGAATGTAAGAGAAGACATCAGGCTTTCATCATGGCAGGTAATGAGAGAAACGTGGGGAGCTTCCCTGCGCAGAATCCGGACATCGTTTTCATATAATGGAGTCACACGGGTTCCCATCTTAATTGCCTTTACATGATCGATTTCTTTGCACATTTTAACCAGAGTATCAACTGGATAAAATGCCTTGCTGATTGCCGGATATAAATGAATAATAATATCGATATCTGCACCGTCTGCCACGTCTTTTATATAGTTAAAAGGTGCATCTGGATGCATTCCAAAACGAAGCCACATATGAGGAGGCATAAGCAAAATTCCATCAGCGCCTGCTTCCTTTACTTCTTTTGCCATCTCGATGGACTCAACCGTATTTTCACAGTTGATTCCTGAAATGATTGTCAGTCTGTCGCCAACCTCATCTGCTACAATTTCTACCACTCTTTTTCGCTCTTTTCTGCTTAATCCGGTTACCTCCCCGGTGTGGCCGTTGCATACGAGACCTTGGATTTCATCAAAGCCGGCAAGCCAGCTGACATATTTTCTCAGTTCAACTTCATTAATGCTATAGTCATCATTCATAGGAACGCAGATTGCAGGGAAAATGGTTTTCCAATTTTTTACTTTAGACATTTTTTTATCTCCTTTTTCATGCAAGAATGTAATGTTTTTGTCTTCACATGTATGCGCCTACACATGAATGATTTTCAAGCCCGGGTTGGATATAATACACAATTTTATTTTGATACAAACGTTTGTATATTGTGATTCAGATTATATCACCCAAAAATGTAGTTGTAAATATAACCAAATGTTCCTGCAATTTGTTGCATAAATTAGTGTTTTTTATAGTCCATTGTATTTTGGCAAGGGGAAATCAAGTTCGTAACATCTGCAAAGATCAATGAATTCATGAATCGTCCTGGTTAAAAGCTTGTCTTTGTGATGGACGATATAGAAGTGCCTTTTAAATTCCGCTCCCTCTATTTCCAGCTGGTAAACCATTTTTTTCTCCAATGGACCGGATACCATGCGCTTTGGCACAACGGCAATTCCAAGTCCATGAATGACTGCATTGACCAGTGCGGTTGTACTCATCCCTTCCCATACTGGTTTTACCGTAATACCTGATTTTTCCATCACTTCTTCAAACAGCTCCCTGGTCCCACTCCCATGTTCACGCAGAAGAAATTTCTGTCCGCTTAACTCTTCCTTTTTCAGCACCTGTCCCTGGTAATAAGGGTGACGCCCAGGAGCAATGACTGCAAGAGAATCTTCCATATAAGGCTCTGCAAGCAGAGAGCTTTCATGAACCGGTCGCTCCACCAGCGCAAAATCCAGTTCATTACTTAAAAGCTTCTGCTCCAGCTGATGGGAAGTTCCGATAAACACCTGCACTTCTGCTTCCGGATACATTTCTGAAAATTTTTCCACATAGCTAGGCATGAACTGGGAACCAATGGTGATACTTGCTCCGACTCGCAGCACCCCGATGGTATCCCAGTTTCTGATTCCCTTCTCCATATCATCAAGGAGGGTAAATATACGCTGGGCATATTCCAGAAACTGCCTGCCTGCCTCAGTCAGATAAAGCCTTCTGGATATGCGGTCAAATAACACAATCCCATAATATTTTTCAAGCTCCTGTATGGCTACGGAAACCGATGGCTGTGTCATATATAGTTTTTTTGCTGATCTGGTTATACTGTTATTGCATTCACACACAGTAAGAAATATGCGCAGATGGCGTATAGACATTGGGATACCTCCTGTTATTATAGCTAATATCATATGTTTTTGATAAAATTATACTATTTTAATTATAAACCAGCAAGTGCTATACTTGTAAAGGAAATAAACAACCTGAAAGGATACTTCTATGAAATACTTAATAAAAGCTGGAAAACTTTATATGCTTGATAATGAAAGACCATCCACAAAGCTTGCCTGTTTAAAAATGCCCTATTATCCCACGAGAAAGACCATACTTTCCCCTGACGGCAGAATTAAATTATATGCAGATATAAAAACCTGTGAGGGCAGTGAACACAGCCAGGAACAAATTTATATCCTTTCTGATTCTCTCAATCAGACCATTTTATCCGGAAGTCTTGTATCCCCGGAAAATCTGTCTTTCGTGACTGGACAGCCAGTAAATCAGATCAAGTTTACCATGGATCATAGAGTTTACGATTTATTTATGAGAAGCAGTGTAGAATACTGCATCATGGATGAGGACAGCTGGGTAACTGCAAGGCTTATGCACAGTATAAAGGGTGGTGGCTGGTATGTGGAGGCAGATCCGGTTTTTTCTCCTTTTATTCTAATGGGACTTTTTATTTTTTGCAGATATTTAGACAGAGAAAATGAATTTGTATCGGAAACAGGAGACTTACACAGATGAACAAAAAAATATTAAGCAATATATTCTTATCAACACTTTATTTAAGCTCCTTTACCTTTGGCGGCGGCTATGTAATTGTCACTTTGCTGAAGAAGAAATTTGTAGATGAGCTTCACTGGATTGATCAACAGGAAATGCTTGACCTGGTAGCTATCGCCCAGTCCTCTCCAGGAGCTATTGCTGTTAACGGAGCCATCGTTGTGGGATATAAACTTGCCAGATTACCCGGCGTAATTTGTGCCGTTTTAGGCGCAGTGATTCCTCCCTTTGTTATTCTCACTGTTATCTCCTTTTTTTACACCGCCTTTAAAGGAAATTCCATCATCCAGGCGATGCTAAACGGTATGACAGCAGGTGTTGGTGCTGTGATCCTTTCCGTTGTTTATGACATGGGAGGTGACGTGGTAAAGGGAAAAGATCCCCTTTTAATTATTCTGATGGCAGCTTCCTTTATTGCCGCTTACTTTTATCATGTAAATGTAATTTTTATTATCTTGGCTGCAGCACTGACCGGCATATGTAAAACTATCATTAGAAAACTTAGAAACGAGGCGTAATTATGATCTATTTAAAATTGTTCTGGGCATTTTTTCAGATCGGAGCGTTCAGCTTCGGTGGTGGTTATGCCGCCATGCCATTAATTAAACAACAGATTATCACTACTTATCACTGGCTCACCATAAACGATTTTACCGATTTAATTACTATCTCACAGATGACACCTGGGCCAATTGCCATAAATTCTGCAACCTTTGTAGGAAATCAAATTGCAGGAATACCCGGCGCCTTCTCTGCGACTTTGGGCTGCGTTCTTCCTTCCTGCCTGTTTGTCACCTTCTTATCCTGGGCATATAACCGCTATAAAAATTTAAGCATTCTGCAAGATATATTAGAAAGCCTGCGTCCTGCTGTTGTATCTATGATCGCAGTGGCAGGAATTGATATTTTATTTCCTGCTGTATTTCCCTCTGGTTCCCTCTCTTTTTTACCTGGTCAGGTCAAACTTCGTCCAGTGCTCTATTTTGCTGCTGCCGTATTTCTACTCCGAAAGAAAAAGAAAGACCCGATCCTGGTTATGATTCTTTGCGGTGTTGCCGAAGTAGCGGCTCAGTTGATCATGCCCGATATATAAAGTTGTTCATCTGTGTTATAACCGATTGAATTATGATAATTACCGTTTCAATTATTTCATCACCCTCATTATTAATAATCATAGTAATCTTTTTTATGAAATTTCTATTAACAAATTGTCACTTTGTGTCGAATAACAGTTGATGGTGAAGAAAAATGAAACTAATGACAGGAAAGGAGGTCATTTTTTTAATATATAAAAATTCAGCTGCATAACATGCAGTTTATTTTTTATACCATAACTGGTAAATTTCTCCATGTCAGCAAACTATATTACCGGTGACAGGAGGGAAGTTTTTTACTATTTTTTTAATTTGAGGGAGCATTAAGATGAAAAACAAGAAAAAAATTAATTTTAATGATATGAAGCTTGCAATGAAAACATCCATTGCTACAGGTATCATACTGATTATGAGTTTGACCGTGCTTATTACCATCTCTTCCATACTTGCAAGCAATTCAATATCCAAAGCAATCAATGGTGAGTTTACAGGAATTGCAGCTCAGAACGGTCTCATGGTTCAGTCTATTATCAATGATGCATCTGGCACTGCCAAAGATTTACAGGATTATTTAAATCGGGTGTATAATGGCGGGGAAGCCACCAGTGACTGGAAAAACATCAACAGAAAAAGCAAAATATACAATGCCCAGCTGAAAGAAGTCAATTATGAGGTAGAGAATTACATTACAAATTCAGCCTGGGCAGCGCTTAATAATAGCGATTCCTTATATGGCGTCGGCGCCTTTTTTGAGCCTGGGCAATTTGATCCGGCAGTTAAAGATTACTCTGTTTATGTTGACCGTGACAATGCAAAAAATAACACAGCCCAGTCTCTTGGGGCCTACAGCGAATACTCCAATCAGGATTATTACCGGGTGGCAAGAGAAACAAAGGCACCTTTCCTTACCGATCCTTTTGATTTTAAAGGAACCATGATGAGTACCATTGCATATCCAATTATGAACGGAGACCATGTAATTGGTGTTATCCTGGCTGATATTAACGTATCTAATTTTTCCAGAATCAAAACCACCGATGCCAAATATCCTTCCATGTATGTGGATATTTATACGGAAGGAAATATGATTGCTTTTGATAGTAAATCAAGTGACAACATTGGTAAAAAACTGGAAGACTTAATTCCTCCATCAGAATATGCCAGGATTGTAAAAATGCAGGAAAACAAGAAGGAATTCCACATTGATACAAAAAAGGCTGACGGTTCTCTGGAAACCAGACATTACTATCCCATCACCTGCGGATCCCAGACCTGGTGGGCTTCAAGCAGTCTTGACAAAAGCGATTTGTATAAGGATGTGGTAAAAAGCGTTATTGTCATGATCGTACTGGCTGTTTTATCCCTTATTTTTATTAATTCAGTAATAATTGTATTTTTACGGAGAACTCTCAAACCCATTGATGGAGTTGTTGCAGCAGCAAAGAACATTGCAGCAGGAAACTTAAATGTGGAGATTCAGGTCAAAAGTAATGATGAAATTGGCCAGTTATCAAAAACATTTGTGGACATGGGGCAAAATTTAAAATTAATTATTCAGGATATCAATTATCTGCTTGGGGAAATGAGCCAGGGGAACTTCAAAGTTCAATCTGGGTGCCAGGATCGATATACTGGAGATTACCGCTATATTTATGAAGCAATGCATAACATCCGATTAAATTTAAGCAGTACTCTTCTGGAAATTGACGAGGCATCCGAGCAGGTATCCACAGGTGCCTCCCAGGTAGCTGACGCTTCCCAGGCCTTAAGCCAGGGAGCCACAGAGCAGGCCTCTTCCATAGAAGAATTGTCCGCAACAATCACGGAAATTTCAGAACGTGTAAAACAAAATGCAGCCAATGCAGCTGAGGCAAATACCCTTTCTCAGGAAGCAGGTATGGGTATCACGGAAAGCAATCAGAAAATGAAAGAAATGACGGAAGCGATGAATGAGATTGCCAATACTTCCAACGAAATCAGTAAGATTATCAGAACCATTGATGATATTGCTTTCCAGACCAATATCCTTGCACTGAATGCAGCTGTAGAAGCAGCCAGAGCCGGATCTGCCGGCAAAGGATTTGCTGTTGTCGCTGACGAAGTACGAAACCTGGCAGGTAAATCAGCAGAAGCCGCTAAAAATACTACTTCTCTCATTGAGAATGCCATATCTGCAATTGGAAGCGGAACGAAAATCGCTGACGAGACAGCGAATGCACTTCGCCTGGTTGTTCAGAAGTCTGAAATCTCCACCGGTAAAATCGCAGAAATTGCAGAAGCTTCTAATATACAGGCAGATGCCATTACACAGATCACAACTGGAATTGACCAGATTTCCGCAGTAGTTCAGACGACTTCCGCTACTTCAGAAGAAAGTGCCGCTACTTCAGAGGAATTGTCTGCCCAGGCAGTGAACTTAAAATCTCTGGTAGGAAAATTCCAGCTGGTAAACAGCAAGGAACAGCAGGAAGATGTTCCACAACTAACAGAACGCAGCCATAAGCCTTCTACTGAGTTTTCTGAACCAAATACAGATTCCAAGTATTAAATTCAATCAATTCAAGAAACGTACATGAACGGTTGATCCCTGTCATGTACGTTTTTCTTTACAATTCCATTCCAAGTGCAATAAGCCGGAACATACGAATTGCTCCCTGATAATATAAATCTTCTGCCCGGTTAAATGCCTCATTCAGATCCATAACCGCATTTACCGTAGTCATAATAGAACGGATTCCATAATCATAGATTTTCTCCGCCCCAGGTCCCATGGATCCTGTCAGGGCCACAGCAGGAATCCCTCTCCGTCTGCATCTTTTTCCAATCCCCTGCATCACCTTGCCAAAGCAGGACTGCCAGTCTGCCCGCCCCTCTCCTGTCACTACAAGGGAAACGCCATTAAGTCGGGAGTCAAAATCAATTAAATCCAGAACCGTTTCAATACCGGATTTTAGTTGTCCCCCTAAAAATATACAAAGTGCAGCGCCAAGCCCTCCAGCAGCACCTGAACCAGGAATTTCATCCGGATTGATTCCAAATTTCTGTATCATTATGTTTCTGTAATTTATCATGCCATTTTCAAGCTGGTCTAAAACAGGCGGAGTCCCTCCTTTCTGCTTCCCAAAGGTATAGGCAGCTCCATCAGGACCGCACAGAGGATTGTTTACATCACACATAACAGTAAGCTTCACCTGGTTAAGCCTGGAATCCAGACCGGAAGTATCAATTGAAGATACCCTGATTAAATCCTCACCCGTTCCATTTAACTCCTCTCCGCTAACATCCAGGAACCGGACACCCAGCGCTCTCATACACCCCATTCCGCCATCATTTGTTGCTGATCCTCCTATGGCAATGGAGATGTCTGTAAACCCTCTATTTAACGCATCTTTTATTTCCTTGCCAGATCTGTTTCAATCATACCTTACCTCCTGACCTTCTCTGCTGCATGCCAATAACAGCTTAACATATTTTTCCATCTGTAACAATCATGGGTATATGCTTAAATTCTTTACTTTTTGATTCCGTTATGATACAGTAATTCTTGCCTGAAATTTATCAAATCAGGAATTCAGAATCAGAATAGGAGAATATTATGCTGACAGATGATTACGCTACAAGGATTAATAATGGAATGGTTAATACACTGTTAAAACTGATTTTTAACATAGAGCTGGGAAAAAATGACGACAGGGCTTTTAAAAGCCGTGAAATGGAAGAGAAATTTGAAGAGCTGAAAAAATTGATTGAAGAAGGATCCATTAATGATGCCGAGAATACTCTTTTAGAAGAACTGGATTCTGATGATATGGAATACTTAAAACTGGCTTTGATGTTCTATTACACCTTAAATGACAAAGACGGGGATTTCTTAGATAAAAACGATTTTTCCAAATCTGAGATATCTGACGGACTTCGCTATGTATCAGGAATCTACGGATATGAGAGCATGGCAGAGGCAATGCTTGGTGACAGTGACATCTGATTATAATGAAAAGTCCCCCATTCTGCATATTTCTTACTGATGCAGAATGGGGGACTTTCTAAAATATCATTTACTTGGACATATGTCCGTTTAATTTTTCTACCAGTTCTTCAACGGGAACTCCGTGTACCATACAGGCTTCTTCCAGACTTTCCATGGTTGAGGAAGGACAGCCGAGACAGTGCATTCCCATTTCAAAAAAGTATGGTGCTGTGGTACGGTCTGCTTCTAAGATTTCTCCGATTAATGTTTCCTTTGTCACTGTAAGATTCATTTAAATTACCTCTCTTCTCATATTGTTTTTCATAGGCTCGATGGTTTCAAACAACCGCCCTGCCCCTTCTTTTGGCAGGAGTACCTGCTCCATCCGCGGCAACGCTATTCCTATGGTTTCTCTTATAACATCTTCTATGGTCTCCACCGCAATGATGGTAAGCCCTTCTTTTGTCTCTTCCGGCACATCCTTTAAATCAACCACATTATCCTGAGGAATTAAAACTTTCTTAATTCCTGCCCTCTGTGCTCCCAGAAGTTTTTCTTTCAGTCCGCCGATTGGTAATACGGCTCCTCTTAAGGTAATCTCACCTGTCATTGCAAGTCTGGAATCAATCTTAGCACCTGTGACTAAAGATGCCAGTGCAGTAAAGAGTGCAATTCCGGCGGAAGGACCATCTTTTGGTACAGCACCTGACGGTACATGAATATGAAGATCCCTCTCTTTAAAATTAAAGGTATTAAGGGGCAGTCTGGATTTTAAAAGACTTAAAGAAATTCTGGCGGATTCCTTCATCACATCTCCCAGCTTTCCGGTTAATATGATGTTGCCATTACCCGGCATATCAGCCGCCTCAATAAATAAAATCTCTCCTCCTACCGGTGTCCAGGCCAGTCCGGTTACCACACCAGGTGGGTTGTCAAGCTGGGCTTTCTCATGGCGGGAGACTTTTCTTCCAAGGAGGTCTTCCAAATCTCTAAGTTTCACTACAACTGGTATCTCGGTCTTTTTTGATACTATTTTTTCTGCGGCAGTTCTGGCAAGGGATGACAGCTGCTTTTTCAGGCCTCTGACCCCGGCTTCCATGGTGTAATCATTTATAACCGCTTTCAGCACTTCATCTGCAATCACAAGCTCTTTTACAGTTAATCCGTGTTCTTTTAATACTTCCGGAATCAGATGATCTTTTCCTATATGAAACTTTTCATCGGCAGTATAACTTGTGATGTTTATGACCTCCATTCTGTCAAGCAGGGGACCGGGAATGGTCTCTAAGGAGTTTGCTGTAGCGATGAAAAATACATCGGACAGATCATAAGGAACATCCAGATAATGATCCGTAAAAGTATTGTTCTGCTCCGGGTCAAGTACTTCCAGGAGTGCACTGGCAGGATCACCGCTGTATCCTCCTGACATCAGCTTATCCACTTCATCCAGTACCATAACCGGGTTGGTGGCGCCAGCCTTTTTCATGCTCTGAATGATTCTTCCAGGCATAGCTCCCACATAGGTTCTCCGGTGTCCTCTGATTTCAGATTCATCCCTGACACCGCCGAGACTTAACCGTGTATAAGGTCTGTCAAGGGCTTCGGCAATGCTTTTTCCAAGACTGGTCTTTCCTGTTCCCGGAGGTCCCACCAGTAAGAGGATGGAGCCTTTCTTTTCTTTGTTCAGTTCCATAACCGCCAGATGCTGTATGATCCTGTCCTTTACTTTATCAAGGCCGTAATGTCTTTCGTTAAGAATTTTTCTTGCTCCGTCTAAATCAACGGATTTTGCGGGCTGTTTTTTCCATGGCAGCTTTACCAGTAAATCCAGATAATTGCGCATTACCTTGTAGTCGGGCTGGTTTGATCCCTGCTCTTCCATCTTTTCATATTCTTCCAGAGCAGATTCCTTTATATCCTGGGGCATGCCAGCTTCTTCAATCTTGGAACGGTAGTCATTCTCTTTCTTGCCGTCCCCTTCTTTTCCTTCGTTTAATTCTTCCTGAATCGCTTTTAACTGTTCTCTTAAAACTGCTTCCCGATAATTTTTATTCGCTCTTTCAGAGAACTTCTCCGTTACCTGCATCTGCAGTTCAATCATTTCCTTCTGCTTCAGCATATGATCCATGAAACGGAGGCTTCTTTCCTTTAAGGAGTTTATTTCTAACAGCTGGTAGCGTTCCTCGGAAGAGATCTGTAAAAACTGGGATAAATACATCATAAGTGCATTGATATCCTGAAAACTGTTTACAATTCGCTGGTACTGTTCTCCGCCTGTAAATTTACCGCTGATCTCATTGCTGACTTTTTTAATATATCCCAGCATTTCCTTAAGGCTTGCCTCATCTAAATCTGCCAGATCGGGCTCTTCCTCAAATGCAGCATATAAAACACCCTTATCTTCATCGATCTGGTTCACCATGATTCTGCTGCCCAGTTCCACTGAAAGGCGGAACCCCTTTTCCGTCTGTTCCACTGAGTTTATGGAAAAGGTAACACCAATCCGGTGAAAATCATCTTCCGTCTTATCTTCCGAGCCTGCATTCTGTTTCAGGGGCAATGCAATCTTTACGATTTTCTCCTCTTCCAGGCTCATGATCTGTCTTTCATTTAGTTGTTCCAAATGTATTATTGTCGCGACACCAGGCAATAAAACTTTATTAAAAACCGGAACAATTATGCCGAGATTATTATCATTATAATTTTTCATAGTTTTATCCTTTCTGTGCGTATTTTAAGTGAATGTTCATTTAACAATCGGATTTTTAATGGCGAGATATCTCTTACTGTATCAATAAAAGAATCCCGCTAATAAATACTACATCATAATTGCATCTTGTATCATGATAATCAGCTCTGTGAGCAAATCTTCTTTCTGAGCTTCATCTTTCCGGTTATCAACCGCAATGGCTTTCACCGGCTGGAAAATAATTGCCAGTAGATTATCTTCCCTGTAATCTCTTAATATATGATTTTGCTTCATCTCTGCCATCATATGATAAATTTTGCAGATGCCCTGTTTTCCAGAGCAGCTGTTGGCTAAAGATGGACAGTTGGAAAACTGTTCCACAAAACTGAAAATTTCCTTATTCTCCAGAATGTAGTTATAATAGCTTCGGATCAGTAGCTCAATCTGTCTGCGCCCTTCCAACTCCTGTTTCATGCTGTCTAATAAGTAGTCGTAAATCTCTTCTGAATATTCCAGGTAAATGTCATGCAGCATCACATCCTTATTTTCATAATAGATGTAAACCGTTGCCGGCGAAACCCCTGCCATTCTGGCTATTTTAGAGACAGAAGTGCCGTGAAAGCCCTCCTGCAGGATCAGCTTTATTACTGCTTCCTTGATATTCCTCACCTTTTCGTCGTCTTTCCTTCTCATTTCATCACCTCTATAGGTTTATAATAAATGATCATTCACTTATTGTCAATACTTTTTTTAACTGCAATATTATAAAAAGCCAATTACCTGATTAGTATCTCATATCAGGTAATTGGCTGATTTTTGTTTCGCTGGCTTAGAGGGGTAACCTGTCCTCATCCGCACAATATTCAAAAAAGTCAAAATCTGCATAGTGGCTGCGCTTTACTCGGTCTGCACATGTAATGCCAACCATAGTACCGGTAAATTCCCCATACTTACAGTATTCATCCGAAAATCTGGTGGTGTCAAAGACCCGTCCGATCTTCTGGTAATTCACTCCGTCATAACACCAGGAGAAATAAGACTGCCGGCCTTCTATTGTAAGCTTCAAATAGACGGGGTCATCACTTACCGGTATCCTGGTATTTAAAAATTCGGTCTTCTCTCCATTCTCCAGATGGATAATTGAAAGTGCACTTTGTCCCAGGGTTTCACTGTAATATTTTCTTAAATTAATATAATTCATATTATCATAATATAAGATCAGTCCGGCACTGTGCTGATGAACTTCCGGAACAAAATCCATCTTTGTAGTCACTGTTGCATAGACAGAGGTCAGCTTCCTCGCCAGAATGCTCACCTGATTTAAGGATGTCCGTGATTCCTGACCGCGAATCCGCACATAGCCCGGACGGGCTTTTAAATCGGCAAAGCGCTGGGGCATGATTCTGGGTGCGTAATACTGCAGCCCCAGTTCCTCTTCATTAAAATCATCAAAATCAGGGATTTGCTTCACCGGAACTACAGGCAGGTTACTTGCTTCAACCAGAACTTCCGCTAAATTACCCCCATTTGCCATACGCAGCCAATGATCATCTGTCCATATCATCTTCTGAATGGCTGTTTCTCTTCCAAGAGTGCAACTCAGTTCTGGTACAAAAGGCCGGGCACATGAATGCACCAGATAGGTTTCCCCGTTCTGGGTATCCACCACACTGCCATGACCGGATTTCTGAAGAATGGAATCTGGATTATAATATCTTGGTTTTAAATGATCCGGATCGTGGCGCTCATTGGACTCACCCGGAACAGAGGTTACGATGGGATTCATTGGGTCCGCTACATATGGTCCCCAGATTCCTTTGGATCTTCCCATGGTTACACAATGATTATAGCCAGTTCCCCCTTCTGCACACATGATGTAATAATATTCTCCCCGTTTGTATAAATGGGGTGCTTCAATGCAGCCCCGATCCGTTCCGCCGTTCCAGATGCGTTTGGGATAACCGATAATTTCTTTTTTTTCGGGATCGTATTCCACCATACAGATTGCACCAGGCTTTTCATAGCCTTCCCTGGTCTCCCATTCCAGAGATACAATATACTTTTTGCCGTTATCATGAAGGATTGAGGCATCGAATCCGGAAGAATGAAGATATACTGGTTCACTCCAGGGTCCCTTGATATCTGTTGCAGTAATCAGATAATTGTTTACATCAAAATATCTTGCGTTCATGGAATTCATGACTCCGTAGATCACATAAAACAGATCTTCCTCTTCACAGTATGTGAGACATGGAGCCCAGATACCTTTTGCTGATGGAAGCTTTTTTAGATCAACTGTTTCATCATCTGTGAGAACATGGGTGTACAATTCCCAGTTTTTTAAATCTTTTGAATGGTATATTGGGATTCCGGGAAACCATTCAAAGGTTGATACTGCCAGATAATAATCATCACCTTTTCTGCAAATGCATGGGTCGGGATTAAAACCCGGTATAATGGGATTTTTTATCATTTTATCCTGTCTGTTCATTATTCTTCCTCCAAAATGACAGCATCCCAGTCTTTCAGGGGTATCCTGTCTCCTATCTTATAACTCGTTCCGTCTAATATGTTTTTCACCCGGTTATACGGGCAGAAAATGGTCGTTTCTTCTTCTGAATAGTGAAGTACATAGTGTAGTTTTTTATGATCCCGATTCACTCCGCTGCGAATGATCACCGGAAAACATACATCCGGTATGGTATCAGAAAGACCTGCATCTTTTACAGCCATTTTTAATACTTCTTTTACAATATCCTTATCTGTATAACAGCCGATGTAATAAGTGCTGCCTTTTTCGTAATCTGCCTGGGTAATTCCCGCATACTTTCCCCAGTATTTATGGTCATAGGACGCCAGCACCCTGGCTCCGGCTGTATGAAGCAGTTCTGCAAAGTACTGAACCGATCTGCCTTTGATTTTCGCAGTTCCCGGTTCCGTAAACTGGTTGTAGTGAATTTTGAAACATTCATGAAGCAGATGAGGCTGTGTGTCCGGATAAACACTTAAATATTCATTGGAAACAAAGGATTTAAAGGTGCTGACTAATACTCCTCCGTTTGAAACGAATTCTTTTAACTGCTTACATTTATCTTCTGTAATGCTGTAAAGAGCAGGTGTTACAATCATCTGGTATTTAAAAGGATCCAGACCGTTGACATCCACTACATCACATTCCATATTTAATTCATAGAGACTGTCATACATCCATCTCACCACATCATTATAGGTTAAATCCCGGTCTATAGGGAACCATTCCAGTGCTTGAAGGGACTGATTGTCAACTACCAGCGCAATTTTATTGTCTTTTCTCAGATTCAAAAGACTATTCCCCATCTTTTTCCACTGGTTTCCGATCTCACATACCTCTTCGTATGTGGGATTGACTGCCAGATCATGGCTTAAAAGCCCTTTCCAGTAGGTTTCATATCCATTGTGAATGGAATGCCAGTTCCAATACATGATTCCATCAGCTCCGCTTGCCAGATGGCTGTAAGCGTGAAGCTTTAATTGTCCGGGATAAGGCGTCCAGTACTTAAACGCCTGAGCCTGACATTCCAGTACCAGATAATTTCTTTCTTTTAAAGAGCGTATGGAATCTCCGCCAAAAGCGATCTCCGCTCCGGTAAGCTGATCCTGGGTGTGATGATAGATATCAGTACCGGCAATTGTTATCGCTGCTGCAGCTTCATAATGATTAATGTCTGGCTGGACACCATAGGAATATCCATCCTGAGCAATATCTGCTCCGAATTTCTTCCACTGGAAATCAAAATTGTGGGTAATAAACTGATCTTCTCTTTTATATTCTTTTACTATTTCCGACTGCCATAAGAGAAATCCAGCTGCAAGGCTTCTCTTAAAACGTTCAAATTCGCAGGATAAACCAGCATTAATACAGCCATTCATATCGGGAAAATCATTCCAGTCATGGATGGAATTACTCCAATAGGCAAGACCAAAAGTTTCATTCAACCGCTCAGTTGTAACAAATTTCTGCTGGAGATGTTCCACAAACAGCGTTTGCACCAATTCTGATGAGGTACCATAATGCTTCGTTTCGTTGTCAATCTGAAAGCCTGTGACGCATGGATGACCTGCGGTGTGTTCTAACAGTCTGCGAATCACCCGTTCTCCATAAAAGCGGTAAGAAGGATTCATAATATCCATCGCCTGTCTTCGCCCATAAACAGCCTGTCCCGCTTTCGTCTTTACCATTATATTCTTATCCTTTTTTTCCAGCCAGCTTGGGATGGCGTATGTGGGCGTACCGATTATTACCTCCATCCCCTTCTTTTTGGCAGCTTCAAGAACCTGGTCAATATAGCTGAAATCATAAATTCCATCGGAAGGTTCCAGAGTACTCCATGTGGATTCCGCAATCCGAACCACATTCATCCCTGCCTCACACATCATGGACAGGTCTGTGTCCACCCTGTCATAAGGCATATATTCCGGGTAATATGCAGTTCCAAACAAAAGAGTTTTTCTTTGATATACAGTGTTATCTTTCATCAGTTCTCCAATCTGTGTTTTCCTGCTGATAAATCTGAAACTATTTTATCATATTTTTTATCAAGATCAAATAATAAGAGACAGACAACCCCGATTCCCATGGTAAGAGCCGGAATCCAGATAAACGCCCAGTCGATTGCTGCTAAGGAAGCCCCGCTCTGCACTGCCTTGTCTGCATGGAATCCGCCTGCTGCCAGTACCCAGCCAAGTGCTGCTGTTCCAATACCGGAGCCAACTTTCATACAGAAGGAAGATGCCGCATTTCCCATTCCAGCAGTACCGTATCCGTTATACCATTCCCCGTATGTAATGGCATCCTGCAAAAGCCCGAACATACACGCTCCCGATAACCCGAATCCAATTCCCTTGATTACTGACATGGCACTGATAAAGGTTATATTATAAGACATTCCTGTTAAAGCGAATCCCAGGGTTGCAACTGTAAGACCTGTAAGCATCAGCTGCTTCTTTGTAAATTTCTTCATTAGAAACGGTGTAATGAATAAGGTTATGATCTGGGACATGGACAGGAAGTTGGAAACAGGTGTAAAATAGTTGGCATCTCCCAGACGGTACTGTGCAAAATAAACCGCAGATCCAAAGAAACAGGACATCATAAAGTACAGGGCGAAAATGGCAATTACAAGTAAAATCCAGTATTTGTTCACTAATAACCCTTTTATGCCCTTAGCAAAAGATATTTTCACTTCCTGGTTTTTCTCTGATTGTTCATCCACTACCCGCTCTTTGCACACTGCAAATGTGAAAAGATTGATTACAATAAATATAATCATCAGGATGATCATGGTAATTGTCCAGCCTTTCTGGCTGTATTTATCCCCACCGCCAAAGTAACCGGTCATTTTTAAGACCACCGTATTAATGGTCATTGTACCCGCCGTTGCCAGAAGATTTCTGAAATTGCCCAGAAGACCTCTCTCATACTGGTTGGTCGTCATCAGGCCGTGCATGGTTGCATATGGAATGTTGATTCCAGTATAAAATATGGTGGAAACAAGATTATAAGTCAGGAACATATATACCAGCTGTGCCTTCCCCTCCATGCTTTGAGGCACGGTAAACATCAAAACTGTGCACACTGCAAGAGGCACACATAATCTGGCAAGCCAGGGACGGGCCTTTCCCCATTTACTTTTCGTATGGTCTACAATGTATCCCATCGCAAGATCCGAGACCCCGTCAAAAAATTTTGATATAGCAATAATTCCTGCAGCTGCCGCTGCACTCGCTCCTACCACATTGGTATAATAAACCAGCAGGAATGCGCTGATTGAAGAATAAACCAGATTTCCGGCGTAATCTCCCATACCATATCCAAAACGCTCCACAAAAGAAAGCGATCCGTTAGCTTTTGTCTGTTTCATATCTTCTCCTCTTTTCTGAATTATATTTTACTTTTTACAGGAAACCAGCCAAAATCCACACATCTTCCCAAATCCCAGCTGTCCCAGCCACCCCAGCCGCTGGTGTTGACAGTATCCGTTAAAAGCTTATAACTCCAGTAAAAATGACCAGAACCTTTATTCCATGCTTCCAGCTGGGCCTTTGCCACCGCCTGATAGATTTCTTTTTTCTCTTCTGCAGATTTCAGCTCTTTGTCAGATCCCTCTACACCGTTTAAGACAGTCTGACCCCCTTTTGTATCCCAGCCGCATGCCAGAGAATTAAAGAGACACCATTCCCCGCATATTACCGGGACATATGCCTGTATTTTCTCTATCTCTTTTGCAAAATGAGTATTAATATAATCCAGATATTCGTTTAAGTTCTGACCACATCCCATCATTTCTGCCATCATCAGATACTGATGGGTATCCAGAACGATGTTTTGGAAATTTTCTTCTTCAAAGAATTCCTTCCAGCCGGACAAGTCAAATGCATCGTGAAAGACCACATGCTTTTCCTCCGGCATAAATGCTCGGATTCTTTTGTAGGCCTCCCGGTAAAATTGTTTAATAAATGAAATGGGGATTCCACAGCTTCCCTTTCCCATGGTCTCATCTTTGGGAGGATATCTTTTTTGCACATTCATTAACTCCCAGATTGCTTCCGTAGCCGGCTCATTGAGAACCTCAATTCCCCACAGTCCACTCCTTGTTCCATATCGTTTTGCCAGGCGTTCCAGAACAGTCAGTACAAACTCCACCTCCTGAGGATTTTGAGCCCATTTGCATACGCCGCTGATTCCTCCGTTATCGAATCCGTTCTGACCTTCCGGTGCCGTATGTAAATCAATCAGTATTTTAAGGCCATACTTTTCAGCCCAGTTAAATGCCTTATCAAGCTCATTGATGCAGCCCAGAAAAGGCTCTCTGTCACCAAAAATAAAATATGGAACCGGAATACGTATGGTATCCATGCCCCAGGATCTGATGGTTACAAAATCCCGCTCCGTAATATATTCACTGCGATGTATTAAAATCCTGGCTTCATAGACTTCTTTTGTCAAACTGCGGGGAAGCCAGTATTCATCGGCTGCATCCGTCCCTTCAAATAATCCGGGGCTCATCCATTTCTCCAGTACCAGCCAGTTTCCCAGATTTACACCATTCACTTTCATATAAATCTCCTTGTTTTATCATTTTTTAGTTGCTTTCATTTTAAATTAAGTTATACTGATCTTATATCAATATTCACAGTTTTTTATCACCTTTCTCAGATAAAGGAGTTTGTATGATTACTAATTATTTCATGAAACATATTTCCTATCATCTTCATACCTTTGTAAAATCCTATACGATGGATAAAAAACCAGGAGAGACTGTATGTGCCCGCAAGGACTTCTCTGATCTCCCTTTTTCTTCCATGAAAGTCAGGGACGCCGTACTTGAGATGAAAGCAGAACCTTTTCCCACACTTACCTCTGTCAACGGCAATATCATATATGCAGCAGTTCCTGCTCAGAACATGATTTACGTGATTGGACCAGTGGGCTTTCATACACAGGTGAATATTAACCGAAGCATCCAGGCTGTTCCAATTGACTCCAACTGGATCCAGAGTCTGAGTATCTGTGATTTCGATGATTTTCTTCGGGATATCCTTCTCATTTATAACCTGTTTCACAAGGAAATGCTCACAGCAGGTGACATCATAAAGGAAAACTGTGTGGATTCCATGACGAAAGAGCAGATACAGAAGAATTTTTCAGAATTGATCTTTGAGAATCAAGAAAACAGGAAAAAACACAACCCATATGATCAGGAGGTCAGGGAATTTTCCAGCATTGAAAACGGAGATATCCGGCAACTGGAGCAAAGCTGGGCGGAGGACTACACCGGACAGCTGGGCATCCTGGCAAAAGACCGGATGCGCAGTTTTAAAAATGTCTGTATTGTAGTTATTACACTGGCAAGCCGGGCTGCCATCCGGGGAGGTTTAAGCCCGGAAATTTCATTTTCCCTCAGTGACATATTTATCATGAAAATAGAAGAATCCAACGACATCGCCACTCTGATTCATATCAAAAACAGTGCGGAATATGAGTATGCCAGGCTGGTACAGGAAGGAAAGGAAAAACAGAAAGGAACACAGAAAAAGGAGAAAAATCCCCGCGTTGAGGAATGCAAGGATTATATCTTTTCCCACCTTCACGATAAAATCAAAATTGGGGATATGGCTTTGGAGCTTCAGATGAACCCCAACTATATTTCCGATCTGTTTAAAAAGGAGGAAGGGATTTCTATTACAGACTATATTCGAAATGAAAAAATAAAGCTGGCTGAAAATCTTTTAATTTATTCCAAATATCAATATATTGAGATATCGGCCTATCTGGGATTTTCATCACAGAGCCACTTAGGAAAGCAGTTTAAGGAAGTGACTGGCTTGACCTTAAAGCAATACAGGGACTGTTATGGTGTAAAAGAGTTTATACACACTGGAAAAAAGAAAACACAAAAGCAGAAGCCTGACTGTAAGATAAGTCAGACTTCTGCAGATTCTATTAAAACTCCCCTGTTTTAATACGCTCTTTTTAGTTCGTTTATGTAGCTTTTTAGTGTATCAAATCCTCCCTGCTGATAGCGGCGGATAAATTCGGTTCCAATTATGGCGCCGTCTGCGCCATTTTTCATCACCGTTTCAACATCTGAGGCAGACTTGATACCAAAACCTACAAATGCGGGAATGGAAGTAAATGATTTCACTCTTTTTACAACGTCGATATATTGATCGGGCAGTTTATCAAAAGAGCCTGTTTTTCCTTCTCCCGATACCACATAGGCAAACAAATGATTGTGTTCTAATGCCTGTTTCAGTTCATCATTACTTTTTGACTGACTGAGTACTTTGATTGGATCATGAAGGATATCCGCCGGATAATCACCATTGACACAGATAAAACCATCATATAGCTCATGGGGAATGTGGGTAAGCGAAAAGCGTTCCACACCTTCCTGATATGTCATGATAACAACTTTAAAATAAAAACGGCTGCGAATCTCCTTTAACGAAGCTGCAATGTCTTCCCCGGTTAACCCCTGCTTCAGGATCACTCTGTTTGTTTCACGGATAATCTCCCCATCCATATAAGGATCTGAAACAGGAATCCCAACTTCCACATACCCCGCCCCTTGTTCATCAAGCAGCTGAAGAATTTCAAAAAAACGTTCTCTGTCCGGATAATGCAGTGGGATATAAAAAGCCAGATGTTTCATTACATTCCTCCAAACATTCTCAGGATCCATCCTAAAATCGGTCCGTATAAGGAGTAGTCTGTCTCACTTAAGATCCTCATAATCGGTGCGTAGGTTCCGATCATTGGCAGTAAAAGGGCTTGTCCGAAGATCAGAATCAGTCCATTTACAAAGGATCCGATTATGGCGCCTCTGCGGCCGCCGTGGGCATTGCCGAAGATTGCGGTTACTGCACCTGTGAAGAACGTTGGAATCAGTGCCGGGAATACCACTACCGGATAATTCAGTAAACCAAGAACCATCATTCCCAAAAGTCCTGCAATCAGGCTGGTCAGGAAACCAAGTATAACTGAATTGGGGTAATTGGGGAACAACAGCGGAATATCCAGTCCAGGTACGGAATTAGGAATAATTTTATTGGCAATTCCGTGGAATGCAGCAATAATTTCGGAAAGCATCATTCTGACACCGGTAATAATAACTGTAATCCACATACCAAAGGATAAACCTTTTAAGAAGCTGAAAACCAGGATATCCTGTCCGCCGGTAACGTTTTTAAGTGCCCAGGATGGACCGGAAAGAAGGCTGATGGCGAGGAAAAGGATGGTCATAACAATGGTCAGTGATATAGTCATTTCTCTTAAAAAGTTCAGTTTTTTTGGTACATTGATATTCTCCAGATCATGCTCCTTGTTGCCAAACGCTTTTGCCAGAAGGGAAGAAATAAGGATTCCCACAGAGCTGGAGTGAGCCAGAGTAAACCCTTCCCCGCCTTTTACCTCTTTCATAAACAGAGCGACGTAAGCGCAGGAAAATGTCATATAAGAGCCAAGTAAAACAGCACCTACTGCTACTAACGGTATCGTGCTTAAATTGGTTCCGAATTTCAGCAGTGCTGCAATGAGTCCTGCATAGAAAAAGGATACGTGAGCAGATAAATGTACGTATTTAAAGCGGGTGAATCTTGCAAGGAGAAGATTGACAACAAATCCCAGTGCAAAGATCAGCGCCATCTCCGTTCCGATTCCGGAAAGACTTTCGCTTTGTGCCGCGCCGATATCAACGGGAATTTCCGGCAGATTAAATATTTTTGTGATCATGGTCTGCAAAGGCAGCAGCGACACACCAAGCGTCTGTCCGCCTACATTGATCATGGTGAAACCAATCATGGTTTTGATTACGCTTGGCAGAATCTGGTCCCAGGTCTTTTTCTGCGCAGCCATTCCTATAATTACTACGATTCCAATGATGAACACCGCCTGGCTGAACACATTGCGAATCAGATACATCATTACTTCCATAGTTCTCCCTCCCAGGGCTTCTACACCTGTTATCTCTTTGTATTAATTGCTTCCATAAGCTGTTCTTTCAAATACTGCTTATCCATCATATTATCAATGCGGATAATATGAGCCTTTGAATCTCTTAACACATCAGCAAAATCTGAAGTGGTTATTAAGATATCATAAAAATCCGGGCTCACAGAACCAATATCAGACGCGTCTACCACTGCTTCAATCTTTTCCCCATCTAAAATCTGCTGGGTAAACAAACGAAGCATCATGGAGCTCCCCACTCCTGCACCACATACCGTAACTATTTTTAACATTTAGGATTCCCCCTTTATAATTTTCATGATTTCCTGCTGCGAATCTGCGTTTATAATTTCTTCTACTTTCTTCTCATCCATAAGAATGTCCGCAAGTTCTGTCAGAGCTTTCAAATGAGACTGGTGATCGATGGCGCATAGACCAACGACGATTTTAACAGGATCATTTTTCGGATGTCCAAAAACCACAGGCTCTTTCAGCGTAACAATGCTAAGTCCGATCCCAAGTGCTCCTTCTTCCGGTCTTGCATGAGGCATGGCGATTCCGGGAGCAATTACAATGTAGGTTCCGTTGACCTCCACATTTTTAAGCATTGCCTCAATATAAGCTTCATCAGCCAGACCTTTCTCAACAAGCAGTCTGCCGCTCTCCCTGACAGCTTCGTCTCTGCTGCCTGCAGAAAACTTTGCCTGTATTAAATCGGTTGTCAGTATTTCTTTTAGCATAGGTTGGTAAATTCCTTTCCTGGGTTCCGTTTTTTCAGAGAACCCCAAATATAGACTTAATTCCTTTTTCAGAGCTGGAAACTGTTCTTCTTTGATATCTGCGTATTTGCGGATAATGCCCATAACATCTCCCAGATGAATTCTGGCAGTTAAAAAGGATAACTGGTTTTGTATTTCTCTGATATCATAATCCGACAGGAACGGACTGACTTTTAATACCTGTATATCTTTCCATTTAAAAGGTACCGTTGAAACAATAAAATCGGGTACGTGTTCCATCAGCCACAAAGCCGCATTGCGAAGGCTGAATGTCCCCAGTATGTTTACATGAAACATGGCTTCCAGTCTGCTTTTTAAAATCTCGGAGGTGCTGATTCCGGCATTGCAGACAATAATTACATTGGGCGTTCTGCGTACCTGTTTTTCATTTCTCTCAATTACAGAAGCAAACAACAGTGTGAAGTATGATACTTCATGCTCATTAAAATGAACTTTCAGCTTATCTTCTACCAACATAACCCCTTTTGAGACAGCATCGTTAAGCTGTGAGAAGTTCTCCCTTACATAATCCAACAGCGGATTTTCCGCCCACTCTTCGGATAAAGCCCTTTTATAGGCTGGCCGGAGATGATTGAGAAGTCCCTCGTACAGCTTAGTATCTGTAACAAATGCTTCAAAGGGGTATTCCTTGGTGACCGCTTCAATAAACTGGTTGGTTACCAGATGAAAGGGAAGCCATTGTTCGGAAAGCAGTTCTTCATACTTTACCACAGACGCTTCCGTCAGCTTATTAGCCAGATAAAAACAGTCATCTAAGGACACTTCCATTCCAAAGATGTATGCAAGCTCTTTTCTTTTCTGTAAAAAGGTGATTTCCTCTCTTGTCAGCGGATCTTTGGGACCTTCCGGAAAGACCTTTCCCATGGAAATTCTTGCATAGGTGACCCAGAATGCAGCCAGCATCCGGTGAAATGAAACATCACTGAGTTCCACGCTCAGTCTCCCTGACACATCGTCTAAAAAAGCTTCACACTTCTTTATGATTTCCAGATCGCCCAAAGGCCTGTTTTCAAAAAACAAAGGGTCTTCACTGACTGACAGGATCAGTAGATTTCGGATATTTAACTCTTTCGCAATCACACGATAACCTTTAAAAGGTGTGGATTCTATTGCGATTGAATGAATGGCCAGCATTTCTTTTATTTCCTTTAAATCTGCAATCAGCGTGTTTCTGGAGATATCCAGAACCTTGAGTAAATCCTCTACCGTAAACTGGTCTCCTGCCAGAAGTATGGTCTCTACAATCCGCAGACGCCGGATCCGTTGATTGGTTAAAACAAAATCCGAGGTGGAAGCAATAAGACTTTCAAATTCAATTGTTAACGGTTCTGCATAATGCAGCTTCCCTTTATCTGCCTGTATAATGGGATATCCGCCTGTCTCCAGAAGCTCATTCAGCTTTTTTACATCACTGTAAACGGTTCTGGTACTCACTCCAAACTGAGTGGCAAACTCCCGGACTGTTAATTCCCGTTTGTTCTGACAGACAAGTTCAAATATTTTTGGAAGTCGGTTTTCCATGATTTCCTCCTTTATGTGCTCAGTATAGCATTTCGGATGTTTTGCCCGCAAAACCAATTTGCTTCACAGGCTTTGCATACTTTGGTATATAGGGAACGAAAAGAGACACCTTTCAGTGTCTCCCATAACTTACATAATTAGAATGGTTACAGATTAATATCGTCATTAATGTTTTTCTTATAACCATCTTATATGAAATATCTTTTTATTTTTCTTTCCCGCCCAGTTCCGCAGCTTTGAATATTTTTCTTTTTGGATTTTCAGGGAACCAGCCCTTTTCCACTCTCTTCTTCTGCTCAAAAATTTCTTTTATACTCCACAAAAGAGAACAACCAAGGACTGCTGACAGAGACCGTTCCGTGGAAGAAGGAGACACAAGAGAAATTCCAAAGCACAAAAGTCCAAATATCAGAAACAAGGGCCATATTTTAGTAGTAAAATAATACTCTGCCTTAATTACAACCGGATGCAGCAGTCCGATAATCAGAAATGTCCCTATGCCAATGATGATTCCATCATAATTCATTCAATAGTACCTCTTCTTTCTTTCAATTATTATATTGTATTAAAATAATTTCAGGTTTATATCTCCAATTCGAATTCCAGCCCCAGCAAATCATCCCGCCATGACCGACGATACCGATGCAGCCCACGATCTCTCCCTCATGCTCTGCACACCAGAGCCTGTCTTTCTCCGGATTATACTGGACCAGAAACTGATAAAAGGATTCTGCAACATATCCCTCAAACGCCACAGAATAATCGTATTCCTTTTTGTAAATCCAGCCATGTAAATAAGTAAGATAGCCTGCATCCCCTGGTCTTACATCATTACGAATCTTAATATCACTGCGCCTGATATTTTTCCCTTTTGTCAATATGGTTTCAATGGAAGTCATGTTCCGTGCCAGCACCTTAATCTCTTCCTCAGGAAGGGTCTCCACCAGCTTTTCTATCTGTTGGTCAGATCGGTCATTAAACTGGTCCTGATTTTCCTTTCCAAATGGTTACAGTAAGATATTGAGAACGTCTGTCTTCTGCAGACTGTTTTTTCTCAATCAATCCGGACTTTTGAAACTTTTTTAATATCCGGCTTGAGTACCCCACATCCATGGAAAGCATATCCGCCAGCATGCTGGCTGTACATTGTTCTGTTTTTTCGATCTCATGAAGGATCCGCACTTCTGAAAGGGAATAGGGACTATCCAGAAAATGCTGGTTAAGCAATCCGAGAACATTGGTGTGTTGCTTTTGTCAAGTATTTTATTTGTATTTATCAACTATACGATAATATCTTTATCAATAGATTGGGCAAAGCAATAAAAAGAATTCTGGCTATCTCTGAAATTGCGAACTTCTATGCCAAAAAGAGATTTGATGCTTTCTAAAATACGCTCATCACCTGGTGTATGGAGGTTAAAAATACTGCCATGATTCATTAAGACAATAGAATCAGAATACTGAAGAGCCAGATTTAGATCATGAAGCACCATCACTATGGTTTTTTTTCGATTTTTGTTCAGGTTTCGTATCAGCTCCATTATTTCGTAGGTAACATGAATGTCCAGATAGATAGTCGGTTCATCAAGAAGAATCAGGGGAGTATCCTGATTGTAAATCATTGCAAGAAACACTCTCTGCCGCTCACCGCCCGAAAGCTCTGCCATATTTTTATGCCGAAACTCTTTGCAGCCAGTCAGTTCCATGGCACATTCGCTCATCTCTTCCTCTTCTTTTGTATAGCCGGAAAAAGAAGACTGGTAGGGATATCTTGCGGCCATTACTGCTCGCAGAGCGGTCATATCCGGGATCTGGCTATTCTGAAAGAGCATCGATACTTCTCTCGCCACCGCTCTCTTACTCATATGAGAGAGATTTTTTTCGCCTAAAAAAATTTCGCCAGCCTGGGGTTTCAGCAGGTGGGAAGCCAGCTTTAAGACCGTACTCTTTCCGCAGCCATTTGGACCGGCGATTGTAGTTATCTTCCCATCCTCTATTTCTAAATCCAGATTTGTGATAACCGGTCTGTTTTTATGATAAGAATAAGAAACCCCCTCCATTTTTAACATTCCAAATCCCTCCTGTTTCTGTTTTTCAAAATCAGATAAAGAAAGAATGGGCAGCCCACAATAGACAACAGGATCCCTACCGGAAGTTCATAAGGAATAAATAACGTCCGTGCAAAAAAATCACATAATATAACAAACATTCCGCCAAGAAGTGCGCTGCCGGGTAATACGAAGCGGTTATCCGTACCGATTAAAAGCTTCACTCCATGAGGAATAATAAGACCCACAAAACCAATGAGCCCTGCAAAGCTTACAGCTGCACCCGCCAATGCCGCAGCGATGGCGATTGCCAGGCATCTGATCACAGGTACATTCATTCCTAAAGCACCGGCACGTTCTGTGCCAAGCCCCAGATGATTTAAAACTTTTGCACAGCAGAAAGAAAGCAAAATCCCTCCCAGTATGGCAAAAGTGGGATAAATCAGCCGATCCGTAGTAACCCCGGAAAGACCTCCTGCCAGAAAGTTACCCGCGCCTACATAAGCATCGGGAAACAATATCAGCACTGCATTCATTCCGGCTGTAAACAGACTGTTGATCACAAATCCGGACAGAACAAGCAATAACTGCGACATCCGGCTGGTCATCGCAATAAGCAGAATCAGAACCGATGCAAGAAGCGCTCCTAAAAATGCAGCAAAAGGTATCAGGTCATGGGCACCTGGAAAAAAAATAGAACAGATCAGCACAAACAGTCCTGCCCCTGCATTGACACCTATGATATTGGGACTTGCCAGCGGATTATGAAACACCGTCTGAAGAATTGATCCGGAAACAGCAAGACCACTTCCTGCAAGCAGTGCTCCCAAGACCCGCGGCAGCCGCACAGTCATAAAAATACGGTAAACAGGGTCCTGCGTTCTGCCGGAACATATAACCTCAAATATCACAGAGGGCGGAATAAAGCTGGCACCGGAAAATAATCCAAGCAAAGCAGAAACAATAAGAAAAGTAAAAGAAATCAACAGAAACAAATAGCCCTTCTTATCTGGTGCCGCAGAGAATTTCAGAAAGGTAAACATAGCTCTCCCCCCATTTCTCATTGGGCTTATATAAAAACTTCTCTTTGGGAAGAAGGATATAATGCTGATTCTGAACTGCTTTCAAACCATTCCACGCCGGATTTTTCTCGATACTCTCTTTTAGATTTTTATTTGCCTGCGCATCATCATTACCCATAGGAACAACAAAAATATAATCCGGGTCTTCTTTCAGGATAGCTTCCATGGTAAATTCTTTTAACAGACTTTTGTTTTCATCTGCCAGATTGATGCAGCCTAAGTCTTTCAACATTTTTCCTGTCATGCATTCAGAATTTTTAGCCACGACACCGCCGGAATAGGTGATAAGAAAAAGAACTCTTGGAGAACTTTCCGGGATATTCTTATTGATCACAGTTTCAATCTGCTGCTTTGTCTCCAATCCATTTTTCTTATATAAATCCTCTCTTCCAGTAATATCCGTGCAGATTCGCAGCATGGAAAGATAATCCTCAAAGTAAGTCACATGAAAATAGGCAGCTGTAATTCCTGCCTGTTTCAACGCTTCCTTTAAAGCTGTGTGCTCTTTCGTCTCAGACGACAATATGACGAGATCAGGATTCAGCCCAATGATCGTCTCCAGATTAGGGCTGTTGTACATCCCCACAGAGATCACGTTGTCAGGAAGTTCAAGACCTCTTTCATCAAATGCATCATCGGTCACTCCGCATAGCTCTCCCCCTGCTTTTTGCCAGGTATCCGCAAAGCTTCCCATGAGCGCAACAACACGTTTGGGATTTTTCACCCGAATCTCCTGTCCTAAGGCATCCGTAAATTGATAATACCCGGTCTGATCATCTGCCTCATTTCTGGCTTCAGCCACAGTCCGAGCTGCGCATCCAGATATGAAGGAAGTAAGTATCGTAATTATTATCGTTATTTTCAGCAAACGGAAATTCATTTTGCAGGAAGTCCCTCCTTCCACCTGGTTCCAAACCCACAGTAACTGTCCTCTGCCATATAGTCACCGTCGTGGTAATATCCGGCTCTTGCCCTGCAGCCACCGCAGTCTTCTTTGTAAATGCATGTACTGCAGGTGCCCTTATACTCCCTGCTTCTTAACTTTTTAAACACACTGCTTTTACACCAGATTTTATCAAATGATTCCTCCCGGACATCTCCTGCAATTTCCGTCATATATGCACAAGGTCTTACCAGCCCCTCCGGAGTAATCACACAATAAGACAAGCCGGCAAGGCAGCCCTTTTTAAAACGAGTCTGAACCTCCAGTTCCTTTGCCACACGGACAAATTGAGGCGCACAGGTGGGCTTTATATCAATGGGTACATTTTTCTGTTTCTCCATAATGGTTTTTAATAGTGCTTCATATTCCATAACCTGCAAGGAAGTGTCTTCCAGAAATTTTCCTCTCCCCACCGGAATGAGAAAAAATATGTAGTTTGCCACGGCTCCCACATTTACACTAAAATCAATGATCTGGCTTACTTCCGCCTGATTCCAGTCCAGAACTGTGGTATGGATCTGAAATGGCAGTCCCACTTTTTTGCAGTTTTCAATTCCTTCCATGGTTAAGCGGAATGCATCGGAGCAGCCTCTGAAATCATTATGCTTTTCTTCATTTAAACTATCCACGCTGATTCCCATGGCTGCAGCACCGCAGTCTTTTAACTTTCTCGCCGTTTCTTCCGTCAAAAGTGTCCCATTGGTTCCAAAGACCGGCCTTAGCCCGGCTTTTGACGCATGGGATACCAAATGATAAATATCCGGCCGCATCAGTGGCTCTCCCCCACTGAAAATCATGATTTTAAATCCTGCCTTTGCGATTTCACCGATCATCTTTTCTGCTTCTGCTGTTGTCAGTTCTTTTGTTTTTCTGCTTCCGGCATCCTGGTAACAATGCCTGCATCTTAAATTACACTCATTGGTTGTCAGCCACGATACAATCATGGATGCACTCCTTTCGTTTTATAGCCTTTTGCAGTTTCAAAAAAGTACATCCTATCTATATGCCGAGAAGCTATGACATAGAAGCTTATGAAGATTGGTAAAATCCACAGATCTCTGAAGAAAGCTGTCTCATCTTTTCCCGCATTTCCTCCGGCTCCAGACATACACATCTGGTTCCCATGCCAAGCAGATAGCCACAGGCCAGATCATCCACAGGCATATGCAGTTCGGCTATATAATGATCCGGACCATCGGGAGTAAGACAGTCTTCCCCAAAACGCGTTATAACTAAATCCCTTACTCCTTCCTGAATCCTTAGTTTTACCCTTGTTAGTGTATTTTCTCTAGCCTGCATCTCATCCAACCGTTCCATGGGGAAATCCCGGATTTCAAATTGCTGATCTGATATTAGCAGATCGCTCATCCTTAACAGTTTAAACGTACGAAAATCCCTTCGTGACAGACAATAACCCTGAAGATACCATGCCTCTCCCTTCCATAAAAGACGATAGGGTTCTACTTCTCTGCTGCTTTTTTTATCTCTGATATCCCGGTATTGGAATGTGAGAAGCCTTTGCTGATTTAATGCTTCTTGTATTATCTCTACTGTGGAAAATAAATTTCCGGCATTGAACCAGGGTAATGCATCTATTTTCATCTGATATGCACGATATTCCCACTCCTTATGATGTTCTATTGGAATCATTCCCTTTACTTTTGCCAACGCTGCCATGGTCTGTTCCCCAGGCAGATTATTTTTAATACTGGATAATCCCATCAGAAGTGCGTTTATATCATTTGCAGAGAAGATTCGTTTTTCCACTTTAAATTCTTTCATGATTTCAACACCGCCGCCCGGTCCTGAGGTGGCAAAGACCGGAATTCCTGCCTGATTAATTACATCTAAATCCCTGTATATCGTCCGCATGGAAACTTCAAACATCTCTGCCAGATATTTTGCGGTTACTTTCTTCCGTTCCAAAAGAATCATGATAATTGCAATAAGCCTGTCTATTTTCATCTCATCACTTCCATTTTTTTAGATCAGCTTAAATCATTGACATACAGATGTCAACAATGGAATGTTATACTTAAGAAAAAAAGGAGAATATTATGAAAAAGAATGTATTATTTGTAATTTTAGAAGGATTTGCAGATTGGGAAGCAGCCTATTTATCTTCCGCAATCCGGACATTTGATGCCAATCAATATGATGTCAAGACTGTGTCCTTAGAAAAGAAGGCAGTGGAATCCATTGGCGGATTCCGGGTTATTCCTGATTATGATATACACGATATGCCAAAGGATTATGAGGCTCTCATCCTTATCGGCGGAACCTCATGGAGGGGGGAATCAGCGCAGCAGATCCGGCCGCTGGCAGAAAGATGTTTTCATGATGGAAGAATTCTGGCTGGCATCTGTGATGCTTCCGCATTCCTGGGTACAATTGGGCTGTTAAATGACGTCCGTCATACCAGCAATGACTGCGATAATTTAAAACAGTGGGCCAAAAATGCTTATACAGGAGAAAAAAACTATATTGTGGAGCCGGCGGTTAGAGATGAAAAAATCATTACTGCAAATGGAGTTTCGCCTTTGGAATTTGCAAGAGAGGTTCTTATGGCATTAAATATTGCGCCAGAAAACGAGATTCTTAGTTGGTATAAATTTTATAAATACGGCATTTATGAGGGAAATCAGAACTAAGTAAAGCCCAGGGCATTTCCCCTGACCTCACCTGTCTGGGGGAATACCCCTAAATATAATTAGAGCTTAAGCCTCTGCGTAATTCCCTGTTCCATATAACAAATGGAAAAATCCAAAGCTGCAAAATTGCAGATTAACTCCGCCCTGATCTACTTCCTCCAGATTTAATTTGTCGGCAAAATTCATTAATGATTCCCCAATGGATTGAGCCAGTCCAATGACTAGTCCTTTGTCATCTCTGGATCCAAAACGAAGATTGAACTCATTTGTTATCATTTCACTGATTTGTTTTTTAATACAGCATAAAGCATTGATCCACAACTGTCAACAATAAGGAAAAATACACAAAAACAGGAATTTGCAAAGAAAAGACAGGCACAAATCATGCCCGTCTTTTCTTTAAACTTATATAACTATGTTTCTACTTCTTATCATTAATCTGGTCCACCAATTCCTGCAGCTCTTTTAAAGAGCTGACATCCGGCGCGAAGCTTAATATCTGGCGAAGAGGCATATATCGGAACATGGCGTCGTCCATTTGCTGTGTAATTGCCGATTTTGCAGCATCTCCGTCGGAATTCCCCAATGCACTACCTTTTTTATAACGGTTAATAAGTGGGGTAATTATTTCTGTAGCATCCGGATCTGACAAAATGTCCCCTATGGTGCTGTTTAAATCGTAAACCACCAGTTCCTTTACTGTAGATACTACGTACACACTTATCATCTGACGAAGATCTCTGGAAGATGATGCTGCATGGATAAGATAATCCCCCGTTTGTACAAACCAGTCTTTTATTTCCACATGGTAGTAGGAAAAAGCCCGTTTACCAAGGGTAAACGCAACTGTTTTTGTTTCTCCCGGTTCTAATTCTACCTTTGCAAATTCACGCAGCTCTCTTACCGGGCGGATTACCTGGCTATCCGGTGCTTCCACGTAAATTTGTACAGCCTCTTTCCCCTTAACCTTACCTGTGTTGGTGACATCAAGAGAAACGGTCAATGTTTCATCATCTTTCAAGGTGGATTTATCAGCTTTCATATTGCTGTATTCAAAGGTGGTATAGCTTAGTCCATGACCAAAGGGAAACAGCACTTCCATTTTCTTTTTATCATAATACCGGTATCCTACAAATACTCCTTCCCGGTATTCTGCCCGATCCTTTTCTCCTCCATAATAAAGATAGGACGGATTATCTTCCAGCTTGATCGGAAATGTCTCAGCCAGTTTTCCGCTTGGGTTTACATGACCGTATAAAATGTCCACAACTGCACCGCCAACTGCCTGACCGCCTAAATATGCCTCCAACACTCCTTTTACCTTATGAATCCAAGGCATCTCTACTGGTGAACCATTGTGAAGCACCACTACTGTATTGGGCTGAACGGCAGCCACTGCTTCAATTAAGGCATTCTGACATTCCGGCATAGCCATATGAATTCTGTCATACCCCTCTGATTCAAAGGAATCGGGAAGGCCGGCAAAAATAACAGCTGTTTTTACTTTCTTTGCTACTTCTACAGCTTCCTCTAACAAGGTATTGTTCATCTGATCTGCATCGATTTCATATCCCTGGGCATAGATTACCCCCTTGTCCTTGGCCGCCTCCACAGCAGACTCTACCCTTGAAGAATTAATGTGAGAGCTGCCGCCTCCCTGGTATCTGGGATTAGCTGCAAAATAACCGATAAATGCCACTTCATCGGAATCAGAAAGAGGAAGTATTCCCTGATTTTTCAAGAGTACTGCACACTCTCCCTCCATCTTTCTTGCCAATTCATGATGGGCTTCTTTATCCCATATGGTTTCCGGCTTCCGGTTCTTTAAGTATCGGTCAACAATGGTCAGAATTCTGGTAACGGCCTGATCAAGAACTTCTTCTATCAGCCGTCCGTCTCTCACTGCTTCCACCAAACGTGCATCATTGACTCCCCCTGAGGAAGGCATCTCTAAATCAAGCCCTGCAATTACTCCGGCAACACGGTCATTCACCGCTCCCCAGTCACTCATAACATATCCGTCAAAGCCCCACTCGTCTCTTAGTATATCCGTTAAATAACGCCTGTTTTCCGAACCATAAGTTCCGTTTATTTTATTGTAAGAACACATCACAGTCCAGGGATTTCCAGTTTTTACCGCCCCTTCAAAAGCAGCCAGATAAATTTCCCGCAGTGTTCTTTCATCCACTACAGAATCAGAGGTCATACGTCTGTGTTCCTGATTATTGGCAAGGAAATGCTTTAAACTGGTACCTACCGCCTTACTCTGTACTCCCTTAATATGGCTTCCTGCCATCTCAGCTGCAAGATAGGGATCTTCCGAAAAATATTCAAAGTTTCTGCCGCATAAAGGAGAACGCTTAATGTTAACGGCAGGTCCCAGTATGACACTGACATTCTCCGCCTGACACTCATCTCCCAAAGCCTCACCAAGAGCGATAAGCAGTTCCCGGTCAAAAGAGGAAGCGGTTGCACATGCGGTAGGAAAACAGACTGCTTTGATACTGTCATTGACACCTAAATGATCGCTTTTTTCATCCTGCTTTCTTAACCCGTGAGGGCCGTCACTCACCATAGAGGCCGGTATGTTCAATCGATTCACTGTCTTTGTATGCCAGAAATCCGCACCTGAACACAGTCCCGCTTTTTCCTCCAATGTCATTTCCCCAACCAACTTTTTTATATCCATTGTTATCTATCCCTTCTTTTCATTCATTGTTATCGGATGTCATAAACACTTCTCACAGTTAACTCCTCTGGCAGACCTTTTAGAACCCTGACTTTTCTTTCTCCCGGATTCATATCAAAGAAATTATCGCTTAACAGAAGATTATCCTCTTTGTTACGGATTTCTACAGAGCGGGCATAAGCCTTTGCCTCCACGATCAGAAATCCTCCGTCTGACCGTACGGTCAGCTGGGGATCAAGAAAACGATAGTGTTTGGGTGGACAGAATAAAACTGTTCCCTGGGACAGGGTTTCTCCCCCCTGCTCCAGTTTATAGCTGACATAATCCTCATAAAGACTGGCATCCTGCATTGAAATCTTTTCAAACCACAGAGATGAAAGCTTTGGAACTACACACTCTTCCAGCCCGTTTTTCACTATCTCTCCGTTATTTTTTCTCAGTTCCCAGACAGCGGTCACCGTTTCATCCCTTCGGGTTTCATTGGCCACGCACAGTCGAATGGATTTAATTACCTCATAAGGCTGGGCGTTGGGATTGGTATCCTGGGTAAGTATTCCCTCTTCCTCACAGGAAATCATAAGGGGTGCAAAAAACCGCTTCTCATAGTAATGAAGCGCTTTCCATCTTCCGTAATAATCGATGGACGACCACGAAGCTACAGGCCAGCAGTCATTGAGCTGCCACACAATCGCTCCCATACAGCGTCCACGGCTTCTTCTAAAGTGCTCCACCCCATAGCGCATGGCCTCTGCCTGCAAAAGCTGGGAAGCATAAAGAAGGGTATCAAAATCACTGGGATATAAAAAGGTCTGCTCCATATAGTTCATTATCTTTCCGTTTGCTGTGGAATTGCGCTGATGCTTTTCCATGACGTAGGAAAAGATATTTCTTTCCTCTTTTTCCGTAAAAGTCTCCACTGTCTTTATAGATGGAAATGACTGAAAACCAAATTCTGAAACGTAACGGAAATAAAATTTGCGGTACTCTGTAATAGGCTTGTTTCCATGCCACACATCCCAGTAATGGACATCTCCCCGGTTTTCATCGTTGGGGTTGTCAAAACTTCCTCCGGATGAGGGGCTGGCAGGCCAGTAAAAGGTATGCGGATCTTCTTCCTTTAATATTTTCGGTATTATATATTCATATAGCTTAATATAATCGGCTTTCTGTCTGGGGGTACAGCCCCAGATCTCCGTATCCGTAAACATCTCCATCTCATTGTTGCCGCACCAGAGTCCCAGACTTGGGTGACTACGGATTCTCCGGATATTATCAATTAATTCCCTTCGGACGTTTTCCTCAAATTCCTCTGTCAGATCATAAAGTGCGCAGGCAAACATAAAATCCTGCCACACCACCAGTCCCAACTCATCGCAGATATCCCAAAACCCATCAAAGGGATAATGACCTCCTCCCCAGACCCGGATTACATTAAAATTAGCTTCCTTGCACTGGGTTAGCAGCTGCCTTGTTCTCTTCTCGCTGCATCTGCCTAAAATACAATCCTCAGGAATGTAATCAGCTCCCATTGCAAAAAAGCTGACTCCGTTAACCTCATGAGCAAAGGATTCACCAAACTCATCCTTTGTTCTTTTCATTGTAAGCGTACGAAGACCGATTCTTTTTTCCCATGAATCGACCTCTTCCTCATTTTTCAAAAGCCGGACCAGTACGGAATAAAGATTCTGCTCTCCATACCCATTAGGCCACCAAAGTCTGGGGTTTTCAATGAGAATCTCTTCTGGCTTTCCACCAAAGGCATGAACCTTCTTTTGGCTTTTATCTGCAAGGTCTGTGACCGTAATGTCCAAAGTATAACCATCTTTCAGAAGCTCTTTGTTATCTCTCCCCCAATCAAGCAGACGGTTATCCACAGTTCGGTCAACTAAAACTTTAAAATTTAAATATACCCCTTCCGGTTCATGGCGCTGACTGACCGAAACACTGTTAAAACTGGCGCCGGTTACACCAGTCAGGAAAATATCCCGCCAGATACCGGCATCCGGAAGTCTGGGACCCCAGTCCCAGCCAAACATGCAATGCGCCTTTCTCAGCTTTGAAAAGCCCCGCATGGCATCCTCTGAACCTCCGATTTTATCCTTTTCATATTCTTTTTCAATAAACCTGGTGGGAGAATGGAATACTAACCGAAGCTTATTTTCTGTCTGCTTTATTACATCTGTTACTTCAAATTCCCATTGACGGTGCATGTTATTTACACTGCCAAGAGGGGTGTTATTGAAATAGATGTCTACCAGAGTATCAAGTCCCATAAAGTGAAGGCAGACTTTTTCCTGCTTTAATATTTCGTCATCTCCGTCAAAAACGCCTACATATTCGAAATCCTCTTTCATCAGCTCCAGCGCTTTTAACTCATTGTCCCGCCAGTAAGGATCTTCTATCACTCCATTGGCCAGAAGATCACCATACACGCTGCCAGGCACCGTTGCCGGATACCAGGTTTCTTCTGAAGCAATCCGCATTACAAATGCTTTGTCTATTACCCTTTTTTTCATACATTCTCCTTTCAATCCGCAGTCAGACAGTTGATAAGTCCCACTCTTCATGAATTTTGGGTACATCATTAATGAGGCGTTTTGTATATGCCGCCTTGGGATTTAGAATCACAGCTTCGGCAGTTCCTGATTCCACAAATTTTCCATGTTCCATTATGTAGATGGAATCAGAAATATAAAAAGCAAGCCCGATATCATGAGTGATGAAAATAATGGTCATGTTGGTCTCATCTCTCAGCTTTAACAGCATATCCAGTATGGTGGCTCTGGAACAGGCATCAATCATGGAGGTAGGCTCATCTGCCAGCAGAATCGCCGGTTTTAAAAGAAAGATCCTTGCAATCATCAGCCGCTGCATCTGACCTCCGGAAAGCTCAAAGGGGTATTTGTTGGTCAGTTCTTCAAATTTCAGATTAACAAAACGGCAGGCTTCCGTCATCATCTCCACCTTTTTCTCATAAGGGAGTCTGGCGCCGCCTCTCATTTTAATGCAGTCTAAAAGCACCTGATCAATTTTATAAAATACATTGAAGGAGGAAAACGGATCCTGAAAAATCGCCTGAATTCCCCTCCAATACTCTTTCTTTTTACGATAGCCTTTAATATCCCGCGGCTTTCCCTGAAAGCAAATTTCCCCTTCTGTGACACTGATTAATCCCAGCAGCATCTTAGATAGAGTTGTCTTCCCCGAACCGCTCTCACCCACGATAGATACAATCTCACCTTCCCGAAACTGGAAATCCACATGATCCACCGCCACTGTTTTTTCCTTACCCATTCCAAAGATCTTAGTCACACCAGTTCCGCTTAAACAGGAGCTGTTCTGTACCTGCTTTTTTTCTTCACTCATCCTGGTATACCTCCCTTAATTCCTTTTCTTCCAGATAGCAGCGGTACATCCGGCCGTCTTCCAGGCGGCTTTCCGCAATTGGGTGAAGCATACAGGCAGGCTTGGCATAGCGGCAGCGGTCTGCAAACCGGCAGCCTTTGGGTGGATTTTTTAAATTAGGCGGAGTGCCGGGTATGGCAGTCAGCTTGGCATCTCTTGCCCCCTTCTCCGGAACCAGGATGGAACCCATCAGGCCTTTGGAATATGGATGGAGAGGATCAAAAACCATCTCCTTGGCAGTTGCATGCTCCACGATCTGCCCCGCATACATCACCATAATCTCATCCGTAACATTATAAAGGAGAGGAAGCTCATGGGTAATGAATATCATAGATTTTATAAAGCCTTTTTCCATTAAGTTCCGAAGCATCTTGATTACCATCTTCTGGGAAGTCACATCAAGAGCAGAGGAAGGTTCATCTGCAATCAGTACTTTGGGTGATAAAATAGTGGATATGGCGATGACTGTCCTTTGCCGCATGCCTCCGGACAGTTCCACTGCATGTTTCTTTAATACACTTTCCGGCAGTCCCAGAATTTCAAACCGCTCCCTTGCAAGATCATAAATCTCCTTTTTTGAAGCACCAGGGTCATGAGCCCGTATGACATCTTCGATAAAAGAAATAATCTTCTGTGTGGGGTTTAAGGCATTCATGGCAGCCTGAGGGATATAAGCAATTTCGTTGCCAAGTACCTTCTTACGGATCTCATCCGGCTTCATTCCGGTTATATCCACTCCATCCATCTTTATGGTCCCGCTCTGATAATGAAGGGGCGCAAAATAATACCCCATCAGGCTCAGTGCCAGTGTGGATTTTCCGCAGCCTGATTCCCCTGCGATTCCAAGAGATTTCCCTTCTTCTATTTTAAGCGATACTCCGTCAACTGCAAAGACATTTTCCCCAAATCTGGTAATATATTTCGTTTTTAAGTGATCCACTTCCAGCATTGTCTTTCCCACTTTTTATCCTCCTCACTCTCTTAACTGTGGATTAAATATCTGATCCAGGCCCGTATTCATCAGATTTAAGGAAAATGAAATCAGTGCGATGGAAATGATGACAGGAAAATAAGCCCACCAGTCCCCATTCAAATGTGCACTGTAAGACATCGCCCAGTTCATCATAAGACCAAGAGTGGATACCGTCGTAGTCGCAGGACCAAGCCCGATCATCGATAACTGCGCTTCTGCAAGAATCCCGGAGGAAATCTGTAAAATCAGTGCCATTACAACGTAAGATGCTATGTATGGAAGAATATCTGTCAGAATAATCCGAAACAGACTGTGCCCGGAAAGCTTCGATAAATTCACGTGATCTCTGTTTCGAAGAGAAATCACCTGGGAACGAACCGATCTGGTAGTCCAGGTCCATGAGGTAAGTCCGATAATAATTGCCACCATCATCACCCCTCTGGCATTTTTGCCTATGCTGTAGGAAATGAGAATAAGAAGAATAAAGCTGGGGATTACAGTAAACAGATTGGTGATAAACAAAATAAAGTCATCGATGATTCCCCCCAGATACCCGGCAATCAGACCCAGAGAAAGTCCAATGGTTGTGGCAATCAGTCCTGCAATAAATCCTATTTTTAAAGAGGTTTTAATGGCTGCCACCAGCTCTGTCAATACATCACGTCCGAAATTATCTGTCCCCAGTATGAATACCCGTCTGCTTCCTACATCCTTAACATTGACATAAGAGGTGGATGGTATGGTCTTTTTAACCGATACTTCCCCTGTCTCCTGATTCTTTTCAGCCAGAAGAACATCTCTGTCCTCAAGCAGTCCTGTAATCTTTTTATCAAGACGGCTGAAATACTTTTTTCTGGCGGCGATAAGACCTTTTTGCTCACTGGCAGAATCATAATGGTCCTTCCACAGTGAAACAAGCCCCCCGGCATCCGTTACATCCATCTCCTTTGAAGAAATGCCTGCAAACTGATTAAGCCAGTCAGCCATGGCCATACGTTCCTCCATGCTTAAATTCTGCTCAAGCCTGCCAGATGACGCATTTAAATTTAAGGTATATGGATTTGTATTTACCGCTTCCGAGACTGAGATATAGGTTCCCGGCTTAAAAAAGTTCCCCTGTCCAACCATCTCCAAAGGATCATTGGTCACAATCAAAGGATAAAAAACGGTTAACACAAGCAATGCTGCAAATATGATAAATCCCACTGTAAATTTAGGGGAATGGAAAATCTGTCTGATCTGGTTTTTCATCACTCGCCCTCCTAATCCTGCTGTGCTGCCTTGATCCTGGGATCAATGACACCGTAAATCAGCTCTACAATTAAATTAGCCAGTAATACCATGATTGTTATAATCAGTGTACAGGCTGATATCAAGGGGTAATCCCTTCCTTTGACAGCGGCCAGCAGTGTGGTTCCAAGACCCGGATAACTGAAGATAATTTCCGCAACCAGTGCCCCTCCGATCATGGTTCCAATGGACATGGCAAGACCTGTGATCTGGGGAAGCATGGCATTGCGAAATACATATCCCACAATCTTTCTGTCCTTAATACCCATAAAGCGGCTGTATTTTACGTAATCTGCATTCAATTCATAGATTGACATGGAACGCATTCCGATCGCCTGACCACCTACCGTTATGAGAACAACAGACCAGAATGGAAGCTGGTAATGAGCCAGAACAGAACGGAAAAATGTAATGCTTGCGCTGGGAATTAAATCAAAACCATAGCCTCCGCTGGAAGGAGCCAGACCCAGCTTCAGTGAAAATACATAAAGAAGAACAGTCGCCATACCAAAAGCCGGTACATTGCTCATAAATAAAAATGCAGGAAGAATTCCTTTATCAAATATACCCTTCTTATAGGCAGAAACCGCTCCAAGGACATTACCAAGAATCCAGCCAAGCAAAATTGCAGGAAGCTGAAGACAGACGGTCCACCATACGGATGAAGCAATAATATTCCCCACGGTTCTGGGATACTGGCTGAAGGAAACTCCAAAATCCCCTCTTAAAGCATTCTTAATGAAAATAAGAAACTGCGTGCTCATAGGCAAATTGACACCGAATTTTTCCGCATAGTCCTCATATACGGCCTGGATTGCGGTAGAATCGGTCATGCCGTCTACCGCCCTGGCCGCAATGGCTGAGACCGGATCACCTGGCATCAGTCTGGGCAGAATGAAATTCAGCACCACAGCAATTACCAGAGTTATCAGATACCAGATGATTTTATTGGTATAATATTTTTTATATCCCATCAAAGTCTCACCCCTTTTGTAATTCCTCTTATTTTACATTCACCAGATTATAAAGCGCTGCGATTCCGTAACCATCGGTACAGTCTGTTGGCGGAATGTTATCACCATCATCAAGCTGTGGGAATCCGGTCCATACACTTTCATTCACTGCATGAAACACCATCGGTCTGTACATCAGGGAGAAGGAAGGAACCTCATCCAAGTAAATTCTGCTCAGTTCTGTATAATACTCTTTCAGTGTATCTTTATTGGTCTCTAACGGGATCTTCTTTAACAGATTGTTTGCATCCTCATTGATATAACCGCCGTAGTTGCCAGTCCAGTTTACCTTAAGCTTAGCGTAATCAGTGGACATAAAGGCCATAGCTCTGCCCCATGGGTTTGCAACAGAAGCTGCAGGCGGACTCCACATACAGATATCAAACTTCCTGGTCGTCATATCGTCATAGAAGGTATTGGCATCTGGGAAATAAGTCTCAATTCCTATTCCTATTTTGCTTCCTGCTGCTGCAACGATTTCCAAAGATGCATTCCAGTCCGTCCAGCCATCCGGACATTCGGCCTTAAAGGTAAGATTCTTACCGTCAATTTCACGGATTCCGTCTCCATCTTTATCTACAATACCAGCCTTGTCTAAGAGAGCTTTCGCTCCTTCCACATCATTGCCTGTAAACTGATAATCTTTTAACGCATCCTGATTCACCAGCGCCTGTTCCCCAGAAGTAGGATTCATAATGGAACGGGGTACATCTTTAAAGCTTGGTGACTGATTGGACATGGCGGAAGCGATGATCTGATCATAATCAACTGCCATGGCAATGGCTTTTCTTACTTCTTTCCGGTCAAGTCCTGGTTTCTCCACGTTAAAGAAAGCGGTTGGCATGGTGGCACAGACGCCGTAAGGTGCCTCATCAATATAGGTGGAGATTGGCAGACCATCTTCTTCCCAAAGTTTCTGCACATTGGTGATGAACTGCTGGGAAACATCAACCTCTCCGGCTTTAAACGCAGTATCTCCTGCGGCATTATTCTCATAGATTACATGGGTGATATATTTTGGTGCAGGAAGCTTTCCCCACAAGGCCTTTCCCCAATAATTATCATCTCTAACAAAAACAACTTTCTGGTCGTCATTGTAATAGGATTTATAAGGTCCGGAAGCGACGAAATCGTCCATACGATCCTGTTTGATTTTGTCTGCATCGTTGCCATTACGCTGCTCCACTTTTTGTAGATAAGCTTTCTGCAAAACATAAATTTTCGGAACATATTCCACAACCTTTAAGGGATTCTCCGGAAGACCTTTGTCATCCAGCTTCGCCTTAAATATTACGGTGTGATCATCCTTTGCTACAACTGAATCAATGTAATTGGAATAATCACTGCCCTGTGCAGAGGCATATTTTTTATGGCAGTCAAAGGTGTACGCAACATCCTGTGCAGTAACCGGAGTCTGATCGCTCCATTTGGCATCCGGATTTAAGGTTATGGTCAGCTCTGTCTGTGCATCGTTCCAGGAATAATCCTTACCTAGAAGTCCGTAAAGTTTTCCGTCCAGCATGTTATACATGAAAAGAGTCTCATATACAAGCACCCTTGCATTATCCTGCTGTGTAACTGCCATTGCATTGTTTGAGTTAGAGCTTAAGGGATTCCAGTCATTAATTGTCCCCCACTGCTGTCCGTTGAAATAAAGAGTTTCATTCCTTGGTGTGGAACCGGCATCTGCCGAATCCTTTTTTTCTTCCGCCGTTGTCGTCTGTGCAGTAGTCTGTGTTGTCTCCTCAGCCTTGCTTGTCTGTCCGGTTCCATCCGTTGATGCTGCTTTCTGGCATCCGGAAAGAAGGGTCATAGTCATTGCGCCAGCAGTAAGCAGCGCAGACCACTTGTTAAATCTCTTTCTCATTCATAAACCTCCGCCCAATGATCTCCCAGGTCTTTTAACCTGGGGCAATTATCTGCTACAATTCTATTGTAGATGTTAAAAGGTTTGATTAAAATGTTACTATTTTCGTTTTTGGTGTAATATTTTCAGTTTTCCCATCCTTCACTCTTAAATTTTTCCGAAATTCGCTGGGAGTGATACCAGCCACCCACTTAAAAGTCTTCATGAAATGCTTGGGATCTTCATACCCTGTCATCTGTCCGATTTCGCCGATCTTATAATCAGTTTCTGCCAGCAGCCGCTTTGCTTCATTCATCCGGATCTTTCGTAAATAATTAACAAAGTTATCACCGGTGTATTCCTTAAATGCAATGGAAAATACGGTGTAATTCATGTTTACGTAATTGGAGACCATGGCCATGTTGATATTTCTGGAATAATTTTCATTCATATAGGCCAGCGCCTCCTCCACCTTTAAGCGGCTTTTATAATCATCATTTTCACGAAGCACCCGTTCATTGATGCAGGAGAACACCCGCCTGATTTCTGTACAGTACTCATCAATGTTGTTAAATTCAAGCATATGGCAGAGTTTTTCCAAAGATATCTCTTCCTCTGCCAGGATTCTGCCGTAAAATTCTCTGACTCTCATAATAATGTGACTCATAAAATCCTGAAACTGTAATCCTTCCACTTCTCCTTTTTTCACTCGGTCTGCAAGTTCCAGAAGAATTGCTTCGTTTTTACTGTTTTTCTGAGTTCCGATCCGTTGAACAAAACACTCCATTTCATTTTGGCGCATCAGGCAGTTTTTACTGGTTATCCCTTCTCTTTCCTGCATACAAAAACCACGGATTCTCCGCTGTCTGGCTTGTTCATACGCTTTCCTTAAATTTGAGACTCCCTGAAAGGGATCGCTGACTCCAAAGTCTGAGCTGCCACTCCTGTTTAAAATAAAATCTTTCACTTCTTTTTCTGCCATTAAGGTCACCTGGCACCCCTCCACATCAGGGAACGTAACTATCTGTGTATCATCTGACTCATTAAAAGTCCCGCTGCTTATTACTACTGAATAAGTTTCCTCATTGAACCAGTTTAACCGCTCTGCCTCATTCATCTCTTCTCTGGTAATATTTTCAGATAAAAGAATTCGCCTTATCTGACTGTAACACAACGCCCTCTTTGCCCGTTTTTCAGACTGCTCCTTCTGTATCTCTTCCTCCAGCTTCATCATAATTGAATTCAGTTCTTCCCTTTTCACTGGCTTTAGCAGATATTCTCTTGCTCCACATCTAAGCAAATCAACAGCGCAGGAAAAATCATCAAATCCACTGATTGCAACAATTCTTGGTATGTACTGGCTCTTCTGAAGTTCTTTCACCAACGTGATTCCATCCATATCCGGCATACGAATATCTGTAATGAGAACATCAATGGGCATGTTCCGGATAATCTCCAGTGCCTCCAGACCATTTTTACATTCTATAATCTGGTTAATCGGAACCTGACACCGGGCAATCATGGCAGAGATTCCTTTTCTTATAATTTTACAATCTTCTGCAATCAGCACATGATTCATGTGATCCCCTTCTTTCTTTTCTGATATGGAATTTTTACCGTAACCTCTGTAAAAGCATGCTTTCTGGAATCAATAACGATTCCATAATCCGGACCAAAGCCAATTTGTAACCTGTCATGAACATTCTTTAATCCAATTCCATTTTCCTGCCCGGATGTATCTTCTATTTCTCCGCTTAACCGTTTGCGCAGTATTTCCAGCTCTGCTTCTTCCAGCCCGCACCCATAATCTGTGATGTGAATATAGCAGATATCTTCAATGATCTCTCCTTTCATATAGATGCAGGTATCTTCCGTAAATTCCCGCATCCCGTGGCCAATTGCGTTCTCAACAATGGGCTGTAGTGACATCTTGGGTATTTCCTGACACAGAATTTCCTGGGGAAGTTCCATACTTAAGCCTATTTCATCGTCATACCACAAATTCACAAGCGCCAGGTAATTCCGGATCTGATCAATTTCTGCCTCCACCATAACGTAGCCTGATTTCCACCGCATGCTGTAACGCAAAAGCTCGCCAAAGGAAGCCACAGTATCTGCAATCTCATATTTTTCATCAATTTCCGCCATCATTTTGATTGATTCCAATACATTGTAAATAAAATGATTATTGATCTGATTCTGCAATGCCTTAATCTGGGCATCCTTCACAAGCAGCTCACGGTGCAGGGTTTCATCCATCAGCTTCTGTATCCGGTCCAGCATGGTATTTAACTCAATTCCCAGTTCTCCGAATTCATCCCGGCTCATATTCTTTACTCTTACCTTTAAATCGCCCTTCTGTACCTGATAAACCGTATCGTAGATCTCAAAAAACTGCCTTAATATATGGGTTACCTGCTTATTGGAAAATAAAAACAGCACGATGAGAATCATAATCCATAGAAGAGAAAACTGTAATTTAGAAGTACGAAGCGCCATTTTTTCATTTTTCATGGAGACAATCCTGATTAAGTATCCCTGAATGGATTTAATTTTCACGCAGCCGGCTAAAACCTCTTCTCCCCCAATTCTTGTCCTTTTGCTGACTGCACCGTTTGAAAGCGAGTCTGATTCTTCCAGACTATGTATAAAATCCATCATATCTTCTTTTTGCTTTTCCCACAGAGGGGAAAGCTGTTGACTGCTGTATAGGATGCCGTCTGAATCGATAAAGCAGGTTCTGTCTGTCACGGTTGAATGATAGAGATCAGGAAACATATTTTCCATGGTTACCGCAGATTCCACAATGCCATATCTTCCGTACCGGTAATCATTGAGCCTTGTTATGAGTGAAGCAATTCTGGGAAAATGATCCTGATCATCCGCCTGGCCCAAAGCGTCCTCATAATCAAAACACCAGGTTCCTGTAGGCGGTACCCCGTCTTTGCCCCATTTTAAGTCAGCAATTTTGTCTTCTTTGTAGAGAAGGGGAATAATCTCCTTCACGGTATTGGAGTTGACAAATATTCGCAGCTTATAAATATAGGGATTGCTTTTGACAATCTTCTGCACTCCGCTGATCTCTTTCCCATAAAAGTCCAGAATATCCATAAAACTGAATTTTTTATCGGACGCAATCTGATTTAAGAAATCGTTGATGGATTCATTATTTACAATAATCTCAGAGGATAATTTACAGTTTACTGCAATCTGTTCCGCATTCTGGCAGCTTTTATCCAGTTCATAAATCATCTGTGTTTGTCCATCCTTGTATAAGGACGCTTCCATATTATGAAAAAACAGCAGAATAAAAATTCCAATGGGTACCATTAAAACACCAAGAATCAGCAATGTAAATTTACTGCTCAGTGACAGCATTCTGAATTTTTTTCCGGCTATTCGTTTTCTGTCGATCAGAATCTGAACCCCCCTTCCAATTTAATTCAGGTTCCAAGGCTGATTTCCAGCTTGTCTTTCTGGTAATCAGCCCTATTTAATATATATTTTGCTGCATTCGTCTTATGATTTTAATGTCAGAAAATTTCAGATAGTTGTTAACTCAACAAATGTAATAGATATGTCTGTCAATTAAATGTTATATGAGATGAAAGAAATCCATCTGCCCATCCTTTAAGGACTTTACGGGTCTTTCTGTTATAACTGCATCCGGAGGAACTGATCCAAACAAAACCGGGGATTTGGGATCATGATTCTCCCGGTTCACACGTGCCCGTTCTCTTGAATAAACTCCATAGCAGTACTTGCAGCCATTCCCACAGCTGTCATAACTGCCGATATCCACACTTTCCATACATCCACACCCGGGACGCTGTCCGTTATCCTTCTTTTTGCGAAGGCTGCATCCAGTCAATTCTTCAATTAAGTCCCCATCGATGCAGGAAGCATGGCTGACCCCGAATTGGCTTAAATCAACAGATTCACAGCATGTGGACAATAAAATTCCATGTTTTTTTGCAATTTTTGAAAATCCTTCCCCGATCCTTAGCATGTCCTCTTCCTGTATGTCTCGGACTCCCAGATTTTGCAATTGGGATTTCAGTCTGGTATAAAAATCTAGGAAACTGAAAATACATCGGTTTGTGCTGCCTTCCAATAAACCTGCCATTTTTTCAAAACACTTTAAATGGTATTCCACATTCATATTGTCGGTTAAAACCACAGGATCATAGCGCCAGATAACACGATTGGAACCAATTTTAGCGCTTAACTTTAAAAAATCTTTAATCAATTCTATTTTATCCGGTAAATATTCCTCCACATCTCTTCCATATGGAGTAAGGGTAAACTGGATATAAAAATCATATCCCATAGCGGATATTACTTCAAGCTTAGATATCATTTCTCTGGGATTTTTCGTCCAAAATACGATACAGTCCACGGTCTGTGGGCTTAGCTGTACCCGGCTGTAATGAGAAGGATTTCTTGGATTGGGAACCAGTACAAACCCTTCTTTTAAACGATTTAACAGCCAGTCAGAATAAAATGCCGGAATATCAGTCCGGCGGCTGGCACTGAGTATCATTGTACCTCCTTTACCACTACCTGATCATATGGGCAAACATACCGGAGAAATAAGGTATCAGCCAGATCAGCCATACAAACAGGCTGAATTTGTGAAATCCAGCCATCATATCTTTATTATTTCGTATTAGAACCACCGTTGCCCAGACTGCATGGATAAGCATGAGTAAGATTGCCGCAATTCCGGTTACTGAATGAAAATTAATGGCACTCTGTCCAACTGCAAGACGGCTCATTAATGATGTTCCCGTAGTATCACAGACAAATCCAGCCCAGAAAGCAACAAGATGCCATGGTTTTAAAATCTTTTGCAGTTTTTCACCGAACACTCCCAGCGTATAAAAGATTAAAGCTAATGTAATAAAAAGCACAGCGAAAAATAACATTTCAGCTCCTCCTTTTTTTATGAGATTACTAATTGTATATAATGATTCCTCAAATGAACCGGTTTTATAATTATTTCTTATTCCCGAATAGTTACTTTAAAAAATACAATAATAACAAATAATCTGTTTTGCAAAATACAAGGAGGTTCTTTATGAAAAAATACACTCAGGGTATTGAATTGCCTTTAGGCTTTGGGCTGGCACTGGAAGAATTTCAGGCGATGAATTACTTTTTCTCCCTGCCGGAAAAAGAACAGCGGCATATGGTTGACCATGCAGAAACGATCCAGTCAAAACTGGAAATGCTGGCTTACGTTCAATCAATTGTGAACTCAGGATCCTCTGACAATCACACTTATTAATATGATACATGATTTAGAAACAAGTGTAAATAATGATTGTAATAACAATCTGGAAATTATAAAAAACAGACCGATCTTTAATAAATCGGCCTGTTTTTTATAATTGTTTTTATTTTATTTTATTTTTAGTAATATTATTAACAATAATTAATAATTCTTAATATTTACTGACATATGTTATGAGTGCGAAAATAATTACGATAAATAATTTATGAAGTAAAGGAGGTGGTTCCAATGTGGAGTTTACAATAATAAACCAAATTGATTCAGAACTAATGTAACAGGGGTATGAAAAGCAAATGATAAAAACGAAAGGAATTAATAATGCACAAAAAGATTAAATTTTTAACAACAGGAATTACTGCAGCTGCAATGCTTGCAATGATGAGTTTCAATGTTTTGGCGGCACCTTATGTCAATAAACAGTTTGAGTTAATCCAGCCGGACGGTAATAAAGTTTTAGTAAATGCCACAGGAGATGAATATTTCCAGCAGATAGAGACTCCCGAAGGGTATACTCTTTGCCGTGACGATAATGGCTGGATCTGTTATGCAAAATTAAATGAGGATCAGACCGAATACATATCATCGGGAATTGTTTACAAAGGAACTCAAAACCGGAGTAATACAGGCTCAGCGGGCGAAGGCGAACAGGGAATCACAAACCTGGAAAAACATGTAAAAATAAAAAATGAAGCAGTTCGTGAGAAAGTTGATGAAGTAAGAAAAAGACTGCATGGAACTGATTTAAAAAATGCTCCCGAATCAGATGACGATTTTGAAAGAGGTCTCCTGGATTCAAAAATAAAAGCTTCCGGAGACGTAAAAGGCCTGACGATCTTAGTGGATTTTCCAGATGTAAAGAGTGATATTCCTGAATCAGAAATAGAGCGTTTCTTTAACGAAACAAGCTACACAGGTTTTAACAACAATGGATCTGTAAAAGATTATTATTACGATGTCTCCGGAGGAAAAGTTACTTATACCAATAAATTAATCGGATTTTATACAGCAAAGCATCCAAAATCCTATTACGACGATATTTATGAACAAACAGGTTCCTATGCCAAATCAGACGAGCTTGCAGAAGAAGCATTTCAGTGGCTTAAATCCTCTGGTTTTAACCTTTCCTCACTTACCACTGATTCCAGGGGATACTTAAAAGCAGTTAATCTTCTTTATGCAGGCACTCCGGAGGCAGGATGGGCAAAAGGATTATGGCCCCATCAGTCCTGGTATCCAAAGTCCGACTATATCAGTGGTGTCAAAATCCAGAAATATGAGATGTCCAGTATCGGAAGTGATATGTCACTCTACACAATATGTCACGAGAGCGGTCATATGATTTACGGATATCCGGATCTTTATGATTATGATGGAGATTCACAGGGTACAGGAGCATACAGCCTGATGAGTACCGTATTAAATGAAAAGAATCCAGTCCCGCCAGATCCATACTGTAGAAATATTATATCCCGCTGGAACCTTCCCATGAGCATGAATGAATATGGAGCTGGTACAAAATTTACTGCTGCAGCTGATGGAAATGGAAATTCCTATTGTTATAAATGGTCAGGCAATCAGACCAATGAATATTTTTTAATAGAAAATATACAAAGAAACGGCAGATATGCAGACGTACCAGATGCCGGACTGGCAATCTGGCACGTAGATGAAAAAGGGAATAATTCTAAAAATGAAATGACATCCGGCAGCCATTATTTAGTATCCCTTGAACAGGCAGACGGAAAATATGATCTGGAAAGAAATATAAACGGAGGAAACCGGGGCGATTTATTCCGTGCAGGATACAGGGATTCCTTTACCAGCACCACAACTCCTGATTCCAAATGGTGGAATCAATGGGAATCTGGTTTGGAGTTATCTCAAATCAGCAATCCAGGTAAGGAAATGACATTTGTTCAATCGGCCTCCAGTCAAATTCCTGATCCTGATCCGGAACCACAGTTAAAAAACATCGCCGGACTAGCTGCTGCCACAGCTTCTTATGTATCCGATTGGGAAACTATAACTGCATTAAATGATGGAATTGATCCTTCCAGTTCAAACGACCGGAGCGGCGCTGTATACGGTAACTGGCCAGAAACCGGAGCACAATGGGTTCAGTACACATTTAATGAAAATCACACCATTACAGGCTGTGATATCTATTGGTTTAAAGACGGTCAGGGGATCGATGTTCCAGCTTCCTGTCATATCTATTACTGGGATGGAAATACATGGCAGGAGGTGGAAAATGCCAAAGGCCTTGAAACTAAAATTAACCAGTATAATACAACTACTTTTACGCCAGTAAATACAAGGGCAATTTCCATTGTTATGGAATCAAAAGGAACCAGCTCAACTGGGATTCTTGAATGGAAAGTATATGGGAAATAATAATGATAAATAGCTGAATTTAATATAAAATGGGCAGATTTAACCGGAAACTCCGATAATCTGCCCGTTTTTTACTTCTGAGTCTGCTCTACTTCCTGACCGCCAAATTTTTTCTCCCAATAATCCTGATAATCTTGGGTAAATCCGGCATTCAATGAATTTTTCCAATATAGATAGTCCAGTGTACCGTTGTATACCGGACTCCATGGTTTAGGGAGTCCGGTATAATGAATGACAACTGCAGTATCTTTTATATCGGAGAGACTGCATTGGTCAAAGGGATACGTCTGGGTATTGTATTCCTGGCTGCAAAGCTTTATGTGATTCTTTAATAGGCAGTTTAATACATCCTGATCAAAATAACGCAAAGCTTCCCTCTTCTCTTCAATTAGTGCCATAATATCTTCAAGCGTAATTTCTTTTCGAAACAGTGCCAGATTAAACAGCATGACCCCTGAATTAAAATACGAATCTTCTTTTTTTAATCCAAGCTTTTCTTTAAGGACAACCACTTTATCGATATTTTCAAACCGGTCTCTGACAGCAGCTGCATAATTATTTTCAAAGCTTTGATTGTAAAACTCATTCAGGGAGCCATTAATAATAATATCCGCATCCAGATATAAAACCCTTTCAAGTTCTTCAGGAAGCAGATATGGTGCCAGAATACGGTAATACAATTCCGGCTTTTTATACCGGCTGGAAAGAGGAACATTGGTAAAAAATCCAGAGGCACAGACCGGATGAAGCCTTGCTTTACACTTGTTAATCAGAAAAAGTTCCAAATCATTGATATCTTCTTGGGACAATGAACTGTATAATAAGTATATATCAACATCTTCATGAAATCTGGAAAGGGAATACAGCATCACCTTAGCCGGTGTTAAAAAACTATCACAAATTGAAATTAACAGATTCATACTCTCCTCCTCAATCATACAATCATTTTAATTCTATGATTCCCTTATGGCTTCCATGTCTTTAAAGACAATACAGTACATAATCCTGAAGTTCACGGCGAAAGCCTGCCAGCCGAAGCAAATCTTCTGCTTCCCTGGGGTATTCTTTTATTACTATTCTGTTTCGTGAAGAGTAGATTCTATGTCCCATAAATTCTATTACAAACACCTTAAGCGCATCTTCTGCACAATCCATATCAAATATCTTTAAGACTTTTCCCTGACGTTCAAAAATGGCTGCCGGTATTCCTTTGCATAATGCCACTGCTGTTCCCTGTACATTTAGAAATGATCTTCCTTCCTGATGCTTTAACACTTTCCCCCAAAGCTGGGCGGGATCAGCTCCGTTTAACCAGATTACCTCTTTACCGGGATTGGAAAGACCTGCCATGGTTCCTGCAAAATTTTTATCCCGGATAAACTGGATTCCTGACAGGCCTTCAATAAAATAACCCCTCCGAACCCTGCCAGTATATTCCCAGATCCGCAGTGTTTCCAGTGCCGCACTCCAGGTCAGTCCCTTGATAGTCTCTCTGCACACAATCACGGTTCTGTCAAAGCTGCGGTCAAGCAGTTGTTCAACAGTAGCTTCCTTACGCGGACGTACGACTTCCCATCTGCCGGTTAATAAAATTTTTGTCCTTGCATTTACTCGCTGGCGAAGGGTTCCTTTACTCAGTTTATCACGGTTCATAAGCTGCCTGACCGGAATCAGGCTGTCTGCACTTACAAGCCCCTTTTCTGCCAGCGAAAACAAGGCTTCATAAGGCGATCCCCCTATGATTTCTTCCAATCTCTGCATGAAACTTGCCCCATGTTTCAACAGGGCGTCATATACGGCTTTTTCCTCTCCCTCCAGCTGTTCATGAACTTCCCACAAATCTGCACTCCAGTCAATATCAGCAGTCTGATGGAACGTAAGGTCAGAACCGTTTTCCAGCTGCCAGAATACTTTACCCGCTGATAACAGCGAATCCATAAGCTCTGGGCGATAGTTTCCTACTCGTGCAGGCAAAAGAACATTCTCCCACAGATCTACCTGAAAAGGCTGATCCAGTAGTCCTTCCAAGGCATTCTGAAGCTGCTCAAGAGGGGAGGCGGATATCCGAAGGCGCATTGCCATAAGAGCGGCATAGCATCCGGAAGGGAGGGTGGTAATCTGCCTTCTTCTGCTTTTAATAGTCTCATTTCTGGCTCTGTCATAAAGGTCTGCGTGATAATAAACTCCATCCTGTAAAATTACTTTTTTCTGGTCACACAAAGAAGTTAAAATATCAAGTGCCTTTTCCTCTGACCACAGATACCGTTCAGCTGTCTGTTCTAAAGATTTTGCTCCCCGATATTTAAGCATTCTTTGAACAAGACGTTTTCCCCCATTTTTCTGTCCCTTAATCAGAGCATTTTCATATTCATCGGCATGTTCTGCCGCAATCCATAAACCGGGTTCTACGTAGAGTGCCCTTCCTTTTAAAGCCAGGGACTCCAGCCATTCAATGGGAATATCAAGTTCTCCTGCTTCCATATCACCTTCTATCATAAGAAGTGTATGAAGCTGTTCCTCATCTTCCGGAAGATGCATTCTCTGGGAAACACGAGCCAGATGCTCAGGCTCGGGGGTGATTTTAGCTGCCTCATGAACCGCCTCCTTTACCGTCTCATGGATGCTCTGGGGCGTGGGAGCATAATCATACATCATGGAAGCTTCTGTCTGGCGCCTTAAAGGCAGTGACATGGGGGAAGGTGTCTCCAAGTACATTTCCCGTATCTGGATGTTTCCTGATTGTATCTCATATAAAACAGATTGCAGTCCCTTTAAATCCCAAAAGTCCTCCAGACATTCCCGTTTTGTCTCCCTTAGTATGGGATGGGTGTCCTCTTTTACCAGGCCAGACAGCATCTGTGCGCTTTTCATTCGCTGAATCCAGAGGGGCTGACGCTTTTGATTTCTTACTCCCATAAGAAGTGCCCTGGCGGCATTGTAACGGAAATTCATGTTAAATAAAGGGGTGACCGGAAGTAATGCAGCCACAATGGCATCTGCTTTCTGAGGAGATACTTCATAAATAAGTCCATCAGGTAAAGGGGTTCCATCATAAGGAAACAATAAAAAACCATCATCATCTGCCGTGCAGTTAATGGTAGTATCCATATGAAGTTTTGCTGCTTCAGTCACAAGAAGAGACAGAGGTTCATTGATCTGACGTCCAAACACAGAGTGAACCATCATCTGATGATTGCTGTTTTCATCCATAAAGTGCTCCACCAGTATGGTTCTGTCATCTGGGAGGATTCCCGTGCTTTTTTGCTGACTGAGCAGAAAATCAAGGGCACGCTCTCCTGTCACTTCATCTAAACCAAGCTTTGTTAATTCTTTATATAAAGCTTCTGAACTGCCGGACTCATTGAATCTGCGGAAAATCTCACCGAATACAAGTCCGGTTCCAAGTTTTCGCCCCTTAATATCTCCATGCCAGAAGGGAAGCCTGGCGCCGGAAGTATTTGCCTGTGATACGATCACTGTATCCCGCATGATACTCACAATCTGCCATGCGAAAGTACCAAGTAAAAACCGGTCCCCGATTCTGCTTTCAAAGACAAACTCCTCATCAAGTTCTCCCAGCCTGACTCCGCTTTCTGACCGGACTGTGTAAAGGCCTCTGTCAGGAATGGTTCCACCTGCACTGACTGCCAGCATACGGCTGTAAGCATCTCCGCTGATCCGATTATGAATCCGGTCGTAAATAATCCGGGGTCTTACCGGAATATCCCGTTCATGCTCATAATCACCTGCAAGCATTCGCAAAACACCTTTCACATCCTCTGCCGTTACCTCATAAAAAGGATAGGCTCCGGCTAAAATATCCATCACATCTTCCAACCCATATTCCTGGGTGCATGCCATGGATACCAGATGCTGGGCAAGTACATCCAGGCAAAGTCTGGGCGGTCTGGCATTTTCTATCTTCCCGCTTCTGGCCGCTTCTGCAGTAAATCCGCAAAATAAGCCTTCCGAAGCCTCTCTGGGAAACATATACATGACGCTGACACGCCCGGGATTATGCCCGGCGCGGCCCAGCCGCTGCATGGTGCTGGAGACAGAACGGGGGCAGCCAACCTGAAATACCTGTTTGATTTCCCCTACGTCAATTCCAAGTTCCATGGAGGAAGTGGTACAAAGAAGTTTCAAAGAACCATCACGCAGTGCCTGCTCCACTTCAAAACGCTGATCCTTGGATAAGCTCCCGTGATGGGTGCGGGCAAATCCTTCTCCGCCTAACTCGTTAATAAAGTGGGCAAGCTTTTCTGCATATGCCCGTCCTTCCACAAATGCCAGAGAACTGCCTGTTCCTCCCATATAAGAGTATATGGTTTTTGCAATGTCTTTCCAGACAGAGTCCTTACTCTGAATGCCTTTATCTGAAAATGGACTTTTTATTTCGATCCGGATCTCCTTGTTCATCTTAGGCGCCACAACGGAAACCTCTCCGGGAGCCAGGTAGTTTGCTGCAAGCTCAAGAGGTTCAATGGTAGCGGACAATCCGATCCGTTGCAAAGGCTTACTGCAAAGCTTGTCCAGTCTGGCTGCAGAAAGCATTAAATGGGCTCCTCTTTTGGTGTCAATCATCACATGCAGCTCATCGATAATCAGTGCTTTTGCTGTCTTTAAGATTTTTTGTCCTGATTTACTGGTCAGCATCAGATAGAGCGATTCCGGAGTTGTTATGAGAATGTGAGGAGGTTTTTTAATCATCTGATTCCGCTCTTTTTGTGTGGTATCACCGGTTCGGATCCCCACGAAAAGCTCCTGACCGTTATAATTCCCTGACTTTTTTCTCTCCTCCACAATTCCTTCCAGGGGCCGGCGGAGATTTTCCCTGATGTCAACAGCCAGGGATTTTAAAGGAGAGATATAAATCAGCTGCAGTTCCTGTTTTAACTCACCCCTTTCTGCTTCGTTTAAAAGCCTGTCAAGAAATATCAAAAACGCCGTCAGAGTCTTACCCGTTCCGGTAGGGGCGGAAACAAGCGTATGCCTGCCTGCTGCAATTTCAGGCCATGCCTGTTTCTGAACCAGGGTAGGGGTTCCCAGTGCACGTTCAAACCAGTGTCTGGTATCTATTTGAAAAAGTTCTATGGAATGATCTGACATAGACGCCTCCGCTTTTTATATTTCACAAGTGTATCTCTTTATTATAGATAATGGTACGTTACCTGTCAATTTATTATTATTTGTCATGAGTTGACAAAATTTTATCTGTAAACTATTATAGTAGTTAAAATATTTGGGAGAAAATAAGTATGAACGGTAAAAGAAAGTATATTTATTTTGGAATAGCAGTTATATTAGCTGGAATAGCCATATTATATTTAAGCAAACATCAAGCAAGTAAAAAAATAAATATTGACAAATTAGATAAGAATATTACAAATGAAGATACATTTAAAAAATCTAAATTTCCTTTATTAGCTGAAATTCCAGAAAAGAATTTTTATGTATATGGCATAAATGATAATACTGATCATTATAAAGGTATAATTGTCAGATATGGAAATGAGTTAAAAAAATATGACATCAAATATATGACACCAATGTTTGTTCTTCCTAAATTAAAAGTAATTCAAATTGGTCAACAGGATATTATATTATGCTCTTTTAATACTGAATCTGGATCTGAAGTGTATATTGAGGATTTATATGGTTTTTACCAGGACTCTAAGAACTCTTTAAATATTATGAATTTTTCAGCGGATAATTATAAAAAACAGTTAAATGAAGCAATTAACTACAAATTACAGAGTGACAATGTTTTAGATATAATTATCAATAAGAAAGATTTATATGACATTGATCTTAAAAGCTTTAATGATTCAAATTGGAATTTTGAAAAAATTTATTATGGTAACAATGTATCATTTTCTTTTGACAGTGGAGTAAATATAACTTTAGGAATGGAAGCTTATTTCACTAATATTGTTACACCACAATATATTGGGACCATAAAAGCTGATGTTGTAATCAATGAAGATAAATCATTTATTTTGGATAATATAAAAGTAGAAAAATAACTATTAACCCAGAGGGTGTTTAAGAAAGGGGCTGTCGCACTAGATTACTTAGTGCTCCAGCCCCGATTTTAGCCGGTAGATCAAACATCACCGCTGATTTTCACTGATACATACCAATAACTCCAAAATCATATGTTTTGTTATATTCAGGATTGCCTGAGATAAATTGAATATACACTGGTGCCTGATCCAGATCAGGTTCTTTGTCAAACAAAAATCTGTCAGCCTGGCGTAATGCCTGAAGTGCTGTAGGCATTTCGTTATAGAATATCTTATTTCTTATGGATGGATCTCCGGTTACACCCTCACCATCAACAATCACAGAGCCAATTAAAGCAATTCCTTCATTATATAATTCCCAGGCAATTTTCACCTCATCATGCATTTTGGTAAATTGATCATCTGCATACTCAGGGGCTACAAACACAAACAGTTCTGCGGTTATATCTGAATGTGTAATCGTATATAATCTGCCCTTTACAGGCCCGTATGGTTCCATTATATCCCGATATTGTACAAATACCTTTTGAGAATTAAGTTTTTTCACCTGATAAACCTCTTTCATCAACAGTCTCATTTATGGTATGCTTAAACACATAAATGAGTGATAAATATCAGTTAGCGCAAACGAAAGCCCCAGAGGTTTGAGCTCCGGGGCTTGCTTATGATTTTACAATGAGTCGCTAGACATCATTGTGCTTAATGGACTTACGCTTCGCATTTTTATTCTTATTCTGATTTTCTCTTGTAAGAGGCGTCTGACCATTGCATTTTTCCATTCTGGCTTCCTTATTATCCGGCTGACTGTCTTTTGGCATAAACAGGCTCCTTTCATTTTTTAATTAGGATGCGTCATTTTTGGAATCCTATGTATGCCTGCCGGTCATTTATCTGCTCAGTATCTTTGTGATGCCTCCAATATACAGATAATGATAATCTTTATCTGCATAAAATTTAGTGTCTATTTCTGGAATTATAAAGTTCTCCGGTTTCATATCTGTTACAAAGAGTTTCTCGCAGATTAAAACTTTGGACGCTTCATCAATAAACGGCACACCGTCTTCATGATTTACTGTTACTCCGGTCTTTTTTATCTTATCTTCGTCTCTTCCTGATACGCTGCCTAAATACCCCAGTTCTTTTGCATATGCTTTATGATCCAGAAACGAGAGGGAAAAATGATCTGCACCGTCAACAAATTCTTTTGTAAAACGGCTCTGTCTGATCACAGCATAGGCAACACTTCTGTTCCATAAAATCCCGAGTCCGCCCCAGGAAGCCGTCATAGTATTTACCTTCCCGTCTTTTTCAGCAGTAATCAGCATCCATTCATCCCCAATTAACTGAAATGGATTGTAATTAAACTCTTTTGCAGTTATAGTTTGAAACGTGTTCATAAATTACCTCCTGATATAATTGTTAATCAGCACCCTTTTCCATCAATGGAACAGGCATTCTGAACCGGTTGGGATTTGACATCATCCATAAAATCAGCGATATCAAAGGTCTGAGTTCCATCTTCCAGAATAAAAAGAGGAATTCCGATTCTGCCCTCTTCCACAACCGGTTTGAACATCTCATCATGATCCCGGTGGCGAAGAAATTCTTTTAATGTTGCAGTATTCTCTGTGATATTCCTGTAATCCAGCTGGACTGTGGTAAATTCCCCCAGCTGAGCCTTTGCTGCTACACAATCCGGACAGATTTCTGCCCCATACATAATGATTTTCATTTGGATCTCCCTTTCTATATCTTGCAGTTAACTATTTGATGAGATCAGTATATCATATTTTCTGGTTTCTTATCTTATTTTTTTACAACAATTCTCCGTACCGTTTAATATAAACTGTTTTTAAAACAGTGGCAAGCACCATATAGCAGACTACAATCAGTGCCAGCCATGCAAAATAGATTCCGGGCAGTCTTGCCAGCTTTAATGCCTGTGCCACAGGAGTGAATGGGATCATAGTAAGAACTGCAATCCCTGCAAAGGAAAGGCATACCACCTGTTTAGAAGCCCAGCTCTGAATAAATGGTATTTTAGGTGTTCTGATCATATGAATAACCAGTGACTGGCTCCACATGGATTCGATAAACCATCCCGCCTGAAACGTTGCGATAAAGAGAGCCTGCATTGCCGGATCCGTAATCTGATGGAACATAAGCCCGCCGCATACTGCCGGACAGATGACAAAATACATCAGTAAATAAGTGGCTATGTCAAAAACAGAGCTGGCAGGTCCTAACCAGACCATAAAACGTCCCACAGACGATGCATCCCATTTTCTTGGCTTTAATAAATACTCTCTGTCAACATTATCCCACGGTATGGCCGTGCAGGAAACATCATAAATCAGATTCAATAAAATCAGATGAATGGATGCCATAGGAAGAAAGGGAAGGAATGCACTGGCTGCCAGCACGGAAAACATATTTCCGAAGTTGGAAGAAGCTGTCATCTTTATATACTTTATCATATTGGCATAAGTCTTTCTGCCTTCTATAATTCCCGATTCCAGTACCATTAAATCCTTATCAAGAAGAATCACATCAGCCGATTCTTTGGCGATATCCACTGCAGTATCAACCGAGATGCCCACATCCGATGCTTTCATGGCGGAAGCGTCATTAATTCCATCCCCCATGTAGCCCACCATATGACCATTTTCTCTGAGAACTCTTACCACTCTGGCTTTCTGGGCAGGTGATAATTTTGCAAAAACAGTTATACTCTCGGCTTTTTCTGCCAGCGTTTTGTCATCAAGATCATCAATCTCAGAGCCAAGTAAAAGCTCATTGACCGGAAGTCCCACCTGTCTGCAGATACAGCAGGTAACCTTCTCATTATCACCAGTCAGTATTTTAACATCCACACCATGCTCATAAAGTGCTTTGATTGCCTGGGCAGTGGTTTCTTTGGGCGGATCTAAAAAAGCCAGATATCCGATCAGCACCATATCCGTCTCATCGGAGACAGAAAACTGACCTTCCGGTGCCGGATTTGTCTTGTGAGCCACTGCTATTACACGCATTCCATCGGCATTGAGCTCATTGGATTTAGATAAAATAAATTCACGGATCTCTTCTGTAAGCGGCTCAACATTACCATTATATTCTGCAAAGGAGCAGCATTTGAGCATTTCTTCTACAGCTCCTTTTGTGATCAGCTGAGTCTTACCGTTTAAATCCGATACCACTACACTCATACGGCGGCGGTTGAAATCAAAGGGAATTTCATCCACCTTTGTATATCCAGTTTCAAGATGGATATTCTCAAGCTCGCGGTTCTTTGAAATAATTGCCAAATCAATAAGATTTTTAAGCCCTGTCTGATAATAGCTGTTTAAGAATGCGTGACGGAGAACTCTGTCATCTTCATTTCCATGGATATCGAGATGATATTCCAAAACCACCTTATCCTGAGTCAGTGTTCCGGTTTTATCCGTACAGAGGATGTCTATGGAGCCTAAATTCTGGATTGCGTTTAAATTTTTAATAATCACCTTTTTTCTGCTCATGGCAACCGCTCCCCGGGCAAGAGATGTGGTTACAATCATAGGCAGCATTTCAGGGGTCAGCCCCACTGCTATGGAGATAGCGAAGAGTGTGGCATCCAGCCAGTCACCTTTGGTAAATCCATTAACAAAAAGTACAATGGGTACCATAATGAGCATGAAACGGATCAGTACCCAGGAGACTGAATTCACTCCCCGTTCAAAACCGGTCATGGGCGGTTTTACCGTCAATTCCTTAGCAACCGTTCCAAGCACGGTATCATTTCCAACTGCAACTGCAACTGCTTTTGCGCTTCCACTGATCACATTGGTTCCCATAAACGCCAGGTCCGTAATCTCAGTAAGCACCTTGGTATCTGTATGATTTACAGCAAGCTTTTCCACTGGCTCACTTTCTCCAGTCAGTGCAGACTGACTCACAAATAAATCCTTGGAGCTGAGGATCCGTACATCTGCAGGCACCATATCTCCTGCTGAGAGATGTAAAATATCCCCCACAACCACATCCTCTAAGGGAATTTCCTGCCTGCCGGCTTCCTTTCGCTCCACACAGGTGGTGGTGTGAATCATCTGAGATAATCTGGCTGCAGCATTGCCGCTTCTTGTTTCCTGAACAAAACGGAGAATCCCGGATATCATTACCATGGTAGTGATAATGATAACGGTTGTATAGCTTTTATTCTGGGGCTCTGCATAAATAATATCGGTGAATAAAGAGACCACCGTCAGAAGGAACAGGATTGAAGTAAATGGATTAACAAATGCAGCCCAGATCCGTTTCCATATGGAGTCTTTCTTACCATGTGTGATCACATTGTTTCCATAGGTTTCTCTGGATTCCTCTGCCATTTCCTCTGTGAGTCCGTCTTCAAAGGTTCCCAATGCATTCAATACCTGTTTTGTATTTCCATCAGAAGCCTTTATCAGTCTCTGTTTTGTTTCATTGTAACGGGAATGATCGGCCAAAAGTCTCCCATTCCCTTCTTTGTTTAAAAAAATCTTCTTCATGGTTTCTACCTCCATAATTATAGTTTGTAATTTCAAAAATTATGGCAGCCAAGAGAAGCGTATTGGGTTCAGGTGCCTGGTGCAGACAAGTGTACGTCTCCATCTAAATCACTCCTGCTACTTCGCTTCCCGGGGGCCGCGCCACTACTTCCGTCTGCATCCATTCTCCTCACCTCACTTTCAAAATAATTAATAACCCAAAATTGGGCACAAAAAAACCACCATTATCAAAAAACGTGCTTTTGAGAATGATGGCCGTAATATATGGCTGAACAGCACAACTAAGTAACAGGCAAAGACTGCCTGTCACCGATATCATATACTGCCATCATCCGTTTCATACAACTGTGACAATTACCACTATCCAAAACAGGCACATCCTTTCTTTTTAAGATTTAAAATAAAAAAGTGTCTTCGACACTCTCAACTCCCCTGCCCCTCACTCATGAGGGGTTTGGGGTTTTTCTTTGTTCAAC
>SVDU01000030.1 GCA_015057705.1 Paenibacillaceae bacterium | reverse complement strand
AAACTTTGACAGAAAACTAAGCAGCTTTTTGACAGTTAAAATGAGCACGACTACGACAGCTTAACTGGTCAGTAACAGCACAGGCATATACTAAAATATAATTTAATACAAAGAATAAATATTTTAGGAGGTTATAAACATGAGAGATCGCGAACAACGCATACAGGAATATGAAAATAAGATAAAAGAGGAGTACGAGAATATAAAATTTTGTAATGAGTACAAGGAAAAAAATAATTATCTGGAAAATGAAGAAATTTTTCGTAAGCATATAGAGGCTTCGAAATCTACTATAAGCGTTTATCAAGAGGAAATTGATTATTTAAACAAGGATTCATGATTGGAGTATGGTTATTCATATTAGCAGCAGTGAGAGGCGGTATCCCCGCCTTTTTTTAATACCACAAATTAGCAGAATTGGAGGGGGTGATATTTATGGCAAAAGGAAAATATGAATACTGGTTGACGCCTGATGGATTGCTACTACTTGAATCCTGGGCAAGAGACGGTTTGACAGATGAACAGATAGCACATAATTTGAATATTACCACTTCCACTTACTATGAATGGAAAAAGAAGTATCCGGAGATATCGGAGGCCCTAAAAAAGGGTAAGGAAGTTGTTGACATTCTTGTGGAGAATGCTCTCTTGAAAAGGGCGCTTGGTTATTCCTTTAATGAAGATAAGTATGTGACCGTTCCCTTGAAGCAGGCGGAGTATTTTGAAAAGCTCGATGAATACATGAACAAGTATAAATATGAGCACCCAGATGCCACGAATTCAGAGTTGATGCTGATTAAAGAGCAATTCCCCAAAACTAAAATCATGTTGGCTGAAAGAAAGGTTAAGGACGTGGCGCCGGATACAACTGCCCAGATATTCTGGCTCAAAAATCGTAGACCGGATATATGGCGAGATAAGCAGAATGTGGAATTGTCTGGTGAGGTCAATACCAATAATCCTTTTGAGGGTCTTACTACAGAAGAATTAAGGAAGCTGATTCATGGTGACTAGTGAAAATATTATAAGAGGTGCAAAGATAGAACTTGCCAGAAGGGAGTTCTTTTTTTATTGTAATCTGAAAGCTCCGGACTTTTATAAGGAAGACCGCCAATATCTGCTGGATCTTTGTAATGGTTTTCAAGATTTTATAGAATCAGATGATGAAGTTTTGATTGTAAATGAACCTCCTCGCCACGGAAAAAGCCGAACGGCAGGTCTTCTGGTAGAGTGGGTATTGGGAAAAGATCAGTCACAAAAGATTATGACGGGATCCTACAATGAGACCCTATCCACAATGTTTTCAAAGAACGTCCGTAATGATATTCAGGAGGTTAAAGCTGATCAGAGTAAGGTCGTCTTCTCCGATGTATTCCCAGGAGTAAGAATAAAGCAAGGTGATGGGGCGATGAACCTCTGGAGCTTGGAAGGTGGGTATAACAATTACCTAGCCACTTCCCCGACCGGTACGGCAACCGGCTTTGGTGCTTCCCTTTTAATTATAGATGACTTGATCAAAAATGCAGAAGAAGCCAATAATGAGTTGACCAAGGAAAAGCACTGGTCCTGGTTCACAGATACCATGCTCTCACGTCTTGAAGAAGGTGGTAAGATCATTATTATCATGACAAGGTGGGCGAGTGATGATCTCGCAGGGCGTGCGCTGCAGCATTTTAAAGAGGCCGGTGCAAAAGTCCGCCATATTTGCATGAAGGCATTGATAGACCCGGAAACTCATGAAATGCTTTGCCCTGAAGTATTATCCTATAAATCCTATCAGGCTAAAATAAAAGCCATGGGTCCTGATATTGCTTCTGCAAATTATCAGCAGGAGCCAATTGATCTAAAAGGAAAGCTCTATACCGGCTTTAAGATCTACAGCGGAGAGCTGCCAGAGTTTAAAGAGATCCGGAATTATACCGATACGGCTGACACCGGGGGAGATTATCTGTGCAGCATAAATTATGGTGTTACCTTTGCCAATGAGGCCTATATTCTTAATATCCTATACACAAAAGAACCTATGGAAATTACGGAACCAGCTGCGGCAGAGATGCTTTATGTGGATGAGGTTGATGTTTCCAAGATTGAATCCAACAACGGCGGCCGTAGTTTTGCCCGAAACGTGGAGCGGATTCTTCTGGAGAAGTTTGATTATAACCATACCACAATTAAATGGTTCCACCAGAGCAAGAATAAGCAGGCCCGGATCTATTCCAATTCCGCCTGGGTTATGCAGCATATTTATTATCCGGAAGATTGGAGAAACCGTTGGCCAGATTATTATAATGCGATGAACCGATATCAGCGGGAAGGTCAGAATAAACATGATGATGCTCCCGATGCCACCACAGGAGTCGCAGAGAATTGTGGTAAAAAGTCAGGTATATCTATTTTCAAATAAGGCAGGTGAAAAAATGAATGATGAAAAGCCCAATATAGATGTGGTAAAAGAGCTGATCAGGAGCCGGACCCGTTGGCACAGGCAGCATGTGAAGCGCTGCAAGGAAGCTGACCGGTACTATAGGAATGAGAATGATATACTCAAATATGGGGTAAGAGGGCAAGAATTCGGTCCCTTAAGGAATGCAGATAACCGGATTCCACGCAACTTTCATGGGCTTCTTGTAAATCAGAAGGCGGCTTACATGTTTACGGCTCCCCCGCTATTTGATATTGGTAAGGAAGAAGCGAATAAAAAGATTGCAGATATTCTGGGAGATTCTTACCCAAAGCTATGTAAGGATTTATGTGTTAATGCATCAAACCATGAATGCTCCTGGATCCATTACTGGATTGATGATGCCGGTAATTTCTGTTATGGCATAGTGAGCTCAGAACAGATTATTCCCGTATATAGCAGCGATCTCAATCGGACACTGGTTGCTGTATTAAGAACTTACAAAGACACTGACTTTTCAACAGGAAAAGAAATCACCATCTGGGAGTACTGGGATAAGGAGCGCTGTTACAGCTATTATCGTCAGAGCAACACAATATCAACCGCGGGACTTTCGGAGTATAATGTGTTTCCAGGTATTCCGGAAGATGGAGCTGCAGAGAAAGGTAATGTATTTCTGCATGGCTGGGAAGAAGTCCCCTTCATTCCCTTTTATAACAACAACATATCCACCAATGATCTGGTGAACATTAAGCCGCTGGTAGATGCCTATGACAAGGTATTTACCGGCTTTTTAAATGATCTTGAAGATATTCAGGAAGTAATCTTCATCCTGACAAATTATGGTGGTGAGGATAAAAAGGAGTTTATTGACGATCTCAAAAAATACAAGATGATTAAGCTCGATGATGATGGTGACGATGGCGGAAAGACAGGCGTGGAGACTTTGACAATCAGTATTCCTATTGAAGCTCGGGAAAAGTTTCTGGAAATGACGAGGAAGGCAATCTTTGAACAGGGACAAGGCGTGGATCCGGATCCGCAGAAGTTCGGAAACTCTTCCGGGGAGGCGCTGAAATATTTGTATTCCCTTCTGGAGCTGAAAGCCGGATTAATGGAAACAGAGTTTAAACTGGGGTTTGGTAAGTTGGTGCGTGCAATTTGTAAGCATATCGGAACTCAATGTGATCAGATTATACAGACATGGACCAGATCTGCTATCCGGAGCGATTCTGAACTTGCTGAAATATGCGAGAAGAGTGTGGGCGTCATCTCCAACAAAACTATTCTTAAAAATCACCCATTTGTAGAAAACGCAGATGAAGAAGAAAAGCAGCTGGAAAGAGAAAAAAAGAAGACTGCCGAAGAAGCAGATGAATACCAAAATGCGTTTCAAAAGCAGGCTGAGGAGGATCAAGGCGGTGAGATAGATGGCGAAGAGGAATAGTTCTTATTGGAAAGAAAGAATGGCAGCGCTGGAGGACGAGCGATACAGTCAAAGTACGGCATACTACAGGGATCTGGAAAAGCAGTTTAATGAAGCTACTAAACTCCTGCAGATGGACATTGAACGATGGTATAACCGGCTGGCCAATAACAACGGAGTAAGTTATGCCAAAGCAAAAAAGCTACTTAAGGAAGATGAACTGGAGGAATTTAAGTGGACTGTCAGGCAGTACATAAAAGCGGGAAAAGAAAACGCTGTTGATGAGCGCTGGTTAAAAGAACTAGAAAATGCCTCTGCAAAGTATCATATTTCCTATCTCGAAGCCATGAAGATGCAGATCGAGCAGCATGCCGAACTTCTATTTACAGCTTATGATGGCAGCGTGTCAGAGTTTCTTCATAATGTTTATTCTGATAATTATTACCACACTGCTTTTGAGATCGCCAAGGGGACGGGAGTGGGAAGTAATCTTACTCGCCTGGATCCAGAGAAAATTGACATTATCATTCAAAAGCCCTGGGCGCAGGACGGGACTTCTTTTTCTGACCGGATATGGGGAAACAAAGAAAAGCTTGTAAGTAAGCTTCATACCGAGTTGTCCCAGAGCATAATCCGAGGGTCGGACCCAAGAAAGGCAATTACTAATCTTGCAAGAGAAATGGAGGTAAGCCGGAGTCAGGCAGGGCGCCTGATCATGACAGAATCTGCGGCCATTGCTTCCGCTTCACAAAAGGACTGTTTTGATGTGCTTGGAGTAGATCAGTATCAAATTCTTGCCACACTGGATACCCGTACCTCGGATATATGCCGGGACATGGACGGGAAAGTTTTTTCAATGAATGACTATGAGGTGGGAGTTACGGCGCCGCCTTTTCACCCATATTGTAGGACTACTACAATACCTTATTTTGATGATGAATTTTCAGCTGTGGAGAAAAGAGCTGCCAGGGATCCGGTTACAGGTAAAACTATGGAAGTGCCTGCCAGCATGACTTATAAGCAATGGCATAAAGAATTTGTTGAGGACAATCCTCAGGCTGCCTTGATGGAGAAGATGCAGAAGAATGAGAAGGCAGACAGAGATCAGTATAAGGATTATAAGGTGATTTTTGGTAAAGATGTCCCTCAATCATTTGCAGAATTCCAGAATATGAAGTATACTAAAATTGAGGAATGGGAAGGGTTAAAAGCAGAAAAGCAAAGCCGCATCAATCAGATGGACTTCTCCCAGATGGGTGGATTAAAAGAGAGGCTTGGAAATAAAGAGGTTCGCTTATGGTATAAGTCGCAGGATGAGAAAATACCAGATATGGTTAATAAAGCGCAGCCTTTAAAAGAACAGGCAGTACAAGCATTTAATCTTAGAAATGAACATAGGACTCAGGCAAGGGAACTCAAGAAAGATAAAGAAGCCCGTGAAGAGCTGGATAAAACCCATAAGAATCCCTCATTCGAACAGATAATGGAGCATAAGAAGAAAAAGTACGGCCTGACAGATGAAGAAGCCTATCAGGATATCATTCGCAGTAGCGCTACTACAAATAAAAAGTATGACCGTATTGCAGGCGTAGAAGGGAAGGAGGAAAAGAGATGAGGACTTACCAAATGAACGGAAAGCCTGAAATTTTGGAATTTACGAACTTTGAGAGAATAGATGAAGAAAAGCTCTTTTCTAATGTGTATGAAAGATTGAAGAAGAATTCAGATATTAGTGTAGGTGAAAAGCAGACAGGACCTTCTGAAGATTTGTATAAATGCACCCTTTCAGGATCACCTTTCACCCTATTTTTTGATATAGATTATGGACCAAGTATTTATGCGGAAAGTCCAGAAGTTATCCAAAAGCTGATAAATTACTTTGAGACGCCAGAGAATATTTAGAGGGTAAAACAAATGAGTGTGACATATTATTGCATTAAGGATTTGAAGTTATTAGGCAAGGAAGAGGATTGCATTCACTATTTGTATAATCAGGGTGAAGGTTGGGTCGTGGATAACCACAATATCTTGATGGATCGGATTATGGGGTATGATGAGTCAGAGCCTGCCGATTCCCCATATAAGATTGGTAACACAAGTATTATGGATCTTGTGGAAGAATTAAGCGAAAAGGAAGCGGATAAGTTCATAGAAAATTTGTAGATACCACCAGTCAGAAATGGCCGGTGGTATTTTTATACCCAATCAATCGTTGCGACGGTCGCAACAGAAAGGAGACGGAATGAATCGGGTAAGAGAGGATCCGTTAAATAGTATAATACTGTTATTATGTGGCGCGCAGGCTTTCCTGGGCGTTATTTTATTGCAAAGAAAGGATGATCTTATGAAAAAAGAAGAGTTTATTGCACTGGGTATTAGTGAGGAGCAGGCAGGAAAGGCAGCAGAAGCTTCTAAGAAGGAGCTGGAGACCTATGTTCCGAAAGCTGACTACGATGCAGCCAATCAGGCGAAGGGGCAGCTGGAAAAGGATATCAAGGACCGGGATAAACAGCTGGAAAGCTTGAAGAAAAATACCGGTGACAATGCAGAGTTACAAAAACAGATTGAAACTCTGCAGGCAGAGAATAAAGCTACGAAAGAAAAGAATGATGCGGATATGAAGGAACTGAAACTTTCCACTGCCATTAAAGTGGCTCTTGCCGGTTCCGTTCATGATGTGGATATTGTCACTGGTCTTGTGGATAAAACCAAATTAATTCTGACCGATGATGGAAAAGTCTCCGGTCTGGACGAACAGATAAAGTCCATTAAGGAATCCAAGGCATTCCTGTTTAAAGAATCCGATCCGGGTAAGGGTGGTGGATCCAAAAGAGAGCCAGGTGCAGGAGGCTACAATCCCAAGGCTGGGAGCACAAATGAAAACGGTTATGGAAAAGGTATTGCAGAAGCCCTGAACAAGTCAACAGAAGCTGCAGAGAATCCCTATGCAAAAGCATGGGGCTGATATTAAAGGAAAGTGAGGAAATAAAATGTATTTAGCTAAAAAAACATTTGGTAACACTCCGGAGTTTTTAAAAAGTGAGAAGTACCAGAACATCAGCTGCACGGTGAATGATACCGGTATTACTGCTGATGAATATGGAAAGAAATTTGTTCTGGCCGGCACATTGCTGGACAAGGATGGAAACGTGGTAAAAGTGGCAAGGAGCGGGGCTTCTGGTTCTTATACCTATGCATTATCGGCAACACCCGCCGGCATTCTTTTTGAAACCGTAGAGGTCACCCACGGACCACAGCCGGGAGCCCTTTTTATTGATGGATCCGTTGAAGCGGAACGCCTGCAGGGAAATTATGTTGTGGAAGCTATACAGCAGCTAATTGTAAAGATGCCGTTCATCAAATTTTTTGTTGATGGACAGTTACAGATTAAGGAGGACTAAGCGATGCCAAGAGTAGAAGAATTATTAACACCCAGGGATCTGATTGACTACACAAAGGAGCGTTCTCAGGAGCCTTACATGGGAGAGTATTTGTTCCCAGAAGATAAAAAAGAAGCTCTGGAAATTGATATGGTAAAGGGTGCAAGTAACCTGCCGGTATCTGCAAAGATCCACGCTTTTGATACGGAGGCAGAGATCGGATCCAGAGAGGGTGCTGAGGTATTTACGCAGGACCTTGCGCTGATTAAGAAGAAAATCAAGATTCCGGAGAAAACCATAATTGCTCTGGAAAGCCCCAGAAATGATCGGGAAGAAGAGGATATGATTAAAAACATTTTCCGTGATGTTGATAACCTGGTTGCCTCTGTACGCACCCGTGTAGAATGCATGAGAATGGAAGCACTCTCCACTGGTAAGATCGTTATTAATGAAAATGGGGTGAAAGCCTCTATTGATTATGGAATGCCTGCAGAACATAAAATCAGTAAGACCTGGCTTTCCGGAAGCGCCACAATTTTGGAAGACATGGAGCAGATGGTTGAAACCATTGTGGACGACACAGGTTTTACCCCGGTAAGAGCCTTGACCTCTAAGAAAAATTTAAGTGCTATCCTGCGCGATGAAAGAATACGGGCGGCAGTATACGGTGTAAACAGTTCTAAACTCTTAACCGTGGCAGAGTTAAATGCATTCCTTGCACAGCAGAAGCTTCCCCAGATTGCGATTTATGATAAAAAGTACCGGGTTCAGGATTCAAAAGGAAAATACACTGCGAAACGATTCCTCCCTGAAAATGCCTTTATTATGATGCCTGAAGGTAAAATGGGGGATACGTTCTATGGTGTGACTGCTGAGGAGCTGGAACTTAGAAGAAATTCTGATGTTGAGATTTCCGAAGTAGGTAAGATCATTGTCTGCCAGTACAATACCATTGATCCGGTGGCAAAGTGGATTAAAGCCGTAGCAACAGCACTGCCTTCCTTCCCTTATGCAGACCAGGTGTTTGTGGCAACTATTTTATAAGGAGATGCCTATGGAACTGGGAAAATTAAAAGACTTGCTGGGGATATCTAAGGAAGATGTCTCCCAGGATCCCCAGCTTACATTTATCTTGGAAGATGTGGAGGAAATGGTAAAGAACCACTGTCATATCCGAAGCGTACCAGACGGGCTTGTAAATACTTGTTATCGCATGGCGGTAGATCTCTATCGTCATGAAAGGCTGGGAGAAGAGTCTGCACCAGTTACGGTCTCATCTATTTCAGAGGGGGATACTAAAACCAGTTTTACCAGCGCGGCCGGTGTTCTGCAAGGAAGTATTTTAAAGAATTACAAAGCGCAGTTAAACCGATACCGGAAAACGGGGTGATAATAATTGCTTACTAACACAATGAAGCAGGCTGCAAAGATGCACCGAAAAGCCATTGAAGCCACTTATGATGGAATATGCAATATCTATGAAAAACAACCCTACAAGGATCCGGACACAAAGGTGACTATACAAAAAGACATGAAGGTGGTGGAAGAACAGCCCTGTCATTTGTCCTTTTCAAGTATTCCTGCCACTGACGACACAAATACTGTTTCTAAGCTTCGCCAGGTCATAAAGCTATTTCTTGCGCCGGAGATTATTGTACTTCCCGGAAGCAAAATAGAAGTCACACAGGCCGGCCGCACCGAGTATTATTCAGGAAGTGGTCAGCCCGCAGTATATGGCAGCCACCAGGAGATTGTTCTGGGGTTATGGAAGGAGAATACATAATGTCCGGTGGAAGGTTTGATTTTAGAGAGCTCAAACAACTTCAAAAGCAGCTCGAACAGTTAGAAAAGGACAAAGATAAATTCTGTGAAGATTGCGCCCGCTATCTGGCAGCCCGCCTGCTTGCCAAAGTGATAAAAAGAACTCCCAGTGATACCGGTAACTTAAGAAGAGGCTGGACTGCACAGGGAAGCGGATCAGGATCAGAGGGGTTAAAAACCAGAGGAGCTTCCCAGTACGTAGATACTCTTAAGGTTAACCATTATGGTGATACTTATGTGGTTGAAATAATCAATCCGGTTGAGTATGCCACCTACGTAGAATATGGCCATAGAACGGCCAGCCACAAAGGCTGGGTACCGGGTAGGTTTATGCTGACAATTTCAGAACGGGAGCTTGAGCAGCAGGCTCCCAAGATGATTGAAAAGCGGATATCTGACTATTTAAAGGGGGTATTTCGTGTATAACGAGATTATGGACGCAGTCACAAGAAAGCTGGATGCACTCTTTCCGGAAATTACCGTTTATACCAATAAAGTGGAGCAGGGGCTTAAAGAACCCTGTTTTTTTGTTGGATTTTTGGATCCGTCAGAAACGCCTCTGCTTGGAACGAGATATTTTCGAAGTACCGGTATTTACATTCAATATCTGCCGGGAGAGGATGAGCAGCGGACCAGAGAGCTCAACAGGGTGCTGGGAGTATTGATGGAATCCATGGAATACCTTTCACTTGCAGATGGAACCCTGATACGTGGTACAAAGCGGAGTGGTGAATTTAAGGAGAAAGTGTTGACTTTCTTTGTAAATTATGACCGTTTTGGGCGAAGAACCGGTAAAGAGATGGAATCCATGAACCAGATAACAATGAATTGAAAGGAGTAATATATGGCAAAAAAAGTATTAAAAAATACCGGACAGAAAGAACTGGTGCGATATACAAAGACTCAGCTGGCCAGTGCCAAAAGGTACCAGGGAAAGAAAGATCTGATTACAGCTCTGTTAGAAGAGGGGAAGTCCTACACCACTGAGGAAGCGGATCAACTTCTTGACGTATTTTTGAAAGGTAAGGTGAATGCATGTTAGGCGGTGGAAGTTTCACAGTACAAAATAAGGTCCTCCCTGGTGCGTATATTAATTTTGTCAGCGCAGCTTCAACGGGAGCTTCAATAGGCGAGAGAGGTGTTGCAGCCATTCCAATGGTGCTTGATTGGGGACCTGAAACAGAAGTTTTCCAGATGACTGTAGAAGAATTCCCGGAAAAATGCCTTAATGTATTTGGCTATGCTTATGAAGATGTATCAATGCTCCCGGTCAGGGAATTGTTTAGAAACCTGACTAAGGGAGTTTTTTATCGGTTAAATACCGGTGTTAAAGCCTCCAATGACTACGGAACCGCTGTTTATGGTGGTATCCGGGGAAATAGTCTGCAAACAGTGATTGCAAAAAATATTGATGATGAGACCAAATTTGATGTAAGAACGCTGTTTGCTGCGAAGGAAATAGATTCCCAAACAGTAACAGGTGCCAGCGCATTAAAGGATAATGATTATGTGGTATTCAAGAAAAATGCAACGCTTGCAGAAACAGCCGGAATGCCATTCTCAGGAGGGACAAACGGGGAGGCCGTCACCGGGGAGGATTATGCGGGATTTCTTGCAAAGATGGAGAATTACTCCTATCAGGTTTTGTGCTGCCCTTCTGTAGATGAAAATGTAAAAGCACTATTTGCTTCATTTACCAAACGTATGAGAGAGGAGAACGGGATCAAGTTTCAGACGGTCTTATATCGGTATACCAAGGCGGATTATGAAGGAATTATTTCTGTGGAAAATGAAGCGCAGGAATTGGAGCCTGGACTGGTTTACTGGACAGCCGGAGCAGAAGCGGCCTGCGCCATTAATAAGACCTTAGAAAACAGGACTTATGATGGGGAATATAACGTAAAAACGGAATTTAGCCAGTTTCAGTTAAAAGAGGGAGTACAGTCAGGTAAATTCCTTTTTCATAAGGTGGGCAGTGATATCCGTGTCCTGATGGACATTAATACTTTGGTAACTTTCACGGAAGAAAAGGGGGAGGATTTCTCCAGTAACCAAACGGTCCGCGTGTTGGACCAGATAGGTAATGATATAGCTTCCTTGTTCAATACGAGATATCTTGGAACGATTCCCAACGATTATGCAGGAAGGGTAAGCCTGTGGAATGATATTGTTACTTATGGAAATCAGCTGACCACACTCCGGGCCATTGAAGCTATAAGCGCTGATTCCATCACTGTAGATAAGGGATCCAGCAAACGTTCTGTTGTGGTAAATTTCCCGGTGGAACCCATTAACTGCATGAGTCAGCTTTATATGACTGTGGTTGTATCGTAGAAGGGAGTAAAAGAATATGAATCAAAATACCATGAATGCCTGGGATGCCATAAGTGCTACCCAGGCAGAGTGCTATATTACAATCGGGAGCAGCCGGTATAATTTCATGCAGGCTCTTAACCTGGAAGCTAAGATTGAGAAGACAAAAACCGAAGTCCCCATTTTAGGAAGGACTATGAAGGGAAATAAAACAGTTGGATCCAAGGGAAGCGGATCTGCAACGTTTCATTATAACACCAGTATTTTCCGGGAACTTTTATATCAGTTTCAGGAAACGGGAAAAGATGTGTATTTTGATATACAGATAATCAATGAGGATCCCACCTCCAGTGTAGGCCGGCAGACTGTAATCTTAAAAAACTGCAACCTTGATGGAGGAATCATTGCAAAGTTTGATGCCGATGCAGATTATCTGGAAGATGAGTTTGATTTCACATTTGAAAGCTGGGAAATGCCAGAGAAGTTCAGTAATCTTGCAGGAATGCAGTAATACGAGAAAAGAGAGGATAAATAACTATGGGAGATTTAAGCTGTTTTTTAAGCCAGAATGCTGTGGCTGTTGAAAACGTTAAATATGCAGCATCAAAGAGATTTATGGATAAAGAAAAGAAACCGGTGGCATGGGAAATCAAGTGTATTACCCCGGAGCAGGATGAGCTGATTAAAAAGGAGTGTATAAAAAGAAAGCCGATTCCAGGTAAAAGGGGTGCATACATGCCGGAAACCGATTACAACCAGTATGTAGGTAAGCTTGCAGTTGCATGTACGGTTTTTCCGGATCTCAGCAATAAAGAGCTTCAGGATTCCTACCAGGTAATGGGAGCAGAAGCTTTACTTAAAAAGATGCTTACACCAGGGGAATATCAGGATTATTTGGCCAAGGTGCAGGAGGTTAATGGCTTTGATGTCGCGCTTGATGACCTGGTGGAAGAAGCAAAAAACTGATAGAGGGAGGCGATATGGAAGCAAACATTGCTTACTATTGTCTCCACAAGCTTCATAAGTGGCCCCATGAGTTTCTGGGACTTTCCCGCTATGAAAAGGCTGTTGTCATTGCTGCAATAGAAATGAAAATGAAAAATGATAAGATTGAGGCTGCCAGAGCCAAAAGGAAAAGGGGGTAGAAACAATTGGCAGGTTTACAGACTTCCATCCAGTTACAAGATCGTATGTCAGTTGTATTAAACAATATTACCCAGTCAATGTCCATCATGCTCTCAACCTTTGAACAGGCTCAGACAGCGACAGATGCTGGTCTTAATGCGACTTCTTTTGATGCAGCGAGACAAGGTATTGCAGAAGCCTCTGCTGAAATGGTGCGCTATCGGGAGGAGATTGAAAGAGCTGCAGCAATACCGCCGCCATCTCCTCCGGAACCAACCTGGAGCAGTGCAGCAACACCAAATGTTTTTATGAGTACTGGCGCAGACCGGTTTCAGCAAGAATTCCAGGCTGCAGATCAAATGGCCAAACAATTATATGAAAGCCAGAAAGCGATATCTGCGCAGGCAAGAAGTATGAGGGTAACACCACCCGGTATGTTAAACGACATAGCGGCTACGGAAAATAGAATGCAGGCGTTGGCTTTACGGGTTCAGAAGTTAAATCAGATCCCGGTAAATTTAAGGACGGATCAGACCAACATGGAACTGGAATCACTTCGAGGAAAGCTTAGTCAGGCGATGTCAGTTCAGAAAACACTGAATCAGGCTATGGGGAAGATGGATATCAGTACGGCCAATGCCGCCTATCAGCAGTTAAATTCTGTAATGGACGCTGCAGAGCGTAATATCAGAGACAACTTAAATGCCCAGAACCAGTTTAACAACTCAGTCAAGGCCGGGACCAATGCAGCAACAGGTTTATTGACAAAGTTAAAAAGCGTTATGCTTAGTGCCGGTCTGGCATTCAGTGCCACAAAGGTTATTGACCTTGCAGATACCTATACTCAAACCACGGCAAGACTCAATATGATGAATGATGGCCTACAGACCACAGCTGAACTGCAGGATAAAATTTTTGCATCCGCGCAACGGTCAAGAGCTTCTTATCAGGCTACTGCTGATACGGTATCAAAATTAGGATTAAGAGCCAAGGATGCGTTCAGTTCCAATGCAGAAACAATTCAGTTTGCCGAGAACTTGAATAAATTATTTGTAATATCCGGGGCCAGTCAGCAGGAAACGGCATCTGCATCGCTGCAGCTGACACAGGCATTAGGATCCGGAGTTCTGCGGGGAGAGGAGTTAAACGCAGTATTTGAAGCGGCACCAAATGTAATCCAAACCATAGCGGATTATCTTGATGTCCCAATTGGTAAAATTAGAAGCATGGCTTCTGATGGCGAGATCACAGCCGATATTGTAAAAAAAGCCTTGCTGGGAGCGACGAATCAAATAAACCAGGATTTTAACTCAATGCCTATGACTTTTCAGCAGGTAGGGACAGCCATTTCAAATACTTTACTTCAGACGTTTCAACCGGTTATTCAGGTAATTGGACAGGGAGCAACTTATATTTATGAGAATTGGTCCTCGATAGCCCCTGTGTTTTATGGGCTTGCTATTGGTATTCTGGTAGCTGCCACAGCCTGGGGTATATATACTTTGGTTACATGGCTTTCTGTGGCAGCCAATCAGGCGTTAGTTGTCAGTATGCTCACTAATCCATTTCTATGGATTGCAATTGTGATAGGTGTCATTGTAGCAGCTATTTATAAGTGGGTTCAATCAGTGGGCGGTATACGTGTAGCCTGGCTTATTTGCGTAAATCAGGTTTTGACACAGGCAGACCGGTTAAAGTTAGGCTTTATGGCAGCATGGTCCATGATTAAGGGTGGAACGCTGGTCGCGGCTTTTGCATTTGATTCATTCCGTGTAAAAGTACTTGATACTCTTGGAAATATGAAAGTAAAAGCGCTGACAATTTTACAGGATCTTGTAAATGGAGCAATTGACCGGGTTAACAAGCTGATCGGAATGGCCAACAATATCCCCGGTGTATCTATTGATTTAATTGACCATGTAGAATTTGCCGCAGATGCAGGTGCTGAAGAACAGATGAAACAGCAGCAACGGGCAGCGGAGCTTGCCAGAAAGAAGGAAGTAATCGCAGGAGCTAAGGCAGAGTGGAAAGATGATTATGCCAGAGCAGAAAGAGCAGCCGATGACGCAAGAATGAAGCGACAGGCGGCAATAGAGGCTGCCAAAGCGGATGCAGCCAGAAAAGCTGCAGAGGATGACAGCACGTCCGGAGCCTATGGATCTGACATAGCAGGAAACACGGATAAGACAGCCGGAAATACGGCAGCAATGGCTGATAATATGGATGCGTTAGATGAAGAGATTAAATACATGCGCGATGCAGCTGAGCAGGAAGCGATTAACCGGTTCACGCTGGCAGAACTCAAGATTGATTTAACCAATAATAATACGCTGAAAACAGAGACTGATTTTGACAGAATGAATGGCATGCTTAATAACCTTACGGATGAGATCCTGTCAACAGCAGCGGAGGGAGGGCATTTATAATGGCCTATGAAGTTTATATTGATGATATGCTCCTCCCACTGCCCCCGGAGAAGATCCCTATTAAATATGGTGGGCAGAATAAAACAGTCACTCTGATTAATGGGGAAGAAATCAATATGATACGGCCCCCGGGTTTAGCAGAGATCAGCATAGATATTGTAATTCCGCAGATGGATTATCCATGTGCAATATGGGATGGAAGTATTGATAATGCCGAAGATTTTCTGGAAAGGTTGAAAGAATTAAAAGAGGGCGGGAGATCATTTGAGTTTATAGTGATCCGCGATGGACCGGGGAGTGACAGCTTCTTTGATACCAATATGGATGTAACGCTGGAAGATTATAAAGTTTCTGATGATGTAAAAGAAGGATTAGATCTCGTAGTTTCTCTTTCTATGAAAGAGTATATAAACTATGGGACAAAGATCATGAATTTTGTAATTGTAGACGAACAGCCGGTTCCCACGGCTCCTCAATCAGAGCAGGAGCGCCAGGGAGAACCACCTGCAGAAAAAACTTACACCGTTACAAAAGGTGACTGTCTGTGGATTATAGCAAAGAAGCAGTTGGGAAACGGAAGTCGTTGGCAGGAGATATATAATCTCAACAAAGATAAGATTAGCAATTCTAACCTGATTTATCCTGGCCAGGTATTTAACTTGCCGTAAGAATTAAGGTCTGGACTGGATCTTTTCAATTAAAGCTTCCTGCAGGACCTGAGAGAAGTTTACTCCCATAGAAGTTGCCTCCTCATTTAACCACTCGGGTATGCTTAAAGTCTTTTTCACTGCCTTTGAGTTGGTACGTTTTTTATAGGCCGCCATATCAAACTCAACAATCACAAGAAAACTATCTGGTTCTACAGATATGGTATCCGGAGCTGATGGGGAAGGGAGAGGTTCTCTTTCTCCTTCTTTGCTGGTAAGCGCAAGACCAAGAGCGTCTACAGCCATCTCATAGGCTTGTTCCATGTCGTCTCCATCTGTCAGACATTCCGGCAGATCAGGAAAGGAGACCCAGAATCCCCCTTCTTCAGCTTTATGGAAAAGTGCGGGATAGAAAAGTTTTTTCATAGAAATACCTCCAGTTTACAAGGTGGGGTGGGGCTTATTTCAGCCCCGCCTGTTTTAATATTGCCTGTTCCAGACCCTTTTTTAGAGGTTTGGAATGATAAGGAACAATGGTTTGTTTATCAGTTTCGGGATTCCTTAATTTTACATGGGAACCGTTTTGACTGATTTCTTCAAAGCCATTTTTCTTGAGATGTTTTATCATCTCTCTTGGTGTCATAGGCATCTTTTGTAGCTCCTTTCCTTATCATGACTCTATTATAATACGTAATATTACGTACGTCAATGAAAATACGTAATATTACGTATGAAAGGCGGTGGATAATTTGGAAGTACATTTATATATACAGAACGGGCAGACGGTTTATGAACCTGTAGTTCAGGGAAGCATCAACTGGGAAACACAGCGCAAAGGACAACCCGGGAAATGCTCTTTTACTATCATTCCAGACAGCAAACTTCATATAGAGGAAGGGAATGCGATTCGGCTTGATGTAAATGGGAAATCTGTATTTTTCGGCTTTATTTTTGAAAGAAGTTGGAATAGTGATGGTCAAATGAAAGTAACTGCTTATGATCAGCTCCGGTACTTAAAGAATACAGACAGCTATAATTATACCAATCTTTCTACTGGTGAAGTAATTCTGATGATAGCCAGAGATTACAACTTAAAAACAGGAACTCTCATTGATACTGGTCATAAAATATCCAGAAACAGACCAGATAAAACATTGATTGATATTATTTTGGATTCTTTGGATTTAACCTTGATACATACCGGAAAAATTTATGTATTATATGATGATGCAGGAAGCCTGACCTTAAATGATGTGGAAAGCATGAAGCTGGATATTATGATAGATGGAAGCACAGCTCAGGACTATGATTTTAAAATCAGTGTTGACAGTGATACCTATAATCAAATTAAGGTTTATTATGATGACAATAAAACTAAAAAACGGGAAGTCTACATGACAAAGGATACCGAGACAATTAACAAATGGGGAATTTTTCAAAAAAACGAATCTATTGAAAAGGATGCAAATGGTCAAGAGATAGCAGAGCGGTATCTGGGGCTATATAATCGTCCTACCAGAAGTTTAAACATCAAAGGAGCTTTTGGTGATATTCGGGTTAGAGCGGGCTGCCTTATCCCGGTATCATTAGATCTAAAGGAAATGGAATTGAAAAACTACCTTCTGGTAGAAGCTGTCACGCACAACATTGACGAGGGGATTCATACTATGGATATGACTTTGAGAGGAGCTGGTATCAGTGGCTGATGCAGCCTGGATTGAAAACATGAAAAGAATTGTCCTGAAAGCAGTGGAGGAAGGGGATCCCTGCGATGTCATTTTGGGGACAGTAATAAAAGATTCCCCTGTAGCTGTGCAGATCGATCAGAAAACAACTCTTTCGGAAACTCAGATTATTGTGCCAGAGCATTTAACAGATCATGAAGAGCAGATGTCGATTCCTGGTGTAGGGGAGGTATCTGTAACGGTTAAAGGTGGTTTTAAAAATGGACAGCGAATACTTTTGCTTCAAAAACGCGGAGCACAGCAGTATGTTGCAGTAGGCAGATGGTAGAGAGGAGGTGGAGTATGCTCCCGGAATCAGGCGGGTTATTAAAACATGATTTTAAAGTATTCAAACAGCCTTCTAAAACTTTCCGGCTGGATCCTTTAAATCAGAGAATTGTCGGATCCCTGGACGGACTGGAATCGGTAAGGCAGGCGGTAAACTGTGCGCTTAATACGGAGCGTTTTGACTGGCTGATTTATAGCTGGAATTATGGGGTGGAGCTTAAAGATTTATTTGGCAGACCAATGGGGCTTATAAAATCAAAATTAAAAAAGCGGATAAAAGAAGCATTGACACAGGATAACAGAATCCAGAGTGTTGATGCTTTTTCATTTGATGTGACAGGAAGAAAACTTCGTGTAAAATTCACAGTACATTCCACGGTTGGTGATATACAGGCAGAGAAGGAGGTGAAAGTTTAATTATGTATGAGAAAATGACTTATGAGCTCATTTTACAAAGAATGCTGAGTCAGGTTTCTTCTGAACTTGATAAAAGGGAGGGATCCATCATTTATACTGCACTCGCTCCTGCAGCAGCAGAACTTGCCATCATGTATATAGAATTGGATATCCTTTTAAAAGAAATGTTTGCCGACACGGCTGATCGGGAGTTTTTAATACGACGTGCGGCGGAGAGAGGGATTATTCCAAAAGCTGCATCCTATGCAGAATTGAAGGGTGAATTTAACATAGATATCCCTATAGGAAGCCGGTTCTCTCTGGATCTGCTTAATTTCACCGCCACAGAGCGCCTTGCTCAGGGAATATACCGTATGCAGTGCGAATCAATTGGGACAGCCGGAAATATCAGCCGCGGCAGTATGATACCTATCGAATATATAAAGGGTCTAACCAGGGCTGAACTAACAGAGCTTCTTATACCAGGAGAAGAGGAAGAAGATACCGAAAAGTTCCGGAAACGTTATTTCAACAGCTTAGATTCACAGGCGTTTGGGGGAAATATAGCTGATTACAAAGAAAAGGTATCAGCAATTCAGGGGGTTGGAGGGGTTAAGGTATTTCCGGCCTGGAACGGGGGCGGCACAGTAAAACTGGTAATTATTGATTCTTCATATTACAGTCCTACAGCAGATTTAATTCAGTCAGTTCAGAACACTTTGGATCCGGCCCCGGATTCCGGGAAGGGTTATGGATTGGCGCCTATTGGACATCTAGTTACCGTAGAAGGAGCGGGGCAGGATCTTATCTCAATCTCAACAACTATTACCTATCAGTCTGGATATAACACAGATCTCTGTAGAGAGTATATTGAACTTGCTATTGATGAGTATCTGACCGGATTAAATCAAACATGGCAGGAAACAGAAGAGATGGTAATACGGATTTCAAGAATTGAGAGCTGCCTTCTCGATGTAACGGGGATCCTTGATGTAACAGATACGGTTATTAATGAAGGCAGTGGCAATTATGTGGTACCACCTGAGAAAATAGCGGTAAGGGGTGAGATTCATGTATAACAGAGAAATTAATTTAAGATCCTATATTCCGGAATATTTAAAAGATTATGAGGAATTTAAGGTCATAACTGATCTGGAAAAAAAGGATATAGAAGAATTCCGTGAGGCGTGTGCTGCACTTTGGAATGATGGATTTATTTCAACCTCCGGCTATCAGGGGTTAAAGAAATGGGAGTCTCTACTGGGAATCCGGCCAGATCCCAAACGTTCCTTAGAAGAGAGACGAGCAGCTGTCTTTGCCGGTTGGAGTAAACAACTCCCCTACACTGAACAGAAGCTTAGAGAGCAACTTATGACCATGCTGGGAAGTGATTATGAATTATATATCTGGAATTCTACCTATGAATTAAAACTTGTGGTAATAGAGCGGCCTCAGCCTGTTGTAAAAAGCATTCAGAAAATGGTTCAGGAAATGATACCGGCCAATCTAAAGGCCGGTTTCTTTAGCAAATATCAAGGAAATTATAAAGTCCCGGTTTACGGAAATAATTCAATACATTTTCACACAGCTTTTTACCCACGCTATAACCTGCCACATTTATATCTGGATAATATCTGGTCACTGGACGGCAGCCGCAAGTTAAATGGATATGACAGCGGAGTTTTCATTGATTTTTATCCGGTGAAGTTCAAGCTCCGGGTTGAGGCCACGGAAGCTGTTCATGAGGCAGAAATGGTTAGAGCTTCTATGAATGCTGCAATACGAATTAATCTCATGGCAGAGGATTTTAAGTTTGAAACACGAGTAAAGGAAAATATTCAAAACATTGAGAGTATAGCCATTGCATCTGGAATTACAAAGCAGACAACGGCAGGTCCAGTCCGTGTCATGAATAGGAACGTGATGGACAATAACTGGAAATTAGATGGTGGCCGCAGATTAAATGGCGGTCTAACAATTTTATAAGAAAGGGTGAGGATAATGGCAGACACAACAAAGGGAGTTATTACCGTGACCGGTAGGAAAAAATTCTGCAAGGCCCACGCCGGGGATATGACGCTTTCGGTGATTACTCACATGGCCTGGGGAGATGGTGGCGTAAATGAAAATGGGCAGCCAAAAGCCACAACCGGTAATGAAATCGGACTTTATAGTGAATTGTTAAAAAAGCCGATAGAGGCCCACTCCTATGTAAACGAAGTGGAAACAACCTGCCGGTATACGGCTACCTTGGAAAAAGGGGAGCTGACTGGAAAAGAAATATCGGAAATGGGTCTTTTTGATTCAGATGGAGATCTGGTTGCCTATCGGACATTCATGCGCAAAGGGAAGGATGCAGATATCCCCCAGATTTATGATATGGATGAAATCTTTTAGGAGGTGTATTAATGGCATTTTGCAATATAAAAAATCCACTGGAATATTCAACGGAAATACGGAAGTGGGATAGAGAATCTCTGGCAGATGGTCAGGAGATGGCAGTTGAAATAGAACAGCTTTTCAATAATACCTTTTATAACAAAATGGTACAGGAGCAGCATGAACAGCCAATCGAGATAAATCTTCCAGTCGATGGGTGGAGCAATACGGTTCCCTATAGCCAGAAAGTAGCTGTAGCAGGAATTAAAGCAACTGACAATCCGATATTAAGCCCTTGCACACCTAAAAATCTGGAACCAAGAGCAGTGAAACTTAGAAGAAAACTGGCCGGAATGATAACCGATGGAGAGACTGAAGATGGATATGTAACCTTTTATTGTGGGGAGAAAAAGCCAACTGAAGACTTTAGTGTATATCTGAGAGGAGTGAGTGCAAATGGGTAAAATGATTATTTCCGGAGCTGGTGGAGCTGGGGCAGGGTCAGAAGAGTGTACAGCTACGAGGGCAGAGCTGTTAAAGGGTTATACTGCTATCACTAATGATTCTGATGATGAGATGGCGGAAGGAACACTGGAGCTAACCGGAGATGCTGCAGATAGCCAAGTACTGACTGGTAAAACCTATTATAACACTAATCCTAAAAATAAAAGAACAGGAAGTATGGTAAACCAGGGAGCGGTAAACCAGACACTCAACGCGGGAGGAAGTTATACAATTCCTGCAGGATACCATAATGGTTCCGGAAAGGTTATAGCTAATAGCTTAGCGAGCCAGACTGGAGGAACAGCTTCTGCAGGACATATACTAAGTGGTCAGACTGCCTGGGTAAATGGGAGTAAAATTACCGGAACGTTAACGATACAAAGTGTAGCGTCTTTTAGTTTAGCCCAGTATGCAACTCAACAAATTATTGCATCCTGGGCATTACCATCAGTGGGCCCTTGGTCTGGTATACGTGTGATGTGCAAACAAGGTAGCTATCCTGCACATGCTGGGGACGGTACTTTGTTTTATGAGGGGGCAGGAACATGGGCGTCAAATCAATTAGCAGAGGGTATATGGTATTTCAGAGCGTGGAACTACATAACTACAAATTTTGGTAGAAATTATGGTGGATATGTGCAAAGCTCAATTAATAACATATCGATTACAGGTATCCAAACATTCACATCTTCAGGAGTTTTTACGGTACCGGCAAAAGTATATGCAGTTAATGTATTCCTTGTAGGAGGAGGAGCTGCTGGTGGTTATGGTGATCGAAGTGGAAACTTCGAAGCAGGAGGTGGCGGTGGCGGCGGGTATACTGCAACACATTGGAATATACCAGTAACTCCAGGACAGACCATTGCGGTATCTATAGGGGCTGGTGGTGGTCTTAATACAAATGGTTATCCTAACAATGGAGGGAACACAACCTTTGGTAGTTATTCAGTAGCAGGTGGGACAACTTACCGCAATGGAGGTTCTGGCGGCGGTCGTGGAACTTATCGCAAAGCTGGCTACCCTGGTGGGGATGGTGGTTCTGACGGTGGTAATGGAGGAAGAGCGGATAGTAATTATGGTCTGGGGCAACATACGACCACTAGAGCTTTTGGAGAACCAAATGGTACACTGTATGCTGGCGGAGGCGGAGGTGGTGGTAATGGTTATGAAGGGGTATCTTATAGAGGTGTTGGCGGCAGTGGTGGAGGTGGTAATGGTAGAGATGGTTGGAATGCTGGTTCAGCTGGTGCAGCCAATACAGGAGGTGGCGGAGGTGGCGGCTGGTGTGGTTGGTCAGACGAGAATGGGATACGAGGTTCCAACGGCGGGTCTGGCATATGTATTGTAAGATGGGGTTATTAATCTAAGGAGGATTGATTTATGGTTGTACATCAAGTATTTGCTCAGATTTTTGAGGAAGAGATAAAGAATATTATTGTGTGTGATAATTATGAAATGGCAAACTGGTTATCTAGGGCCGCATATGGAGATAAAGCTTTTTCAGTGGATTGTTTACAATATCCTTGTCAAGCTGGAGATCGATACCGTGATGGCGTTTTTTATAGAGTGGGTGAAAATGGTGCCGAGACAGTCATTGATTTAGTAATGAGCACAGATCAGGAAATGGAATCCTTAAGAGCAACAGTCAATACGCTAATTTTATCTGGTTTGGAGGGGTAATTATGTTTGAAACATTAATGAGATTGTATGCGACCGGTAAAGGACCGCTGACGGTCACTATGCTGGCCAATGCGGTTAGAAGGGGCTGGATTACAGACACAGAGAAACAGGAGATCCTGTCAACTAAAAAATAAGAAAGAGTGAGGAAAATAAAAATGGATAGAATTACAGAATTGCTTGCCCTGGCATGGGGAAGCCCGATTATTAAAATGGTTATTTTAGCAGTGGTCATGGATACCTGCTTCGGCTGCATCAGAGCAATTAAGGAGCATGAATTTAACAGCTGTTTTGGCATTGACGGTGCGATCCGGAAGATCTCCATGGTAGCTTCCCTGGCGTTTCTACTGATACTTGATCGAATTGTACACTTAAATCTGATCGGCTTCATTCCGGAAGCGATCCGGGAATATCTGCCAGTTAGTGCCATTGGAGTGGCTGAGTTCTTCGGACTTCTGTACATAGCATATGAGCTGGTGAGTATTCTTAAAAACATGACTCTGTGCGGTCTGCCGGTGAAACGGTTGTGGGAGACTGTAAAGAAATTTCTTACACAGTACACGGACGAGCTGCCGGATAACACTTAATCTGTTGCGACCGTCGCAACGGTTGTAATGTCACAACTTTATGGACCTGGGGTAAACCTGGGTCCTTTTTGGAATGGAGGAAAATAACATGCAGATCAATAAATTACTTACACCCTATAACTACAGCAGCGGCGAATTAAGCCGTATTAAATATATCGTAATTCATTATGTGGGAGCGTTGGGAGGAGCAGAGGCTAACTGTAAATACTATGCTTCACAGTATGTTGGCGCCAGCGCCCACTACTACGCAGGATTTGGAGGGGAGATCTGGCAGTCCGTTGAGGACAAGAATATTGCATGGCACTGCGGAGCAAAGAAATATGTACATCCGGAATGTCGAAATGGCAACAGCCTGGGCATTGAAATGTGTGTCCGGAATAGGGGAAGTAAAGCAGATACAAGTCGGGATTGGTATTTTGAAGATGCAACAGTGCAGGCAGCCATTGAATTAACTAAGGAGCTGATGGCGAAGTATAACATACCTGCAGATAATGTGATCCGGCATTATGACGTGACTGGGAAGATCTGTCCGAACCCTTATGTCTATAATCACACTGACCATACATGGGAAGCATTTAAGGCGGCTTTGCTGGGCATAGAAGTCAAGAAATCATCTGGTTGGGTACAGGTTACAGATGGTTGGATGTATTACAATGGGGATACCGGTCTGCCAGTACAAAATGATTGGGTAAAGGTAGGAGATAAGTGGTACTGGTTTAATGCAGCCGGGATCATGGTAACAAACGTCTGGTATCAGTATAACAGTGCATGGTACTACTTCGGACCGGACGGGACTATGTGTAAATCACAGCTGGTTGAGAATTCCGGAAAGATCTATGCCGTGGCTGCTAATGGTAAGATGGTTACAGGTGAAATATTAGTCTCTACTTTGAGTGATGGGGCCTTAGAATATAAGGGGATGATTGAATAAAACAACAAGGTGGACTTTCATTACTAGGTCCACCTGAAACTCAATCAATATTTAATTTATCCTCCAAAGTATCAACGAGATACCACATTTTTTTATCCACATAATTATCTGTCTTGAGCGTACTAACAATCATTTCAGTTTGTATCTCGAGGCCTAACTTTTGTGATATTTTTATTAATGTTTCTGGAGTACTGGTGCCTTTTATAATTCCGTCTTCTGAATTCAATTCGAATGTATTTCTTCTTATATTGATACCGGTAAGAACGCCATTTATTACCCTGTTTTCGTTAGATATTTCTTCAAGCCTATCGAGAGTGTATATAATACTTTCGACCTTTGAATATCTAATGTCAAGTTTCCTTACTTCTGCAGATTCATCACACCAATACATTTCTAACTTTACGGCGTTGTTTTTCAATTCCTTTAACCAATCTCTATAATGGGTTATCGTTCTTTTCCCGTATGGTGAAATTCTCCTTATCAGTTGTTCCGAATCAATGCTGTTTTCTAATACATCAAACAAGCTACTAACAATTTGATTGGTTTTTAAGGATTCTTGGGTACGATTTTTCTCTTTAGGTCAAAGTGATGAATATTATATTGAATTAAACTCTTTAGGCGGGGATATTCGAGATGAAATATTAAGCGCTTTGAAAGATATTGCGTTTGATAATAATATGTATTGGTCCAATAAAAACCATGATGTGACCCAAAATTCTTTAATGAGAGATATAGCTCAAACCACTGTTTTAGGGCAATTTCATCGCCTAGCAATTGGGAGGGCAAGATTATCTGAGTATAATTTTAATTATAAAATAAAAAGTCAATATGAGTGGGAAAATGATATTGAACTTCATTTTGAAGTGCATCCTAATTCAAAGCCACCTACAAATGTACATGTAATAATTGGCCGAAATGGAGTAGGGAAGACCCGTTTACTAACTAATATGGTTAAGTCAATAATTTTAAATGATGGAATGTTTTATGAAATAAATAGCAATAATGAGATTAAAGATATTAGAAGAATCTTTGCTGGCATTGTTTTTGTTTCATTTAGCGCATTTGATTATGATATACCATTGGATAGCAATGGAGAAAGTATTAAATACAGTTATATTGGACTCAAAAGGAGAGAAGATGATTCTGATAGCTTATTAAATAAGAAAGTCGAGGATTTAACACAAGAGTTTGCCGAAACTTTAAAGATTTGCTTTTCCAATTCAAAATTAAACTTGTGGAAACGTATAATAAATCTTTTAAGCTCAGATCCAATATTTAAAGCAAATAGTATATCAGAAATATTAGAAGGTTATCCAGAAGATATAACTGATGCGGGTAAGGCAGAAATTATGATTAGTAATGCAAATAGAGTATTTGATAAATTAAGCAGTGGTCATAAAATAGTATTATTGACACTTTCTAGTTTGGTAACTAGAGTTGAAGAACGAACCTTAGTTTTAATTGATGAGCCAGAAGTACATCTTCACCCGCCATTGTTAGCAGCATTTACGCGCGCGTTGTCAGAATTGCTTATAAATAGAAATGGTGTTGCAATTGTTGCGACACATTCTCCAGTAGTCTTACAAGAAGTTCCTCAAACATGCGTTTGGAAATTAAGAAGGTATGGTACTAATGTGATGATAGAACGTTTGCAAATAGAATGCTTTGGTGAGAATTTAGGAGTTCTTACAAGTGAAGTATTCAGACATGAAGTAACAGAATCGGGAGTACATAAAATGCTTGCAGATTGTGTTGAGAAATGTGATACATTTGAAGAAGTTATGGAAGAATTTGATAATCAGTTAGGATTTGAGGCTCAAGCAATATTACGATCAATGTTAGTTAATAAAAATAAGGAAAATTCTTATGAATAGAGTAGAACCCCCTAATGAAAAGGTAAAAGATATTTTCAATAAATGCATTAGTAAAGTTTCTGATCAACATTTAAAGTGCCAGTTAGAAGCATGTACAGCAGAAATTGTTCAAGATGAAAAGGTATATCAAGATAAAGCAACTAAACATACGCTCACTGAATTTCCTAAAAAGAAATTGATTAATGGATATGTGCCTATTGACGAAATGAAAAAAATCTATACATATAGAATGGTGAACTTAAATCAGCCAGGAAGGATTTACTATAATAAGTTGTTAAATTCTGTACAAATATGTCCTTTTTGTGGCGTACGTGATGTTGCAACTTTAGATCATTATTTACCAAAATCCCAATATGCATCGACAGTGGTAACCCCAGTGAATTTGATTCCTGCATGTAGGGATTGTAATAGTAATAAAGATACATTTGATGCTAAAGTGAAGGAAGAAGAACTTTGGCATCCTTATTATGACAATTACGGTAAAATACGCTGGTTGTATGCTATGATAAATAAATCTTTGCCTCCAGTAGTTGAATATTTTGTAGAAATACCATTAGAAGAAATGGAAATAGTGACGGGTAAAAGAATTCAGAAAAGTTTTGAAGTTTTTGAACTTGGAAAGTTATACAGCACACATGCGGCAAAGGAATTAAATGATATAGAACTTTATATGAGAACATTAAAAAAGAAGGCAGGGGTAAGCAATGTTAAGGAACATCTACAGATGATGTATGAGAGTTTTAATGAAGTTGATAGCAATTCTTGGAAGACAGCTTTGTATGAAGCGTTATTGAGTTGTGATTGGTATATCGAAGATTATTTGTGATTTATCCAAATATGACATTATTTACAATTAATTTAGTTATGAAATATTTATACCTAGATATCAAGTCATTTTGCAGATATTGTCAGCCCAAATTTGATTATAATAAGTAAAATTAAGGTTACCTATATCTTGTCGGCCCATATACATACGGCCCACCCATGGCAGTAGCACCAATTAATATGGTCAGAAAAGTGGTAGACTACGCAATAACTGAAATTCCATTATATAAGATCAGTCTGGGAATCCCGAATTACGGATATGACTGGCCGCTTCCTTATGAGCGGGGAGTCACCAGGGCAGAAACCGTAAGCAACCTGGAAGCGGTCCAGATTGCAATTGAAAATGGTGCAGAAATTCAGTTTGATGAAGAGGCCATGTCACCATTTTTCCGTTATTGGAAGTATGGAGTTGAACACGAAGTCTGGTTTGAGGATGTGAGGAGTTATAAGGCTAAATTTGACCTTATAAAAGAATATGGTTTAACGGGAGCTGGATATTGGCAGATCATGCAGTTCTTTCGGGCTAATTGGCTGGCGTTGAGCCAGATGTTTGTGGCAAGGAAGGTTGGGGATTAGAGATAGTGATTGCAGGATGAGGGAATTGTAATTCTTCCTTTATCCTGCATTTTTTAGTTGTTTATACAAATGAGTTTGCAGTCAATGGATAATGGCAAATAAATTGCCTATTTCCGAAACTTATGCTATAGTATACTAAAATAGTTAGCTAAAACTAACTTATCAGCTGTAATGCTTCATAACGAATTGGTTATGAGGATGCTCTTCATTTTAGTCGGATGTTTAAACGAAGCACTGGCATAGCACGCAGTGCATTTCATCGCCATTTTGGAAAAAAACCATATTAATTTTGGAAAAAGTCCATTCATTTTCCTATTTTCTTATGCTATATTCTACTTTATAAAGGAAAGATAAAGTAAAAAGGAGATCTTATGAAAAAAATCTTATCCATTGTAGCCGTTGCAGTATTATCAGTGTCATTGCTATCAGGTTGTCAAAGCAACAGGGAAAAGACAACTGCAGATGTAAAGGAATCGACAGATATGACTGAATCAGCTGTGGAATCAGTTACTGAATCCGGGATAACCTATCCATATGAATACACAGATGCAGCAGGAAGAACCATTGTTATTGATAAAGAACCACAAGCTGTGGTGACCAATTATCTTCCTTTATGGGAAACCTTGATTCTTCTGGGGTAAAGCCAATTGCTGTATATACCAGATTGATGGAAGCGGACATGCAGCCAGTCCCCTTGCAACCTTGTATACTGTAAATTTTATTACTAATAAATTAACGGCAGTTTATACCAGACTTCATAAAGATCGGGCAAACATATGGATTAGCGGAGAAGATGAATTAGCCAGAGGAATAAGCACATTTGCCACGGACGAAAATGGATTTACATTTGCTCAGAGTGGGATTCATATGTCCGATGGCGTTGCGCTTAGGGATAATTCCGGAGTGTTTTCCATTGAAGCCAGACGCAGCTTCCTGTCTCAGAGTATAAACCCTTATGAACTTCTATTTATGGGATTTCGGGGTGCCTTAAATTTATGCGGACTGTGGCACCAATACATAACGGATAGGGCATTTTAGAAAAGGAAGGAGCCGGCAAGAGGGGGGATCCTGCCGGCTAAAGTATGAAAAAAAGTATATTCTAAAAGGTTACTGGCCTCTTTACATTTACTACTATACTGGGAAATTGTGATAGGAGTTTGTTGTAACTGTGAAGAGTTTGTGAAATACAGGGGAGGATTTGTGAGAGCAATGGAGATTTTAACGGAACGTCTGTGTTTAAAAGAATATGATAAGAGTTGCATTAATGATTATTACAAGCTGAAATCATGCCCTTCTGTCTGGACTTATTCAACTTTTGTTCCTGTGCAGAGTATGGGGGAAGCAGAACATTTACTAAATGAGCAAATCGTTTCCAGGGAACAGAACAACGGGGGATTTAAGCCTATATATCAAAGAGATAATAACCAGTATATTGGAGAAGCAGGAATTATCTCAATAAACAAAAATGCGAATCGATGTGAGATTGGTTATAATCTTCTGCCTGAATTCTGGAATCAGGGATTTGCAACTGAGATTGCCGCAAAGCTGGTAATCCATGCGATTAATGATTTGAAATTTGAGCGAGTAGAAGCATTAGTGCTTTCAGATAACAAAGCATCATGCAGAGTCATGGAAAAATGTGGTTTTAAATGTGAAGGTATTTTAAGGCACTTTAACAGGCACAATGAAAATTACCGTGATGTTAATTACTATGGTATCATATCCTCGGATATTAAATCTATCTGATGACATAATTAATAGGTGACAGACTGTTGTCCTGTTATATGTAGTATGATTGTAAAAAACAGGAGGTATGACTAAGAAATGAAATTAGATGGATTTGGTATTTTTGTAGAGGATATGTCAGTAATGGTACGGTTTTATCGTGATGTACTGGGATTTGATATAAAGGAAGACGAAAATACAACCAATGTCTACCTGGAGAAAGACGGTACCTTGTTTTTGCTGTATCGGAGAAGTGATTTTGAGAAGATGACAAACAGGGGATTTCATTATGCTAAGGCGATCAATGGGCATTATGAAATAGCGTTAAGCGTGAAAAATTATGATGCCGTAGATTTAGCATTCCGGGAGGTTGTTTCAAAGGGAGCAACTCCGGTTATGGAACCGGCCACGGAGACCTGGGGACAGCGTACCTGCTATATTGCAGATCCGGAAGGTAATTTAATAGAAATTGGCTCATTTAATCAATAAATACAAACAGGAAGGATGCTAACCACCGTAATGATCGTTGGCAGCCTTCCTGTTTATTATTAAACATTTGATTTCAATTGGCAAGCTTAGTCCTTGGAAGGAAAAAGCTTATCGTGATAATACGCATTGGCCTGATAAATTGCGCCCAAAGGATTGTGGCACAATACACGGTCTTTGACTGCAAATACGGTGACAGGAGCCTCGGAATACTTTATAAAAAGAGAATCGTGTCCGACACAAAGACCAAGTACGATGTTCAAATCCGTTTTTGCTTCATTGAGAAAATGGGCCTGCGCGATTGGATTACACATAGCCACCGGATTATCATGAATTCCAATTAGCTCCCTGGAGAGATGACCGGTTTTACATAATATGGATTCCACCTGAAAACCATTGCTTACAAGTACTTTTCGCAATACTTCTGCTTCATCTGTAAGCCCGATACAAAATGCCAGCCCCAGATTTTTGTATTCACATTCTCTGGCAAAGTCCATGGTTTCTTCCAATCTGGTTTTACTACCATATCTGTCACTTACCACAATCGCAGAAGCCCTGGAGATTTTTAAATTTTCCTCATCCTGATATAAAAATGACAGATTCTCCATATCATTTGAGAGACTTGGGCAGCCTTTGGGTGCATTTGAAAAATCACCTGAACTGCAGGAATGAACTTTACAGGAAGCACAAAAATACATAATATTCACTTCTTTCTTTTCGTATTTTCTATTTTAGTAATTTTAATGTATTTAATATCTCTTGGGCTTTACCCTGAGTATCCGGTGTATATAATGAGAAGACAAATATTATTTTATTTCCTCGGATACAAGCATAAAAATCTAAATTAATAACATTACTGTAGATATATCTGGATTTTATTGCTGCAAATTCCCCCAGCTGAGTGTTGGTTCGATCAATAAAAGTCACCTTATCCGTCAATGCACTGACAAAACCCACTTCATATGCATTGGCATATATTTGTGGATCAAGATATTCAGGAGATGTTTCATTATCAAATGTAATTAACATGTTGTCATTGGATATATCGAATGTTTGAGAATTACCATCAAAAGCAGTTGTGGTCACATCCGTTGGAATCTCAAGAGAGTACCCAAATTCTGTATTTTTATTGTATTGGAAGTCTTCTTATTGTCGGCATTTGATTCAAGCCATTTTCCGGAATCGTCAAAGGTATAATTTACACCATTAATGTTTTGTGTGGTATTTGTTAACATCACACCATTTTCATCAAAATAATACCAGTTACCCTGATCCTCAATCCACTGGCTGACTACTGGTGTCCCGTTCTGATCGTATTTCCACTGACCATTATCCTGTTGTATCCAACCGGCAAAAGATTGTATGGTGAAAAGAGATGACAGACATGCTGATAATAATAGAATTTTTACTTTTTTCATATGATCCCCCTATTGTAACTGTTTTTATTTATTATATAGGAAATAGGTACAGATTACAATCAGATGTGTCGAGCTGCCTCTGTTAACACTGGCAGGTTCAATAAGTCCCGAAAAAGGGAGGAGCCGGTAAGATTGGCGGGATCCTACCGGCTGAAGTATGAAAAAGTATTTATATGAAAGGGTTATTAGCCTCTTTGTAATTATTAATATACCGGAAAAATGTGACCAGATCATGATGCTTCTGTGAAGAGTTTGTGAAAATGAGGAATTGACACTTCTCCTCTCGATTGCTATAATTCCTATTAACATATTAATAAAGTGTGGTAAAAGGAGACTATATGAATATACAAGAGAAAGACCAGAAATTGAGGACTTATATTTCAGAATTGGAAAGTCTGGCAGTTGCTTTTTCTTCAGGGGTGGATTCAACATTTTTATTAAAAACAGCACATGAAGTTCTTGGAGACCGGGTGATTGCGGTGACAGCAAAATCCTGTTCCTTTCCGGAACGGGAACTGAATGAGGCAATTCAGTTTTGTGAGAAAGAAGGAATCCGGCATTTTATTGTTGACAGTGAAGAACTTGATATAGAAGGTTTTAGCAGCAATCCCAAAAACAGATGTTATTTATGCAAGCATGAGTTGTTTGAAAAAGTGGCAGAAATTGCGGCAGAGCATGGGATAAAGCAGATAGCGGAAGGCTCTAATCTGGATGATAACGGAGATTACCGCCCGGGGCTCATAGCTGTTGCAGAGCTTGGGGTCCACAGTCCCCTTCGCTATGCGGGACTGAATAAGGAGGAAATAAGGGAGTTATCCAGGGAAGTGGGATTAAATACATGGAACAAGCAGTCTTTTGCCTGCCTGTCCAGCCGGTTTGTGTATGGCGAAACTATTTCCAAAGAAAAGCTCTCTATGGTTGACAAGGCGGAACAGCTTTTACTGGACTTAGGGTTTTCCCAGGTGAGAGTTCGAATTCATGGTACAATAGCCAGGATTGAAGTGCTCCCGGATCAGATTGCCCAGCTTATTACAGAGCCTAAAAAAAGTGTGATAACGGCGGAGTTTCATCGGATTGGTTTTTCCTATGTGACACTGGATTTAGACGGTTACCGCATGGGGAGCATGAACTTAACGTTGAATCAGGAATAAATTTAAGGAGAATCTACAGGAGAAAAATATCGTTCCTGAAGGTTCTCCTTTTGATTAATGAAATTTAAGTTTGATGAACCTGTTGATTTTTTTTCCTTTTTCTGTTATATTGATTTGTTAAACAATCTATTGGAGAGGTACTGAAATGTTTTTATATCAAACGGTAAATGACTATGTACGGATTTTGACATGCAGAGGATACGGGGGTGTGGTGCGTGTTCCGGAAAAGATTGGGAATCTTCCAGTGACGGAGTTGGCAGAGTATGCATTCTCCAATAGCGAGGGAAGGAATGAGATGCTTTCTCATATAGGAAATGACATTCAAATGTGCGATGAAGAGGGAATTCCCACTTCCTATGAAGAAAAGGAACTTCCGCCAGAAATGACAGGAGATCTTTTAGAGGATCTGTATCTACCTCCTTCCATTAGAAAAATTGGAAACTATGCTTTTTATAATTGTTTTAAATTTCGCCATTTGGAGTGTTACAGCTCCATAGTGGATCTGGGCTCCGGTTTATTTACCGGATGCCTTGGGATCAGAAATCTGGACCTTCATATTACAGATGGGAGCCGCTCCTGTATGCAGGGCATTGTATCGGAGCTTAGGCAGGAACTATATGTAAATTATCATACAAAGGATATGACAGCAAGGCTGATATTCCCTGAAATGTACGAAGAGTCGGTGGAACACACGCCAGCCCGGATTATATTCCGGGAGATGCATGGATGCGGGCATTTATACCGGTATTGCTTTGACCAGTCCGAATTTCAGTTTCATAAATATGATGCATTATTTCCCCATATCCGTGTACAGGAATCGGATCGCCTGACTGCAGCTCTTGCTCTTTTTAGACTGTATACGCCTCTTAATCTTCTTCCCAGAGACCGGAAGACGTATGAGAATTATTTAAGGGAGCATCTAAAGGCTGCCGCAGAAGCAGTACAAAAGGAAAGTGAATTATTTCTCTGGCTGGCAGCGGAGTATTGCAATGAACAGACAGATTTTGACCGAATGATCGATCTGGCAGCGGAAAATAATAATACGGAGCTGTTAAGTTCTCTAATGGATTTAAGGCATTTGCGTTTCCCAGTAAAAAAACGTACATTTTCTCTTTAGTATAAATATTATCATTAATATAGTAAGGTGTATGAAATGGGAGATTGCTCGTTTTATACACCTTTTATTAAATGCCTGTTCATGGGTATTGACATAAATTGTAAATGGGTGTAGAATCATGAACTGTTAGTTTACTTTAATGCACTATCATGAAAATACAATTCCTTTATTATTATTTTCTTTTTTTACTTTGAATAAAAGTAAGACCAAAACAATAGAAAAAGAGTATTAATTTTGTTAAAATGAATTTATATAAAATCGCTGACAGAATGATTCATTTAGCGTTGTATATAATATTTAGGTTTTACCGTATTTAGGAAAGTATAGAAAGAAGGTAAATAGAATGATTGATCCGGTGAGACAGCGTCAGCTTGATGAACTGAATGAGGTAGAACTCGGACATGAGATACTTGGTAATGCAAGAAACGAACTTTATCTAAACTTCAGATATTTAGATGTTGCGTTAAGCAGTTTTGGATTTGAAGCTGATCGCTCTGGTTCCGGGCTCAGTACAGACGGCTATGTAATTTATTATCAGCCGGAGCTGTTATTTTCCATGTTCAGGGGCAGCCGGATACGAATTAACCGGGCATATCTTCATATGCTTTTTCACTGTTTATTCTGGCATCTGGGTTCTATGGGAAACAGGGATAAGCAATACTGGGATCTGGCATGTGATATCGTGGTTGAATCAATACTGGATGGTTTTTATGTAAAATCTGTTTTTCAGCACCAGTCACCATACCGGCGTGAAACTTATGGCCAGATAAAAAGCAAACTTCCTGTATTCACAGCGGAAGGTATTTACCATCTACTTGAGGAAATGAATCTGTCAGAAGAAGCATTTCGCCGAATGCAGGCAGAATTTTATGTGGACAGCCATGATAAGTGGGATCAGGAAGAAGATCCCCGTATGAAGATCGAACGTCAGAATAAATGGCAGGATATCAGGGATAAAATGGAAACGGAGATGGAATCCTTTGGAGAAGAGGAGGATGATTCCTCCAGACAGCTTTTAGAGCAGGTAAAGATAGAAAACCGGGAACGCTATGATTATAAACGGTTTTTAAGAAAATTCGCAGTTCTGAAAGAGGAGGCGGAGGTAGATCCTGATTCCTATGACTCCATATTTTATACGTATGGCCTGACGCTCTATAAAAACATGCCTTTGATTGAACCTCTTGAGACGAGAGAAGTTTTTAAGATCGAAGATTTTGTAATCGTGATCGATACTTCCATGTCCGTCTCAGGCGATCTGGTACGAAGCTTTCTGGAGCAGACCTATGAGGTTCTTGGAGAATCGGAAAGTTATTTTCGTAAAATAAACATTCATATCATACAGTGTGATGAACAGATTCGTTCCGATATAACTATTAAAAGCAGGGAAGAAATGGAAGATTATATGAAACATTTCACTCTTTCCGGATTTGGCGGAACTGATTTTCGGCCTGCATTTGAGTATGTAAATGGTCTGCTTAATAAAGGCGCCTTTAAAAAACTCCGGGGGTTGTTGTATTTTACAGATGGAAAAGGAATCTATCCAGTAAAAATGCCTCCCTATGAAACTGCATTTGTGTTTATGGAAGATCAGTATCAGGACATATCAGTGCCAGGCTGGGCAATGAAGGTAATATTGACCAGGGAAGATATGGAAGTAAATTAACAGGAGAACAATAAATCAATGAATATAAAACGAGCAAAAGAAGAAATTAAAAATACCATAGAGGCTTATCTGCTAAAAGATAACTACGGCACCTACGAAATTCCTGCAATGCGGCAGAGACCGGTTTTCTTAATGGGACCTCCCGGAGTGGGAAAAACACAGATTATGGAGCAGATCGCAAGAGAGTGCCAGATCGGACTGGTGGCTTATACCATCACCCATCATACAAGACAGAGTGCGGTGGGACTTCCATTTATCACAGATAAGGAATTTGGAGGAAAACAGTATCGTGTGACGGAATATACCATGAGTGAAATTGTGGCCTCTGTTTATAATAAGATAGAAAGCACAGGGTTGTCGGAGGGAATTCTCTTTATTGATGAGATTAACTGCGTTTCTGAAACACTGGCACCCACCATGCTTCAATTCCTTCAATATAAGACTTTTGGAAATCACCGCATACCAGAAGGCTGGATCATTGTAACTGCCGGAAATCCTCCGGAGTATAACAAATCAGTCCGTGATTTTGATGTGGTTACCTTAGATCGTATAAAGCTGATTCATGTGGAGCCGGATTATGAGGTATGGAAGGCTTATGCCTATGAGCATGAAGTCCACCCGGCAGTTATTTCCTATCTGAATGCCAGAACGGAAAACTTCTGCCGGATTGAAACTACGGTCGATGGAAAATTCTTTGCGACGCCAAGAGGATGGGAGGATTTATCCAGCTTCATAAAGATTTATGAACGACTGGATAAGAAGCCAGACCGTGATGTAGTGGGTGAGTACATTCAGTATCCAAAGATAGCCAAGGATTTCGCCAATTATCTGGAGCTGTACTATAAATACCGGGATGACTATCAGATTGACGAAATACTGTCTGGCACAATCCGGGAAAGTTTGTGCAACAAATTAAGCCGCGCGCCCTTTGATGAGAAATTAAATGTAATGGGACTCCTCTTATCCAGGCTGAGTCAGCATTTTAAGAAGGTGGCTGACCAGGGAGACCGTACAGGCCTGTTAATGGAAGAGTTGAAAAAAGTTGATCCCGAAACAGATGGGAATGCAAACACTTCCATGGCGGAACGGTTACAAGACGTAAGAAGTCAGTGGAGTGAATCCGTAAAACAAAAACGGGAAGCAGGACTTTTAAACAGACGGGAAGATTTTCTATATCGTGATGTAGAAGCACTGCTGATTAATATAGAAGAAACGATTAAAAAATCTACAAAAAACAACATGGAAGAGGACTGGAAACAGATCAGAGAGAGGTTTCAGGAAGAAGCAGAACGATACGATATGCTTTTTGCAGAAAGTGGAAAATCCCTTGAGCATGCATTTGATTTTCTGGAAGCCTCCTTTGCAGCCGGCCAGGAAATGGTATTGTTTATTACGGAGCTGAATACTGGTTTTTACAGTGTGAAGTTTTTAAAAGAGTATGAGTGTGAACGCTATTATCAATATAATAAAAGTCTTCTATTTAAAGACCGGGAGGAAGAAATCAGATCAAGAATCACGAGTTTGGGAAAATAATGTATAAAAACCAAGAAGCTACTCCATAATATAAGGGAAAAGGAGGTAGTGCCATGGGAAATAAAGCATTAAATTACACAGCTCTGACAATTGCCATCATCGGTGCAGTAAACTGGGGGCTGGTAGGTTTCTTCAATTTCAACCTTGTGTCATTTATTTTCGGCAGCATGACCTGGCTGACAAGGATCGTGTATGCCGTCGTAGGGATCTGCGGATTATATCTGCTTACCTTTTATGGTCATTCAGAAACAAGTACGGAAAGATAGTTGATGATGGTAGCGGGGGCGTTGCAGCATGGCAGATATTAAGCTATGGAGCAATGCCCTTCATCTATGTGTTAAAATTGATATGCATTAAAATTTGCGTACGGAGGACAGCAAATGGAGGCACAGTTGCGGGAAAGAACGCAGGCACAAATGCAGTTTGAATCATATCTTCGCAGGGAAAATTTATCTGAAAGTACAATCATAACTTATATATCTGCAGTAAGGTCTTATTTTACCCAATATAATGATATCAGCAAAGATAATTTATTGGCCTATAAGGGCTATCTCATGGAAAGCTATAAACCGAAAACTGTAAATTTAAGAGTTCAGGCCATGAATAAATATCTCTATTATATGGAGCAGCAGCCGTTGCAGCTTAAAAATGTTAAGATACAGCAGAAAAATTTCCTTGAAAATGTAATTAGTAATGCAGACTATCAATATTTAAAAAAGAAATTAAAGCAGGATGGAAACATGGAATGGTATTTTATTGTATGGTTCCTGGCAGCAACCGGCGCCAGAGTCAGTGAACTCATACAGATAAAGGCTGAACATGTTGAACTTGGGTATCTGGACCTCTATTCCAAGGGTGGAAAGCTTCGCAGAGTCTACATTCCTGAAAAGCTGAAAAAGGAAGCAAAGGTATGGATGGATCAAAATCAGATAACCAGTGGTTACTTATTTAAAAACCGCTATGGGGAACGAATCTCAACCAGGGGAGTTGGTCAGCAGCTAAAACGATATGCCATAAAATATGGACTTGACCCCGATGTGGTCTATCCTCATTCCTTTCGTCATAGATACGCAAAGAATTTTCTGGAAAAATACAACGACATCGCATTTCTTGCTGATCTTATGGGGCATGAAAGCATTGAGACCACAAGGATTTACTTAAGAAGGACAGCAACGGAGCAGCAGAGCCTGATAGATAAAATTGTTACATGGTGATAGAACTATTCTTATAAATAAATAAAAATTAAAAAGAGTCTTAACTCGTCTGAATACAGACAGGTTAGGGCTCTTTTTGCTTTATGTTGACCTTTTCCAGGCGCCGATCGTTATCAGGGAATAACTTTATATGTTCCTATAATGTGTATTATAGGAACATATGCCGCGCGGGCAAAAGCTGATTATATCCTGTAGAAATGTGTTAAATACTCACTAAAACGTATATCGGATGAAAATAAGTTTTAATAAGGATTTTTTGGAAAAATTTCAGAAGTTACGAAAATAAAGGAAAAAACAGATAAAAACAGGTTGTTGTAATACACATTCTGGGAATATATGTCAAGTAGTTAAAAAAATAACAATGCAGGCTTCGTCAAAAACAAGGAGGTGACGCGAATGTTATCGTTAGGAAGGAATCCAGGTGAGTATCTCGTAATCAATGGAAACATAGTAATACAGGTGGTGTCCGTGGAGGGAGATTTAAGACTTGCCATTGATGCACCAAAAGATATTTCCATTGTAAGAGGAGAGATCTATGAAAAAGGCCACCAAATTCCCCAGTGTTTGAAAAAACTAAGGGAAAAGCACTTACGGTGGTAAGAACAGTTTACTACGCTTTCAACTTTTTCCTCAAGGGCCCGAGGGAAAGTTAGAAATAAAAAATCAAAGTAACATGAGGGAAATGGATGTCCCTGTCATAATTCAAGGAGGTAATACATATGAGAATTCAACATAATATTGCAGCATTAAACGCCTACAGGCAGTTAGGAAACAATAATAACTCAGTAGCAAAGAGCTTAGAGAAACTGTCTTCTGGCTATCGAATCAACCGCGCAGGAGATGATGCCGCAGGTCTTGCTATTTCCGAAAAAATGAGAGCGCAGATTACAGGTCTTGAAACAGCCCAGAAGAATGCAAATGACGGTATTTCACTAGTACAGAGTGCAGAAGGTGCATTGACTGAGGTTCACTCCATGTTAAACCGTATGACCGAACTCGCGACTCAGTCTTCAAGTGGTACCTATGATGATGCGGTTGACCGTGATAATCTGCAGAAAGAATTGAATTCATTAAAATCTGAGGTTGACAGAATCTCTGAATCGACTAACTACAATGGAATTAAACTTTTGGATGGATCATTGGGTGCCAATTCTGTAAACACCTCAGCAAAAAATGCTTTAGTGTCCGGTGCGCAGACAGTTACTGGACTGACTGATAATACGCTTCATACCCAGCCAGCAGTTGCTGGTAAGTACGAAGTCAAGGTCGATCTGGATAGTGCGAAAACAGATGGAACTACTGAAGCAGTAGCTGCAGGAGCTTCAAAACAATTTGAATTTAGCTTAAAGGATACAGCTGGAACAGATCATATTTTAAAATTTAAATTTAATGATACAGGTGCAATAACTACAGGGGATTTAGCGACAAAAGTCGGTGCTATTTTGTCAGGTGGAATTAATAGCATTTCTGATGCTCAATTCGCGGCAGATAACAAAGATGCTCTGGATTCATTAAAGAAAGTATTTGCGGATGTTAAAATGGAAACAGATGGAGCCGATGGCTTAAAAATTACTGCAAGCAGTAAAGATTTAGGAACAAATGGTGTTGGTTTGGCGTCAATTACTGTAAAAGAGCGTACAATTAACGCTAATGGTGCACCTACAGCGGCAGTTGATTTATCCACTAACACTGCCTTAGGATCAGATGTTACAGCCACAGTAACTACAGCACCAACTGATGCATTTGATTATTTGCAAGTGGAAACAGCCGATCTGGCATCAGGTAAAAAAATTACAGTTGGTGACCATACATTTGAAATGAAGGCGGCAGACGATTATAAAACTACCGGTGATAATGTACGTGTTATAATTGGAAGCAATGATACAGAAACCAAAAAGAACTTAGTTGCAGCTATGAAAAATTCCGGCATAACCTCAGCGTCATTAACTGCGGACGGTAATATTAAGATCGGAGATAAAAATCAGCTGAAAACTTCTGATAAAACAGTTGGATATAATGAGATGGTTGATATTAAGTCAGAATCTCTGGGTGTTAAGCTTGGTGCAGCAGATGCTGTTAATGGTACTTTTAAATTTACACCTGGTGCCGGAGCTGCAGGAGACCATACCCTTGGTATTGGATATAAGGACGCAGACGGCAATGTAAAATCCATCAAAGTGGATTATACAGCAGGTGGTACAGTAGCAACCAATGCATCAGCAATTGCATATGCAATTAATACAAATAAGGATACAAAATCTTTGTTTAAAGCAACGGTTGATGATTCCACAAATGAAATTACATTAGAAGCATTAGGTGGTAAAGAAGGTGTTACCATTACCGCATTATCCACAACGGATACAACCACCGGAGCTCTTGGATCACTTACTACCGGAGCTACCCCTGCCCGTGCATCAAAGACTATAGAGCTGGTAAATTCAGGTATCGCTGAAGGCGATTCTGTTACAGTAGGTGGCAAAGAGTATCAATTTATTGACAGTGCAAGCGTTGGTGATGCCAGTAAATTGAAAGAGGGTGCTACTGCAGTTGTTATTGGAGCAGATAATAATGGGACAGCAGCTAATCTGCGTCTGGCTCTCAGCAATGACGGTATAAAATCTTCTATTACAGGAAATAAGATTACAATAGAAGATGGTGCAAAAGCGGGAGTCAAATCCGGAGGCTTAAAAATCCAGGTTGGTGAGACAAAGGACAGCTATCAGCAGGTTAACGTTACTGTTGGTAATATGAGCACAAAAAGTCTTGGAATTGCAGATGTTGATGTAAGCACTCAGGAAGGTGCAAAGGCTTCTATTGAAAAAATTAAAGCTGCCATTAATAAAGTATCTGCAACCAGAGGTGATTTGGGTGCGATTCAGAACCGTCTCGAGCACACCATCAATAACCTTGGAGTTACACAGGAAAACATGACTGCAGCAGAAGGACGTATCCGCGATGTAGATATGGCAAAAGAAATGATGGCATACACCAAGAACAACATTCTGGTTCAGGCATCTCAGTCCATGCTGGCACAGGCAAACCAGGTTCCACAGGGCGTTTTGCAGTTATTAAAATAATAATTTTAAAATATCAGCATAATTACCAGGCCGTTGCATCATGCAGCGGTCTGTTTGCCGTGTAAAATAACCGGGCTATTATCTTTGATCTTTTTATGCTATACTCTTAATCAAAAGCAACGCCAATCAGTTTATTGCTGTTGGCTCCATTAGGAGGTATGCGATGTTTTTTATATGCGGAATGAGTCAGGGAAAAAAGCTGTTGGATTATACCAAGACAGTTATCTGCTCCATGTGCGGAGGCTACGGCAGATATCAGGTCTTTATGACCTACAGCTATTTCAGTGTATTTTTTATACCCATTATAAAATGGAACAGGCATTATTATGTACAGATGTCCTGCTGTAATACCGTTTATGAACTGGATGGGGAAAAAGGAAAGATGTTAAGCAGAAGAGAGCCGGTTGAAATTGAGGAGCGGGATTTAACCCTGGTTCAATCCGGACAAAGAAGCGCAGAGTGGAATAAGAGGCAATGCTCCCACTGCGGATATGAAACAACAGAGGATTTTGAATACTGTCCCAAATGCGGGCAGAGATTTTAAAACAGCCGAACCGGAATATTTCCGGAGCGGCTGTTTTTTCGTGTTTTGTACATTAGATAATAATATCCTCTAATGCTCGTTTGGGGACATAGTGAATCTGATTTTCATCTCTGTAATACTTGACGCTTCCGTCTTCCTTAACAGGAACGATAACCACTTCTTCCTTGGGCTTTCCAAGAGCCAGAACAAGATCGATAGAATAAAGAGTGGTATCAATACCAAGCGCTTCAGCCAGCTGGCTACGCCGTATATTTCCAAGCATGCAGCCGCCATAACCTTTTTCTACTGCGCCAAGCATCATGGTCTGAGCGGTGATGCCATCGTCGGTGAGCTTGTTCTTACCAAGTGACAGATCGCAGAGTATGATGATATAGGCAGATGGGCGCTCCCCTTCACCTGGCCCGTCCCAGTCAGGAAGTGCTCCCGCCCAGCCTAAAGTATCAAATATCAGTGCATTTTCCTCTGGTGTATTGCTGATCTTAAATTTCAATGCCTGTGAGTTGGCCGTGGAAGCGGTAAGTCTCGCCAGATCAATGAGTTCTATTAAATCCTCTTTAGAAATCTGGCACTCCTGATAGAAGCGCCGGTATGTACGGCATTTGGAAACGAGATCCTTTAACATAGTAGATTCCTCCTGTTATCATATTCAATCAGTAATTATTTATAAAGTATAGCAGGTATGAAATTGATCTGCAACGTATAAAAAGGAAATGCATTTGGTAATATAGCACAAAAATAAAGTCGTTATAGCCTTTAAAACTAGTTTGTTTTTCGAATGGACAAAATACAAACAAATAGAATAAAAAAAACTCAAGAGCATAAATCCATAATTTATTGTTAGACATATTATCGCCATTTGTAAATTTAATTAAGAATTTACCACTTTTATATTAAGAAAAAAATCATAATGAATTCATTGACTTTATTTTCTTAAGGTGTTAAACTGTGTCTCGGCTTTAGAAATAAATAAAAAAAGCCGCGGCATACATATTTAACAATAAACACAGGTAGCCGCAAGGAGGAGAAATATTATGAAATTAACAACAAAGAAACTGGTACTTACAGGATTAGCAGTATTAACAATGGCAGCAATTTCTGCATGTGGAAGCACAAAGACTGCTGAAACAACAGCAGCAACAGAAGTTACAACAGAAGCAGCTACAAAAGAAGCAGTTACAACAGAAGCAGCTACAAAAGAAGAAGTTACAACAGAAGAATCTTCTGAGTCTGTAGAAGAAACAACTGAAGAAGCATCTGCAAAAGAGTCTTCTAAAGAAGCTTCCAGCGTAGAAGCAACTACTGAAGCTACAGAAACTACAAAGGCTGCTAAATAATTATTATAGAAATAACAGCTTAGATGGAATGAAAATTTCCGCAGGCGGGGACATATGTCTCCGCCTTTTTTGCGCGCATCTGCTATGCAGAATGGATCAGTATGTGATATAATTTCTCCAAACAGTCATTTAAAGGAGGCCGCTTTTTATGAAAATTACTTACGTTCATCACAGTGCATTCCTGGCAGACTTGTCGTCTGCTGCTCTGCTATTTGATTATACCCAGGGTATCCTTCCTGACCTGGATACCAATAAACCACTTTTTGTCTTCGCCAGTCATCGCCATGGAGATCATTATTCGGATAAAATATTTGATTTGGGGAACGGATCCAGAGAAGTTCATTATGTTTTATCTGACGATATCTCCAGGAAAAAGATCGGTGAGGAACAAATAAGCCGTATTTCATTTGTTAAACCGGGAGAAACGCTCACCCTTTCGTATGGTACAGGAGGTAATCTGGCGTTGGAGATTACTACCTTTCAATCCACAGATGAGGGCGTCGCATTTCTCGTAAAAGTGGATGGAACTGTGATTTACCATGCCGGGGATTTAAACAACTGGAGATGGGAAGGCGAGCCAGAGGACTGGAACCGGAATATGGCTAAGAACTATTCATTAGAAGTGGACAAGCTGGCAGGAGAGAAAATTGATGCAGCCTTTCTGCCTCTGGATCCAAGACAGGAGAAAAACTTCTATCTGGGTTTTGATGAATTTATGAGAAAGGCGGAAGTAGTGCATGCATTTCCCATGCACTGCTGGGATGATTATTCCGTAATAGGGCGTCTAAAATCAATGGAGGTTTCCGTTCCTTACCGGGACCGGATTGTTATGATGGAAAGAGACGGAGAATCGTTTATTTTGGAACAGGAGCCTCAGATTCATGAATGAGCGGAAAGAGGAAGAGCGGGAGGTCTTAGATGCGGCCATGCTGGCCGGTCATATTCTGCTGGAAAATGGTGCTGAGATTTTTCGGGTGGAAGAAACCATGGACCGGATCTGCCGTCATTATGGAATTAAATCCTGCAGTTCCTTTGTGTTAAGCAATGGGATTTTTACCACGGCAGGAGATGAGAGAGAAGAAATATTTGCAAAGGTCCAGCACATTCCGGTGAGCGGCACACATTTAGACCGTGTTGCTGCAGTGAATCAGCTTTCCAGGGAGATTGAAGCAGGATCTTTAACTCCCCATGCAGTAAGAGAAAGACTGGATCAGATACAACAGATGCCTGGAAAGTCAAAGAAGATGCAGATTCTGGCATCGGGAGTGGGAAGTGCCTGCTTTTGTTATCTGTTCGGAGGTAATGCTAAAGATGCAGCAGCTTCCTTTGTCTCCGGAGTGGTGCTATATGGATATATCATTTTTCTGGCAGGTCCTCATCTTAAAAAGCTGGTGGCTAATATTGGAGGAGGAGCGCTCGTTACTGCGCTGTGCACTCTCTTGTACAAGCTTCGCCTGGGCGAACATCTAAACTTTATGATTATTGGTTCAATAATGCCCTTGATTCCAGGAGTTGCATTCACCAACGCGATTCGTGACATTGCAGACGGAGATTATATCGCTGGTTCTGTGCGTATGATGGATGCTCTGCTGGTATTCTTCTGTATTGCCATGGGAGTAGGTCTGGTATTCAGCCTTCTTCACCGGTTTACAGGAGGTGGCTTTTTATGACGGCTGTGTGTGAGATGGCAGTTGCAGCCCTTGGTACGGTTGCATTTGCCCTCCTGTTTGGAGTACCTGCCATATACTACCCTTATTGCGGTTTAATTGGGGGAACAGGCTGGTTCGTATATAGCATGCTGGCACAGGGATTTTCAGAGCCGGCCTCTGCTATGTTTGCAACCATTGCTGTAATTCTTCTTTCCAGAATATTTGCGGTCAGAAGACAGTGCCCGGTCACCATCTTTTTGATTTCCGGTATTTTTCCATTAGTTCCGGGTGCACTGGTATACTGGACTGCTTACTATATTGTAACCGACGAATTAGCACTTGCAGCCCGAACCGGGTTTCTTGCTCTGAAAGTGGCGGTTGCGATTGTGCTTGGTATTGTGTTTGTTTTTGAACTGCCTCAGGGATTCTTCCGCTTTGCGGCAAAGAAGGATAAACGGGCATTAAAAGAGAAAGGGAGAAAGAAACGATGATATGGATTAAAAATGTTCACGTAATTGATCCGGCAACCCGGACAGAGCAGGATATGGATATCTGCATAGAAGATGGAATCATATCCGGGATGGGAACGGATCAAAATCCTCCTGGGGCAGGGACTTCAAAAAATGATGTGGTAATTGATGGTACTGGTCTTATCGCAGCGCCGGGTCTTGTGGACGTACATGTTCATTTCCGGGATCCGGGACTTACTTACAAGGAAGATATCCAGACAGGTGCAAGAGCGGCAGCCAAAGGTGGTTTTACAACAGTGGTATGCATGGCTAATACAAAGCCTCCTGTTGATAATATTAAAACGTTAGAATATGTAAAGAAAGAGGGGGAGAAAACCGGTATCCATGTCCTCCATGCAGCAGCTGTATCCAAAGGAATGAAGGGCCGTGAGCTGACTGATATGGAGGCACTGGCAGCCCATGGAGCAGCAGGCTTTACCGATGATGGGATACCGCTGATGGATGCGGAGCTTGTAAAAAGAGCCATGGAAAAAGCGGCCAGTTTAAATCTCCCTTTAAGCTTTCATGAAGAAGATCCTGCTTTAATAGAGAACAACGGAATCAATCATGGGGCGGTATCCGACCAACTTGGTATTTATGGTTCCCCTGCAGAGGCGGAGGATAGTCTGGTGGCAAGAGACTGTATGCTTGCTCTCCACACGAAGGCTGCGGTAGATATTCAGCATATCAGTTCTGCTGCATCGGTACGTATGGTACAGTTTGCAAAGGATTTAGGGGCAGACGTTTATGCAGAAGTGACACCCCACCATTTCACACTGACAGAAGAGGCGGTTCTTTCTTATGGAAGTCTGGCTAAGATGAATCCTCCTCTTAGGACTGAGGCAGACCGTATGGCTGTAATAGAAGGTCTTAAAAATGGCAGCATTGATATCATAGCCACCGATCACGCACCTCACAGTACGGAAGAGAAAGCCAGGCCTTTGCTGGAGGCTCCCAGTGGAATTATCGGGCTGGAAACGGCACTTGGGCTGGGAGTAACCACTTTGGTTCGTCAGGGCCATTTAACCATGATGCAGCTGTTGGAAAAGATGAGTATTAATCCGGCAAAATTATATCGTCTTGACTGTGGGATGCTGAAAACCGGAGGTGCAGCAGATCTGGTAATATTTGATCCCAACGAGGAATGGACCGCAGGTGAATATGTCTCCAAATCATCCAATTCTCCATTTACCGGGGAAAAACTTTTTGGAAAAGTGAAATATACCATCTGCAAAGGTAAAATTGTCTACCAGGCTGAACAGGATTAATCGGATAAACATGAGAAAAGGATAAGAGATGGAAATCAGGCCGCAGGACTCTGTTGTCCCGGGGGAATTGAAGATAGAGGGGATAGCTGAGGGTAAAGTAAGTGGAAAAGCAGACTTGAATCTGTCTGTTGAACCATTAAAAGCAAATGAGAAATTAATTGCAGGAGAAATTGTGCTTAATCAGGTGGCTGCTCAGACTCAGTCTATGAAGGAAGAAGCAAAAACGGAATCTGAAAAAACTGAAAAGTCCAGGTCTGTCAGAGATACTGCTTCAGTGAGTGATTCTCCTGAGATTTGGGATGAGGAAGAGTGGAGGGAGGCCTTTCATGAAATAACGGACTGGTCCCCATCTGAAACTCTTCCACTTTCGGAGGAATTAAAAGAGCTGTCAAGACTATACGAGGAACTTCTCTTAGCGATTCTCACCCATGGAACACAAGAGGGACAGGAAGGCGGGGAGCTCAATCAGGAATTGTCTGTGATGCTGCAAAAGCTTCTCATGTCCCGGCTTGGAGATCTGGAGCTTCTGTTAACTACTTACGGATCTGCCGTAAGTATTAATGCATTGAGGGCAGCCATATGCCGAAGTGTTATGGGCAAAAATTTTACGGAGGCAGAGCTGAATCAGATATTCGGACGCAGTGGTGTGGAGGGAAAGCAGGCAGTTGCTTCTAATAATGGCGGAATCAGGACTCCGGTTACTACAGTAGATAATGAAACTGATATGGGAATTATTTACCAGCCGACGGCCTCCGGAACGATTAAAAATAATCCAGGGTATGCCAGGAATCTGATGGATGAGACTTCTTTGTCGATTCTGGAGAAAGGTGGGCCTTTCAAGAAAATAGCTGGAAAAGCCCAGGGAGCCAGCTTAACCATTTCCCCCATGAAAACGGGAAGGGTATATGAAATAAGCGATCTGGAAGTTGCACAGCAATTTGCGTCCTACATAAACCGGGAAGGAAATTTATTCAGGATATCAGGACTGTCTGGTAAAAGCGAAGAGCTCTTGGGATTTTTAGCAGCTCTTATGTCAATAAAAACACAGATCTTTGTATCAGGTCTGGGATCGGAAAAAGGGATCGCCATAGATTTAAGAGAAGCCTGTGACCGGATGACCGATGAATTGATTCAGGAGATGGTGAACCAGTCCTCTCTAAAATATTCCGGTGGGAGAAAAACGGTTTTTGAAGCAAAGGATGTATACCGGATCTTTTATTACATGATGAATCTTTACCAGACCAAGGCAGATGTGAATGAGACGGCCAATAAAGGGATTCGCTACGCCTATCAGCAGTTTCTAAAGAAAAAAGAAGTTTCAGAAATTAAGGGAGAGCCGGAACCTTTTTTTACAAAAGGTAAGAAAGAGCCTTCAGAGGATTTTAAGGAAGGCAGGAAACAGATAGAACGGGATTGGAACCAATTTACGGAATTTTTAAACAGTGGACATTCTTCAGATACCCCTCAGGGAGTTCTGGTGCTGAGTCCCTGGGGGATGCTGGCGGAGCCGCAAACTTCCAGGGAGGAAAGAGATGGAAATATAAGTCCTGCTTTTTTCCTTGGTGGGGGTGCAGCCCTTGTAATACTGATTATAATCCTTTCTTTTATCTGGTTTTAGAACCATTATACATAAATTTCTTCTTTACAGAAAAACTTTACTGTGCTACCATGGTAACACATGAAAATAGAGGAGGATTTATGTTATGAAAAAAATAGTGATTCTGACAGCAGCAATATTAGGAACAGCAGCGTTATTAAGCGGCTGTGCAGGAAAAAAGGAAGCACCTGCGGCGGCAGAGACAACAAAGGCAGAGTCTTCATCTGCAGAGACAACAAAAGCACAGGAAACATCTTCGGCAGCTTCTGAAAAAGATACGTTTACTGTGGGATTTGATCAGGACTTTCCTCCCATGGGATTTGTGGGAGACAATGGGGAGTATACAGGATTTGACTTAGATCTTGCAAAAGAGGTGGCAGACCGCCTTGGTAAAAAGTTTGTAGCTCAGCCAATCGCCTGGGACGCAAAGGATATGGAACTGGAAAGCGGCAACATTGACTGTATCTGGAATGGATTTACCATCAATGGAAGAGAAGACGGTTATACATGGACAAAGCCTTATATGGCAAACAGACAGGTCTTTGTTGTGGCAAAGGACTCCGGAATCAAGACACTTGCAGATCTTTCCGGAAAAGTAGTGGAGGTACAGGCGGACTCTTCTGCAGAAGCTGCATTAAAGGATAATGATACATTAGCCAAAACATTTAAGACACTTCAGACCACACCGGATTATAATACTGCATTTATGGATCTGGAGATGGGAGCAGTTAACTGCGTGGCTATGGATGAGATTGTAGCTGCTTATCAGATTCAGCAGAGAAAGTCAGATTTCGTAATTCTTGATGAAGCACTTGCAGCAGAGGAGTACGGAGTTGGCTTTAAAAAGGGAAATGATGGATTAAAAGATAAGGTGCAGGAGCAGCTGGAGGCAATGGCAACAGACGGAACCTTAAAGACCGTTTCTGAAAAATGGTTTGGTAAGGATGTAACAACAATAGGAAAATAATTGATACTGACGGAGGGGCAATCATGGCTTTAACAAAGATACTAACACAACTGGCAGGAGGAATGTGGGTCAGTATCCAGATCTTTCTGGTAACACTCATTTTTTCTCTTCCTCTGGGACTTCTGGTCTCCTTTGGGAGGATGTCAAAAAACCGGGTCATAGAGGCCATTGTTAAATTCTATATTTCAGTCATGAGAGGAACCCCTCTGATGCTTCAGCTTATGGTGGTGTATTTCGGTCCCTATTACCTTTTTGGAGTAAAGGTGGGGAACGGATACCGACTTTGGGCTGCATTTATCGGTTTCGTGATGAACTATGCGGCTTACTTTGCTGAAATCTACAGAAGTGGTATTCAATCCATGCCTGCCGGACAGTATGAGGCAGCAAAGCTTCTGGGATACTCAAAGAATCAGACCTTTTTTAGAATCATTTTTCCACAGGTAGTAAAACGGATTCTTCCGTCAGTCACCAACGAGGTAATAACTCTGGTAAAGGATACCTCCCTTGCGTTTACCATCAGCGTACTGGAGATGTTTGCCGTAGCCAAGGCGCTGGCGTCCTCACAGACAAGCCTGATTCCCTTTGTTGCAGCAGGTCTTTTCTATTATGTATTTAATCTGGTAGTGGCTATGCTGATGGAATACATAGAAAAACGGATGAATTATTACCAATAGGAGGAATCGAAATGCACGTACTGGAAATGAACCATGTGGAAAAATCATTTAATGAACAGAACGTTCTTCGGGACATCTCTCTGTCTGTAAAAGAAGGAGAGATTCTTTCTGTCATCGGGCCTTCCGGTTCCGGAAAGTCCACGCTCCTTCGATGTGCCACAATGCTGGAACAGATGGATAAAGGAGAACTGTTTTATCTGGGAGAAAAGGCGGCGTGGAACGGAAGCGACGGAACGACTGTCTATGCTAAAAAGGAAAAACTGAAAGAGATCCAGAAGAATTACGGTCTTGTTTTTCAGAATTTTAATTTGTTCCCTCATATGACCGTTTTAAATAATATCATTGATGCACCAATCCATGTTCAGAAACGGAGCAAAGAGGACGCCATAAAAGAGGCTGCGGAGCTTCTTCAGAAAATGGGACTTGCTGATAAAGCAGATGCCTATCCCTGCCAGCTTTCTGGTGGACAGTGCCAGAGGGTGGCGATTGCCAGAGCACTGGCTCTGAACCCAAAGATTCTATTTTTTGATGAGCCTACCTCTGCTCTGGATCCGGAGCTGACCGGTGAAGTGCTTAAGGTTATTAAATCCCTTGCCGATCTGCATATTGCCATGGTAATTGTCACTCATGAGATGGCATTTGCCAGAGATATCTCTGACCGGGTAATTTTTATGGCAGAGGGTGTGATCGTTGAGGAAGGGACTCCGGAGGAAGTGTTTGCGTCCAACAATGTCAGGACACAGAATTTTCTTGGAAGGTACGGAGATATTTTGTAGGAATAAAATAATAGAGAATATTATGATAGCCCCTGGAACACATGATTATGTGTGGTTCAGGGGTTATTTTTAGTACTTTGGTTCATTTTTAAAAATATGATTGACACCATATGTGACCTGCGATTTAGTGAATTGCAGCGTGTCTTGGAGTACTATGGATATGAAATGAAATCACCCAAGGGGGGAAGTAGTCATTATACGTTTCGAAAATCAGGGTGTATGCCAATTACTTTGCCAAAGCATGAACCAATAAAAAAAGTTTATGTACAGATGGTTAGAGAGATTGTTGAAAGTGAGGTATCAGATGATGAGAACAATTGATGATTATATGAATCTGCACTATAGAATAAAGATTATAGAAGATCCTGATGAGGGAGGATATGTTGTATCATTTCCGGATTTAAGGGGCTGCATAACCTGTGCTGAGACAATTGAAGGAGCAATTGCTAATGCCAAAGATGCCAAAAGAGCCTGGCTGGAAGCAATGCTTGAAGATGGTTGTGAAATTCCTGAGCCAGATGATCTGAATAAGTATTCCGGACAGTTCAAATTAAGAATACCAAAGTCGTTACACCGTGAATTAGCAGAACACTCAAAGAAAGAGGGGATCAGCATGAACCAGTACTGTTTGTATCTCCTGGCTAGAAATGACAGGGCTCGTAATTAAATAGATAAAAGTAACTTAAGAAAAAAGATAAAAACTTTTCACAAACGGATGATATACTAAATGGGATATACCAGGAAATGGCAAACATAGAAAAGAGGATGCTTTATGAAAAGAACCTTAATGATCGCATTAGCTGTCTGCACAGCAGTTATATTATCGGCTTGCGGGAAATCATCAAAGCCGGCGCAAAACGCAGCTGGTACCGTTACACAGACAGAAACTTCAAATGAAACTTCTCCGGCAGCAAGCACCCAGGCACCCGGAAGTACAGCAGAATTTAAGGTATTAACCGGTAAAGTCACCGAGGTATCTGATAATATGGAATCCATGACCGTTTTAGATGGAGAGTCCAAAACTGTTTTTCATCTGGATAATGCTGTAGTGGAAACCTCCTACGCACTGGAACCGGATGTGAAAGTTTCCATCATCTATAAAGGTGAGATTTCAGGGTCTGACACAACCAATGCAAAGGTGATTTTAGTCCTTGATGCTCAGGATAAGATGGAAGTAAAAGAAGTGACCGGAACGGTAAAGGATCAGGCCATGAGTACATTTACCATCGATACAGGTTCAGCAAAAGAGATGGGATTTATCAAAGATAACTGCGAAGGACTGGATTCCGGTGTACTTGGAAATGCTACAGATGACAGCAACGGAAGCGGAGATTTGGTAAAAGTTACCTATGTGACAGTTACCTATGATGCAGGCAGTGAATCAAACTTCCCCTTAAAGGTGGAAGCGGCGAAGTAAAACCAGGTGTAAATCCCGGATGGGCAGGGCTTTTTTGATAAAAAGCTTGCAAATTCGGGATTTTCATGTACAATAAGAGAGATGACAGAAAAGGGGCCAAAAGACCCCTATTTTGATGATTTCGGCCACGACTTTGCTGAAATCAGAAGCAGAGCTTACGATATGGAATAAAACCAGATTTCAGAAAGGGAATTAAGATGATTAGTGCACATAACGTAACATTAAGACTTGGAAAAAAAGCATTGTTTGAAGATGTAAATATTAAGTTTACGGAAGGCAACTGTTATGGCTTAATCGGTGCCAACGGTGCCGGAAAATCCACGTTCTTAAAAATTCTTTCCGGGGAACTGGAGCCTACTGGGGGTGATATTGTAATCACACCAGGCCAGAGACTTTCTTTCTTAAAACAGGACCATTTTAAATATGATGAGAGTCAGGTTCTTGATACAGTCATCATGGGAAATGTAAGATTATATGAGATCATGAAGGAAAAGGATGCCATCTACGCGAAGGAGGACTTCACGGATGAAGATGGCATTAAGGCTGCAGATCTGGAGGGAGAATTCGCTACCATGAACGGTTGGGAAGCGGAATCCGATGCAGCTAACTTATTAAACGGTCTTGGAATTGAGACTGACTTACACTATAAACTGATGAAGGATTTAACCGGAGCCCAGAAGGTGAAAGTGCTTCTTGCACAGGCACTCTTTGGCAATCCTGATATTCTTCTTTTAGATGAGCCGACCAACCATTTGGATCTGGATGCCATTGCCTGGCTGGAAGAGTTCCTGATTAACTTTGAGAATACGGTAATCGTGGTTTCCCATGACCGTTACTTCTTAAACAAGGTTTGTACCCACATCGCGGATATTGACTACAGCAAGATCCAGCTGTATGCCGGTAACTATGATTTCTGGTATGAGTCAAGTCAGCTTATGGTAAAGCAGATGAAGGAAGCCAACAGGAAGAAAGAAGAAAAGATTAAGGAGCTGCAGGATTTTATACAGCGCTTCTCAGCCAATGCTTCCAAATCCAAGCAGGCTACTTCCAGAAAACGTGCCTTAGAGAAAATCGAACTGGATGATATTAAACCTTCCAGCCGTAAATATCCTTATATCGATTTCCGTCCAGCACGCGAGATTGGTAATGAGGTTCTTACCGTGAATGATTTAACCAAGACCATTGATGGTGTGAAGATTCTTGATCACGTTTCCTTTACACTCACCAGAGAAGATAAGGTGGCTTTTGTAGGACCTAATGAGCTTGCGAAAACCGTTCTGTTTAAGATCCTTTCCGGAGAGATGGAACCAGATGAGGGCGATTATAAATGGGGTCTTACTACAACCCAGAGCTATTTCCCCAAAGACAACACAGCAGAGTTTGATAACGATGATACCATCGTGGACTGGCTGACCCAGTACTCTCCTGAGAAAGAGGCAACTTATGTCCGTGGATTCCTTGGACGTATGCTCTTTGCCGGAGAAGACGGCGTGAAGAAAGTCCGTGTTTTGTCCGGTGGTGAGAAAGTCCGCTGTATGCTTTCAAAGCTGATGATAACCGGTGCCAACGTGCTGCTTTTAGACGAGCCTACAGACCACCTGGATATGGAATCCATTACAGCATTGAACAACGGACTGGTGAAATTTCAGGGAGTGCTCCTCTTTTCCTCTCGTGACCATCAGATCGTACAGACTACAGCAAACCGCATTATGGAAATCGTAGGCGGTCAGCTGATTGATAAAATTACTACTTATGACGAGTATCTGGAAAGTGATGAAATGGCTCGTAAGAGACAGGTATTTACTTTGACAGAAGAACAGGTGACTGAAAACCAGTAATAAAAAGGCCGCTGCTCTGCAGGTTTGTTATGATACCTGCAGCGTAGCGGCTTTCCTGTTCATGAAATTATGGCTCTTTGTCAATAGTTGGGGTGGGATTCGTATGAATCCCGCCCCTTTCTTACGTTTAGAGCTGTTTCAATG
>SVDU01000003.1 GCA_015057705.1 Paenibacillaceae bacterium | reverse complement strand
AATAAAATCAGAGAACTGACAGACAGAAATAATGGCATGAGCAATGCAAAAAGAGAAGAAAAGTACCAACAGTTTGTAGTACCGAACGGTATGCTAGGTGGTGTGGGAGGTCAGTAGATAAAATAATTATCTACCTCCTACCCGATTTATAGTTATATGTCACACAGAGTTGTAGATATTTTTGTTGTTTAAATTTTATATAAAGGCTTTACTTTATATGATTTTTATGTTAATATCATACATGTAACCGGTTACACAAGGAGAGTTTGAAATGAACATACGGGATATAGCAAGAAAAGCAGGCGTTTCTTCCGCAACTGTTTCCAGAGTCATTAATGAATCCGGATATGTGAAAGAGGAAACAAAGCGCAAAGTGTTAGAAGCAATACAGGAAGCAGATTACGTACCCAATGCCATAGCCAGAAGTCTCAGCATACGTGATTCTTCCAGTATTGGAGTGATTGTCCCGGATATTGCCAATGAGTTTTTTTCTGGCATTATAAGCGGAATTGGAGAAAGAGCTGCCAATAATCAGTACAATATCGTTTTGTTTGATACTGGAGAACTTCTGGAGAGAGAGCATCAATGCCTTATGATGGCTGAAAGCCAGCGCCTGTCAGGGCTTTTAATCACTCCTATTTCAGAACTTGATGAGGTGACCAGGGATAAGCTGATCCAATTTGAAAACAAAGGGATACCCGTTGTATTAGTTGACCGCAATATTAGAAATTCCAGTCTGGATGGTGTATTTGTAGAGAACCATAATGCCGCATACAAGGCTGTGGAGGCTTTAATTCAGAATGGACATCAGAAGATTGCAGTAATTACTGGACCCAACACCTCCATGCCTGGAAAGGACCGTCTGAAGGGGTACAAGTCAGCTCTTAGGGATTACGGGATCGGGCTAAGAGAGGATTATATGGTATCAGGCGATTTTAAGATCATGAAGGCTTATGAACGGACGAAGGAATTACTGGAACTTGCGGATCCACCAACTGCTATATTTGCTTCCAACAACCAGACCAGCCTGGGTGTACTCAAATATCTAACAGAGCATAAGCTAAAAATTGGCAGGGATATTTCCATAGTAGGCTTTGATCAGATTGAATCTCTTAAAATCATTGATTACAGTCTTTCAACCATTGACCGGGATGCAAGGAAGCAGGGATATCAGGCAATGGAAATGCTGATTGACAAACTGACCCGTAAGGAAAGTCAAAGCTCTGGCCGCAAGGTTTTTGTTCCATACCAGATGGTGCTGCGCGGTTCAGAAAAGATAAATAAGCTGAAGTAGGGCAGCTTATTTTTACTCAAATATGTAACCGGTTACATATTGAAGATCATAATAATGGAGGATGGATATGAGTATAGCAAACATGATTGACCATACAATGCTGAAGGCAGATGCCGGCGCAGAAATCATCAGGAGATATTGTCAGGAGGCAAAAGAATATGGATTTGCGTCTGTCTGTGTAAATTCCTGTTACGTACCTCTGGCAGCCCAGGAACTAAAGGATAGCAGCGTTTCAGTGTGTTGTGTCGTAGGTTTCCCATTAGGAGCCATGCTCACATCTGCCAAAGCTTTTGAAGCATCAGAGGCAGTAAAAGCAGGAGCAGATGAAGTGGATATGGTTATTAACATTGGAGCATTAAAGGATAAGAATTATGATCTGGTCAGAGATGATATCAGCGCGGTAGTTGATGCATGCCAGGGAAGATTAGTGAAAGTAATACTGGAAAACTGCCTTTTGACGAAGGAGGAGATTGTAAAGGTCTGCGAACTTTCTATGGAGGCGGGCGCCCAATATGTGAAAACATCCACAGGATTTAGCACCGGAGGAGCAGTATCAGAAGATGTTGCCCTTATGAAAAAGACTGTGGGAGAAAAAATGAAAGTGAAAGCCAGCGGCGGTATCCGTACACCAAAAGAGGCTGAGGCAATGATTTTAGCAGGAGCAGACCGGATTGGTGCCGGGAATGGGATTGCACTTCTGTAAAAAAAGGAGAAGCTTATGGAAAAAAAAATAACGGTATTTGGAAGTTTCGTCGTGGATTTAATGGGTAGATGCCCTCATTTGCCGGTGCCAGGGGAAACGGTAAAAGGAAGCTTGTTTAAAATGGGACCGGGAGGAAAGGGATTTAACCAGGCGGTAGCTGCCCATAAGGCAGGTGCAGACGTAACGATGGTGACGAAGGTTGGTAAGGATACCTTTGCCGATCTTGCCATTGAAACCATGACCAGACTGGGGATGGATACAAAACGGGTGTTTTCCAGTGAACAGGCAGAAACAGGTACTGCTTTAATCATGGTAGATGAAAATACCAGTCAGAATGAAATCGCGGTAATCCTGGGCGCATGTGATACGATTTCTGATGAAGAAGTAGAATCTGTTTCCGATCTTCTGGACCAGTCAGATTATTTGCTGATTCAGCTGGAAACCAATGTTTCTTCCGTTAGGAAAGCAGTAGAAATGGCGTATGACAAAGGAGTTAAAATCATTTTAAATACAGCTCCGGTACAGCCTGTCAGTGATGATATTTTAAGTCGGGTGGAACTGATTACTCCCAATGAAGTAGAAGCTTCAATATTATCTGGCATATCAGTAACAGAAGAAGAGAGTGCCGGGAAAGCAGCGGATTATTTCCTAAATAAGGGAGTAAAAAATGTTCTCATTACGATGGGAAGCAAAGGGGTATATATTGCAGCCGGAAAAAGAAGGGGATTATTACCTGCCTATCAGGTAGATGCAGTAGATACCACCGGAGCAGGAGACGCATTTAACGGGGGTCTAGCAGCAGCTTTGGCTGAAGGAAAAGATTTATGGGAGGCAGCAAAATTTGCCAATGCACTGGCAGCTATTTCTGTACAGAGAATTGGAACCACCCCTGCTATGCCTGAACGGGCAGAAATCGATGCATTTATCAAATCCCATGAAATGGAGGAGCAGTCATGTTAAAGACTGGAATTTTACATCCGCAGTTATCAAGAATTATGGCAGAGATCAGACATATGGATATGCTGGTAATAGCAGATGCCGGACTTCCTGTACCAAAGGGAGTGGAACGGGTCGACTTAGGCTGGAAACAGGGAAATCCGGGTTATTTAGAGGTGTTGGAAGAAATTGAAAAATATATGATAACCGAGAAGGCAGTTTTTGCCCAGGAAGCTCTTGTAGTAAGTGGGGAATTACATAAAGAAGCACTGGCTCTTTTGCCGGCAGGAATACCTGTGGAGTATGTCCCTCACACGGAATTAAAGAAAATGACAGAAGGAGCAAAGGCAATTATTCTCACAGGTGAGTTTACAGGTTATACCAATGTAATACTGATCTCAGGCTGTGCATATTAAGATCCGTCGAGGAGAAGGGGAATTTAAATGGGAGGAAGGTTAGTATTAAAACTGGAATCAATCGTTAAGACTTTTCCTGGTGTAAAAGCTCTTGACGGAGTTCATCTGGAACTATATGAGGGTGAGGTTCATGCTCTGTGCGGAGAAAACGGAGCAGGAAAATCGACTTTGATGAAAATTATTGCAGGAGCTCAGCCATATACATCCGGTGCCATGTACTTAAATGGGGAAAAGGTGGTATTTCACTCTGCCAGGGAAGCAGAAAAATCAGGGATCGCCATGATCTATCAGGAATTTAATATGGTGCCGGAATTATCGGTGGCTGAAAATATGTATCTTGGAAGGCTTCCTGTAAACCGCTTTCAGAAGGTGGATTGGGATAAGCTGTTTGCGGAAGCACAGGATAATTTAGACCATCTGGGTCTGAAATTCAGTTCAAAGACCAAAGTGAAGAATCTTTCCGTTGCCGAAGCGCAGATGACAGAAATCGCAAAATGCCTTACCATAGGTGCCAAAATCATTATAATGGATGAACCGACTGCTGCGCTTTCCGAGGAAGAAATAAAAATATTGTTTGGGATTATTGAAGAACTGAAAAAGAAAGGAATTGCTATTATCTATATTTCTCACCGTATGGATGAGATTTTTAAGATATCAGACCGACTGACGGTATTCCGGGATGGCAGATATGTGGCTTCCAAACAAATTAATGAGACAGATTATGATGATGTGGTGTCCATGATGGTAGGCAGAAACGTTTCTAATCTATATCCTGTCCGTAATTACAAGGAGCAGGAAGTGGTGTTTGAAGCCAAAGAGATTAACAGCCGGAATGTACATGATATGAGCCTGAAACTTCATAAAGGAGAGATACTTGGCATAACCGGTCTTCTTGGCTCAGGAACCATTGAATTGTCAAAACTATTATACGGTGCCATACCAATGGAAAACGGAGAAGTCTTTGTCAATGGGGTAAAAAAAGACTGCTCAGCACCTGGAAAAGCGCTGAAAGCCGGAATTGGTTTTGTTTCTGATGATAGGAAACAGGAAGGACTGATATTAATAAGAAGCATCCGGGAGAATATTTCCATCTCTTCCTTAAAGAAGCTCACAAAAGGAATTCATTTAAATACCAGATTAGAAACAGAACGGGTAAACCAGCAGGTTCAATCGCTGAATATCCGGATTAGTTCAGCCTCACAGCTAGCTGGTAAACTGAGCGGAGGCAATCAGCAGAAGATTGTTTTTGCAAAGGTGCTAGAGGCAGATTCCGATATTCTCATTCTGAACGAACCGACAAGAGGCGTGGATGTGGGGGCGAAAGCGGAAATATATGCAATTATAAACCAGCTGACTCAAAAAGGAAAAAGTATTCTTATGCTCTCCACCGATTTACCCGAACTGATTGGGGTCAGTGACCGTGTCATTGTAATGAGGGAAGGACGTATGGTATTGGAAATTTCAGGCGAAGACATGAATCAGGAAATAATTTTAGCACATGCATCTGGAGGGGTGAGAGAAAATGAATGAAAAAGCTAAGAAACAATTGATTAATCAGATTAATATTTACCGTTCGGTTTTAATACTGCTGATCATATGCCTGTTTGCTGCATTTTTGTCAAAAAGCTTTTTAAATATATCCAATCTTTTTAACGTATTTAAACAGGTTACTGTTGCCGGTATTATTGGATGCGGAATGACTTTCGTAATTCTGACCGGAGGAATTGACTTATCCGTTGGTTCTATACTTGGACTTTCCGGAGTGGTTGCTTCAGGGGTACTGGCTTCCACCGGAAACACATTCCTGGCTGTAGCGACAGCATTGGCTATTGGCACTGTTTGTGGGACTGCCAACGGATTTTTTATCTCTCATTGCGGAATTCCTCCATTTATTGCAACACTGGGTACTATGACTTTGCTGCGGGGCTGTGTTTTGATTTATACGAAAGGTTCGCCTATTCCGGTAAAATCTGAGGTCTATAAATTTATTGGAAAGGGTTCTGTCTTAGGAGTGCCGGTACCTGTAATCATTCTCATACTACTTTTTCTGGCAGCACATTACATATTGACACAAACCCCCTTTGGAAGGAGCATCTATGCTCTTGGAGGAAACCGGGAAGCCGCCCGCCTGTCAGGAATTTCAGTTAAAAGGACCGAATGGACCGCTTATATCATGAATGGATTATTAAGCGGAATCGCTGCCGTTGTACTGACAGCCAGGCTTGGATCGGCGCAATCCACCAGCGGACAGGGAATTGAAATGGATGCAATTGCAGCAGTTATCCTTGGCGGAACCAGCTTAAGCGGAGGAACCGGATTTGTACTTCCTACCGTGGTGGGTGCCATGATTATGGGGATCATTGATAATATCCTTACTCTGATGAACGTCAATCCTCACGCAACCAGCATTGTAAAAGGATCTGTCGTACTGATTGCAGTACTGGTGGATAAAAAAGTCAAGGATTTATCCGCAAAAGCGGAATAAATAGAAACTATTTTAATGTATTTGAGAAGGGAAGGGCAGAATTATGATGAAAAAGAGAATTGCAGCTACAATGATGGCAGGGTTTGTTTTATTTTCGATGGCTGGTTGCAGTACAGAAACAGCTACGGAGACTGCCAAAGAAACAACGCAGACAGAAACAGTAACAAAGCCTGAAGAAACAACAGCAAAAACAGATGCAGGAACCAAGAAAAAATATGTAATTGGTCTCGCAATGAATACGCAGACCAATCCATTCTTTGTGGATGTAAAGGATGGGGTACAAAAAGCCGCTGATGAGCTGGGCGTGGAATTATACATTACAGATGCCCAGGACGATCCGGCTGTCCAGATGAAGGATGTGGAGAACTTAATTACAAAGAAGCCTGATTGCATTATTATTGACACCTGTGACTCAGATGCCATAGTCTCATCCATTGAGGACTGCAATAAAGCTGGAATTCCGGTGCTCACCATGGACAGGGAAGCCAGTGGTGGAGAAGTGGTATCTCATATTGGATATGATGCCATTAAATCAGGAAAACTGGCAGGACAGTATCTGGCAGATACTCTTGGCGGAAAGGGAAATATTGTAGAACTCCAGGGGATCATGGGCACCAATGTGGCCCAGAACCGTTCCAAAGGTTTTAATGAAATCATAAGCCAGAATCCAGATATGAAAATTGTGGCATGCCAGGTAGCGGATTTTGACCGTGCAAAGGGCATGAGTGTAATGGAGAATATTTTACAGGCAAATGATCACATTGACGGATTGTATGCTGCAAATGATGAAATGCTTCTTGGGGCGTTAGAAGCAATTGAAGCAGCCGGACGATTAGATGAAATCACTATGATCGGCTGTGATGCCATTGATGACACCATTGAGGCAATTAAGGCAGGAAAAATTGAGGCAACCATTGCAGAGCCTCCATTTTTCCTTGGAAAAGCAATATTAAAAACAGCTTATGACTATCTGGAGGGAAAGAATGTAGAGAAATATGTTATTCTGGATAATGAGCTGGTTACTTCTGAAAATGTAAACGGATTGGTTACAAAAGAATAAATTTAACAGATACAGTCTGCTGTCAGATTCCCTGATGAACCGGTTTCTGGCAGCAGATTTTTTGCATTAAAATGAAAAAGAAAGATAAAACTGTTTGAAAAGAATCGTGACAAGTGGTTGAGAACATGGTAAAATACGTCTGTGCCGCATGGAAAAGTATGGCAGAATAATAAAACAGCAAAGGGTGAAGGCTTATGGAGACCGACATGACGAGAGGGAATCCTCTTCCCATCATTTTAAAATTTACACTTCCGCTATTAATCGGAAATATTTTTCAGCAGTTTTATAATATGGTGGATACTATTATTGTAGGTCGTTTCGTCGGAGCGGATGCATTGGCAGCTGTGGGATCAACAGGTACCATCATGTTCCTGGTAATTGGTTTTTCACAGGGAATGAGTACGGGATTTACAGTACTTACCAGTCAGAGGTTTGGGGCTGGGGATGAAAACGGGACGAAGCGATCGGTGGCAAATGGAATTTTACTGTCATTGTTTGTTATTGTATTTATGACATTCATCAGTCTGACATTCATGAGAACACTTTTGAAAATTATGAATACCCCCCAGAATATTATGGAAGATGCATATACTTATATCTCAATTATTTGCATAGGGATCTTTGCAAATGTATTTTATAATTTGTTCTCTTCCTTTCTTCGTTCTGTGGGTAACAGCCGGATACCGCTTATATTTTTGGTGCTATCCGCCTGCTTAAATATCGTGTTGGATTTGGTTTTTGTTATTAATTTTAAGATGGGAGTCGCGGGTGCTGCATGGGCAACCAATGTATCTCAGGGAATATCCGCTTTTTTATGTATTATTTATATTACAAAAAAGGTACCTGTTCTAACACCGGAAAAGCATCACTGGAAGCTGCATGGTTATGATACGAAGATCCAGCTGTCTGTGGGGATTCCCATGGCTCTTCAGTTTGGAATCACCGCTTCGGGAACGATGATTATGCAGTCTGCAGTTAATTTATTTGGTTCCATAGCAGTTGCATCAAATACAGCAGCCAATAAATTTCAAAGTATGGTGATTCAGGGAATGATGGCAATGGGACAAACCATGGCTACTTATTCGGGACAAAACTATGGAAAAGGTGATATTGGAAGAATCAAACGGGGTGTCCGCCTTGCACTTACAACAGAAGTAATCTATGCCGTTGTTTGCTCCGTTATTGTAATTCTGGGTCTTCCCTTTGCCCTAAGGCTGTTCTTCTCCGGTAATGTAGATCTGGCGGAGATTCTTCCATGGGCAAAAACCTACAGTTATCTTTGTGCATCTTTTTACATTCCTCTGGGAACTATTTTTATTTTCCGAAATACCATGCAGGGGTGCGGATATGGATTACTTCCCATGCTGGGCGGCGTAGTGGAACTGGCAGCCAGATTGGTTACGGCTACGCTTGCAATAAGGTTTGTAAGCTTCCCGCTTGCCTGTGCCTGTGACCCGGCAGCATGGCTGAGTGCTGCATTGTTCACTGGAATATCATATGTTTACGTTATAAAAAAGGTTGAGAAAAAGCTGGTCAGCTAAGGCTGTTTTATCTGCTTTTAAATTTCTAAATTTATTATTGATTTATAGTATAATATTTAGTATATTATGTAATAGATTATCTTAGGAAACACTTGAAAGGGGAATCATGATGATAAAAGTAGCTGTGGATGCCATGGGCGGTGACTATGCACCAGTACAGACGGTAGCAGGTGCCGTAGAGGCGGTAAACGCGAATAAAGAGATCCGGGTTCTCTTAGTAGGGCAGGAGCAGATGATATCTGATGAACTTGCAAAATACACTTTTAATAAGGATCAGATACAGATTGTGAATGCGACAGAGGTAATCGAGACGGAAGAACCTCCGGTTAACGCCATACGTAAGAAGAAAGATTCTTCCATCGTTGTGGGAATGAATCTGGTAAAACAAAAAGAGGCGGATGCATTTGTATCGGCCGGTAGCTCAGGCGCCATACTGGTTGGCGGACAGGTGATAGTCGGACGGATCAAGGGTGTAGAAAGACCACCGCTTGCACCCCTTATTCCAACAGAAAAAGGCGTTTCCCTGCTGATAGACTGCGGTGCTAATGTGGATGCCAGACCCTCTCATCTGGTACAGTTTGCCCAAATGGGCTCCTTATATATGGAGCATGTTGTAGGCATTAAGAATCCAACAGTTGCCATTGTCAACATCGGCGCAGAGGAAGAAAAGGGAAATGCGCTAGTGAAAGAGACATTTCCGCTGTTAAAGGATTGTAAGGATATTCATTTTACCGGAAGCATTGAGGCCAGAGAGATTCCGCATGGCGGTGCAGATGTCATAGTATGTGAGGCATTTGTGGGCAATGTAATCCTGAAGTTGTATGAGGGAGTGGGCGCGACCTTGATTAACAAGGTAAAGAGTGGTATGATGGGTAGCTTCAGGAGCAAAATTGGTGCTCTGCTTGTAAAACCTGCTTTAAAAGAGACTTTAAAATCATTTGATTCATCCCGGTACGGCGGCGCTCCGCTTTTAGGGCTGAATGGTCTGGTGGTAAAGACTCATGGTAACTCAAAAGCAGCAGAAATAAAAAACTCCATACTTCAATGCGTAACCTTCAAAGAACAGGGAATTAATGATAAGATAAGAGAAAGTCTTAAAATGAAAGAAGAAAATCAAGAATAGGAGAGAGGAAGGAAAACAAATGGAATTTGAAAAATTACAGAAAATTATTGCAGAGGTATTAAATATTGAGCCGGAGGAAGTTACTATGAACTCCACATTCGTGGATGACCTGGGTGCTGACTCCCTTGATGTGTTCCAGATCGTTATGGGCATTGAAGAGGAATTTGATATTGAGATTCCAACTGAAGTGGCAGAGAATATTGTAAGTGTCAGCGACGCAGTAGAACAGGTCAAGAATGCATTAAATTAATAGATGTGGGTGCTGCTAGGACCGTTTGGTCTGACCGCAGCACCTTCTTTCATAATAGGGGGTAATCGGGTACCCCTTTATGTCCAAAGAACGTGGACAATAATAAGGAAAGAGGGATGAGATGAGTAGAAATATAAAAGAACTGGAAGAACGGATCGGTTATCGTTTTTCGGACAAGCATCTTATGACACAGGCTATGACCCACAGTTCCTATGCCAATGAACACCGACTGAATAAAACAGAATGTAACGAGAGACTTGAATTCTTAGGTGATTCGGTTCTGGAAGTGGTATCCAGTGATTGTCTGTATCATAAATATCCACAAAAGCCAGAGGGTGATCTAACAAAAATTCGTGCCAGTATTGTTTGTGAACCCACCCTTGCTTATTGTGCAGAAGTGATAAAGCTTGGGGAATATCTCCTTTTAGGCAGGGGGGAAGAAGCAACCGGGGGTAGAGGGAGAGCTTCAATTGTTTCGGATGCAATGGAAGCACTGATAGGAGCCATTTATCTGGATGGTGGTTTTGCTAATGCAAAAGAGTTTATCCTTCGTTTCATCATGAATGATCTGGAACATAAGCAGCTCTTTTTTGATAGCAAGACTATCTTGCAGGAGATTGTACAAAGCCAGACGGAAGAGGCGTTAATTTATGAGCTCTTAAAAGAGGAAGGCCCGGATCATAATAAGATATTTGAGACGCAGGTAAAAATCGGGGATACTATTATCGGACAGGGAACAGGAAGAACAAAGAAAGCTGCGGAGCAGGTGGCGGCTTATCACGGAATATTGAAGCTGCGTGGACAATAAGCGGGTATCCCTCTATGTCCAAAGAACATGGACAATAATAAGGTAACACCCTTCGGGTATCCCTCTATGTCCAAAGAACATGGACAATAATAAGGTAAAGAAAGGGCAGCTGGTGATGGCTGTCAGCGTGGAGTATGTATTTAAAAAGTATAGAGATTCAGGGGTTTAAATCTTTTGCCAACAAAATAGTATTCGAGTTCCACAATGGAATTACAGGCATTGTAGGCCCCAACGGAAGCGGTAAGAGCAATGTTGCTGATGCTGTACGCTGGGTACTGGGTGAACAAAAAGTGAAGCAGTTAAGAAGTTCCAGTATGCAGGATGTTATTTTCTCGGGAACGGAAATGAGAAAACCCCAGGGATTTGCCTATGTGGCCATAACGCTTGACAATTCAGATCACCACTTATCCATTGACTATGATCAGGTGACAGTATCAAGAAGAGTCTACCGGTCTGGCGAAAGCGAATATATGATCAATGGAAGTGCCTGCCGGTTGAAGGATATTAATGAGCTCTTTTATGATACCGGAATCGGCAAGGAAGGTTATTCCATCATCGGTCAGGGGCAGATTGATAAAATCCTAAGCGGAAAACCGGAAGAACGCAGAGAACTTTTTGATGAAGCTGCGGGAATTGTTAAATTTAAACGCCGTAAAGCCATTGCCCAGAAAAAACTGGAGGATGAAAAACAGAATCTGGTTCGTGTCAGTGATATTCTTTCAGAACTGGAAAAACAGGTTGGTCCTTTGGCAAAACAGTCTGAGGCAGCAAAAGAATATTTAAGATTAAAGGAAGAACTGAAAAAGTATGATGTAAATCAGTTCCTGATGGAAACAGAAGGACTGCGCTTCCAGATGAAAGAAGTAGATGAGAAAGAAGTAATCGTCAGCCGTGATCTGGAAGAAGCAAAAAACGCATCTGAGGGCATCAGAGAGCAGTATGAGACTCTTGATACATATTTATCCCAGTTGGATGAATCTATTTTAGTAAGCCGCAATGAAAAAAACAGTTCTGATATAGAGACTGGAAATTTACAGGGACGCATCAATGTTTTAAAAGAGCAGATCAATACAGAACAGATGAATGCGGAGCACATTGCAGGCAGGGTGAGGTCCATTCACTCCGAGATAGATATGAAAAAGTCCCAGGCGTCCTCCTATGAAGAGGAACGTTCTGTCATTGCAGAATCAGTAAAGACTGCAATGGAGCAGTTAAAGCAGGGGCAAACGGTACTTGCAGCAGAAGACGAAAAAATTCATCTTCTGGAACAAAGGATTGAATCTGGTAAGGGGAGCATCATTGAGCTTCTCAATGAAAAAGCCACCTTAAATGCCAGGCAGCAGCGTTATGAGACCATGCTTGAGCAGGTAAATGTACGAAGATCTGAAGTGCTCCAAAAGCTTCTTAAATATAAAAGTGATGAATCAGAACAGGATCAACAGCTGCTGGTTCTTCAAAAAGAAGCGGATGAAATTGATGCTGGTATTCTTAAGTACAATGAACTTCAGGAACAAGGCGAAAGCAGAGCCGGGGAACTGGAGCATGAAGTTAAACGTCTTGGGAAGAATTTAAACGACAGACAGCAGGAGTACCACACCAACTCCACTAAGCTGGAATCTCTTCGAAATCTTGCCGAACGGTATGAAGGATATGGTGGCAGCATACGCCGGGTCATGGAAGTAAAGGACCGGGTGCATGGAATTCACGGTGTTGTGGCGGATTTAATTACTGTTTCTAAAAAGTATGAAGTCGCTATAGAAACAGCACTGGGGGGAAGCATCCAAAACGTTGTTACCGACTCAGACCAGACAGCAAAGCAGCTGATTGAGTATTTAAAGAAAAATAAATACGGAAGAGCCACATTTCTCCCTCTTACCAGTATTGGGAATAAAAACGGCTTTAATCAGGAGAAAGCTCTTAGTGAACCAGGAGTTTTAGGACTTGCAAATTCTCTGGTTGAAGCGGATCCTCAGTACGAGGGACTTTTAAACTATCTTCTTGGCAGAGTGGTTGTTGTGGATACCATTGACCATGCAATCGCACTTGCTAAGAAATTCCAGTATTCTTTAAGAATTGTTACTCTGGAAGGAGAATTGTTAAGTGCTGGCGGTTCCATGACTGGTGGTGCTTTCAAAAACACCAGCAATTTACTGGGACGAAAGCGCGAAATGGAGGAACTGGAAGCAGCCTGTGAAAAGGCGCTGAAAGAAACCGGACAGATTGAGACAGAGCTGGTCATGAACGAAGGGCTTTTAAGTGAATGTAAAGAAGAGCTTGAAACCATCCGAAGTGAGAAACAGAAGCTTTATTTAAGACAGAATACGGTTAAAATAAATCTGCGCAGGATTGAAGATAAAAAAGCAGAGATTATAGAATCCTACGGTGATTTAGAACTGGAAAATACCCAGCTTGAGGTACAGAAAAAAGAGATTGGCGAAAACAGGCAGGATTTAATCCTTGCAGTTGAAAAGCTGGCAGTGCGGAGCCAGGATATAGACGGTGACTTAGAGGGGCTGAATGCTGATCTTGAAAAAGCAAAAGCCGACAGGGAGACATTCTCCAGAGAATTGTCAGAAGCCCAGCTGGCAGCCTCCAGTCTGAAGCAAAAGGATGATTTTGAGCTGGAAAATATCCGACGGGTAAAAGATGAGATTAGCAGATTGGAAGAGGAACTGTTAAAGCTGTCTCAGGGATCCAGCGGATCTGGCCTGATTATTGAAGAAAAACAAAAAGAAATAGAATCTATTAAAGCCAGAATTGCAGAGATCAGTTCAGCCAGAGAAATACTAGATGAGGCAATTAATGAGAAACTGGCTAAAAAAGAGATGAAATCAAAAGAGCAGAAAGAACTGTTTCAAAAACGAGAAGAACTCACCCAGCGTATCAGTCTGCTGGATAAGGAACTGTTCCGCCTTCAGAGCCAGAAAGAGAAAATGGAAGAGCGTATGGATAACCACGTAAACTATATGTGGAATGAGTACGAACTGACATTTTCAAAAGCGGAAGCTTTGAGAAATGAAGAATGGACATCTCTGCCGGACATTAAGAAGATGATCGGTTCCTTAAAAGAAGAGATACGCAAGCTTGGCAATGTCAATGTAAATGCTATCGAAGATTATAAAGAAGTTTCAGAGCGGTATGAATTTATGAAGACACAGCATGATGATCTGATTACTGCTGAGGGAACCTTATTAAAAATCATCGATGAACTTGATACTGGAATGAGAAAACAGTTTGAAGAAAAATTCCGGGAAATCAGAGTAGAGTTTGATAAAGTTTTCAAGGAACTGTTCGGTGGCGGACGTGGTGCACTTGAACTTGTGGAAGATGAGGATATTCTGGAGGCGGGAATACAGATTGTTTCCCAGCCGCCTGGCAAAAAGCTTCAGAATATGATGCAGCTATCCGGTGGAGAAAAAGCACTGACAGCCATAGCACTGCTTTTTGCAATTCAGAATTTGAAGCCATCTCCGTTTTGTCTTCTTGATGAGATTGAGGCCGCGCTGGATGACTCCAATGTGGATCGTTTTGCAAAATATTTGCATAAGTTAACAAAATTTACACAGTTTATTGTTATTACACACAGGCGCGGTACCATGGTGTCTGCGGATCGTCTGTATGGTATCACCATGCAGGAAAAAGGCGTCTCGACGCTTGTATCTGTTAATCTGATTGAAGAAGATTTAGAAAGTTAAGGAGGCCGACAATGGGAGAAAAAAAGGGATTCTTTGGAAAACTGGTAGCTGGACTGCAAAAAACAAGAGATAATATTATCGCAGGTGTGGATTCCATTTTCAACGGTTTTTCGGCCATTGATGATGAGTTTTATGAGGAAATTGAAGAAATTCTGATCATGGGTGATCTGGGTATCCAGACGACTACATCAATTGTGGAAGACTTGAGAAAAAAAGTAAAAGAAAAAAATATCAAGGATCCGTCAGAATGTAAGCAGCTTCTTATGGACAGTATCATGGAACAGATGGATTTGGGAGAAAATGCATATGAATTTGAAAAGCGCCGCTCTGTTTTATTAATAATCGGAGTGAACGGGGTGGGAAAAACTACTTCTGTGGGTAAGCTGGCAGGACAGATGAAAGACGATGGAAAAAAAGTGATCGTTGCAGCTGCCGACACATTCCGCGCAGCTGCAATTGAACAGCTGACGGAATGGGCTAGAAGGGCAAACGTGGATATTATTGCCCAGCAGGAAGGCTCTGACCCGGCGGCAGTTGTATACGATGCAGTTGCTGCAGCAAAATCCAGACAGGCGGATATATTAATTTGTGATACGGCAGGACGTCTCCACAATAAAAAGAACCTGATGGAAGAGCTGAAAAAAATTAACCGGATTATTGACAAAGAATATCCCGAAGCATATCGGGAAACTCTTGTGGTCTTAGATGGAACTACCGGCCAGAATGCTCTTGTGCAGGCGAAACAGTTTATGGAAGTGGCAGATATTACCGGAATTATTCTTACTAAGCTGGATGGTACGGCAAAAGGAGGGATTGCGGTAGCAATTCAGTCCGAGCTGGGAATTCCGGTGAAATATATTGGTGTCGGGGAGAAGATTGATGACTTGCAGAAATTCAATGCAAAAGAATTTGTAAATGCATTGTTTCACGTAGAAGAGAAAGAAGAGGCGTAAATTATGTTGACATTGGAAAAGTTTGAGGAAGCATCAGAAGTCGTTGGCAAGGTTACCCTGGAAACAAAGCTTATATACAGTGAGTATTTTTCTGCTCAGACTGGTAATAAGGTGTATTTTAAGCCGGAAAACATGCAATATACAGGGGCCTATAAAGTAAGAGGTGCTTATTATAAAATCAGCACTCTGACAGAGGAAGAAAAATCCAAAGGTTTGATTACCGCCTCTGCCGGCAATCATGCACAGGGTGTTGCCTATGCTGCAAAGCTTGCCGGGATTCCCGCTACCATTGTCATGCCTACAACAACTCCTCTGATGAAGGTTAACCGGACGAAAGGATACGGAGCAGAAGTAATTCTGGAAGGGGATGTCTTTGATGAAGCCTGTAATCATGCTTATAAGCTGGCCGAAGAAAGAGGACTTACCTTTGTACATCCGTTTAATGATTTAGATGTGGCAACCGGACAGGGTACCATAGCAATGGAAATCATAAAAGAACTTCCCACTGTTGATTATATTCTGGTTCCAATCGGCGGCGGCGGTCTTTGCACAGGAGTTTCCGTATTGGCAAAGATGTTAAATCCCAAAATCAAGGTAATTGGTGTGGAGCCTGCAGGTGCAAACTGCATGCAGGAGTCAATTCGTCAGGGGAAAGTAGTATCTCTTCCAACAGTCAATACAATCGCGGATGGTACAGCTGTTAAATGTCCTGGTGACAAACTTTTTCCCTACATCCAGGAAAATGTGGACAGTATTATAACAATTGAAGATTCAGAACTGATCGTAGCATTTTTAGACATGATGGAAAATCATAAGATGGTAGTTGAAAATTCCGGACTTCTTACGGTTGCCGCTTTAAAACATATTGATGTGGATAATAAAAAGATTGTATCCATCTTAAGCGGCGGAAATATGGATGTTATTACAATGGCTTCTATCGTGCAGCTGGGACTGATTCAGAGAGATAGGATCTTTACCGTTTCCATTCTGCTTCCGGATAAACCAGGAGAGCTGGCAAAAGTATCTACGCTTCTTGCAAAAGAGCAGGGCAATGTCATCCGTCTGGAACATAACCAGTTTATCAGCATTAACCGGAATACAGCAGTAGAATTAAGAATTACACTGGAAGCTTTTGGTACAGATCATAAGAATGCTATTATGGCTGCCCTTACTTCTCAGGGTTATCGGCCAAAGCTGGTGAAATCAAAAGGAACATATGGGGATTAATGAATGTATCAAAATAAGAAGCAGAAACTGGACAAATCCGGTTTCTGCTTCTTTCATTACAAGCATTTTAGTGATTTATGTACTTTAGACAACAACCGAACAGATACAGAATAAGATTCCTTATTATTCATGTACAAAAGTGCCTCATCTCTTGAATATTTAATCACATGATTCAAATTCACAATTGTGGATCTGTTGCACTGACAAAAATGGGAGTTCAAAGATGCACTCAGTTCTTTAAGAGAACCAGACATCTGACGGAAACCATTTAGTGTATGGATAACTATTTTGTGGTATTCTTCACTTGTAGTTATGGCAACGATATCATCCTGATCCATAACCAGTGAAGCTTTATCGACCTTAATGGATAAAAGACGGTCAGATGAATCTAATTGATTCCGGTATTTTGTTTCCGCATTTCTTATGCAGGAATAGATCTGTTCCGGAAGATCACTTATTTTATCCTTTACTATGAAGTCCATGGCTTCTACTTTGTATTGGAAGGTCAGATATGCCATTTCACTATGTGTTGTTACAAATACAATATATCCACGGGGATCATATTTGCGGATTTCTTCTGCTAATTCAATTCCATTCTTTTTCGCTCTTAAATCAATATCCAGAAAATACAGTCCGGTAATATTAGAATCTTTTCTGACCGTTAGCAAATCATCGGGAGAAGATGCAGTGCAATACAGCAGCGACTCCGTTGAGTTCATTAATAAGTATTTTTCTATAATTGATGTCCAGCGTAATAATTGTCTTTTATCATCTTCGCAAAGATATATATGAATCATACCTGCTCCTTGTTACCATAATGCATCAGAATCAGTTCCTGAGTAAAATATGGTTCTTTATAAACTGTGTTCCATACTACATTATCATAATGATTCAGTACCTTGGAAACATTGTACAGACCGACGCCTCTGTTCTCCCCTTTTGTTGATATCCCCTGTTCTCGAAGCTCATATAAAGAATAATCAGGAGGGAGAGCAGTATTCTTAATAATAATATAAAGATTGTCTTCCTTATAAAACATGCAAAAATGCAACTCTTTTTCAACTGTTTCCCCAGTTGCCTCAATGGCATTATCCAAAAAAATGCCAATGATACGGGATAAATCAAGAGAATCCATATACAAATTTGTAATAGGTTCTGTTAACTCAATTTCTGCTTTTATTCCTGTTTCCATAGAATAAATAAATTTTGAGGAGAGAAGGCTTTTTAAAGCAGTGTCCTTTATATTTGATAAAGTGCCAAGTTTCGTATCTGATTCTGTGAAAGCGTGACTGATTGGAATAATTTTTTCTCCATAATATTCTTTTAATCCCTGCAGATCATTTTCTTCCATAAACCCTGACATTGTTATAAGAATATTCATGTAATCATGCTTGAATTTTCGCATGGTACCGTAAGACATTTCAAGTCGGTCAGTGTAAGTCCTAAGATTTTCAAATTGAGACATTCGGTGCTTATAAGCCTGTTCCCCCATAGTTGCTTTATAAATGGAGTACATTAAAAAAACAGTGATTGTAAACAGCAGTAAAAACAGTATCCCGTTCAGGGCAATTACACCATAATTGTATCCTAATTGCTCACCGTATGAAAAATTAAAAATATAAAAGAAAACTAAAATAAAAAGGTCAGTAAAGATGGCCTTTAAAAGATGACGATTGGTTAAATAATTGGACAAATTCAGCTTTTTATGAAAAAACCAACCCAGCATTTTAGTAGTTACACCGCAAAATATGCAGTAAAGTATGGAAAATATAATTGTCAGATTATCCCGGACTAATAATTCTGCCATATCCATACGAAGAAAATAGCCAGTCAGCCACATAATAATATAATTGAATGTGACTGAATATATGTAACCAAAAAGAATGCAGGAGGAAGCAAAAAAATCAAATTTTGAAAATATCATCGCTATAATCAATATTCCTCCATAAGTTAAAAAAGTACTGATTTGCCCAAACATTCGATTGAACAGATAAACTGTCATGAATGAGTATAAAAACAAAGTCAATTTCTTATAAACGTTTAGTTTATGAGGAAGTAAATTAACGCATGAAAAATAACTGCAAAGGCTTCCTGTAAGAGAATAAATTAAGTAAGTCATATTATGCCACCTCATCTGCCGGGTACTATTATTCTACAATTCCTATGGTAAAAAGTAAAGTGAAATTGTATTTAAAAGTTAAGAAATTGACGCTCAGGAATAAAAAAACTACGTTAATTGCAAAAACATTTGTAAGTTGGAATTTATGGTAAAATGGCATTGTTTGGTGGTGATAAAGTGATTATTTCGAGATTTTCAGCAGCTCTATGTTGTTTGTTAAATAAGATCAATCCCAGAGATGAGGATGATAATATTACAATACAATACGGAGTTGAACTGATATTAGATAATTTATTAAAACTTTTATTCATTCAATTACTTGGTATTTTATTAGGTAAGGGAGTTGAAACCTTTATTGTTTTATTTGTATTTTGCACTCTTCGCTTGCAGGCTGGTGGAATACATGCAAAAACAAATGCAGGCTGCTTTTTAGGTATGTTGATAATCTGGCTTTTGTCATTATCGGGAGCGGTTGTACTTAAATTAAACTTATTAAATGTACTTGCAATTTATTTGTTTAGCCTGACTATATTTATATGTCTGGTACCTAAAAGCAAAAATATTACTTACTTTACCCATACAGCAATATTAAAGAAAAAAGTTGTATCGATTTTATTGTTGACCCTTTTGGCATTGATCGCTATTTACAATGAGAATCTAAGAGAGTTGATCATTTATCCGGTTACTTTGGAAGTTTTAACCTTACTTCCTCCAAATAAAGATGTTATGAAAGGAGATTACAAAAATGAAGAAGAAAATTGTTGAAGGATTACAAAAGGTATTGCTTACGGTATCTGTTAATTCTGTTGGAAAAAGCATTCCAGCAACTATGTATGAAAGAGAAATACCAAAAGCGGTGCTGAAGAAACATGAAGCCGAGGCAAAGAATAACTAAATTTAAATGTTTCTTTCGTAATTCTATTTATTAGCCTAATATTTATAATCTCAATCATGTGATTTTATTGTCATTAGGCAGGGGAGTATGACCGTAATTATATCATATGAATTGGTCATCTATGAGTGTTTATATAATTGATAGTTGTGTATTAAATGTTTTACTGTGCGTTAGATTGGCTAGGAGAAAGTACAGATGAAAACAAAAATGTTTCGAAAAATTCTTGGGTTGGAGTGTGAAATCTCTCATTGTTCTGTTCTCAATGAGGACACGGCGAGGGATAATAAGAGAATGATTATTCCAAGAGAATATCTGATAGAAGTGATAACGACGATTCCTGAACGACGAGTTGTTATTGAGCATTTAGATATTTATCAAGAATAAAACAACGGATAGTGCAAAGGAAAAAGCAGATAAATAATGAGCTTGTCTCTTTATTTATCTGCTTTTTTACTTAATTATTTATCATTTCTAAATAGATTTTTGGTTCTGCAACCATAGAATAATTCGTATGATAGATGACAAAACCAGGAGCGGCTCCGGCAACCTTTTTAATCTGTTTTTTCTGTATATAATCTATCTCAACCTTATCATTTTCTCTTCCTTTGGAATAGTATGCCGCCAGAGCACCAGCTTCTTCAAAGGTGCGGTCGGGAAGTTCTTTTCCTTCTGATTTGACAATGACGTGGGAGCCGGGAATTCCTTTGGCATGAAACCACCAGTCATTACCGCTTGCCACCTTAAATGTAAGCTCTTCATTTTGATAGTTATTCTTTCCTACGTACATATGAAAGCCGTCAGATGAAATATAGTGGAAGGGCTTGCTGGTAACTTTCGGTTTTTTGTCTCCGCTTCTGCGATGCTTGACATAGCCATATTCCATAAGCTCTTCTTTAATCTGTACTAGATCTTCTTCCAGCAAAGCAATATCCAGTGCTGCACTGATGGACTCCAGGTGGTCAATTTCCTGCCGGGTTTCGCTGATCTGCCCTGTAACGGCTTCAAAGGTTCGTTTTAATTTATTGTATTTATCAAAATATTTCTGAGCGTTTTCCCTGGCGGAAAGCTGATCGTCTAAGGGAATGGTAATCTCCTCATTGGTATAATAGTTAAGGCAGGTGAGCTTCTTTTCGCCTCCCGTCAGTTCATAGCCGTAGGTATTTAAAAGCTCTCCGTATACTTTATACTTATCCTTTTTCTCCGTATCTTTTAGTTGCTTTTCCTGGAGATCGTATTTTTTGTAATTACGTTCCAGAGCTGTCTGTACAATCTTCCTTAAATCAACGGATTTCTGACGAATCCTCGTTACTGCGTTTTTAGAAGCATAATAGGTCTCTAAAAGAGTACTGATGGATTCGAAGGTTTTGGCTTCATAATCGCTTCCTTCATAGCAGGTAAGTGAAACAGCTGCAAATTCTACCGGTTCCTCATTCTTATAAACAATATTTGGTTTAAATGATCCTTTTTTTATATCTTCTATCATAAAAGAGAACATGCGGTACAGATGTAAGAGTTCTGTCTCTGACAGCTCATTAGCAGAATGATCTCCATCAATAGAGGCCAGATGACAAAGTTCATGTCCAATGATGGGACTAATACCGGTCAGATTTAAGTAGAGACTTTTTTGTACTGGTGCAGCCGCATGTCTGATTGTAGAAATAAATTCTTCTTCGTTAATAGTCAGGGGATCTTTCTTGTCCATGGTCTGGGGAATAAAGTATTTTCTCCCGGGCAATACCTCACGAATGGAACTTACCTGGGCAGAGATGTGCTTAATACTGTCCAGAATCATATCATCTTCATTACAGAAGATGATGTTGCTGTGTTTTCCCATAATTTCTATCATGAGTTTTTTCGTCCGTCTATCGCCCAGTTCATCTAAATGTTCAATTTCCATGCAAAGGATTCGTTCCAGACCAGGCTGGCTGATTCTCATGATCCTGCCATTGCCGATATGTTTTCTTAAAAGCATGCAGAAATTAGGAGCAGTCAGAGGACTTTGCTTATTGTTTTCCGTGAAATAAACCAGTGGTAAGCTGGCACTGGCTGAAATTAAAAGTTTCCATGTATTTTTTTGATTTTTAACAGTAAACAGCAGTTCATCTTTTTCCGGCTGGGCGATTTTAGAGATCTTTCCGCCTTCCAGCCGGTCTTTCATTTCTGCCGTGAGATTTGCCATAACAATTCCATCAAATGCCATTGTTTGTGTCCTCCGGTAAGGTTTATAGATGGAGATAGTATACCACAGAAACACGGTTATGTAAAATTTAAAACCATTTGACTTGTTTTTTATTATGACTTATAATGGTTTATATCTATGGCGAAAGAGAGGCATTTGTAATGATTAAGAGCATGACAGGTTTTGGCAGGTACGAAACCGTCACAGATGAATATAAAATTTCCGTCGAGATGAAGGCTGTAAATCACAGATATTTGGATTTAAGCATAAAGATGCCGAAAAAGTTTAATTTCTTTGAAGCAGGGATCAGAAATCTGTTAAAGAATTATATTCAGCGCGGTAAAGTAGACGTTTTTATCAGTTATGAAGATTATACGGAAAACAAGCTGTGTCTAAAGTATAACAGTGCGCTGGCTGCTGAATACATGGGATATTTTGCAAAGATGGAAGAGCAGTTCGGAATTCAGAACGATATCAAGGTTTCTGCACTCGCCAGATGTCCGGAAGTACTTATTATGGAAGAAGTACCGGAAGATGAGGATCAGATGTGGAAGCTTCTTTCAGAAACAGTTGAGGAAGCTGCAAAGCGTTTTGTAGAAACAAGATTAACAGAAGGCGAAAACTTAAAGGCGGATCTTCTTGGCAAGCTGAACCTGATGAATGATATTCTTGAATTTATTGAAGAGAGATCTCCAAAGATTCTTGTGGAATACCGGGCAAAGCTGGAAGATAAGGTGAAAGAGCTTCTGGCAGGAGCTGCCGTTGATGAGGGCAGAATTGCTGCCGAAGTTACCATTTATGCAGATAAGATCTGTGTGGATGAAGAGACGGTCCGTTTAAGAAGTCACATTGAACATACACGGTCAGAATTGGAAGCTGGAGGAATTGTGGGCAGAAAACTGGATTTCATAGCCCAGGAGATGAATCGGGAAGCCAATACCATTCTTTCAAAGGCCAGTGATTTAGAGGTTTCAGACAAGGCAATTATATTAAAGACTGAAATTGAGAAAGTACGGGAACAGATCCAGAATATTGAGTAGGAGAATCGCAGTATGAACGAACATGGCATGCTGGTAGTTGTATCCGGTTTTTCCGGTGCCGGAAAGGGCACACTTATGAAAGAGCTTCTGAACCGGTATGAGAATTACGCGTTGTCTATTTCCGCAACCACAAGAGCGCCCAGAACGGGTGAAGTGGATGGAAAAGAATATTTTTTTGTTACAGAAGAACATTTTAACGATATGATTGAAAAGGAAGAATTGATTGAATATGCACAGTACGTCAATCATTCTTACGGCACTCCTAAGGAATATGTTTTAAACCAGATGAAAATGGGGAAAGATGTTATTCTTGAAATAGAAATCCAGGGAGCGCTGAAAGTAAAGGAACGTTTTCCGGAAGCAATCCTGCTGTTCGTCATGCCTCCTAATGCACAAGAGCTGAAACGCCGTCTGATCGGCAGAGGTACAGAAAGCATGGAGGTAATTAATGCCAGACTGCGCAGGGCTTCAGAAGAAGCACAGGGCATGGAGGCTTATGATTATATTTTAATTAATGATGAGATCGACACATGCGTGGAGGAGATGCATCTTATGATTCAGGTACAGCATAAGCGTGCTTCCAATAATATGGCATTTTTATCCCAGATCCGGGAAGAATTAAAGAATATATAAACTGGTTTGAGAAAGGGGAATGGAAGATGTTACATCCATCTTATTCAGATTTGATTAATGTAGTAAACAGTGAGGTTGAGCCGGGAGATGCTCCGGTTGTACAGAGCCGTTATTCTATCGTGATTGCCGCAGCAAAGAGAGCAAGACAGATCATCGGAGGCTCTGACACTGAGATTCCGGGAGCTGGCAAAAAGCCGCTTTCAGTTGCCGTAGAAGAGTTATATGAGGGCAAAGTGAAGATTTTAAGCGAAGCGGACGCAACAGAAGAAGACGATAATTAAGAAGAGGGCCGTCTCCGTTATGGTAGATGGCCTTTTCTTTCAGGAAAAACGAATGACAGGAGTTTAAACATGAAGTTATTATGCATATCACTGGGCTGTGATAAGAATCTGGTTGATACGGAGATGATGTTAGGCCTTTTAAATAGAGACGGTTATACTTTTACGGATGACGAGTATGAGGCAGATGTCATTGTAATCAATACCTGCTGTTTTATTGGCGATGCCAAGGAAGAAAGTATCAATACCATTTTAGAGATGGCACAGAGAAAAATAGACGGCAACTGTAAAGCACTGATTGTTACAGGCTGCCTGGCACAGCGTTATAAGCAGGAGATTATTGATGAGATACCGGAAGTAGATGGTATTCTTGGAACATCAACCTATGACGAAATATCCAATGTTTTAAAGAAGGCATTGGGAGGCGAGGGATCCGTATCCTGTTTCCATGAACTGGATTTACTTCCCCAGACAGAAACAGACAGAATCCTTACCACGGGGGGCCATTATGCCTTTTTAAAAATTGCAGAAGGATGCGACAAGCATTGTACTTACTGTATCATCCCATCTTTAAGAGGTAACTATCGCAGTGTTCCCATGGAAAATCTGATCAAAGAAGCAGAGAAACTGGCTGATAAAGGCGTGAAGGAGCTGATTTTAGTAGCTCAGGAGACGACTTTATACGGTGTTGACTTATATGGGAAAAAATCTCTTCCTGAATTATTAAAGAAGCTATGCCGGATATCAGGGATTCAGTGGATTCGTATTCAGTACTGTTATCCAGAGGAGATTACGGACGAGCTGATTGCAGTTATGAAAGAAGAAAGCAAAATCTGCCGGTACTTAGATATGCCGATTCAGCATGCAAGCGACCGTATCTTAAAACGCATGGGAAGAAGAACATCAAAAGAGCAGCTGAAGGACATCATTAACAAGCTTCGCAGTGAAATCCCTGACATTGCACTGAGAACCACACTGATCTCCGGATTTCCGGGAGAAACAGAGGAAGATCACGAAGAACTGATGGAATTCGTGGATGAGATGGAGTTTGAACGGCTTGGGGTATTCGCTTATTCAGCAGAGGAAGATACACCAGCTGCAGAATTTCCTGATCAGGTTCCACAGGAGATTAAAGAGGATCGCAGAGATGCAATTATGGAGCTTCAGCAGGAGATTTCCCTTGATCTTTCCCAGTCCATGGTTGGAAAAACACTGGAAGTTATGATTGAGGGAAAAGTTGCTGATGAGAATGCATATGTAGCAAGAACCTATATGGATGGTCCGGGAGTGGATGGAATGATTTTTGTTCAGACAGGTGAGGAACTGATGTCTGGGGATTTTGCAAAAATCCGTGTTACCGGAGCAATGGAGTATGATTTAATAGGAGAGTTGGAAGATGAATTTACCGAATAAACTGACTGTTTTAAGGGTTATTATGATTCCGTTTTTTGTCCTTTTTTTGCTGCTTGACGGCGGTAATAATCTAACTTACCGCTATATAGCTGCTGCTGTGTTTATTGTTGCAAGCTTTACGGATTTGCTGGATGGCAAGATTGCAAGAAAGTATAATCTGGTAACTAATTTTGGAAAATTTATGGATCCTCTAGCGGATAAACTTCTGGTCTGTGCAGGTTTGGTTTGCTTCACTGCACTTGGACAGCTTCCGGCCTGGATCGTGATTGTAATTATCAGCCGTGAGTTTATTATCAGCGGATTCCGCCTGGTTGCTTCCGATAACGGAGTTGTGATTGCGGCAGGCTATTGGGGAAAATTCAAGACAGCTTCACAGATGGTGATGTCGGTTCTGCTGATTTTAAACATACCTGCATTATCGATTGTTACCAATGCTTTTATCTGGATTGCGGCAATACTCACAGTGGTTTCACTTGTAGATTATATAGCAAAAAATTATCGCGTACTTACAGAAGGGAGTATGTAAACCATGGTAGTTGAACTGATTTCAGTTGGAACAGAAATTCTTCTTGGAAACATCGTTAATACAAACACCCAGTATCTCGCAGAAAAATGTGCCCTCTTGGGACTCTCCATGTATCATCAGGTGACGGTTGGGGATAACAGGGAACGGCTCTTTGCAGTACTTGAAACAGCACTGAATCGTTCTGATGTGGTAATTCTTACCGGTGGTCTCGGACCAACAGAAGACGATCTGACGAAAGAAGTATGCGCAGAGGTAATGGGCTTTGATCTGGTTGAAGATGAACACACCAGAGAACGGATCAGTGAATATTTTAAAAACAGCATATATAAAGAAATTCCGGACAATAACTGGAAACAGGCTATGATTCCCCAGGGAGCAACTGTACTTGATAACAGCAACGGAACTGCCCCGGGACTTATTATGGAGAGAGATGGAAAAACAGCAATTTTGCTTCCAGGACCTCCCAATGAGTTAAAGCCTTTATTTACTGAGCAGGTATTCCCTTACCTGCAAAGCCGCCAGCCGGAAGTAATCCGGTCCCAGATGGTTAAAATATGCGGCTATGGTGAGAGCCAGGTGGAAGATAAACTGATTGATTTAATCAATACCCAGACCAATCCTACCATTGCCACTTATGCCAAGACAGCAGAGGTTCATTTAAGAGTGACCGCTAAGGCAGCCAACGAGGATGAAGCGAAAAATCTCCTTAAGCCTGTAGTAAAAGAGATCAAGAACCGATTTGAAAATGCTGTATTTACAACCAAGGAAGAAGAAACCCTTGAGATGGCAGTTGTGCGTCTTTTAAAAAAGCATGAACTGACCGTTACAACGGCAGAATCCTGTACAGGCGGTCTGATCGCTGGCAGACTGGTTAATGTTCCGGGTGCATCGGAGGTTTTCAGGGAAGGCTTTATTACCTATTCCAACAAAGCAAAAAGAAAGTATTTAGATGTCAGCAAGGGCACTTTAAAAAAATATGGGGCAGTCAGTGAACAGACAGCCAAAGAGATGGCAACCGGAGGTGTATTTGCTTCGGATGCAGATGCCTGTATTGCAGTTACTGGTATTGCCGGTCCGGACGCAGATGGAGAAAAGCCTGTTGGCCTTGTGTATATAGCCTGCTATATGAAGGACAAAGTTAAGGTGGAGGAATACCATTTTAAAGGTAACCGTGATAAAATCAGGGAGCAGTCTGTCGTAAAGGCTCTTGATTTCCTGAGGAGATCCATTTTATCCAATTATCATTAATGCCCCCGAGAGGAGATAACACGTGGAAACCCGTTTGATGAAAAAGCAGATGACTGCTGCTTATCAGTATTCTTATGTAAGGCTTGTATTAAATTACTATACATTATTGGAGACCATTGCAGAAGAAGCACCCCAGACCCAGCAGATGACTGCTTACTTAAAGCGGTTAAACAGCCTGATAGGAGAATGTATTTCCGGAAACGAAGCAAATAAGGATCTGTTGGCGCTGAGGAAGGACATGACTCACGAAGTAGAGGTTCTGACCTCCTATGCCGATTGTTTTCAGATTTTTGAGTATATATTAAACCGCATGGAACGAAAGTTTATTTCTTCTGGCAAAACAAATGACGGAGACGAAACATTTATAAAGCGGCTGATGGAATTTATTACTGACACCAGTGACTCCGCTGTTATGAACGGACGAATCAAACAAGTGATCGGTCAGCTTCCGGTCCGGCTGACAAAACAGAAGTTTTACAGTCTCCTTATGGTGGGACTTTCCGTTTATCTTAGTTCTCCAAGGGAGAATCTGCGGGATATGATGTACACCCTTAGGACCGAGTCTATGGTTTCGCTTCCGGATGGTATGGAGGAAGGTCACAAGGATATTTACGAAATACTACAACAGTTTAAGCGTATGGATTACCGTGATATGACGTTTGAACGCTATGAGGAAGCTTCCGCAAAATTATCCTATGCAAGTCAGGTTCTTACGGATGAGTCTGGTTTTTATGTGATGCTTCAGGATGTGATTAATGACTTATGTGTATTGATGTTTGCTAAGCAGGATGCTGTCATAGATGTCAGTGAAGAGGAATTTTACCGATCTGTAATAAGCCGCATTCAGGTAAAACTGGATCAGGAAGATTTTTCTGTTGAGGAAGATGAATTTCTCGACCAGCTTACCCAGTTAGAAGGCAGGCAGGAAGCTTACTACGAACGTTATTTAAAAGTAGAAGTTCTAAACGAAGAGTCAGCTGATGATGGGGACTATACCCGTTCTATGAATGTAGACAGGCTGTTGTCCGGAAGCAGCTTTGCTGAACTTATAATAGAAGAAGGCAGTAAGACTCTTCCTGGGGAAGAAAGTGAAGTAGTGGATAAGTCATTTTTAGATCAGCAGGCAGAAACCTATATACATGAACTGGATCAGCTTTTTGCAGATGCACCCAAACCGGTGGTTCGTGCTGTCATGGCCAAAGTACTATCGGATCTGCCTGTTTACTTTAATTCGATCGATGAAATCCAGGAATACGTAAGAGGCAGTCTTTCAAGCTGCTTAGATCACGCTGAAAAAGAAACATGCATGGAATTATTGGAAGAGCTGATGGATTATGAAAATAAGCTGGTATAACCGTTTATACGTCGGAGAAAAAGCGAAGAAGAAACGATACCGGATCATTCAGGGAATCAGGAAGGGGAAACCCGGTTTGGATATTTATGTGATTACACCTGCTTCAAATGGGAATAATATACTTGATATCTTTCCAGCTGCTGAAATAATATCTCCATTTTATAAGGAAAAAGAGTTCTTTATCCTTGGAATAGCCTCTGATTACTGGGAGGCAATGGAAGTGGCTGGACGTGTGATTCATGATTTATACCGGAAAACAGAAGGATTTAATCTGTCTGATTTTTTGAAAAGTGACCGGTAAGATGTGAGGTGTTCATGCTTCATGTAATTTTATTTATTTTAAAGCTGTTAGGAATTCTAATCCTGATCCTTTTAGGACTTATTATTCTGGCAGTTCTTCTGGTGCTGTTTGTACCGGTCCGTTACCGTGGACAAGGATCTTATTTTGAAAAAGTGAAGGGAAATATGAAAATTTCCTGGCTACTACATATCCTTTCTGTCTCGGTACGGTATGAAGAAGAAGTTGTCATTGCTGTCCGCCTGTTTGGATTTCGGATTATGAGACCAAAAAAGATGGATGATGAGCTAAAAGAGGCAAAAGAAATCATGGTTCAGGCAATGGAAATAAAAGAGCCGGAAACCATAAAAGAAGCAAGACAATTAGGTCAGGATGTGAAAAAAACTGTTCAGGGAGAACCACTGTCCAGGGAACCAGTACAAAAAGAGATCAGGCAGACAGAACAAACAGAGCATATTTCCTGGCTTCAGAATTTTTATAATAAGATAAAGAAGAAATTAATCCATATTCTGGAAAAAATTAAGTACTTATACCGGAAATTTTGTGATACACTGAATAACATGAAAGAGAAGAAAGATGAAATACAGGCTTTTCTTTCCAACAGCGAAAATCAGAAGACCGCAAAGCTGCTTTACAGACAGATGAAACGTCTGATTCGTCATATTTTCCCTGTAAAGGGGCATGGTAACGTGACATTTGGTTTTGATGACCCGGCACTGACGGGACAGGCACTAATGGCAGCCAGTGTACTGTATCCCTTCTTTCATAAATATTGGAATCTATATCCGGTTTTTGATGAATCTGTGTTTAATGCAGAAGGAACTTTTCGGGGAAGAATACGCCTGGGGACAGTCCTGATCATCGTCATACGGATGCTTCTTGATAAAAATTTCAGAGTTCTGTTAAAGAGATGGCTACGATAAAGGAGGAATTGCGTTCAATGGCAGATAATTATTTTACGTCTACAGTAGAGGCATTGTTTAAAGGTATGGATGCCTTTGTAGCGACAAAAACAGTTGTAGGAGATGCGGTTAAGGTGGATGATACCATTATTCTGCCTTTGGTTGATGTGACCTGTGGAATGGCTGCCGGATCCTTTTCGGAAAATTCAAAGGAAAAGGGTGCGGGAGGTATGCATGCCAAGATGAGCCCAAGCGCCATACTGATTATACAAAACGGTGTGACAAAGCTGGTCAACATCAAGCAGCAGGATGCAGTGACAAAAATCCTTGACATGGTTCCGGATTTTGTTAATAAGTTTACATCAGGAAACAAAGATGTATCACCGGAAGCGATTAAAATGGCAGAGGAGATGGCTGCGGCAGCAGAGAAAGAAAAAGCAGAAGAATAAGAAAGGGATAAGCCGCATAGGATATTATATAGCCTGAATGGATTGAGGGATGATATGAGAAGAGTATGTGGACTTATGCTGTTCTGTTTTGGAGCAGGTATGGCAATCCTACTGTTTATCCCGGCGACGATCGTTACAATTCTGTTTATAATTGGATGCCTGGTACTGGGATATAATCTGTTTTGCTGCTGACAGCGAAAACTGTTGCTATCATTGAGACCCGATTGAATCAACCGGGTCTCATAATTATAAAAAAAATACTCCTGACTGATATCAGCCAGGAGTTTCCTACGATTAAGCTCTTTCAACTAATCCGGATCTTAAACAGGAAGTACATACGTACATCTTCTTAGCGCCGCCTGTTACTTTAACTTTAACGGACTTTACATTTGCTTTCCACATCTTGTTGGATCTTCTATGGGAATGGCTCACTGCGTTGCCAAAGTGAGCAGCCTTTTCACAAATTGCACATTTAGCCATGATTGCACCTCCTTAAAAGTAACTTGGATTTTTTATTGGTTGAAAAATCCACAACAAGTGTATGATAACAGAAATTACAGCGATTTGCAAGTGAAAAATAAAAATTTGTTTCTTTTTTTGGAAAAATCATGTATAATCATTACAGACAGAAAGAACGGAGGTAGAGACTATGAAGGGTTATATCAATAATAAACTGGGCGAGATCCAGGTAAGCCCTGATGTTATCGCTATGTACGCCGGAACCACAGCAGTAGAGTGCTTCGGTATTGTCGGTATGGCGGCTGTCAGCATGAAAGACGGACTCGTTAAGTTATTAAAACGGGAAGGACTGACACATGGTATTAATGTGATGATTCAGGACAACCATATCACCATTGATTTTCATGTAATCGTAGCATATGGAATCAGCATTTCTGCAGTAGCCGATAATCTGATTGAAAATGTAAAATACAAAGTAGAAGAATTCACCGGTATGACGGTAGATAAGATTAACATCTTTGTCGAAGGCGTAAGAGTGATTGATTAAGGAGGAAACTACCTGTGGGTATGAAGTATATAGACGCAAAGATGCTGCAGAAAGCATTTTTAGCAGGTGCAAAAGGACTGGAAGCCAAAAAGGACTGGATTAATGAATTGAATGTATTTCCAGTTCCAGATGGAGATACCGGAACAAACATGACGATGACCATCATGTCAGCGGCAAAAGAAGTGGCTGCCATAGAGAATCCAACGATGGAATCTTTGGCAAAAGCGATTTCTTCCGGTTCTTTAAGAGGCGCAAGAGGAAACTCCGGCGTTATCTTATCCCAGTTATTCCGAGGATTTACAAAAGAGATCGCAAGCGCTGACCAGGTGACCGTTACTATTTTGGCTAATTCCTTTGTGAGAGCCACAGAGACAGCTTATAAGGCAGTCATGAAACCCAAAGAGGGAACCATTCTGACAGTAGCAAGAGGAATGGCAGAAAAAGCGGCTGAGCTAGTAACTGAAACAGAAGACATTCTTGAATTTTGCAGACAGGTTGTAGAACAGGGTGATTACGTATTAAGCCAGACACCAGAGATGCTTCCGGTATTAAAACAGGCAGGTGTTGTGGATTCTGGCGGTCAGGGACTGATGCAGGTAGTAAAGGGTGCTTTTAACTTCCTCTCAGGGAAAGAAGTTGACTTAACCGTAGAAACCGCAGTACGTGTGGAGCCAGTTGTCTCTATGGAAGGAAGTGCACTGAAAGAAGCTGATATTAAATTCGGCTACTGCACAGAATTTATTGTAAATTTAGAAAAGCCTTATAACGAAAAAACAGAGCAGGAATTCAAAGGATATTTAGAATCCATTGGAGATTCCCTTGTAGTTGTATCCGATGATGATATTGTAAAAGTTCACGTTCATACCAACGATCCTGGACTTGCCATTCAAAGGGCGCTTACCCTTGGCTCTTTGTCCCGCATGAAGATTGATAATATGAGGGAAGAGCATCAGGAAAGACTGATTAAAGAATCAGAAAAGCTGGCAGCACAGCAGAAGGCAGAAGGAAAGAAATCAGAGCCAAGAAAGGCTTATGGCTTTATCTCTGTATCAGCAGGTGAGGGGCTTGATGAGATCTTTAGCGGTATTGGAGCCGATTATTTAATTCAGGGCGGTCAGACCATGAACCCCAGTACTGAGGACATGTTAAATGCCATTGACCGGGTAAATGCAGATACAATCTACATTCTGCCGAATAACAAGAACATTATTCTGGCTGCAGAACAGGCCAGAAGTCTGGTAGAGGATAAGAAAGTAATCGTCATTCCATCCAAGACAATTCCACAGGGTATTACTGCAATTATTAACTTTGCACCTGATTTATCTCCTGAGGAAAATGAAACAATTATGACAGAAGAGATGAGCCGTGTTAAGACCGGACAGATTACTTATGCAGTCCGTAATACTACCATCGATGATATCGAGATCAAGGAAGGCGATATCATGGCTCTGGGGGACCATGGCATTCTTGCTGTTGGGGAAGAGATTGAAGCAACTGCACTGAAATCACTGGAAGCTATGGTAGAAGAAGAATCAGAACTGATTACCATTTATTATGGTAAGGATGTGAGTGAAGAAGATGCCACAGCCCTGAAGGAGAAAACAGAAGAACAATTTTTAAACTGTGAAGTAGAGCTTCACTGCGGTAGTCAGCCGATTTACTATTATCTGATTTCCGTGGAATAAAAAGGAGTCGAAGCTGTATGATTCCGGGCAGACGTGACTCTCGTCTGCCCGTTTTTTTAATATTCGGAGAAACAAAATGAAAGGAGGCGGGTGAACAGATGAACCAAACCCCCATTGAATCCCTGAAAGGTATTGGAGAAAAAACCGGGAAACTGTTTCAAAAGATTGGAGTGGACACAATAGAAGATCTTCTGGAATATTATCCAAGGGCATATGATACGTATGAGGACCCCTCACCAATTGCTGAAATCAAACCGGACAGCGTTATGACCGTGGCCGGGATGCTTGAGAGAACACCGGATGTAAAACGATACAGTCGTGTACAGGTTGTTACAGCTATTTTAAGAGATGGATCTGGCACCATGCAGCTGATCTGGTACAATATGCCTTATCTGCATGCTACGTTAAAGGCTGGAATGCGGGCAGTTTTTCGCGGAAAGATTATTAAGAAAAGCGGCCGTCTCATCATGGAGCAGCCTGAAGTTTATACGGCAGAGGCCTATGGAGAGATCATTCATTCCATGCAGCCTGTTTACGGTCAGACGAAGGGCTTAAGTAATAAGACCATTGTCCGGGCACAAAAGCAGGCACTCAGTGCCCGCCTTATAATCAGGGATTATCTGCCTGCCGATCTGCGAAGGAAGCACGAACTGGCAGAATATAATTTTGCCATTGAACATATTCATTTTCCGTCAGACAGAAAGGAACTTTTGTTTGCCAGAAAAAGACTGGTTTTTGATGAGTTTTTCCTTTTCTTAATGGCTGTCAGACGTTTAAAGGACAAAAGAGAGAATAAAACCAGCCCGTTTGCAATCCGGTTATCAGAGGAAGTGAAAACATTTCAGAGCAGACTGCCGTATTCTTTGACAGCTGCCCAGCAAAAAGTACTTGATGAGGTTTATGCAGACATGACAGGCGGTCTGGTTATGAACCGGCTGGTACAGGGAGATGTTGGATCGGGAAAAACAATTATAGCCATACTGGCTTTGCTTCAGGCGGCCTTTAACGGTTATCAGGGAGCTCTCATGGTTCCCACGGAGGTTCTTGCCAGACAGCATTATGAATCCATGAATGAGCTGTTCTTACAATACCAGATTAATAAGGTGCCGGTTCTCGTTACCGGATCCATGACTGCTAAGGAAAAAAGAATTGCTTATGAGAAAATAGCAAACCACCAGGCTGACATTATAATTGGAACTCATGCACTGATTCAGGATAAGGTTATTTATGATAAGCTTGCTCTGGTAATTACAGATGAGCAGCACCGCTTCGGCGTAGGGCAAAGAGAACTGTTGGGGAAAAAAGGAGAAGAACCTCATGTGATGGTAATGAGTGCAACTCCCATTCCAAGAACCCTGGCAATCATTATTTACGGAGATCTGGACATTTCCGTGATCGATGAACTTCCTGCCAACCGGCTCCCGATTAAAAACTGCGTGGTGGATACGGGGTACCGGAAGAAGGCTTATGATTTTATTAAAAAAGAAGTTGCAGCCGGACGTCAGGCATACGTGATCTGTCCTATGGTGGAAGCAAGCGAGATGATCGAAGCAGAAAATGTGGTGGATTATACTGCCGCGTTAAAAGAAGCACTTCCAGGAATGAGTATTGAATATCTTCATGGAAAGATGAAAGCAAAAGAAAAGAACAGCATTATGGAACGGTTTGCTTCCGGGGAAATTTCTGTTCTTGTTTCCACAACTGTCGTCGAGGTTGGAGTTAATGTACCAAATGCTACAGTTATGATGATAGAGAATGCGGAGCGATTTGGTCTCGCACAGCTTCATCAGTTAAGAGGCCGGGTGGGGCGCGGCAAATATCAGTCCTACTGCATTTTAGTAAATGGCTCGGATCAGGATGGCACGAAGGAACGACTGGATATCTTAAACCGGTCTAACGACGGCTTTTTTATTGCCTCGGAAGATTTAAAGCTTAGAGGGCCAGGTGATATATTCGGCATTCGTCAAAGCGGAGAGATGGAATTTAAATTAGGCGATATTTTTACCGATGCCAATTTATTAAAAACGGTATCTGAGGAAGTGAAACATATTTTTTCAGAAGATCCTGATCTGGAAAAAGAGGAGAATACAGAACTAAGCAGAAAGCTTAGTGAATATCTGGAAAAAAGTTACGACAGGCTGAATTTGTAATTGAAGGAATTAAATTATTAATCAGGAGGCAGCAGTATGAACAGAGAAGCGTTAAAAGCAGATGCTAAAAATGCCATGAAACAGGCATTAATAAGCCCATATCTGGTTACTGTAATTATGGGTATCATTCTTACGGTATTATCAGTTATACAGATGTTTCTGGATAAATGGCAGAAAATACTGGAAAACAGTCATGCAGGAGCCGATCAGTGGCGGTCTTATATCCTCTTTAGTATTGTTTTTTTAATCGTATATTTAATTATTAATACGCTGTTGGAATTCGGTTATCAGTCTTACTGTTTAAAAGTGTCTAAACGTGACGAATCCATGTCTTATGGTGATTTATTTTCCAGTGCTTATTATTTTTTAAAAGCATTTGGTCTTTATTTTATGATAGGAGTGTTTGTTACTCTTTGGTCTCTATTGCTCATCATTCCTGGAATTATAGCTTCATTAAGGTATTCTCAGGCAATCTTTATTATGGTTGAAAATCCGGAAAAAGGTATTTTTCAGTGCATCCAAGAGAGTAAGGATATGATGGACGGACGATTATGGGAATATTTTGTTTTGGAATTGTCATTTATCCTGTGGCATTTACTGGCACTTGTCACCTGCACTCTTGCTTATATTTATGTATATCCCTATATAACTGTGACCCTGGCAAATTACTATAATGAAATAAAAGAATAAGAACAGATACAGAGAGAAAAACCATTGAATTCCTCCGGTCTTTCTGATAAAATAATTTTTGTGTGTACAGAACCAGATTAGTGGAGGATTGCGGAAGATGAATTGTATTATAATAGGAATTGCCGGAGGTACCGGTTCAGGAAAGTCAACATTTACCAACCGGTTGAAAGATGCATTTTGTGATAATATAGCAGTTCTTTACCATGATAATTATTATAAGCGGCAGGATGGGGTTCCTTTTGAAGAAAGAAAAAAGATGAATTACGATCATCCGGAAGCATTTGAGACTGAACTTTTGCTCAATCAGCTGGCTGCACTGCGAAACGGAGAGTCAGTGGAGTGTCCGATTTATGATTATTCCAAACACAATCGTTCTGACAAGTTCGTTAAAGTAGAGCCTAAGAAGGTAATTTTAGTCGAAGGAATATTAGTTTTTGCCGATGAGCGTTTAAGAGATATGTTTGATATTAAGATTTTTGTTGAGGCTGATGCAGACGAGAGGATTCTACGCCGGGTAATCCGTGACGTAAAAGACCGGGGCAGAGATATTGAAGGAGTTGTGGAACAGTATTTAACCACAGTCAAGCCCATGCATTATCTTTATGTTGAACCAACAAAGCCTCTGGCTGACGTAATTATTAACAGCGGCATGAATGAGGTGGCCTTTCAGCTGGTCAAAACAAATATTGAAAAGATACTAAATGAGGGCTGATTTGCCTTGTGAATCATAAGCAATATGAAGCGGTTCATTTTTTTCCTGAAAATAACATTTTACGAAAAACCTTCTAGTGTATTTCACCTTATTAAAGCCATAATAGGAGTGTAGCACAAAACACACCATGAAAAAAGATTTACGAACATGGTGAATAGATGAAAAGGAGGCATTTAATTATGTCAGGAAAATCTAACACTACAAATGTACCAGAAGCAAAAGAAGCAATGGATCGTTTCAAAATGGAAGTAGCAAACGAATTAGGAGTACCGTTAACAAATGGATACAACGGTAACTTAACTTCCGCACAGAATGGTTCCGTAGGCGGATATATGGTTAAGAAAATGATTGAAGCCTATGAAAGACAGATTGCAGGAAAATAATCTGTAACATTTCAAAGGGAGCTGCAGCCGGTAATCAATTGATTACAAAGGGGCTGCAGCTCCTTTCTTTTTTTTTGTTGTATAATTTCCGTATTCATACTATAATAGTTTGGAAAAATAATGTGAGGAACGTAGTATATGAGAGTAATTGCTGGAAAAGCCAGAAGGCTTATTTTAAAGACCATAGAAGGTCTGGATACGAGACCGACAACCGACCGGATAAAAGAAACACTTTTTAATATGATACATGACAGTATTTACGACTGCTCCTTTCTGGATTTATTCTCCGGAAGCGGAGCCATTGGAATAGAAGCTTTAAGCAGGGGAGCAAAGCTGGCTGTTTTTGTGGAACAAAACCCCAAAGCGGCAGAATGCATCCGGGAAAACTTAAAGACTACCAGGCTGGATACCGATGCCGTAGTGATGAACTGCGATGTACTGACTGCAATGAAGCGGCTGGAATGCAAAGACTATCAGTTTGATGTAGTCTTTATGGATCCTCCATACCGCATGGAATGGGAAAAGAAAGTTCTGGAATATTTCACTGAATCCTCTCTGATTGGAGAAGAAACCACCATCATTATTGAAGCGTCCCTGGATACAGATTTTGATTATCTTAACTCGATGGGTTACGAGATTATGAAAGAGAAAAATTACAAAACAAATAAGCATGTGTTTGTTAAAAGAACAGGAAAAGAATAAATAAAAGGAAGTAACAATATGAAAAAAGCAGTATATCCGGGAAGCTTTGATCCGGTGACCTTTGGCCATCTTGATATCATTGAGCGCTCGGCAAGAATGTGTGACCATTTAATTATCGGGGTTTTAAATAATTATTCAAAAACTCCGTTGTTTTCTGTAGAAGAACGTGTTAATATGTTAAAGAGCCTGACTAGTAATTTTACTAATGTTGAAGTAAAATCCTTTGGTGGGCTGATGATAGATTTTGTACGAGCCAATCAGGCGGATGCGGTAGTCCGCGGACTTCGCGCTGTAACAGATTTTGAATACGAATTACAGATTGCACAGACAAACCGGGTGATTGCACCAGAGGTGGATACTGTGTTTTTAACAACGAATTTAAAGTATTCCTATCTAAGTTCCAGCATTGTGAAGGAGATTGCCTCTTATGGCGGTGAGATAAACGCGTTTGTGCCGGAAGAGATTGCAGAACGTGTAAGGAAAAAAATAGAAGATAGAACGAAATAAAGCAAGGAGTGTCTGTATTATGATGAGCAGAATTGAACAGTTAATCGGTGAAATCGAAGAATATATTGACAGTTGTAAGTACCAGCCCCTTTCTAACAGCAAGATTGTGGTAAACAAAGATGAACTGGAAGAGCTGCTGGTGGAACTTCGCCTTCGAATTCCGGATGAGATCAAGCAGTACCAGAAGATTATCAGCAACAGGGATGCCATCATGGGCGAAGCACGTCAGCAGGCAGATTCCATTTTAGCCCAGGCCAACGCCCAGACCAATGAACTGGTAAATGAACACGAGATTATGCAAAAAGCCTATGCTCAGGCCAACGAGATTATTGAACAGGCTCAGGTTCAGGCACAGCAGATCGTTGAACAGGCTGTCTCCGATGCAAACGGCATTCGTCAAAGCTCTGTTCAATATACTGATGATATGTTAAAGAGTCTGCAGACGATCATCAGTCACTCCATGGAGGGCGCACAGGGGCGTTTTGACGCTTTTATGACTTCCATGCAGTCAAGCTACGATATTGTTTCTTCTAACCGTCAGGAACTGACAGGAGCTGTTATGCAGACGGCAGAAGAACCGCAAAACGGGTCAGCAGAATAAACAGTAGAATTGTCAGGAGAGTATGTATTGCTTTCCATGCTACATAGTGCCGGATGGATAATCCGGCATTTTTTATGACACTCTTTGTCTGGAACACACCGGATAAACCTCCGAAGGCAGTTGCCCCGCTGATCCATAAACCGCCCATAGTACCGGAGAATACATGGGAAACAGCCTGGATACCTGTGGTGATTTCCACAAAACCAAGAAGCACTGCTTTATATTCAGGACAAAGGATGGGAAGCTTTGTAATATAGAAAGCAAGGATGGAAAAAAGCATAATATATCCGCCGATTTTTACCATTACCTCACAGGAACTCATAAGGCTTTCATCAAAGGACTTTATGGAATCTTTTGAAACAGGCATGGAGCGGAACGGACGATCCACCTTGTAACAGAACCGGGCTGCCAGTGCTACTGGTATGACTGGGGCATAAATGCAAAGCAGGAGCATCCAGACCGGAACACTCTTAGGCAGACCAGTGGCTGCATATCCCAAAAGAAACATGGGGCTGGGGTGGTTACAGATTGCTAATAAGTATTTTCCTTCCTTTTGTGTAATCCGGTCGGCATCCATAAATTCGCTGCAGGTTTTAGCACCCATGGGATAACCGCAGAGCAGTCCGGAGATAAAGGTGTAGCACCCGGCATCAGACAGGCAGAAGAAACTGTGCAGAAGCTGTCTGACCGGAAAAATCAGAATATGTATTGCATTTAGGGAAACAATTACATTGGAACAGATCATAAACGGCAGGAGAGTGGGCACTACCACGCTGCCCCAGAGAATCAGTCCGCTTTTTGCTCCTTCAAATGCGGTATCATGAAAAAGGAGCAGCGCAAAGAGTGCGGCTACAGAAAGAAGACGGAAAAAGGATTTTTTCATACGCACCTGAATAGATTGTTTTATACAATTATATTGAGAAGGCAAGATTGATATGATGGTGATTGTTTTTTTAATCCTGATCCTTTCTGTATTTCATGTGACCATGATTGATTATCTGTATAATAATCCGACGTTTTATCAGCTGAATGCCTATACCTGGGAAAGTGATGATTTCAGAAGTATGCAGCTTGGAAATATAGTTGCTGACTTAAAAGATATCGACTACGATACCCTGACTTCCCTGATGGTAGAGCATCAGTATGATTTAACAAAAGTAAAGGATTTAACCGTACATACCGACAGACTTTTAAAAATAAAGCCTGCAGAGTACCGGAAATTAAAAAAGGCATATGAAATTATACTGGGTGATTTAAAGTATTTTCCGGTTCCTGAAAATGCCAATCCTGATTTTCCTGACGTGAAATTCCAAAACGGCTGGATGGAAAGCCGCAGCTATGGAGGAGAGCGGGGACATGAAGGCTGTGATGTGATGGGAAACACAAAACCAAGAGGAACCTATCCCATCATCAGTATCAGCGACGGAGTGGTGGAAAAGGTGGGCTGGCTGGAAAAAGGCGGCTGGCGGCTGGGGATTCGGGCTCCTGGAGGGGCATATTTATATTATGCCCATCTCTACAGTTACAGCCGGGAGTGGAAAAAGGGTGATAAGGTGATTGCAGGAGAGCTGCTGGGATTTATGGGTGATACCGGATACAGTAAAGTAGAAGGTACTACTGGCAACTTTGATGTACACCTTCATCTGGGAATCTATATCCGGACGGACAACAACGAAGAGATGAGTGTAAACCCCTACTGGGTATTAAAATATCTGGAGAAATACCGGTTGAAATATTCATATTAGTATATTAAGATTGCTTACATAGAGATGAAATGGGAGTAAAAAAGTGAAAGAAATCAAGATTTCGGAAGAATTTTTAAACAGAATGAGGGACTTGCTGGGAGAAGAGGATTATAAGACCTATCTAAAAAGCTTTGAGGAAGAGCGGCTGTACGGACTGCGTGTCAATACATTGAAGATTTCCCCCGAAGCGTTTGTGGAAATGACATCGTTAAAGCTACATCCCGTTCCATGGATCAGCAACGGATTTTATTATGAAGGAGAACAGCGTCCTGCAAAAGATCCTTATTATTACGCCGGACTTTATTATCTGCAGGAGCCCAGCGCCATGACACCGGCACATATGCTTCCAATCGTGCCGGGAGATAAGGTTCTGGATCTTTGTGCTGCTCCAGGAGGTAAAAGCACGGAACTTGGGGCAAAGTTAAAGGGAAAGGGGCTGCTGGTCTCTAATGATATCAGCAATTCCAGAGCACGTGCACTGTTAAAAAATCTGGAACTGTGGGGGATCGAAAATATCTGTGTTACCAGCGAGGAACCTCAAAAGTTAAAAACCACATTTACTGGTTTCTTTGATAAAATTCTTGTGGATGCACCCTGTTCCGGAGAAGGGATGTTTCGAAAAGACGCAGACATGGTAAAAAGCTATGAAGAGCATGGGCCGGAATACTACTGCGCAATTCAGAAAGAAATCGTTGGACATGCAGTGGATATGCTGGCTCCCGGCGGACTTATGATGTACTCCACATGTACCTTCTCTATTTTTGAAAATGAAGATATCATCCGTCTGATCCTGGAAAACCATACTGATATGGAACTGGTAAAGTTGCCGCTGTTTGAAGGAGCTTCCGACGGAATCGGTCTGTCAGGCTGCCTGCGTCTGTTTCCCCATAAAATTAAGGGAGAGGGCCATTTTATGGCACTTTTAAGGAAAAAGGGCGAATCTGTTGGGACAGAAGGAACAAAGACTGGAAGGAAAAAGGAAAAAGAGCTTCCAAAAGAGCTTTCCCAGTTTCTTTCCCTGATATCAAAACCTCTCATCAGCTCCCGCATCGAGATAAAGAATGACTGTGTGTATTATCTTCCGGAATATTTTCCGGAAAACGGAGGAAAACTCCGTTATCTGCGAACAGGCCTTTGCCTTGGAGAGATGAAAAAAGAACGGTTTGAACCTTCTCAGGCGCTGGCCCAGTCTTTAAAAATGGAAGAATTTAAACTAACACTTTCATTTAAGAAAGAAGATGAGAGAGTGATCCGGTATTTAAAAGGAGAAACTGTTTTTTTAACAGAAACGGAAGAACGAATAAAAGGCTGGTGCTTAATCTGCGTAGATGGATTCCCTCTGGGATTTGCAAAAGGCAATGGTGATACCCTTAAAAATAAATACTATCCGGGATGGCGGTGGCAGTGATGAAAGAGATTCGATTAGATAAATATTTAACTGAAATGGGAGAAGGAACAAGAAGTCAGATCAAAGAGATGGCAAGAAAAGGCAGAATTACCGTTGACGGAATTCCAGAGAAAAAATCGGAGCGTAAAATTATACCCGATCAGAATGTCATTGCTGTTGACGGAAGAACGATCTCCTATGCAGAAGTAGAATATTATATGCTGTGCAAGCCTCAGGGGGTTGTATCAGCGACAGAAGATAAACGGTATCAGACAGTGATTGACTTAATTACCGATCGAAAGCGGGGAGATTTATTCCCGGTAGGAAGACTGGATATTGATACAGAAGGCCTTCTTCTTATTACCAATGACGGAGATCTGGCTCATCAGCTTTTATCTCCAAAAAAGCATGTGGATAAGGTGTACTATGTAAAAATAGACGGAGACATCCCTGCAGATGCAACGAAGCGCATGGAAGAAGGAGTGGAACTGGAAGATGGGACTTTAACCATGCCTGCCAGTCTTGAAATTCTGGAATACGGAAATCCATCTACCGTTCTTCTTACCATAAGGGAAGGAAAATTCCATCAGGTAAAACGAATGTTTGAAGCACTGGGGTGCAGTGTGGTATACTTAAAGAGACTCTCTATGGGAAGTTTAAAGCTGGATGAGAGTTTACAGCCGGGAGATTACCGCCCGCTTACAATAGAAGAGATTGACTTATTAAAGCGCCATGGAAAGGAAGAAAAAACAAAAGATGTTGAATGAGAAAAAAGCCGTGATTTTTGATCTGGATGGGACCCTGGTGGATTCCATGTGGATGTGGAAATCCATTGATATAGAATTTTTAGGAAGCAGGGGTATTCCCTGTCCGGAAGATTTGGAAAAAGAGATTGAAGGAATGAGCTTTACGGAAACTGCCTTTTATTTTAAAGAGCGTTTTAAGCTTACAGAATCTCTGGAAGAGATCAAGGGAATATGGACGGATATGTCTCTGGATAAATATAAGAATGAAGTCCCTTTAAAAGCAGGAGCAGGAGAATTTCTGGCTTATCTGTCATCTCAGGGGCTGTCCATGGGAATTGCTACCAGCAACGGCAGAGAGATGGTGGATGCGGTGATTGATTCCTTAAAAATCGGGAAGTATTTTAATGTAGTAGCTACTTCCTGTGAGGTTGCAGCTGGGAAGCCTGCACCTGATATTTATTTAAAGGTTGCAAAGGAGCTTAACGTCATACCGTCACAGTGTCTGGTGTTTGAAGATGTTCCGGCAGGAATACTGGCAGGGAAACGTGCAGGAATGACAGTCTGTGCCATAGATGACGGATTTTCCAAAGCAATGGAAGCAGAAAAACGGGAACTTGCCGATTATTTTATTTACGATTATTACCAGCTGTTTGAAAGAAATGGAGTTCAATCATGATGCACGACTATCTACCGATCACCAGGGCGGACATGAATATCCGGGGGTGGAAACAATGTGACTTTGTCTATGTAACAGGGGATGCCTATGTAGACCACCCGTCTTTTGGACACGCCATAATCAGCCGTCTGTTAGAGGCACATGGATATAAGGTGGGTATCATAGCACAGCCCGACTGGAAGGATCCATCAAGCATTTCTGTTCTTGGTGAACCAAGGCTTGGATTTCTGGTTTCCGGCGGAAATATGGATTCTATGGTGAATCATTATTCCGTTTCCAAGAAAAAACGTCAGCAGGATTCCTACACTCCAGGAGGAGTCATGGGAAAGCGTCCGGACTATGCCACTACGGTTTACTGCAATCTCATTCGTTCTGTTTATAAGAAAGCACCTGTTATAATCGGTGGAATTGAAGCCAGTCTAAGGCGTCTTGCTCATTACGATTACTGGTCAGACCGTCTGAAACACTCCATTTTAATTGATTCTCAGGCAGATTTAATCTCCTATGGAATGGGGGAGAAATCCATTGTTGAAATCGCAGATGCCTTAAACAGCGGCATTGACATTCGGGATATTACCTTTGTAGAGGGAACGGTTTACAAAACAGACAGCCTGGAATCGGTGTATGATGCACTGGTTCTTCCATCATATGACAGCATGAAAAAAGATAAGCTGGAGTATGCAAAAAGCTATTATATTCAGTATGGTAATACAGATCCTTTTATTGGAAAGCGTCTTGTGGAACCCTACAAGGACAATTTATACGTGGTTCAGAATCCACCGGCAAAACCGCTGTCAACAGAGGAGATGGATCAGGTTTATTCCCTGCCTTATATGAGAAATTATCACCCTTCCTATGAAGAACTGGGCGGAGTACCGGCGATCAGAGAAATTAAGTTCAGTCTTATCAGCAACCGCGGCTGTTTCGGAGCATGCAGCTTCTGTGCCCTTACTTTCCATCAGGGACGGATTATACAGGCCAGAAGTCATGATTCCCTGATTGAGGAAGCGAAATGGCTGACCAATGAACCTGATTTTAAAGGCTATATCCATGATGTAGGCGGTCCCACCGCGGATTTCCGTTATCCAGCCTGTGAAAAGCAGATCGGGAAAGGAGCCTGTCCCAATAAGCAGTGTCTGTTCCCGGAACCCTGTAAGAATTTAAGGGCAGACCATTCCGATTATATTGAGCTTTTGAGAAAGTTAAGAAATTTACCCAGAGTAAAGAAAGTATTTATCCGTTCAGGAATCCGTTTTGATTACGTCCTTGCAGATCCGGGCAAGAAATTTTTAAAAGAGCTTTGCGAATATCATGTCAGCGGTCAGTTAAAGGTAGCACCGGAGCATGTAGCGGACAATGTTCTCAGCAAAATGGGAAAACCAAGAAATGATATATATCGTAAGTTCGTAAAGGAATATAACGACATGAACGGTCGTCTTGGTTTAAAACAGTATCTGGTTCCATATTTAATGTCCTCCCATCCGGGATCGGGATTAAAGGAAGCCATTGAGCTTGCGGAGTATTTAAGGGATCTTGGATACATGCCGGAGCAGGTTCAGGATTTTTATCCTACGCCTTCTACCATTTCCACCTGTATGTATTACACAGGCTATGACCCTAGAACCATGGAACCGGTTTATGTTCCCACCAATCCCCATGAAAAAGCGATGCAGAGAGCATTAATCCAATACCGGAATCCGAAAAACTATGAACTGGTGGAAGAGGCATTAACGAAAGCTGGCAGAACTGATTTAATTGGATTTGATAAGAAATGCCTGATTCGCCCTAAATCTGGTTTTAAACCAGGTTTTTCCCAGGGAAAAACGGGAAAAGATAATGGAAATGGGAAAAGGACGGAAAGCCCGGCGGGAGGTCAGAGGGACCGAAAGAAAAAGACCATCCGCAATGTTCATAAGAAATCAACTAAAAAATAATAACGATGTCTGATTGAAAGAAAGGATCATGATGAAGGTAGCTATCGTAACAGGAGCGTCTTCCGGTATGGGAAGAGAGTTTATCATGCAGATTGCCGACCGCTTTGGCGGCATCGGAGAGATCTGGGCAATTGCCAGAAGACAGGAACGGATTGAAGAATTATCTCCTCTTGTTCCGGTGAAGGTAAGATCATTTGCCATTGATTTAACAGATGACAGCAGACTGGAGTGTCTGCAGGATGTTTTATTTGAAGAAAAACCAGAGGTAAAGTGGCTTATCAATGCTGCCGGTTATGGAAAGATCGGCGCTGCAGGTTCCATTAATTTAAATGATGAACTGGGAATGGTGGATTTAAACTGCAGAGCGCTTTGTGCAGTGACCCATATGGTACTTCCCTATATGTCAGAAAACAGCAGAATCATACAGTTTGCATCTGCGGCTGCGTTTCTGCCTCAGCCTGGCTTTGCCATTTACGCAGCAACGAAAGCCTTTGTTTTAAGCTACAGCAGAGCCTTAAATGAGGAATTAAAGCCAAGGAAAATTCTTGTTACAGCCGTATGTCCTGGTCCTGTCAGAACAGAATTTTTTGATGTTGCCGAGGCGACTGGCAGAATTCCTTTCTATAAAAAGATCGTAATGGCTGATCCTAAAAAGGTAGTGCGACTGGCATTACGTGACAGTATGATGGGGAGACCGGTTTCCGTATACGGAATGACCATGAAGTTTTTCAGGCTTTTATGTAAGACAGTTCCCCATTCCATCATACTCCGTCTCATGAAAGGATTTATGCGGGTAGTGGACAACCGAAGATAAAGAAAGAGGGTTACGAAAGTGAAACGATGCTTAAAAGGGCAGTCAGGTTACCGGGATTACCACAAAAAGAAAGAACTGTTAAAGGTATTGATCGGTGCAGTTCTCATCATCATTCAGTTAATATTCAGAGAATTTGCTGACAGTACTGCTTTAAAGAATACGTTAACTGTGATGGCAATCCTTTCCGTCCTGCCAGTGGCTAATATAGCAGCACCTCTGCTTGCCTCTTTCAAGTACCGGTCTTTATCCCCAATGCTTGAAAAAAAGGCTTCTGCCTATGAAGAAAAAGGAGTCCTTTTGTATGATCTTATTATTTCATCGAAGGAACAGCTCCTGCCAATGGATGTGATACTGGTTATGCCGGGGGAAGTCTATGCTTACTGCACTGCTAATAAGGCAGATTCTGACAAAGCGGAACAATATATAAAACAGATGCTGAACCAGCATAAGCTGGATTATAATGTAAAAGTGATTTTTGATGAAAATTCTTTTTTTAAGCGTTTAAGCAGTCTGAAACCAAAAGAGAAAAATGAAGAAAACGACAGATCTGACCAGGCAGTTACCCTGTTAAAGAGTCTGTCCATGTAAAATTCAGTAAAAGAGGGAACCATTATGCAGTCTGTGATTGTATCGACGAATGAAGCAGGACAGCGGCTTGATAAGCTGCTGTCCAAATATTTAAATCTTGCAGGGAAAAGCTTCCTTTATAAGATGATGAGGAAAAAGAACATCACTTTAAATGGGAAAAAATGCGACGGTTCTGAAAAGCTCTCCCAGGGAGATGAGATCAAACTGTTTCTTTCCGATGAGACCATTGAAAAATTTTCCCAGGTTAAGGTTCCCAAGGTAAGTAAAGTTAAATTAAGCATCATATATGAAGATGAAAATATTATTCTGATTAATAAGCCTGCAGGAATGCTGTCACAAAAAGCAAAGGATTCCGATGAATCCCTTGTGGAATATCTGATTGATTATCTGCTTTCAAAAGGCGAGTTATCCACAGAACAGTTAAAAAGTTTCCGTCCTTCTGTCTGTAACCGGCTGGACCGGAATACCAGCGGTCTTGTTGTAGGAGGAAAATCCCTGGCTGGTCTCCAGATCATGTCAGAGGTGTTTAAGGACAGATCCATTCACAAGTATTACCAGTGTGTGGTGAAAGGACATGTGGCTGGGAGACAGATGATTACCGGGTTTCTTTCAAAGGATGAAAAGACCAATCAGGTCACTGTCCGAACCAGCGAATTTAAAGACAGTGTGCCAATTTCAACGGAATATGTGCCAATAGATTATTACGGCAACTTTACGCTGTTAAGGGTGACGCTGATCACTGGGCGCACCCATCAGATCCGTGCTCATCTGGCTTCCATTGGGCATCCAATTGTAGGAGATTATAAATACGGAGATAAACGGGTAAATGAAGAAGCGAAGAGGGTTTACAAAGTACAGTCACAGCTTCTTCATTCTTATCAGCTGGTATTGCCCCAGCTTCCGGAGCCCCTTTCTTATCTGTCAGGAAAGGAATTTACCGCCCCCCTCCCTCCTGTTTATTCTGCCATATGCAGGGAATGGAGGCAGGAATAAAGATGGGTACCTGGAAAACAAGAGGGTTAAGAGGTTCCACGTTAGAGGAGCTGATTAACCGAAGCAATGACAGTTATCGGGAAAAAGGGCTGGCTCTGATTCAGAAAATCCCCACTCCCATTACACCTATTTCCATAGATAAAGAAAGCAGACATATTACCCTGGCCTATTTTGATCAGAAAAGTACGGTGGATTATATTGGTGCAGTTCAGGGAATTCCTGTCTGTTTTGATGCAAAGGAATGTGCTTCTGAAACATTTCCGCTGCAGAATATTCACCCGCACCAGGTTACTTTTATGGAGGAATTTGAAAAACAGGGTGGAATCGCATTTATTATCGTATCCTATACTCATAAAAATGAAGTTTATTACCTTCCCTTTGACCAGATTCAGTGTTATTTTCAAAGAATGGAAGCAGGGGGAAGAAAAAGCTTTACCTACGAGGAACTGGATAAGACCTGGAAAATATCCAGCTGCAGGGATATTCTGATTCACTATCTGGAACTGATTCAAAAAGATTTGGACAGAAGAGATTGACAAGAATACAGTTCTCGCCTATAATAAACTACACGTTATTAAATTATCACTTTACTATATGAAAGTAGATTAAAACTGATTTACATGAAATATTATTTCTTGAACGGTTGGAGGTTGTTATGGCTAATAAACTGTTACATACACCGGATGGTGTCCGGGATATTTATGGAATAGAGTGTACTAGAAAAGCAGTCATTCAGGAAAAGATGCTGAAAGAGTTTCACCTTTGCGGTTATCAGGATATAGAAACTCCTACCTTTGAATTTTTTGATATCTTTAATGAGTCAAGAGGAAGCGTAAAGGCAAAGGAAATGTTCAAGTTCTTTGACCGGGATAATCACACTCTGGTACTTCGGCCCGATGAAACGCCAGCCATCGCCAGATGTGCAGCCAAGTATTTTCTGGATGAGGATATGCCAATCAGGCTTTGTTATGTGGAACGTACCTTTATCAACAATTCCAGCTATCAGGGAAGGCTGAAGGAAGCCAGCCAGACAGGGGTTGAGTTAATTGGTGATGATTCAGCGGATGCAGATGGAGAAATCCTGGCAATGGTAATTCAGGCACTGAAATCTACCGGACTGACTGAGTTTCAGGTGGAACTGGGAGAGGTGGATTTCTTTAAAGGGCTGTTGGAAGAAGCCGGTATGGATGAGGAGATGGAAGAAACTCTTCGGGAACTGATTGAAAATAAGAATTACTTTGGTGTGGAAGAATTAGTCATGACCCAGCCTATTTCCCAGGAGTTAAAACAGGTGTTTTTAAAGCTTCCCGAGCTCTTTGGTTCTTTGGAGCAGATACAGGCTGCCAGAGGCCTGACTTCCAATGAGCGGGCGTTAAGAGCCATCAGCCGTCTGGAAGAAGTGAACCGGATTCTGGAACATTACGGGCTTTCTGATTATGTTTCCTATGATCTTGGAATGCTCAGCCAGTATCAGTATTATACCGGAATTATATTTAAGGCATATACGTATGGTACAGGGGATTATATTGTAAACGGAGGCCGGTATGACAGCCTTTTAAAACAATTTGGCAAGGATTCCCCAGCCGTGGGATTTGGTATTTCTGTGGATGAACTTTTGCTGGCTTTAAGCAGGCAGAAGATTGAAACAGAGGTTTCAATGACAAACACCATGATTCTTTATGAGCAGGAGTCAAGAGAAAATGCCATCTCTCTTGCCGGACATTTTCGTAATTTAAAGGTTCCGGTTCAGCTGCAGTGTAAGAAGCCGGAACGGTCCATAGAAGCTTATAAAGAATATGCCATGCGGCGGGACTTAAAGAATTTATTGTATCTGGATCAGGAAGGAATATCGGTAACTGTAATTAATCTTGACTTAAAGCGTATGGATGTGGTTCCGCTTTCAGAATACTTAAAATAATGGGGGTACGTATGAGATATCTGACATTTGCCCTGGCAAAAGGGCGTCTCGCCAAGCAGTCACTTGAAATGTTCGAACGGATCGGAATCACCTGTGAAGAGATGAAAGATAAGGACTCCCGTAAGCTGATCTTTACCAATGAAGAGCTTAAAATCCGTTTTTTCCTGGCAAAAGCCAGTGATGTTCCCACCTATGTGGAATATGGTGCCGCTGACATCGGTATCGTTGGTAAGGATACGATTTTAGAAGAGGGACGAAAGCTTTATGAGGTAATGAACCTGGGAATCGGAAACTGCCGTATGTGCGTTTGCGGTCCCCAGTCAGCTAGTGAACTTCTAAAGCACCATGAGCGAATCCGCGTAGCAACCAAATATCCGGCTATCGCCAAGGATTATTTTTACAATAAAAAGCATCAGACTGTGGAAATCATTAAGCTGAACGGTTCCATTGAGCTGGCTCCCATCGTTGGTCTTTCTGAGGTGATTGTTGACATTGTGGAAACAGGAACGACCTTAAAGGAGAACGGGCTTACGGTACTGGAAGAAATCTGCCCCCTCTCTGCCCGCATGGTGGTAAACCAGGTGAGCATGAAGCGGGAAAATGACAGGATCACAAAGCTGATCCGGGATTTGAGACTTTTGCTGCAGGAGGAAAACCAATGAAGATTGTAAAATTAGACGAGACATCCAAACAGAATATACTTTCCGGATTGTTAAAAAGAGATCCCAACCAATACGATTCCTATGCCAAAACCGTTCAGGAGATTGTAGATCGGGTAAAGGAAGAGGGAGACAAAGCAGTTTTTGCCTATACCAGAGAATTTGACAAAGCAGAAGTGAATGAGACCAATATTCGGGTAACAAAAGAGGAAATCGAAGAAGCGGTAACATCCGTAGATCCCAGACTTTTGGAAGTGATGGAAAAATCCATGAATAATATCCGGCTGTTCCACGAAAAACAGAGACAGTACAGCTGGTTTGACAGCAAGCCGGACGGAACCATTCTCGGCCAGAAGATAACAGCCCTTGAGAGCGCAGGTGTGTATGTTCCGGGTGGAAAGGCAGCTTATCCGTCGTCAGTTTTGATGAATATTATACCGGCCATGGTGGCGGGCGTGGGACGGATCGTTATGGTAACGCCTCCCGGAAAGGATGGAAAGGTAAATCCGGTTACACTGACGGCTGCTCATCTTGCAGGAGCGACTGAGGTGTATAAGGTGGGTGGAGCCCAGGCAATTGCTGCACTGGCTTTTGGTACTGAGTCCATTCCAAGGGTTAATAAAATCGTAGGTCCCGGTAATATATTTGTGGCACTGGCGAAAAAAGCAGTTTACGGTCATGCCAGCATAGACAGCATTGCAGGACCCAGTGAGATTTTAGTTCTTGCAGATGAAAGTGCGAATCCAAGGTTCGTGGCAGCGGATCTGTTGTCCCAGGCGGAGCATGATGAGCTTGCTTCTGCAATTCTTGTAACAACCAGCATGAAACTGGCCGAAAAGGTTTCAAAAGAAGCGAGACTGCAGGCTTCAAAACTTTCCAGATCTGAGATTATTAATAAATCACTGGACAATTACGGCTGTATTCTTGTGGCGGATAATCTGAAGGATGCAATTTCTGCCGTCAATGAAATTGCGCCGGAGCATCTTGAAATTGTTACGAAGAATCCATTTGAAGATATGACAAGGATTCATAATGCAGGCGCCATTTTTATCGGTGAATACAGTTCTGAGCCTTTGGGAGATTATTTTGCAGGACCAAATCATGTTCTTCCAACTAATGGTACCGCAAGATTTTTCTCAGCTCTCAGCGTAGACGACTTTATTAAGAAATCTAGTATTATTTACTATTCCAAAGAGGCACTGGCAGATGTTTATAAGGAGATTGACTTCTTTGCTCAGGCAGAGCAGCTGACAGCCCATGCCAATTCGGTGAAAATACGGTTTGAAGAGGATGAAATCCAGGAATAAAGGGGAAAATATATGGGACGAAGTGCAGTGATATCTCGAATAACCAAAGAAACCGATATTCAGATGAAGTTTAATATTGACGGGAGCGGAATCGCCAATATTCATACAGGCATCGGTTTTTTTGACCACATGTTAAACAGCTTTGCGCGCCATGGATTTTTTGATCTGGAACTGGCGGTTAAGGGAGATCTGGAAGTAGATACCCACCATACCATTGAAGATACAGGAATAGTCCTGGGAGCAGCCATTAAGGAAGCTCTGGGTGATAAAAAGTCTATAAAACGTTACGGAAATATGATACTGCCCATGGATGAGACTTTAATCTTATGTGCAGTGGATTTATCCGGCCGGCCTTATCTTGGGTTTGATGTTCCTTTAACTGCGGAGCGGGTAGGAGATTTTGAAACGGAGATGGTGAAGGAATTCTTCTATGCTGTATCCTATTCTGCAGAAATGAATCTTCACATCAGAAAGCTTTCAGGGGATAACAATCATCATATTATTGAAGGGGTATTTAAGGCATTTGCCAAGGCGCTTGATGATGCCACTTTACCGGATCCACGGATTACCGGCGTTTTGTCTACAAAAGGTACATTATAAGGAGAACCCATATGCAGCTTTATCCAGCAATCGATTTAAAGAACGGACAATGTGTTCGTTTAAAGCAAGGTGAATTTAAAGAGATTACCGTATATTCTGATAAACCGGAAGAGATAGCAGCACTGTGGCAGGAACAGGGTGCTACCTATCTTCATCTGGTTGATTTAGATGGCGCACTGGCCGGACATTCGGTTAATGAGGAAGTAATACGCAGAATTGTGAATACAGTTTCCATCCCTGTGGAGATCGGCGGCGGGATTCGCAGTGAAGGGGCCATTGCTTCCATGCTTTCCTTAGGAGTGGCCCGGGTGATTATCGGAACGAAAGCAGTAAAGCAGCCGGAGTTTATACGAGATATGATTGAAACGTTTGGAGCTGACCGAATCGTGTTAGGTGTGGATGCCAAGGACGGAATGGTAGCGGTAGAGGGCTGGGAAACAGTAAGCAAAATCACAGCATCCAGTCTTTGCTCCCAGATGAAGGAATACGGCATCCGCCACATTGTGTATACGGATATTTCAAGGGACGGTATGCTTTCCGGTCCCAACGTGGCTTATACGAAGAAGCTGACAGATGAAACTGGTCTTGATGTAATTGCATCCGGCGGTATGTCTTCTATGGAAGATTTAAGACAATTATATGAGGCAGGGGTTCAGGGTGCAATTATCGGAAAAGCCCTGTATGAAAAGCGGATTGATCTTGCGGAGGCGGTTAAGACCTTTGAACTGTAAAGACCCATCAAGGGAGGAAATATGATGGAATGTAAAAAATTAATTGCAGGTTTCGGAATACGGGAAGGGAAAGCATGGAGACTTGATGATTTGTCCGTCTGTTATGAGGAACGTCCTCTTTCTCTGGCTTGCTTTTTTGGAGATAATGGCTCAGATGAACTTTTTCTTTATGACATTTCAGAAACGGAAGCAGATCATGAGCGCACCATCGGTCTGATGAAAGAGATTGGAAGAGTTTCAGATATTCCTGTCCTTGCAGGCGGAAAGGTAAAACGTCTGGAGGATGTAAAAAAATATTTGTATGCTGGTGCCAAAGCAGCTTTTCTTGATGTGAGGCTGGAAGAAAATGTAGATATGATGAAGGAAGCATCTGACCGTTTTGGAGACGATAAGATTTATGCATATTTACCCGACATATCCTATCTGTCTCATACAGAAGAATACGCACAGCTGGGAGCCTCTGCTATGATTTTAGGAGCTGGAGTTCTTTCAGAAAATGGGCTTGATGAAGTATCTGCACGGGAAGAGGTATTTATTATTACCGGACTTAGTGACGATTCTTTTTTCCTGGCAGATGCTTTAAAAAGAGAGAACATTGCAGGAATTATTGGCATTTCTGATGGAAAAACTGGCTGTATGGAGATAAAACAGGAATTAAAGATACAGGGGATCCCAGTGGAAACATTTGAAAGTTCCATAGAATTCTCTGAATTTAAATTAAACGGAGACGGACTGATTCCTGTTATTACCCAGGATTACCGGACCGGTGAAGTTCTCATGCTGGCATATATGAATGAGGAAGCTTTTAAAGAAACATTAAAAACCGGACTGATGACTTATTACAGCAGAAGCCGTCAAAGTCTCTGGCTGAAAGGTGAAACTTCCGGTCATTATCAGTATGTAAAATCACTGTCTCTGGATTGCGACAACGATACCCTTCTTGCCAAGGTAAATCAGATTGGGGCTGCCTGTCATACGGGCTCCAGAAGCTGTTTTTATCAGGAACTGGTAAAGAAAGAATACCAGGACTCCAATCCGCTAAAAGTTTTTGAAGAAGTTTTTGAAGTTATTCTTGACCGAAAGGAAAATCCCAAGGAAGGCTCTTATACCAATTACCTTTTTGACAAAGGCATTGATAAGATCTTAAAAAAACTGGGTGAAGAAGCGACTGAGATTATTATCGCTGCGAAAAATCCTGATTCCGAAGAAGTGAAGTATGAGATTTCTGATTTTCTTTATCATATGATGGTTCTTATGGCGCAAAAGGGAGTGACCTGGGAGGATATTACCAGAGAACTGGCCAATCGTTAGTAAGAAATCACTAAGGGTAAATGGTACCTTGGCAGGTTAACCCTGTTAAGGTACCATTTACCGGTTTATATAACTGGAAGTATATAATCAATAATAACCTTTTCGCCCCGGTTTAAAGGCTCACAATAACGTTCGTTTGTGTATACTTCACACCAGTAGAAATGTTCCTGATCAATTTGTTTACCAGTTTTCTCAATGGCTTCCGTGATTAGTAAATATGCGGAATCAAGTATTTCTGCAACATTGCTTCCTTCAATCTGAATGTGGGCAGTTAAACCTGCTGGAACATGTTTTGCGGTCAGACCTTCCGGAATTTCGGTGTTTATATTTATAAAATCTCCAATAATGAATTCAAAATTATTCATATCTTTAAAATTATACATCATACCGATACCCGCATTGGGATCTATATCTTCACAACATGTTGAATCGGAAAGAGAACCCAGTTTTTCAATTGTATCCCCTTCAAAGAATTCTCTCCATACATTCCCTGCTTCAAAAAATGATGTTTCTCGACCCAGACCTACCATCAGGCGTTCATTTGTTTCCTTATAAATAATCTTTTTCATATCTGCCATAATCCGTTTCCCTCCTATAAATCTCATTTCCAGGTAATTAATCGGAAGATAATTAATCAGTTTAGCAGTATCAGACTTGGCTTCTGATGGTGTAATTCCATGGTGCTCTTTAAATGCCCGTGAAAAGGCAGAATGGGAGTGAAAGCCATACTTAATCGCTACATCCAAAACGGTAATATTACTGTTTTTTAAGTCATATCCAGCTAATGTTAATCTGCGTTTTCTTACATAATCGGCAATGCTGATACCTGATACGAATATAAAAATGCGCTGGAATAAAGCTGCCGGGCTCATGGCTATTTTGGAAATCTCGTTATAATCGATTTCAGAACCGTCGGTAATGCTTTTCTCAAGATATTGTATTACATCATCAAAAGTTTTACTGCTATTCATATTTCGTTCCTCCGTAATTCCTATCATAAGGGATTAAATCGTGGTTTGCTATGCAATGTATGTACAGATTTTGTATAATTATTATAAACATATATTAATGGTATTACAATGAGAATAGTTTCAGAGTTGGGAGTTACATATCTATTTTTTTAGTCTTAGAATTTTATCAATGTAAATAGTAAAAAATACATTAAAATACCATATCTATATCCACATTAGGCTCAGTATAGAGAGAAACATCTGTGGCCTGCCGATGTGTGGACAATTCCCCAGTACCCAATCAACCGCTGCTTCATAGACCTTAAAGAAACGTTTCAAGTTTACAAATATGATTAATTTTTCTTTCTTATTATTGAATTTGCAAATTCAAAAAATAATAGAAGGAGAATTATTATGGAATTTATTTATTATAGCAATGGAAAAAAAATAACCTTAAAAAAATCTGAATCATATCGGGCATCTAAAGAGAATGGTTATATGGAAAGTAAATACAAATCTTTAACCTCTAACCTAAAACCTAAAATGACTGATCTGAAAAATGGTATTATATTAGAGACAATTAGTCAAATTTCAAAAACCACTTCATTTTCAAGCAAAACACAGCGAGATGATGATGATTTTCTGGTATTAGAAGCAGAAGATAAAACACCAATGATACTTACAAATCAGTTTATTATCCAGTTCAAACCAGATGTAACAAGAGAAGAAATTAATAAAATTAATGATTCTAATAGTGTTAAAATTATCGAAAACATTAATTGGGAGGAGAATTCTTATCTTGTGGAAACCACAGAAGGTAAAGCAGTAAGTACATTGGAGATGGCAAATACTTATCATGAAAATGATAAGGTAATATATGCACAACCTAATTTTGTTCGGTTGCTAAAACCTATGGCAGCAATAAGTAATGATACATACGTAAACAAGCAATGGGCTCTTAACAATACTGGGCAAACTGGAGGAATTCCAGGTGAAGACATCCATATTTCAGAAGCATGGAAAATTACGAAAGGAAATAAAGATATTATTATTGCTATCATTGATGAAGGTGTGGATTACAAACATGAAGATTTAAATGTATCTGATAAACTGGTAACCGGGTATGATGCCTGTTACAAGCGTAATGATCCAACTCCTAAAAGTGCTGATGCCCATGGAACTGCTTGTGCAGGCATAGCGGCTGCAAAAAGTAATAATAATAAAGGAATCGCCGGCGTGGCTCCGGAATGTAAAATAATGGGAATAAGAATTGCATATGGAGTTATGGAAGGTGGCGAAAGATTATGGGTTACTGATGATGCAAAAATTGCAGATGGAATTGTTAAATCTGTGGACAGAGGGGCGGATGTCCTTAGTAACAGCTGGGGAGGCGGAGAAGACAGCCAAACAATTACAAATGCAATAAATTATGCCAAACGAAATGGCCGAAACGGAAAAGGCTGCGTTGTTTGTTTTGCAGCTGGCAACGATGATGGCAGCGTTTCTTATCCTGGTAGATTAGATAATGTTATAACTGTTGCAGCATGTAATGAGTATGGTGAAAGAAAAAGTAAGACAAGTAGAGACGGCGAATATTTTTGGGGTAGTAACTATGGTCCGGAAGTTGATGTGGCAGCCCCGGGTGTTCATATTTTCACAACTGATATTATGAATAAGGACGGCTATAGTTCTAATAATTACGTAGAAGATTTTAACGGTACGTCTGCAGCGACCCCGCATGTTGCAGGAGTTGCAGCACTTATGCTTTCTGTTGCTCCAGAGCTAAAAGCAAGTGAAGTGGAAGAGATAATCCGAAATACTGCAGATGACATTGGCACTAAAGGTTTCGATAATTATACCGGTCATGGGAGAATAAATGCATTTAAAGCTGTTTCAAAGGCATATGAAAAGCATGTGAATAATTAGGCAGGTCTGATGAAGGTCAATCATTTTGAGGACATCAGAGCTGTAAGAGTGCAGCAGATGTACTGTATGGGTATCAATGCCAATACGTAACTTAGACCGGAATAATATATGCCCTGAGATCTACAGATTCAGAAACTATATCGAAAGAGTCAACCTCTCATCATAATGGAAGGTTGGCTCTTTCGACTGTGCAAAGTACAATTTTGGAAGCTAACGTGTACAATTTTGGCACTTGGGTTGAAATTAATGTCGTAAAATGGTAAATATTAGTAGATACATACCATCTAAAAGTGATTAGTTAGGCGTATTTTTAGTAACAGGATTATTTATGCGAAGGGGGAGGCATATTGGTTGGGATAAGTATGGATAAGATATTTGTGACAGGTGCAGTAGAATTAAATAAAGTATTGAGTTTTGAGATGAATGCAGAAATGAACGAAAATGCCATTCTCAAATTAGAAGGATTGATGGATAATATAACCGATGAAAGTCACAGTGATAAAAATCCGAGATTTTTATAATGACTATGATGAGTGACAATGAGCATGGGGAGAATAGCGGAATACTCTCCAGATAACTAAACAGCTCGATTACAAGTTCTGATTTAAATTTGACGCTAAAGATTTTTTTGTTACAAAATGCTTGACTACAGCAAATTTTTAAAAAGCAATAACGTGAATATGAAGATTACAAGGAGATATGTTAATGATCATAATGTTGATATTTTATATATGCTTAATATGCTATCTTATATATCTTACTATAAAAGCTGCTATAATGAGTATAAAAATTCGCAAATATAAGGGACATACCATAGGTGAAATTATAAATGTTAGTGAATATGTAACATATTATAAATTAAACAAAAAGACACTTTATTATCCCACATATCGCTATATTGTTGATGGAATTACATATGAAGAAGATTTTCCGTTTTGTAAAAAGTCCCCAAATTTAATACAGATAGGTCAAGAAAAGATAATCAGTTTTGATGAAAAAAAGCCAAAAAATTTTGTTCCTGAAGGTGAAGAATATGTTTGGTTTAAACGGGCATTTATTGGCTTTTCATGTATTTTATTCTGGCTCTTAATAGCGATTTACGCCTATTATAAAGATTATAGATAAACTTCTTGTTTTTATTTTTGAAAATAGTTTATAAATAAAAGTATTTAATTGAAGATTGTAGAGGAGATGAGAAAAATTTTTCCATTTTTAGCTTTTATTTTCATTATCAGCATCATGCTTACAGGCTGTCATAAAAAGACGGTTACGCTAGCAGATGATACCTGGTATATCGTGGATAATAACTGGATTTTAATGCTTTGTGAGGAGGCGGAACAGGAAAACTACAAGGGCCTGGTCTCACAGTTGAAAGGAAATGGGGATGTACTTAAAACTGTTATAGAGCAATTTCAGGGAATGGAGCGTGACGCAAAAACAGAAAATGCATTAGGTGTTGCTTATTTGCGTCTCAGAAGATTTGATGATGCAGAACGCCATTTAAAAGCGGCCCTAGACCTGTCGGTTACGGAGGAAGAAAAAGCCTGTGCATTAACAAATTTATCAGAGTGCTGTCTATATCAAGATAAAATAGATGAAGTTGATCGCTATGCAGAAGAAGCTTATGAAAAGGATATCTCAGATCCAGTAAAACGCCTGATTCTGGATAGCAATATGTTAAAAAAGAGATACCTGAATAGTGAAATAAGTTATAAGCAGGTGATTAAAACCGCAAAAAAACTAATAAAACAAGAAAAAAATTATTAGGATCAAATCAGGCAATCGGGGTCTACAATTATTATATGATTGCACTGGCCAATTATAACTATGTTAGAAATGACGTAGGTATCCATTATATGAAAAAAGCATTACAATTAAATCAGAATACTTATCAGTATAAATCTGTAGAGGCAAATCTCTATCTTGAAATGGCAAACTATTATTCTAACAATTCAGAAGATTTTGATAAAGCATTGAAATGCTATAATAAATGCATAGAGATTTTGGAAAATTGGCAAACAAAATATCACTATGATTTACTATGTGCTTATGCCAGAAGAGGTGCTCTCTACTCCTTTATAAGGCAGGATCAATATAAAGCAATTAAGCTTTAGCTCAATGTTCATCGTACCCAGAGTTGGCATATTCAACCTATATTGAGTTAGCATGGGCATATGAAAACTTAAAACAACCTGAGCAAGAGGTTAAGTGTTATGCCAGAGCATACTATCTTTGGCAACACGATGGATTTAATGATCCATTTGTCAGGTATAAAGACATGTTAATATATGCGTACAAAAATCTTGTGCAAACAGATTTGGATTATGAAACCTGGACACAGGAGCAGCTTAAACAGGCTGAGGCAGATTTAAAAGAAAAATGGGGAGAAGTGAGGAGTGACGAAAATGGACTATGATGAAAACCAGATAGGCGGATATTCAATATCTGAGATAAGAGGATATCTGGAAAAAAATCAAGAAGAGTACTTAAATAGATTCAGACAAATTGATAGAAAGAAAAAATTTAATGGAGCCGCTGCATTTTTTGGTCCATCATGGTTTGCTTATCGAATGATGTGGATAGAAGGATTGTTATTATGGTTCATTTCTTCTGTAATTACATTATTCGCTTCGTTTATTATTGATATGTTAGTTTTGGCAAATATAATATATACCAAAGAATCTGCCGGACTGTTATTATTTTTACTTTGGATTGTAAAATTTGTGATAATAGGAAAGATGGCTGATTCCATCTACTGGTGGAAGATACAAAAGAGAATAGATGCTTCTTATTGGGAAGATGGAAAAAAACGAAGTATAATTCAAAGGTTGGCAAATTCTGTAGAATGTAAAGGTGCTTCTATATGGAGTGCAATTGTTTTTTTAATTTTACTAGATTTTGGAGATGCTGTTGTAGGCGCAATTGGAATTGCAATGGCCACTGTAATGGCCCAAATCTAGACTGGCTTATTAAAAGAAGGAGTCTTGATAATTGATTAATGAAGCAAATTTGAAAAATAAAGTTATAAATGAGCTGCAGACTATTGCAGATGATCGTTATCTATGGTATTCACAGAAGATAGAAAAAGAAATTGATTCATATATTGCTGAAATTACTGATAGTCTAAAAATTGTACTTAATAATATTTACAGCCAATACATAAAATTACAAGATACCGGCGAGGAGGGGATACTGGAATGGGTGTATTTATCATTTTTACATACAAGCTTCCTTGATCATTCTCCATGCTATAGAATCGACTTCTACGATACAAGAGACTGCGTTTCAGAAATTGATTGCACGGGATTATGGGATTTTATATATATATTTGATTGTTATTATAACATTGAAAAAGATATCATCGGAAAATTCAATAAGCAGACTCGCGTGTTAAGGCATGAAATAAATGATATGTTAATACAGTTGCAGCAAAAGTTTCGCAGTATAGCGGATGTGTGGATTATCTCTATAATAAAAAATATATTAAAAGAGGAGAGTATGTTTTTCTTAAAGGAGTCTGATGTAAAAATTATGCTGGGAGAATATTTAGATAATTCTAAATTGATTGCAGTAAGTGACGATGAAATAGAATAGAAACCGACGATACAATTAAAATATGGTTTTCAGGCTACATAGACATTAAAAGAGCCTTATGGTATAATAAGGAAATCCAAATGGTCCTTTCTGGTGATTTTTCCGGTTGATCCGGAGAATACTACCGGAGAATACAGAACCTTCAGGAGAACTGGATCCGGCTGAATTCATTTACGCCGTTACCAGAAATATATTGAAAAAGAGGCGATTAACAATGTCAGAAGTGATCAATCATTTTTTAAAATATGTATCCTATGATACCCAGTCAAAGGATGAGGTTGACGCTGTTCCAAGTACATCCAAACAGCGGATACTTGCGGAAGAACTGGTAAAAGAACTGCAGGCTATGAAGGCCGCAGACGTAAGAATTGACGAGCACTGCTATGTGTATGCTACCATCCCGGCAACTATAGATAAAACAGTCCCTGTACTGGGATTTATCGCCCACATGGATACCTCACCGGCCTACTCAGGCGCTAATGTAAAGCCGCAGATCGTAAAGAATTACGATGGTAAGAATATTCTGATGAATGCGGACACAGGACTTACCATGAGCCCGGAAGATTTTCCGGATTTATTAAAATATATCGGACAGGATATTATCACTACAGATGGGACTACTCTGCTAGGAGCAGATGATAAGGCTGGTGTGGCTGAGATCATGACTATGGCGGAATACTTACTTGCCCATCCGGAAATTCCTCATGGAACCATTCGAATCGGATTTACACCGGATGAAGAAGTGGGCAGAGGGGCAGATTTCTTTGATGTAAAAGGATTTGCTGCTGATGTTGCTTATACCGTGGATGGCGGTGGGTTAGGAGAGCTGGAGTACGAAAACTTCAATGCTGCTTCTGCCAGAGTTTTAATTCATGGATCCAGCATCCATCCCGGTTCTTCCAAAGGTAGAATGAGAAATGCACTTTTAATGGGAATGGAATTTCACAATATGCTTCCGTCAGCGGAAAATCCAATGTATACCGAAGGATACGAAGGATTCTACCACCTGGATTCCATGAGCGGATCTGTAGAGGAAGCCAGACTGGATTATATTATCCGTGATCATAGCAAGAAGAAGTTTGAAGATAAGAAAGAATTTATGACCCGCGTGGCAGATTACTTAAATCACAGATATCAAAGCGGGACAGTAGAGTTGATTTTAAAAGACAGCTATTTTAACATGAAAGAAAAGATTGAGCCCCATATGTACCTGATCAACATTGCAAAAACCGCCATGGAAGATCTGGGTATTGAGCCGCTGGTTACTCCGATCAGAGGCGGTACGGACGGAGCACGTTTATCCTACGAAGGACTTCCCTGTCCAAACCTTTGCACCGGTGGATACAATTATCATGGGAAATTTGAATTTGTTCCAGTTCAGTCTATGGAAAAGGTAGTAAAGCTGCTTCTTAAAATTGTTGAAAAGTTTGCTGAAAAGTAATTGTTAGAATAAGTAATTGCTTGAATAAAAATTAAAACGTCCGGAATCGGTTTCAGGATACATTTCCAAAACCAACTCCGGACGTTTTTTGCTGTCATTATTTATTTTCTGTTTCCTTTTCATCAAGGATTCCCATTAATGTATGCCAGGGAAGGACAGCACATTTCACTCTGCCCGGCATATGAGAGATTCCCTGGAGAGCAATTGCATCCTCCAGGAATTCCAACTGCTCCTCATCTGATATTTCTCCTTTTATCATTCCGAGAAAGGTCTGAAGCAGTTTCTGGGCCTCCTCTACCGGCTTTCCAAGAATGAGATCAATCATGAGAGATGCAGAAGCCTGGGAAATGGCACAGCCTTCTCCAGTAAAGCCGGCATCTTCAATGATTCCGTCCTTCACCCGAAGTTCCAGAACGATGTCATCGCCGCAGCTGGGATTGACTCCTTCCAGGCTGGCTGTCGCATCAGATACTTTATGACGGTTTTGATTGGAACGACTGTTTTCTACGATAATCTGATTGTATAAAGCGTTAAGCTCCATAACCCATCCACCTCCTTACCTGTCCTAAGCTATTTAAAAATACCGAAATATCTTCCTCTGTATTGTAGATGGCAATGCTTGCCCGGACACAGGATCCGATTCCCAGGTATTCCATTAATGGCTGTGCACAGTGATGGCCGGCACGGACTGCAATTCCTTCTGAATCCAGAATTGATGCTGTATCATGGGGATGAACTCCATCTACATTAAAGGAGATGACCCCATGCCGGTCACGGCTGTCGGTACTGCCGTATACGGTAATATAGGGCAGAGCATTAAGACCTTTCAGGGCCTGATCCATCAGCGCATATTCATGGGTACGAATTGTTTCCCAGCCTATGGAATTTATATATTCTATGGCTGCAGCAAGACCCGCTTCTCCGCCTACATTTCTCGTTCCTGCCTCAAAACGGCGGGGGACTTCTGCATAGGAAGATGTCTGTTCATGGACGCTTGCAATCATATCACCTCCGCTTAAAAACGGGGGCATTTTATCAAGCAGTTCTTTTTTGCCGTATAGAACGCCAATGCCCATTGGGGCGTACATTTTATGACCGGAAAATGCTGCAAAGTCCACGCCCAGCTCTTTTACATCAACCGGCATATGAGCGACACTCTGGGCACAGTCTAAAACGACTGCAGCACCATGTAAACGGGCTCGTTTCACAATGGATTTTACCGGTGCTTCCGTACCCAGTACGTTTGATACATGGGCAATGGCAATCAGCCTTGTGCGCGGGTTTATTTTCTGATCCAGTTCTTCTTCTGTGATCCGCCCGTCTGATCCTGGATATAGATAAACCAGCCTGGAACCCGTGTGCTTTGCAACTCTTTGCCAGGGAACCAGATTGCTGTGATGTTCTGCCACGGAGATAAGAATTTCATCCCCCTCTTTTAAAAACTCCATGCCATAGCTGTAAGCGACAAGATTGAGAGCTTCGGTGGCATTCTGGGTGAAAATAATTTCCTCCGGGCCGGCGTTTACAAAGCGGGCTGCGGTCAGTCTGGCGTTTTCATGAATATCTGTGGATCGGACACCTAAAGTGTAAACGCCCCTGTGTGGATTGGCATTATCCATGCGGTAATAATCATCCACTGCCTTTAAAACTGACAGAGGCTTGAAAGAAGTTGCTGCATTATCTAAGTATATCAGTCTCTTATCATTTTCCGGGACGGAAAGTATGGGAAACTGATCACGAACTGATTTCATGTTCATCAAGCCTCCTTTCAATGATAGTCAGAATCTCCTGGCGCAGATCGTCCTGAGTGATTTTGTTAAGCACCGGCATAAAACGGGCTTCTACCAGCATACGCTTTGCCTCCATCAGGCTAAGCCCTCTGGAACAGAGATAGTAGAGATGTTTCTCATCAAACCGGCCCAGAGTGGCCGCATGCTGTCCTTCCACAGCCTCTTCTCCGCAAAGGATTAAGGGAACTGTCCTGTTTCTGGCGCTGGGGCTTAATAGAAGTACGGTTTCATTTTCGTGTCCGACGGAGTGTGAGGATCCTGCTTTAAAGTCAATGGTTCCTCTTAAAATCTTGCTGCTGCGGCCTGAGAGAACTCCGGCGGTATGCATTTCACTAACTGTTTCCCGCCCAATGTGGCTGGCAATGTCATTAAAGTCAAAAATCTGATCCTCATCAGTAAAGTATGCGGTATCCTGCTGATAGCCTCCTCCCTGACCTTCCAGATGAGCCATTGATCCGCAGGCAGCAGTTTTTCCGCCAAATACGGCACGAATCAGTTCTACTTTTGCGCCTTTTCCAATGCGTGCGCCAACGGCATCAAAGCTCTGGCTGTTCTTTCCCAGCAACTGGATGGAAATGAGGCGGACAAAGGAATCTGCCTGGGCATCTATCTGAGTTAAATTTTCAATAACACCGCCTTTTGCATCCCCTCGATTAATCTGAACCACTGTAAGGTTACTTCCCGGTTTTGCTTTTATGGCAAAATGAGTTCTGATAACTGGCTGGGTATGATCTAGATTCTGTGTGATGATAACAGGTTCACTGGCAATGCCATCACCCAATAAGTAACAGGTTTTATCTGCGCCATTTCTGATAAATTCATCCAGCCATTCCCCCATACCACTTTTAATTTCAGCAACATCTGCTGGGAGATGGTCCATCAGAGTGATTCCATGAGGAAGAATGCCGTCATAAGGAAGGTGTCTGCCTTGTATATATTCTCTGTCAGGAGGCAGTGCTTTTTGATCCAGCCAGTTTACTCCGGTCCGGTTCCAGGTAGGAACGGGGAGCCGATTAATTTGTGTATTCATAGTTTCGTTCCTCCTTTCAGCCAATGCTTCCTTTCATTTCAAGATGAATTAGATTGTTCATTTCCACCGCATATTCTAACGGCAGTTCTTTTGCAATGGGTTCTGCAAAACCGCCTACGATTAAAGCTCTTGCATCATCCTCGGACAGACCGCGGCTCATCAGATAAAAGATTGCTGATTCACTGATTCTTCCGATTTTTGCCTCATGACCGATATCTGCCTGATTACAGGAGATATCCATAACCGGTATGGTATCGGAACGGGAAATACTGTCAAGCATCAGTGATTCACAGGAAACCGCTGATTTGCTTCCTTCTGCTTTTTCCGTAACGGTTACCACGCTTCGGAATGTGGAATTGCCACCATCCCTGGATATGGATTTGGTTGAAATGTGAGAGGTGGTATCCGGAGCAGCGTGGAGAACCTTCGCACCTGTATCCAGGTTCTGTCCTTCTCCCGCAAATGTGATGCCTGTAAACTCCATACGTGCCTTTTTCCCTTTCAAAATGCTCATGGGGTATAGGTAGGAGATATGGGAGCCAAAGGACCCTGAGATCCATTCAACAGTTCCGCCTTCCTCCACTGAGGCGCGTTTTGTGTTTAAATTGTACATATTCTTGGACCAGTTCTCGATGGTGGAGTAGCGGAGTCTTGCATTTTTACCAACATACAGCTCCACACAGCCTGCATGCAGATTGGCAACGTAGTATCTGGGAGCGGAACAGCCTTCTATAAAATGAAGATAGGCTCCTTCCTCTACAATAATCAGCGTATGCTCAAACTGACCAGCACCCGGAGCGTTAAGCCTGAAATAGGACTGAAGCGGGATTTCAACCGAAACTCCTGCGGGGACATAAACAAAAGAACCTCCGGACCAGACTGCTCCGTGAAGAGCCGCAAACTTGTGGTCAGACGGAGGTACCAGTTTCATAAAATGCTTTCGTATCATTTCACTGTAAGGGCCGGTAAGAGCGCTCTCAATATCGGTATAGACTACGCCTTGGGAAGCAACCTCTGCACGGACATTGTGGTAAACCACTTCAGAGTCGTACTGTGCCCCCACGCCTGCCAGAGATTTCCGCTCCGCTTTCGGAATTCCAAGACGTTCAAAGGTTTCCTTGATATCCTCGGGGACATCGGACCACTTGGCTTTCATGGTTGATTTTGGACGGACATAAGTGACAATCTGATCCATATTCAGTTCGTCAAGAGATGGCCCCCAGGTGGGAAGCGGTATTTCATTATATAATTTTAATGATTTTAGGCGGAACAGACGCATCCATTCCGGTTCATTTTTTTCCTTTGAGATCTGGTTTACAATCTCCGGGGTAATACCGGAGTCCATAAGGAACGCCGGATCCAGCCTGTCTTTCACATCATAAATGGTCCGATCAGCCTGGTCGACTCTTGTTTTTTCCTCCTTAAAGTCCTTCATGGAGTCCAACCCCCTTCCCCAGAACGCCAAAGCCATCCTGTGTAATTTTTGAAATCAGTTCCTGACCGCCGGTATAGGCTATTTTGCCTCCTTCCAGTACATGTACCACATCCACGTCAAGACCTTCTAAAATTCTGGCATTATGTGTAATGATGAAAAGCCCGTTTTTCCGGTTTTTAAAAGCCCGGATCCCTTTTGTAACGGTACGGACTGCATCCACATCAAGCCCGGAATCCGTTTCGTCTAAAAGAGCCAGCTTTGGCTGTAGCATAAGAAGCTGAAGAATCTCCGTTTTCTTTTTTTCACCGCCGGAAAAGCCAACATTTAAGTACCGTTCCGCATAACTGGGATCCATATCTAACGCTTTCATCTGTTCTTTCAGTTCCTTTTTAAACTGCAGGATCTTTGGGGGACGTTTTTCAAGAGAGCCTTTCGCTGTGCGGAGAAAATCTTCCAAAGTGACACCCGGAATCTCTTCCGGAACCTGGAATGAGAGAAAGACACCGGCTTTTGCTCGCTCGTCTGCTTTCATTTCTGTGATATCCTTCCCATCTAAAAGGATCTGTCCGCTTTCAATCTGAAACCGGGGATCCCCCATAATGGCAGATACGAGAGTGGATTTACCTGTTCCGTTTGGTCCCATAAGGACATGAAGTTCTCCCGAACCTATGGAAAGATTAATTCCGTTTAGTATTATTTTATCTTCCACAGAAACAATTAAATCTTTAATTTCAAGTAATGAATGACTCATATATCAATCAACCTCCTTTATTCCCCAAATGAGAATTTAATGGTTAGTATTTACTAACATATCTTTGTGATTTCATACTATACCAAAACAGTATGAATTGCAAGCATGATTTAATTTTTTTTATAATAATAGTTAGGATTCTGACGTTTCAGAACAGTTTGCAGAAGGGATTTTCACTTTTTCACTTGACATTTATCTCATAGGGGAGTATTATAACCCCAATTGAACAACAATCTTCAGGGCAGGGTGTAATTCCCTACCGGTGGTATAGCCCACGAGCCGCAAGGCATGATTCGGTGTAACTCCGAAGCCGACAGTAAAGTCTGGATGAAAGAAGATGATGCAGCTTTTTCATATTTATGATATATCTGCTGATTAACACGCTCTGGAATGATCATTTCATTTCAGAGCTTTTTGTGTTGATGGCCATAAACAATGGATGGATTGCCGGAAAAATGCCCTGAACCCTGTGTTCAAGGCATTTTTTTTGAATGAAAGGTGGTGTGATATGGACGACATGGAATGTATGGGTATGGCTTTGGAGCTTGCAAAAAATGGGTGTGGCTTTGTAAATCCCAATCCAATGGTTGGAGCTGTAATTGTAAAGGATGGAAGGGTGATTGGCACAGGGTACCATGCGCAGTTTGGTGCTACCCACGCAGAAATAAATGCCCTTGCCAGCTGTGAAGAATCTCCGGATGGGGCAACTCTTTATGTAACACTGGAACCCTGCTGCCACTATGGAAAGACTCCTCCCTGTACAGAAGCTATTCTAAATGCAGGAATCCGAAGAGTCGTAGTTGGAAGTTTGGATCCTAACCCTTTGGTCAAAGGAAAGGGGATTAAACAGCTGCTGGAAAAAGGAATTGAAGTTACAGAGGGAATACGAAAATCGGAGTGTGACAGGCTCAATGAAGTATTTTTCCATTTTATCCAATCGGGGAAACCATATGTTGTCATGAAATATGCCATGACCATGGACGGAAAAACAGCAGCGTATTCAGGCGACTCCAAATGGATAACCGGGAAAGCTGCAAGGGAAAACGTACAAAAAGACCGGCTTCGTTACAGTGCCATAATGGTGGGAATTGGTACCGTTATGGCAGATGATCCCCTTCTTACCTGTCGGACGGAGGGAGGACGCAACCCCCTTCGCATTATCTGCGATACAAATCTGCGTCTTCCGCTTACATCAAAGATTGTGACGACTGCAAATGAGGTTCCGACTTTAATCGCAACATCCTGCAGAGATCTGCAGGCACAGCAGGCCTATGGAAACGCTGGATGCCGGATACTATTTGTAAAACAGTCAGATGGACATTTGGATTTATCAGAGCTCATGACAAAACTTGGTGAAGAAAAAATTGACAGCATATTGCTGGAGGGCGGCGGTACTCTTAACTGGTCAGCATTGCAGGCAGGAATTGTAAACAAAGTGCAGACTTACATTGCGCCAAAGTTTTTTGGAGGATCAAACGGGAAATCACCAGTTGCAGGACTTGGTGTACCCAGCCCAAAAGATGGATTTCTTCTCACAAACACTGCAGTATCCTATTGGGGCGAAGATATTTTAATTGAAAGTGAGGTAATGCCTAATGTTCACAGGAATTATTGAAGAAACAGGCGTACTGAAGGAATTAAAAAAGGGTGCTCAGTCCGCTTCGCTGACTATACAGGGCAGGGTAATTTTCGGTAATCTGGCAATTGGGGACAGTGTGGCAGTAAACGGTGTATGCTTAACGGCAGCCAGTCTTTCTTCCCATACGTTCCGGGCTGATGTGATGCATGAGACCTTAAACCGTTCCTGTCTTGGAAAGCTGCATCCTGGCGATTTTGTTAATCTGGAACGTGCAATGGCGGCTGACGGACGTTTTGGCGGACACATTGTCTCTGGTCATATCGATGGAACAGGTAAGATAATGTCCGTTCGAAGAGATGACAATGCCATCTGGTACACCATTGCCGCTGACAGCAGGATACTCCGTTATATCGTAGAGAAAGGCTCCGTTGCAGTGGATGGCATCAGTCTGACAGTGGCAACCGTAAATAATACGGAGTTTTGTATTTCTGTTATTCCCCATACAGTAAAATCCACCATCCTGTCATATAAAAAAGCTGGTGATCTGGTTAATCTGGAAAATGACCTTGTGGGGAAATACATGGAAAAATTTTTATTATCTGAACCGGATAAACCGCAGCCCAGCGGTATCACAAGAGAATTCTTAACAAAATCTGGCTATTAGGAGGAGTAAAATGTTTGAATATAATACCATAGAAGAGGCGCTTGAATGGCTTCAGCAGGGAAAAATCATCCTTGTAACAGACGATGAGGGACGGGAAAATGAAGGCGATTTCATCTGCGCCGCCCAGTTTGCCACCACCGAAAATATTAACTTTATGGCTACGCATGGGAAAGGGCTGATCTGCATGCCCATGAATGAAGAATTGTGCCGCCGCCTGGAATTGCCCCAGATGATTTCTGAAAATACCGACAACCATTCCACTGCCTTTACTGTATCTATAGATCATGGAGATACATCCACCGGGATCTCTGCAGCGGAGCGATCACTTACTGCAATGAAATGTGTGGATGATACAGCGAAAGCGGAAGATTTCCGTCGTCCCGGGCATATGTTTCCATTGCTTGCAAAACGAAACGGAGTGTTGGAGCGTGGCGGACACACAGAAGCCACCGTGGATCTCATGCGTCTGGCAGGGCTGAAAGAATGCGGACTTTGCTGCGAGATCATGGGAGAGGATGGTACCATGATGCGGACTCCTGATCTCATAGAGCTGGCAAAAAAGTGGAAGATTCCATTTATAACCATCGCTGCATTGCAGGAATACCGCAAAAAACATGACAGACTGGTGGAGCAGACATCAATCAGCGACATGCCTACAAAATATGGAGAGTTTAAAGCTTACTGCTTTGTTAATCAATTAAACGGGGAGCATCATGTCGCTCTTGTCAAAGGCGATATCGGTGATGGAGAAAACATTTTGTGCCGTGTTCATTCTGAGTGCCTGACCGGAGATGCGTTCGGCTCCATGCGCTGTGACTGCGGGCAGCAGCTTGCTGCCGCCATGACCCAGATTGAACAGGAAGGCAGGGGCATTCTCCTTTATATGCGCCAGGAAGGCAGAGGCATCGGACTGGTTAACAAACTGCGTGCTTACGCTCTGCAGGACAAAGGCATGGATACTCTGGAAGCCAACCTTGCATTAGGCTTTGAAGGCGATCCCAGAGAATATTACATCGGCGCTCAGATATTAAGAGAATTAGGAGTTAAAACCCTGCTCCTGCTTACCAATAATCCGGAAAAGGTGTATGGACTGTCTGGCTTTGGTATGGAAATTATTGAGCGGGTTCCCATACAGATTGCGGCAAATGATCACGATTTGTTTTATTTAAAAACCAAGCAGAAGAAAATGGGACACATTTTACACTATTAATCATAAAGGAGAATTTATTATGAAAGTTTTCGAAGGTTCACTGGTATCAGAGAAAATCAAAATCGGCATTGTAGCCGCACGTTTCAATGAATTTATAACATCAAAGCTTCTGGGGGGCGCTGTGGATTGTTTAAAACGACATGGGATCAGTGAGGAAGACATGGAAGTAGCATGGGTGCCCGGAGCTTTTGAGATCCCGCTGATCGCTTCCAAGATGGCAGGCTGTGGCAAATATGATGCTGTCATATGTCTGGGTGCGGTCATTCGCGGCAGCACCACTCACTACGATTATGTTTGCAGTGAGGTCTCCAAGGGCATTGCCCAGGTCTCCTTAAGCAGTGGAATTCCGGTCATGTTTGGAGTTCTGACGACAGAAAACATTGAACAGGCAATTGAGCGGGCAGGAACGAAAGCAGGCAACAAAGGGTTTGACTGCGCATCGGGAGCTATTGAGATGGTTAATTTAATCCGCGGGATACAGGCTTAAATCAGAAAGAAAATCCTCCAATACAGGCTGTTTGAAACCTGATTGGAGGATTAACAAAAATCTTTTTAATTTGCCAGCAGGTCGGGAGAAAGTGTATTTCCTGACCGAAGTTCCTGGCGTGCGGTCTGGATAAGGGAATCCATTTTCTCCAACTTATCAAGCAGCTGTTTTTCTTCTTCACTGGTATAAATCACATGATTAATACCACCATTTTTAATGACAATCCGCTTATCTGCCATTAATGCAAGAAGAGGATCGTGGGTTGCCATCAATACGATCTTATCTGATGTCACTAGAAGCTTTAAAGCCTTTTTCCGGTCGATTCCGGCATTTTCAATTTCATCAATCAGGACAATGGGAGAGGAGCTTAATATGGCAGTATCTGCAATCATTAGCGCTCTGGACTGTCCGCCGCTTAAGCTGGTAACCGGAGTAGAAAGTTCAAATTTTTCTCCTGCCAGATCATTGGCTGCGGCAATAATCCGGTCTATTACAGACTGAGGATCCTGAACCATACGGCTTTCCGCATGCATACGTAAAAAGTCAACTACCGTTAAGTCCATAACAAAGTTCATGTTCTGGGAAAGCTGGGCCACCAGCTTGTTATTTGAGGAGTAACGCCACTTCATATCAGGGACTTCGCCGTTAATTAAAATGCTTCGTCCGGTAGGAGTGTCATTTTGAGCCGTCCACTCGATATCTGCTAAAAGCCGGCTTTTTCCTGAACCGGTAGGACCCACTATGGATATAATCTGGGATGTTTCTACGGTCAGTTCCTGAAAGCCTTCCACTGTTCCTGATTTATCATGACCTGGTAAAATTGTCAGAGAATGCACCAGCCGGTCATTTTCCATTCCCAAAAACTGACGCATCTGATCCAGATACACAGGCAGGTCAGACAAAAGCTTTGCTTTATCAATCGCCTGATCTTCCAGTTCTTCTTCTGAGAAATGATTTAAAAATTCCTCAAATGTCTGATCTTCAAATCCAGCGATTGTAAGCTTATTCTGTTCAAAATATGCAGCAGCAAACGGATATTCCTCCAGCAGTTTTTTTATGCTTAAATTTGTCATTTTTTATCACCGCCTAAATCAATTTTCTTTACATTACCCATCTGATAGGCTTCTCCGATTCTTGTTTCGCCAAGACAATAGGAGCACAGGGCGGAAGGCATGGGAAAACGAAGCTGCATTCCCTGGACGGTCTGAATGTTCTGGTTTTCATCATAAAGAAGGCTTGCCAGTTCGTAAGCTCCCTGTCCAGTCAGTCCGTTTACATGCATGGTAATGGCTCTTGGGTTTACAGAGCTGACACAGGAAGCAAATACCTCCCGTTCTGCCTGGGAAACGATATCTCCTTTGGTAATCACCACAAAATCGGCGAATTTTAACATGGGACCTATTTTTTTAGGGGTATTAATACCGGATAAGTTGTCGATTACACAAACTCCCTTTACTTCTTTTAAATAAGGGGAACAGCGGTTGCACAGACCTGCCGATTCTGTAATAAGCAGATCAAGCTTTTCTTCATTTCCCCAGTTAACCACCTCTTCAATATTGGAAGCGAAGAAGTGATCCGGGCATAAAGCACCGGATAAGCCCTTTTTCACAGGGATTCCTGCTTTTTCATAGGCAACGTCATCGTCTGTATAAAGACAGTCAAATTTTACCACGCCCACTTTAATATTCTTATCATGAAAGGAAGAAATCGTTTTTAAAATGACCGATGTCTTACCGGAAGAGGGCGGGCCTGAAAATACAATCAGATTCATAAGAACTCCTTCTGAGCAGCCGCAAAGAACAGCTTTTCAATTTTTTTAATTAATTCTCCAATATCATTGTTGTGTATAAAATCCCAGCCTATCCACATGAAATTCTGGTCGGGTTTCAGCTGATTGTCCACCAGGGGATTGGTAGATGGAAATTTTCCGTTGGAGGAAAGAATATCTCCAATATCTTTTGAATATAAAAGATCAACGAAAGGTTTTACCTTATCCTTATTCTTTGATTTTGCCAGCAGGAAAATCGGACTGATTATGGCTCCGTCCTTTGGCCATACCGGACGCATAGGGCTTTTCTCATCTGTCATGCTTGCAAAGAAATAGGGTGCAACTGTAATGGCGGGAATCTTATTTCCATCCTTTAACTTGTGGGATTTGATCATCTGAGCCGGATGCATACTCTGTAAGAGGGCTTTCCCCATCTTTTCGATTCCTTCTTCCCCATAAAAACGGTAGATGTGAAGCAAAAATGCATTAAACATATCCAGATCCTTCATGGGAAGGCTGATGCTGTTCTCAAACTCCGGCTTCATTAAATCTGCCCAGCTCTCAGGGAATGGACGATCTCCTAATACATTGGTGTTAACCATGAAAACTGCAGGAACAATTCCGATGATGGCATACTGGTTTTTAGGGTCCTTCAGTGATATGTTCTCATTATCAAGATCAGTGTTTAAATGCTCCATACCGGAAAGATCTTCAAATACGCCTAAATCCTGATAACCGCCAATCATCTTTTTGTCAAAGAATAAATCAAAACCGGCTGAAAGATAAAGGTCTGACAGACCGTCAGGATTTCCATCTGCTAAAATAACCCGATCCTTTACATCATCAAGTCCCAGGTTTGCAGATTTTAAATGATACTCCACCTCATATCCAAGGGAGTCTTTATTCTCCTCAAGCCAGGATTCGAATTTTTCTAACAGAGGAATGCGGATGGGGCAGGGCAGTACGCCTTCGATACGGATATCCCCTTTATTCTCTGATTGTGCAGGAGTGAGACCATCCGTCAGGCTGGGCGCCTTCTGACCGATTACTTCCTCCAGTTTCTTTATAAAAAGTTCCTGGTTTACCTTTCTCATAGCCAATGCTGTTTCTAAAGAAATGGTTTTTCCAAGAGTTCTGCGCATAACGGGATTGCTTAAATTCTCAAAACCATTGGCAATAAATACTTCAATGGTCTCCGGATAGGTTTCCGTGATATGAAAGATCGTATCAGAAGCTTTAAAATAATTTGACATAATATTTCCTTTCTCTATGTTAATTGTAAGTTGGTTTCTGAAATTACGTTTATCATATCATAGTTTCTCTGTTTTGTTTGTTGTAAAAACAACTTATTTCTAATAGATTTGATATTATTTCTTGTTAAGGCACTATCTTTTTCATTACTGAGATAGTATGATAAATTCATAAAAATTTGATTCGCAGAGGGGGAATTACATTGTTAAAACCAAAAAAAATCACCCTGGCTTATTTTTCAGGGACTGGTTGTACAAAGGAAGTCTGTCTGTGTTTCGCACAACAATTGGCAAAGAAGGGGTTGGAAAGCAAAACTGTCAATCTGGAAAATCATGATCCGGGAAATTTAAAACCGCCGGATCTCCTGGTGATATTTTCGCCTGTATACGCCTTCCGCCTGGCTTCCATTACTGAAAAATGGGTCAAAGGGCTTCCAGGATCCAGTCGCACCATGGTTGTGATCGTACCTGTGTCGGGAGGAGGGGATATCTCACCTAATACGGCCTGCACCATTTCTTGCAGACGGATGTTAAAGAAAAAGGGATACCATCTGATCTATGAAAAAATGATCGTAATGCCGTCTAATTTCGGTACCAATGCGGGAGATGAAATTAATCAGCAATTAATACGCATATTACCTGAAAAAACAAAAGAGATGATTGAAGACATTCTGAACGGAGAACATCATTTTCTGATGGCAAAGCACCAGGATCGTTTTCTTGCAATGCTTGGAAAAGGAGAGCATCTGGGTGCAAGATTTTTTGGCGCTTCCATCCACCCATCATCACAATGCACTCACTGTGGGAAATGTTCACAAAAGTGCCCGACCAGAAACATTAAAATGAATCAGGGGATTCCCAAATTTGGCTTTCGTTGTATTTTGTGCTTAAGATGCATCTATTCCTGTCCGGTTCATGTACTGAAGCCAGGAATCTTAACCTCTGCAGTTTTAAAAGACGGTTTTCATCTACAGAAGTATAAAAAACAGGAATCACACGATATGAGTGAGAAACAGACTGAGTTTCATTTAAAAGGTGCCTGGAAGGGCATTAGTGACTATTTACAATAAAACCGAAGTCAGGCGGGGTATGAGTTCCTTAAAAGGAATCCGTACCCCGCCTTAAATGTAGTTATAATTTTAAATCAATCCCGCTGGTTTTTGCTTCCATCATTGCATCTACAATAGATATAATCTGTGCTCCGGCCTCTACCGGCGGCATTCCGTTCTTATGAATATTGGAAACTACCGTTCTCTGGGATTCCGGCTTCTTCGTACTTGACTCATATGCCATATAGGCACTTAAGCTTTCTCCAGTTGCAAGACCAGGTCTTTCTCCTATGAGAATAATGGTGATTTTAGCATGTAATGCTTCACTGATCCGGTCCATAGTGGCAACCCTTGCAAATTTAACAAAGATTGGATCACCTGTCGTATAGCCTTTTTCTTTCAGTTCATCCATTAGCATAGGATAAATATCCGGAAGATTACTGGTAATTGCAGGAGAACTAAGACCGTCACCTGCGATAATCTGCACATCTGCATCGTGTCTGCAGTTTTCCCTGATTATATTCAGGGTTTCATCGGAATAACGTCTTCCAAGATCCTAATAATTTCCGTTGTACTGGTTCCTATATCCACGCCAATACTGTACAACCATATACCTCCTTCCGGCAGCTTCACAAACGAAAGTACAAATAAAAAAGACGAAGGGGATTTCCTGGCAGGAAACGTCTTCGTCTTTCATATTTCGTATGAAGTTTCTATATTAACAATTAATATAAGGACTTTGTATTCATTTGTCAACAGTTAAATGAAAAAGTTTTTATATCGTTAGAATCTTAAGTAGGAAAGAAAAAACCATTGTGCAATATACACATGACAATTGTCATATAGACAAGATGCGTAGTGATATATGCATAAAAATCATTGACTTTCCTCCTGCGGTTGTTATGATGAAGACAGGAAAGGGGGTATTTATATGCCAGATGAGACGGGAAATAAAAAAATAATTGTTGCCGGACACATTTCCCTGGATATTACACCAGTCTTTAAAAGCAGTGACGGAAGGAAAATTTTAAAGTCTTTCCGGCCCGGTAAACTTTTAGAAGTGGGAAAAGCCAACATATCCGGAGGCGGAGCGGTTTTTAACACTGGGCTTGGGCTGCATGCATTGGGAGCAGATGTCCTTTTGATGGCAAACACAGGGGATGATGACTTTGGACAGATCCTAAAAGGAAAAATACAGGAAAGAGGGTGTGAAAGCTGCATTACGGTTATTCCCGGAGAGGATACATCCTACACGATTGTTCTGGCACCAAAGGGGGTTGACCGGTTATTTCTTCATAATCCCGGTTGTAATGACACCTTTGGCTTTGAACATGTGGATTTTAGTAAAGCGGCAAAAGCAGCTCATTTTCATTTTGGTTATCCGACACTGATGAAGCGGTTCTACCAGAATGACGGACTGGAATTAAAAGAGCTTTTTTGCCGCATGAAAGAGCTTGGACTTACCACTTCACTGGATCTGGCGGCGGTGGATCCGGAATCGGAAGCTGCATCCTGCCGCTGGGACCGGATTTTTGATTCCGTGCTTCCCTATGTGGATTTTTTTGTACCCAGCATTGAAGAACTGGGGTTTTTGTTAAACCGTCCGCTCTATGAGAAATGGCAGGAAATTGCTGACGGCGATGATATTACCTCTATTCTCTCTTTAAAGAATGACGTGGAAACCATTGCAGATCAGGCTCTGCATCTGGGCACAAAGGCAGTTCTTTTAAAATGCGGTGCAGCCGGAATGTACTTCAAAACAGCTTCAAAACAGGCGTTTGCTGATGGACCGGATTTCTTAAAAGACTGGGCAGATATTTCTTACTTCCAGAACAGCTTTCTGCCAGACCGGATTCTTTCTGCCACCGGAGCCGGAGATACCTGTATTGCCGCATTTATTAAAGCCATGCTGGATAAACGTTCTCCAAAAGATTGTGTGAAACTTGCGTCGGCAACAGGTGCTTCCTGTGTGACTGCTTATGATACAGTAAGCGGACTGCTGCCTTTCAAAGCATTAGAGGAAAAAATCAAAAACGGGTGGGAAGAACAGAAACGAATCCTGCCATAAATGAAAAGGAGGAATTACATATGCTTGTTACCATGAAATCAATTCTTAACCTGGCAGAAGCCAGAAACATTGCTGTAGGTGCCTTTAATATTACTTCTCTGGAAGGAATCCAGGCAGTGTTAGGAGCCGCAGAGGAAACCGGTCAGCCGGTCATTTTACAGTTTGCACCTGTCCATGAAACAATTATACCCCTCACCATAATGGGACCCATCATGGTTATGATGGCAGAACATGCTGCCGTTCCCGTAGCAGTACACTTAGATCACGGAGACGATTTTAAGAAGTTAAAACAGGCCCTGGACATGGGATTCACTTCCATTATGTACGATGGTTCCGCCCTGCCTTTTGAGGAAAATGCTGCAGGTACTCAAATTGCGGTGGAACTTGCGGCTGCATATGGAGCTTCCGTTGAAGGAGAGATCGGTGCAATGGGCAGAGAAGAATTCAAAAGCGTGGGAGAAGGCGAGGGAAATGAAGCGGCCGAAAGCTGCTACACAGATCCGGATCAGGCGGAAGCATTTACATCACTTACCGGAATTGACGCATTGGCCTGTTCCTTTGGCACTGTACACGGACTCTATCTAAAAAAGCCCAATCTGGACCTTGACAGAATCAGCCGGATTCGTGACAAAGTAGCTCTCCCCATTGTCATGCACGGAGGTTCCGGAATCAGCGATGAAGATTTTTATCAGTGCATCAAACGTGGGGTCCGTAAGATTAATTATTATACCTACCTGGCAAAGGCCGGCGGCATGTATGTAAAGGAAAAAGCCACTAATACAGAAGATGTGGTTTTTTACCATGATGTGACCCTTTGGGGAGTGGAGGCAATGAAAAAAGACGTGCTTCATACCATTCAGGTGTTTTCTGGTATGGAACAGAAAGAGAGCGGAATGCGATGAAACGTTCTGAAGTTAACAAAGCCTTAAAGGATATGGAACAGATGATTCAGACATGTGGATTTTCCCTTCCGCCTTTTAGTAGCTTTACTCCGGAGGAATGGAGGGAAAAAGGACATGAATACGATGAAATCCGTGACAATATGCTTGGCTGGGATATTACAGATTTTGGACTTGGGGATTTTGACCGGACCGGTTTTTCACTGATTACTCTTCGAAATGGTAATGTAAAGCAAAAGAAATATACAAAAACCTATGCAGAAAAGCTGCTCTTCTTAAAAGAAGGACAGTCAGCTGCCATGCATTTTCACTGGACAAAAATGGAGGACATTATAAACAGAGGGGGAGGCAATGTGCAGATCCGTGTTTACGAATCCGGCCCAGACGGAGGTTTTTCTGATTCTGACGTAACAGTTAACAGAGATGGAAGAAGTTATATGGTTCCTGCCGGAACCGTGGTAACACTGCACCCTGGGGAGAGCATTACCATTTATCCTTATCTCTACCATGACTTTCATGTGGAACCCCATTCCGGTCCAGTGCTGCTTGGTGAAGTATCCATGTGTAACGATGATCAGGAGGACAACCGATTTTACCAGCCAATCGGCCGCTTCCCCAAAATAGAAGAAGACGAGCCACCTTACCGCCTCCTTTGCAACGAATACCCGAAGGCGGAGTAATTGTGCAATGTGATGAAAATTCAGCCATGGGCAATCCGGATTCAATTAATACAGCATATTAAATATGACAAATGTAATGAAAAACTAATTACATTGTGCACATGTTTTAAAAACAACAGAGTGATATGATATTTATGTAGCATATAACACAATAATATAATGTATAAGGAGGATTTACCATGAAAAAAAGCACAAAAAAGCTTGCCGCAATTCTGATGTGCGCAGCTCTTGCCGGAATGTCTGTGGCAGGCTGCAGCAATGGGGAACCAGAAACAAAGGCACCTGAAACAACAAAAGCAGCGGAGACCACAAAAGCGGAAACAAAGGCGGAAACAAAAGCTGAGGCAAAAACAGAAACCAAAGCCGGGGTGAAATCAGATTCTGCCGTAAACATGGCAGACGCAAATGTAAAAAAGAAAGATCCAAGTAAGCATTATAAATTCGGATATACCTGTATGGACGGTACCAATCCATTCTTTGTAACAATCGAAAAGACCATGCGGGAAATGATTGAAGCCCAGGGAGACGAACTGGTTTCAGTCGATCCGGCAAATGATGTAACTCTTCAGATTACCCAGGTTGAGGATTTGGTCTCACAAAAGATTGATGCCATGTTTATGAATCCGGCAGAAGCAGAAGGAATCCTTCCCGCTCTGGATCAGTTAAAAGAAGCAAAGATTCCAACAGTAGGCTTTGACACAGAAGTAGCTGATATGTCCTATCTGATTTCTTACACCGGCTCTGATAACTATAATGCAGGTTTCGTATGCGGAGAAGATTTAGTGAAGAAATGTCCAAATGGAGGAGATATCATTGTTCTTGATTCCCCAACCATGAATTCCGTGACAGACAGAACAAACGGATTTTTGGATGCCATTAAAAACCACAACTTCAATATTGTAGCCCAGCAGGATGCAAAGGGAAATTTAGAGGTCTCCATGGGAATTGCAGAAGATTTACTTCAGGCTCATGGTAATGTAGTTGCCATCTTCGGCGGAAATGATCCCACTGCACTGGGCGCACTGGCAGCTGCTAACGCAGCAGGTATCAAGGACTGCAAAATCTATGGTGTAGACGGTTCTCCTGATATTAAGGCAGAAATGGCTTCCGGCACATCTCTTATTGAAGGAAGCGGCGCTCAGTCACCAGTTAAAATTGCTCAGTCTGCAGTTAACATTATGTATTCATACTTAAACGGGGAAGAAGTCGCTGACCGGTATCCCGTTGAAACATTCCTCATTACATCTGAGAATGTAAAGGATTATGGCACAGACGGCTGGCAGTAAATACAGATAAGAGGAACCATGCCTCCTGGAATAAGCATGTTGCATGCACCGGGAGGCGGTGCCTTTTTTCAGACTGACGTCATAAATGGATAACGAACAGGCAGGTGAATATATGAGTGAAAAAATTCTGCTTCAAATGAAAAATATACATAAATCTTTCCCAGGAGTCAATGCATTGCAGGGAGTGGATTTTGAACTGTTCTCTGGGGAAGTTCATGCCCTTCTTGGTGAAAACGGGGCTGGAAAATCCACGTTAATCAAGGTATTAGGCGGAATTTACATTGCAGAAGAGGGAGAAATTTTCATTGAAGGACAGAACGTGGTCATTGACGGAGTAAATGCTTCTCATGCCAACGGAATTTCCATCATCCATCAGGAACTGGTACTGGTCCCTCATATGACCGTAGCAGAAAATATCTTTCTTGGAAGGGAACCTGGGAAAGGCGGTTTTATAGACCATGAGACAATGGAGCGGGAGGCAGGAAAGCTTTTAGATGATTATCATATGAGCATCTCTCCGGGAGCCTTTGTCAAGGATTTAACCATTGCCCAGCAGCAGATGGTGGAAATCGTAAAAGCTATTTCCTACCGTTCGAAAATACTGGTCATGGATGAGCCAACCTCCTCCATATCGGATAAAGAGGTGGAGTTCCTGTTTCAGACCATGCGTATGCTGACCCAAAAAGGTGTGGGAATTATATATATTTCCCATAAAATGGATGAGCTTGAGCAGATCTGCGACCGGGTGACTGTTTTAAGGGACGGTACCTATGTGGGAACAAAAGTTGTGAATGACACTTCAAGAGACCAGTTAATCTCCATGATGGTTGGGCGGGAACTGACAAAATATTATACCCGGGATTATAAAGAACCGGGTGATGTTGTATTAAAATGTGAAAACATAACAGACGGCAGGATGGTAAAAGGAGCCAGCTTTGAACTGCGTCAGGGAGAGATCATCGGCTTTGCCGGATTAGTGGGAGCAGGCAGAAGTGAAACCATGAAATGTATTTTTGGTCTGACCCCATGTCTGTCCGGGGAGATCTATGTAAATGGAAAACCGGCAAAGATTAAATCTCCTTTAGATGCCATGAACTACAAAATAGCACTGGTGCCGGAGGACCGGAAGCAGGAAGGCCTTTATCCGGTGCAGAGCGTGCGCTTTAACTCCACAATAGAAGTGCTTAAATCTTTTATCAAAGGCATACTGGTCAATCTGAAAAAAGAAGAAGAAATAACCGGAAAATATATTGAAATGATGGATACAAAGACACCCTCCCAGGAACAGCTGATTGGAAACTTATCCGGCGGAAACCAGCAGAAGGTCATGATCGGAAGATGGCTGGCCACTTCTCCTGACATCCTGATTCTAGATGAGCCAACCAGAGGCGTGGATGTAGGGGCGAAATCAGAAATATATGCAACCATGAATGAACTGGTCAAAGAGGGAATGTCAATTATCATGATTTCTTCCGAACTGCCGGAAATTCTTAACATGAGCGACCGGGTATATGTCATGTGTGACGGGAGAACCACCGGCTGTTTCCACCATAGTGAAAACATTACCCAGGAACAGATTATGAAGCTGGCAGCCAAGTAGGAAAGAGGGAGAAATCAGATGACAACAAGAATTCAAAAAAATGTAAAACAGTATTTAAAAGATAACATCGGAATTATCGGTGCACTGCTGATTCTGTGTATTTTCCTGTCCATATTCCCAAAGACCAGCGGTGTATTTCTGACACATAAAAATATATTTAATGTACTGAGGCAGATTTCATCCAACTTATTCCTTGCATGCGGAATGACCATGGTAATTATTTTAGGAGGAATCGACCTTTCCGTAGGTTCCATTATAGCCCTGTCCGGCTGTGTTGCCGCAGGCTGTGTGGCACGTTATAATCTTCCCATATTTGCCGCTATATTAATCGGCGTTCTCATCGGTACGGCAGTTGGTATGGCAAACGGCGTGGTTATCTCCAAAACAACCATTCCGCCGTTTATTGTCACACTTGCCACCATGAATGTGGCGAAAGGTCTGGCCTACGTTTATACAGGCGGTTCTCCCGTAAGAGTCGTTACGAAGAAATGGCAGTTTCTTGGTGCCGGCTACATTGGAGGAGTTCCGACCCCTGTTATAATCCTGGTATTTGTATTAATCATTACTGCAGTTATTATGAATAAGACAAAGCTGGGACGCCACATCTATGCAGTGGGAGGTAATTCCCAGGCCGCCAGATTCTCCGGAATCAGTACGGCAAGAGTAAAATTACTGGTACATACCTATTCCGGACTTATGGCAGGTCTTGCAGGTGTTGTCCTCGCTTCCCGTATGTATTCCGGCCAGCCCACAGCAGGAGACGGAGCAGAAATGGATGCCATTGCGGCAGTTGTGGTTGGAGGAACTTCCATGGCAGGCGGTTCCGGTAAAATCGGAGGAACCATTATCGGAGGACTGATCATTGGTGTATTAAACAACGGACTAAATCTTTTAAATGTCAACTCATTCTGGCAATATGTGGTAAAAGGTATTGTCATTCTATTGGCAGTATTTGTAGACTATCTGCGGAACAAGAAAAAGGGCTAGAATTCTGCTAAAAGCAGGGAGCGTTTCCTTAACAGTGAAACGCTTTTTGTGGTATAATAAATAAAAAAAACACGGGGGTGTTTATACATGAAGAGAAAGGCTGGAGTATTTCTCTTAATTGCACTGACTATAGCTTTGTTTACCGGCTGCAGCAGGAGGAAGGACGAAGCACCTCCTCACGAAGCTCTCATATTTGGTGCCACCTATATGACGCGGAATAATCCCTACTTTAATGTTTTGGGACAAGGGATTGAAGAAGTGGTGGAAGCTAATGGTGATATTCTTTTAACCAGAGATCCCTTGCAGGATCAGAAGAAGCAGAATGAACAGATTGAGGAACTCATCGACGAAGGAATCAGCATGCTTTTCTTAAATCCGGTGGACTGGGAAGAGGTCCGTCCGGCTTTACTGGCCTGTAAAAAAGCAGGCGTGGCAGTAATTAACGTGGATACTGTGGTGAAGGATCGGGATCTGGTTATATCTGTGATTGAAACGGACAACTATCAGGCAGGTCAGCTTTGCGCCCAGGATATGATGAAGCGAAGGAAATCTGCGGATATTGTAATACTGGATAATCCCATTCAGATGTCTATTACCTACCGGGCACAGGGGTTTACCGATGCCATTGCAGGCAATCCGGGTTACCGGGTAGTATACCGGCATGCGGCAGCAGGGGAAATAGAGGTTTCATCCAAAGTGATGGAAGAGTTTTTAAACCAGAATAAAGGGTTTGATGTGGTTCTTGGGGGCAACGACCCTACGGCTCTTGGTGCGCTGGCAGCACTTCAGCAGGCCAGAAAGGATGATGGAGTACTGATCTATGGGATAGACGGTTCTCCTGACTTTAAGGCGATTCTGGACATGGGGTATGTGACCGGTACCAGTGCCCAAAGCCCCAAGTCCATTGGAAGGGTCGCTGCGGAAACCGCTTACCAGTACTTAAACGGAGAACCGGTGGATCCATACATCAGTCTGTCCAGTACCTTAATTACAAAGGACAATCTGGCAGAATACGAAATTGACGGCTGGCAGTAGGTGAGAGATGGAAGATAATAAATTTAACGGCAGGATCAGGATTTTGCAAACCGCAATCCTGGTTATTAATATTATATCCGTAATGGGGATCAGCATTTTTATATACGCCACTATTGAAAAAATCCGAAGAGCCTACGTTGCCAGAGAATTTTTAAATGAAATTCAGGCCATCGTCTGGTATCCCTATACAAAGATCTGGCTCTGTGCCCTGCTATTAGGTTTTCTAACTTTAAGCATGGTGATCAGAGACCGGTTGTTTCCCAATAACAGCAAGGTTATTTTAACCAGTCTGGTTGCAGATTTTATTGCCTGCTTTGCCATTATTATAGAACTAAATTTCAACTATAACGGAATCCTGTTGCTGGTTTTTTCCAATGTTATTCTGTATGTAAAAAATGGAAAATCCAGATATATACTGGCAGCCGTTGCCATCGGAAGTTTTATTCTTGCCGATTATGAACTGCTGTCAATCTCTTACAGATTGTATTCCATACAGGATTATATTGCATTTTACAGTGCCTCAAAACAGCAGTATTTTCTGAGTGTTTATAACATTTTCATATCTTTGAATGTAATCCTGTTTGTTGCTTACTGTGTTAATATTATCAATGAGCAGCAGGGAAATATTGATGAAATACACGGATTAAACGAAAAACTCCACGATGTGAATGAACAGCTGCAAAAGTATTCTCTTATGGCGGAAAAAATGGCGGAGACCAGAGAACGCAACCGTCTGGCAAGAGAAATTCATGATACGCTGGGGCATACACTCACAGGGATTTCTGCCGGAATAGATGCCTGTATTGCGATAATCAGCATCTCACCGGAGCAGACAAAAAAGCAGCTGGAGCTGATAAGCAAAGTTACCAGGGACGGGATTAAGGACATCCGCCGTTCTGTCAGCGAACTAAGACCCGATGCCCTGGACCGCTTCAGCCTGGAATTTGCCATTAATAAGATGGTAACTGACATCAATTCAGTATCCGAAACAAGAGTCTATTTTGACTGCAGGGTAAGTAATTTAAAATTCGGTGAGGACGAAGAGAATGCCATTTACCGTGTAGTTCAGGAAGGGATCACCAATGCCATACGCCACGGACAGGCAAAAGAGATCTGGGTAACCATGAAAATGGAAAATGGAGATATTCTGATACAGATTAAAGATAATGGAATTGGGTGTAAAGAAATGAAAAGCGGTTTTGGCACCAAGCATATGAAAGAGCGGATTCGTATGCTGAACGGAGCTGTTACATTTGATGGAAGTGATGGTTTTATCGTAAATGCAAGAATACCGATCCGGAGGGGAGAGACCTATGATTAAAGTATTGATTGCCGATGATCAGGAACTGATACGCCAGAGTCTGCAGATTGTCTTAAACAGCAGGAAAGATATGACCGTTACCGATGTGGCGGCAGACGGCCAGGAAGTGATGCGGTGCATCCGCAAAAATAAACCGGACGTGATCTTAATGGATGTGCGTATGCCTAAAATGGATGGGGTGCAATGCACAAAACTCATTAAGGAAAGTTACCCTCAGATTAAGATCATCATACTGACTACATTTGACGATGATGAATATGTATACAATGCCCTGAAATATGGTGCCAGCGGGTATTTATTAAAAGGAGTCTCCATGGAAGAACTGGCCAATGCAATTACGACTGTTTACAATGGCTGGGCAATGATTAATCCGGATATAACAGCAAAGGTTTTAAGACTGTTTTCCCAGATGGCAAAAGCTGATTACTCCATTACAGTCAAAGAAAAAAATATGGATGAGCTGACGAGAGCAGAATGGAAGATCATTGCCCAGGTTGAAAAAGGAGCAAGCAACCGGGAAATCGCCCGGACTTTAAACTTATCAGAGGGAACGGTACGAAATTATCTAAGCACCATTTTAAATAAACTGAATTTAAGAGACCGGACCCAGCTTGCAATCTGGGCAGTTCAGACCAACGTGAGAAATAAGGTGGAAGGGCGGCCCTTGGAAACAGAGGGTGCTTTATGAAAAAAGGGCGTTTTATTTTAAGTGGGATAATCGGTTTGCTTCTGTTATTGACCTGCTTTTTTCTCTACAATAAAAACAGCCGTCCCGTTGTCCTGGAATTTGGTATGTTTACCGGCAGCAACTGGGATGTGGCTAGTGCCAACAGTTTTAAAATATTCGACCGTGCCATCGCTGATTTTGAAAAAAATCATCCCCATGTGAAGATTCACTATTACAGTGGAATTGCAAAAGAGGATTACTCCGAGTGGTGTGCAAGAAAGCTTTTAGAAGGAAAAACTCCGGATGCATTCATGGTGCTGGATTCTGATTTTGATAAGTTTACTTCTCTTGGAGTGATGAAGAATCTGGATGATTTAATGTCCTCTGATGACAGCTTTCACAAGGAGGACTTTTTCGCAACTGCTTTGGATACCGGACGGAACGGGGGGCATCAGTATGCCCTTCCCTATGAAGTGGTTCCCACCCTGATGTTTGTAAATAAGTCTCTTCTTGCAAAAGAAGGGATTGATATGCCAAAGGAAGACTGGACCTGGGAAGATATGGCTGAGATCTGTCAGAGGGTTACAAAAGATACGGATCAGGATGGGCTTTTAGATCAGTTCGGAACTTATAATTACAGCTGGCGGGATGCCTTATATACGTGTGGGGGCAATCTATACGAGAACAATCAGGCTCAGATATCCTTTACTGACAGTCGGGTTTTAAATGCAGTTAAATACATCAAACGTCTGAATGATATTAATCAGGGGCAGAGCGTAACACAGGAAGATTTCAATGCTGGAAGAGTGGCTTTTATGCCACTCACCTTTGCAGAGTACCGAACCTACAAAACCTATCCGTACCGGATTAAGAAATATACCAAATTTCAGTGGGACTGTATCACCTTCCCGGCAGATAAAGAAGGCGGGAATACATCCAAGGTAGATGCCCTGCTAATCGGAATCGGCAGCAAAACCAGACATGAAGCCCTTGCCTGGGAATTTTTAAAACAACTGACCTATAACGGTGAAATGCAGATGGATGTTTACCGCTATTCCCAGGGGGTGCCTGCACTGAGAGCAGTGGCCTCTTCCCAGGAAGGGGTGGATTGCCTTCAGGAGGACATGGATGAAGGTGAACAGGTTATAAGCAGCACCCTCTTGTGCCATGTTATTGAAAACGGAATCATCGAACCCAAGCTTCTCCAGTATCAGCAGGTCATGAATCTGGCGGATGGGGAGGTCTCCAAGATACTGCAGGAAAATAAAAATGTGGACAGCAGTATGAAGATCTTTCAGCGAAGTGTGAGTAAATATCTGCAGCAGCAGAAATAATCTGCTGCGATTAGAAGATTGCATATGAATAGAGTTGTTGTAAGGGTAAATAATTAATTTACTGGTACAACAGCTCTTTTTTTAAGGTTTTAAAAAAATAGTTGACAAATAAATTACACAGTTGTATTATTGTATTAAGTCATTAGTACAGTAATACAATTTGACCAGGAGGAGGAATAAAGAATGTCATGGGAACTTAAGAATGACCGCCCTATCTATATTCAATTAATTGAGCAGATTCATTTTCGGATCATATCCGGTGAATACAAATCCGGTTCCAAGCTTCCAAGTGTCAGGGATTTGGCTGCTGAAGCTTCTGTTAATCCCAATACGATGCAAAAAGCACTTTCGGAACTGGAGCACAGCGGATTGCTTGTCACCAATCGAACCAGTGGGCGTTTTATTACGGAGGATCAGTCAATGATACAAAAAATGAAGCTGGATCTGGCAAAAGAACAGCTGGAAAACTTTATGGAACAATTAAAAAAACTGGGTTTCAGCGATGAAGAGGTTAAAACATTTATCCTGGAATCGGTACAGTAAATCAAATTCATATATGGGAGGTAATCAGTATGAATCCATTACTTGAATGCAATGCGTTAAGTAAACGCTATGGCAATGTAACTGCTTTATCAGATATCAATCTGACATTAGAACGAGGTAAAATCGTAGGTCTTCTGGGGCCCAATGGAAGTGGAAAAACCACATTAATCAAGCTTATTAACGGATTACTGGTTCCGTCAAAAGGCCAGCTTTTAATCAATGGCACAGCACCTGGATCAGAGACAAAAAAAGTAGTATCCTATCTGCCGGATAAGACTTACTTAAACAATTGGATGAAAGTGAAAGATCTGTTGAATTTCTTTGAAGATTTTTATTATAATTTTGACAAAAAACGTGCATATGACATGTTGGAAAAACTTCATATTAATCCCAATGATTCTTTAAAGACTATGTCCAAGGGCACAAAAGAGAAAGTACAGCTGATTCTTGTTATGAGCCGCAATGCTGACCTGTATGTTCTGGATGAGCCAATCGGCGGTGTAGACCCTGCCTCCAGAGATTATATTCTGGATACCATTATCAGCAATTATAATGAAAATTCAACCGTCCTCATTTCAACACATCTGATTGCAGATGTTGAAAATGTACTGGATGAAGTGATTTTCATTCAGAATGGACGCATCAACCTTCAGTCATCAGTGGATGATATCCGTATGAAAGAAGGCAAATCTGTTGATGCATATTTCAGGGAGGTATATAAATGTTAGGAAAACTAATTAAACACGAACTAAAGGCAACTGCACGCTATTTTTTACCTTTGTTTTTAATTGCAATTGTGCTGACGCCAATCACCAGATTTACACTCTGGATCGGAAATTACCCTGAGATTTTAAAATTCATCCCAACTGTTATTGTTTTTGTATATGTAGCTTCCCTGATTATGGTTGCCAGTGCAAGTATATTGCTGATTATTTATCGTTTTTATAAAAGCATGGTAACTGAGGAAGGGTATTTAATGCATACACTCCCGGTTTCTTCAGAAAGTCATATATTATCTAAACTGATTGTGGCAAGTATATGGACCGTCAGCAGTTGGTGTGTTATATTTATCTCAATATTTGGAATGTTTTTCACACCAGATCATTTATCCCTGTTAATCGATAAACTTTCTTATGCATGGTTTTATATCAATACCACGATAAATAGTTCCCTGATGACTCTGCTTATCATAGAGATGATTTTTATAGTAATACTGGGTATATTTACGGCACCTCTGATTTACTATGCTTCCATCGCAATTGGTCAGGTAATCAGCAAGAATAAAATATTAGGTTCCATAATCGGATTTTTCATTATCCAGGTTGTTTCACAGATTGTAAGTGTTGTTTTAATGGTACCGGTTAGTTTTTATGTTGACAGGGTCAGTGAATCGGCAGATTCCATGTTTTCCTTTTTTGCTAATTTCTTTTTCCCCTTTACCATCCTTCTCGCTGTCTTTACTCAGATAATCCTTTTTGGAATTACTGATTATATTTTCAAGAAAAAACTTAATCTGGAATAGTATGGGGCGTTGATTCTTACTGGGGATCAACGCCTTCTTTCTGGCAGATATGGCGCAGAATGTCAGATTTTGTTCCAATTTCTGCAGTTTTAGTAAATAGTGTTGCTTAATCCTATAAAGTATTTTATAATTAAACTTTGTGGTGATTGTTGTTTTTTTCTTTTTTACACATGCTATTCCAATCACACAGATTTAATAATAATGTGCATCTGGCACAATTCAAAAAGGAATAATTATGAAAAAATTAGCTTTATCTGATGAAATACTATTAAGTATTGAAAAGCCTGCCCGATATATTGGGAATGAAGTCAATATGGTAAGAAAGGACACTGATTCCGTAGACATCCGTTTTGGTATGTGTTTCCCTGATGTTTATGAAATTGGAATGTCTCATCTTGGAATGCAGATTTTATATGATATGTTTAACAGAAGAGAGGATATCTACTGTGAACGTATTTTTTCTCCATGGACCGATTTAGATAAAATTATGAGAGAAAAAAAGATCCCTCTTTTTGCATTGGAATCACAGGATCCGATTAAGGAATTTGACTTTATTGGAATCACACTTCAATATGAAATGTGTTATACAAATATTCTGCAGATTCTTGATCTTGGTCAGATTCCCCTTCATGCCAGCGAAAGACAGGAGAGCGATCCGATTATAATCGGCGGCGGTCCCTGTGCCTATAATCCTGAGCCTCTTGCAGAGTTTTTTGATATGTTCTATATTGGAGAGGGAGAGACCGTTTATTACGAACTGATGGACCGCTATAAGGAGAACAAGAAAAAGGGAGGAAGCCGGAGAGAATTTCTTGAGATGGCAGCTGAGATCGAAGGAATTTATGTTCCTTCCTTTTATGATGTATTCTACCATGAAGATGGTACGATCAAAAGCATGACCCCCAACAATCCCCATGCAAAGGCAACCGTAACGAAACAGCTGGTTGTTCATATGGATGATGCTACCTATATTGAAAAACCGGTTGTTCCATTTATAAAAGCAACTCAGGACCGCGTTGTTCTGGAGATTCAAAGAGGCTGCATCCGTGGCTGCCGCTTCTGCCAGGCAGGCAACGTTTACCGGCCAATGCGGGAACACAGCCTTGAGTATTTAAAAGATTATGCATATAAGCTGCTAAAGAATACTGGTCACGAAGAAATTTCCTTAAGTTCCTTAAGCTCCAGCGATTACAGTGAACTGGAAGGAATCGTAACGTTCCTCATCGATGAATTCAAAGGGAAAGGCGTGAACGTTTCACTTCCGTCTCTTCGAATTGATGCTTTTTCACTGGATGTTATGAGTAAAGTTCAGGATATCCGTAAGAGCAGTCTGACCTTTGCACCGGAAGCAGGCTCTCAGAGACTTCGTGATGTAATCAACAAAGGACTGACTGAAGAAATTATTCTAAAAGGTGCAAGCGAAGCATTCCAGGGCGGCTGGAACCGTGTTAAGCTTTATTTCATGCTTGGGCTTCCTACAGAAACCGTAGAAGATATGGAAGGAATCGCAGAACTCTCGGAAAAAGTGGCGGAAGTCTATTATGAGATCCCCAAGGACCAGCGAAACGGTAAAGTCCAGGTCATTGCCAGTTCTTCTTTCTTTGTACCAAAGCCGTTCACACCGTTTCAGTGGGCAAGAATGAGCACCAAGGATGAGTTTTTACAGAAAGCTTATCTTGTGAAAGATAAATTCCGTACCATGCTGAATCAGAAGAGCTTAAAGTACAATTATCACGAGGCTGATTTAACCGTCCTGGAAGGTGTTCTTGCAAGAGGTGACAGAAAGATATCGGCCCTCATTGAAGAGGTTTATAAAAATGGTGCTCTTTATGATTCATGGTCTGAGCACTTTAAAAATGAAGTGTGGATGAAAGCCTTTGAAACCTGTGGGCTGGATCCGGATTTCTATACCATAAGGGAAAGAAGTTTAGATGAAACATTCCCCTGGGACTTTATCAATGCCGGAGTTTCCAAAGAATTTTTAAAGAGAGAATGGCAAAATGCCATTGGAGAGAAAGTCACCCCCAACTGCCGCATGCAGTGTATTGGCTGTGGTGCCATGAGTTTTAAAGGAGGTGTCTGCTATGAAAATCAGAATTAAATTTACCAAACAGGGACCAGTTAAATTTATCGGTCATCTTGACGTAATGCGTTATTTCCAGAAAGCAATGCGAAGAGCGGACGTGGATATTAAATACAGCGAAGGCTTCAGCCCTCATCAGGTCATGTCATTTGCAGCACCTCTCGGAGTGGGTCTTACCAGCAATGGGGAATACATGGATATAGAGGTTCATTCCATGACAGACTGTGACACCCTGATGAAACAGTTAAATGATGTGATGGCAGAAGGTATTTGTGTTACGGAATGCCACCTGTTAAATGATAATGCCAAAAATGCCATGTCTCTGGTTGCTGCCGCTGACTACACAGTTACATTCCGGGAAGGGAAAGAGCCAGAAGATATAAAAGGATTTTTTGAGGGTCTTCTTAAGTTTAAAGAGCAGGATCACATTCTGATTGTGAAAAAATCAAAAAAGGGAGAGAGAGAAGTAGATTTAAAAAATTACATCTACCAGCTTTCTGTCTCCGACAATAAAATTTTTATGAAAATATCAGCAGGAAGTGCAGATAATTTAAAACCCGAACTGGTAATGGAAGCTTATGACCAGTGGAGAGGGGAAGCCAGCCCTGAATTTGCATTTTGTATCCAGAGAGAAGAAGTTTACGGGAATACAGGTGATGAAGCAAATCCTGTTCTTGTCCCTCTGGGTCTCATAGGAGAATCCGTTGAATAAATTGATCATTACCAGATGGAATGGGTGTATTATCACTCTTTTACAGTCAGGGAAGGAAACCCTGCAAATTGATATTGAGCCGGAAGAAAGCCATTCTTTCTTAGGAAACATCTATATTGGCAAAGTAAATAACATTGTGAAAAATATCAATGCTGCATTTGTGGACATTGGGAACGGGCAGATGGGTTATTTAAGTCTTGGTGACTCATCTGTTCATTTTGCCGATGGCCGCATGTTTAACGGGAAACTCCGTCAGGGAGATGAAATTGTTGTTCAGGTGGAGCGGGATGCGGTAAAGACGAAAGCTCCGGTTCTTACAGGGAATTTAAATATTACCGGCAGATACTTTGTTCTCACTTCGGGAAAAAAGCAGATCGGTTTTTCAGCCAAAATCCAGGATTTAGGCTGGAAACAGCAAATGAAGGAATATCTGGAAGGTGAAAAAGAGGATTGGGGTATCATTGTCAGGACCAACGCTTACAATGCTCCCATGGAATCCTTAATAGAGGAACTTCATCTGTTAAAAGGACGTTTATCTGATATCCTTACCCATGCCGGACACAGGACCTGCTACAGCCTGCTATACGGTTCCGCGCCCTCCTATTTAAGTGGTCTGCGTGATAGCTTTCAGTCTTCTCTGGAGTCGGTGGTAACCGATGAACAGGATATTTATGACGCAATAAAAGAATATTTAAGTGAACACCAGCAGGAAGATCTCCATTTGCTGACTTATTATGAAGATTCACTGCTTCCTCTTAAAAAGCTGTACCGGATTGAAAAAACCATGAGTGAAGCCCTTGGAAAAAAGGTCTGGATGAAGTCCGGAGGCTATTTAGTCATTGAACCCACAGAAGCTTTAGTGGTGATTGATGTAAATACCGGTAAATATTCCGGTAAAAAGGCACTTCGTGAAACCATTATGAAAATCAATCTGGAAGCTGCTGAGGAAATCGGACACCAGATCAGACTTCGAAATTTATCAGGTATTATTGTGATCGATTTTATTGATATGGAACGGGAAGAAGATAAAAAGTTTCTTTTAAAACGACTTGAGGAAATCGTCTCAAGAGATCCCGTTAAAACCACAGTTGTTGAAATAACAAAATTAAATCTGGTTGAAATTACAAGAAAAAAAATAAGAAAGCCCCTTTGCGAGCAGGCGTTACAGATGAAGGAGAAGGTTTCATTATGAAAATCATTATAGTGGGTTGTGGAAAAGTTGGGGCAACCCTGGCAGAACAGTTAAACAAAGAACACCATGATATCGTCATTATCGATAAAAATGCCGGTGTGGTAAATTCCATTTCGGAAAGAATCGATGTGATGGGTGTTGTTGGAAACGGTGCAGTAAATAAGGTACAGATGGATGCAGGGATCGAAGATACAGATCTTTTAATAGCAACAACTAATTCAGACGAACTGAATATGCTGTGCTGCCTGATTGCAAAAAAAGCAGGTAACTGCCATACAATTGCCAGAATCCGAAACCCTGAATATGATTCCCAAATCGGCTACATTCGTGAAGAATTAGGTCTTTCTTTGGCCATTAATCCTGAAATGGCGGCTGCCATGGAAATTGCAAGACTGCTGCGGTTCCCTTCTGCAATTAAGATTGATACATTTGCAAAAGGGAAAAAAGAAATCTTAAAATTCATTGTTCCTGATCATTCTGTTCTTAATAATATGAAAGTCAGGGAGGTCCTGGAAAGACTTAAGTGCAATGTCCTGATCTGCGCCATCGAGCACAATGCAGAGGTCATTATACCAGGAGGAGACTCCATAATTAGTGCAGGAGATAAGATATCTTTCATTGCATCTCCTGTTGAATCCAATGAATTCTTTAAACAGGTTGGAATTGACAACAATGTTATTAAAACAGCCATGCTGGTAGGCGGAGGCAAAATCACTTATTACGTAGCTAAACTGCTGGAAAACACAAAAATTAAAGTGAAGATTCTGGAGCAGAATGCAGAACGCTGTAACGAACTCAGTGAATTGCTTCCAAGAGCCATGGTAATAAATGGCGACGCCTCTGACCAGGAACTGCTTTTGCAGGAGGGGATTGGTCAGACTGATGCATTTGCATCCCTCACCGGCTTTGATGAAGAAAATATTATGCTGTCCCTTTATGCAGCCAGCCAGTCGAAGGCCAAGCTGATTACTAAAATAAACAGGATTGCATTTGAAAATGTCATAGATTCCATGAATCTGGGAAGTATTATTTATCCAAAGCTGATTACTGCAGAAACCATTTTACAGTATGTACGCGCCATGCAGAATTCCATGGGAAGCAATGTGGAAACACTTTATAAAATTGTGGCGGACCGGGCGGAAGCGTTGGAATTTAAAGTGGTTAATGAGCCATGCATTGTAGGAATCCCACTGGAAAAGCTGGAACTAAAAGATAATCTTCTGGTAGCTTATATCATGCGCAAAGGACGTTTTATCAGTCCACGCGGAAAGGACACCTTAGAAGAGGGGGACAGGGTCATCGTTGTTACAACGGTAACCGGACTGAATGATTTGAAAGATATACTAAGGTAGGAAAAGGCGATAGAGTAATGAATAAAAAAATTATCATTTATGTTTTGGGTTGGATCTTAAACATAGAGGCAGTATTTATGCTTCCCCCCTGTGTGGTTGCATTGATTTACAAAGAGACAAGCGGCATCTGGTTCCTTGCAGTAGCTGCGGTATGTGGTGGAATCGGATTCTTATGTACCCGCAGGAAACCGACTAATATGGTGTTTTTTGCTAAAGAAGGTTTTGTCTCAGTAGCGTTAAGCTGGATCGTTCTCAGTTTTTTCGGGGCACTTCCATTTTATATCAGTAAAGAAATCCCAGTATTCGAAGATGCCATGTTTGAGGTCATATCCGGTTTTACAACAACTGGTGCAAGTATTCTACCTGATGTGGAATCACTTTCCAAATGCATGCTATTCTGGCGCAGTTTCACCCACTGGATCGGAGGAATGGGGGTTCTTGTATTTATTTTATCCATTCTTCCCCTGGCCGGTGGTTACAATATGTATATTATGAAAGCAGAAAGCCCGGGACCCTCCGTGGGTAAACTGGTACCAAGAGTCAGGACTACTGCTAAGATTCTATATGGTATTTACCTGTTTATGACGGCGCTGGAAGTAGTACTGCTTATGATTGGCGGAATGTCATTGTTTGATTCTCTGACCATCAGTTTTGGTACAGCCGGTACTGGTGGATTTGGTATTAAAAATAATAGTATGGCATTCTATGACAGCTACTATTTACAGGGCATTGTCACCGTATTTATGATACTTTTCGGTGTGAATTTTAATGTATATTATCTTTTTTTGACACGCCATCCCAAAGAAGCCTTATTCAGTGAAGAAGCGAGAGCTTATTTAGGGATCATCGGCGTCTCCATATTGTTAATTACAATCAACATTCATCGGGGTTTTGGAAGTATCTTTGCCGCATTCCATCATGCTGCATTCCAGGTAGCTTCCATCATTACAACCACCGGTTACTCCACGGTTGATTTTGATTTATGGCCTGAATTTTCCAAGGGAATTCTGGTAGTACTTATGTTTATTGGAGCCTGTGCCGGCAGTACGGGCGGAGGTATTAAAGTATCAAGAGTTGTTGTATTATTAAAAGCTGTTAAAAAAGAGCTGGATTCTCTCCTTCACCCAAGAAGCGTAAAAGTTTTAAAGCTGGAGGGCAAACCTGTAGAGCATCAGGTAATGAGATCAATTAATACGTTTCTTGGTGCTTATATCGTTATTTTTATCTTTTCCGTATTAATTGTCAGTCTGGATAATTTTGACTTTACCACAAATTTCACTGCGATTGCGGCAACTTTTAATAATATTGGCCCTGGATTGGCAGGTGCCGGTCCCGCCAAAAACTTTTCCCTGTTTTCACCGTTGTCCAAGTATGTCATGATGTTTGATATGCTGGCAGGGCGACTGGAGATATTCCCTATGCTACTTTTATTTGCACCATCTACATGGAAGAAGAGCTAAATAGAAAAAGCCCTCGGAGAAAATTCCGGGGGCTTTGCAATCTTATAAAAGCAGAAATCAGGCTTTCTTTTTCTGATGCCAGATCTTAAAATTAACTGCCGAAAGAACTATTACAAATATCACGTTGAAAACCAGTATGCTGATTGCAGCAACGATCCCCACACGATCAGCCACACCCCCTACAATCTGAGGCGTTATGATTCCTCCCATAGCAGATATAGCTGTGAGAAGAGACATTCCCAGGGTAGAACCCTGAATCAGAGGTCCGGCATTGGCGATACAGGTAGGATAAATACCTGAAAGGAAGAAACCAAGTCCAAGGAGAGAAGCAGTAACCAGAGGTAAGCTGTTAACTTTGATTAATATAAAAAAGCAGACAGCACTGCCAATGGAGTTAATCAGTAATATAGTGCTTCTATGTACTTTCTTAGACATGGCGGCACACAGTAACCGTCCAACCATAATAACAAGCCAGGTTAGTGAAACGAGTGTTGTGGCAAATTCCGCACTCATAACACCTGTATTCTGAAGATAAGTGACAAACCACCCATTTATGCAATTTTCTACTCCAAGATAGAAGAACAAAATAAAAGCTATGCAGTAAAATGCAAAGGAACGAAGAAATCCTTTGTTTCCAGCCGCTGAACTTTTGGTCCTGCTTTTCCTTTCTTCAATTTCTTTCTGAGCCTGGTTTATTAAATTATAATTCATAGTACCGTATGAAATTGCGGATATAATAGTAAGAACTACAATCATATAGAGTGTTACCCGCCATCCAAATCCCAGTTTCATCATCATTGCCGTAAGTAAAGGAGCAAGAAATGCACCGATTGCAAACGTACAGTGAAGAATGTTAAGCTTTCCTGTGGCAGAATCTCCATAGATATCATTGACTGCCGCATTGTTTAAAATTGTAATACATCCCCTGGTAAAGCCGTAGAGCAGCATAACTGCGTACATGACTGGAAGAGGAGGCAATAGACTTAAAACCATGAGAGACGACGGCACAAAAAGTGTAACCAGAGTGATTGCCCTCTTTTTTCCCATAATAGGAACCATAACAGGAAAAATAAAGCTGGATGACAGGTTACCGATTGCCATGACTGACAATAGTCCTCCAGCTGCAAGAAAGCTGATTCCAGCTTCTTTAATAATGGATGGAAGTATGGCTCCTATTACTAAAACAGCCATACCGCTGACAGCATATCCGTAGCAGCAACGGATAAATATTGAATTTCTTGGATCTGATTTCATTGGTATTACCCCCTTTTATGATCAAACATTGACCATTATACTAAGAGAAATGGAAAAATACAAGGAGAAGTCATAAAACCCCCGTTTTTTCTAATAAATTTCCAGAAAAAATTATTGACATAACCGTTAAGGAATGCTATATTTATACAGTATGCCGCACAATGAGGTTAAAAAGTTTCTGATTATTCAGAGCACCATAGTTGGCGAGTAATGATAATAGGAGGTGCCATATGTACGCGATTATTGCAACAGGTGGTAAGCAGTACAAAGTAGCGGAAGGCGATATCATTAAAGTTGAAAAGCTTGGTGTTGACGCTGGTGAAGCTGTCACATTTGACCAGGTTCTTGTTGTAAACAATGGTGAATTAGCAGTAGGCTGCCCGACAGTAGCAGGTGCTACCGTAACAGGTACAGTTGTTAAAGAAGGCAAAGCTAAAAAAGTTATTGTTTACAAGTATAAGAGAAAATCTGGATACCATAAGAAGAATGGTCACAGACAGTCTTATACTCAGGTTAAGATCGAAAAGATCAACGCTTAATCATGATAAGAGTAACCGTATTTGTTGATTCAGAACAACGTTATACAGGAATTGATATGTTAGGACATGCAGGGTTGGCTGATGATCATCAGGATGGACAAGAGCTTGTCTGTTCCGCTGTTTCAGCACTGACTTTTAATATGGCCAACAGTGTGGAGCAATTCACAGAGGATTCTTTCGAAGTAAACCAGGAAGAAAAGACAGGATCTTTTCAGTTTCGGTTTACCTCTGACATAAGTTCCGGGTCGCAGCTCCTTATGAATTCTCTGATATTCGGATTACAGGATATTGAGGAAGAATATGGAGAACCATATATTAAAATCCGATTTAAGGAGGTGTAAGTGATGTTAAAGATGAACCTTCAATTTTTCGCTCATAAAAAGGGTGTTGGTTCTACAAAGAACGGCAGAGATTCCGAGTCTAAGAGATTAGGTGCCAAAAGAGCTGATGGACAGTTCGTATTAGCTGGCAACATTCTTTACAGACAGCGTGGAACTCACATTCATCCAGGCATCAACGTAGGCCGCGGCGGTGATGATACATTATTCGCTTTAGTGGATGGCGTTGTGAAATTCGAGAGAAAAGGCAGAGACAAAAAGCAGGTTTCTGTTTATCCAAAAGCAATTAACGAATAATTGGACCGGCTTCATACCTTGACGTATGGAGCCGTTTTTTACGATACGCCCATTAATCTGAACATAGAATAATGGGATTCCGTTTTTTTATCACAAGAAAGGAAACAGGTGAATGAATGTTTGCCGATAGAGCAAAAATATATATAAGATCCGGAAAGGGCGGCGATGGTCATGTCAGCTTCCGGAGAGAACTTTATGTTCCCTGCGGCGGTCCTGACGGCGGTGATGGCGGCCGGGGCGGTAATATTATTTTTGAAGTGGATGAGGGACTTAATACGTTAAGTGACTTCAGACACATTCATAAGTATACTGCACAGGACGGAGAACCAGGCGGAAAGCGCCGGTGTCACGGAAAAGACGGCAGCGACTTAATCATAAAAGTACCGGAAGGAACTGTTTTAAAGGATTTTGAATCCGGAAAAGTGATTGCTGATATGTCAGGAGATAATCGACGTGAAGTTATTTTAAAAGGCGGCAGAGGTGGACAGGGCAATATGAACTTTGCAACCCCTACCATGCAGGCGCCGAAATACGCACAGCCTGGACAGCCTTCTCAGGAACTCTGGGTGCAGATGGAATTAAAAGTAATTGCCGATGTAGGGCTGGTAGGATTCCCCAATGTGGGAAAATCAACACTTTTATCACGTGTCAGCAATGCAAGACCTAAAATTGCCAACTATCATTTTACCACTTTAAATCCTCATCTGGGTGTGGTTGATATCGATGGAGGAAAAGGCTTTGTCATGGCAGATATTCCCGGTCTGATTGAGGGTGCTTCTGAAGGGGTAGGACTTGGACATGATTTCCTTCGCCATATTGAGCGGACAAGAGTACTGGTTCACGTTGTAGATGCTGCTTCCACAGAAGGACGTGATCCCGTTGCCGATATCAAAGCTATTAATAAAGAACTGGAAGCCTATAATCCTGAATTAATAAAGCGGCCTCAAATTATAGCTGCCAACAAGATTGATGCCATTTATGAAGATGGTGAGAGTCCAATTGATAAACTGAAAGCTGAATTTGAACCTCAGGGAATTAAAGTTTACCCGATCTCTGCAGTTAGCGGCCAGGGCGTTAAGGAGCTGCTCTATGCAGTATATGAACTGCTTAAAACCGTTAATTTAAGTCCTTTGATCTTCGAAAAAGAATTTGACTTAAAGAGTCTGTCAGGCATATTGCTGCCTTATTCAGTAGAAGTAACGGAAGACGGAGTTTATGTGGTAGAGGGTCCCCGTATTGAAAAGATGCTTGGTTATACAAATCTGGAATCAGAAAAGGGCTTTACTTTCTTCCAGAAGTTCTTAAAAGACAACGGTATATTGGAAGAACTGGAAAATGCCGGCATTCAGGAAGGCGATACGGTCCGCATGTATGGTCTTGAATTTGACTATTACAAGTAACAAGGAGAATAATATGACAAGTAAACAGAGATCCTATTTAAAAGGATTAGCGATGAATATAGATCCAATCTTTCAGATTGGCAAATCCAGCCTGACTCCTGAGATCACAAACGCGATCGCAGAGGCTTTAGAAGCAAGAGAATTAATTAAAATAACCATTTTAAAAAATTGTGCCGATGATGGTAACAGTATTGCTTCTATTTTGTCTGAACGGACTCGTTCTGAAGTAGTTCAGGTCATTGGAAGAAAAATCGTCCTTTACAAACAGGCAAAAGACGAAACAAAGAGAAAAATTGCTCTTCCTAAATAACAGGTCTTATTATTAGGCCAGGGAGTCGATAATTATGGGTAATATAGGGATTATGGGCGGAACATTCGATCCGATCCACAATGGTCATCTAATGCTTGGAGAACAGGCTTATAAAGAATACCAGCTGGATGAGGTATGGTTTATGCCATCCGGGCATCCACCTCACAAAAAAAATCAGAAAATAACCGATCCAGACATCCGCCTTACGATGACACAACTTGCCATTGAGGGTAAAAACGGTCTGGTATGCTCTGATTTTGAGGTCAGAAGAAACGGAAGTACCTATACCGCTCAGACCTTAAGATTGCTGCGGGAAGCTTATCCACAGCATCAATACTTTTTTATCATTGGAGCTGATTCGCTTTATGAAATTGAACACTGGTATGAACCGGATCAGGTTCTGTCTCAAGCCGTGATATTAGCCGCTCGGCGGGAATATGAAGATGCGCACCTTTCCATGGAACAGCAGATTGCCTACCTGGGCACCAGGTACAAGGCAGATATCCGCATTCTTCATTGTAAAGAGATGGATATTTCCTCCGCCATGCTACGAGAACGAATTGCAGGCGGTCTTTCTGTTTCAGAATATGTACCCACTAAGGTACTGACATATATTAAAGATCAAGGCTTGTATCAGGAGAAGGATAAAGCATGATAGATGTTATAATGGAATTGAGAAATGATTTAAAGGATAAATTGAACCCTTTAAGATTTGAACACACATTAAGTGTATCTTTTATCTGTACCGCATTGGCCATGCGATACGGTTGTAATTTAGATCAGGCAGAGCTTGCAGGTCTGCTTCACGATTGTGCAAAGCATTACGGAAACGAAGAAATCATTAAAAAATGCCGGAAACAGGATATTCAACTAACTGATGATGAACTTAAGGCCCCAGTCGTGCTTCATGCCAAATACGGGGCATGGCTGGCGGAGAATAAATATAATGTAACTGACCAGGAGGTTTTAAGTGCCATTCGGTGGCATACAACAGGAAGACCCCAAATGGCCCTGCTTGAAAAAATCGTTTTTACGGCAGATTATATTGAACCCAGGCGGGAGCGTGCGCCTGATCTGCTTCATATTCGTTCTCTTGCATTTACAGATTTGGATGAATGTGTTTATCAGATTCTTAAGAATACTCTTGAATATCTGGAAAGCAAAGGAAGTTTTGTGGATTCTGTTTCTAACCAGGCATATGCTTATTATAAACAGGTTCACAATGAAAAGAAGGGAGAAACAAGATGAATCAACCCATGGATATGGTAAAAACAGCTTATGCAGCTTTATCTGATAAAAAAGGTGAGGATGTAAGCGTCATTGACATTCGTAACGTATCAGTTCTTGCTGATTACTTTATTATTGCCAGCGGTACTAACTCAAACCAGGTACAGGCAATGGTAGACAACGTGGAAGAGGAACTGGGTAAAAAGGGATATGTATGCAAACAGGTAGAAGGCTATCAGACTGCCAATTGGATTCTCATGGACTATGGCGATATCATCGTGCATGTCTTTGATAAAGAGAACCGTCTTTTCTATGATCTGGAACGAATCTGGAGAGATGGAAAGACAATCTCAGTGGAAGATTTAGATGTAAAATAGATCTGAATATAATTAAATTAAAAATCAACGGCTTAACAAATATTGTGAGCCGTTTTTTTAGGCTTAAAGTTTACATAAAATAATTATGTTAACTTTAAGCCTAATTACTTCTTAATGAATCCCTAAACGAAATAAACCAATTACTTTACCAAGAATCTCCACATGATCGACTATAATAGGATCCATGGTATCATTCTCAGGCTGAAGACGATAATGTCCGTTCTCTTTAAAAAAGCGCTTTACCGTAGCGGAATCATCTACCAGTGCTACAACGATCTCCCCATTCTGGGCAGTGGAACAGTGCTCCACAATAATCTGATCCCCTTCTAATATACCTGAATTGATCATGGAATTGCCCCTTACCTTTAACATGAAAGTCTCTGCGTTAGGCAGGAGATCAGAGGGAATGGGATAGTAATTTTCAATATTCTCTTCTGCATATAAAGGCTGTCCGGCAGCAACCGTTCCAAGTATGGGAACGTTCACAACTTCCCGGCGGGTAAGGTTAAAGCAGTCATCAATAATCTCAATGGTACGGGGTTTGGTCGGATCTCTTCTTATATATCCTTTTTCCTCAAGTGTTTCCAGATGAGAGTGTACAGAAGATGTGGATTTCAAATGGACCGCTTCACAGATCTCCCTGACTGCAGGCGGATAACCCTTCTTCAAAATAGTCTCTTTTATATATTCTAAAATTTCCTGCTGTTTGGGTGTAATTTTTTCTTGCGCCATATCACAGCCTCCTCATTCCTAATCATTAAAACTATAGTAACATATGTTCGGTAAAAATGCAAACCTTTGTTCGAAAAAATGCAAAACAGATTGACAAACGTATGTTCTTAGTGATATGATAAATTCAGAAAAAGGAACATATGTTCTTACGTTTGAGGAGGTATGCATAATATGAAACAGTTGATCATGTTAACCCTGGCAGTCATGCTGGGAGCTTATTTTTGCGGACATTCCCTTATGAATTCATTGGCCGGCGAGGTGGGGACACCGCTGATAGAAAAGTATTACACCAGTATAGAGATCAAGAGCGGAGACAGTCTCTGGAGTATTGCAGATCAGTATGTGGAGAACAGCGGCATGTCCACTGCCCAATATGTACAGGAATTAAGAAGTATGAACAGATTAAGGGAAGATACCATTCATTCCGGACAGTATCTTACGGTAGCATATTTTGTACAGAGCCAGGATCAGTAACCTGGCTCTGTACCGATCCAGTATCTCCGCTTAAAGGAGGACTTGAATATATACCTCACAGCTGATATTATTAGCTTAAGAAGCAATTATTGCTGAATCAGGGGTAACTTAATTATGAAGTCCAACCTTTCTAAGCAAACTGCCATTTTATCACAGGGGAGAGATTGATTATGAATGTCTTAATTCTTTACTTTAGTGGAACCGGGAATACAAAAGCAGTCGCAGAGGAGTTTTATCGTGCTTTAATTTTAAGAGATTATACAGTCGAAGTTCATTCGATGGAAGAGAAGTTCAATCCCCCATCATATCCATATGACTTTCTAATCGTGGGCTTTCCTAAATATTATGAATATCCTGTACTTTATGCTTTAAATTATTTAGATCTCAATCTGAAGAAGAGAGAACAGGTCATTCCAACTTTGGCGTATTGCACCCAATCAGGACATTCCTTAACCGACTTTTCAGGTTTGGAACGATTATTAAGGAAAAAGAATCACCGTCTGATTACATCTAAGAGTTTTCCTTATGCCAACAATCTTATGATTTTTACGATGTTTAGTTCAACCACTCCGGAGGTTTTAAAGGAAAATAAAAGAATTATAAAGTCACAGATTGATCCGCTATTAGATGGTTTTTTTCTTGGAAAAGAGAGCAAAGAGAAAGTGTTAAGGCCCATAAGCATCCTATATCATTTCACTGCAGTTGTATTCACAAAATTAATGCCTATAGCAGGTATGAAATATTCACCTTCAGAAGAATGTATCGGTTGTAAAATATGTGCCTGCAATTGCCCAAGAATGAATATAAGGATGGTTCAGAACAAACCTGTATTTGGTCGAAAATGTATTTTTTGTATGCGATGCATTAATGCATGCCCGGTAAATGCAATTTTGTATAAAGGAAAAAAGAGTACACAGTATCTGGAAAGAGGAGAATGAAATGCGATACCTTTCATGGAGCGAAGAGTGCATTATCAGTGAAAAACAAAACACTCCCCATCTCTGCCATTCTATAAGGGGGCAGTGGTGGGGATAAGTAAAAAAATATCTTTGTTAATCAGTAACTTCTGGGTCTCCAATTTCTTCATTTCCTAAATATACCTTGTATTCTTTTCCTTCATATAAGTTCATAATCTGTCTTCGCAATTTAGAGGGATAAAGGGGTAAATGATTCAGCGTTTTTATCTCAAGCCAATCATATCCCACTTGGTTCGTATCACTATGCAATACAGCGTTTTTGAATTGTTATAAAATTATACACAAATAGTGTAATTCAGTTTCTATTTGCTGTTTATTATTCTTCCCTCAATTTTACTTTATTTCTGGCACTGCGGCGACGTTCATCTTCCAATGCAGCATAATGTTTCTTTGTAGTATTTACATCTGAATGCCCCAGAACATCCGCCACCAAATAGATATCACCAGTTTCCTTATAAAGTGAGGTACCATAGGTACTACGTAGCTTATGAGGAGTAATCTTTTTTAAAGGAGTAACCAGCCTGGAATATTTCTTTACCAGATTCTCAACGCTGCGTACGGCAATTCTCTTTTTCTGCATGGAGAGGAAAAGGGCATTTTCACTGCCGCCTTCAGGGATCATCTGATTACGTTCTTCCAGATAATCCAGGAGGGCATCCTCTACTTCAGATCCGAAGTAAACCGTAACTTCTTTTCCACCTTTTCTATGTATCCGGATTCCTCCGTTTTTAAAATCAATATCATTAAGATCCAGGCCTACGCATTCCGATACCCGGATACCAGTGCCAAGTAAAAGTGTTAACAGTGCCAAATCCCGAACCTTCGTTTTCTCGTGATAGGCCTTTTGTTTCTCTGTTAAAGACTCACCTTTTTCTACTTCATCAAGCAATAGAGCAACCTCATCAACATCCAAACGTATAATTTCTTTCTCATGCAGCTTGGGTAGCTGAATTAAGGCTGCTGGATTGTTTTGAAGTCGTTCATTGCGGTAATAATAATTATAGAAGCTTTTTAAAGAGGAGATTTTCCGCATAATTCCACGCTCTTTATTGGTTACTTCCTGATTTCTATCATTAAACCGGTATTTTAAATACTCCATATATTCCTCTATATCAACAACCCTGAGGGTATTTAAAAAATCTAATGGAATTTCTTTCATATCAATCTTACCAATAACCGGATTTTCCTTTTGCAGGAAGTCAAAAAACACCCTTAAATCGTAAGCATATGCGATCCTGGTGCGTGAAGATGTACGTGGCTCAATACCACGAAAAAAATCACCGCAGAAACGAGGAAGCTCTTTGATCAGTTCACGCAGATGCTTTACATTTTCAATATCTTTTTGCTGATGGTAGGAGAGTGTAGCTTTCATGAAATCACCTCTTGTTTTATTTATTTATAAACCCTTAAATAAGATCTTAATTTGTTTGCATAGTGTCTATGTAGAAATAAGGAAAAACTAAAAATTGTAAATATGGTTGCTATCATATAAAGATCGTATTTAAAGGTTGAACCCGTATAACAGCAGTAATGCAAATGCAATGACGTAGTGATGTAGTGATAAGGTAATATAGGAGTTGAAGGTTTACATTGGCATGTATTAATTATATATATGTATTACTTTGATTTCTATATAACTATGCGTTAAACTAGACTTTCGCGAATAGTTTGATCAGCCACGAATTAACTCTATAACCGAAAAAATTTACTACTGTTTTGTCTATTACCAAAATCTGTTTATAACCAAAAAAATTACTACTGCTGTTTTATCGTTTTCCATTCAATACTATTCATAATAGTATATCATAATATTATGAATCTAGTCTAATGATATTGTAAAAAATTATGCATTTTTCTGCACATCCCATTACAATGCGAACAAGGCTCCTTTTTCCTCTTTTTATAATATAACTTCTTTTTGGGACTCATTGAAATTGTTAAGTTCTAGTATTCTATCACCAACATCTTCAGGGCAATGAGCATCCGATACTGTAATGATCTTCACATTATAATTTCTCATTATTTTTAGCATCTCTTCATCCATACCTAGTGTGGCTGTATTAGGACAACGTCGAAATACTCCACTGTTTTGTTCTGCGTACATATCATTTTTAGAAAGCTCCTTTGCTAAACTAGTGTAGTATTCTGTTAGAGAATATGATGGTTTATGCCCAAAAAGTTTAATCGCATCGGGATGAGCAATACCATCATAAATGCCACTTTGAGCAAGTGAAACAGATGTTTCAAAATATCTATGATATATTTCATCCACATTAATTCCATTCCAATGCTCCACCTTATGGTCAAAGGCAAAATTATCAACAAAATGTACGCTGCCTAGCAAAAAATCAAAATCTTTATCTTTAGTTAATTCTACGACTAAATCTTCAAACTCTTTAAAATAGCAAATCTCAAGACCAAACTTAATCTTAACAGGAAATTGATTGTTTCTAATTTGTTTGATAAGTGACAAATATTTTTCCAGTTTAAGAACTCCTGCTTTTCTATGAAACCATGTATCTATATAATTGCTATAAGCACAAACAGAATCGTACATAGGAACAAATTCTTCAAACCGATAACAATGCTCAAGTAGCCAAATCTCATCTAATTGCTTTTCAACTCCTTTGTTAACAAATTGATTTACCCATTCATACGTATATTCTCCTCGTTCAATATGAATATGACCGTCTACCATACTGCCACTTCCTTAACTAATTTTTTGTTGGAGAAAAAATTTTGTCGCATTTCTAATCTCCTGCTTTTCGGTTATATCTTTTACTATTTACATAAACTACTATAATCTAAAAAATTTACTATTGTTTTGTCTTTTTTTCATGAGATACTATCAGTATATCATACTGGAATTATCATAGTCCAATCACATAATGAAAACTTGCTACTGAACCTCAACTATTTGATTCAATCTGATTATCTTCCAAAGTTTATTTTCGACGTCATAATAAAGCTCCATAATGCCACAAAAATCAAATTTGAATTGATTTCTTTTATATACAGGTATCCCAAGTATATGGCAAGCTAATAACCTGATATAGCCCTCATGGCTGAACAACAATACATCCTGTCCATATTTAAGTATATCATCAAATAATTCTTTTTGCCGTGCCTTAACCTCTTCTCCGGTTTCTCCATCTGGAAATCTAACATCTTTGGTATAACTGAAAAAGTCTGCCCAAAACTCAGGATATCGCTTTTTTATTTCATCATCACTCATAGATTCAATTATACCATTGTCTATTTCATTCAGCCGTCTGTCCTCTATGAGAGTTATACGCTTTAATTCGGCCACATATTTTGCAGTCTGCTTTGTACGCAGATATTCACTGGTATAAATTTGGGAGATATTTATGTCTTTAAAATAAGTACATAATATTTTTGCTTTTGCTTCACCTGATTCGCTTAACGGCTCATCCTGATGCTTAAGATATTCGTTAAAATAATCACCTTCTGCTTTATCCCCATGTCTGACTACGTAAACCTTCATTCTTTAACTCTCCTTTTGCAAATAGTCCGTTGAAATTCCACCGTTAAAAGTCACACATCAGCTCCCATTTAACTCCAAAGCGATCCTTTACAGTACCAATTATTAACATGTACGGTGGTCTTTCAAGTGGCCTTATTACCTCTCCCCCATCACTAAGTACTGAAAAGGCCTTTTCAACTTCTTCTACTGTATCAAACCCGATAATTTGAATCACTTTCCTGGTAAGTTCCACTTCCGCTTCATCGGAAAGATCATTCATCCTTACCTCCTGTTCCCCAAACATAATCTCGGAATGATACACCAATGATTCCTTTGCTTCATCTGGCCGTTCCCAGCCGTTTTTTACGGCATCGGAATAATGTAATAGATTCCTTATTGTACAGCCAAAGGCTTTCTTGTATTCCTCCAATGCTTCCTCTGTCTCCCCTGAAAAGCATAATTTCTGTATAAATTTCATATAGATACACCTTTATATTTAAAATAGTCTCTCCTACTCTCCGTTCAAAGTTATCCGGTACACATATGTCTTAAGAGGCGGATTGGGCTCATTTAGGTCATATTGATATTCGTCCGTAAATTTAGTACCCATATTTCCCCACTCATAAACTTTATCTTATCAAGAGCTCCATAAATACAAAACTTAATATCAACTGATATGTCCTGCTACTTTATATTAGAAAAATGGGGACTATTCGTTACCATAGATTTCTCTACTTTACCAATAGTCCCGCACCAAAATAACTATATTTATAAAAATTTATTTCTTATCTTCAAACACAACCCAAAGTGGGAAATCATAAATTTTATTCCAACTACTATCCCTAAATGAGAATCCAAAATACATGGGCTCTTTGGATAAGTTTTCAAAATCGTCATCTAAAAATGGAACGTAGCTGACGCGGCCATTTTCAAGATCAGTCATTAAATCGCCTGCATATTCCTGATTTAATTTACAAACAGTTGAAGTTATGGATACTGCATTTGTATCAGTTGTCACAACATCAAAAAAACGATACTTATTCTCAGCATTTTTTTCTGGTTTTTGAACAACGATTACTGTTGTGGTCTGTCCATTAATAGTCATGTCTCTTGCTTCAATAAAGCCTGGAACCATAATCTGATATCTTTCATCTCCCCAGTTAACAGCCTGGTCTTCTGCAGCGCTTGCAGGTATAATCATCAAAGCAGTAAGTATAATTGTTGCAATTATAGCTCTAAAAAACCCCTTCATACATTAAACCTCCTTTTTTTTCCATAATATCATAATAAATACTTCATTACAATTATTTTCTAATAAATATCAATAGATATACCCACTATTAGGCGCTTTTCTCCTCTCCGCTACTGTTTTGTCGCCATTAATAGGCCACACGCTGCTTATTGTACCCACAATTCTTATAATGTTCCTAATATTACCAAGTAATCCCCCTAACCCAATTATAATTATTTAATGTATACTTTTCTTCATAACCGAAAAAGCCACTGTAAGCCAATGCCATTCCTGAACCGCCAAAGCAATCAATTGCTACACCTATATAGCCAGATATACTTTCTGTTGCAATTAGTAAAGATTTTAAGAAGCAAAATTTAGATGTTTCAACAATACTTGGTATGAAATTTGTCAAATGCGCAGATGCACCACTGGATTCATTTCCTATTCTTGCACAGATGGACTCAGCTAAATTCCCAACACCATATATAACAGTCAGCACCCGCCCAAATTCAGAAAAATCAGTATACCTACCGGATACATAAGTAATAATATAATCCATGGATAGTCCCATCCAGCAATATGACCAGCATACAATATCAACGTCTACCGGTTTAGCAGCAAACCAAAATGGAGAACAGCATATCTGCCATATCGTTTCGGACAGGCAGCAAAGGATAGATAAAGGATCAATCGTAGTTTTTTGCACATTCTCTACTTGTTCCAGTGTTGGCTTGGGAATACCCAAATAATCAACACGAACTGTTAAATAATAGAAACTAAATGAAGATAAACCACTTATTGCATTTAATGCATTCTGAGATTTTTTAGGTACTGCTTTTACGTAATTACCTCCCGTAAACAGCTGTTTAAATGAAATATCTCTTTTAAATTTTTCCAGCGCATCATCATTAGGCATTAGATTTTCATGAAAAGCAACTCTGCAGTATCCAGAGACCGGTAACGCAAGAATTAATGAAATAAGATCAGAAAATGTTAATTCATCTTTCGATATATATTTATATAAATCTGACAGAAATGGTATCTTTATTCTGGCATATATCAGACTACGGATTCTGTTTAGTATAATGCGGATACCTGTAAATACTAATTGGATCACGTTACAAATTATATCACCAGCAAATTGCATGACGCCTTCCAGCGTTTTTAATATACCAGCCATTAGTTTACCAAATATATTCTTTTTGTCTTTAGTGATACTTGAGAAATAATCCGATGCTTCTTGAAATGCCTTTCTTGACTGCATATTTTCAGAGTTTTTTATTAATTCATCAAATATATCTTGTATGTTTTGTGCTGATTCTGCAGAATATTCTATTGAATCAATCATTTCTAATTGATTTATATTGCCCAGGCATCGATCCATTAAAAAGTTATTACTAATCTGGACCTTAGCCGGAGTTTTATGTTTACAGGCAAAAAATCGGAGTTGTTTAAAACAACTCCGATGGAAATTAATTATATTTATGCCCCTGGACCTGCATCTGTCTCTGGTTCCGTGGGTACTTCTTCTTCTGAAGCTTTGTCTGAGCTGACTGGTTTTTTCGTTTCTTTTGTTGTTTCTTCTTTCGTCGTTTCTTCTTTTGTATCAGGAACTTTTGCTCCAGGCCCGATCAGACTTCCGTCTTCATTGGTTGGAGTTTTCCCACTCTCCTGCTCTTTCGTCTCTGGTACCGTTGTTTCCTTTACCGTCTCTTTTGTTTCCTCCGTCGTTTCAACAACAGCCTCTGTCTGTACCGGAGCTGTCTCTACAGCAGCCTCCGTTTTTTTCTTACTTTTTTTGCCGCTGGAACTGCCTCCTGTCGGGGTATTTTTACCAGGTTCTGTGAGTCCGGTTTCTTTTGAAATCGATGCACTGATTTTCTTTACTGTGGAGGACGGAGCATAGTTTTCCTGACCATAGAGGAACTGATGCAGCTGCACTACGTTGCTCTCCAGGGTGGTTGGTATTACACAGTCCATTTTCCCAACTTTCATGGTTGTACGTGAGAATGGGAAGCCGGCAGTTTCTCCTATGTGATATTTGCTGATGCCTTTTGCTATTGCCAGAATATCATTCATGCCCACACTGGTGGAGATCTGCGGGAAAACTGTTGCTACCAGTGTTTTTCTGGTGGCAAAATCTGCATTTTTTGCTTTTTCCATAGCCAGATTTACGACTTTTCTCTGACGTTCGGTTCGGTTAAAGTCAGTATCCATCAGACGCAGTCTTGCGTAAGCAACTGCCTGTACACCATCTAAATGATTCGTACCGGCATGTTTCAGCTGATGAGAACCAACTCCCGTGGAATTTACTGTCTCTGTGATAAAACCATTTATGTAAGCAAATTCTGAGTCTGTGATTTCCAGATCAATTCCTCCAAGGATATTAATGGCATCTGCTACAGACTTCCAGTTAAAGGTTGCATAATCGTCAATATTTAAATCCAGATTCTCGTTAAGGGCTTCCATGGCTTGTTTGTGCCCACCCTTAAAATACGCTTCATTGATTTTATGATAAGTGCCCTTGCTGTTAATCTTTAAATAGGTATCGCGGTAAACAGACAACAGCTTGATTTCACCTGTTTCCTTATTAATATTGCAAAGCATCTCCACATCCGATAAGGCGCCTTTGTCTAAGTTTCCATCTCTGGAATCCACGCCGAAAACGGCAATTGTCCAATAACCCTTCTGATGGGTTCTCTGTTTAAAAAGAAATATTCCTGCAATCAGCAATGCTGCAATGATAATTAATTTAACTACAATTTTGTGCTTCTTATGATGTCTTTTTTTCTTTTTGTGGTTTGAACTGGTCTGCTGACCACTGTATCTGGCCCGTGGATTCCTGCCATCACCAGTACTGTAATAGGTTCTGTCACCATGGGAAGCCTGCATTGGCTCCTGTGCCTGACTTTTTCTTTCCGGTGTATGTTGTGTAGGCTTCTCACGCATTCTGCCATTATCGCTTCTTTTCTTCCGGGCCCTCATACGATCTAATTCATCCTCATGATCCATGACTCTGTCCTCAATCCTTTCCCATGTTGTCTTAGACAACCCCACATATTCTAACAGAAATTCAACTCTTATTTCTTGCTTTTCTCTTAATTTTATCGGTCAATCAATAATCTTTCAAAAGAACCGGATAAAACCGGGGTGAAGTAGAAATTGAATGTTCAGAAATGAGTTTGAAAGGTAGAATAAAAGGGAAAAGATGAGGATTCAGATATGATATCAGATGATTATTTGAATGATAATAGTTTATTAACCGGTTGCTAAAGCTGCATCCGACAAAACCAGCGCTTCAATTGCTGCTGCTACTCCATCCTCTTCATTGGATCTGGTGATGAGCCGCGCACTTTTCCTGATTTTTTCAGATCCATTTTCCATAGCAACGGTGTAACCCAGTGGAAGAATGAGCATGGATAAATCATTTTCACTATCTCCCATGGCAAGAATTTCCCTGGGATGAATTTTATTATTAATGGCGTATTCTAGCAGTGCATTTCCTTTTTGAGCATAGAAATGTGTTATTTCAAGATTGGTAGCGGCTGAGGATGCAATGGATATTCCTTCTTCCTTCTCCAGACAGGAACGGATATAAGAAAGAACTTTAGGATCTTCATGTACAATCGACATTTTATAAATATCAGTATCAGATTGAAGCAGAGCCTCTTCCGAAACAAACTGAAAACGTCTCACAATGGTTTCGAAGGTATGTTCATCGGAAATCATGGAAAGAAAAATTTTGTTCTCGAAGCTTTCCCTAAAGTCCTCCAGACTTGAGGTGGTGTAACTGCCCTCATCCGTCATAAAATCGTAAAGCACGGAAAATGGCCGGCATATGGTGAGAATACGGCTAACCTGATTTTTAAATAATGTCTGCTTGCGGATTTGTTCCCCCATGCTGTTGTAAACAGCAGCGCCATTCATGCAAATGATGTCACAGGATATTCCCGCTTCCTCTAAAGGCGCATAAGCATCTGCATAATTTCGCCCTGTGCATACAACGAAGCCAATATTTCTTCTGTTCAATGCATGAACAGCAGCCTGATTTTTTAAAGAAATTTTACCATAACGGTTTAACAATGTTCCATCCATATCGGAGGCTATTAATCGTATCATATAATTTTTATCCTTTCTTATCCACTATTCTTCTTGCGATATCAGGATAATTGGTTATAATTGCTCCAACCCCCTGTTCCACTAAATATTCCATTAACGCTTCCTCGTTTACAGTCCATACATGAAGAGGAATCTTCTTCTTTTTTGATTCTTTGATTAATTTTTCTGACCGCAGGTTATTAATAGACGGGTGAAGAGCGTCTGCTCCGATCAGTTTTGCATAAGCGACCACATGAATCCAGCCATCCGAGTATAAAATACCTGTTTTTGCTTCCGGATCCAGCTTTTTGATTTTTATAATGCTGGGATGGTGGAAGGAGGAATATATTACCCTCTCTTCCATTTCCATTTTTTTAACCAGCTTTAATACTTTTTCTTCAATTCCCTTGTAACGGTATACACCGGTTTTCAGTTCGATATTAACAGTTAAATCAGTTGGCTTTAACAGCTTGAGAACTTCCTTTAGCTCTGGTATGACTGCAGCTGTATATTCCGGGTGTGTTTTATTACAGGAAAATTGTTTTAGCTCAGCCATGGTGTAATCTTTTACATTACCCAAACCATTACAGGTACGGTCAATTGTTTCATCATGGATTACTGCCAGTTTCCCGTCTTTGGTAAGCTGTACGTCCAGCTCCACTCCATCTGCCTGCTGCCTGGCTGCCAATTCAAATGCTTCCAGTGTGTTTTCCGGCGCATAAGCGGAAGCTCCCCTGTGAGCCCAAACCTTTGTTTTCATCTGCTAATATCCTTTCTGATACTATTTATTTAATAAATTATAATCTGCAATGGATTTATTGATGCTATCTGCCATCTTCTTAACGGCATCCTCTGGTTTACCATTGTTGTTAATCATGTTTTCAATTTCTGTTTCCACCGTCTGTCTTGCTTCTGGAAATACACTTAATAAAGCGCCTGCTGACTGCGGTGTGGAATCATGAAGCTGATCAATGGCAGTCTGAAATTGTGGGAACTTTGCTATGTTATCTTTAAAAACTGGTTCATTATGAGCTGCAGTGGTGATTGGAAAATATCCTGTCTGGGAATTCCAGAATGCCTGGCTTTCCGGTGAAACAAGAAACTTAACAAATTCCCATACCGCTTTCTGTTTGTTTGCATCATTATTATTTAATGCCCACAAAGAACCGCCTCCGATGGATACGCCTCCCTTATCATCATCACTGACTTTGGGGAAATAAGCGGTTCCTACTTCAAATTTTCCATTTACATCATTTAAGATCTGTTTTAAGGAGGCAGTTGAACCCAGTGTCATGGCAGATTTTCCAGAACTGAAGTCTGCAAGACCTGCATCTCCTCCTCTACCCACGTTTGGTGCATATCCTTTGGTTGATAATTCTTTCCATGCAGTCAGTGTTTTTACACCTGCTCCATTTTTATCGAAATCAACGGCAATTGCTGCTGATTCTCTTCCATTTCCATTGTCTGCATAATTGGCCTGCTGCTTGCAGGTAAACTGCTCAAAAAACCAGCCATAAATTCCAAGTGAAATAACCTCTCCGGCTCCGCCTTTCTTAAGCAGGTCGTCTCCCACCCGTTCAATTCCCGGAAGGCTGTCTGGAATCTCTGTAATTCCAGCTTTCTTAAAAATATCTTTGTTATAGTATAGAATAGGAGTAGATGAGTTAAAGGGCATGGAATATAAAGTACCATTAACTGTATAGTATGCCGCAATATTAGGTTCAACCTGAGAAAGATCCCATTTATCCTCATCAATCAGCTGCTGCATTGGCACAACCCAGCCTGAATCAATCATGAATCTGGTTCCAATGTCGTAAATCTGTACAAGATCTGCACCCATGTTACCAATCTGTGCGCTTTTTAACTTGTTGATGGCATCGTCATAGCTGCCCTGATACTGAGCCTCAACTGTGATCCCGGAAGTGTTTTCCTTATTAAATTTTTCTACAAGTGCATCAATTGCTTTTCCATTGACGCCGCCCATGGAGTGCCAGAATGTAATGGAAGTTTTTTGTGTATTTCCTGAAGTTTCTGCGGCAACAGGTACTGCACTGGTCGTTACTTCTTCTTTCGTTTCAGATGCAGCGGTATTTCCGGATCCGGTCTGGCTGGAACAGCCGGATAACAGTCCTGCAGCCATGATAGCCGCCATACAAAAGGAAACTGCTCTCTTTTTCATGATTGTCCTCCAAATTTTATGTAAGATTTATTCTGAATCAGGTCAGCCTTTTACGGCTCCTGAAAACATTCCTCTGATCAGCTGTTTTTGTCCTAAGATAAATACGGAAATTGATGGTATGATAATCATTACGACTCCGGCTATCATCATGGAAATTGACTGGGAATCCACGCTGTCTAACATCCCGATTCCAATCTGAACCATTCTCATTTTATCTGAACCTGTAACAAGAAGGGGCCACAAATACATATTCCAGGCATTGATGAAGGTATAGACTGCCATGGCACCTATGGCTGATTTCGTAAGAGGTATGAGGATGCTGTAAATGAATCTCAAGTCAGAGCATCCGTCAATCCGTGCCGATTCGTATAATGATATGGGAAACGATTTATAGAACTGCCGGAATAAAAAGATTCCCATAGCAGATGTCAGATAAGGAATAATTAAAACCTTATAGCTGTCAAGCCACCGAAATCCGCTTACCGTTAAGTAATTGGATATGATCGTGGCTTCTCCAGGTATCATCATAGTCGCCATCACAAGCATAAACAGCAGATTTTTGCCCTTAAATTCCAGAAAGGAAAAGGAAAATGCCGCCAGTGAACAGGATATGATCTGTCCTGCTGTGATACAGCCTGATACTAAAAATGAATTCACAATAAAGCGGGTTAGAGGTATTTTAACCATGGCCTGACGGAAATTATCAAGTGTTGGTGTTGCCGGTATTAAGTTCATACTGGTTGTAAACAGTTCACCTGAGGGCATTAGGGCAATGCTGACGGCATATAAAAGCGGTAGCAGAAGGAACAGTGCCATAAGCAAATTAACCCCGGTAAAAGCCAGTTTAGCAGCCCTGCGGCGAAAGACCGCTTTCTTTAATGCTTCTCTTTTCAGATTCTCAAGTTCTTCTCTGCTAATATCTTTTACAACCCTTGAAATAACAGATTCCATTAATAGTGTACTCCTTTCTTTTCCAATCGAAACATACATAAAGTCAGAACCATAATGATGACAAATAGAATCACAGACTGGGCTGCTGCGCTGCCAAAACGGTAATTAAAAAAAGCATCTCTGTAAATGGAGTAAACTATTAGATTGGTGGATTCCCCCGGTCCTCCCATGGTTAATACCTTAACCTGACCAAAGGACTGGAATGCCTGAATAATATTGACAACCAGCGTATAAAACAGAATCGGGCTTAAACCAGGAAGTGTCAGGCGGAAAAATTTCTGGAATGAATTGGCTCCATCTACCGATGCTCTCTCATAAATAACTTCATCAATATTACTTAAACCAGCGCTAAAGTAAAGAAAGTTAATGCCGCTGTTAAGCCACGCTGTTAAAAGTGCCACACAAATCAGTGCATACCTGGGATCGCTGATCCAGTTAATATGTAATCCCAGGATCTTATTAACGATTCCAATAGCCGGATGAAGCATGATTTTAAATATCATGGCAGCTGAGCTGGAAGCAATTGCCATTGGGAGCGCATAAGCAGTGCTGAATATGCGGATACCTGGAAAAGATTGATTACATAATACAGCCGTGATAAGACCGAGAAGCATACTGACACTTACTACGATCAGTACAAATACAACCGTTACAAAAAGGCTGTTAAAAAAAGACGCTGAGCTTAAAAGCTCCGAATAATTTCCTGCACCCACAAACAACTTTGCCTGACCCATTTTATTTGTTTTAAAAAGGCTTAAATAAATAGTTTTGAAAAATGGGAAAAACAGAAAAAGTACAAAGATTGCCATGGCAGGAGCGATGTATCCATACGGACTTAATTTTCTCATAACTATTTTATAATTCATTGAATTGCTCCTTAACGGTATAATATATTTTCTTCCGTCTCCATATCAAACAGTAAAATCCGGCTCATGTCTGCAAAGATGGAGACTTCCTTCCCCACTACAGACGGAAAATCCGGCTTCAGTCTGGCACATACCGGGCTTCTTCCTATTTTTCCATGAAGAAGGATTTCAGATCCCAGAACTTCCTTTATCTCGACACTCAATTTCAGTTCCTGATCTTTGGAACCAGTTTCATGCAAATCCTCGGGACGGATACCCAGATATACTCTTCTACCCAGATAGTCACCGTCCATAAGCCTTTTTGCGCATTCCTCATTTACAAACAATCTGTTCTTTGAAAACTCCACACAAATCCGTTCTTCTCTTCTCTCCACCCAAACTGGAATGAAATTCATGGAAGGAGATCCGATGAAGCCAGCTACAAATTTATTAATTGGATTTGTATATAGGACGTTTGGTTCTGCAGCCTGTAATATAACCCCGGAATTCATAACCACGATTCTGGTTCCCAAAGTCATTGCTTCTACCTGATCATGAGTTACATATATAATGGTTGCCCCAAGCTCCCTGTGTATCTTAGATAATTCAACCCTCATCTGTGTTCTCAGCTTTGCATCCAGATTGGACAGAGGCTCATCCATCAGGAAAGCTTTTGGTTCACGGACAATGGCGCTCCCGATTGCCACTCTCTGCTTTTGGCCGCCGGATAAAGCGTGGGGTTTCCGGTCTAATAAGTGGCTGATACATAAAACATCTGCCGCTTTTCTCACTCGCTGATCAATATCCGTTTTTACAGCATTTCGTACCCGCAAACTAAATGCCATGTTCTCATAAACAGTCATATGGGGATAAAGAGCATAAGACTGAAACACCATGGATAGATCTCTTTTTTGCGGAACAGTCAGATTCATTAATTCTCCGTCTACCCACAACTCCCCGGAGGATATCTCTTCAAGTCCGGCTATCATCCGCAGTGTGGTAGATTTTCCACAGCCGGAAGGACCTACCAGAATCAGAAATTCCTGATCTCTTATATCCAGATTGAAATTCTTTACCGCAACCTGACCATTTTTAAATGTTTTGCATACATTTACCAAAGATAGACTTGCCATATGATGCCGCTTCCTTTCTTATGTCCTGACTTCATTTTAGAGAACCCATGTAAAATGAAAAAGAATCTTTTAGTAAAATGAATGTAAATCATGCTATTGACGCACAAAGAAAGAAAAGTTATAATAAACTAAATTTATGAAGGAGGCATAAATACAAATAGCAAAGCTAAGCGCCATGCACCTGAGGATGCGAACGTGAACGTTTTCGTATGAAAACGGTATCCAGGGTTAACGAGGTGAAGGGTGATCGAATTTTCGGCGGATGCCCTTCCATGCCAGCCGGGCGTGTATCCATTGTGAAATATGCAGGTAACTGCAAAACAACCACTCTGGAACCGGTAGATACAAGAGAAAACCTGATAAACAAATTGCTGTCCGTTTTTACAAACGATGGAAGACAGCTTGTTTTTGTGTGCGTAATTGACAGATTCAGATTATAAATTAATAGAACAATGAAAAAGGAGATTATATTATGTGTGGAATTATAGGATATACAGGACCTTTGGATTCAAAGAAAATATTGCTGGAAGGACTTTCCCAGCTGGAATACCGTGGATATGACAGTGCAGGAATTGCCCTTTGTATGGAAAATTCCAGGATTCAGCTAGTACGTCATACCGGAAAAGTTTCTAATCTGAAAAAGGGCTGTGAGGATATAAGCCAGGTATCTCACTGTGGACTGGGACACACCAGATGGGCAACCCACGGTGGTGTCACTACGGAAAACACTCACCCTCACAGAGCAGGACGGGTCATACTGGTTCACAATGGCATTATTGAAAACTATCATCAGCTCACCACTGACTTTCATCTGGAAGGAAAGCTTCTCTCTGAAACAGACAGCGAAGTGGCAGCCTGGGTTCTTGAAAGTCTTTATGACGGAAATCCGGCAGAAGCCATTTCAAAGCTGGTTACCCATTTAAAAGGTTCTTATAGCTTCTGTATGATGTTTGAAGATCATCCGGGCGAAATCTATGCAATCCGGAACGTAAGTCCTCTTGTGGCTGCATATACCCACTCAGGATCCTTTGTGGCATCGGATCTGACTGCGCTGATTCCTTATACCAGACAATATTTTGTGGTACCTGAGGATCACATTTTAAGACTCACCTCCTACAAAGTCCATCTATATGACCTGGACTTAAAGGAGCAGGAGCCGGAAATTCTGGAAGTAAACTGGAATATGGATGCTGCCATGAAGAACGGTTTTCCTCATTTCATGCTGAAAGAAATTCACGAACAGCCAGATGCGTTAAAAAATACCATACTCCCCCGCCTTGCAAAGGGGTTGCCTGATTTTACTGATGACCAGATACCTGACTATGTATTTAAGGATTGTAATCAGGTTCAGATTGTGGCCTGCGGGACTGCCATGCATGCCGGTATGGCTGCAAGAGCCTTAATGGAACCTCTTCTTCGAATTCCAGTCACAGTATCCATTGCATCGGAATTCCGGTATGAAGATCCACTGGTTGATGATAAAACCCTGGTTATTATTATCTCCCAATCCGGTGAGACCATCGATACTCTGGCAGCTCTTCGTCTGGCTAAAAGCTATGGTTCCAGAACCCTTTCAGTCGTTAATGTAAAAGGCTCTACCATTGCAAGAGAAAGCGATTTTGTACTCTATACCCACGCAGGCCCTGAAATTGCAGTAGCCAGCACAAAAGCTTATTCCGTTCAGCTGGCTGCCCTCTATATGGTTTGCTGCCGTATGGCTCTTGTAAGGGAAAAATACAGCGTAGCTGAAGCTGAGGATTTTATGAAGAAGCTCCTTGACTCCATTCCTGCCATGGAAGCCATGATAGAAAAAAAGGATATGGTAAAAGCACTGGTAACCCATTTAATCAATAAGCCGGATGCCTTTTTCATTGGCCGGGGACTTGATTACGCATTCTCCCTTGAGGGCGCATTAAAATTAAAGGAAATTTCTTATATTCATGCGGAAGCCTACGCTGCCGGCGAATTAAAACACGGTACCATCGCTCTTATCACACAGGAGGTGCCCGTAATTGCCATTGCCACCCAGGAAAATGTCTTTTTAAAGACCATATCCAATATCAGGGAAGTAAAAGCAAGAGGGGCCTTTGTAATTCTGCTTACAAAAGAAAGTTTGAATGTAGATCCCGGCATCGCAGATATCCAGATCAATATTCCCGATATCGGGGATCGTTTCACGGTATTTCCTATTGCAGTGGTTTTACAGCTTATTGCTTATTATGCATCTGTAGGGAAAAACTTAGATGTGGATCAGCCCAGGAATCTGGCTAAATCCGTGACTGTAGAATAGAATTATAAGAAACAACACGAAAGGCTGGAATCTCCATAGGTGATGGAAATTCCAGCCTTTTCTACTATTTTCTTTGTAAGAGATCATATAGAAATGATTCTCCATTTTGTGGTTTCATTGTGTTAAAGTAATCACAGACAGATGCACCCGCATCGGAAAGACTTTTTCTTCTTCCGATATTTCTGCCAGTCACGCCCTTTTTGTATACCAGAAGAGGGACACATTCTCTCGTATGTCTGCTGTGACCAATTAAAGGATCATTTCCATGGTCAGCCATTACGACTAGTATATCATCCGATGTCAGTTCAGAAATCAATTCTCCAATTCCCCTGTCAGCAATCTCCAAAATCTCCTTATAGTTTTTGGTAGACTGAGAGTGACCTGCCAGATCTGTTTCCTGTACATTGGTACAGACAAATCCCTCAGTCATGGCTTTTGTTTCACGGATCGTCAGATCCATAACCTCTTTTGTAGGTACGCAGGAGATGCTTAACCCATTGTCGTTTGCAACAATGTCCGCCACTTTTCCAATCAATGTACAGGAATATCCCTGGTTTGTCAGAATTGTAGGAGCCTGTACGTTCTGGTCTACTCCATATCCTAAGTGTCTGCACTGATATCCACGCTCATAGGATTTTGATTTTACTGAGGAGATACCAATAAAGCGATTCTGCTTCACTTCTTCTGCCTGAAACAGATCCTCCATTGTATTTCCACTTCCGCCAAATACAATGACACGGCCAACTAAGGCAATTTCTCTTACCTTTCGGGCAATTTCGTATTCTTTCTCAAAAGATATGAAATCCAGTGGAGCCGTTACATTGTAGCACATGCCAGGATCTGCTTCCAGATTATCTGCTACCGTTACATATTCATCCACCAGAAGATATCGCAGCCCCTGCTTTTCCATAATCTGAACATCATGCCCGCTTGCCTTAAGATGGTTTTTTATTTCATCCACTTTCTCCTGGAACGGGTGAATCTTAGGCTCCTTCGGAAGTGTCCCCATGATTTCCTGATGTCCCATAAAAGTATCCGCACCAAAATGCATCAGCTGGCAGCTGCCGTAATTTGCCTCCGAAGAAAATTTCATCCGTTCACTTTCTTCCCCATACGCATTCATCAGACCCAGCTTTTCAAGGGTTGGAAGCTTTAAATCCGGGTAATCCTTTAAAATGCTTTTTAAAGTATTGGCTCTTTCATCTCCCGGCCTGACTCTGACAGCATCTTCCATCGCTCCGATGCCAAATCCATCTAAAACAATAACAATAAACCTTTTTTTCATTTTTTCATCCCCATGCTGTTATAGATCCCGGCAATATACGGTTTTTTCTCTTTTAATCCTTCTATCAGTACAACATCAGATCTGGTTACAAATATTTGAAAGCGGAAAGCCATTACAACTGTATCCCCTACTGCACACTCTTTCTCCAATCCAATATAGTAATCAATATTTTCATCAGACGGAGGGGTTACGCCCATTTCTTCTGATTTTTCAAGAGATACGCCAACCAATGCATTTTGCAAATGGGAACGCCTGTAATAACCGCCTCCATAACAATAAGCCTGACCCCTAAAATTATGGGATACTTCACTTACGTATGTTACACATGGTAGTTCCGGCATCATCTTTACTGCATGCATTGGTGTTGTACCTGAAAGTCCATGACCTGGTTCTCCGCAGTTACCTCCCTGCTCCTTTATTTTTTCCAAAGCATGGATACAGGTTCCGGAAGGAGTATCAATAACACTGCAGTTTATTCCGTTCCTGTTAAGAATTTCAACAGCCTTTTTTACTGTATTCATATTCTGGGTGGCTCTAAGATCTCCGGCAGTTTCATCATATAAAAAACAGGGGAAGGAAGTTACACCTGTAATGGTGACACAGGGATACAAACGTTTAATCCGTGCAGTAAGCGCTCCTAGCTCATTCAGATGAAACCCTGCTGTCTGACCGGAATATATCATGTCTGAATCATTGTAAACACGTAAAATCACATCCTGATTCACTCCCATCTTCTCGGCTGCCTCATGTATCCGGCTTATTTTTTCCTCGGAATAAACCGTAATCATCTTTGGACGGTATGCCACAAACTCCTCAATCTGGGAGTCGGGGATTTGCACCAGATGACCGATATTGGCTATGGGAATCCGATGATCCATCAGGATTCTGGCTTCCCTGTAATCAACTGCCACCGCTCCTTCAAAGCCAAGTTCCATCAGCTTTCCGGCAAGATATGGGTTCCTGCCCACCTGCTTCAGCATAAAAAACAGCCGGATCCCTATTTTCTTTGCTTCCTTAAGCATCAGAGCAGCATTTTCCAGAAATGTATCCACGTCTATCACATAGGAATCCGGCTGGATTTGTCCGCTTTGATGCATTTGAAAAGAAACCTCTGCTAAATCCCTGTTTCGTTTTACTGTCTGCTCTAAAAACATCTATATCACTCTTTCCGCTGCTTCTCTTAATATACGTAAAATGGTATCAGCACCTGAACGCATGGGATTGATACGAATCATGCGCTTCTTAAGTGCCGGATCTGTACTCTGAAACGTCCCGGATATCTTGTAAAACATGGGTACGATCTCATATTTCGATTCAGCTCCTACCGGATTAGGCGCTGCTCCTAATTTCTCTGCTTCTTTAAGAACTTTCTCAGCAATCTCTTCTTTAAACTCCACCAGAAGAACCTTTGACTGTGCATTTGCAAGAAATGCCTGCTTTACGCAAGGTATCTCACCTGAATTCAGCCGTGTTACACATTCTTCGTTTACCTCTGCCTGTATGGCAAGAGCCACCGGCGCATATGCAAAACCACGGAGTACTTCAAGTGCCTCGTATCCCTGCACCTGCATACCACCGGAATAATTTTCTCTCACCAGCTTTTCAATATAGGAAGCCTTTCCTACGATTACGCCGACCCCCTCCGGTCCCAGAAGTTTAAACGCTGAAAAACAGGAAAGATCAGCGCCGCACTGAATTCCAATCCGGCTGACTTTCATAACGGCATAATTGTCATCAGTGAGAACTGGCAGACTGCCGCTTTCTTTTATTGTTTTCACCACCTGGGCCATATCGTAGGCATCCTCCGGTTTCTGTCTTGTATACTGTATCAGTGCTCCTTTTAGACCCGGGTTCTCCTTTATTACCTGCTTGATCTCACTTAAGTCATTATAATCTGCCTCAACCGCCGAAATGTTCATCATTTCCATGGAAACAGCTGTAGTATTGTAAACAGGCGCTTTGTGAACCAGTATTTTTTCACCTGGTTTTAACATACTGTGAAGTCCCAGGCGAATAGCTCCAGTTCCTGCCCCTCTCACCAGAATACAGGCTTCTGCATCAAAAATATCTGCAATTACGTGTTCTGCTTTCTGAGTTATGACAGGTTTGTTGATTCCTGGAGTGACTCCAAAATCTCCCTGTGTTAATATTTCATGACCTTCAAATCTTTTCGTAATGCAGTCAATGATTTTAAATTGCAGTCTGGCTGCTTCCTGAACGGATAAGCTGTTAAGTGGACTGGTATTCATGTTAAGCCTCCTGTTTTAATATCCTGTTTGGATTATCAATCATCAACTGCTCAATCTGCGCCTCAGACAACCCGTATTCCAGAAGCATGGGGAGAAATGTCTCAAACAAATATGCATAGCCTGGTCCTCCCCACTTCTTTAAATGTGACTTTCTGGTAATATCCATGGATAGCACCACCTGATCCAGATAACCTTCTTTAGCTATTCGTTTTAACATCTGGGCGCGGAATGTATCCGGACAGTAATTATTTTTTCCTACTGTATCAAATCCAATATTTACGCCTTCCTTCAATACCGATATAATGGTATCGGGATTTTGGGACAGATCCAGATGCCCGATAATAATATTTTCCGGCTTTACTCCTTCGGTCTTTAAATATTCTGCCTGTTCCAAAGCCATGGTTCCAAGGGTCGTATGGGTCGTGACAACTGCACCGGTTTGTACGGCTGCAAGAGCCATGGAATCAAAAACTTTCCGTTCCATTTCAGTAAAGGTATCCTTACTGGTGCCGAATTCCCCGATTACACTTGCCTTAATTCCTGTATTTGCAATCCCTTCTGAGATTTCTTTTACCGCAAGCTTGGCCAGTTCCCTGACAGACGTGGTATAAACAAAATCCGGAAGAAAGGGCTCCTTATAAAACCCAGTTGCTGAAAGAATCTGTATCCCGGTGCTTTCTTCCATCAGACGGCAGTAATTAGAGTTTCGTCCCATGCCGATATTGGTTACATCGAGGATTCTTCTTACCCCTAGCTCATACAGTCGTAACAGCTCATTTTGTGACTCCTCAAAGCAGTCCAGACGGCAGTCCTCATCATTCTTGATTCCGGATAAATCTATGGTGATGTGTTCATGCATTAGTGTATATCCTTTTTTCATAAGTTCCTCCTCTCTTTACTGCTGAAAATACATATCAAAATTCATGAAATACCGTTGAATTAATGGGGAAGGCTGATTTTGGTATGCCCTTGCCAGCTGGAACATATAAGCGATATCCTCCGGCCTGCTTTCACAGATAAGAACCGTACAGCGGCCAAGCCCTTTTGAAGGAACGGTCAGTGCTGATTTTCCGCTCATATTAATAACCCGCATCAGCCCTTTTCCAGACCGGCTCTGACATTTGGCTGTTTCTTCATCGAAATGTCCGAATATGCTGTCTCCAGGAGCATTCACGTCTACCGGACCTTCTTTGGATATAACAACAGTACGGGACTTCACCGTACTGTTTAGATATTCAATCAATGGTTCCCGGCTTCCATAAATATCAGGAAGGTTATGGCATTTTTCCGTCTCAATTATTGTGTAAGTATCTTCCTGGGGCTGAAACTTGGTTATGGCGTATCCAAACAGAGGGCTTAACAGCTTCTCCATGGTATCAAGATCTCTAGTAATGGCGCCTATGGCAGGCTGAAATCCGATTCCATCTGTTGAAATCCTATGATGACTAATCATTTTCTCCTGCTCGATCATTGGAGATATAAAACCGTAAAGATTGAGAGCGGCGGCTGGGGCAAGCACACTACCCCCGCCATCCGTTCCAATACCGGCATCATTGATTCCATAAAATACATTTAAGGCCGTACCGCTGCTGGATCCGGTCATCCAGTTCCCAGTGATGGGATTAATAAGCTGTAAGTCAATTGCTCTTCCTCCTAAAGCCATCTGATCCGTTGTATGAATGAGGAATCCCCTTTCCTCCAGCCGTTCTTTTAGTTCTGCCGGTATGGTGTCTGTATTTTTAATTCCCGTGTACCAGACCGCACTCTGGTTCTCCAAAAAAGAAGCCGCTCTGTCAATAATGCCTGGTTTTACAGTAATAACCGTATGATAGGGATCTTTCAGAGCAAGAAATGTCTTCTTTGCATAATGTACAATCTTTTCCATAAAATGACCTTATTTCGCAACAGGAACTGCGATGAGTCCAATCAGTAAAAGCAGATTCATCATTATACCAAATACGATACAGGCCACCGGACCAACAGCAAGATCTACGATTGGTTTTTTTGCTTTTTTATTTAACAGAAATGCCCCTATTACAAACAGTGCACCAATTCCTGTGTAGCCGGAGGCAGCCACAGACATTTTTTCAGCGGCCACGATTCCTCCTGCCAGCAGTGAAACCTCAAGCACCTTATTCATGGAAGTTCTCACATATTCACCCATATCTTTCACGCCGGGGAAACGATCCATGCCCTTTGCAAATATATTGATGAGATAAATTTCAGCGACCATAACTGCGAAACCAAGAACAAAAGCAACAATGGGATTGCCATGGAAAAACAGCCCAATCACAAAAACAAATGTGCATCCTGCCACGCCATAAACTCCAGTAACAATGGCAGTGGTAAATACAAGTGGAATAAAACCGATTGCTCTCGCCAGAGCAGTCAGACCGGCGTTGCTGTACTCTTGTTTTGCTAACAGTGCCAAGGAGGCCGGATCACCTGCTACGATGGAAAGACTGGTTCCTGCCGCAAGAAGACCGCCCATAATTGCAAGAAGCAGCCATTTCTTACGAATCCGGAGAATATTGCCTTCAAAGCCCTGGGTAAGTACCTCGTTGGTATTTTCTGTTCCTTTGCGCTGTGCAGCAAAAATAATCATTAGTATCATTCCTGCCAACATTGCCATGCCTTCTGCATTTAAAGTAACCTTACCAGCTCCAAGTGTAAAAACTCCGAATTTTTTAATCAGATAATAAACCAGAATCGTTACCCCTCCAGCTGTCATACCTTTCTTAAAGCCATGCTGATAAGCAATCCCAATTGCAGGGAATATGGCAAATGCCACTGTTATGTAGCCAGATACACTTCCTAAATCACTTGTAAAATTGTAAGGAAGATAACCAAAAAATTTAACGATAAATTCCAGTCCTGCCAGAATGGCAACACCATAAACCGCTCCGATAACCGCTGAAAGAATCATACCGTTTCTGCTGTTATTGCAGAAGGAACCGATCATATCTGTGGTCAGCAGCAAACAGTGGATGAGAATAATACTTGCTGCTATGGAAGTGGGAATACCAAATCCAATTACCAGTCCGAAGCTGATGGCAAAACTCATGGCCGCTAATTCTTTACGGCTGATTTCTCCATTAAAATACTGACCTGCAATTGGTCTAAAACCATCATTAAATACTGCAATTCCCTGGTTAGAAAGAACAGAAGCCAGCGCTCCGATTAATGTAATTACAAGATATTTCATATCATTATACCCCCTCTTTTTCGCAGATTGCCTTTAACAGAACCGGTAGAACCTCATCTTTATGCTGGGCTGTAAAACCAAACGCTTTTTTCCCTTTGTCTACCTCTTCCCGTATAAATGCTTCGCTTTTAATCTGGCCAGGCATGGAAATAGTAGAACAGGATTTAGAGCCTAACAGCGCCAGTGCCATTGCAAGGGCTCCGCCCCCTCCTGTATTACAAGCCCCCACATAATAATCGTATTTCCCTTCCCTGATTCCCATGGCACCATCGAGATCACCCTTAATTTCGATCTCAGCTTTTCCATTCATAAGCTGACTCACAATTTTAGCGATTTCTTCCTTGTCAATCTGGCCCCCAACCACAATTTTCATTTTGCTACCTCCTTTTTTCTCCTTTATATAAATGCGATTTCGCATTCACACCTTATTATGTAAGCAGGTTACAAAGATGAACGGCTAAAAAATCCTTTTCTGATTGTGGAAACTGAATTTCGGTTTCCTGCAATAGTTCATCCCTAAGTTCCTGCGCCTGTTTGAAAACCGGCTCATCCATTACACTTTTTAAAACCTGACTGTCCAACGCAGTTTCATCCTCACCACTTAAAATTCTCTGTACTGCCATAGCAAGATGGGTAATGAACATCACCGCTTTTGATTCTTCCAAATCCGGTATTTCAGCCAGAATACGCATCACGGCTATTTTTGAATAATTAGCTGCTTCCGTACAAATTACATGATTCTCTTCCAGAATGTTCAGACGTTCCATTAAAAGTTCATTTAGATTCATGATTTCCCCCAAGTCTAATATACATTATTTTGTATATTGATAGATTAAAAACCCAATTAAAAAAAGGGTTCTCTTTTCTTTTCTCTAACATCACGTATAATAGCGGTAACCTGTGCTGTATGAATATATTTTAATAACATTGCTTTTAAGTACTCCTCTTCTTTTCCAATCACAAGAACCGCCGTGGAAAACAGGTTATTGTAATCAGAGTCTGCAAGAAATGCCACTTTCACAGAATCATGCTTATTCTCCTGAATGTCATCATAATTCCATACACCCGCATCTATGATTCCTTCTTTTAATGCAGTTAAAGTCTGCTGTGTTCTGATGGGAACCAGCGTCACATTCCTGCCATGAATGATATTTCTTGTAATGAAGCTTTGATCCAGGGAATTGCTGTCATAAGCTACTCTCATTCCATCCTGGATACTGTCATATCTGGAATCAGCCAAAAGCAGAACATGCCTGGAAAGAAAACTTCCGGGTCCAAAATTTATTGCTATTTCAATCTGTTTTCCATCTTTTATGGATTGTTCAGCAGCAAACTGGGAACATAGTGCAAAATGATACGTACCTGATTCCACCAGTTCTATACGTCCCACCGCTCCTCTTGCATAAGCCATGTTAAAGTTTAAAGAAGAAAATTGTTCATACATGGCAGTAGCCAAACCTTCATACGTTACGGAATAAGGCAGAGGCATGATACCCATAACCCCTCTGGGCATACAATTCTCCTGCAGCTTCTTATGATCCAGTGATGTAATATAAGTTCCCTGGTGACCATGATTTTCTAAAACAACCGCATTGCTATCCTTCAAAAAGGCAAACGCATTCTGTATCGTTCCACGGGAAACTCCGAATTTTTCCTGATACTCTGATATGGGGAGAAGTCTGTCTCCCACATCTCTTGACATTAAATCAAGAGCCAGCAGGCTTTTTGTTACTCCGGTTTTCTGATATAAGCTCCCATACCCCAGGTTCTTTTCTTTCATCCAATCACGCTCTCATCATAATTTACATTATTTTGTATATTCAAACATTATCACATTCATGAGTAAATGTCAACGGACATTTCCCCTGATCCAAGAAATGTCCGCTTTTAAAATCTATTTACTTCTGTTGGTTTTTTCCCTTATCTTTTACTTCAATATACTTCAGTATCATATCTACTGCACCATCCACACCAATAGGGCTGCGGTTAATACATAAATCGTAGCTTCTCACATCTCCCCACTTTTTATTGGAATAGTAGTTATAGTAACTGGAACGCTTTTTATCTGTCTTAACCATTACTTCCTTTGCCTTTGCGTCATCAATCTGGTACAGCTCTTTTAAGGACTGTATCTTATCTTTGTCATCTGCTGTAATAAATACAGAAACAAGATTTGGATCATCTGCCAATGCATAGTCCGCACATCTTCCAACAATAACACAGGATTCTTCTTCTGCCAGCTTCTTAATCGTATCAAACTGCGCCAGAAAAATCTTGTGATTTATAGGCATATCCATATAACCGGAACTTGTTAATCCAACATTATATGTATCCATAACCAGAGAATATAAAAAGCTATTGGTTGGCTTTTCATCATGGCTTTGAAATAATTCCTCACATAAACCACTATTCTTGGCAGCCAGTGCCAGTAACTCCTTATCATAGCATTTAATACCAAGGGCGGCCGCCACTTTCTCTCCAATAACCTTACCAGAACTTCCGCACTGCCTTCCAATCGCAATCACTAAGTTTTCACTCATATCGATCACTCCTTCCAGTTATCTTATAATACTATTATACAACAAAATTTCTGAAAAATCCATATTTTATCCATATTTAACAGTTATTATCCAAATAAAAAACCACCTGGATCTAATGATCTAGGTGGCACGTAATTTTCTCAATAAATCTTCAAAATAATCTGGTAATGGTGCATGAAACTCCATATATTCCCCTGTGGTGGGGTGTACAATCCCCAATACTCCTGCATGAAGAGTCTGACCCGTTAATTTGTAGGGACTTTTTGAGGGACCATAAACAACATCTCCTAAAAGCGGATGACCGATACTGGCCATATGAACGCGGATCTGGTGGGTACGCCCCGTTTCCAGCTGGCATTCCACATAGGTAAACTGTTTAAAGCGTTCCAGAACACGAAAATGGGTAGTTGCTTCTCTTCCGTTTTTTTCATTCACGCTCATCTTTTTCCGGTCAACGGGATGGCGTCCGATGGGGGCAGAAACAGTGCCTTCCTCTTCCTTTAGCACACCATGGACAATTGCATAATACTTTCTTGTAATGGAGTGGTCTTTTAACTGCTGTGCGATGGAATTGTGAGAGTTGTCATTTTTGCACACAATTAAAACGCCTGTGGTATCCATATCAATGCGGTGAACGATACCCGGACGCATGACTCCATTAATTCCTGACAAATCATCACGGCAATGAGCCATCAGAGCATTTACCAGCGTACCGCTAAAATGTCCGGCAGCCGGGTGAACCACCATGCCCTTAGGTTTATTTATAAGAATAATATCTTTATCTTCATAAAGAATGTCCAGATCCATTTCCTCTGCTTCAATCTCCAGTTCAACCGCATCCGGAATGGTTAGCTGAATTTTATCTCCGGCACTTACTTTATAATTGCTTTTTACTGGTTTACCATCTACCAGAACTTTTTCATCCTTTAAAAGCTTTTGTAAATAAGACCGGGATATGTCCTGGTTTCGCTCGCTTAGATACCGGTCAATGCGGATTGCTGATTCGCCCGCTTCTACAAAATATTCCTGATTCAAGCCTGTTCCTCCTTTTTACGAAAAGACAGGCATTGTAAGTCTTCTTCTTTATAATAAAATAAAAATAATAGCAGAAAAATGAACATGGAAACCGTAACATAACAGTCAGCCACATTAAAAATAGGAAAATCAATTAATTTAAAATACAAAAAGTCTACCACATAACCTCTGGTGAACCGGTCAATCATATTTCCCACTGCACCTGCTGATAAAAACATGGCAACCAGGTGTAATGGAATGTATTTTTTTGTGGCAGGCATCCGGCTAATGCTATAAACGGCACAGCCCAGCACCAGTACTGCAATCAAAAGAAAAAAGAACTGTTTTCCCTGCAGCATGCCAAACGCAGCTCCACGGTTTTCAGAATAGTATAATTCAAACACTCCGTTCCAAACGGAATAGGGTTTCTGTCCCATTAAATGTCTGACTGCAAGTAATTTCGTCCATTGATCTAATCCTATGGCACAAAAAAAGCCAATGAACATTCCAATGATTAAATTTGTTTTTTGTTTCATGAGTTCTCCTTAGATTAAAATTTGAGACAGCCCTTGTGCCATTTCCTCATCAGTAACGGTCTTATCAACAAAGGCTTTGCCAATCTGCTCCAATAAAATGAAGCGTATGGTCCCCGAATCCATTTTTTTATCACTCTTTGTAGTCTTTACTATTTCAGCTGGGGACAAACCAGATACAGTAACCGGCATATGATACAGCTTCATAACATCTAACAGTGCTGGAATTTGACCCTCGTGGAGAAAACCCCGTTTCACGGAGACAGCCATAGCGGCTATACATCCAAGACCAACGCAATGGCCATGCAAAAGGCTGAAATGAGAGAGTTTCTCAATTGCATGTCCCAATGTATGTCCCAGATTCAAAAGTGCCCGGTCTCCCTGTTCAGTAGGATCTTTTTCAACCACATCCCGCTTGATCCGATTGCTGACAGTCACCATCTCACTTAAAATATCAAGATTGCGGTTTTGTATCTCATTACCATGTTCTGTCAGCCACTGGTAATAGGTAGCATCCTTGATCAGACCATGCTTAATAACCTCTCCCATTCCGGAAGAAAACTGCTCCTCTGATAATGATTTTAAGGAAGCTACATTGGTATAAACCAGCTTTGGCATATGAAATGCACCAACCATGTTTTTATAAGCATCGAAATCAACACCTGTTTTTCCGCCAATGCTAGAATCAACCTGAGAAAGCAGGGTGGTAGGAACCTGTATAAAGGAAATTCCTCTGAGATAAGTGGCGGCTGCAAAGCCACAAAGATCACCCACAACTCCGCCGCCTAATGCCAGCAGATAATCGTGTCTGTCAAACTGCTTCATGATAAGTGTTTCGTATAAATCCCTTACTGTGTTCAGATTTTTATGTTCTTCTCCTGCTGGGAAAATAAAATGTTCTGTTTTTTGAAAGCAACTGGAAATAATGTGCTCAACTTCATTCAGATAAAGAGGAGCAACGTTGGTATCTGTAACAATACAAACTTTACGCTCCCCTAAGTTCATTTTACCAAGTTCTTCTTTCAGCCCATCAAACGAAGTTTCCATCACGATATCGTAAATAAAGGTACCATCCATATGTACCGGCATTCTGCTTCCCATGCTGCTTTTCCTCCATTGCATCTTTTCACTATAGATAATAAAGAACACCCTCCGGGCACCCCTTTATGTCCAAAGGGCATGGACGATAATAAGAAACACCCTCCGGGCACCCCTTTATGTCCAAAGGGCATGGACGATAATAAGGAAGAAAGCAAACAATTTTCCATTGTCAGCAATAAGATGATGCTGATATGGAAAAATGCCTGCTTGTCCCATTAAGAGAAACTAATATTTCTTTGTAAAAATCTGCTAAAGGCGTAAATTCATACCGCCCATATCCAGACTTCCGCTGTTTAATAAATCCTGAAAATCACCGGAAAGCTCTACTGATTCCGGAGTTGCTATAAAAATATAATTGGATATTTTCTGTAAATTACCATTCATGGAATAAGTAGCACCGGATGTAAAATCTATGATTCTCTGAGCTACCTCAGTATGAATACCTTCCATATTCAGTACAACTGCCTTACCGGCAAGCATGTGGTCACAAATTTCTTTGGCATCCTCAATGGAGGTAGGCTTAACCATGGAAACTTCCATTGTACGAGACTGCTTCATGGGAACTACCTTAGGAGAGCGTGATAAGAAACGTGGCTTTTGTTCATACTCCTCTTCCTCGTAGTACTCATCTTCTGTCTTTTTGGAAAAGAGGGGTTTCTTCGCATGTTTATCGCTATCATCTTCATAGTCGTCATCTAAATAGTAATCATCTTCATCATCTGTATCATTCAAGCGCATGCTATCCATCAATTTGCCTAAAATGCTCATACTTCATTCTCTCCAATCTTATATCTTGTACCAAAAATTCCGGTACCGACTCTTACCAGAGTAGCTCCTTCCTCTATGGCAATTTCATAGTCTCCGGTCATACCCATTGAGAGCATATTCATATTAACATTATCAATGTTTTTCCTTTGCATGTCAACATAAAATTGATTTAATTCTTTAAAAACAGGACGATTTTGCTCAGAATTTTCTACAAAAGGTGCAATAGTCATGAGTCCTTTTATACTTATATGGGGAAAAACAGAAATATCACGGATTGCCTGTTCTGTCTCCTCCAAACGAAAGCCAAACTTGGATTCTTCGTCTGCAACGTTTACTTCTAAAAGGATATCCACACAGATCTCTTTCTTTGCAGCTTCTTCCTCGATCTGTTCTGCAAGTCTGACGGAATCAACACTGTGTATCAGCACAGCTTTATCAATTACCTGTTTCACCTTATTGCGCTGCAGATGACCAATCATATGCCAGCGTATATCATCGGGAAGCAGCTCATATTTATCACAGATTTCCTGAACTTTATTCTCTCCAAAATCCCGGATTCCCGATTGGTAAGCCTCACGAATCATATCAGCAGGTTTTGTCTTGCTAACCGCTATTAAAGTAACCTCACTACGGTCCCTCCCACATCTTTTACAGGCTTCTTCTATCCTGTTTTCCACAATTAAAAGATTTTCTTTCACCAAGTTTATCACCTCTTATTGATATATTAATTCTCCCTCATTGACAGATTGTGCATTGAGGACAATATGGTCATATACAGCAAGTCCATAGGTCATATTCTTCTTCACAGTATAGTATTCATCATTGGAAACCAAAACATCAATCTGCTTAAACACGGCATAACCCTTGTTTATGTTATAAACTCCCTGAAGGGAATTGCTTGCTCCGATCTGATAACGCTCTGTGGAGTTAGGCTTTACAATGTAATCGCCAGCTTTAAAGCCGTCAGCCTGATCCATCTCTATGTAATAATTATTCCCCTCAGAATAATAAATTTCCGTGGGAACAAATACCACGGAGGTCCCTGAGTCCGAATAGACTTCCTTGTTAAAACCAGTATCAGAGCTATCACCGCCCTGTGTCATATAGTCCATGGGAACAAGGTAAAAGTCCTTCTTTGTTACAGCTGTCACAGGAATTTTAAGCCCGTCTACCCGGTCTGAAACAATTTCAAAATTCAAGTATCGGTCGGAAACAAACTGTACCATATATTTGTCTAAATCAATCTTGCCAAAGCTTTTTCCATCGGTCCCCGTAATGACAGAAAAGCTTCCAGTTGCCTTTAAATCACGACCTGAAAATCCCACGGTGAGATTCTTTTTATCCCCATATGCTTTTATATCATCCTCTGACATGGGAAATACCACTGACCATTGATCAGAGGTGATAGTTTTATAGACTGGCGCTCCTTTTTCAATCAGCTTTCCTGATTGAGTCTTGTTTTTTGCATAGTTGCTGCGGTCAAATGAGGTCTCGGATATACCCGATGGCTGCAAACCTTCAAACGAATCCACACCATAGGATACAATTCCTGCCTGATCTGCTTTCACCTGTTCAAAACTGATCCCGGCCTCATCCATCATACTGCCCAGATTATCCAGTGCGTTAAGATTCATATATTCCATTACTTCAGATTCCAGAGCATATTTTGTATCATATACTGAGCGAAACTGATTATTGTCATAAGTAAGGCTGAATGCGGTCAGCTGTTTTTTTAATTCAGTCAGATTTTCTGAAGTCAATGTTACATTGTCCTGTGAATGGTCTGCAAGAAACGAAGTAATGCTTCCGGTTTCATCGATGGAATAAACCCTTGTCCCGGCCGCTGCCCGCTTTCCTTCCCGTACATAATAATTCACATAGCCGGAACGGTCTGCATTCTTTACTTCTTCCTGTCTTAGTATAATCCCTGTATAGTCCTTGCTGTTAACGATACTGCCTTCCTGTACTTCATAAAACTGTACCTTATCTCTTCTTGCATAAGTGATTACACTAAAGATCATATAGATGAAAATCAGGGCAAAAATGATCATACCAACATTGATATTCAGAGGCCGCCGATAGCGGATGATCTTTTTGCTTTTTTTAGGATGTACAGCCTTCTTAGATGGCTGTGTTGCCTTTTGTTTAGCCAACCTGACGCCTCCTTTCCCTTTTAGCTATTATAAAAGGAAAATTTAAAAAATTCAAGCATAATATGGAAGGGGTGGTACAACCTTCCATTTATTTTATGCAAATAATAAAGGGGACTGGCACCCAGTCCCCTATTCCTATCTATGATTATAATGAAACAACCACATTAGCCCTGGTGTTCCCCGGTATGTTCTCCGCATCTACAGAAACGCTGAGAACGAAGGTAATATGATACTTTTCACCAATCTTTTCCAAAGTCGCTATGGTTTCTGATATGTCTTCTCCTTCCAGACAAGCCAGCTTTAAAAAGCTGTCAAAAAACATCATCTCCAAATCATGATCCTGAGATATGATACCACAGATAAAACCAATAAATCCTTCGCTTGAAGTAATCGGATACTCATTGACGTTAATGAGGCGGATCTTGTTGCTTAACTCATACATGTGCTTCGAACTTTTGTCCAAATATACAATAGAACCTTTTGAGTCTTTTACGGCGGAATTAGCTCTGTCTAACAGATGCTTTGTTTTCCCCTTACCCTTTTTTCCTGCTATTATCTGCACCATAGCACTCTCCTCCTTGCGTTATATGATTTGTATAAAAAGTCTATTCGGATTAATATAATTATAGTACAAATTCATAAGAAAGGCAATCACTATTCTACAATTTTATTCAGGATATTTGACATGTTATCATATAGTCCGGCATGATCCCTGGCTTTTAAAACCACTGAAACATACTCTTTTTTAGATGCATCAGAGCTTCCCATAATCAGACAGCTCCCTGCCGAAAGAGTGGTCCCAGTCTTCCCTCCTAATACCGTAAGCCCGTCAGGAGTCTTACGCTCTCCTGTCATATACCAGTTGGTACCTTTCCAGATAGCGTTTACTGTCTTCCCGTCACCGCCCTGATAAGAGGTTTTGTATTCAGCCGTACCGATGATTTTACGAAATTCAGGATACTTCAAAGCTTCATTAAAAATCAGATACAGATCGTAGGCCGTGGTATAGTGATCTTCATCACTGAGACCATGTGGATTTACAAAATGTGTCCCTGTGGCTCCCAGCTTTTTTGCCTCGTCATTCATCATCTGGGCAAACTGATCAACACTTCCCGCCATATTAACTGCAATGGCAACACCTGCATCATTACCAGAAGGGATCATAAGACCATACAGAAGCTGTTCCATGGTCAGCTTATCTCCTGGTTTTATACCACATAAACTGGCACCCGACTCCTTAATTACAGCATCTTTCGTCACTGTCACCTCATCGGACAGATTTCCGTACTTAACTGCCAAAAGTGCAGTCATCGTCTTGGTAATGCTTGCTGGATATAATTTTTCAAAAGGATTCTTCGCAAAAATCACATTATTATCAGATAAATCAAATACAGCGGCAGCTTCTGCTGTCACTGAACTTTCCGAATCAGCAGTATCTTTCGACACCACGCAAAGATCATGAGCAAAGGTTTCCGATTTACCAGCCACAGAAGCGGACTGGTAAAGGGCGGTCCTCTCAGAAAATTCATAAGGATTGTCAAGTTTATGAAGACCAGCACAGCCCGTCAGGATTAATGCGCTTAAGATGATGCAGCCTGATGTCACAAAAACTTTTCTTTTCACTTATATCTACCTCTGCTATTTATACATTTCTCGCCATTCCAGATCGCCGCGTTCCAGAGATTTAATTAATAACTCTGCTGTGGCCAGATTGGTTGCAAGAGGGATATTATGCATATCACAGGTTCTCATAATATTTACAATATCCGGTTCATGTGATTTCTGTGTCAGAGGATCTCGCAGGAAGATTACAAGGTCAATCTCATTGTGCTCGATCTGAGATCCCAACTGCTGTTCTCCACCCAGATGACCTGCCAGATATTTATGAACATTTAAGTTTGTGACTTCCTCAATCAAACGTCCTGTTGTTCCTGTTGCATATAACATATGCTTACTTAAAATTCCTCTGTACGCAATGCAGAAATTCTGCATTAGTTTTTTCTTTGAATCATGGGCAACTAATCCTATATTCATAACGATATACCTCCTTTTAATTACCGATTTTGCGTTGCAGTCCAACATTCAGCACCAGGCCCATTCCCATAAAAATACTGGTTAGGGAGCTCACTCCCGAACTGACAAAGGGAAGCGGCAGACCTGTATTAGGAAAGATCTGTGTCGCCACCGCGATGTTAGAAAAAGCCTGGAACCCGATCAGGGCTGCCATACCGGTGCAAATCAGTCTGCCGGACATGTCTTTTGCTTTGGATGCAGTATAAAGACATTCAAATACAACCAGTCCAATAAGAGCAATGACAATCACACTGCCTCGAAATCCCATCTCTTCACCGATAATGGCGAAGATAAAATCCGTTTCACCGGCTGATAAAAAGTTTCCGTCTTTCACAGAAGCAATGGTTGTATTAAAAAGTCCCTTTCCCTGAAGCTGTCCGGAACTGATTGCCATAATTGAATTCTTTTGCTGGTATAAGTTTTCCGCATACTGTTCCGCATGAGGATAAATCCACGCAAGAATACGCCGCGCCTGATAATCATGTATGAACGGAATTAAGCCCTTAGTCAGCAGATAGATAAACAGCATACCTGCCGGTATTGCAATAGCCAGAACGCCACCAATCCACCGGTAACTGATACCGGCTGAAAACACCATACACAGTATGATGACTGTAACAACCAGACTGGTAGATAAATTGGGTTCTGCAAAGATAAGACTTATGGGGAACGCCGCCAGCAAAGCAGCCAGTCCCACCATAACAGGCGTATTCATCTTTTCCTGGTATTTATTCCAATACCAGGAAAAGAATACGATAAGCCCGATTTTTACAAATTCAGAAGGCTGAATCCGACCTAATCCAGGAATGTAGATCCATCTGGTGGCACCTCCTGCCGTATGTCCCATGACAAGAACTGCTCCCAGTAACAGGATACAAAGTCCATAAACCAGAACATAAAGCTTTACGATTTTACGATAGTCTATGATGGAAAGACCGATTGCCAGTGCAAATCCCACCATTACGCCGATAATCTGTTTTGTTACAATACCAGAATCCTGGTTGGAGGCACTTGCCACCACTAAAATTCCAATCACTGCCAGCGACAGCATGTACAAAACTAACCGGTAATTATAATATTTAAAATTGTAGTCAGAAAACATAGTCAGTATATCCCCTTATCAGGTACATCGCGAATAGGGATGTTTGCATAAAGCACCGGTGTAAAGCGTTCACAATCCGGCTGCTTTAATTTCTTCATCTGTATCTCTATTCTGTCGGAATCAATATCCATGTATCGTGAAACAACACGGATCATATCGTCTTTTATCATCTGCATGATCTCAGGAGAACAGTCAGCCTTGTCCGCAACCAGCAAAAGTTTCAGACGATTTCTTGCAATTTCTCCTGAATTCTTCTTACGGAATACAGGAAACAGGTTCATATCAGACCCTCCTATGCTCTCTTTAAGAGATGCGAGAGTCGAAAGAAAAGACCTTCCCGTACTGCCGGATTCTGGATCGGGATATTCTCACCGATAATTCTCCTGCATACGTCCATATAGGCCTGTCCGGCTGGAGTCCCCATACCTACAAGAGGCTCTCCCTGATTGCTGGAAATGACAATATCCTCATCATCCGGAACAGCACCAATAATATCAATGGCCAGAATGTCCATGACGTCATCAAGAGACATCATATCTCCTCTTTTTACCATATCAGCCCGGATCCTGTTCACAATCAGTTCTATGCTGCCCATGTCGGCAGCTTCCAAAAGACCAATAATCCGGTCTGCGTCCCGGATTGCGGACACCTCCGGAGTTGTTACAACAATGGCTCTGTCAGCACCTGCAATTGCGTTCTGAAAGCCCTGTTCAATTCCCGCCGGACAATCTAACAGAATGTAATCAAAATCATCTCTTAAATCATCCACCAGTTTTACCATCTGCCCGGGTGTAACCGCAGTCTTGTCCCGCGTCTGGGCTGATGGAAGTAAAAATAAATTCGGGTATCTTTTGTCTTTAATCAGGGCCTGCTTCATACGGCAGTTTCCCTCTACCACATCTACAAGATTGTAGACAATGCGGTTTTCCAGACCCATAACCACGTCTAAGTTCCGAAGTCCGATATCTGTATCTATCAGGACTACCTTCTTACCCAGAATCGCCAGTCCGGTACCAACATTGGCAGAAGTTGTCGTCTTGCCTACCCCGCCTTTTCCAGAAGTGATTACGATGATCTCGCTCATACCATATCCTCCTGTTTTTTATACCTCATTCTATTTTACCTTAATTTTCGGAATATTTCCACACTTTTTTTCATTGGTTTTATAAGGACTTTATTGTTCTCCAGATATGCCTTCATTGGTCCCCGCCCTAGACGGCGGCTTCTGCCGTCCAGTCCTGAAGTACAGTCTGCAATCCGAAGCTGGGCAGGTGCCATTTCCAGGGCTGTAATCAGTGCGCCTTTATTCCCTGCCACACCTGCGCAAACGGTGCCGGACAGTTTGCCCAGAACAATTACATTGCCCTTTGCCAGGACTTTTGCACCCTTTAATACATCCCCGATGATTACAATGCTCGCTTCCGATTCCAAAGTCTCTCCATTTTGTAAATTGCCTTTGAAAAACTGTCCCGTCTGGCAGGATAGTTCCATCAGCTTCTCGTTCAGTGCTTTTTCACATCGCTTCATGCGGTTTGCATCTGTATCCACCAGACAAATTATCTCCACATTGGAGTTTTCCGTAATCTGGTTTATGATAGAGAATTCTTCCGCAGGAGTAACCTCTCTGCCTTCAATTGTCAGAGTCATTTGTGCGGATCCCCAGAATTTGGCATGATCTCCGAATTTCTTCCCAATGTCAGAAAGAAGCTGAGGGAAGGGGATGTCCGGATCCAGGATAACAGTCATACCTGCTTTGTTGCTTTTTATTACTACGGTATCATGCATCATATCACCTCTTATCCTCGTTAATCGCGAATGTTGACCTTCGCTGCATCCAGGGCGCCTGCGTTTACAATGGATTCTAAGTCTATATAGCCATAATAATACTTATAGACATTCTTCGCAATGTTAGCGGCGTTCGATGATGAATAGCCATACGGAATATTCACTGTTACACAGATTTCCGGATTGTCATATGGCGCATAAGAAATGAAGAACGCATGATTCGGCTTATTGCGGGCTTCCTGGGCAGTTCCGGTTTTACCGGCAATTTCCACTTCCAGATCCGCAAATAATCGCTTAGTCGAACCGTTAGCAATCACTTCTCTCATTCCCTGTTGTACAGTATCCCACGTTGAGCCTGCCGCGTCAATATGAGAAGAAATCTCAGGGGTATAATCTTTAATCAGATTACCTTCAGAATCCGTTGTTTTATCAAGTAAACTGAGTTCAAAAACAGTTCCCCTGTTTGCTATGGCAGCAACATACCTTGACAACTGGACATTGGTATAAGCGTGGCTTCCCTGTCCCATGGCAGAACGTTCCGGCGCTTCTTTTGAAATCTGCGGATCCAGCTCACCAATCTCCACACCGGATTTGTGATCCAGTCCAAATTTTGCTGCATAGTTTCGTAAAACCCCCAGTCCTAAATCTGGAGAATAAATTCCATTTCCATCTGTAGAAAGACGGTGGCCTAAATCTGCAAAGAAATAGTTACAGGAGTTTTCAATTCCGCCAACAATGTTAAGCGGACCATGCTGGCCGGAATAGATCCAGCACTTGATGGGTGGTTCCACGTCAGTATAAATTCCGGTGCAGTTAATGGTTTCATCGGCGGTGATCGCATGCTCTTCAAGAGCCGCAACTGCTGTAATCGGTTTGAATGTGGACCCCGGTGCTTTTCGCGTCTGAGTAGCATTATTATAAAGGGGGAGGGATAAATCTGCCTGAAGCTGACTGAAATAAGAGCCATCCCCGATCCTGTTATTATCGTACCCCGGATATGAAACCAGTGCAAGCACTTCTCCGGTTTTATCATTGGTCACTACCACTCCTGCATTACAGGGGGACAGGGCCAACTGAGCCGGAGTGATCTCCAGTGCAGACAGCTTTTTTAAAAGAAAGGTATATGCATCTCCTGTCGCTCTTAATTCGGCAATGTCCTGTTCATTCTCCTTTATTACGCCCTGATCGTATAAAGCCAGACATAATTCCTGCCCGGTTATGGTATCGTTATTGATTAAATACCGGTAGATCTTCTTGGTAAAGCTTCTGTCCTGTTCCAGCCTGCCTGCCACATAAGTTACCAACGCTTCAAAGGTATCATCTGCGCTGGAATACTTTACGTCTGTTTCCAGTTTCGTGGTGTCAATCCAGCCGTTTGCAATTCCATAATAAAGATAATCCCTCAGGCTGATTTCATCTGATTTCCATGCCTGAAATTCGTCACTGGATGCGTCTATGGCCTCTGCTTTTACTATTCCTACAGTAGGTTCGGAGAGATAGCTGTAAATATAAAACATATAGGCTTTCATATCTTCCGGAAGATTTTTCATAACTGTTGCATGAGGACTCATCAGTTCACTGCGAAGTTCATCTAATATTTCTTTCCTTGAAGCTTCATACTTCCGGTATATGTTCTTTTCCGTATCTGACGCTTCTTCTGACTCAATCTCCTTTAAAGACAGGACATTGTTATTAATCAGCTGATAATAAGCATCTTTTACGGGAATCTTCATATTGGATCCGTCTGTGGTACTGCCCGTCTGGTAATCTACATTTACAATGGTTTTGATCAAGACCCCAGCGAGAGACTGTTCAATCAAATGGTAGATACCTTTTTGCAGATCTGCATCCAATGTTAAGTAAACGTCATTGCCGGCTACAGAATCCGTCTCATCTTTGGTTTCCCGGATTCTTCCCACACTGTCTTTATAAATTGTCTTTTTTCCCTTGGTTCCCTGAAGCTCATGCTCCATGGTATACTCAATGCCTGTCCGTCCTACGATATCATTGATATCATAGTCATCTTTCCGGCTCTGTAAATTCTCCAACTGTTCCTCTGGAACCTTTCCTGTATATCCGATAACAGGGGCAAAGGGAATACTGTCGTTATAAGCCCGGATTGTGGTCTCTTCCACGGTAACTCCCTGCAGATCTCCGATATGTTCCAGGATATCGGCTACCGTATCGTCAGATACTTCTGTGGCCACCGCAGTCGCTTCATACTTTCGGTACAGCATGAGACGGAGGGCATATTTAATATTAATAATATCCAGTGCCTCCTGATCAGTCAGGTCAATGGGATTCTCGTCAGAATCTTTTAAACTCTTTAAGCCGTTCTCTTCACAGATCCGTTCAAACAGTTCCCTGGCACTTAAATTGGAAGGATAGAGACCTTTTGCATCATCCAGATCCTCTACCTTTTTCAGACCGTAATAATCTCTGAGAAAGCGTTTTCTTGCAGATTCAGAAGAAGAGGTATAAACCATATCGCCATTGGAATCAACGGCTATTTCAAATTTACCCTCTACATTTTCCCCATGCTTATTAAGAATCTGCACCAGTCTTAAATACATGCGGTTTTTATCATCTGTTTTTTTATAGGCACCATTATCCTGTACCATAACCGTATAAGCCAGTTTATTATATGCCAGTACCTTTCCGGTCCTGTCATAGATGTTTCCTCTTGTGCCTGCAGTTGTAATGGTCTGCTCTGTAAGCTGCAGGTAATCGCTTAAAGCTTTTTCACCATTAATAATCTGCATATTAAAAAGTGTGTGAACCAGTCCGGTATACATGGCCAAACAGATGATTCCAAGAATAAAAAGGCGGGATGAAGCCGCTTTCCTGAATACGTCTCTTATGATCTCCATTAATTCCCTAAACAATCGTAGAATCACCTCTTTTTTCAATCTCCTCCAAATGGCGGTTCATAATCAGGAATACCCTGTAAAACAGAAGCGTGGTCACAACAGTAAAGATAATCTCAGGTAAAACCAGATTAATAAAGTAAAAACCGATCCGTAATTTTTGTCGAATCAAAAAGCGGAACACATAGATATAAAAATTATAGGCCAGTTCATTCAGCACACTCATAATTAATGGCAGCGTTATATAATCTTCATAGTAATATTTGGTACAGATTCCGTTGACATAGCCCATAAAAATAAAAATCAGGGTATAAAATCCAAAGGGTCCGCTGTAAAACAAATCCATAAGAAGACCTGCTAACAGACCATAGTACATTCCTGCTTCTTTCCCATGTATGAATCCAAAAGAAAAAGTAAGAATTAACAGCAGGTTGGGTGTAGCCGATAGAAACGGAAGCAGGGGAAATATACAGTTTTGGATGGTAAATGCCAGTATAATAAGCAGTACGTTGAATAAAATCCGTCTCATGTTACTCCTTTTCACTATTGGGAAGTGCTTTCGCTCTCTGCAGCCTGGGTTGGCTGGGCTGTGGTTTCTGCAGTGTCTCCTCCTTCTGCAGCCGGAGCAGACTCCCCTTCCTTCATCATATCAGCTTTCAACTGGGTTATTACAAGTACCTCCTGAAGGCTGCCAAACTCTGCGGCAGGAATTAAATAACCGGATTTTGTAACATTGTTGGTATCATTGGTGATATCGGAAGCATATCCCACTAAAATTCCAGGTAAATACACAGAACTAATATTGGAGGTTACAATCTTATCTCCGTCTTTTAAATCACTGTCTTTTAATACGTTGGTAATTCTTAACCTGCCATCTTTAAACAGGGTTAAGTCACCGGCAACGATGCAGCTGTCACCAGACTGCATGGCCATACCGCTGACCCGGCTGGAATCATCGATAATGGACCGTACTGTAGCATAATTGGCACCTACATCGGTAACAATGCCCACAAGGCCGCCGCCTGCCACCACATTCATATCTGTGGCAATTCCGTCCTTCGAGCCTTTGTCAATACGAAACACTTTAAACCAGTTGCTTGAATCGTTGGCGATGACTCTGGCGCCCACTTTTGTATACTGTCCATATTGCTGATCCAGACTGTAAAGTTCTCTTAATCGTTTTAATTCAAATTCCTCTGACTGCAGCCTGGTGTTTTCCTCAGTCAGCTGGTTAATAAGATCTTTCATATCTTTATTCTCAATCATTGCATTCCTGAGTTTGGAATAATCCTTAATCTCATCGTAAATAGCCGACCCCACCGAATTAACTCCGGACTGTACGGGGATGAGAACATATCCCACGCTTGTACGCAGCGGCGTAAGCCACTCATCATGAACGGATGTGAGTCCGATGAGCAGGACACAAAAAACTGTTAATGCAATCAGAATATATTTACTGCGTTTTGGTTCCATCTATACGATTCCCCGTTCTTTTAAACTGATATAGGAATTATCTCCTATAATAATATGATCTAACAGTCTGATACCAATTAAATCCCCTGCTTCCTTCACCCTGCGGGTAATAGAAAGATCCTCTCTGCTGGGTGCCGGATCTCCGCTTGGATGATTGTGAACCAGAACCAGGCTGACTGCATGATACCTGACTGCCTCAATGAAAATCTCTCTGGGAGAAACAACGGAAGTGTTCACTGTTCCCTGAGAGATCATAATGTCCTTAATAAGGGCACCTTTTGTATTTAAGAGCATGACAAAAACCAGCTCCTGTTCTCTGTGGCGCATATCCTCCACAAAATAATTTACAATATCCTGTGGACGGTGGAAATCGGTTCCTTTTAAACTTGCCGTCCGCTTCCAGATACGTTTGGACAATTCTCCAATGCTTAATAACTGGGCGCCTTTCACACGGCCAATTCCCTTAACCTGCATCAGTTCCTGCATGGAAAGATGCAAAAGCCCTAAAATACCCTCCCGCGGATAGTTTAAGGCCAGTATCTTTTGTGCCAGTGCAAGAGAGTTGTCCTCTCTGGAACCTGTCCGGATAATAATGGACAGAAGTTCTGCATCACTTAAACCTTCCGGTCCTTCTCTCAGACACTTTTCACAGGGTCTTTCATCCTTTGGGATGTCTTTCATCGTTATACGTTCCATATGCCTCCTACGGTTACTCTCCAGGTACGCAACAGACATATGTAGAATCTTAAATCAATCGATATGTTACCAGAGCTGCAGCCATTCCAATAATGCCGCCCATGGTAATTTTAATGTTAATGCCGAAGGTTATGACCAGAACACCAAAATTAACAATTAACGGAGCATCAAACCCAAATGACTGACCCGCATTCAGCCAGGAAAGCCATGGGATTGTCTTAGTCAGATCTCCGACAAAGCCGCCAAGTACAACACCGGCAAGCATAAGAAGAAGCATTACCCAGTAGTTTTTACCTCTCATCTGTTATGATACTCCTTTTTGTTTCCTGGCAGGATTGCCCATACCTGTCAAAATATTTTAGCATAATTTTACAGCTGTGTACACCCCTTTTTACAATACAATCAAACCTGCGTCAAGAAGCTTCTGGAGTGACATCAGTATTCCAAGCTTTGCATGATACCAGGTAAGACCGCCCTGAAAATAAACAGCATAAGGAGGTTTAATCGGAGCATCCGCACTTAATTCTATGGAAGATCCCTGTACAAAAGCCCCAGCTGCCATAATGACAGGTGCATCGTATCCGGGCATATCCCATGGCTCCGGAGTAACAAAGCTGTCCACCGGTGCAGCTGCCTGGATTCCCTGGCAGAAAGCGATTACGCCTTCCGGATTTCCAAAGGTGACTGCCTGTATAATATCATGACGTGACTGGCTGCCGTCAGGTACAACCGAAAATCCCAGGCTCTCATACACATTGGCTGCAAAAACAGCTCCCTTTAAGGCGCCTGCTACTACAGTAGGGGAAAGAAACAGGCCCTGATAGAATGACTGATTCAGTCCAAGACTGGCTCCAACTTCCTTTCCAAGTCCGGGTGCAGTGAGACGGTAAGACGCACGGTCAATACAGTCGGTTCTTCCTGCAATATAACCACCGATAGGAGCAAGACCGCCGCCGGGATTTTTAATCAGGGATCCAACAATCATATCGGCTCCCACATCAGAAGGTTCCATGCGCTCCACAAACTCACCATAGCAGTTATCTACCATACAGATGACTTCCGGCTTGATTTTTTTAACAAATGCAATCAGCTCGCCGATCTGTGAAACGGAAAATGTGGGACGGGTATCATATCCCTTGGAACGCTGGATGGTAATCAGACGTGTTTTTTCGTTAATCGCTTTTTCAATGGATTCATAATCAAAGGTTCCGTCGGGAAGAAGCTCGACCTGACGGTATACGACGCCGTATTCTTTCAGGGAACCAGTACTCTCCCTGATTCCAATCACTTCCTCCAGAGTATCATAAGGCTTTCCTGCAGGTGATAACAGTTCATCTCCAGGTCGAAGGTTTCCGGATAATGCGATAGAAAGTGCATGAGTTCCGCTGATTAAATTGGGTCTTACCAGCGCACTTTCCGTATGAAAAACACTGGCGTAAACCGCTTCCAGCGTATCCCTCCCCAGATCGTTGTAGCCGTAACCAGTAGTTGCTGCAAAATGAATGTCACTGACCCGGTTTTCCTGCATGGCTTTAATGACCTTCATCTGATTAAATTCTGCATTTTTATCAATCTCTTCAAATCTGGCTTTTAATTTTCCTTCAATTTTTGTTCCAAAATCCAGCACTTTCCGGCTTATCCCAAGCTCCTCATATATACTGTCAATTTCCATGATCTAATCGTTCTCCAATCCAATGATCTCTTTTGTGTCCTGCACAATCTTTTTTAACACCTGTTCCAGGTCATAGTCATATTCAGGAAGGTATAAATCCCTGACTTCCCGTTCCCGTTTAAACCAGGTAATCTGCCGTTTGGCAAAATGTCTGGTATCACGTTTCAGAATATAAACCGCCTCCTCAAGGGTACAGTCTCCCTGAAGATAATCCAGTATCTCCTTATATCCCAACCCCTGCATGGACACCATATCTCTGGTACAGCCCATTTTCTTCAGCCTTTTTACTTCTTCAACCAGGCCCTGTTCCATCATTAAATCCACCCGCCGGTCAATTCTCTGATACAAAGTCTCCCGGTCCATATTTACAGTATAGTAAAGGAAATCGTAGGGGGAAGCTTTTTCCCTCTCCCTGCGGTTATGTTCTGAAATTTTTTCTCCTGTCTGCCGGAAAAACTCAATAGCACGGATTACCCGCTTCCTGTTGTTGGGGTGAATTTCCCCTGCAGCATCGGGATCCAGCTTTTGAAGCAGTTCATGTAAATATTCGCCGCCTTTTTCACTTCCCAACAGTTCCAGTTCCTCCCGAATGGAAGAGTCTTCCCCGTTATCAGTAAAATCAATATCGTAAAGAAGTGCCTGAATATAGAAACCGGTACCGCCTGTCACAATAGGAATATTTCCATGAGAATAAATTGTATTCACTGCATCCTTGGCCATTTTCTGAAAAACTGCAACATTAAATTCCTCATCCGGATTTAAGACGTCAATTAAATAATGGGGAACTCCTTTTTTCTCTTCTTCTGTGATCTTGGCAGATCCAATGTCCATATGGCGGTAAACCTGCATGGAGTCTGCACTGATAATCTCCCCACCGATTGCCCGTGCAAGGCGGACAGACAAGTCAGTCTTGCCCGCAGCGGTAGGACCGGTAATAATAATTAATGGTTTCATCAGACAATCCTCTTAAATTTCTTTTCTAGTTCATATTTGCTCATGGAAATAATGGTCGGTCTTCCATGGGGGCAGGCGTAAGGATTTTCCAGTTTCAGAAGCTGGTCAATCAGTTCATTGGCTTCTGCTGCTGAAAGAGTATTTCCTCCCTTTACTGCCGCTTTGCAGGACATGGAAGCCACCTTTTCATAAATAATACCCGGATTGTTAAATGACATATCATCGGACAAACCGTCAATCATTTCAATAAGAAGTTCTTTCTTTGCAATGGAAAACAGATTGGCCGGTACCCCTCTTACTGCAAATTCTCTCCCCCCAAACGGTTCTATTTCAAAGCCCATATCTGTAAAAACGGATAAATGCCGGTTCAGGAGAAGTTCTTCATTCCGGTTTAAGGTCAGGATAATGGGAGGATTGATCACCTGGGAAGTATATTCCCTAGTTTTAAGTGTTGCCATGGTTTTCTCATATAAAACCTTTTCATGGGCTGCATGCTGATCAATAATATAAAGCTGGTCAGAAAATTCCACCAGCCAGTAAGTATCAAATACCTGGCCGATTAATTTATGCTTTATACGGGACTGTGGCTCTAATAGCTTACCGTCAAATAAATCCAGCTGTTCTGCTTTTTGTTCCTGTATCAGTTCCTGTGAAGCCAAATGAGATATCATCTCACTTGGCTTCACAGGTTCCGGCTGCTTCACAGAACGGATTTCTTCTGACTCAGAAACCGGTGGAGCAAGCCAGTTTTCCTCCAGCGTATTTGCTTCTTTCACCGTTTCAGGCTGTGGAGGAATCAGTCGTTTAGGAAAAGGAATTCCTTCAGAAAGCTTTTTTTCCTGAGAAACAGCTGTCTGGTTTAACGCCATCAGTCTTTGATTTTCAAAAGGCTCCGGTGTGGGCTGAAACTTCTTTCCAGGCATTGCCTCTTTGGTTTCCTCCCCTTTTTTAGCAAGGCTGACCTCCGGAATTAATTCTTTATGGGCAAGAGCATTGGCCACCGCCTGATAAACCATGTGGTAAATCATTTCTCCATCACGGAAACGAAGTTCCATTTTGGTAGGGTGAACATTCACATCAAGCAGTTCCGGTTCTATGGTAAAATGAAGCATGGTAAATGGATACTTGTGCTGCATCATAAACGGCCGGTAAGCTTCTTCAATGGCCCGTGAAATAATACTGCTTTTAATAAATCTTCCATTGATAAAATAATTCTCATAATTGCGGTTACCTCTGGCAATCACCGGTTTTCCGATAAAACCATGGACGGTAACCTCTCCCTTTTTTACGGAAACCTCTAAAAGGTTAGATGCAATCTCTCTTCCAAATACCGTATATATAATATCTTTCAGATTATGGTTGCCGGAGGTATGTAGCTTGTTCTGATTGTTCTGTATAAAACGTATGGATACCTCCGGATGGGATAATGCCAGTTTTTCTACCAGATCAGCCACATGGGCACCTTCCGTAACCGGAGTTTTTAAAAACTTTTTTCTTGCCGGAGTATTGAAAAATAAGTTTCTGGCAATAAAGGTGGTTCCTTCGGGCGCTCCGATTTCTTCAATGGAACGTTCTATCCCGCCTTCAATCTGATATCTGGTACCTGTTAATCCCACACTGGTTTTCGTAATAATTTCCACCTGGGAAACTGATGCGATACTGGCAAGAGCCTCACCACGAAAGCCTAAGGAGGACACAGTAAACAGATCCTCTACGGATTTAATCTTACTGGTGGAATGGCGCAGGAAAGCAAGGGAAACCTCTTCCTTTGGGATACCGCAGCCATTATCCGTCACACGGATAAATGTAGTTCCCCCTTCTTTGATTTCCACCGTAACAGCTGTTGCCTTTGCATCAATCGCGTTCTCCAAAAGCTCCTTTACCACAGAAGCAGGGCGTTCAACCACTTCTCCTGCTGCTATTTTATTAATCGTATTTTGATCCAGTACGGTTATATTTGCCATGGCACCTGCTCCTTTTTCCTATTGCCAGCGATTTTTTAATTTGGTCTGAAGTCGGTATAACGTATTCAGGGCATCTATGGGTGTCATATTGCCCAGCTCAAGTTCCCCTAATTCCCGGATAATATCGTCATCCTTTACCGTATCAAATAGTGACATCTGCTGTAAATCCACTTCATCCGGCTTTGGAACAGCCTTTCGCTGGGTTATGCCCCCATTTGCTTCCGCAATTTCTTTTGCCTTTGCTGTAATATCCGCATCGCTTAACTCTGCAAGCAGTTCCTTGGCTCTGATTATGACAGTATCTGGAACGCCAGCCAGCTTCGCAACCTGGATTCCATAGCTTTTATCGGCTCCGCCTTTAATAATTTTTCTTAAGAAAACAATGTCATCGCCCTGTTCTTTCACAGCGATGCAATAGTTATTAACCCCGCTCATGGTTCCTTCCAATTCGGTAAGTTCATGATAATGAGTGGCAAACAGCGTCTTTGCACCAAGAAGCTTTTGGTTGCTGATATGCTCCACTACCGCCCATGCAATACTCAGACCGTCGAAGGTACTGGTTCCTCTTCCAATTTCGTCGAGGACGATCAGACTGTTTTTAGTAGCATTTCTAAGAATATTGGCAACCTCAGTCATCTCCACCATAAAGGTACTCTGACCAGAGGCCAGATCATCAGACGCTCCCACCCTGGTAAAGATCCGGTCACAAATTCCTATGTTCGCTTCATCTGCAGGGACAAAACAGCCAATCTGTGCCATCAGCACAATCAAAGCCGTCTGCCTCATGTAAGTTGATTTTCCTGCCATGTTAGGTCCGGTTATAATGGACAGGCGGTTTTTTCCGTTGTCCAGATAAACGTCATTGGATACAAACATATCGTCCCGAAGCATCTTTTCTACCACCGGATGACGTCCGTTTTTAATATCAATGATACCTTTTTCATTAATCTGGGGTTTTACGTAATTGTTTCTCGTTGCAACAGAAGATAAGGAAACCAGCACGTCGATGCCTGCAATGGCTCTGGCGCTTTTTTGAATTCTCAGTACCTTGGAAGCAATGGTATCACGGACTTCACAGAACAGGTCATATTCCAAAGAAAAAAGCTTATCCTCAGCCCCCAGTATAATGTCTTCCAGTTCCTTCAGCTCATCGGTGGTATAACGCTCTGCATTGGCCAGTGTCTGCTTTCTGATAAAATAATCCGGAACAAGATCCTTAAAGGAATTGGTCACTTCAAAATAGTATCCAAATACTTTGTTATATTTTACTTTCAGATTCTTGATTCCGCTTTTTTCTTTTTCTTTTGCCTCTAAATCTGCCAGCCAGGTTTTTCCTTCTGTTTTTGCACTGCGAAGCTTATCCGCCTCTTCATGAAAACCTTCCCGGATGATTCCGCCCTCCCGGATAGAAACAGGCGGGTCTTCTATAATTGCACGCTCGATATAATCCTTAATATCATCAAGGGGGTCCAGTTCGTTATATAAATCAGCTAAAAGTTCGCTGGTAAATTCCTTCAGCAGCGTTTTAATATGGGGAAGCATCTCCAGTGAACTCTTAAATGCAATTAAATCTCTTGGATTTGCGGTCTTATAGCTGATCCTTCCAATCAGACGTTCCAGATCATAGATGGGATTTAAATACTCACCAATCTCTTCTCTGGATATGTAATTCATGTTCAGCTCTTCAATGGCATTCTGACGCCCGATAATCTCAGATTTATGGATCAGAGGCTGTTCCACATAGGTACGCAGCATTCTTGCTCCCATAGCTGTTTTGGTGCGGTCAAGAACCCATAAAAGGCTTCCCCTTTTCTGCTTTTCCCTAAGAGTTTCAAGAAGCTCTAAGTTTCTTCTGGTAGAAGTATCGATTATCATGTACTGCCCGGTGGAATAAGGTGTGATTGTCGTGATATGAGACAGGCTGCTTTTCTGGGTCTCATACATGTACTGCATCACTGCACCGGCTGCAATTACACCCATATCGTAATCATCAAGCCCAAGCCCGGTAAGGGTGCCTACCTGATAATGCTCACGTAAAATTTTTCTGCAGACTTCGTCGGAAAAATAATGATGATCCAGAGATGAAATAACAGTTTGATACCGGTTTTTTATGTCTTCTATGTCCACTCCTGACACGTAAAAGGCTTCATTACATATGATCTCAGAAGGTGTAAATTTATTGATTTCATCGATCAGCTCCCGATCGGATTCCACCTGTGTCACCAGAAAGTCTCCGGTGCTGATATCGGTCACCGCAATTCCAAATGCTTCTCCGATGTAAACAACCCCCATCAGATAATTATTTCTTGTTTCATCAAGAGCCTGCGCGCTGGTTATGGTTCCGGGAGTTACCACACGGATTACTTCCCGCTTTACAAGTCCCTTCGCCTGTCTGGGATCTTCCATCTGTTCGGCGATGGCGACTTTGTATCCCTTTTGAACCAGACGGTTTAAATAGGTTTCAACAGCATGATGAGGAACGCCGCACATAGGTGCCCGTTCCTCTAATCCGCATTCTTTTCCTGTTAAAGTTATTTCCAGCTCTCTGGATACCGTAATCGCATCTTCAAAAAACATTTCATAAAAGTCACCCAGTCTGTAAAATAAAAGACAGTCCGGGTATTCTTTTTTTGTTTCTAAATAATGAGCCATCATTGGCGATAATCCAGCCATTCTCTTTTGTTTCCTCTTTTCTTCTGTTTATGGTCTTAATGTTCCCATATAGTAAAATCCCTTTGATTCATCAAGATATACGTCCACTATTTTTCCGATCAGAGAAGGAGCTCCCTTAAAATGGACTGTTGTGTTGCTGCTTAACCGTCCGGTTAAATAGCCTTCTTTATGATCATTGACTTCCTCTGCCAGAACCTTCTGAACCGTATGAACTTCTCTGCCGCAAACTTCAGATGAAATCTGCTGGACTAAGGACAGCAATCTGTCAAACCGGTTCTTTACAACCTCATCCGGAATCTGGTCTTCCATTTTCGCTGCCGGAGTTCCGGTACGCTTGGAATAGATAAAGGTAAACGCGCTGTCAAAACGTACTTTTCTCACTACGTCTAATGTTTCTAAAAAGTCTTCCTCAGTTTCCCCTGGGAAACCTACAATAATATCGGTGGTAAGGGAGATATCCGGCATGGCAGTACGAATTTTATCCACAAGTTCCAAATATTTTTCTTTTGTATATCTTCGGTTCATAAGCTTTAAAATCCGGCTGCTTCCTGACTGGAGAGGAAGATGAATGTGACGGCATACTTTTTTTGAATTTTTCATCGCCTCAATCAGTTCATCGGATAAATCCTTTGGATGGGACGTCATAAAACGGATGCGCTCCAAACCTTCCACCTCATCTGCCTGGGAAAGAAGCTCCGCGAAGCTGACAGGCTCTTCCAGTGTTTTTCCATAGGAATTAACATTCTGCCCCAGCAGCATGATTTCTACCACACCGTCATCTGCAAGTCCTTTGATCTCAGTAATAATGTCTTTGGGGCTGCGGCTGCGCTCTCTTCCTCTTACGTAAGGTACGATGCAATAGCTGCAGAAATTATCACAGCCAAACATAATATTAACACCAGACTTAAACGAATATTTTCTGTCTGCCGGAAGGTCTTCCACCACCTGGTCGGTTCCCTTCCAGATGTCAACCACCATCTTTTTGGCTTCCAGACGCTGGTATAAAAGCTCTGCCAGCTTATAGATGTTATGAGTACCAAAAATAACGTCTACAAACCGGTAGCTCTTTTTAATCTTTTCTACCACATCCTCTTCCTGCATCATACATCCGCAAAGGGCAATGATCATATCAGGATTTTTCTTTTTCAGGCTGTTTAAAACTCCAAGTCTTCCGTAAACCTTCAGATTGGCATTCTCTCTTACCGTACAGGTGTTATAAAGAACAAAATCCGCCTCTTCGGTATCTGTCTGTACAAACCCAACAGCTTCTAAAATCCCTTCAAGCTTTTCGGAATCTCTGGAATTCATCTGACAGCCAAATGTCTGGGTGCAAAAGGTCATGGCGCGTCCAAGCTCTTCACTCCGGCGTTTTACATACCCGCTGACTTTTGCCATAAAATAATATTGTCTCTCAGGTTCTCTTACCGGTACTTCCCCTGTTATATCTATCTGATCTATATCAATCTGCATCTGAAAAAATCCCTTTCATTCGTTCTGTTTTTAAACCCTTTATCAAAAGCATTTTACATGAAACACCATAAAATGTCAACTTTGCCAGACAGTTCTCCCGATTTTTTGAAACTTCAGCCAACAGCCTTTTTAGTAAGAAGACAAAACCGTAACAGGCTCTGCCCCCACATTCTGCGTAAAGAACTCATCATGCTCTACCAGTAACATGGCCGGCTGAAATTTCAGTATCAGGTTTTCAATCTGGATTCTGGAGTATACATCGATAAAATTTAAGGGTTCATCCCATATATATAGGTGAGCCTGCTCGCATAAACTGCGTGCAATTAAAACTTTTTTCTTTTGTCCTTCACTAAATGTTTCCATGGGTTTTTGAAATTGTTCCCTTGAAAAATCCAGTTTCCTTAAAAGTGCTTTAAACAGGGAATCTTCTACGCCGTACTGTTTTCCGTATTCTGTCAGACTTCCCTTTAAAAAGGAGGTATCCTGTGAAACGTAGGAAATCTTAATTCCGCTTGCAGTTTCAATTGTCCCCTGGTAATCAATAGGATCACCCGCTGCTTGATTACCCATAATCAGTTTCAGAATGGATGTTTTTCCGCAGCCGTTCTTTCCCTGAAGGGATACTCTCTGTCCCTGTTCAAGGCTTAAACTAACCGGATCGCACACCGGTCCCTGGTAAAATGGGACAACCTCTTTTAAAACAAGAAGTCTGCTGGAATGATGCTTTAATGAATACAGCTTTAAATCTTCTGCTTCCTCAATATTTTTTAACAAACCCTTTTTATCATCAATTGCCTGGTTCTGCCTGCGTTCCAGATTTTTTCTACGCATCTGCATGCGCCTTGACTTTTCTCCCACATAGGCTCTTGTATCAATGGATTTTTCATGAATCATTGATTTTTTTCCTATTTTAGTGGATTCTACTTTATCCGCCCATTCTCCGGATTGTCTGGCTGCTGCTTCCAGATGTCGGATATCCTTTTTTAAACGTTCATTTTCCGACTGTTCATATTGATCTTTTCTCTGGCGGTTTTCGTACCACACTGAAAAGTTGCCTTTTTGAACCTCAATGTCAGCTCGGTTAATGGATAAAATATGGTCTACCGAATCATCCAAAAACTTACGGTCATGGGATACGAGAATAAACCCTTTTTTGCTGTTTAAATACTGACTGACCAATTCCCTTCCTTCCCTGTCCAAATGATTGGTGGGCTCATCAATAAGGAGGAAATTGCCCTCGCGTAAAAATAACGCTGCCAGTAAAACCTTGGTCCGTTCTCCGTTTGACAGAGTATTGTAGGGCCGATAAAGCACATCTTCTGAAACCTTAAGCTTTGTCAACTCTCTTTTTATCTCCCAGTATGGACAGTCGCCCAGAATGGAATTGATGATATCAAGGGTCTGTGCTTCCTTGTCCTCCACTTCATAGGGAAAGTAATCAAATGTGACGCTTGATACAATAGTTCCTGTATATTCCATCCGGTTCATAAGAAGATTTAAAAATGTAGTCTTCCCCCGCCCGTTTCTTCCTGTAAAACCAAGCTTCCAATCTGTATCCAGCTGAAACGTAGCGTGTTCAAATACTGGATCGCTGCTTCCTTCGTAAGTAAATGAAAGATCTGTAACCTGAATCAATGACATAGACATCCCTCCAAATATAGCAGAAAATAATTTTCTGCATAAAAAACAGCTGCAAGAATCATATTTCTCACAGCCGGATCGGTCAAAAAGAACAGGCACGGCCGTTCTCCTTGCAGATGGTGTCTATTTCAGAACACAAAAAAAGGCTGGAGAATGAAGTAATATTCTTGCAAAAACAGGCACAATAAAAAAAGATATAAAAATATCCCATTCATCATGCAGTTACTTTACAAGAATTATTTCTTCATCCTTTCACCCCTTCCATTTCTTCTGTCGGTAGTTTATCATAAAATAATTAAATTGTCAAACAATAGTGCTATATTATATTATGGCCGAATCTGTCCATTTCCATAAATAATATATTTGGTTGTAGTCAGTTCCTTTAATCCCATAGGACCTCTGGCATGAAGCTTCTGAGTGCTGATTCCAATCTCAGCTCCAAATCCAAACTCATATCCATCGGTAAACCGGGTCGACGCATTCACATAAACAGCGGCTGCATCAATTTCATTTAAAAACTTCTGGGCATTATTATAATCATTTGTAATAATCGCTTCTGAGTGCTTGGTATTATAACGGTTAATATGAGATATGGCTTCCTCTACTGAATCAACAAGCTTTAAGGAAACAATATAATCCAAATACTCCGTACCCCAGTCTTCTTCCGTTGCAGGTACAAAGTCCTTCACAAGCTTACAGGCTTCCTGATCTGCCCTGACTTCCACTGATTTTGTTAAAAGGCGCTGGTTTAAAAGTGGCAGAAACTGCGCTGCAACCGCCCGGTGTACCAAAAGGGACTCACAGGCATTGCAAACCCCAATTCTCTGAGTCTTGGCATTGAAGATAATATTCAGTGCCATGTCAAAATCTGCCGATTCATCTACAAAGATATGACAGTTCCCTGTACCGGTCTCAATCACAGGTATAGTGCTGTTATCCACAACGCTCTTGATAAGCCCTGCTCCGCCTCTTGGAATCAGCACATCTACATATTCCCGAAGACGCATGAATTCTTTTGTCTTCTCTCTGTCCGTATCTGTTATGAGCTGAAGAATATTTTCCGGCAGTCCTGCACGGGATAACCCGGTTCTTAACCACTTTACAATGGCCTTATTGGACTCCAGTGCATCACTTCCGCCTTTTAAAATTACTGCATTGCCAGATTTAAAACAAAGTCCGAAGGCATCGGCCGTCACATTGGGTCTTGCCTCATATATAATTCCAACAACACCAAGCGGAACTCTTTTCTGACCAATGGTAAGACCGTTGGGACGCATCTTCATGGAAATAACTTCTCCTACCGGATCCTCTAAAGCGGCCACTGCCAAAAGTCCCTCTGCCATATCTTCGATCCGCTTTGGGGTCAGCTCCAGACGGTCTATGAGACCCTGGCTCATTCCTGCTGCCGTTGCCTTGATCACATCATCCTGATTGGCACACAGAATCTCTGCCTCTCCTTCCAGCAAAGCGGTTGCCGCCGATTTCAGTCCTTCCTCTTTTTTCGCAGAGCCAATGATTCCTATAATTCCTGTCACTTCTTTCGCCTGTCTGCCAATCTCAGTTATAGTCATAAAGAACCTGCCTTTCTTTTAAGGAATAATAATCATATCTACTGTTTTATCATGAGGATCTGCAGGGATCCTGTCAAATATCTGAAAATCATAAGCAATGGCGATTCTCTTATGATCCGGTTCCTTTTCAAAGAGCCGGTCATAATATCCGCCTCCATATCCCAGCCGGTTTTTGTTTTTATCAAAAGCAATTCCCGGTACTACCATGGGCGCCTGGGTATCATTAATTTTTAAACAGGTAGCCTTGGGTTCCATAATCCCCATAGTACCTTCTTCCAGATCTGTTTTTCCTGTAATGACGTAAAAATCCAGATTTTTTCCTGATACTTTGGGAACCGCCACGCATTTACCCTGTTTTAATAAATGCTCCATGAATTTCCAGGTACCGGCTTCATGACGCATGGAAGCATAACAGTAAATACAGAAAGCTCTGTTAATCTCCTCCAGTTCCAGAAGTCTCAGACAGATCCCATCATCCCACCTGGCTTCCTGTGACACGCTAAGACTGCTGCGATGTTCCTTTACCCATTTACGAATCTCATTCTTCTCCGACATTACCATGTTTTTTTCCCAGATCTGTGACAGTGCCGTCTGCTTCCTGAATGGAGATATTGTTTAAATTTCCTCTTAAGCTGCCTCGTATGGCTTCAATATATTCTTTTCTCAACGCTGCCTGTTCTGCCTGTTCTTCTTCTGACAGTCCGGTTGCTTTTGATTTATGATAAAGTGTGTTAATCCGATCGATCTTATCCTGATTCATCCTGTTCTCCTTAATACTCGTAATTAATATAGGTCATTAAATCAAAATCATGATTGGGGTGGGCCAGAAACAACGTTCCCTTTTCCTGTCCGTCTAAAATCTGGCTGATGATTTCCACATGATCTCCGTTGGCAATCACCATATCACAGCCGCTGTCAGTTGCAATCCGGGCTGCCGCCAGCTTGGCAGACATTCCTCCTGTACCAACATCACTGCCTGATGATGATTTTCCCATATCCATCAGCTCCGGTGTGATTTCTCTTACAAGGCTGATGAATCTGGCGTCTTTGTTCTGCCTGGGATCATCGGAATAAAGTCCGTCAATATCAGATAAGAGGATGAGAAGGTCTGCTCCGATTAAGGCAGCTACCACTGCTGAGAGCCTGTCATTATCACCGAAATTATCCACAAGGGGTATTTCTGAGGTTGAAACAGTATCATTCTCATTCACAACCGGAATCGTTCCCAGTTTTAAAAGTTCATCAAATGTGTTCTGTGCATTAAAACGGCTGTTTTCACTGACCATGGTGTTCTTGGTAAGAAGCACCTGCGCTGCTATCTGGTTGTATTCTGCAAACAGCTTTTGATACACCATCATAAGCCTTGCCTGCCCCACTGCTGCAAACGCCTGCTTCTCTGATATGGTAACGGGTCTTGTGTGACGACCCAGAGCCTGCCGTCCTGCTGCAATTGCACCGGAAGAAACCAAAACTACTTCTTTCCCCTGTCCTTTTAAATCACTGATTACCCGGATGAGCTTTTCAATCTTCATCAGATTTAAGTCCCCGGTATGAGTATGGGTTAAGGAGGAAGAACCGATTTTTATGACAATTCGATTTTTATCTTTCAGCTTAATACGTTCCTCAATATTCATCTTCTTCATCCGCTTTCTAAATTACTTTTTATCTGATATCTTACATCATTTTTTAAATTACGTCAATTTAGAAAGAAAAGCTTTTATACCGGCTGGCAATGGCTTCTGCAACTTTCAGCCCATCCATTGCAGCGGATGTGATACCGCCTGCATAGCCAGCGCCCTCGCCACATGGGTAGATTCCTCTGATCCTGCTTTCAAATTCCTCATCTCTGGTAATCCTGACCGGAGATGAAGTCCTGCTTTCCACACCTGCCAGTATGGCATCCTGTCTGCGAAAGCCCCGGATTTTTCCTTCAAAAGCCTCAACGCCTTCTATAATGGATTCCGATATATAGTCCGGAAGTATTTCTCTCATATTGGTGAATTCATACCCGCCCTTCAACGCCGGTTTCACATCTCCAAAGGTGCCTGACTTGCAATTATTCTTAAAATCTCCGTAAAGCTGGACTGGTATATTACCCTTGCCCAGCTGATAAGCCGCCTCTTCCAGTTTTCTCTGGTAAGCAATTCCTGCAAGAGGAGAGTCATCGTCAAAGTCATCGGGAGTTACAGTAACGATCAGCGCACTGTTTGCATTCTCTCCGTCCCGCTTATGATAACTCATTCCATTGACTGCAAGCCGTCCTTCTTCTGAAGAAGCGTTCACCACATATCCCCCGGGACACATGCAAAATGTGTAGATCCCTCTTCCGCTTTTACACTGATGGGTAAGTTTATAATCCGCTGCCCCAAGAACCTCCGGAGCATCTTTCCCATACTGGGAGCGGTTAATTTCTTCCTGGGGGTGCTGGATTCTAAGCCCAACAGCAAATGCTTTGGCTTCCATGGGTACTCCTCTTCGTTCCAGTACATGAAACGTATCTCTGGCACTGTGTCCGATGGCAAGAATTAAAGTATCTACAGGAATTTCTTCCCTTTCATTTACCATTACACCAGAGATATTCCCGTCTTTCGTCATAATGTCAGTAACAAGACTGTTAAAACGAACCTCTCCTCCGAGACGAATAATTTCTTCTCTCATATTTTTTACGATTCTGCTTAATACATCCGTACCGATATGAGGCTTGTTCACATATAAAATAGATGGATCGGCTCCGAATTCCACAAACAGTTCTAAAACTTTACGGTTCCGCATCACAGGATCCTTAACCAGAGTATTTAATTTTCCGTCAGAAAAAGTACCTGCTCCGCCTTCTCCAAACTGTACGTTGCTATTTGGATTTAATACTCCGCCATTCCAGAAACCATCCACGGATTGCTGTCTCTTATCAACATCTTCTCCCCGTTCCAGAATAAGGGGACGGTATCCGCTTCTTGCCAGCATAATTGCACAAAACAATCCTGCAGGACCTGACCCTACTATAACCGGACGGTTTGCCAAAGTTTCTGTCCCGCACTGTGGAAACTGATATTCCTTTTTCACTGCCAGTGTAACATTGGCATCTTTCACTCTATGTACAATTGATTCTTCGTCTTTTGTCTCAATGTCAATGGTATAGATAAAACGAATTGCATCTTTTTTACGGGCATCAACCGATTGTTTGATTATTTCGTAAGATGTCATCCCAGTAACTGGAATTCGAAGTAATTTTGAAACCTTTACCAGTAAATCTTCTTTCGTATGATTCACTCCAAGTTTTAATTGACTAATTCTTATCATATTTTATTTATCCTCTTCCTGCATGGATCCCAGCTGTAATTCCACTGGACCATGCCCATTGCAAGTTGTAACCTCCACAGATTCCGTCTACATCAAGAATTTCTCCTGAAAAATAGAGTCCTCTGATCAGTTTTGATTCCATTGTAACAGGATCTACCTCTTTTGTATCCACACCTCCGCTGCATACCTGAGCCTGGTCAAACGTGTTGGTAGAAACGATAATTGTTTTTAACTCCTTGATACAGTGTACCAGATTTTTAATCTCTTTCTCCGTTATCTCTTTTACCCAGGTTTCTCTGCCAATACCAGCCTCTTTTAAAAGGATCTTTGCCAGTTTTGAATTTAAGACACCATGCAAAAACTCCTCCGCCGGTCTGTGTCCAAATTGTCTGTGCCGGGTAAAAAGAAGCTTTTCTAAGTCAGTAGGGGAAAGCTGCGGGAGAAAATCCAGTTCTGCCGCAGCCTGTCTTCCTTCATTCAGAGCTTTTGCTGCATATCTGCTGATCTGGAAAACAGGAATTCCGGAGATTCCATAATCTGTGATCTGAAGTTCTCCTCTGTCTGAGGCCGCCGTTTTCCCATCTATCTTAAGAGTTACAAGCGCATCGGTTCTGACACCCGCTGCCTGTTTGTACCATTTTTCCTTACAGCGAAGCTGAACCAGGGCCGGCAGAGGCTCTATAATATGATGACCCAGCTTTCTGGCAAGACTATAACCGCTGCCGTCAGATCCTGTTTTGGGAGCTGCCATGGAACCAGCTGCAAGAATAATCCTGTCACATATTTGTTTTCCATGATTTGTAATCACAGTCAGATCCTTTTTAATTTCTTTTACAGGACACTCTGTCACAATCCGGACACCCAGATGTTCCAGTTCAAAAAGCATTGCCTCCAAAACAGTGGAAGCCTGTCCCGAGTTTGGATACACATATCCGTTTCGCTCAGTAAGAACAATTCCCAGTTCTTTAAAAAAATCCATGGTCTGGCTTACCGTAACTGTATGAAGTGCCGGTAATACAAAATCCGGCTGATTTCCCCTGTAAGCATCTTTGGGAAACTGCAGATTGGTAATATTGCACTTCCCGTTGCCAGTTGATAGAAGTTTCTTTCCCGGCCTGGCTGTATGTTCCATAATTGTAACAGAAGCTCCCTCTCTGGCTGCTGTAATGCCCGCTGCCAGACCAGAAGCTCCAGCCCCTATAATTATGATCTGTTGTTTCATCCTGTCCTCCTTACATTCAGTCAGACCTATTGTATCTGCTTTATGGTAAAATATCAATCACATTTCATTTAACTGGTATAGGATTCCAGATAATTAAATACTTCAACCATGGAAGAAAACCAGATTCCATCCATCAGCTTTCCTCTTTCTTCTTCCGGAAAATCTGTCACCGGCATATGGGTATAAAGACAGATGGTTGTTTTATCCTGATAGAGGACGAGTAAATACCCATCCTCCGATACAAGATAATACTTATCCTTACTTTCAGCATTGGCAGGCTTTGCCTCTTCCTGATTTATTACAATCTGCGCTTCCGTCACAGTTTCGGTTTCTATGGTTGCCCCAGGGAGGGCCTCCTCCGGTCGTACACTGTCTTTGGTAATGGCAAAGCCAACTCCCAGGCAGATCGCAGATGCCGCAACAAATAATAGAAAGCAGAACATATACTTCTTCATGAGTTAATACCTCCTTCACGTAAGTATAGTATCTGCTTTCTTCTTACATTTTAATCACAAAAGATGGTATTTTCTTGCAATACCTGCCAATTTTCTCCCTCCTGGAAAGCCATTTAACTCTGATTCATCAACACACTGGAATTTTAACAGTAAAACTCCGTATACAATCACTGCTGCAGCGACAGCTGCCAGAACTCCCAATATATTATGTTTTAGGACAGCATGTACCAGGAAATAGACTCCATAACAGACTGCACCCATAATTCCCGCTGCCAGAGTAGGAAGAAAGAATGTCTTTTTAATCTCCTGTCTGTAATTTAAATATCTCCGGATCGAAAAGCCATTGAGCAGGCACATGGTCAGTGCAAACAAAATATTGGAATATAAAACTCCATAGATCCCCATCTTAAAGGGATACAGCATCACCCAAAGGATTCCCACATGAAGAATGAGGGAAATAATTGCATTCTTTAAAGGTGTCTTCATGTGATTAATTCCCTGAAGGACTGCATTGGTTACTGTTGACAGGGAGAAAAATACAACGGCTGAGGAACCATAGATCATCATCTTAATCAGGGAGTCGTTATCACTTCTGCTAAATAATAGATTGCAGATCGGTCCTGCAAGGACAGTCAGTCCCACTGTGGAAGGAATTGCAATGATCATGGAAAATCGAATTACCATGGATATCTTTCTGATAATCTGAGGTTTGTTTCTTTCTGCCACCGCCTGTGACAGGGATGGGATTAAGGCAGAAGCCAGGGAATTGGCTATTGCCACTGGAATATTAAACAGGAGACGGTACTTACCAGAATAGATTCCCCAGTTGGCAGCAATTTCAGGAGCCCCCATTCCCATTGAAGCCATACTGATCCCATAAATACTGTTATCAACAACAATACTGATATTGTACGCGACACTGCTGAATACAATGGGAAGAACCGTCATAATCAGCACAGCCGATAAACCGCCGTACGTCTCCAAATATCCGGTACGGTCTCTTCTTGACTGCCGTCTCATAACAGGCCGGTAGCTGAACAAAATAAATAAAAGGAATAAAAGCCCGGCCAGCGCGCCTGTACCAGTACCTATGGTTCCACCTGCTGCACCAAACGCATAGGAATACTGGGTAGATCCGTAGAGCGCATTGGAACGGACTCCTTCCTGAAACAGCATGGCGGCAGCATAGATGCTGATGACTGCGTTGACAATCTGCTCAAGAATCTGGGATATAGCTGTTGGAAGCATGGTGCCAATTCCCTGGAAATATCCTCTGAAGACCCCGAGATATGCAATAATTAAAATCGTGGGAGCCAGTGTTTTTAAAGCATAGCTGGTATAGGGCATCTTTAAAAAGTCATTGGCAAATAAATCCGCTCCAAACCATAAAACTGCGGCTCCCAGCCCCCCTACCACCGTTCCATAAAACAAAGATACTTTCAGCACCTTTATAGAATTGATATATTCCTTTCTCGCCAGCCTTACAGCAACCATCTTGGAAACTGCAGTGGGAAGACTGTAGGAGGAGACAATCAATAAAATGGAGTAGATGGAGAAAGCCGAGCTATAATAGCCGTTTCCCTCATCTCCCAGAATATCCGCAAGGGGGATCCGGTAAAACATTCCAATTATCCGGACTATAATACCTGCAGCCGCAAGTATAATTCCCTGAACAAGGAAGTTGGAAGAGCCCCTTTTATTTGTTTTTCTGCCTTTCTTACTCTTTTCCATAAATTTCTACTTTGGGAGAATCCTGTGCCGAAACAATGCAAACCCAGGTTTTCCCCTGGTTCAGGATGATCTCGTTATTCTCCATATCGTAATAATGTGTGGACCCGAATTCTCCATCCTTAGACCATTTCACTGGAATAGCCCGGCCCCCGGTCACATACATTCCGAACGAATCATTGTGAACATTAATGTTAAGATATTCGGTTGTTGCATAATGAGCAGAAGGACAATACTGCAGTATGATATTCTTCACTTTGATCTGCCCTTCGTCTCCCTGATGAGCTTTTCCGTACTGATATCTGTAATAAAGCCCGTCATCCTCATGATACTCAAACCATGGCTTATTATAAACATAGCCAGGGTAAACCTTATAAGCATCCTTTACACTTTCTGCATCTTTTAAGGTGACCTCATGACCTGTTTTGGCAAACCGGTAGTGTCCCTTGTATTCAGAATTATATTCCTTTTTAAAGCCCAGCTTTTCTATGGACTTGTTTAACCGTTCTCCGCTGGTATAGGCATTATGAGGCGATTTCCGGTCAGAGGAACGAAAATATGCAACAGAACCAATGGCCTCAAGACCATTGATGTGATCCAGATTGGACAAATAAGGTTTTGCAAAGGTGCTCTGCCCGAAATGGGCATAAACAGCATCAAATTCACGTGCAAAGTATGTATAATATGTCCGGCAGCTTCTGACCGAACCGATTCTTTTAAGATTATCATAATCTTCTATAATAGCCATATACCGGTTCATTCCGCCTTCTACCGGCGCTTCATATACAACTCCTGCACGGTTGATTCCATATTGAGGCAAAGCCTCCTTATCATTGCTCATCATCACCGCTACCGGTCTCCGGTTTCCGATTGATGCATCCACCATCTCCCCGGTCAAGTAACTGCGTATTTTACCATCTTTTTCGATACGTTCTTCATTGGTATAGTATTCACCGGCTTCTGTCTCTTCACCGGAGGATTGCTCTGTACTGCTGTTTATGCGGATTTCTTCTGTCGATTGTTCTTTCTGTGATTCTGACTGTAGATTTGTAACAGATACTTCCTCGTATTTTTTACTGCAACCAGTTAACAAGGCAGCAGACAGCATTCCTATCGCAAAACCAAACCATACCCTTTTTCTCATCTTACGTATCCCCTCCGACTTAAAATTTCTTCCTGCTTTTGTTCCATGACAAGGCGCTCTTCATCCTGCATATGGTCATAACCGAATAAATGCAGCATGCTGTGAGCAATTAAAAATGCCAGCTCCCGATCTATGGAATGCCCATATTTTTCCGCCTGCTCCTCAACCTTATCAACAGAAACCACAATATCTCCCAGAAGGAGCTCTCCTGTCTCCGGGTTAAATGAATCATAGGATTCCTCTTCCAGATGATCAAAATCAGATGGTGATTCATATTCAATCATGGGAAAGGAAAGTACATCTGTAGGACTGTCAATGTTTCTGTATTCCAGATTGATCTGTCGGATATCCTCGTCATCTGTAATTAAAACATTAATCTCTGCCTCATAAGGGCAGTTTTCATAATCTATGGCTTCTTCTATTACATTGGTTATAATCTCTTCATAAGGAATTTTCAGCTTTTTCTCCGCTTCGTATTCTATATTAATCGTCATAATGTGCCTTTCTACCTGTGACTGGTTTTACTTTTCTGTCACTGGTCTTTTTCTTTGACTCAAATTCATCATAAGCCTGTACTATTTTTTGAACCAGCGGATGGCGGACTACGTCACTGCTGGTCAGCTGGCAAAAGCTGATATCATCAATTTTCTTTAAGATTCTCATAGCCATATCAAGACCTGAAACGGCTCCTGTTGGAAGATCCTTCTGGGTCTGGTCACCGGTAACAATCACCTTGGAACCAAAACCAATTCTGGTTAAAAACATCTTCATCTGGGCTGGTGTGGTGTTCTGAGCTTCATCAAGGATGATAAATGCATTATCCAGGGTTCTGCCGCGCATATAAGCAAGAGGAGCCACCTCAATCAGCCCCTTTTCTGCATTGTGGAGATAGCTTTCAGCACCCATGATCTGATAGAGCGCATCGTAAAGGGGTCTTAAATAGGGGTCGATCTTACTTTGAAGATCACCTGGCAGAAATCCCAGCTTCTCCCCGGCCTCAATTGCAGGTCTGGTCAAAATAATTCTGTTTACCTCACCATTTTTAAACGCCTGAATAGCCATCGCCATCGCCAGATAAGTCTTACCGGTTCCTGCCGGACCGATTCCGAATACCACCATCTTTTTTCTGATCTGATCTACATACTGTTTCTGACCCAGAGTCTTTGGCTTAACCGGTTTACCGTTAATGGTTCTGCATATAATGTCCTTATCTATCTCAAGAATCTGATTGTCGCTTTCTGTGAAGGAAAGGGAAAGTGCGTAATCCACATTCTGCTCTGCGATTACATTCCCCCGTTTGGAAAGCTCAATCAGATTGCTGAATACACTCTTTGCTCTTTGTACCATCTGTTCCGGACCGATAATTTTAAGTGCCCCATCCCTGGCAATCATGGTAACATGAAGGGTTCGTTCTATTTTTTTCAAGTAGCTGTCAAATTGTCCGCATACATTCTTCTCGTGTTCAATGGGGATATCTATGATAGTTTCAATTACGCTCATTTGAATTATTTGTCTCCTCCGGTTCCTCAGTTGTCTGCATCTTAAGTGCTTGCTGTTTTCCTAATGGTTCTTCCGTCACAAAATCCATGGTAATCCGGCACAAAGATTCATTATCTAGTATTTTAACATGATTTTCCAGAATTTGTACCCCCTTTTCCAATAATTTTTTCTGGAAGTTCTGATTCATCTGATCAGCCAGTTCTTTCTTCTCTTCTTCTGTATAAGGGCGCTCATATGATATATATTCTTTCCCGGTTATCCTGCCCACATAGATGGGTAAATAAAAGTTTTCAAATAAATGAAGCTGGGTTTCCTCCATGGTACGTTTCCACGAGGTTCCTTCCGGTCTGGGGCTCATAAGAAGAAATGAAAACTTAAATGCTTTTACATATCGTCCTTTTCTCACTTTTCCAGTCTCTACATCAATGGTTTTAAAAAGCGGAATATTCCTGTTATAATGATACTCTGTTCTTGCCGTAATATCCCCGTCAGAGTGAACATAATGAGTATTTACAATTTCTTCATTATCTCCAATGATGGGAAGTGTCCCGCTGACCAGCACATCGCCAGCTGTTACCTGATCCCCGATTTTTACCTTGGGAACTCCGCTTCTGACAATCATGGAAGTGATCGTGCCGTCTTTCTGCGCAACCAGATCACAGGGAGTTTCATCCCTGACCGGAATATCAGAGAGCACCTCATTTTCTTTTATCTTAACCAAAAGTCTTGTGCCTGATACTCTTGCAGATACCCAGGTGATTTCCGGAAAACGGGTTCTTAGAGATTCTTCCAGCACATCACAGTCAATTTTGGATTTTTTCATTCCATAACGGATCTCCTCTGATTCACAGAACTTTAAAAGAGTGTCGTATGTATACATTTGATTCCCATCAAATTCGATATCCCAGATAAACAGGGAAAGAGCATAAAGAATCATGAGAAAGCCCAAAAATCCAGCTGCATAAAATTTTCTTCTTCGGTTTCGGTATAAAAAAAAAGGAAGTCCAAACTTTTTCAAAATTCTAAGTCTGACCTTCGATTTACGGACAAGAGGTTTGATTTTACGAAATCCCGGTACCGTAATAAAGAACCGATAGGTATGCCCGGTATGAACTACATCCCAAACCTCAATTTCATGTGCGCTGCACATATTAAAAAAGCGCTCTGGAGAAAAACCGGTCATCTCAACCAAAAGATATCCAAAAAAGCGATGATTCAACCATATAAGCACGTAATTACACCTCCATTATTCCCGGTTAATCAAATTCCAGGGACTTAATGTAACCGTTAATTTTCATTTCCTCATTGGTGTAATACTCGATCATCAGACGGCTTCCACCGATGATAACCCGGCAGTTTTTTGCCTGAATCTTGATTAAACAGTCAGTATATAAAATAATACTTCTGTAATTTTCGATCACCACACTATGGCGGCCTAAAAACGACACAAGCACCTCTCCAAGAACCACATCCTTTGGAAGTCTTAAGGCGGAAGCTGCTTTTACCTTTGTTTCCTCCAGCATGACTTTTTCGCCTCTCTCTGATTTCTTCTTTTCTACTATATGCAATCGAGACAGGGAAAATTCTATCGCTCATAAAAAGACGAAAAAACCCCTGGTCACGAAAAGAGACCAGGGATTCATCTTTTAAGAATTAGTTATATTTACGTTTTCTTGCAGCTTCAGACTTTTTCTTACGTCTTACGCTTGGCTTTTCGTAATGCTCTCTCTTACGAATTTCCTGCTGGATACCTGCTTTTGCACAGTTTCTTTTGAATCTGCGTAAAGCGCTATCTAAGCTCTCGTTGTCTTTAACGATTACATTTGACATAGCTCACACCTAACCTCCCTCCAGTTGTGTACTTGTGCATAATACAACTGTTTGGGTATTTTATAGCACTGATATGATTATAGCATAATTCTGCCATACGTCAAGAAAAATTTTTTATATTTTTTCAATTAATCCTGCTATTAATTCAGTTGTTCAGCCACTACTTCAGCTACTTTGGATAAGCATGCATCTACTCCTGCCGGATTCTTTCCGCCAGCCTGAGCCATATTTGGACGACCGCCGCCGCCACCTCCCACAAGGGAAGCTATGGCTTTAATTAAGTTGCCTGCATGGGCTCCTTTTTTCTGAGCCTCATCTGTAACAGCAGCCATCAAATTAACTTTTCCATCCTGAACAGATGCGATGACGATTACGCCTTCTCCCAGTTTGTCTTTTAACTGGTCTCCTAAGTTTCTAAGGCCATTCATATCCACATCAAGCACCTTTACAGCCAGTACTTTCATACCCTTAACTTCTATTACCTGATCCATAACATCACCCAGGGAATCATTGGCCAGCTTACTCTTTAACTTCTCGTTTTCAGAATGAAGAGCCTTGATCTCTTCCAGGAGAGATTCGATCTTTGCAGTCAGGGAAGCAGGTGTGGTCTTAGCAGTTTTTGCTGCTTCATGCAGAGTTAATTCTGTCTCTTTATAATAGTTCATTAAGCCGTCACCGGTTAATGCTTCGATTCTGCGGACACCAGCCGCAATACCAGTTTCTGACAGGATCTTAAAGGATCCGATCACTCCTGTATTGGAAATATGAGTACCGCCGCAAAGTTCTGTTGAGAAGTCACCCATTTTTACTACGCGGACACTGTCACCATATTTTTCGCCGAATAACGCCATGGCGCCAGACTTTTTCGCCTCTTCAAGAGTCATGATCTCTGTCTGTACAGGGAGAGATTCTTTGATTTTTTCATTCACAAGAGTCTCAACCTTAAGGATCTCCTCTGGTGTTAACGCTGAAAAATGAGTAAAGTCAAAACGAAGTCTGTCACCGTCTACGAAGGATCCGGCCTGCTCTACATGGTTACCAAGCACGGTTCTTAATGCCTTCTGAAGAAGATGGGTTGCACTATGGTTCATTCCTGTATTCTGACGATTTTTTTCGCATACTTTACAGGTAACTTTATCACCGGTCTGAAGCATACCTTTTATAACTCTTCCCACATGACCGACTTTGCCGCCCTGAAGGTGAATGGTATCTTCTACTTTAAATTCTCCGGTTTCACAGACAATCACGCCGGTATCACCCTGCTGACCGCCCATGGTTCCATAAAAGGAAGTTTTTTCCGTAATAATGGTTCCGGTTTCTCCGTCAGTCAGAGCTTCCACAAGATCACTTTCACTTGTAAGTGCAGTAATTACCGTATCACAAACCAGACTGTCATAGCCTGTAAATTCTGTGGTAAGAGATGGATCAATGGACTGATAAACCGTTACATCTGCGCCCATATAATTGGTGGTCTTTCTTGCGTTTCTGGCAGTTTCCCGCTGTTTTTGCATGGCTGCCTTAAAGCCTGCTTCATCCACACCAAACTGTTTTTCTTCCAGAATCTCAAGAGTTAAATCAAGAGGGAACCCATAGGTATCATAAAGCTTGAATGCATCCTCTCCGGAAAGAACTTTAATTCCTTTTTTAACCATATCCTCTTCCAGATCATTTAAAATGGCAAGACCCTGGTCAATGGTCTTATTAAACTTATCTTCTTCCTGTGTAAGAACCTTTAATATCATGGCCTTTTTCTCTTCCAGTTCCGGGTAGCCATCTTTTGAAAGTTCAATCACAGTTGTGGATAAATCGGCAAGGAATTTGCCTTCAATCCCAATCAGTCTTCCATGACGGGCAGCCCTTCTTAAAAGACGGCGCAGTACATATCCTCTTCCTTCATTAGACGGCATAATTCCATCGGAAATCATGAAGGTACAGGAACGCACATGATCAGTGATGAGACGAAGGGATACATCAACATCTCCATCCTTTTTATACTCTGTATTGGCAAGGGTTGCAACGCGGTTTAAAAGCGCTTTAATGGTATCTACATCGAAAATGGAATCCACATCCTGAACCACTACTGCAAGACGCTCCAGACCCATACCTGTATCTATATTCTTCTGCTTTAATTCTTCATAGTTTCCCTGACCGTCGTTCTCAAACTGGGTAAATACGTTATTCCATACTTCCATATAACGGTCACAGTCACAGCCTACGGTGCAGCCTGGCTTTTTACAGCCATACTTTTCGCCGCGGTCATAATAAATCTCAGAACAAGGACCACAAGGGCCAGCTCCATGCTCCCAGAAGTTATCTTCCTTACCAAACCGGAAGATACGCTCTGGTGCAATACCGATCTCTTTGTTCCAGATCTCAAATGCTTCATCATCGTCTAAGTATACGGAAGGATACAGCCTGTCCGGATCCAGTCCGACTACCTCTGTTAAAAATTCCCATGACCAGTGAATTGCTTCATTCTTAAAGTAATCTCCGAATGAAAAATTGCCAAGCATCTCAAAAAAAGTGCCATGGCGGGCAGTCTTGCCAACATTCTCAATATCACCGGTTCTGATACACTTCTGGCAGGTTGTTACTCGTTTTCTTGGAGGAATCTCCTGACCTGTAAAATAAGGTTTTAAGGGTGCCATACCCGAGTTGATCAATAACAAGCTGTTATCATTATGTGGAACCAGGGAGAAGCTTTTCATCGCTAAATGTCCCTTACTCTCAAAGAATTCCAGGTACATTCTCCTCAGTTCATTCACACCGTAGTTATTCACGTTACTGTCCTCCGTTTGTTATTTAGTCTCATTCGCATCAGCTGCGGCACTGATGGCGTCTTTATGATCTCTGTATTTCTTTCCGCATACAATTCCTCCCCAGGAAATAAACAGGAAAATCAGGAATTTAATAGCGGTTCCCAGGAAACTTGCAAATATTTCTGTCATTATTTTTTCCTCCCGAAAGTTATTATAATATCGCTCATTTTATTATCCTATCACAAGGGATTTTATTTAGCAAGATATTCATTTGTTATTTTTTTTACACAAACAAAAAAGTACGGCAAAAACCGTACTTTTTCCTTCCTTCTATGGAGTAAGAAATTCCTCATACTCTGTGATCAGGTCATAAGCTCTCTCTCTGGTTGATTCCGCGAGAGAAGCGGTATATTCCAGTTCTTCCAGAGAACCGCCGCTGTACTTCTTCGCAGCTTCCTCCGCTTTCATATCCCTGTCTTTAATCCATGACTGCTGTGATGCTTCCAGCTTTCTTTTTGAGTCTTGTGGCAGGCTTTCAGAAATCGCTTCATAAATTGTATTCTGTTCCCGGTTCCATAGCTTCAGTTCTTTGTCAGCCAGGGCTTTCATGGAATATGTGTTAGAGTCTGCTGAATCCTCCCTCATCTTTTTAATCTGGGCATCCAACTCTTTTAAATGCTTTCTGAAATAATCGGCGCTTTCATCAGGTGCTGCTGCCTGAGCTGTCTTGGCTTTTGAATCCGGAGTGATCGGTGTAATGACTGGTTCCGAACCTACTGACTGGGTTTCACTTTCTTCGGATGTATCTGTATCTCCTGCAGCCGGCTCTGCCATAAGTGCACGCTTCATCATCGGACCCTGGGTATCCTGAAGCTGGGCATTTTCGCTATTCTCTTCAGAGGTGGTTGATTCCGAAGATGCTTCCGTTTCAACGACAGCTGATTTCTTCTGTACTTCTTTTTGCATCATGATATCCGGAGAGATCTGACGGACAGTATCGCTTCCTGCTGCTTTTTCTTCTATTGAAAGCGGGCTGTCCTCGGAATATCCTGAAACTACGGAAGAATTCGTTGTGCTGTCTTTTCCTTTTACAAAGCTGAAGGTAGCAAAGGTCACCAATATACCGATGACCAGTATACTTCCTATTACAATCCAAATCCCTCTGTTTCTATTCATGACTTTTCATCCTAACATGATTTAATAAAATTACCATATCACAAATAAAAAAGAAAGAAAATAGGAAACTGGATTTAGTAAGAGATTGTAAGAGATATGTAAGTTTTATCACGCCTTTATCTCTTTAGGAAATGCCTTCATCCGTAAGCAGATCATGTCCGTCAGCTGCACTGGTTGCCAGAACATCACACCTTTCATTCATCGGATGACCAGCATGTCCTTTTACCCAGTGAAACGTTACCTGATGCATCTCTTTTGCTCTCAGCAGGCGCTCCCATAAATCAATATTCTTTACAGGACCGCTCTTACCTCTTTTCCAGTCATTTTTCACCCAGTTATCAATCCAGTGCTGGTTGAATGCATCAGTTAAATATTTGGAATCAGAATACAGCTCCACCTGGCATGGGCGTGTTAACGCTTCCAGACCTGCTATGGCCGCCATCAGTTCCATCCGGTTATTGGTAGTTTTCACATATCCTGCGGACATGGATTTTTCATGGAGCTGCCCTGTGGAATCTGTAAATTGCAAAATCGCGCCGTAACCTCCCGGTCCGTCAGGATTTCCTCTTGCAGCTCCATCTGTAAATAATTGTACCTTTGTCAATTTCTCACGTTCTCCTTATTCTCATCTGTCCCATTTATCACACAATGAATTAATCTGATCAGCAAATTTAGCCAGATCTTTATTGGCTCCGCCTTCATTATGACGGATCACCTGCAGCAGACGCTCACCTGCAGCAAACAGCCGGCCGTAAACACCAACCGGTTTTTTTGCAGTTTCGGGCGCTTTGACCACTGCGATTCCTTCTGTTTCATCCACCCATCTGCCAAGAACCAGATCATATATGGAACCGGAATAGGGTGCGCTCACTTCGTAAGCATATTCTTTTCTTAAAAGCTGTTCAAAGGAATTGCAGACCAGATCATCGCCATGAACCAAAAATACTTGTCGCGGTTTTTCTTCAAATGCATTCAACCAGGCAATCAATCCTTCCATATCTGCGTGGGAACTCATCCCACCCATCTGTTCAATATGGGCCTCCACCTGTATGGTTTCACCAAAAAGCCTTACATCGGTGCTTCCATCGATCAGGCTTCTGCCAAGCGTCCCTATGGACTGATAGCCCGTAAAGACAATGGTACACTCCGGGCGCCACAGATTATGCTTTAAATGGTGCCGGATACGTCCGGCATCGCACATTCCTGCAGCCGATATAATAACTTTGGGCTTTGAATTAAAATTGATGTTTCTGGAATCTTCACTGGTTACGGAAAGCTTCAGACCAGGAAATGATATGGGGTTAATCCCATTCATAACCAGATCCCTGGTTTCCTCATCATAACAATCTGCCAGATTGTCTTTAAAAACTCCCGTTGCTTCAACGGCAAGAGGGCTGTCAACGTATACCTCAAATCCATCGTGTCCTGTAATCCGTTTCTCGGTCTTAATCCGCCGGAACATATAAAGCAGCTCCTGGGTTCTTCCTACAGCAAAAGCAGGTATTACCACATTCCCGCCCCGGTCAAGGGTTTTTTGGACAATGCCTGCAAGCACACTCACATGATCTGGTATTTTGCCATGGAGACGATCCCCATAGGTGCATTCCATCACTACATAATCGGCATCCTTTATATATTGTGGATCGCGGATTAACGGCTTATTTTTGTTGCCGATATCGCCGGAGAAAACAATTTTCCTGGAGCAGTTTTCTTCTCTGATCCAGGTTTCAATGGAAGCGGAACCAAGAAGATGACCCACGTCGGTAAACCGAATGGTGAAGCCATCTTCCAGTTCAACTTTTTCGTTATACTGATAGGACCGGAACAGTTCCAATACCCCCATGGCATCATTCATTCCGTAAAGGGGCTCTTCTTCCGGAAGACCTGCACGCCTTGCTTTCCGATTTTTCCATTCTGCCTCTGACTCCTGAATGTGTGCACTGTCCTTTAACATGATTGCGCAAAGATCAGCTGTTGCATCGGTAGAAATCACCTTTCCCCGAAACCCTCTGGCATAAATAAAAGGAAGCAGCCCTGCATGGTCAATGTGGGCGTGTGTCAGCAGCACATAATCAATCTGGGCGTAGCTGACAGGCAGGCTAGCATTTTCAAATCGGTCAATCCCCTGCTCCATTCCGCAGTCCACAAGAACCCTTAACCCTACCGCTTCCAGATAATGACAGCTTCCGGTTACCTCGTGGGCTGCGCCGATGAATGTCAATTTCATAAAAGCCCTCCTTTTGTATTTGTTTTTCCTATTATACCATTAATTTAGATAATAATGCAAATCATACCGCCATTACTATCGTTAATTATTTTTTGGAGGGTGTCCTGCAGCTTCATCTGACAATCTTCCGTAAGCTGTGATACTTTTGTCTGAATTCCGTCTTCTACGATTTGTTCAATGGATTTTCCAAAGATATTGGTGTTCCAGATACCATCTTCACTTTCTCTTGCATTTTCCTTAATATAGGCAATCAAATCCTCTGCCTGCTGCTCACTGCCTACGATCGGGGCAATCTCCGTCTGAATATGGGCTTTGATTAAATTAATGGAAGGAGCTTCCGCACGCATTTTTACCCCGTACTTATTTCCATGTTTAATAACCTCAGGCTCATCAAGCATGATTTCCGAACGTTCCGGAGTCACAACTCCATAACCTTTCAGTCTGACCTGACTCATGGCCTGATTGACCTTCTCATACTCTTTTTTCATTTTTGCAAGCTCACTTAAGGTCTGCATCAGCTGATATTCCCCTTCAATGGGAATACCCACGTAATCACTTAAAATCTGATAGTAATAGCTGTCATCTACATCCATGTCAACAGCTACGCTTCCGTCTGCCATGTTCATGTTCTGGACTTTAATCCCACGGATACTCTCTGTTTCTCCGTTAAATAACCCGGAAGATACATCCCTCATCTGTGTAACCTTTTTTACCATGTCTTTCGCTGCCTGAATTACCTGAGCCTTTAACCAGTGAGTGGCAGGAAGAATTTCAAGCCATTTTGGAATGTAAAAATCCATCTCTGTTACAGGGAATTCCTTTAATACCCGTTCCAGAATATTTCCAACATCTTCTTTCTTTAACTGCTCACAGTTAATGGGCATTACTGTTACACCATATTTCTGATTCATATCGTTTGCCAGGGCAACGGTTTCTTCTGAATATGGTTTTGCAGAATTCAGTAGTATGAGAAATGGTTTTCCAAGATTTTTAAGCTCCGAAACGGTGCGTTCTTCTGCAGCTATGTAGTTGGGGCGCTTCAGTTCACCGATAGAACCGTCTGTGGTAACAACCACTCCTATGGTGGAATGATCGTTGATTACTTTTCTGGTTCCGATTTCTGCCGCTTTCGTAAATGGAATTTCATAATCAAACCACGGTGTTTTTACCAGACGTTCTTCTTCGTTTTCAATATGCCCGGCTGCTCCGTCTACCATAAATCCCACGCAGTCGATCAGGCGGACCTTGGTTTCAATCTCATCTCCCAGGCGGATGGTTGCGGCTTCTTTGGGAATAAATTTAGGTTCCGTCGTCATAATGGTCTTGCCGGCTGCGCTTTGTGGCAGTTCGTCCCTTGTCTGAGTTTTCTGGTGTTCGTCTTCCATGCCCGGCAGTACCATCAATTCCATAAAACGCTTGATAAAGGTGGATTTTCCTGTTCTGACGGGGCCAACAACTCCAATGTAGATTTCTCCGTTGGTCCGGGCTTTGATATCATTGTATACGTTATAATTGTCCATAAAGATTCCCCCTTCTGTGCTGTTACATAATATGCGGGGGTGAAAAGATTATTCCCTTTTCTTTTCCAACCGATTAAGGATGGATTTACCGGTATTTATAATTTTTCCATACTCTTTTTTAGAAATGATTCCCTGGCTGTGGACCTATTATAATTAACCGATTTTGATCTTAAGCCACAAAAACAAATGCCACAGCAAGAAAAAGCCTTGCTGCAGCATCTGTTTAACCTGTTTTATTCACTTAAATATGCCTTCTTAACAGAATCATCATTCATCAATTCTTTGGCATCTCCACTTAATACAATGGAGCCGGTTTCCAAAACATAAGCACGGTTTGCAATGGATAATGCTTTCTTCGCATTCTGCTCTACCAAAAGTACGGTTGTTCCCGATTTGTTGATTTCCTGTATAATATCAAAAATTTCATTTACATAAATTGGTGAAAGTCCCATAGACGGCTCGTCCAGAACGATAACCTTGGGGTGACTCATGAGGGCACGTCCCATGGCAAGCATCTGCTGCTCGCCCCCGCTTAATGTACCTGCAGGCTGGTTCTTTCTTTCTAACAGTCTGGGGAAACGCTTGTAGATCATCTGAAGAGTTTCTTCAATCTCGTTCTTATCTCTTCTTGTATAGGCACCCAGCTTCAGGTTTTCATAGACGCTTAAAGCCGCGAAAACCCTTCTTCCTTCCGGAACGTGGGCCATGCCCATGCCTACAATTTTATCTCCTCTGATTTTGGTTATATCATGACCATCAAACTGTATGTTACCGGATGCTGCCTTAATCAGACCGGTTATTGTATGAAGAGTGGTTGTTTTACCAGCACCATTGGCACCGATCAATGCAACAATCTCTCCTTCTTTTACTTCAAAGGAAATATCTTTTAACGCCTTAATGACGCCATAATATACTTCCAGATTTTTTACTTCAAGTATTGCCATGTAGAAAGCCTCCTTATTCTCCCAGATATGCCTTGATGACTTCCGGATCATGAAGCACATCCACTGTTTTACCCTGGGTAAGCACCTGACCGAAATTCAGCACCGTCAAACGCTCACAGATCCCGGAGACAAGCTTCATATCGTGTTCTATTAACAGAATGGTCATATCAAAATTATCCCGTACAAAACGTATGGTATCCATAAGTTCAGCCGTTTCATTGGGATTCATACCTGCAGCCGGCTCATCAAGAAGCAGGAGCTTTGGACCAGTGGCAAGTGCTCTGGCTATCTCAAGCTTTCTCTGCTTTCCATAAGGCAGATTGGACGCAAGGGTATCCTTCTCTTTATCCAGATCAAAGACCTTTAAAAGTTCTACCGCCTTCTCATCCATCTGTTTTTCAACCTTATAATAATTAGGAAGCCTTAAAATTCCGGCAACGGTGGAATAGGGATGACTGTTGTGAAGACCTGTTTTTACATTATCAAGAACTGTCAGATCCTTAAAAAGACGGATATTCTGAAATGTTCTTGCAATTCCGGCACGGTTAATATCTACCGTTTTCTTTCCGGTAATATTGTTGCCATCTAACAATATGGTACCTGCGTTTGGTTTATAAACTCCGGTTAAAAGGTTAAAAATCGTGGTTTTCCCCGCACCGTTTGGTCCGATCAGACCATACAGCTGTCCCTTTTCAATGGTAATGCTGAAATTATCCACGGCCCGAAGACCGCCAAATGAAATTCCAAGGTTATTAATTTCAAGTAAAGCCATGATTATACCCTCTCCTTCTTCGCCCTGTTCAAATGAAAATAACGTTTTCTGAAATCGATCAGCTTCGGACTCCAGTTAAAAATCATCATGACGATGAGGATGATGGCATAAATCAGCATACGATAAGCATTTAAACCTCTTAACAGCTCAGGAAGCAGCGTCAGAATGACTGCCGCAATCATAGACCCGCGGATATTCCCGATTCCTCCAAGTACTACAAACACCAGGATCATAATGGACTGGTTATAGCCAAAATTCTTCTGAGTGGCTGTCAGGGAAGAAAGGTTATGAGAGTATAATACACCTGCAACTCCTGCAAGGGAGGCAGAGATGGTAAATGCCATAAGTTTATACTTGGTTATATTAATTCCAATGGATTCTGCTGCAATTCTGTTATCGCGGACAGACATGATTGCACGTCCGGATCTGGAATTGATCAGGTTGAGAACAATGAAGAGGGTAATCAAAGTAAGGAGTACACCTATGGCGAAGGTAGAGTTCTTTGGTGTACCGGTAATTCCCTGTGCGCCATTTAATATGATTGTTCCGCTTTTTTCCATCTTAAGAGCCATGGCGTTTTTCATGGAAAAATGAAATCCGTTTGAATCCTTTCCAAGATAAAGCACATTTACAACATTCTTAATAATTTCGCCAAAAGCCAGTGTTACAATTGCCAGATAGTCACCTCTGAGCCTTAAAACAGGGATTCCCACAACAATACCGGCAGCTGCAGCTGCTGCTGCGCCCACTAGAATTGCTAAGAAAAAACGAATACCTGCACTGGGTATGGAATCCATCATGGAGATGGAGAATATAGAGCTGGCAAACGCTCCCATACACATAAAACCTGCATGACCAAGGCTGAGCTCGCCCAGAATACCAACGGTCAGATTCAAAGAAATCGCCATAATGCTGTAAATACAAAGAGGCACTAAAAGACCCTTCATCAGACTGCTGACCTGTCCAGCAGAAATTAAAATCTGTACAATAATAAATGCCGCAATTACAATGCTGTAAGTAATTAGATTTGTCTTAAATGTTTTATCAATATGAAACTTTTTTGCTGTACTTTTTTCCATTTCGTCCACCTATACTTTCTCGTTGATCTTCTTGCCGAGAATACCGGTAGGCTTCACAAGAAGGACAACGATGAGAACTGCAAAAACGATGGCATCGGAAAGCTGGGATGAAATGTAAGCCTTGCTTAAGTTTTCAATCACACCCAGAAGCAGGCCTCCGATTAATGCACCGGGAATAGAACCGATTCCACCAAAAACAGCAGCTACGAATGCCTTAATTCCAGGCATGGAACCGGTATATGGGGTAAGGGTCGGATAGGCGGAGCAAAGAAGTGCACCTGCAATGGCAGCCAGTGCAGAACCAATTGCAAAGGTAAGTGCAATGGTGCCGTCTACATTAATTCCCATCAGCTGGGCTGCGCCCTTGTCTTCGGATACTGCCAGCATGGCCTGTCCTGCTCTTGTCTTCTTAATGAAAGTAGTCAGACCAATCATAATGATTACACAGCTGATAATTGTAACGATTGTCTCTCCGGAGATCGTAAGCTTTCCATCTGCCAGCTTTAATGCCGGAACTGTTACAACAGAAGTAAAGGACTTTGGATTGGAACCAAAAACAAGCAGTGCGATGTTTTGAAGCAGGTAGCTCACACCGATTGCCGTAATCAGAACTGCCAGAGGACTTGCCATACGTAAAGGACGATAAGCGACGCCCTCAATGACCACGCCCAGTACAGTACATAGAATAACCGCAAGGAGAATGCCCGCAACAGGACCTAAGCCCATTGTGCTGACAACTGTGAACACCACGTATCCTCCAATCATAATAACATCGCCATGAGCAAAGTTAAGCATCTTGGCAATGCCATATACCATGGTATATCCAAGAGCAATGATTGCATAAACACTGCCAAGGCTTAAACCATTAATAAAATAGGATATGAAACTCATCATACCAACGCACCTCATTCGTCTTTATTCAAGAAATTTATATCAAAGAAGAGGGTCGTCCCTTGGACGGCCCTCCAGCGGGTCATTTTACATTGCTGTATAAACGCCGTTTACAATTTTTACTGCTTTTGGAGCCTTATCCGGTTCTCCGTCTGCAGACCATTTCATATTTTCACCAGTCAGACCGTTGATAGAAATCTCAGTCATTGCAGTTTTTAACTTATCACAGATTGCGGAAGCGTCCATATCTGCTGTAACACCAGCTTTTTCAGCTGCTGCTTTTACAGCGTAAACTGCATCATATGCATCTGCTGCAAACTGGTTTGGAGTCTCATTGTATTTCTCTTTAAAAGAAGTTACAAATTTCTGAGTAAGATCATCCTTTGCATCAGCTGCAAAAGGTGTTAAAAGCATTACATTCTCTGCAAGTTTTGTATCAAAATTCTCTACTGTAAGAAGTCCGTCAAGACCATCACAGCCAAAGAATGCAGGAGCATATCCCATCTGTTTTGCCTGGGCAAGAATTAAAGCTGCCTGGGAATAGTAAATAGGAAGGAAAACAAGTTCTGCACCGGAATCCTGTGCTTTCTGAAGCTGTACAGAGAAGTTTGTGTTGTTATCTGCTGTAAATGCCTCATCAGATGCAATTTCAATGCCCTGATTTGCTGCTTCGGATATAAATTTGTCATGAATACCAGATGAGTAAACATCAGAGCTGTCATAAATAACTGCTACTTTCGTCGCCAGTTTGTTTTCACCGATGTACTGTGCGGAAGCGGCACCCTGGTTTGGATCTGAGAAACATACACGGAACTGATTTTCGAACTTGGTACAGTCTACTGCAGATCCGGATGGTGTTAACTGGAACATATTATCATTGCTTGACTCAGCTCCAACTGCAATACATGGAGCAGAAGTAACTGTTCCTACCAGTAACTGCATACCCCAGTCTTTTAAGGTGTTGTAAGCATTCACTGACTTTTCTGTATCATTTTCGTCATCCTGGAAATTGAACTCAATCTTTGCTCCGTTAATACCGCCGTTTGCATTGATTTCATTCACTGCCAGTTCTGCGCCGTTCTTTACAGCCTGTCCGTAAATTGCAGTACTTCCGCTGATTGGGCCGATCCCGCCGATCTTAATTGTACCCTCTCCTGTTGCTGCGCCGCCGGCTGCGGTGGTCTGTGCTTCACCCTTGGTTTCTGTTCCAGCTGCGGTTGTGCCCTCAGAAGCTTTCCCGCTTCCACAGGCAGTTAAAGATGCCGCCATGGCGATTGCCAAACCAAGACTCAGTAACTTTTTCATAGATTTTTTCACAATCCATTCCTCCTCATGAAACAATTTTATATACGACACATTAACGTTGTAACGTATACATAGTCTTTATAATAGAATGGCTTTTAAAAAATGTCAACTAATTTTGTTTTAAAATAATAAAATAAAGTCTTCTTTTGGATTATTCCCACGGAATATCAGAACTTTCAATCGTTTTATCCCGCAGCATCAAATCCCGCACTGCCTCTGATGCAGACTTGCCCTCAAAAAGCACCGCGTTTACCTGCTCCACGATAGGCATGGACACCTCATATTTCTTCGACAGAGCAAGTGCAGCCTTTGCGGAGTAAATACCTTCCACAACCATTTTTACTTCGTTGGTCGCCTCTTCCATGGTCTTTCCCTGTCCCATGAGAATTCCTGCTCTCCGGTTACGGCTGTGCATGCTGGCGCAGGTTACAATGAGATCTCCAATGCCGGATAAACCGCCAAAGGTCTGAATCTTTCCTCCCATCGCCGTACCCAGTCTTGAAATTTCAGCGATGCCTCTTGTAATTAAAGCAGCCTTCGTATTATCTCCATATCCCAGTCCGTCTGCAATACCCGCTGCCAGCGCAATTACATTCTTTAAAGATCCGCCAAGCTCAATCCCTAAAATATCAGGGCTTGTATAGACCCGGAATACCTCACTCATAAAGAGACTCTGAATGTATTCGGCTGTCTTTCTCGTTGTTGCACCTGCCACACAGGTGGTAGGAAGGCTCTTGCTTACTTCCTCGGCATGACTTGGGCCAGATAGCACAGCTACGTCAGCCATAGGAAGCTCTGCTTCCAGAATCTCAGATAATGTCATCAGACTGGATTCTTCAATTCCTTTTGCAACATTCACAACCACCTGCCCATAACGGCAGAACGGATTCATCCGCTTTGCGGTTGATCTCACGTAAACAGAAGGAACTGCTGTGACCAGCAGATCTTTTCCTGTCATGGTTTCTTCCAGATCCTCTGTAAATACCATATGATCCGGAAGTACAAGTTCTGGAAGCGTATGGTGGCGGTGAGTCTGCTGCATCTCCCTTATTTCCTCCGGCAAAGCAGACCACACCGTTACCTCATGTCCATTATTATATAGAAGTACGGACAATGCCATACCCCAGCTTCCTGATCCGATGATTCCAATTTTAGCCATATGACTCACCTCATTTTGTTTTTCCGGATCCAAAAGATATTTTATTTTCTTTGCCATGAATCAGTCTGCCGATATTGGCCCGGTGGCGCCAGAACGCCTGACCGCTGATCAAAGCCGCAACTATGTAAAATTCCGGCAGAAGATTCTGACCAATTCCGTATGCGCCCATGGATCCAAACACACACATCCAGATAAGGAATATAGTTGCTACAACCAGTGAACCAAGAGATACGTATCTGGTAATCAACACAATTAATATAAAAGAAGTCAGGCACAGGAGCGTCATTCTTAAATCTGCCGCCATAATAAGACCTGCAGTAGCTGCAATTCCCTTTCCACCTTTAAACTGCAGATAGAAGGGATAATTATGACCCAGAATGACACCAAAACCGGTATACAGAATCAATAGATAAATCATCTCCGGCTGATTCTGAAACACCAGGCGGACTGCCAGGCAGGGAAGCAACGACTTTAAAAAATCACCGAAAAAGACCACAGCTCCTGCTTTTGGTCCCATAACCCGCAGTGCATTGGTGGTGCCGGAATTTCCGCTTCCGTATTTTCTGATATCAATTTTATGTGTCTTCCCGTAAAAATAACCGGATTGCAACAGTCCGCAAAGGTATCCTGCAATAAGGCAGATCATTCTTTCCATAATTATTGTTCCTTTCCGCTCCGCTCTCTATAAATAAATTTTAAGGATGTTCCCTTAAAGCCAAACGCATCCCTGATCTTGTTCTCAATATATCTTGTATAGGAGAAGTGGGTGAGTTCTTTATCGTTTATAAAGATGACAAAGGTCGGCGGCTTGACAGCTACCTGGGTAATATAATATAGTCTGAGACGCTTGCCTTTATCTGACGGCGGCTGCTGAAGAGCAACTGCTTCCGTCATAATTTCGTTTAAAACTCCGGTTGCCACACGAAGAGTCTGATTCTCCCGGACCATATCAATTAATTCAAACATTTTACTCATTCTCTGTCCGGTCTTAGCTGAGATAAAGATAAATTCCGCATAAGGCATAAAGGAAAGAGTATCTTTAATCTTTTTGGTGTATTCATAAATGGTTTTGTCATTTTTCTCAATGGCATCCCACTTGTTTACAGCCACAATAATTCCCTTGCCCCGTTCATGGGCAATTCCTGCGATCTTGGCATCCTGCTCGGTAACGCCCTCTTCTGCGTCAATTACAACTACCACCACATCGGCCCGCTCTACTGCTGTTACGGTACGGATAATGCTGTATCGTTCCAGTTCTTCTTTGATTTTACTCTTTCTTCTCAGTCCGGCCGTGTCAATAAATACGTATTCCGTACCATTATGGACGATCTCTGTATCTACGGCATCTCTGGTAGTTCCTGCAATATTGGATACAATAACCCGGTTTTCACCCAGAAGCTGATTAATTATAGAAGATTTACCAACATTTGGTTTTCCGACAATGGCAATTCTTGGACGGTCATCGTCTTCCTCTTCTGACTGAAATGTGCCAAAATGCTTGGCAACCTCATCAAGCAAATCACCTAATCCCAGTCTGGAAGCTGCTGATACCGGAATGGGATCTCCAATTCCCAGATTATAAAATTCATAAATATCATTACCGAACTTCTGGAAGCTGTCTACCTTATTCACCGCAAGGACAACCGGCTTTTTCGATTTGCGAAGCATATCTGCCACTTTTGAATCCGCATCTACCAGACCCTGGCGTACATCCACAATAAATACGATAACATCTGCTGTAGCAATAGCGATCTCTGCCTGTTCCCTCATCTGGGAAAGAATGATATCGCTGCTGTCCGGCTCAATTCCGCCGGTATCAATCAGGGTAAAATTCATATTCAGCCAGGTACAGTCAGCATAAATACGGTCTCTGGTCACCCCCGGTGTATCCTTAACAATGGAAATGGTCTCACCGGCTAAAACATTAAACAGCGTAGACTTTCCCACATTCGGGCGGCCTACGATGGCTACTACTGGTTTACTCATATATTATATCTCCTTTAATTCATATCCGTCATAAGAAGGTTTTTTATTATTCACGTATCCTAAAACAGCGTTAACGAAATCCTGACCGCTTGATTTTACAATATCTACCTGTACTTGTAAAGCATTTTGTACATCCTGACGGGTCAGATCATCAAGAAATACCTCTTCTCCGCTGCGAAACATACACTCAGGAAGGAGAAGTCTCTTCCCAAGAGGTTTTCCCTTCAGCTGGGCAATTAAATCCTGACCTGTAATTAAACCTGCAACAGTAATCTGCTCACCAAAGAAATGATTGACGATGGGGTAGACATGAATGGTCCGTTCCGGGAACTTTTCACAAACCAGTCTTGCATGCTGCTCAATAAATGGGGCTGCAAGGGTTCCTGTGGCAATGGAAAGCTCCTCTGCGGCATCAGCACCCCCTTCTTCTTTCAGGGCGTCTCTCACCTCAGTCTCTAAAAGCCGCAGCATACCCACGCCGTTTTCCAGCTGAATATAGCCGTCATATCTTGATTCCTCCGGCATAGGCCTCTCAGCCAAAATGTAAAACTCATCACTGGCATGAATAAAATGGCTGCCATGTTCTTTAAAAAGCTTCTTCTGCCATCGTTCCACGATCTCTAAAACAGATACGGCATCCTCTTTTTCAATGGGGCTTAAGGGGAACAGGCCGTCTCTGAATTTGGATACGCCTACCGGTACAATGGAGACGCTTTCCATGTAGGGCAGATACTTTGACAAATCACTTATGGTTCGTTCCAGTTCTTCTTTGTCATTCACCCCTTTGCAGAGCACAATCTGCCCATTCATGGATACCCCTGCCTCATAGAGCCGGTCAATCTTTGAAAGGGCTTCTCCCGCAAACCGGTTATGAAGCATCCTGCATCTTAACTCGGGGTTTGTGGTGTGTACCGATATATTAATTGGTGCCAGTTTAAACTCAATGATCCGCGCAATGTCGTGTTCACTCATGTTGGTTAAAGTGACATAGTTTCCCTGTAAGAATGAAAGCCTGGAATCGTCGTCTTTAAAATAAAGGGTGTCCCTCATTCCAGGAGGCATCTGGTCAATAAAGCAGAAAATGCAGTTATTCCTGCAGGTACGGTACTCACTCATCAGGCCATTCTCGAAAGTAAGTCCTAAATCTTCATATTGATTCTCTATTTCTAATTCCCATTCTTCCCCGTTTTTCTTCCTTACGGTCATAAGAATGGATTCACTGTTTACGTAATACTCATAATCGAAGATGTCTTCCAGTTCATGTCCGTCGATGGAAAGAACTTCATCTCCTGGTTCCAGTTCCAGTTCTTCTGCAATAGAACCGGTGTCTACAGCTTTAATAACATGTCCTCTTTTGCTCATTTCTATATTTACCTTTCTGCAGCTATCTTTTATATCATAGCAAGATTGTTACTCTTTGTAAAGGAAGCGTTTTTTGTTTTTTTCACTGAAATACTGGAAAGACTATTGACGCATTCTGTCATTCAATGGTATAAAAAGATGTAAGATTATAAAAACAGGCAGTCTTACGACTGGCTGTTCATTTATTATGGAGGAATCTTTGTCATGGCAAATGATTATGTATTTAACGACCAGCTACCTGTTGCTCCCCTAAAGATCGCAGCGCTGGAAAGCTGCGGGGAACTGGCCAGAAAGGTAAATGACCATATTGTCGGTTTTCGCAGAAACGATATCGAGGAATTAAAGCGCCGTGAGGCAGATCTTCATTACCGCGGTTACGATATCGACTCATATCTTCTAAGCTGCGAGTGTCCTCGCTTTGGAAGCGGCGAAGCGAAAGGAATCGTCAAGGAATCCGTCCGGGGTACTGATGTTTTCGCGATGGTAGATGTTACTAATTACAGCATATCCTATACAGTGAACGGATATACAAACCACATGTCTCCTGATGATCATTTTCAGGATTTAAAGCGTATTCTCGGTGCATGCGCAGCAACAGCCCACAGGGTAAACGTAATTATGCCATTTCTATATGAAAGCCGCCAGCACAAGAGAACGAAGCGGGAATCCCTTGACTGCGCAATGGCATTAGAAGAACTGGTGAATATGGGAGTAAGCAATATTATTACTTTTGATGCCCATGACCCCAGAGTGCAGAATGCCATCCCTTTAAGCGGCTTTGACAATTTCATGCCGACCTACCAGTTTACGAAAGCAGTTTTAAGACAATATCCTGATTTAAAGATTGACAAAGAACACATGATGGTTATCAGTCCTGATGAAGGTGCCATGGACCGTGCCGTATACCTTGCCAACAACTTAAGCGTGGATATGGGTATGTTCTACAAACGAAGAGATTATTCCAAGATTGTAGGCGGACGCAATCCCATCGTAGCCCATGAGTTCCTTGGTGCTTCCGTAGAAGGAAAAACAGTGCTGATCGTAGATGATATGATTTCATCGGGAGAAAGCATGTTAGATACCGCCAGGGAATTAAAAGAGCGCAAAGCAGACAAGGTCATTGTATGCTGCACCTTCGGCCTGTTTACCAATGGTCTTGATAAGTTTGATGACTTTTACAGAAAAGGATACATCGACAGAGTTGTGACCACAAACTTAAATTACCGTCCCAATGAGCTGTTTAACAGAGAGTGGTATGTTGAAGCCGACATCAGCAAGTATATCGCCGCAATTGTAAATTCCTTAAACCACGATGTATCTATTAGTACCGCATTATCCTCAACGGATAAGATTCAGCAGCTGCTGAAAAAATACAAAGCATAAGCCAGTTGTTTTATGGAATAGAAATCCGGAAGAATCCTAATGTTCTTCCGGATTTTTATATCTCTATTCTTTTAAACTCAGGAATGCTGCCAGATTGCCTCTTTCATTTCCACAGGTACGGTGAGAAAACAGATAATCTGAATTGCAGTGGGTGCAGATATCGGTTGTCTGTATGTTTTCCGGTTTCACTCCGGCCTCTTTTAACAGGATCTCATTGGCCTTCCACAAATCCAGCATGAACTTGCCATTGTCTTTTTTTCGAAGAATCTGATTCCAGTTCTCGTTTGCAAATGCCTTTTTAAATTCCAGGGCAACCTCTTCCCCCACCTCATAACAGTCCCCGCAGATACTGGGGCCAATACAGACAAGTAAATCGTCCGCTCTGGTTCCATAAGCTTCCTTCATTTTATCAATCGTCACTGCTCCCATACGGCTTACAGTACCTCTCCAGCCCGAATGGCTGAGCCCGATGGCTTTGTGTACAGGATCCAGGAAATATAACGGAACACAGTCTGCAAAAAAAGTGACCAGAGTAATGCCCGGGACATTGGTAATCAGTCCGTCTATATCTTTATAATCTCTTTCTTTTACGATTCCCTTGCCTGCATCCTCCTCCGTAACAAGGCGGACATTGGTGGTATGAGTCTGATAAGACAAAACCATACGTTTTTCATCCACTCCAAGTACAGCAGCCATTCTCCTGTAATTCTCCATTACGTGATCCGGATTATCTCCTCTTGTAAATGTAAAATTAAGGGCTGCAAATTTGCCCTGACTGACTCCCCCAAGTTTTGTAGAAAATCCATGGGTAACCATTCCTGTCTTTTCCAACATCGGAAAGGATAAATAAGGCACCGGATCTGACTCTGTATAATTCATTCCCGGCTTTATATTTTTACGCGTCCATATAACTCTCATTCCAGCACCTCCCTTTAAAATGCATCCGAAATCAATCGGATTTCCTGACCTAAGATGGCCACTACATCAAATCTGCAAGGAACAGATTCCCCTAACCGGTTCCTGTATAAATACCGTCTAGCAGTGTTCCTGATTTTCAGCTGCTTTCTGGCATCCACCGCTTCGGCAGGGTCTCCCATGTTTGCATTTTCCCGGTATTTCACCTCTACAAAAACATAATAGCTTCCATCTTTCGCTATTATGTCGATTTCTCCTGACCGATCCCGGTAATTCCGTTCCAGAATCTCATAGCCGGCATGCTGTAAATAATCTGCAGCGATCTCTTCAAACCTGGATCCGGTCTCTCTCTTATTCACTCTTCTCCCCAGACACGAAATTCTTAATAAAACTCCGTCTGTGTATGGGGCAGGGGCCAAACTCCTTCAGTGCCGCGATATGGGCTCCTGTTCCATATCCCTTATGCTTTGCAAAACCATACTGGGGGAATAGTTTATCATACTCTTCCATCATATGATCTCTGGTTACTTTTGCCATAATACTGGCAGCTGCGATTGACACGCTTTTTCTATCGCCTTTTACAATGGGAATCTGGGAAATGGTAAGACCTGGAATGGTAACCGCATCATTTAACAAAACCTCTGGAAGCATTCCCAGTTTGGATACTGCTGTTCTCATAGCTTCATACGTTGCCTGCAAAATATTAATCTCATCAATCCTATCCGGGCCTGCCACACCAATCCCGATTGCCAGTGCTTTTTCCTGTATCTCTTCAAACAAAGCCTCCCTGCGTTTTTCAGACAGCTTTTTTGAATCGTTTAAAAAAAGGATTTCACAATCTCTGGGCAATATAACTGCTCCTGCAACCACAGGTCCGGCTAAAGGTCCCCTTCCGGCTTCGTCAATTCCACATACCAGTACATGAGCCTCATATTCCCGTTCAAATTCCTTCATCACTTCCAATCGTTTCAGCTCTTCTAACCGTTTCTCTTCCGTTAATTTTCTCATCTTTTTCTCTCCAGTGATTTCATTAAAAACATGGACCTGCTCTGAAAAACGAGCCGGCCCATTGATGTATTCTTATGATTGCTGCGGAGTCTCAAGAGTGAGACGTCCTAATTTACCGCTTCTGAAATCCTCAATCAGAAGATTGGATGCCCGGTTTAAATCCAGCTCTCCGCCTCTTGCAAGACAAGCTCTGGCTCTGGCGATCTGCATCAGGCCCTCCAGAGGATCTTCCGCAGAAAGGGCATAACGCTCCGCCAATACCTGTGGATAGGAATTCTTTAAAAAACGGATCAGTTCCATGGCAAGCTCTTCTTTATTTAAGATCTCATCATTGATGGAACCAATGAGAGCAAGGCGAATTCCCACTTGCTGATCTTCAAATCTTGGCCACAAGATTCCGGGTGTATCCAGAAGTTCAAGGCTTTTGTTCAGGCGGATCCATTGATTTCCCTTTGTAACACCTGGTTTATTCCCTGTTTTTGCGCAGGCCTTACCGGCAAAGGAATTGATAAATGTTGATTTTCCCACATTGGGGATTCCCACTACCATGGCACGTACCGGTCGGTTTAAAATACCCCTTCTTCGGTCCCGTTCAATCTTTTCCTTACAGGCTTCCAAAACAACACCATTGATTGATTTTAAGCCTGCACCGCTTTTTGAATTCACTTTTACAACATGGCAGCCTTTTTCTTCAAAATAAGACGACCATGCATTGTTACACCGTTCATCTGCAAGATCCGATTTATTCAGTAGTACCAGACGGGCTTTTCCCGCACCCAGATCATCAATATCCGGATTCCGGCTGCTTAAAGGCACTCTTGCATCTACCAGTTCGATAATCAAATCAATTAATTTGATATCTTCTTTCATTGCCCTTTTGGCTTTGGTCATATGACCTGGATACCATTGTATATTCATAACATTCCTCTATTTCGAACGAATTAATTCCAACTTTACAAGGGGCAGCATACGTAACCATATTTTCCCTTTGATCTGACTGCCGCTTACATTCCCGATATTGGAAAAACGACTGTCTTCACTGCTGTCCCGGTTATCTCCTAATAAAAAATATTCCTCTTCCCCCAGCTTCATTGGCTTTTCAGCCAGCCCTGCCAGGGATATACGGCCAAGTCCTGCCGGTTCTTCTAACTTTTCGCCATTGATATAGATCTCATCGTTTTTAATCTGCACCGTTTCTCCAGGCAGTCCAACGATACGCTTTACATTCATCTTCTGGTCTTCTCTTTGAAACACAACTACATCAAACCGGTCCGGCTTCCCGAAATCATAGGACAGGCGATCCATTAAAACAACATCGCCGGACGCAAAAAGAGGGATCATAGAATGTCCCGCAACAACGATCTGAGTTCCATAAGCATAGACCAGAAACAATGCAAATGCAATCACTACAACGATGTCAACTATCCAGTTGACAAAATGGCGGAGCCTGTTATTATCTTCACTATGATAAAAATCCATTATGATACCCCACCTACTAAAGAAAGGGACAATTTACATTGTCCCTCTCAAATGTTCCGGAATTATTTAACCAGTTCTTTGACCTTAGCAGCCTTACCAACTCTGTCTCTTAAGTAATTCAGTTTTGCTCTTCTTACTTTACCCTTTCTTACAACTTCAACGTTGTCTACGGAAGGGGAATGTAATGGCCAGGTTTTCTCTACGCCGATACCGTTAGAATTCTTTCTTACAGTAAAGGTTTCTCTGGCTCCGCCATTCTGTCTCTTGATAACGGTTCCTTCGAAAATCTGGATTCTTTCGCGGGTTCCCTCTTTGATCTTGTTGTATACTTTTACAGTATCACCAACGTGGAAAACCGGTACGGTCTGCTTTAACTGAGCTGCTTCAATATTCTTAATAATTTCGTTCATTGTGTGAACCTCCTTGATTTTTATTTGATGTTCTTAATACTTCATACTGGAATCCGTAACAGAGGACCATCGCCTTTTCATCACAACATTTTGTATTTTAACATAAAGGATTGTCGAATGCAACCTTTTTTAATTATTATTATTCCCAGTTTTCCTGCTCTTTTACAAGCTTATTTAAAAATTCAACTTCTTTTTTTGACAGTACTGCTTCTTTTAAAAGATCCGGTCTCCGCTCCAGAGTCCGCTTAATGGATTGCTCCCGTCTCCAGATGTCAATATTTTTATGGTGTCCGGATAACAAAACCTCCGGAACCTTTAATCCTCTGTACTCCTCCGGTCTGGTATACTGGGGATACTCAAGCAGATTGTCATGAAAGGATTCGAATTCGGCAGATGTCTCATTCTTTAATACGCCTGGTATTAAACGGGAGATGCAGTCAATCATCACCATGGCAGGAAGTTCCCCGCCAGTCAGCACATAATCACCGATGGAAAGGAAGTCCGTTGCAACAAGATTCAAAGCCCTCTCATCAATCCCCTCATAGTGACCGCACAGAAAAACCAGATCCTCTTCTTTGGCCAGTTCCCCTGCGATGGTCTGATTAAACACAGTTCCCTGGGGGGTCATGTAAATCACACGGGGCTTTTTGCCAATCTTATTACACAGATCGTCGTAAGCTTCGCATATGGGCATGGGCTGCATCACCATTCCGGCGCCGCCTCCATACGGATAATCATCCACACTGTGGTGCTTATCTGTGGAATAGTCTCTGATGTCAATTGCTTCTATGGATAACAGACCTTTTTCTGCAGCTCTGCCGATAATGCTGGTATTCAGACCGTTTAAGACCATATCAGGAAAAAGCGTCAATATATGATAATTCATTCTTTATTTCTACCCCTATCCTTAGTCCAGAAGCCCGTCCATCATATGAACTGTTACAACTTTCTTCTCCAGATCCACATTCAGAACGCATTCTTTAATTGCAGGCAGCAAAACCTCTCTGCCATCCGTCATCTTGACCTCATAGACATCATTGGCTCCTGTTTTAATTACATCGGTCAATGTCCCCAGCTCTTCCCCATCGTCTTTTACCACCAAAAGGCCGATGAGGTCAAAAATAAAGTTTTCATCAGGGCCCAGTTTTACTGCCAGATCTCTTGTGATCAAAAGATCCTTACCCTTGTATTTTTCAATTTCATCAATGGAATTATATCCCTTAAACTTCAGGATCACCATATTTTTAAAGAATTTTACTCCCTCAATTTCCAAATCAATCTGTTCCCGGCCTGTGTCGAGAATTACTTTCTTTAACTGTTTAAAACGGGTGGAATCATCCGTTGTTGGAAACACCTTTATTTCTCCCTTTACCCCATGGGTGGAAGAAATCACTCCGACTCTTAGTAAATTATCCATTTGTCTCTCCATATCATATAAAAGAAACCGGATATTACTATCCGGCTTATTCTGGACGTTGCTTCGTAAACCATTGGTTTATGAAAGCAAAAGAAGACCGTCTTCCCGACAGGTCGGCGGTCTTTTAAAAGTTACTGTATCTCAACAGTAACTTTTTTATCTTCTTTGGAAGCTGCTGCTTTTACAACAGAGCGGATGGCTTTCGCTATTCTGCCCTGTTTGCCAATTACCTTACCCATATCGGAAGGTTCTACCGTAAGTTCAAGGACGATTTCATCGTCTTTTACAGTCTCCGTAACAGCAACATGATCTGGATTATCAACCAGTGCTCTTGCAATTACTTCTACTAATTCCTTCATATGCTTCACCTCTCACTACTGGATACCGGCGATCTTTAAAAGCTTGCTTACAACTTCAGTTGGCTGAGCACCTGTTGCTAACCACTTTTTAGCGTTCTCTTCGTTAAACTTGATTACGCTTGGTTCTGTGGTAGGATCATAGTATCCAATTTCTTCGATGAATCTGCCATCTCTGGGAGATCTGGAATCTGCAACTACAATTCTATAAAAAGGAGCCTTTTTCTGACCCATTCTTTTTAATCTCATTTTTACTGCCATGTTCTAATTCACCTCCTTAAATCTTAAATTGTAAAACATATATATAGCGACGCAGGAATCTGCCTTGCTAACATCAAAGTAATATTAAAACGGTAATTTCAGTTTTCCAAGGAGTCCTGCGCCACCGCGGCGTTTTCCTCCGCCAAGCATTCCAGGCAGCTGTTTCATCATCTTCTTCATCTGATCAAACTGCTTTACAATCCGGTTTACTTCACTGATATCAACCCCTGCACCCTTTGCTACCCGCTGTTTTCTCGATGCGTTCTTCATTAAGTCGGGATTGGTCCGTTCTTTGTTCGTCATGGAAAGAATAATCGCTTCTACCCGATCCATGGCCTTTTCATCAATATCCATATCCTTCATCTGTCCCATGCCAGGCATCATACTCATAATGCTTGCCATACCGCCCATGTTTTTTACCTGAGTCATCTGCTCCAAAAAGTCATTGTAATCAAATTCTGCTTTTTTAAGCTTCTGGGAAAGTTCTCTGGCTTTTTCTTCATCTACCTGGGTTTCTGCCTTTTCAATCAGAGAAAGGATATCTCCCATCCCTAAAATTCGGGAAGCCATACGATCCGGATAAAACTGCTCCAAATCGGAGAGTTTTTCACCCATACCAACATAAAGAACCGGCTTACCTGTAACAGCACGGATGGATAATGCGGAACCGCCTCTTGTATCGCCATCTAACTTTGTTATGATGACACCGTCAATTCCAATCTTATCATGGAACATACTGGCTACATTCACGGCATCCTGTCCTGTCATGGCATCAACAACCAGAATCGTCTGATGAACTTCAACGCTTTCTTTTATTTCAATCAGCTCATTCATCATATCTTCATCAATATGAAGACGGCCTGCTGTATCAAGAATCACAACATTCTGGCCATTCTTTGTTGCATAAGCCATCGCAGCCTTGGCAATATCAGCCGGCTTCTGGTTTTCTCCCATGGAAAATACGGGAACACCCTGCTTTTCACCGTTGATCTGCAGCTGTTTAATCGCTGCGGGGCGATAAATATCGCAGGCAACCAAAAGTGGATTTCTTCCTTTTGCCTTTAACTTACCTGCAATCTTGGCTGTAGTCGTTGTCTTACCTGCACCCTGTAAACCAGCCATCAAAATGACTGTAATCTCACTTGCGGGCTTCAGTTCTATTTCCGTTGTTTCAGAACCCATAAGTTTTACAAGTTCTTCATTTACAATCTTTATTACCATCTGGCCAGGAGTAAGGCTGTTCTGGACATCCTGTCCAATGGCTCTCTCCTGCACAGCATTAATAAACTGTTTTACTACCTTAAAGTTAACATCTGCTTCCAAAAGAGCCATCTTAACTTCTTTTAAGGCTGTCTTTACATCTGCTTCGGACAAACGTCCTTTGCCTCTTAAATTCTTAAATACATTCTGTAACTTATCGGATAAGCTCTCAAAAGCCATCTAACGCCCTCCTAATGAGCTTCCAGCTCGATGATTTCGCCCGATATCTCTTCGATGCGATGGATCAGACTCATATCCTTTGTATCGGCAAACTGTGCCGTTAAATTCCGGATTTCTCTTGCCAGTCCCTTGGTTTTTTCGAATTTTTCTACCAGATGAAGCTTTTCTTCATAGCCCTCTAATATCTTATCACATCGCTTTACAAGATCATGAACGCCCTGACGGCTGATTCCCTGTTCCTGTGCAATCTCACTGAGGGATAAATCGTATAATACCACATCTTCATAGATGTTTCTTTGATGCTCTGTCAGCAGAGCTCCGTAGAAATCATACAAAAGTCCCTGTCTTGCTATCTTCTCCATATCATCACCTGTGATATCATACAATACTTTTTTTAAGGTGTCAAGTGTTTTTTCTTTACACCCTCAAAAATAATCAGGTTTCCGCTTACTCCCGGTTCATAATAAATTTTTTCATACAAAAATAAAGCTTTCTGCTGTGAATTACATAACTTCCATGGGTTTCCCCCGGCAGAATCCTTAAAAAACTGGTTTTAATCTTTGATGCCAGATACTCCGAATGAGATAGAAGTACCATATCTCTTTCACCAGCCAGTATGAGAGTTGGAACAGTAATCTGTTCCAGTTCCTTACCGGAGAGCTGTGGTTCGTTTAACATCATAAAAACCTTGGGATCACGAAACAGAAACCCAAGAAGTCCAAACAGGATCAGCCATCTGCGTTTCATCCCTTCCGGATAGGCGTTGGCACCGCAAATTATCATTCTGGAGAAGAGCCGGGGATACTTTACAGCTGCCACAAGCCCGATGATTCCTCCGTCACTGAATCCACAGTAAATGGGACGATCCAGTTCTAAGAGCCGGATGAACTCCGCCACATCCTTTGCCATTTTATCATAACTGATATTCTCTTTTCCGGAGCTTTTTCCATGTCCTCTGGAATCCAGGGCATATACTGTAAAATCATTAACCAGCAGATCTGTCGTCTCTTTAAAGATCCTGTGGTCTTCCCCGTTTCCATGAATCAGAATCACAGCCGGTCCTTTGCCCGATACTTCATAATGAAGCCGGATCCCGTTTACTGTTATAAACACCTGATTTCTCCTTATTTAGCAGGAACTATTTCCAGCCAGTATCCGTCCGGATCACTGATAAAATAAATTCCCATTCCTGGATTCTCAAAGCAGATTACGCCCATCTCCTTATGCTTTTTATAGCACGCTTCATATTCATCGGTATGAAAAGCAAGATGATATTCACATTCGCCCAGATTATAAGGTTCCGTACGGTCCGTTAAATAAGTCAGTTCCAGTGTAAAATCAGTTTTTCCATCTCCTAAATAAACCAGGCGGAAGGACCCATCCGCTGCCGTCTTCTCCCGTACCGGAAAGAGACCAAGTGCTTCTTTATAAAATTTCAAACTTTTTTCCAGATCAAGTACATTAAAATTGAAGTGATTGAAGGTAATCATGACGGTTCTCTCCTTTTCAAAAAGAGTCCGACCTTATAAAAAGCCGGACTTAAACGTTATTACTTCTTTGGTACAAGTGCTTTCATACCGCCCATATATGGCTGTAATGCCTCAGGAATCTTAACAGTTCCATCTGCCTGTAAGTTATTCTCCAGGAAAGCAATGAGCATTCTTGGGGGAGCCACAACCGTATTATTCAGTGTGTGGGCAAAATATTTCTGACCATCTTCACCAGATACACGGATCTTTAATCTTCTTGCCTGTGCATCTCCTAAATTGGAACAGCTTCCAACTTCAAAATATTTCTTCTGTCTTGGAGACCATGCTTCTACGTCCACAGATTTTACCTTTAAATCTGCAAGATCACCGGAACAGCACTCTAAAGTTCTTACCGGGATATCCAGAGTTCTGAATAAATCAACAGTGTTCTGCCACAGTTTCTCATACCAGTCCATGCTCTCTTCCGGTTTGCAGACAACAATCATCTCCTGCTTCTCAAACTGATGAATACGGTAAACACCGCGCTCCTCCAGTCCATGAGCTCCTTTTTCTTTTCTAAAGCATGGAGAATAGCTGGTAAGTGTCTGAGGAAGCTTTGATTCAGGAAGGATGGTATCAATAAATTTTCCTATCATGGAATGCTCACTGGTACCGATTAAATACAGATCCTCTCCTTCTATTTTATACATCATGGCATCCATCTCAGCAAAGCTCATAACTCCGGTCACTACTTCACTGCGAATCATAAAAGGAGGAATGCAGTAAGTAAAGCCCCGGTCAATCATAAAATCTCTTGCATAGGAAATGACAGAGGAGTGAAGTCTTGCAATATCACCCATCAGGTAATAGAAACCATTGCCTGCAACCTTTCTTGCACTGTCAAGGTCGATTCCGTCAAAGCTTTCCATTATTTCTGCATGGTATGGGATATCAAACTCCGGAACTACAGGCTCACCGTAACGCTGCACTTCCACGTTCTCGCTGTCATCCTTACCAATCGGAACACTGGGATCTATAATGTTTGGAATGGTCATCATGATCTTTTTGATTTTTTCATCCAGTTCGCTTTCTTTCTTCTCCAGTTCAGCCAGATGGTCGGAAGCATCAGTTACCAACCGCTTCAGCTCTTCTGCTTCTTCTTTCTTTCCCTGTCCCATCAAGGCACCGATCTGTTTGGAAAGTTTGTTGCGTTCCGCTCTTAAAGCATCTCCTTCCTGCTTTGCTGCGCGGTTTTGCTCGTCCAGTTCGATCACTTCATCAACCAGCACAAGCTTGCTGTCCTGAAATTTATTTTTGATGTTCTGCTTTACAATTTCAGGATTTTCTCTTACAAACTTTAAATCTAACATGGTATTCCTCCTGGTTTTTCCTCAATATTTTCTGCGAATCCAATCCGCATAATAATCTGCCGTTGATTATACTACAAAAAAAGGGCAAAGAAAAGCCCTTTTCCTAAAATTCCCCATCTCTCTTCCAATTTTACTGACGAATAAGCAAAGACAGGATCTCTTCAAAACAAACACCATTCTCTATGGGTACGTTCAGCTCATCCGAAACAAGAATACTCTGTTTTACAAAATGGGCTGCTTTTTTTACATTTTCCGGCAAAGGCACACCTTTCACAGCCTGGGCTGCTATGATACTGGCAAATACATCTCCGGTACCAGGTCTGTCATTACCTGCTTTTAAAGACTTAAGATACTTTACCTCTAAGCCCTTTTCCGCCACCACATTGGTGACAAAAGCCCCTTCCCTCACACCTGTTATAACTGCTGAGCCAGGACCCATGCTTATTATTTCCTGTGCCATATCAGCCAGTTCTTTTCTGGTCCAGCCAGTCTGACGATACTGCCTCCCGGTTAGAATACAGGCTTCCGTCAGGTTTGGAGTTACAATATCACCGGATTCCACCAGGATTCTCATGCGGCTGCACATCTCTTTTGTATAGGTCTGGTAGGCCTTCCCGTTATCTCCCATAATGGGATCAATGATAACCATGGTTTTTTCTGTTTTAAAATTCCGGATCATATCAGTAACGATATCGATCTGAGCTTCTGAACCTAAAAATCCAGTAAAAATGCCATCAAAATCAAGATTCAGTTTTTTCCACTGCTCCAGATACAAAGGCATCTTATCGGTGTAATCATCGAAAAAGCAGGTTGGAAAACCGGTGTGATTGGATAATATGGAAGTTGGAACCGGACAGCACTGCACCTTTAATGCAGATATAATTGGCATGGCCACTGTTAAGGAGCAGCGGCCATAGCCTGAAAGGTCATGAATTGCAGCTATTTTTTTCTGTTTACTTTCTTTTGTCATACGAATGCTCCTAAGATATTCTGGAAAATAATCCTGACCGCACCAAAGCATTTCTAAGGGGCATATAAATCAGAACAGATACTATCCCCGAAGTTACCGCATTGATGGAAGTGGAAGCAACGTTGTAAACCAGAGCCAGGTCTGCTGCCGGTTTTCCAAGAATAAGAAGCTTGTAAAAATATCCCACCACAGGGTCAAAAATCACATTAAATAAAAGTCCGGCGGCTGCCGCCAGTATGGTCCACTTAAAGATATGCCTGCTGTTATTGGATTCATTGATCTTTCCAATCCTATGGGCAACCAATCCTGTAATCAGTCCGATACACAATTTTAAAACAAATGTCTTTGGGGCATAAATTATATAGACCGGATCGAATAAATCACCGATGGTCATCCCGATGGCACCGCCAAGACCGCCATATAATCCGCCAAGAAGCAGTGCACCAAGTACACAGACAGCATTGCCTAAGTGAATGGAAGTGGCATCTCCTCCCGGAAGTGTTATTTTAAACTGAAGAAATGTGAAAACCACATAAGACATGGCTGCAAAAAGCCCGGTCAGTGAAACTTTATGAATGGTCTTATTTGTTTGATTCATGGATAATTCCTCCCTTGCTGCTTTTATTGCACTTAATCTTAGCACGCAAGTGGAATGATATAAATATCCAGTTTTGACTTTTTAAGCCATACCAGTCTAATCGTGGGATTCCACGCAGATCAGTACACCGGAATCAAATTCAACGGAACCGGACTCTCCTGTCAGTTCATTGCTGATACAAAGGCTTGTCCCTATGGAAATATCTTTTTTCGTAAGAGGATATTTAAATCCATTAAGAGTAATTCCTTTTACTTCCATACTCAGCGGAAGAAAGGAAATATAAGTCCCCCACATTTTTTCCGCTTCGAATACTCTTCCTTTATCTAAAATGGTAATGTAGTTTTTCGGATCAACAATGCAAGCTTCCACTCCCTGCTTTAAGCAGAAATAAAGCAAATGAAGATTGGCCATAAAGTGATCAAGCCTGCCTCCGGTTGCTCCCAGAAGCACAAGCTTCCTGCACCCTAAATTCATAGCGGTAGAAATAGCCAGCTCTGTATCTGTCTCATCCTTTTCCGGCTTGTGTATATCCCATGTGATATCACCTGAATAGCTCCGGTATTGGGAAAGAACCGATTCTTCCACAGTATCAAAATCACCCACTACCGCATCCGGCTTTAAATTAAGCTGTGACAGAGCTGTAAGACCTCCATCAACTGCAATGATCTTATCAAAGGTTTGATCTGCCAGAAACGTTCTGGCAAAATCAAAATCTATGGTTCCTCCCGTAACGATTAATCCAGTACGTTCTTTCACCTTTCATATTCCTCAAAAATATCCAAAAATTTTCTGGTATTGGCTGCTGCGTCACCCTTAAATACAGCAGATCCTGCTACAAAAACATTGGCACCTGCATCAATGAGATCTCTCACATTATCGCAGGTAACACCACCATCAACTTCAATATCAATATCCAGTCCCCGCTGTTTTATCATAGAGCGCAGATTCCTTACCTTTTCCAATGTGTACGGTATAAATTTCTGTCCGCCGAATCCTGGATTTACCGTCATAATCAGCACCATATCCAGTTCTGGCAAAATACAGTCAAGGACAGACAGTGGGGTGGCAGGATTTAACGCAACGCCGGCTTTTAGTCCGGCTTCCTTAATCTGGTTAACCGTCCTGTCTAAATGCCTGCATGCCTCCGCGTGAACGCAGATTAAATCTGCACCGGCCGCTTTGATATCTGAAATATATCGCCCCGGCTCCTCCACCATCATATGAACATCAAATATACGGTCTGTACAGCTTCTAAGGCTGGCAATCACCGGCATTCCAAATGAAATGCTGGGTACAAACGCTCCATCCATTACATCGAGATGAATATACCGGGCTCCCGCATTTGCAGTATCGGTCACCTGTTGTCCAAGATTTTTAAAGTCTGCCGCTAAGATTGAGGGGGCAAGTATAAGCATGTTAGTATCTCCTTTTTTCTTTCAGTTCCTCATACAGAAGCCGGTAATTATCATAACGGCTCTGACTGATTTTTCCTTCTGTGACGGCATCTTTTACGCCGCAGACTTTCTCGCCAATGTGCACACAGCCCAAAAATCGGCAGTCTGGCTCATAGGGTTCAAATTCAGGAAAACATTCCTTTAACCGGCCACACTCCATGTCCTCTAAATACATGGAGCTAAAGCCGGGTGTATCCATCATGTAGGTCTGGTTTCCGATTCCAAATAACTCCGAATGTCTGGTGGTATGTTTCCCCCTCTGGATCTTTTCGCTGATCCGTGCAGTTTCCATCTCTGCTTCCGGATAAAGCAGATTGGTCAGGGACGACTTGCCAACACCGGAGGGTCCGGCCAGAACCGTGGTTTTTCCTGCAAGAATATCTCTCACAGTGCCAATTCCTTTATTCTCATAAATACTTGTAAAATAAACGGGATAACCGGCTGCCTCATACATCTTACGCAGATCTGCCATTTTTTCATGTTCTGACAGATCAATTTTATTAAAGCAGACATGAACGGGCACATCCTGAGATTCCATCATTACCAGAAAACGATCCAGCAGATTGAAGTTAGGTTCCGGGTGAGTAATGGAAAACACAACCAGTGCCTGATCCACATTGGCAACCGCAGGGCGCACCAGGGCATTTTTTCTGGGCAGAATCTCTTCAATGTTTCCTTTCCGCTCTGCTTCATTAAGAACGGTAATCTCCACATCATCTCCTACAAGAGGTTTCACATTTCTGTTCCGGAATATTCCCTTGGCCTTACATTCGTAAAGATTCCCTTCCTTACTGTGGACATAATAAAATCCAGCAATCCCTTTTAATATTTTTCCTGTCATATACGCTTCCTTAGGATTGTGGAACAGCTACAAAGGTGATTGCGTAAGAATTAACCACCTCACCTGTTTCCACATTTACAATTTCTACTGACCCGCTTGTTACATTATAGGCACCCTCTATATTTTTAAACGAAACCGGAAGCATCTGATCCCCTTTTAATGTTGTGGGTCCCATCAGTTCCCGAACGGTATCCTGTCCATTTACTGACTGTCTCAGCTGGATTTTTAATGTCAGCTGAGTACTTCCTGATCCCGGACCAATGATATTCTGGAGGGAGAAGGATTTGTCAATGGACGCCAGATATTTATACTTGGATTCCTGTCCGTTTCCTGTGCTGATTACAAAATTCACAGCACTTCCTGATTCCACCTGGCTTCCCGCCACAACAGACTGATTGATGATATTGCCTCTTGCCACTGTCTCTGAAGAAGCTTCAGTGACGGTTCCCTGAACCAGTCCAACATCAGCAAGCATCTCTACTGCAACCTCCTGTGTCTGTCCTGCCAGATTGGGCACAACAACCGGATTGACCAGTGCTGGGCCGCTGCTGGAAAACAAGGTAATGGTTTCTCCCTCTTTTGCTTCACCGGGGCTATAACTGATTACCTTACCTGCCGCTACTGTATCGCTGTTTTTCTGTTCTACATTGACAACCAGTCCCTTGCCTTCCAGCAGAGACTTTGCAGAAGCGGTATCCATGGATTCAAGTTCCAGTTTCTTAAGGTCAATGGAGGCCTTCTCTGGTCCGTTACTGATTACCACATAGACAGCAGAGTATTTATCCACGATCGTATTTGCCTTTGGATCCTGGGAAATTACATCTCCCTTATCGACTGTATCCGAATACTCATATTCACTGATTTTCATATACAGACCGCCGTTGTCCTTTAACTTCTTTTCTGCGGTTTCAGAATCAAGACCACTGACATCAGGCATTTTCACCTGCTTTTCGCTGAGAGTTTCTTCCGTGGGGGCAACTGTTGTTGCAACCGATTCTTTTCCGGATCCGGAACGGAATAATCCGCCCACTTTGGAAAATACGATTGCCAGAATTACAACAATAATAATGGCAGTCACCACTCCTGCCGCAGTTAAAAGCTTTTCAATCTTGGGATTGATATCCTCGTCATTATTATTTCTTCTGTTTCTGCCAGTTCCCGGCTGTTCGTCGTAATTGGACGATGACTGGTATTTCTGACCGTACTCCTGTCCTTTTTGAGCACGCTTTACCGGCTGCTCTGTCTGAGGCTTGCGGCCGGAACGGATCTGCTCCAGTTCCGGTTTTCCAATAATAACGGTCTGTGAATCATCCACAGTCGGATGGTTTTGTACAAAATCCCCGTTTGGATTAACCAGAGCCTTACGCAGGTCTGAAATCACTTCGTACATATTAGGATATCGGTATTCCGGCTTTTTTTCTGTACTCTTTAATATGATATTTTCTAATGCCACCGGAATCATCTCATTAAAATAACTGGGCGGCGTAATTACAGATTCTAAATGAGCCAGAGCTACTGTTACAGTATTATCTCCCTGAAAGGGCACTCTGCCGGCAACCATCTCATATAATGTGATACCAAGTGAATAGATATCACTTCTCACATCGCTGTAACCTCCACGCGCCTGTTCCGGCGATATGTAGTGAACCGATCCTACTGCTGTTGCGCTCATAGTCTGGGAAGACGCCGCTCTGGCAATACCGAAATCTGCCACCTTGACTTTCCCGTCTCGTGCAATAATAATATTCTGGGGCTTGATATCACGGTGAATGATCCCCTGCTCATGGGCTGCCGCAATTCCCTGTGCAACCTGCATGGCAATGCCGATGGCTTCCTTCATATCAAGACAGCCTTTTTTCACAATATAATTTTTTAACGTAATTCCTTCAATTAATTCCATTACAATAAAATGAAGATCACCCTCATCCACAACATCATAAATATTAACAATGTTAGGATGGGAAAGTCTGGCCGCTGACTGGGCCTCCATTTTAAATTTACTGACAAAATTACTGTCAGAACTGAATTCTTCCTTTAATACTTTAATGGCAACCAGGCGGTTTAATTTATGGCACAGGGCCTTATACACATCTGACATACCTCCGGAACCTATTTGTTCCAGTATTTCATATCTGTCCTGTAAAAATGTCCCCGGTCTCAAAATCATAAGCTTACCTCCCTGCCAAGCTGAGGTTCCATTAAAACAACAGCAATATTGTCTTTCCCCCCATTATCATTGGCTACTGTAATTAATTTCTCTGCCTTCTCCGGCAGCTCCAGTTCCGAGCATATGATTTCCTCTATTTCAGCATCTTCCAGCATATTGCTAAGCCCGTCAGAACATAAAAGTATATAATCTCCCGGCTCCAGGCTGACTTCAAAAAAATCAATCTCCAGCTTATCTTCCGTCCCAACAGCTCTGGTTATAATGTTCTTCTTTTCCCGATAATCCTTGCTTCCCCGTTCCAGCTGACCTAATGATACCAGTTCTTCCACATAAGAATGGTCTCTTGTAATCTGTTTCAGCTGATTACGGATTAAGTAAAGGCGACTGTCTCCCACATTCGCTACATACATGGTTGAATCCTCAACTACAGCAGCAACCAGAGTGGTACCCATACCGTTTAATTCCGGCTTTTTCTTAGATTCCTGATACAGTAACTGATTCACTTTTTCAATTCCATCTTTCAGTACCGCTATCGTTCCGGTGTCCTTTGCCATCTTAAAATGAGCCACCAGATTTTCGGCAATAAATCTGGAAGCATAATCTCCAGCCTGATGCCCCCCCATGCCATCTGCAACAAGAAACAGATTGGGCAGCACACCCACAGGCTCAATTGAAGAAAAAACATAGTCCTGATTTGCCGAACGGACTCTTCCGGTATCCGTCATAGCACAAGCCTTCATTGTAATATTCTCACTTCCTTTTACTCCTGATTTAAAAAACTTTTCCTAAGCTGTCCGCAGGCACCATTAATATCCCTGCCCATTTCTCTTCTAATAGTAACATTAATTCCGTTTTTTTCAAGGAGATTTTTAAATGCCTCAATAGCCTTCCTGTCAGACTGAACATAATCCCGTTCCTTAATGGGATTGACCGGAATCAGATTGATATGTCCATGCTGGGTTTTTAAAAGAGCCGCCAGTGCAGATGCCTCTTTTAAGTTGTCATTTACGCCGCTTACCAGGCTGTATTCAAATGTAATTCTTCTACCTGTTTTTTCAAAATAAGTATGGCACGCCATAAGTACGTCAGCAAGAGGATACCGGTTAGCTACCGGCATCAGACTTTTACGCACCTCATCATTTGGGGCATGGAGGGAAAGAGCCAGAGTGATCTGAAACTTCTCCTCAGCCAGTTTTAAAATTCCAGGCACAATTCCGCAGGTGGAAACCGTTACGTTTCTCTGACTGATGTTTAAGCCATTCTCATCAGTGAGAAGGCGGATAAACTGCACCAGATTTTCATAATTGTCAAGTGGTTCTCCCGAACCCATGACTACGATGTTGGATACCCGTTCACCAGTAATCTTCTGAATCCGGTAAATCTGATCCAGCATCTCAGCGGGGCTTAAATTCCGTTCAAGCCCGTCAAGTGTTGATGCACAAAAGCGGCAGCCCATGCGGCATCCAACCTGAGAGGAGATGCACACGGAATTGCCGTGCTTGTATTTCATCAGTACGCTTTCAATCACATTGCCGTCGGAAAGACCAAACAAGTACTTTCTCGTTCCGTCTATCTGTGAGATCTTTTCTTCTACAACAGTAATAGAAGGAAGCTCTGCCATCTCAGACAGTTTTTCCTTCAGAGCTTTTGGAAGGTTGGTCATTTCATCGTAGCTGGCAGCCAGTTTCTGATGAATCCATTCGTACAGCTGTTTCGCACGAAAGGGTTTTTCTCCGGCAGACACCAGGAAAGCCGTCAGTTCTTCCAGATTTAGAGATTTAATATCTGTTCTTTCCATCTTATTCTACCTTTTTTTGTAATACACCGATAAAAAATCCGTCACATGGATGAATTCCCGGCAAAAGTTGCATGTATCCATGTTTCAAGGTATCTATCTGAAACTGGTCTTTGAACTTCTCCTCCAGATCTACCGCCTGAAATGGAAAGTTCTCTAAAAACCATGCAAAATTCTCTTCATTTTCTTTTTTATCTATGGTACAGGTACTAAATATAAGCTTTCCCCCTGGTTTTACATATGTCTGTGCAACCGAGAGGATTTCCCTTTGCAGAGTAGCCAGTTCGTCTAAATTCTCAGGCTTGACCCTGTATTTAATATCAGGTTTTCTTCCCAGAATACCAAGACCGGAACAGGGAAGATCAGCAAGCACGATATCCGCTTTTCCAATGGAATCCGAATCAGCAACCAGGGCATCCCATACCTTTGCCCTGATATTGTCAAAACCACAACGGTCAATATTCTCCTGTATCAGACTCACCTTATATTCCGATAAATCCCTTACCTCAACCATACCGGTCCCATTCAGCTTATCTGCCAGATGGATGCTCTTTCCTCCTGGTGCACCGCAGACGTCAATGCAAAAATCTCCTTCTCTGGGATCTGCCGCTTCTCCCACAAGAGCAGAACTGATATCCTGAACCTGAATGTATCCTTTTTGAAAGGCTTCCAGACCTTCCATATAATCAAATTTTTCTAAAATGACCATATCTTCTGAAATCCCAGACTCTGCCACCTGTACGTTTTGTTTCCTCAGACTGGTAAGAATCTCATCTTTCCCCGCTTTTGAACGGTTTAAGCGTACTATGGTTTTACTGTTTTCTAAAAATGAGGCCATAACAGTGTTTGCAGTTTCCGTTCCATAATCCTTATTCCACATGGAAACAATCCAGGAAGGAACAGAATAACGAACGCTGTCATCCGGCCAGACCAGAGTTTCTTTATTTCTTGAAATATTTCTCAAAACACCATTTACAAATCCTTTTAGACCAACGAATTTCCGCTTGGCAGCCAGCTTCACAGCCTCATTGCACACAGCGGAATCCGGAACCCGGTCCATATATAAAATCTGATAAACCGACATCCGCAGAATGCTGCGGATGACCGGCTTCATCTTTTTTACCTTTGTTGAAGAGAAAAAGTCAATGACGTAATCAATTTGTATTAAGTATTCCACTGTTCCTTCAACAGTCCTGGTTATAAAGGAACGTTCTGCTTTATCCAGATACTGGTATTTATTTAAGGCCTGACGCAGGATTAAATGGCTGTATGCAGAATGTTCTAATATTTCCATGAGAACATCCAATACAATCTCCCTGCTGTCTGTGTCTTTAGTCATTATCTCTTCTTCCTCCAAATAATATAACAAGTCTCAGCAGCTGAAGTACCGTTGCCGCAAGTGCTGCCACATAGGTAAGAGCCGCTGCTCCAAGTACTTTTCTTGTGTGAGACAGTTCTTCATCTCCCAGTATTCCCACCTGTCCCAGTAAAACCACTGCTCTCCTGGATGCATTAAACTCAACAGGGAGTGTAACCAGCTGAAATAAAACAGCCAGTGAAAACAGAATCAAACCGATATTTACTAAAGGTGAGCCTGCTCCGCTGATAAAGAATCCCAGTAATATAACGGGCAGCGCAGCCTGAGAACCGATATTGGCAGCCGGAACAATGGCACCTCGTAACTTCAAAGGCACATATCCCGTATTATCCTGCATGGCATGTCCGCATTCATGCGCTGCCACACCGATTGCTGCAACTGAAGTTGAATCATAGACTGAATCGGATAAATTAACGGTTTTCGTTCTGGGATCATAATGATCGGACAGTCTTCCGCTGACCGGTCTTACCTGCACATCATAAATACCCTGGGAATTTAAAAGGCGCTTTGCTGCCTCTGCCCCTGTCATTCCAGACATACTTCTTACTTTGGAATACTTGTTAAAAGTACTGGTCACCCTGGCAGATGCAGCCATGGATAACAATGCACCAATGATTACAAAAATCCAGGTGGGGTCCATATAATACCCCATCATTCCACCATAATACATAATCAGATTCTCCTTTCCCGAAAATACTGTCTGTATTCCTTACATATGTTTAAAAACAGTTCCATTCTCGATCTGGTAACCCCGTAAAAAAGCGCCGATCTCCATCCGCTTCTTTCCCTGCAGCTGAAGTTCTTTAATGGATAGTCCGCCTTTGCCGGTTTTTACCACCAGATGATCCTTTCCGGTTTCTACTACCTGGCCGCAGACGCCTTCATATTCCTGATCCACCACATCTGCATCCCAGAGTTTTATTACTTTTCCATCCCAGTCCGTGTAAGCACTTGGCCAGGGGTTTAATCCACGGATCAGCCGTTCAATGGAGACGGCATCCATAGACCAGTCGATATCACCCATATTTTTCTTAATCATTCCCACATAACACATTTGAGACTCATCCTGCTTTTTTAAAACAGCAGTTCCGTCTTCTATATCTTTCAGAGTTTTAATAAGAAGCTTTCCACCCACATGGCTCAGCTTCTCATGAAGGCTTCCACCAGTCTCTTTTTTGTCTAAAACAACAACTTCCTGATCAAGCATATCTCCAGTATCAAGAGCTTCTGCCATCATCATGGTCGTGATACCACTTACCTCTTCCCCGTTTATAACCACATATTGAATTGGTGATGCACCACGGTATTTAGGAAGGAGGGACGCATGGATATTAATACAGCCAAATTTTGGAATATCTAAGATGCTTTTTGGGAGAAGCTGTCCAAAAGCGGCTACCACCATCACATCCGGGTTTAAATCTTTCAGAATTTTTACAAATTCAGGATCTCTTGCCTTCACCGGCTGATAAACGGGAATTCCATATTCCAGCGCCTTTTCCTTTACCGGCGTCGTCGAAACTTCCTTCCCTCTTCCCTTCGGCTTATCTGGCTGGGTCACTACAGCAAGAACTTCATTCCCTGCCTCTACCAGTGAGCAAAGAGCAGGAACCGAAAAATCTGGAGTTCCCATAAATACGACTTTCATCAATATTCCTCAACCTCCTCTTCCTCTTCTTCCAGAGTCACGTCTTCAATTTCCCCTTCTACTTTATCCACAAACAGCTCGCCGCTTAAATGATCGCATTCGTGGCAGATGGCACGGGCAAGGAGTTCTTCTCCCTCTAGCACAAATGGCTGCATATCGGCGTCAAATGCTTTGACTTTCACGTGATTTGGTCTGGTAACAGTTCCAGATTTTCCTGGCACACTTAAGCAGCCTTCTGGTCCGGTCTGTTCTCCGTCTGTCTCAATAATCTCCGGATTAATGAGAACGTACTGATTGCCATCCTCCACATCAATGACTACAATCTGCTTTAATATTCCTACCTGGGGAGCCGCAAGTCCTACGCCATTGGCCTCATACATGGTTTCAAACATGTCTTTGATCAAATCGGTAATTCTTGGGTTAATCTCCTTCACAGGCTTACATTTTTTTCTTAAAATTTCATCTCCAATGGTTCTAATTTTTCTAATCGCCATTTCATTTGTCCTCTCATTTACGAAAAATCATATTGGATCAAGACTTGTTCAAACAATTCAGGATGATTTTCTGAAAAACCATCAATTTGATCCCTGATTTTAATTAGTATATCATAGTTTTCTTGTTTCAAGTATAAAATTTTTCTATATATATCATTAATTTTGTATACAGATGCCTCTACCGGCCCGATCATCTGAACCTGTTCCGGTTCTCCTATTTGAGTTGCAAATGCCCCTGCAGCGGCAGATGTTTCCGTGAGAACAGACTCATTGCGGGACGAGAACTGTATGGTTAAAAGTCCGCTTGCCGGGGGATATTTCATCAGGCGGCGAAATGCCATCTCCTGCTTATAAAACGCCTCGTAATCCTGACTTGCAGCAGTAACAATGCTGTAATGATCCGGGCTGTAGGTCTGAATAATCACATCTCCTGCCTTGGCATCCCTGCCAGCTCTTCCGGCTGCCTGGGTGAGAAGCTGAAACGTCCGCTCTCCTGACCGGTAATCCGGCGTGTTTAAGGATAAGTCAGCTGCCAGTACCCCCACCAGGGTCACGTCAGGAAAATCATGACCTTTTACAATCATCTGGGTACCAATGAGTATATCTCCCTCATGTTCGGCAAAGGCTGACAGTATGGCTTCGTGTCCGCCCTTTTCTTTGGTGGTATCCAAATCCATACGCAGAATTCTGGCCTGGGGAAACATTTTCCTTGTCATCTGCTCGATCTTTTGTGTTCCCACTCCAAAGTTTGCAATATAGGGGGAACTGCAGGAGGGACACTTCGACGGCATGGGAATGGTATGTCCGCAGTAATGGCAGACAAGCCGGCTGTTGTTGTGAAGCGTCAGCGTTACATCACAATGAGGGCATCGTATGGCTTCCCCGCAGGAACGGCAGGAAACAAAATTAGCATAGCCTCTGCGGTTTATAAACAACATGATCTGCTCTTTTTTCCTTAGCCGTTCTTCCATCAGCATCTGCAATTTTCTGCTGAATATGGACTTGTTTCCGTCCTTTAACTCCTGCCTCAAATCCACAACCGATACTAAAGCCAGACTGCTGTCCTTCTTTGCCCGTTCTGTGAGACGAAATAACTGGTGTTCTCCTCTCAGGGCTCTTGTATAAGCTTCCAGAGAAGGGGTTGCAGATCCCAGCACCAAAGATGCGTCCTCCATCTGCGCCCGCTTCGCAGCAACCTCTCTGGCATGATATCTAGGTACTGTCTCACTTTTATAGGCACCTTCGTGCTCCTCATCAATAAGAATCAGCCCCAACCTGGAAAACGGGGTAAATAAAGCGGATCTTGGACCGATCATAATATCAATATCGCCATTTTTCGCACGTTCAAACTGATCAAAACGCTCTCCTGCTGACAAACGGGAATTAATAATGGAAACCCGGTTTCCAAATCTGCCGTAAAACCGCATCACCGTCTGATAGGTCAGCGCGATTTCAGGAATCAGAACGATAACCTGTCTGTCATCTTCAATAACGCGCTGAATCAATTCCATATAGACTTCTGTTTTGCCGCTTCCGGTAATTCCATGAATCAGATACGTATCCCGTCTGCCTTCTGAATAGTCCCGGTTAAAACTGTCTACAATGATCTGCTGCCCAGTATTTAAGCGGAGCCTTTTTTCTTCCTGACTGTCTATCTGTATGGGATTGCGGTAAATTTCTTCCGATTCAAGGCAAATATCACCCTTTTCAATCAAAGGCTTTATAGCCGATGCAGAAAGGTTCATCTGGTTTACTGCGATTTCGTAAGGAATCACAGGATTATCAAGCAGTGCCAAAAAAAGACGGACTCTTGCCTTGTAATTCTTTTTTTCCGCTTCCTTTAATGCACCGCTTAACTGTTCCCGGTTTAAAAGACTTCTTATGATTTTCTTTTCTTTTGGCTTTACCTTCTGTTTAACCGGAAGCACGGTTTTCAGTGCCTGATTCATGGTAGAGCCATACTGTTCTTTTAACCACCACGCAAGAGTGATCAGCCTTGACTCCGCCGATACTCCATCCGTAACAATTCCCACGATTTCTTTTATCTTATCCGGATCATAACTGGCCTTGGCCGTAATTCCCACCACATATCCCTTACGCATGGTATTCCCCTTGCCAAAAGGAATCAGAACCCTGGTTCCTACTGTAATCTCCTGAAGCAAATGCTTGGGAATCCGGTAATCAAAGGTTCTGTCTACTTTCTCGTGAGAAATATCAATAATGATCCTGGCATATGTTTCTGACATTCATTTCCTCCAGAGGCGGACTGGTTAATGAAACTGTTCTGCTACCTGCCCCAGTTTCATGCTGTTAGAGCCTTTAAACAGCACACAGTCACCCGTCTTTAATTCTTCCTTCAAATAAGCTGTTAACGGTTCCTGTTCCATAAATTCTTTTACTGTGATTTCTGGTGCATTCTCCCTTACTGCCCTGGCGATTTCTCCTGCCAGTTCTCCCAGTGTCACCACGCAGTCAACCGGATGTGCTGCTATATATGTACCGATTTCGTAATGATATTCCGGGGAACGGTCTCCCAGCTCCTTCATATCAGCCAGTACTGCAATCTTTCTTTTTGCTTTGGTAATAGAACCTAAAACCTCAAGCCCCGCTTTCATGGAAACCGGACTGGCGTTATAAGTATCATCAATTACGGTGAATGTACCAGTATCATAAATCTGCTGGCGGTTTTTATATCCATTAAAGCTCATCAGGGACTTTGCGGCTTCTTCCATGGGAATACCATTTTCCGCCGCAACTGCCAAAGATACCATGGCATTTAAGATATTATGGCTTCCCATTACAGACAGCCGCACAGGGACTTTCTGCTGGTTATGCACTGCCGTGAACACAGGGAATCCATCTTCCAAATGGATATCAACCGCCCTGTAATCACAATTTCCTCCAGTTCCATAAAACACCGTTCTACAGCCTTCCTTTGCTTTTGTATCTTTTAGCAAATCGTCGTCTCCGTTTAAAAAGAGAATTCCGTTTTCACAAAGGCCATCCTGGATAGTCAGTTTTTCTCTGTATATGTTTTCCCTTGATCCCAGCTGTTCAATATGCGCCACTCCGATGTTGGTAATGACAGCCATATGGATTCTGGCGATTCTGGCAATCACCGTGAGTTCTCCTGGTTCACTCATTCCCAGTTCGATCACGCCGATCTCATCTTCCGGTGTGATTTCACAAAGGGTGATGGGAAGCCCAACCTGGCTGTTGCTGTTACCTGGAGTTTTATAAACCTGATAACGGGAAGAAAGCGCACATGCCACCATCTCTCTGGTAGTTGTCTTACCCACGCTTCCTGTAATACCGATGAGGGGAAGAGATAAACGATCTCTGTAAAAACTCCCCACTGCCTGAAGCGCCTTTTTCGTATCGTCAACCCGTATCCATGGCTTTTCTGATTCCATAACATCATGCTCACTGGTTAAAACAGCTGCTGCGCCATGTTCAAAAGCCTGATCTATAAAACGATGGGCATCCACTTTTTCCCCGATAATTGGTACAAATAAATCATTTCCCTTCATGGTTCTGGAATCGATACTGATGTGTTTTAAAACCGTATCCTCCCTCCCGCAAAGAAGTGTTCCGCCTGTAGCTGCAAGTATTTCCTTTACTGTCATATTAACCATGATTCCTCCGTTCCATGTCCGCTTCCTGCGCACATTCCTGCCATCTTCCGTGGAAAAGCCGAAAGCCACATTTCCTCAACGGCCTCCGGCATTCTTTTTCTTATGGCAATTTTATTTACTCTGTCTGTCAAGAAAATCAGTACTCTGCACAACGTTTAAGATTTCTTCCCTGTCAGAGAAATGATGGCGTTCCCCATTCACTTCCTGATAGTCTTCATGGCCTTTGCCAATCACAGCAATCATATCACCAGGCATTGCATGTAAAATGCTGTAACGAATCGCTTCTCTTCTGTCGGGGATCTCTATAAAAGTTCCCTCCGTTTTTGAAATACTGCTTCTTATATCTGCAATAATGTCTTCTGTTTTCTCAAAACGGGAGTTATCTGCTGTCAGAATGGTAAAATCTGCAAGACGGCCCGCACTGTCCCCCATGGAATAGCGCCGGTCCTTGGAGCGGTTTCCTCCGCAGCCAAAGACGCAGACCAGGCGTTTTGGATTATAATCTCGCAGCGTCTTTAAAAGACTTTCCATGCTGACTGCGTTATGGGCATAATCTACAATTACGGTACATCTTTCAGAGGAATAAACGATTTCCATTCTTCCGTTTACACTTAAATGTTCCAGTCCATGACAGATCTTTTCTTTGGGCAGATTCAGAAAACTTAAAACGCTGACTGCAGCCAGAGCGTTGGCAACATTGAATCTGCCGGGAATATTGACACGGACAGCCAGTTCATAAATTCCCTTTACGTCAAATTCAAGTCCTACAAAATCAGACTGGGCTACATAGCGGATGTTCTCAGCTTTAAAGCTGGTTCCTTCCTGGTCAAGGGAAAAGGAATAAAGCTTGCAGGACGCACCCTTAACAGCCTCCTTAAAATGTTCGTCATCCCCATTCATAATGCCCACTTTGGAACGCTGAAAAATCAATGACTTGTAATATAAATATTCATCAAAATTCTCGTGTTCATCCGGTCCGATGTGATCGGGGGAAATGTTGGTAAATAAGCCGTAGTCAAATGTCAGCCCATCCACCCGGTGCATCTTAAACGCCTGGGAGGATACTTCCATAACCATATATTCACAGCCTTCTTCTGCCATTTGATAAAACGCCTGGTGAAGCTGGTAAGATTCCGGTGTGGTATTAGCCGTGGGGGTCACCTTCTCTCCGATGACAATCCCTGTGGTTCCAATCATACCCACTTTCTTTCCGCACGCCTCTAAAATGGCTTTTATCATATGCGTGGTAGTAGTTTTTCCCTTTGTGCCGGTTACCCCAATGGTTACCATACGTTTGGCAGGATAATCAAATCTGGCGGCAGACAAAACAGCCAGTGCTTCTCTGGCACTATGTACGAATATGGCAGTCACTCCTTCCGGTACGCTCACCCTGCGTTCCAGAACAAGAACAGTCACTCCTTTTTCCACCACTTCCGCTATAAAATCATGGGAATCGACTCTTGTGCCTACGGTGCAGACAAATACTGCACCGCTTCTGGCCTTTCTGGAGTCATAGACCACATCTTCCACTTCCACATCAGGATTCCCCTGCAATAATTCATAATCCAGATCCTTAAGCCACTGACTAAACTTCATAAAAACCTCCAAATCAGAATAATCCTGTGATTACTCCCTCATTATTTACATCAATACTATCAGCTGCCGGTTTCTTCGGCAGACCAGGCATCGTCATAATGGCGCCTGTTAAAACAACAACAAATCCAGCACCGGCGCTGACGTAAGCATCCCGTACATTAATCTCAAATCCCTGGGGACGGCCCAGCTTTGTCTGATCATCAGATAAAGAATACTGTGTTTTAGCCATGCACACCGGCAGGTTGCCAAATCCCATCTCTTCAAACTTTCTGATGGATTTTAAAGCGGATGGCGCATAAGTCACTCCGTCTGCCCCGTAAATTTCTCTGGCAACTGTACTGATCTTATCCTCAAGACTCATGTCGTCAGGATAGATGGGGGCAAAATGACTGGTTTTATTTTCCAGTGTTTCAAGAACCTTTTCTGCCAGCTCTATTCCGCCTTCCCCGCCTTTTTCCCATACCTGGGACAAAGCAAATTCGCAGCCTTTTTCCTCACAGAAATTCTTAACAAACTGGTACTCGTTTTCTGTATCTGTCACAAATGAATTCAGGGTTACCACAACGGGAACGCCGTACTTTTGCATATTTTCAATGTGCTTTTCAAGGTTCACGATACCTTTTTTCAAAGCTTTCAGATTCTCATCTTTCAGCTGGTCTTTTGGTACGCCGCCATTGTATTTTAATGCTCTTACAGTGGCTACAAGAACAATGGCATCCGGTTTTAAGGAAGCTTTTCTGCATTTGATATCCAGGAACTTTTCTGCACCTAAATCCGCACCGAAACCAGCCTCAGTCACAACTACATCCGCTAATTTTAAAGCTGTCTTAGTCGCACGCACGCTGTTGCAGCCGTGGGCGATATTGGCAAATGGACCGCCGTGTACGATTGCACCGGTATGCTCCAGAGTCTGAATCAGATTAGGTTTCAGCGCATCCTTAAGCAGAGCCGCCATGGCACCTACTGCATTTAACTGGGCTGCAGTTACCGGCTCTCCGGAATAATTATATGCAACAATAATTCGTCCCAACCGTTCTTTTAAATCATTCATATCATCTGCAAGGCAGAGAATTGCCATAATTTCAGAAGCAACCGTTATAACGAAATGATCCTCTCTTACAAAACCTTCCGCTTTTGAGCCAAGTCCTACCACTATATTTCTTAATGCCCGGTCATTCATATCCAGACATCTCTTCCAGAGAATCTGCCTTGTATCGATTCCAAGAGCATTGCCCTGATGAATGTGGTTGTCAAGAAGAGCAGAAAGCAAATTGTTTGCTGAGGTAATGGCATGAAAATCTCCGGTAAAATGAAGATTTAAATCCTCCATGGGAACAACCTGGGCATATCCGCCGCCGGCAGCTCCTCCCTTGATTCCAAAGCAGGGTCCTAAGGATGGCTCTCTTAAGGCGATAATCGCCTTTTTACCGATCTTTCCAAATGCCTGCCCAAGTCCTACCGTAGTGGTGGTTTTACCCTCTCCTGCCGGTGTGGGATTGATTGCTGTAACGAGAACCAGTTTTCCATCCGGGCGACCTTTTACCTGCTCCCATAATTCATCGGAAAGCTTTGCTTTGTATTTGCCGTAAAGCTCTAAATCGTCCTCTGCAATCCCATAGGATGCTGCCACTTCCTTAATTGGTATCATCGTTGCTTCCTGAGCGATCTCAATATCTGTTTTCATACGTATCATCCTCCTTATATGTAAGCAATGTTTTTTACTCTCCCGTCTTGCTAAAACGCCTCTTCAAATTCTTCCATGGTCATAAGCACCTTACGGGGCTTAGTACCTTCTTCTTCTCCTACCACGCCGGCTTCCGCAAGCTGATCCATAATTCTTGCAGCCCGGTTAAATCCGATTTTATACATCCTCTGCAGCATTCCGATGGAAGCTTTGTCTTTTTCAATGATGAATCTGCCTGCCTGGATAAAATATTCATCCCGGTCACTTCCGCCGCCCTTGGAGTCTGCAGCTGTTGGTGCAGAGGCAATCATATTCTCCACTTCCGGATTGTAATCCGGTGTCATTCCCTGTTCCGTTAAAAAGTCCACAACCTTGGAAACTTCCGAATCGGATACAAATGCCCCCTGCACACGCATGGGTTTTGGATAACCGGCAGGATAAAACAGCATATCACCCTTTCCAAGAAGCTTCTCCGCTCCATTCATGTCAATGATGGTTCTGGAATCTACACCGGAAGAAACTGCAAACGCCACTCTTGACGGCACGTTCGCTTTAATCAGACCGGTAATAACGTTGACAGACGGACGCTGTGTGGCAATTACCAGATGGATTCCTGCTGCTCTGGCAAGCTGGGCAAGACGACAGATGGAATCTTCTACTTCCCCTGGAGCTACCATCATTAAATCAGCAAGCTCGTCGATTATAATTACGATCTGGGGCATCTTCTGTGGTTTGTTTTCATCCTCAATGTCCTTTAAGCTTTCCACTTTCGCGTTGTAGCCTTTAATTTCCCTGACATTATACTGGGCAAATTTATTATAACGGTCTGTCATCTCTGCAACCGCCCAGTTTAAGGCTCCCGATGCTTTCTTCGGATCAGTCACAACAGGAAGGAGCAGGTGGGGAATTCCGTTATAAACACTTAATTCCACCACTTTGGGGTCCACCATGATCAGCTTCACATCGTCAGGATCCGCTTTAAAAATAATACTCATAATCAGGGTATTAATACAGACAGACTTACCGGAGCCTGTAGCTCCTGCAATCAGTAAGTGGGGCATCTTGGCAATATCAGTTACGACAACCTGTCCGCCGATATCCTTGCCCACTGCAAAGGCAATATTGGAGGAATGCTTCTGAAAGCCGTCCGCTTCCAGAATGTCTCTTAAATACACCATATTATTTTCTTTATTAGGCACTTCAATTCCCACTGCTGATTTTCCCGGAATTGGCGCTTCTATTCGTATATCTGCGGCTGCAAGACTTAGCTTAATATCATCTGCAAGACTTACGATTTTGCTTACCTTTACTCCCTGCTCCGGGTGGAGTTCGTATCTGGTTACGGAAGGGCCGCAGCTGATATTGGTCACAGTCACTCCCACACCGAAATTCTGCAGTGTTTTCTGAAGCTTAATGGCTGTCTCTTTGTATTCCCGGTCAGAAAAAACCGCTGCTTTGCCTTTTTTAAGTAGCGAAAGAGGTGGAAACTTATATTCCAGTTTCACAATTTCCTTTTTTTGAATAATCTGTTTACTTACACTGAAATCGTCGTCTTTTTGCGATTCTTCCCGTTTTTTCTCCAGTTTTTTCTGAAGAGCCTCTGTGTCGGTCTCAATGATCTTACCGGAAGCAGTAACCACCTGTTTGGGCTCCTCCGGTATGGAGAAAGTCTCTCTGACTGCTGGTCCTTCCATCTCTGGATTTTCTATCTCTGGCTCTTCCATCTCTGGCTTTTCCGGATAGAAATCATCCTCAACAAGTTCCATTTCCTTAAGAGTTCTGACATCCTTCTTCATATAGAAGGAAGCCTCATCGGAACTTCGCTTGTACGGAGTCACAATATCATCTGGTTCAAAGGGAACAGAATCATCGTCATCCCCATCCGGTTCCGGTGAAATGCTTCCTCTGAATACGTCAGCCGGGTTTGGTTCTTCTGTTTCAATTTCTGTCACTGCCGTCAGCTTATTGGTTTGTGAATCAATCTCATCGGCTATATCACTGATACCAGTATTTTCCTCTTCCTCATAGAGATCCCGCTCAAAATCTGGTTTATCCGGGATATTCTCTTCCTGGACAGCGGAAAGCCTGGTGGCATCTAAATTGACCCCACGCAGTTTCTGTTCTTCTCTCAGCTGTTTTCTTAGTTCCTGGCGCTTTGCATGAATCTCCATATGCATGTCCACATTCTCTTTCGCATGGTGATACGCCTTTCCGCTTCCTGTCTTAACAATATTCACAAAGGATTTTTCTGTAATGCAGACCAGTGAAATGATGATCAGAACCAGAGTAACCAGATAAGCTCCCACCACTCCGATTATGGAAACAAGCCCCTCTGCAAGTAAACCGCCGATCAGGCCTCCTCCTTGTCCGCTGACAGAAGCTTCCAGATAAATATTCAAAAGTCCTGTTTTCTCTCCTGTATTCACACCAAAAAGCAGCTGCAAAAATCCGCACAAAGAAACCAGCGCCAAAACACATGAGACCAGTTTAAATACTGCTCTTGGGTTTCCCTGGTTTGAAATATAGAATGCGATTCCTGCAAACATCAGTACCGGTGCAATGTATCCAATTCCGCCAAATATACCAAGCTGCACGCTGCGGAAAAAATCACCTACCATTCCGCACAAATGAAAATTGCTTAAAAACAAAATGGCCGCAGCGGCAAATGACATAATAATCACGACTTCTGAGTGGATAAATTCCGGTTCCGGCAAAACCACATTCTTCCTTGATCTGGTGTTTTCTGCTCTCCCGTTTTTTGTTTTTGTCCCTTTTTTAGCTGTTGTCTTCTTCTTTGTTGTCTCAGGCACAATACTTCCCCCTTCTATCCATTGGTATCAGTATACAAAAAAAACGGGAGAATTGCAACGGCTAAGAGGAAGCAGTTTCCATCAGTTCATATAATTTTTTTAACGCATCTTTAATTCCGCCTACTTCATCAATAAGACCTTCCTTAACTGTTTCCTCGCCCACCAGTACCGTACCTAAGTCTCTGGTAAGCATTTCCGTATTAAGCATAAGCCTTTTTAACTGATCATAAGCAATCTTTGCGTGATTGGAGACAAAGCTTAAAATCCGGTCCTGTATCATTTCAAAATACTCATAGGTCTGGGAAGCTCCGATTACCATACCAGTCATTCTTACCGGGTGAATCATCATGGTTCCGGTGGGAACGATAAAGGAATAATTGGTGCTTACTGCCAGAGGAACTCCAATGGAATGGCTGCCTCCAAGAACCAGTGAGACTGTGGGAATACTTAAGGATGCAATCATCTCTGCAATGGCTAATCCCGCATCTACATCACCTCCTGAAGTATTTAAAAGAACCAATAATCCTTCCACTGAGTCATCATCTTCTATTTCTGCAAGCTTTGGGAGGACATGATCGTATTTGGTGGCCTTGCTGTTGCTGGAAAGATTCTCATGTCCTTCAATCTCTCCGATAATGGTCAGCAGATGAATTTTATGTTTTCCCTCGTTATCATCAAGGGTCATCTGACCATATTCTTCCAGCTTCTGATCTTCCTTTTGTTCAATATCCTTTTCCGTTTTTTTCTCTTCCAGATTTTCTTTTCTGGTTCCTTCTGCATTGGTTACTTTAGCACTTGCTGCTTCATTCTCTTCCTGACGGTTATTTCTATCTTCAGATTCTTTCACGTAAGAAAACCTCCTGTTTGCTGATAATATTGAATCGCTTTCATATGATGTGAAAAAAACAGTAAAAATATGCCTTATTTTGTAAACCAAACGTACAACTGTGATTTTTCTGTTTTTCCTTGCAAATAACAATATTTTTATTGTGATTGCAACAAGGTATTGACTTTGATGCTTTTACATGATAAACTACGAAACAATAAAAAACCACATTCCATTGCCAACGAAGGCAGCGCCGGAGAGATCCCTATGCGCTGCTTTTGTCTAAACGAATCCCAGTGGTTAAATCTGAAAAAAGGAGAACTTATCCCATGAACAACTTTTTCATTGCACAGACGTTTGGTAAATCCTCTAACTACACGGACATTCCGAACAACTTATTCAAAGAACACAACGTAAAAAAGGGGCTCCGCAATGAAGACGGTACCGGAGTCCGAGTAGGACTTACCCGCGTTTCCGACGTAGTTGGCTATGAAATTGAGGATGGAAAAAAGGTAAATGTTCCAGGAAAGCTTTATTATCGCGGTATTGAAATCAGCGATCTGGTAAACGGAAAAAATAATTCCCGTTTCGGATTCGAGGAAACATCATTTTTACTCCTTTTTGGTTATCTCCCATCTAAAAAGGAATTGCGTGAATTTACTACCCTGCTAGGTGAGCACTACAACCTTCCTGATGAATTTCTCGAAAAAAACATGCTTCGTACTCCTTCCCGTAATTTAATGAACAGCCTCCAGAAAAGTATTCTTGCTCTTTACGATTATGATGAGGACCCGGATAACACTGACCCATATCAGACTCTGTTAAAGGGAATTAATATACTGGCAAAGCTTCCGTCTCTTTCTGTCTATGCTTATCAGAGCAAGATACATCACTACGACCGGGAGAGTCTTGTAATCCATTATCCAAAGCCGGAATACTCCATGGCGGAGAACATTCTTTATATGTTAAGGAAAGACGGATCCTTTACCCAGCAGGAAGCCGATCTTCTGGATATTATGCTGATGATTCATGCTGATCACGGCGGCGGAAACAACTCCACATTTACAAATGTTGTTATTTCCTCTACCGGAACCGATATTTACTCCTCCAGTACCGCTTCCATCGGTTCCTTAAAAGGTCCCAAGCATGGCGGCGCCAACATCCGCTGCAGCGAAATGATTACTGCAATTGAAAAAGAAATTGGATTAAAAGCAACGGAAGCACAGATGAAATCGGTCATCCAAAGAATACTGGCAAAGGATTTTTATGATAATTCCGGTCTGGTATATGGTCTTGGCCATGCGGTTTATACCGTGTCAGATCCCCGTGCAGATCTATTAAAAATCTGCTGCGAAAATCTTGCAAAGCAGAAAAACAGAGAAGATGAATATGAATTCCTGACAAAATTTGAAAAGGTTGCCAAATCTTGTCTCGCTGGAAACGGCAAGTCTTTGTCAAACAATGTGGACTTCTATAGCGGCTTCGCTTATAATATGTTACAGATACCCGAAGACATGTACACCCCATTATTTGTGTGCTCACGTATGGCCGGCTGGCTGGCACATAACATTGAAAATAAAATGTATGACGGCAGAATCATGCGTCCGGCTACAAAATACGTGGGGGAAACCATTCCCTATAAAAAGAGAGAGGAACGATAACTTATGGTAAAGTTGTATGACGGAGGAGCATATCTTGTAAACGGTACTCAGCTGATTCCTGAAGAGGAACTGTCCAAAGTAAACGCCCAGAGAAGTACTCCCATTACAAGAGAAGAGGCGAAAAAGGGTACCATTGCATACTCCATATTAGAAAAACATAATACATCCGGAAACATGGAGCATTTAAAACTGCGTTTTGACTCCATGGCATCCCATGACATAACATTTGTAGGAATTATTCAGACAGCCCGTGCATCAGGCCTTACAGAATTTCCTATTCCATACGTAATGACCAACTGCCACAACTCCCTGTGTGCCGTTGGCGGAACTATTAATGAAGATGACCATGTATTTGGTCTGTCTGCAGCAAAGAAGTACGGAGGAATCTTCGTTCCTCCCCACATCGCGGTTATTCATCAGTACATGAGGGAAATGATGGCTGGATGCGGACGCATGATCCTGGGTTCTGACAGTCATACCCGCTACGGTGCCCTGGGTACCATGGCAATCGGGGAAGGCGGCGGAGAACTGGTAAAACAGCTGTTAAAAGATACCTATGATGTCGCCTATCCTGGAGTCGTTGCCATTTATTTAACCGGTGCTCCTGCTTCCCACGTAGGCCCTCATGATGTGGCGTTAGCCATTATCGGTGCAGTATTTAAAAATGGCTATGTAAAAAATAAAATTATGGAATTTGTAGGTCCCGGAGTTTCATCCATGGATACGGATTACAGAAACGGTGTGGATGTCATGACTACGGAAACAACCTGCCTTTCTTCTGTCTGGATTACAGATGAGGATACAAGGGAGTATTTAAAACTTCATGGCAGAGAATCTGACTATGCACAGTTAAATCCCGGAGAAGTAGCTTATTATGATGGCGTTGTTCATGTGGATTTAAGTACCATTAAGCCTATGATTGCTCTTCCCTTCCATCCAAGCAACACTTATGAGATTGATGAACTGAATGATAATCTGGGTGATATTTTAAGAACTGTGGAAAAAGAAGCGGCTCACATTCTCGGAACGGCGAAAGCAAGCCTTTCCCTTACGGATAAAATCATAGATGGAAAGCTGATGGTTCAGCAGGGTGTCATTGCCGGCTGTGCCGGAGGTAATTATTCCAACGTCATGATAGCGGCTCATATGCTTTCAGGAAAGGATTGCGGCAATGATATCTTTAACCTTTCCGTATACCCGTCTTCCCAGCCGGTTTATATGGATCTGGTGAAAAAAGGTGCCATTTCCCAGCTGATGGCTGCCGGTGCCACGGTACGTACCGCATTCTGCGGTCCCTGCTTCGGTGCAGGAGATACGCCGTCAAACAATGCCTTAAGCATCCGTCATACTACCAGAAACTTCCCCAACCGGGAAGGTTCCAAGCCTGGTAATGGCCAGATATCCTGTGTGGCATTAATGGATGCACGCTCTATCGCAGCCACTGCTGCAAACGGCGGTTATCTTACTTCAGCCGAAAACTTCGCAGATGACTATATGGTTCCAGCTTATGAATTTGACTCTTCTTCCTATGACAGACGTGTTTATCAGGGATACAAACAGGCAAAGGAAGACGAATCCTTAATTTTAGGACCGAATATCAAAGACTGGCCTTCCATGAGTGCCCTCACTGACAACATTTTATTACGGGTATGTTCTAAGATCATGGACCCTGTTACAACCACCGATGAGTTGATTCCTTCCGGTGAGACTTCCTCCTATCGTTCCAATCCTCTGGGACTTGCGGAATTTACCTTATCCCGCCGTGATCCGGAATACGTAGGACGTTCCAAGGAAGTAAATGAGCTTGAAAAGGTAAGAAAATCCGGTGCCTGCCCTCTTAAGGCAGATCACCAACTGGAAAGCGCCTTCCATGCTCTGAAGGAATATTTAAATCAGCCGGATTTAAAAGCCAGCGAAACAGAAATCGGCAGTATTATTTACGCTGTGAAGCCAGGTGACGGTTCTGCCAGAGAGCAGGCGGCAAGCTGTCAGAGAGTTCTTGGCGGTCTTGCCAACATTGCAAACGAGTATGCTACCAAGCGTTACCGTTCCAATGTAATGAACTGGGGTATGCTGCCATTTTTACTGGATGAAGATCCTTCCTTTGATATCGGTGACTTTATTTATGTACCAGATATCCGTACTGCTCTTGACGGTGCTATGGATCGCATACCAGCTTTTGTGGTAAAGAATGAAGAAGGAAATCCAATCCATGAAATCCAGCTTCATATTGCAGATATGACACCAGAAGAACGGGAAATTGTAAAAGCCGGTTGTCTCATTAATTACAACAGAAACAAAAGCAGCCAGTTTTAATTTACAGGGCCGCTGTTTGCAGGATTGTTTTTTCCTGCAAGCAGCGGCCTTGCATTATTATGGCTATTGACAGTATGAGATTGTTGTGTTATATTTTATCTACCAACCGTTAGTTTAGTTACTTAGAAGGGAATGTGAACCATGGGTCAGGGAGCAGACACAAAAGAACGGATTATGCAGGCGGCATTAGAGGAGTTTTCTCTTCATGGCTTTGAAGGCGCCCGTATGGAAAAAATCGCATCCAAAGTAGGAATCAATAAGGCTTCTCTCTATTTTTATTTTAAAAGTAAGGAACAGCTGTTTCGGGAACTTTTTGATATCATTGTAAAAAAACATTATGCTTATTTAACCAGCATTTTTCGCAAATATCAGGATCTGCCTTCCAGGCAGCTTCTGTCCTCTCTTTATAAAGACTATCTGGAATACCACTGGGGTAATACAGAGATGGATTTCTGGAACATGGTTTATTACTACCCTCCGGAACAGATGAAAGAGGAAATTATTCATTTTACTCAGGACAGTTATGATGTTTTTACTGCTGAATTGACTTCTGTTATGGAAAAAGGCATTGAAAACGGAGAACTTCAGCCTCTGAATCCAGCTGATATGGCAACCACTTTTTACTATCTGGTCACCTGTATCACATTGTCCACTGGTTTAATGAACTTAGAACAGGGACTTCGTCAAATGGATTTATGCTTTGATGTGTTTTGGAATGGAATAAAAGGGTGAATAACCCCTTTATTTTTATCATGCAACCTACCAACCATTTGGTATATTAAAAAGGAGGCAATTCAATGGAAAGCAGATTTTTAGGAAGATCAGGTATTAAGGTAAGTCCCATGGGAATTGGCAGCTGGGCAATCGGAGGTCAGTTTTACATGGATGAGAAAATTGACGGCTATGGGCAGACAGACGACGAAACATCCATAAAGGCCATTCAGACTGCCCTGGATCTTGGTATCAATTTTATTGATACATCGGATGCATATGGGATCGGTCACAGTGAAACTTTAATTGGAAAGGCTTTGGAAGAAAGAAGAAATCAGGTGGTTCTTGCCACAAAATTTGGCTATATGGGAAATGAAGCCACCCGAACGCTGAAAGGTTATAATGTGGCTCCCGGATATATTGAAAGAGCCTGTGAAGCCTCCATGAGGCGTTTAAAAACAGATATTATTGATTTGTATCAGCTTCATGTCTGGGAAATCGGATTGTCAGAGATGGACTGTGTCGCAGAGACCCTGGAACGTATGGTAGAGAAAGGAAAAATCAGAACGTACGGCTGGAGTACTGATTTAGTAAATGGAGCAAGGCTTTTTTCAGAAAACTTAAATTGTTCTGCCATTCAGCATCAGTTAAATATCCTCCAGGATTCCCCTGAAATGCTCCGGCTTTGCGAAGAAAGAAATCTTGCAAGTATTAACCGAAGTCCTCTTGCCATGGGCTTTTTAAGTGGAAAATTCAATCATGATTCTGTCCTCACCTCTGATGATGTAAGAGGTGCAGGCCATTCCTGGACCGAAGGAATTTTTAAAAACGGAAGGCCTGCACCAGAAGTTTTAGAAAAACTAAATGCAGTACGGGAAATTCTTACCAGTAACGGAAGAACCCTGGTACAGGGGTCTCTCGCATGGATCTGGGCAAAAAGTAACGCGACCATTCCAATCCCTGGTTTTAAAACACCAAAACAGATAATGGAAAATGCCAAAGCAATGGAACTTGGCGCGCTCACCCGGGAACAAATGATAGAAATTGACCAGCTTTTAAATTAATTTCCTGCTATTACAATCTCCTCTGCCTGGGCATCGGTAAGCTGTACATGATAAAAAAGTTCATAAAATCCTTTTATGTCAGCCTTTATATCTTCCTGATACTGCTCCGGATAAACCAGATTGCCCAGCCAGAGAATACCGATTATTCGGTTGACGGAAGGAGGATTACTGATGAAGCTGTGCCAGTAATCACCACAATGGGATCAACACCTCACTGCTTTAATGTCACTATGATCTTTCTGATCACTGTAGTATGACCAATTGGCAGCAACGGGCTAAATCCATTGGCAGAATGATTATTGCCTGCTGCGGTAATAACAGCACCTGTCTTCAAATCAATTCCTCCTACCGTTATATTTTAAAAAACATTACGCTATCCTGATTATAATTGATTGGAAAATATTTGTAAACCCGAAAAAGACGCAAAAAAACCCGGAACGAACTTAAATTCGTTCCGGGGTTCTATTAATCTCCCACCATATTTCTTATCTTCACAGGAGTACGGTAATTCCATGTGGAAATCTTTATTCCACTTCTCCTGCTGGCAGCATGAACAATCTGTCCGTTACCAATATACATGGCAACATGATTAATCTTTCCGCCGCTGCTGGAATAAAAGAGCAGATCGCCAGGCTTCATCTCTCCTGATTTAACCGCTTTTCCCATACCTGCCTGGGATCCGGAATAATGAGGAAGACCTACGCCGAATTTCGAATAGATGGACATGGTAAATCCAGAACAGTCCGCTCCTTTGGTCAGGCTTGTGCCTCCCCATACATAGGGGTTGCCTAAAAACTGAAGGGCATAATTAACGATCTGGGTTCTTAAGGAAGACTGGGCATTGGCTTTCTCTTCCAGTGGTGAGAATTTGATTGCTTCCGGCAGCGCATATCGTACATCAACGTAATCGGTAGATACAAAAGCACTGCTGTTTTCTTCCAGCTCAATTTCAATCCAGCCATCTATCTGCTTTAATACAGGATATTTCTCATTGTTGGAAATCTGTGTCCAGATCTTGGCATCGGTAGATGGTTCTGTTCTGGCATTGAGCATGTCAGTATTCACCACTGCCATCAGTTCAGCCACCTGCATGGCCTCATCCTTTGCTGCCTGACCGGTGAGAATAAAATCTGACTTCACATAACCGGTTACTTTTCCAGACTGGATCTTATACCAGCCATCACTGGTTGTCTCCAGAATATTGCCGGCTGCCTTACTTGGCATCTTGGCAATGATCTTTCCGTTCTCACTGGGCTCTTCCCTGACATTTAAGTAATTATCCACATCGGAGATACCAATATTTTTATAAAAGTTAAAGACCATGGCCTTTAAATCCAGCTTCCTGGCTTCATTCATTGAATATTCCAGTTTTACATAGTCGGAGGACAAATATCCAGTGGGAATCTGCACCCAGCCATCGGTCTGACCCACTACTTCATACCGTTCATCGGTCAGTGCCTGTCCTACTACATCGGAGTCCTTAGACGGATCTTTTCTGATATTTAAATTGTCAGTCTGAACCACTGCTCTTAATTTCACCAGATCTTGTGCCTTTTTCTTAGCTTCTTCTCCGGTAATTACAAACTCAGAAGTAATATAACCTTCAATTCCGCCGGAGGAGATCCGGTACCAGCCCTGCTTGGTATCCTCTAAAATATCACAGGCACTGTCTCCCTGCAGCTTTCCAATTACATCTGCCTCTGTCCCCGGTTCTTTTCGGACGTTTAAATATCCGCTTACCTGGACGATACCCAGATTCTTATAAGAATTAATAACATCTTCCTTCTCTTTTGCTTCCTCTGCGCTCTTTTGTGATTCCTTTTCCGCTGTATCATCTGCAGCCTTTGTTTCAACTGCAAGTGCTTCCGAACCTGTGGCTGATGCCGGTTTTGCACCCTTTTGCCTGCTTGCAGTAATTCCCGCTGCACCTGCAACAGACACCAGAAGAATTGCAGAACCTGCGAGTATTAAAATCTTTTTATAATCATTCTTATTACGGTTTTTTTTGGCTTTATCCAAACGGATTATGTAGTCTTTTTTCTCGTTGTTATTTTCCATTCTGTATTCTCTCTCCATCCTCATATATTCATCGGTTTACCGATTCAGATTATGAGCTTATCTGCTACAGTATATCACAATTTATTACATTTTGCGACAACAGAGTTTCAAAAAATTATTAAGATTGTGTTACAAACCAATTAAAAAACAGGACCAGGGGATTTCGTTCCCCTTAAGTCCTGTTATTCATTTTATTTTGCCAGAATCATACGGTCATTGGAAAATTCCTCTCCGCTGGCTTCTTCAAATTTTTTCAGCAGATCTTCCACTTCCAGTTTTTTCTTTTCCTCTCCGGAAACGTCATAGATGATACGGCCTTCATGCATCATAATCAGCCGGTTGCCAATGGAAATGGCGTCCTTCATATTATGGGTAATCATGAGTGTAGTAAGATTCTGTTCCATTACAATCTCCTGGGTAATATCAAGAACTTTTCTTGCTGTCTTGGGATCCAGTGCAGCCGTATGCTCGTCTAACAGCAGTAGCTTTGGTTTTTGAAGGGTCGCCATTAAAAGTGTAAGCGCCTGTCTCTGACCTCCCGATAAAAGTCCCACCTTATTGGTCATGCGGTCCTGAAGTCCAAGCCCAAGCTTTTGAATCGCTTCATAATAAAATGTCTTTTCCTCAGATTTAATTCCCCATGATAAGCCCCTTGTCTTCCCTCTTCTGTAAGCAAGTGCCATATTCTCCTGAATCTCCATGCCGGCAGCAGTTCCCATCATAGGGTCCTGAAAGACTCTGCCGATATACTGCGCTCTTTTATATTCCGGATATCTGGATATGTTAATTCCGTCAATTTCAATCTTTCCGGAGTCAATGGGATATACGCCGGCAACCATGTTTAACATGGTGGACTTTCCAGCTCCGTTACCGCCGATGACAGTGACAAAATCCCCCTCATTCAGATGGAGGTTAATGCCATTCAGCGCTTTTTTTTCATTTATTGTATTCTTATTAAAGGTCTTTCTTACATTCTTAATGTCAAGCATGATTATTCTCCTCCTTCTGTGTAAGATTTCTTTAAGCGAAGCTTTCTCACCACAACAGGCACGCAAAGAGCCACTGCAACAATCGCTGCTGACAACAGTTTCATATCGTTGGCATTCATACCCATTCTTAATACCACAGCACGGATTACAAAATAAATCACAGAACCAACCACTGCTGAGGTCAGCTTGCTTCCAAAGGAACGAAGCCTTCCCATCAGTACTTCACCAATAACAATGGCAGCAAGACCGATAACAATAGCTCCGGTACCCATACCGATATCTGCATATTTCTGACTCTGGCAGACCAGTCCGCCTGAAATTCCCACCAACCCATTGCTGATAACAAGAGCCAGAAGCTTGGTCCAGTTGGTATTAACGCCCTGGGCACGGATCATGGATTCGTTGTTTCCGGTGGCACGCATGGCGCTGCCGATTTCCGTTCCAAAAAACCAGTAAAGAAGCGCAATCATGATCACTGCGATTCCAATGCCGATTACAAGAGAAGCAATCTGTTTATTCAGTCCGGTAATATCAATAAATTTAGACATAATTGTATCCGTTTTTAAAAGGGGAACATTACTCTTCCCTCCCATGATCCGAAGATTAATGGACCATAATCCGATCTGGGTTAATATTCCAGCCAAAATAGCAGGAATTTCAAAGATTGTATGTAACAATCCTGTTACTGCACCAGCCATCATTCCTGCAATCGCCGCCACTGCCAGGGCAATCCAGGGATCTACATGAAAGTTAAGTATCATTACGGCGCAGACACAGCCGCCTAATGCAAAGCTTCCGTCCACCGTCAAATCTGCAATATCAAGCAACTTATAAGTAATATAAACTCCTAATACCATAATCCCCCATAAAACTCCCTGAACTACCGCGTCCTGAAGGGATACCAGTAAACCACTCATCTATTATTCCTCCGCATATTTTCTTTTTACAGGCATAAATGCCTTACATAAAAAATGTCTGATTCATCTTTTATGTAAAGCATCTATGGATTACAGGCGGTCGTTTTCCAGACCGCCTGCTCAATTCTTCCATCTGTTATTCTTATTTAAGACCGGATAAATCAATTCCCAGTGTCTTTGCTGTTTCTTCATTTACAGACAGTTTGCACTTCTCAAGGGGAAGGTATTCAATAGGCATTTTAGAAACATCTGTACCCTCAGTTAAGATCTTCACTGCCTGCTTGCCGGTTAAATAACCAAGCTCATAGTAATCAATACCATACGTTGCCAGTCCGCCTGCTTTTACCATTCCTTCTTCTCCGCAGATTGTAGGAATTTTATTTTCATTGGCAATCATGGCTACCGTAGTCATACCAGCTGCAATGGTGTTATCTGTGGGTGCATAAATGGCATCTACTTTTCCAACCATGGAGGTAACAACGGTCTGAATCTCATTGGAACTTGAAACGGTATAATCCACTGCGGTCATTCCAGCAGCTTCAATTGCTTCTTTTGCCATCTTTGCCTGGATTTCAGAATTGGATTCTGCAGTACAGTAAAGGACACCGACTGTCTTGGCATCTGGAAGAATCTTCTTTAATAGTGAGATCTGTTCTTTTACAGGAGTCAGATCTGAGGTACCGGTAATATTGCCTCCTGGCACTTCATTGCTTTCAACCAGGTCAGAAGCAGCCGGGTCGGTTACAGCGGTAATAAGAACCGGGATCTCACTGGTAGCGCCTGCTACAGCCTGAGCTGCCGGAGTTGCTATGGCAAGAATTAAATCATCTCCATCATTCACCAGCTTGCTTGCAATGGTCTGGCATGTTGGCTGGTCACCGGAAGCATTCTGCTGATCAACGGTATAGTTTAATCCAGCGTCATCAAGGGCTTTAATAAATCCTTTATTAGAAGCATCAAGAGCCGTATGCTGAACCAGCTGAAGAACTCCGATCTTATACTGTTTTCCATCTGCTGTTTTTGCAGCTGCAGTGGTTGCTGCCTCGCTTGCTTTTTCAGAGCTCTGTGCTGCGGTTGTGCCAGCCGTTGTCTCCGTTTTTTCCGGCGCCTTACCGGAACATCCAGCAAGGGATAACATCATAACACTTGCAAGAGCCAGGGATAATGCTTTCGCTTTCTTTTTCATAATTTCTCTCCTCTTCCTTCTAAAACTTGTCCTGTTAAGAACTTAATTTGTATCATACTACAAAAAATAACCTCCGTCAATTTTATTACTTTAAATTTATGTGTTTTTAAAGTGTTAAAGTGCATTTTCGTCATTTTTAACTTATTTTCACCATTATAAGCAGCATTTATTATGCAAAAAACCGAAGGACATCAGTCCTTCGGTTTTTTTTATCTTTTAACTGGCAAGAAATCCCTTGCCAATAATTTCACTTGAATTAGAAATGAGCACAAATGCTGACGGTTCCACATTTCGAATATAATTCCTCAGCTTCAGCGCCTGAGAACGCTTCATCGTTGTAAGAATCACCGTCTTTTTATGATGGCTGAAAGCCCCCTGGGCTTCATATACCGTAGCGCTTCGATTGAGCCCATGAATAATATAATCACAAATGGGAGCCGGATCATCACAGATGATGCTAAAGCACTTGCAAAGATTCATATTCTCAATGACATCGTCAATTACCAGTGATTTTGCCATTAGTCCCAGGGAAGAAAACAGTCCTGTCTCCGGTCCAAAAACAAAATAAGCAATAACCACTCCAGTCACATCCACTAACAACAACACTGTCCCGATGTTAAAGCTGGTATATCGTTTTAATATCATGGCGATAATATCGGTTCCTCCGCTGGATGCTCCGATATTAAACAGGATCGCCGTTCCAACGCTTGGCAAAAGTATGGCAAAAATCAGTTCCAGCAGCGGTTCTTTTGTCAGTGGTCCGGAAATCGGGCAAAACTTTTCCAGAATATATAAGAAAACCGACATCAGGACACTGGCATAAACAGTCTTAACACCAAAACTTCTTCCCAAAAACAGAAATCCAAGTACAAGCAGTACCGTGTTGACAATCGTCGTAAACTGACTTGCTGACCAATGGGTTAATGCGCTGATCACAGTCGCAAGCCCGGTCACACCTCCGAAAGCAAAATTATTGGGAAATTTAAAAAAGTAAATCCCCACCACCATAATCCAGATACTGAACGTAATCAGTCCATACTCCGTAAGCGTTCTCAGTGTTTTATTTTCTATCTGCTTCATGACTGTTAATATGTCCCCCTCCGGCTCATCAGTCCGGTTCCGTATTCAGTAAACGGAGATTTTCCATCCGTTCCCACTAGAATATAACTCAAAGGGAAGATAATTACAAACATGATTCTCTCTGATAGTCTCACAGTCTTTCTATTGTGACACTGATTCAAACCCCATACTGGTAAGAAAACGCTTAAATCCGGCTCTTCCTGCCTCATCGTATTTAAACACACCTGCATCTTCAAGCACCCGTTCGAAGACCAGACCAACCTCTTTTTCTAAGATCTCATCCAAATTGTCTTTCGTAAAAGACTGGTACCCTGCACGGAAGGAATCGACCCAGTCAGCATGTTTTTCAATCAATTCATTGCTTCTTATGTCTTTTCCTTCAAGCAGATATTCTGATATGAGATTTAACTCAGCCTTCAGTCTTGACGGTAGTACAGCAAGTCCCATTACTTCAATTAAACCGATGTTTTCTTTCTTAATGTGGTGCAGTTCTTCATGAGGATGATAAACTCCGTAAGGGAATTCTTCCGTTGTAATATTATTCCTCAGCACCAGATCAAGTTCGTATTCATCTCCACGTTTTCTTGCAATAGGGGTAATGGTATTATGAGGCTGTCCCCCGGTGTTTGCAAATACAAACAAAGATTCATCGGTATAAGCTCTCCATGCTTCCAGCACTTTTGTTCCAAGTTCTATTAAATCCTCCGGGTTCTTGCTTCTTGTACGTAAAACAGTCATAGGCCATTTCACAATGCCGGCTGTCACATGTTCGAACCCCTTGATGCAAAACAGTTCCTCCTCCTTGGCTTTCGCCATTGCAAAATCATAATTGCCTCCCTGGAAATGGTCGTGGGATAAAATGGATCCTCCTACAATGGGAAGATCTGCATTGGACCCCAGAAAATAATGAGGAAACTGCTTTACAAAATCAAATAATTTTACGAAGGTATCTCTTTCTATTTTCATCGGTGTATGTTTTCCATTGAAAACAATACAGTGTTCATTATAGTAAACATATGGGGAATATTGAAATCCCCACTGACTGTTGTTGATCTTTAAACGAATGATTCTGTGATTGTTTCTGGCTGGATGATCTGTTCTCCCTGCATACCCCTCGTTTTCCATGCAAAGCTGACATTTGGGATAACCGCCTTGTTTTGCAAGCTTCGCTGCAGCGATTGCTTTGGGATCTTTTTCCGGCTTTGATAAATTGATGGTGATATCCAGATCTCCATATTTGGAAGCAGTCACCCATCTCATATCCTTCTTAATCCGATACCGCCTGATATAATCAGAATCCTGGCTCAGTTTATAATAATATTCAGTAGCTGCCTGAGGTGACTGATGATTGTATAATCCCCAGAATCTGGTTTCCACTTCACTTGGTCTTGGCATCAGACAGTTCATCAGCTTGGTGTCAAACAAATCCCTGTATGTAATGCTGTTTTCAGGAATGATACCAGTTTCAAAGGCATAGTCCAGCAGTTCGGATAATACCTCCTCCAAATCTATATCCCCCGGTTCATCCTGGGGTTCTTCATACTCGTCCATCCACAATACGTCGAGAATCTGATTTACTGCATAATAACGGTCTTCCTCACTGATCAGCCCTGTATCAAGCCCATAAGTTACCAGTTTCTTAATTGCCTTATCAATCATTCTGCTATTCCTCCTGGATTTCATTCCATCTTTTGTCTCTCCCATTATACCTTTGACAAAGCCTTAACACAATATAATATATTTCTGATTTAATACAATTTTTTTATAACAATTTTAATTCTGCTGATAATCATAGCCCCCAGTATTCCAATGACAAGTCCTGCTGCCGTACCTGCTATTAACAGCATTGGAAGATAAAAGAATACCCCCGCCTGCTTTACCACAAATGCCGCAACCGTAATCTGTCCGATATTATGACCGATCCCCCCAAGGATACTGATTCCCGAAGTTCCAAACCATTTCTTTTTTTTACAAAGAATCATAATGACAATGCTCAGCCCCCAGCCAGCCAGGCTGTAGAGCATGGCAAATAAGTTACCAAACGTAAATCCTGTCAACACGATTCTAAGAAGAGAAACGACTACGGTTCCTGTGGTTCCAACCGTATAAAGACCCACAACAGTCACCAGATTTGCCAGTCCCAGTTTTACTCCCGGAATGCCCAGGGAAATAGGAATGAGACTTTCAACAAAACTGAGAACAAAGGCAAGTGCAATCAGCATTCCGTAAAGTGCGGCCATGTGTGCCGATTTCTTTTTAATCATTTCAAATCTCCTTTTTTTAACCTGCAGATTTTATCTTATCACACTTGCCCACCTGTGTAAAAAGAAAAATCCCGGAAAAGGGCTTTTCCTGCCGGTTTCCGGGATTATACACTTCTACTGTTTTGACGCCTGGGTTAAGCAGTCTTTCACTCCGTTAACAAATCCCATTAAATTGATGCTGACAGATGATACGGAATCGGTATAACCTTTTTCATTCACCAATCCATCCAGCGACTGGTGCTCTAAAACATAACCCACCACTGCTTCTGCCTGTTCATGCCACTTGGGACCTTTCTCGGTCATTACATACTTTCCGTCCATGGAAAGCTGGCTCTTTTTGGAACCGTCTTCCTTTATGCAGTCCCAGGTAAGAGCTGTAATCGCATTTCCCTTAACAGTCATACTCACCTGATCTTTAAATCCGTTCTTATCAAATTCCGGTGATTCGTAAGTATAGGTTCCTTCTTTTAACTCTGATGCCTGGCTTTTTCCTTCACTGGATGCCTGAGTTAAACAATCCTTTACGCCGTTTACAAAGCCCATTAAGTTAATGCTGACAGAGGATACGGAATCGGTATAACCTTTATCATTCACAAGGCCTTCTAAAGACTGGTGTTCCAGTACATAGCCCACAACCGCTTCTGCCTGTTCGTGCCACTTCGGTCCATTCTCAGTCATTACATACTTTCCATCCATGGAAAGCTGGCTCTTTTTGGATCCGTCTTCCTTTATGCAGTCCCAGGTAAGGGCTGTAATTGCATTCCCCTTAACAGTCATACTCACCTGGTCTTTGAAACCGTTCTCATCAAACTTGGGTGATTCGTAAGTATAGGTTCCTTCTTTTAACGCAGCTGCCGGGCTCTCACCTTCACCGGCGGCCTGGTTTAAGCAGTCTTTTACGCCGTTTACAAAGCCCATTAAGTTAATGCTGACAGAGGATACGGAATCGGTATATCCTTTTTCATTCACCAATCCGTCCAGTGACTGATGCTCTAAAACATAACCTACCACTGCTTCTGCCTGTTCATGCCACTTGGGACCTTTCTCGGTCATTACATACTTTCCATCCATGGAAAGCTGGCTCTTTTTGGTTCCATCTTCCTTTATGCAGTCCCAGGTAAGTGCTGTAATTGCATTCCCCTTAACAGTCATACTAACCTGGTCTTTGAAACCGTTCTCATCAAATTCCGGTGATTCATAAGTATAGGTTCCATCCTTTAAAGAAGCGGAAGTCTCAGATACCTCTTCTGTTGTCTCCGTCTCATCTTCCGGCTTTTCTCCCCTTGCCTTGGCAAGAGCCTGGTCCACTGCTTCCTTTATGGCATTGCTGCTAAGCGTTGCTCCGGAAACTGCATCCACCTCTGTGGACTGCTTTCCAAGTATGGAATCCGTTAACCCTGGCAATACCATATTGAGCAGGGTTTCCTTCTCTCCATTTACAACAATAGAGTCAATGGTCTTTCCTGATACTGTTACTTCTGCGGTGACAATCCCGCCGTAGCCTCTCGCAGTACCTGTATAGGTACCCGGAACATAGATTTCGGGTCTAACACTGTTGTCAATCGCCTTATAAAGTGGATCTGTTCCAAAAACAGTAGCGCCAGCCAGTAAAATCATGGCTCCTAACCCAATAAATCCATTTCGTTTAGCATTTGCGTTACTTTTATTCATATCTCCTCCTGTTTTATAAAGTTTGACTTTATTTTAACATATTCTTAACGGTTACGGCAACGACTTTATGAAATTTTAATTATATTTGGAAGGAATGAGGAATCTGTGTTATAATGAGACAGGGCTTGTTATAAAGCCATTCTGTTTATGATTTATAGAAAATAAGTAAGAGGATCTGTAAGAATGGAAATTAAAAAGCATAAGAAAGAAGTCATATTAATTGTTATTATTGTAGCAATATCCTGCATTCTACTCATTGTGAACAAGATCATTTTTTCAAAGCCTGCCAGATATCTTGAGATCACGGTAGATGGAAAAGTTGTTGAAAAGCTGGATCTGAACCATGATACAGAGATTTTAGTAAACGGATATCAGGGTGGAACCAACCGCATAGTAATTCAAGGCGGAAAGGTGTACGTCTCCGATGCAACCTGCCCCGATAAAATCTGTATCCATCAGGGCACAATTGAACAGACAGGGGAAAGCATTGTCTGCCTGCCCAATCGTATGATTGCCCAGATTATGGGTAATTAAACAACTAATCCGTTCTTTTATCTCCGAAAAAGAATAGGGCCACCGTTCCAGGGCCTGTGTGGGAACCGATTACGCAGCCAATGCTGTTAATAATGACTTTTTCTGACAGCATTGGGAAGCGGCTCTCAACGAGTGCTGCCACCTCTTTTGCATCGGCCTCACAGGCAGAGTGGGCAATCACACATTTTCCGTTATAGCGGGAACCATTTTGGGCATGGAGTTCCATCATTTTTACCATTTCCTGAATGGCTCTTTTTTTTGTCCTTATTTTCTGCCTTGGAATTAGATGTCCGGTATCGTCTATATTCATGAGAGGGCAGATATTCAAAACAGTTCCAAGCATGGCAGAGGTGGCAGATATTCTTCCTCCCCGTTTAAAGCTGGTAAGATCCGTAGAGAAAAACCAATGGTGTACAGAAAGCCGGTTATTCATAACCCATTCTGCTGCCGCCTCTAATGTGGCTCCATTATCCCGTAAATCCGCTGCTGCATCGGTTAAAAGTCCATAACCAGAGGAAGCCCCAAGTGTATCCAGTATAATAATGGTCTTTCCCGGATATCTCTGGCGCATCTCACCTGCTGCCACACAGGCGGAATTATAAGTACCGGAAATCCCGGAAGACAGGGTCAGATGCAGAATATCCTTTCCTTCTTTTAAGATCGGTTCAAAGAAATTGCAGTATTCCTCAACATTAACCTGAGAGGTATAAGGTGCTGCCCCTTTGGCAATCCGCTCATAAAATTTTTCAAATGGGATACTCTCCCCTAAATCATCCGGATAAGTAACCCCATCTATTGTGTAATGAAAACAGACATATGGAATATTGCGGCTTTCAAAAAAATCCTTTTTCATGTCTGCCGTGGAACAACAGGTTAAAACAAAATTTCCCATACCCGTACACCTCCTGCCTGAAACGGCTTTTTTATAGTGTTTTTCCCTGGACCGGAATTTTAACCAGAAATTCCGTTCCAACATCAATCGTTGATTCCACCGTAATGGTGCCATGATAAAAGTTTACAATATGCTTTACAATGGAAAGGCCAAGACCGGTTCCGCCCTGTTTTTTACTTCTCCCCTTATCAACCCTGTAGAACCGTTCAAATATACGCCCTAACGATTCTTTTGGAATCCCCATCCCATTATCTTTTACCCGGATTATCACATTGCGGTCTTCCTCACGAACTGTGATCCATACCTCTCCGCCTGGTTTATTATATTTTACCGCATTGCTGACCAGATTGCCAATTAATTCCTTCATCTGCTGGCCGTTGGCATGGATACAGACCGGCTTACAGTCCATATGAAGAAGAACTTCATGGGAAGCTGCAAGGGGTTCTAAGGATTCGATGATATCCTCTACCAGTATGGAAAGGCGTACATCGCTTTTTAAAACCTCTGCCTCTTTTGTCTCCAGACGGGATATCATAAGAATATCATTAATCAGGTTATTCATATTTCCCGCTTCTTTTTTAATGCGCTTTATAAAATCTGCCTTTTGGGCTTCATCCTGTATAATCCCGCTTTCCAAAAGTTCCGCATAGCCCTGTACCGATGTAATGGGAGTTTTTAACTCATGAGAAGCATTACTGAAAAATTCCTGGCGGATCTGCTTTTCCCGTTCAATCTGTGTCAGATAATCTTTTACATTCTTTGACATCCTTGTAGTGGTTTCTGCAATGATATTAATTTCCGGATACTGATATCGTTCAAAAGAAAGATCTGTATAATCGCCGTTTACCTTTAACATTTCCTGGGAAATTTCTTTAAGAGGCCGGGTGATTGACTCAGCGAAACTATCTGCAGAAAAAGCTGAATACATGATCGCTGCAAGAAAACTAAGCCATACCGCAGGGAGAAGAAGTATTAAATTTTCTTTCATACCGGTATAGGGAATTGCCATTCGCAGAATGTAATCGGATTTGGAAGAGCGTATAGCAACATAAAGCATACTCTCCTTAAGGGTCTTTGAATAACGTCTGGCAGTTCCTATCCCATCTGTCAGAGCCTCCTTCACCTCTTCCCTGTCTCCGTGATTATCCAAAGAAGCGACCGGTACTTCTCCAGTATCGGCCGCTACGGTTCCATCAAGGCTAATGACGGTGAAACGGCTACGGTTTTCACTTAATGTTGGCTTTAGGTCTCCGATTTCCTTTTCTAAATCCCCGTTGTAATCAAGAACCTCATCCATAGCCTTTAATGTATATTTCATGTCTTTTCTGGAATTTTTAAGCAGAGCACTGCTGGAGGCAATATAAAATATAGAACTGCTTAACACCAGTACTACAAGAATAATCTGAATAAATTTTAAAAAGATCGCCTGTTTCATAGTGCCTCCCTCTGTCTTTTTATACAGCCTGTTTTTTTCCATCATTCTTCAGTTTTAATTAAGCGGTAGCCCACCCCTCGAACCGTCTTAATGCAGGAACCGCCGTTTTCTCCCAGCTTCTGCCGCAGCGTACGGATGTGCATGTCAAGAGTCCGGGTTTCTCCATCATAATCATATCCCCAGATGTGATTAAGCAGTTCGTCTCTGGTCACTACTTTGTTGTGATTTTCCATGAGATATTGCAGCAATTCAAACTCTTTTAATGTAAGTTCAACCTTTACTCCGTCACAATAAACTTCTCTGGTCTTCTTGTTTAAGTTCAGACAATACTGTTCCAATTCATCCTCAGATCCCTGATTTTTCGTACTCCGGCGCAATAGACTGCGGATGCGCGCTGCCAGTTCCATGACACCAAAAGGCTTTGTCATATAGTCATCTGCACCGCCATCCAGACCGGCTACTTTGTCAAACTCCCGGTCTTTCGCAGTGAGGACAAGAATGGGAATGTCTTTTAATGAATCATTTTTCCGGATTTTGCGTATAGCCGACAATCCGTCCATGCCAGGAAGCATAAGATCAAAGACAGCCAGTGCGGGTTTGTCCGTTTCCATACACTTTAAGGCTTCCTCTGCCAGTTCATGTGCAGATACCTCATATCCAAAGCCTTCCAGGGCGATTTTTATTAAGTCCCTGATATTGTCATCATCCTCTACTACATAGATTCGTTCCATACATTCTCCCTTCTGTCTGAAAAAGTTTAAGTATGTTTCTTATATTTCTTCCTTTACGTAACCTGCAATGTTATGTGCATGGTCAGAAATTCTCTCCAGGTTACTTAATGCATCCAAAAAGACAACTCCGTTTTCCGGTTTACAGGTCTGGGCAGATAAACGTTCAATATGACGCTCTCTTAATTCTTCCTCCAGGCTGTCTACATTTTCCTCACTCTGAACGACGGCACGTACTTCTGACATATCAGAAGTTTCTCTTGCTTTCACAGCATGTTCCAAAGAAGAGCGGACAGCTTTCAGCATCTCTCTCATTTCGCTTTCTGCTTCCCCGGAAAAGATAATCTTACGTTTGGCTTTTTCCGCTGCAAGCTCTGATAAGTTTTCACAGTGATCGCTGACACGTTCAAGATCACTGACTGTGTAGAAGAGATTTTTAACCAGCATATGCTGTTCTTCATTTAAGGATTGATTATTAATCTTTATTAAATAATCTGTCAGCAGTTTCTCATAATGATCAATTTTTTGTTCCAGCTTCTCCACCTGCTTTATTTCGGATACGTCACTGCTCAGCAGTGCATCTGCTGCCACATCAAAATTTTCAAGTGCAGCATATCCCATATTCACTACCTGTTGATTTACATTTTCAATGGCAAAAGATGGCGTTTCCAGAATTCTCTCATCTAAGTGACGTTTCATTTCACTTTCAGGATCAGACTCTTCTTCTTTTTCCTTACTCCGCACAAATATTCCCGAGGCTTTAACAAGAAGCCCGGCAAAAGGAAATAAGATAATGGTATTCGTTACGTTAAATATGGTATGAAATATGGATATCTCTACACTGCTAATGGAAGAAGATGCAAGTACGGGATTCAGTTTAAATAAAACAAACATGATAATTCCAAAAATAAAGGCACCCGTCACATTAAAAAGAAGATGGATCACAGCGGCACGTTTGGCAGTCCGGTTTGCTCCCAGACTGGAAAGCAATGCGGTTACACAGGTACCGATATTCTGCCCCAATGTGATAAAAATTGCAGATTGCCAGTTAACAATTCCATTCAGTGCAAGTGTCTGTAAAATACCCACAGAAGCAGAAGAGCTTTGTATAATGCCTGTTACCACAAGTCCGGCCAGAATTCCAAGGATGGGATTTCTGCCAAGTACAGAAAATGCCTGTCCGAATATGGGAGCCTCCTTATAAGGGGTGATGGATACAGACATAAAAGTAAGGCCAATAAACAAAACACCAAAACCAACTAAAATCTGACCAATTTGTTTTTTCTTTTCACTCTTTGCAAATAAATTAAAAAGAGCTCCAACGCCCACCAGTGCAGGCGCAAAAAATTCCGGCTTTAACATTTCTCCCCATTCACTCATGGAGACGATCCAGCTGGTAACAGTAGTTCCAATGTTTGCACCCATAATGATGCCCACTGCCTGCTGAAGATTAATGATACCCGCGTTAACAAATCCAACCACCATTACTGTAGTGGCAGAACTGCTCTGAATGATTGCGGTAATTCCCGTTCCAAGCAAAACACCCATCAGCCGGTTGCTGGTTAATGCTCCAAGCAATTGCTGCATCTTATGTCCTGCAGATTTCTGTAGTCCATCAGCCATGGCATCCATTCCGTAAAGGAACATTCCCAGCCCCCCGATAAACTGAAACAGCATTTGTATATCTGTAATTGACATATCATCCTCCTGTATTTCATGACAAGTCATGTTATGTAAGTATCATATCAAATCTATGTAAAGTATTATGCATGCAAATGTAAAATTTATGTAAAATTTTGTCTTACTGTAAAATTTCTTTATACACACGAAGTACATTGCCATAAAAAACAGCCTCAATTTCAGAATTGGAGAAGCCTTCTTTTTTCATGCATGCTTCTAAAAGCGGCAGATCTTCCGGAGATTTCATTTCCAGTTCTCCTCCGATGCCATCAAAATCCGATCCAAGGCCAATGCAGCCAATTCCTCCGATCTTTTTCAAATGCTTTATGTGTGAGACCATATCCTGAATGCGGCTGAATGACTTCTCCCCTATCTTCCAGTCATGAAGAAAATCCCCGCAAAAATTAATTCCTGTAACTCCGCCCCGCTCTGCAAGCATTTTTATCATCTCATCAGTTAAATTTCTCGGATTGGATGCTATGGTTCTTGCATTGGAGTGACTTGCCACAAACGGTTTTTTCGTATGACGGAACACATCATAAATACCTGCATCGGATAAATGGGAAACATCAATGATCATTCCCAGCCGCTCCATCTCTTCCACAAAAACAATACCTGTTTCAGTAAGCCCGTGTTCGGTTTCCGGTTCAAAAAATGCTTCCTCTTTCTCAATGCGGATCCGGTTTGGATAAGCCAGTTCATTGATATGATTCCAGGTAAGCGTCATCATACGGACCCCCAGGCGGTAAAAATTACGTAAAAATGCCGTTTCCCCCTGACAGACACCGCCCTCCTCTATGGTAAGCATGGCAGACATCCGGCCTTCCTTCCGGTTTTTCTCAATATCTTCATATGTCCTGACAATTCCAATTAAATCCCCATACAGTTCCAGTTCGGTATAAAATAAGTCCAGCAGCTTCATACAGTATTCAAACGGTCTTTCATGCTTTGTCAGTTCTGTAAACAGGGCAAAATTCTGCAGACAGTAATTTCCTTTTTTCATTCTCTCCAAATCAATATGGCAATCATTTTTTAATATAGAACTTTCTTTTCCCGCCTGTCTTCTGTAATAAAGCTCCGCTATGGTATCACAATGCATATCTGCAACATTCATTTTCTTTATCCTTTCCTATCACAAAGATTCTCTTACGCCCGAAAAGGAGTAGCCATAAAAGAGCTACTCCTTTGGTACCTATGCAAATAGTATCACTCCTATGACACATTTGCAAGAAATTATTCCTTTGTTATTCACTTCGAAGTGCATCAATGGGGCTTAAGTTGGCAGCACGGCTGGCCGGCATGTATCCAAACAAAAGTCCGATTCCAACCGATACGCTAAAGGACACAATCACTGCGCCGGGCGTAGGTGTTGCATTGATTCCAATGGCCGCTCCAACCAGGGTGGTTGCTACGGAGCCTACTACAATCCCAACCACGCCTCCAAGAGAACTGGTGACAGCCGCTTCTATTACAAACTGCTGCATGATGTGTTTCTTTTTTGCTCCCAGAGCCTTCCTGATTCCGATTTCCCTGGTCCGTTCCGATACCGACACCAGCATAATATTCATGACTCCCACACCCGCCACCAGAAGTGAAATTCCGGCAATGCCGCCAAGGACCATGGACATCATGGCAATCATGGAATCTAAAGATTCCAGCATCTCACTCATGGCAGTAACACGAAACAGAGTGTCATCTTTATATATTCCCATTAAAAATGTTTCCAGAGACTCTTTGGCTTTTGCTGTGTAGTCTGTATCGGATGTTGCAAACACGTAGTTGCTGATTTTTGCCGTATTATTCATTTTTGCAGCACTGCTGTATGGAAGATACAAAATATCATCCGTTCCTCCCTCTTCCAGCTCATCCTCATCCTGTCTGGATATGACTCCCACAATCCGGTAAGCGCTGCCATTCATTTTAATTGTTTTGTCTATGGCATTATCCACGCTTCCATATAATTTCCAGGCAACGTAATATCCTGCCACACACACCTTCTGTCTGGAAGCAATATCAGAATAGGAAATAAAACGTCCTGCATCAAGTGTCTGATCCTTCATGCCTAAATAATCTTCACTGACTCCTGTTACTGTGGTATCGTCAAGAGATTCTGTTCCATATTTTAACTTGGCACTTACCGATACGCTTGGTGTCATATGGGAAAATAAGTCCCTGTTGTCGTTATAAAACTCATACATTTCATCTACATCTGCATATCTGGTTGTTAAGTTGGTTAAGCGAACCGTCATCTGGTTGGTACCCATACTGGTAAAGCTGTCCTTCATATAAGACATCTGACCGTTTACAATACTGACCAGAATAATCACCGATGCCACACCTATAATAATACCAAGCATGGTGAGAAAAGAACGCAACTTATTCCCCCAGATACTTTTCAGAGCCATTTTAAAGGATTGCAGAATATTCATTTACGTCTCCATCGAAATTAATCTTACCATCGTGTACCCTGATCACCCGCCGTGCTTCTAAAGCAATGCTGCTGTCATGAGTAATCATTACAATGGTATTGCCCTCATCATTTAGTTCCTTTAAGAAATCCAGTACATCCCGGCTGGTTTTGGAATCCAGGGCACCCGTCGGTTCATCTGCCAGAATCAGAGAGGGATTTCCAGCCAGCGCTCTGGCTATGGATACTCTTTGCTGCTGTCCGCCTGATAGCTGGTTTGGGAGATTTTTCCACTTGTCTGCCAGTCCCACCCGTTCCAATGACGCCATGGCACGTTCTTTTCGTTCCTCAGTTCCGGCTCCGGCATAGAGTAGCGGCAATTCCACATTTTCCAAAAGGTTTAATTTGGGAAGCAGATTGTACTGCTGAAAAATAAAGCCGATCATCTTGTTTCGGATCTGTGCCAGCTGATTGTCAGTCATACTTCCCACATCTTCTCCGCCCAGGAGATATGTACCATCGCTTGGAACGTCCAGAGCACCTATAATATTCATAAGAGTGGATTTCCCGCTTCCTGACTTTCCCACAATGGCGACAAATTCTCCCCGGAATATGGTCATGGTTACTCCGTCGTTTGCGCGTACCTCTTCCTCTCCCATCTGATATACTTTGTAGATCTCCTTTAATTCAATTAAGGGCTCTGCCACATTCCATACCTCCTCATTATTTTGACCGGGACTGGCCTCTGCTGCCGCTATTTCCGCCGCCGTTTCGTCCGCCTTCCATAGCACCTCCCATTCCTCCTGGCGGGCCTCCCATTTCTCCCTGCATACCAGTAGTTTTATTAGTACTTACCGTCGTCTGTGCGACATAAACTTCCTGATTTTCTTCAAGACCCGAAATTATTTCCACATAATCATCATTTATTAATCCGGTTTTCACTTCAACCTCTTTAAATCCTGCCGGAACCGCTCCATTTGCCTCTTTTGCAGTATCATCCTTTATATAAACATAATTTCCCCGTATCAGTGCATCGGCCGGAATGGTAAGCACGTCAGAAGCCTCATTTAATACAATGACCCCATCCACATTCATGCCGGGAAGCAGGTCATCCATCCCATCATCTAACGTAATGGTAACCGGATAATTGGTTACTCCATCGGTTGTGGTGCTTTTCAGACTTACATTAGTAACTGTACCGGAAAATGTCTTTCCGCTTACAGCATCAGCGGTTATTTCCACCTTCTGCCCCACTTCCACTGATTTAACATCCAGCTCATCCACACTCATTTCAAAGGTATAATTGGACATGTCATAGATTGTTGTAAGCGTGGTGCTGCCGCTGGTGCTTTTTGTAATCTTATCTCCCACCTTAATGCTTTTTGTGATCACTTTACCTGATATAGGCGCAGTAATTGTATAATTGTCGTAGGTTTCCTGGGAGTTATCCAGTGAATTTTTTGCAGACTCAAGTGATGATTGTGCTTTATCCATGGCATCCTTATAGGTACGTATGAGGGCTGCCGCACTTTTGCTTTCTATGGTAAAAACAGGAGTCCCTTTGGTCACGTAGTCACCCTCATGCACAAGCAATGCACTTACCTCAACTCCTGACGGAAGATCCGCTTTCATCGTGGTCTCAAGTTTTGCTTCAAATGTCCCCTCCATCGTGCATACAAAATCTCCCGCTGTTGCCGTAGCAGAAATATCCTTTGTCAGACCTCCGGGATTTTGTACTTCCATGGTGATATAGCGGACAATCCTGCCTCCAGTCAGGGTTACATCCATGTTTCCTACAGAAACAACCGTTCCATTTACCTGTTCGCCCGTATCTGAAAGAGTTAAAACTGCTGTGCTTCCAACCGGTATCTGGGCTGCCTCTCCAGATAGAAACGGAAGCTTGATTTTCATAATGCTGTCATCTACAATAGAAGCTATTTCCGTTTTATCACTGATTTTATCTCCTTCTTTTATAGACAAGGAACTGATATATCCAGTTTCCGTAGATTTATATGTATTTTGACTGTAATCCTTTAAAGCATCATTATAATTATCCAGTGCCACCTGATAACTTTCCTGTGCCCGTTCAAGAGAATTGTTTGCTGAGGTCAGCTGAGTTTCCGCAGAAGAGCTGTCAATCCGGTATAATACCTGACCCTTTTCCACTTCATCACCCTCTTCAAAATTGGCTTCCGTCACCTCTCCTTCCGCCAGTGAGGTGATATCATAGGTATTCTTCGGTGAAATAGTTCCGGAAGACGACAATTTTGATGAGATGTCTCTTTTTGTTACAACTGCAGTTTTGATTTTTTTTGCCTGGGCATTTGCTTCCTTACTCTTTTTGTATGAGAAAGCAAAAAATATCCCTGCCAATGCAGCAATGATCAGAAGAAGAATAATAAAAATCTTTTTCCGCTTTCCATTTCTTTTTTTCTGATCACTTTTTAAAATTTTCTGGATGATTTTTTTCATTCCGGCCTCTCCCGCTAATCTTCTATATAATCAATGACAGTCCTTGTTTCATCTCCGTTGCTATTGGTGGAAAGGGTATAAACAAGATTTACGGTATCTCCGACTCTCAAATCCCCATAAGAAGAAAATGCAAACTGCATTTCGGTGCTGGTAAGAGTATAGGTATTTCCATCATCCAGAATAATAGCACTTGGATTCATTAAATCCGTGGAATTATAAACTATGTTTGTAATTTCACCAAATGCCGCGGAACGCCCGCTTTCATTTTCCGTTCCAACCGTATAAAGCCATACCGTTTTGGACAATGAATGATAATAAACCAGAACTCCATCAGAACTCTCCAGTGCCACAGTAATCCCATCGCTTGAATTGGACACTGCCTCCCCATCCAGATATACATTGGCATCCTTGAGTTTAAAGGGCAGATAATTGTTCAGACTACTCTTACTTCTAACGACTTTCGGCCCCTTTAAGCTGTTATCTACCATGGTAAACGGATTGATTTCACCGTCCTCGGTCAATTCACAATCTAAAATCTTTCCATACATGCTGCCGGAAGTATTATTTGTTTTCAGCAGATTATAAAACAGATTGATGCAGTCATCCTTATTCATTACTTCCAGGGCTTCCTTGTTAATATTTTCATCCAGTTCAAGAAAATGGTATTTGGAAAGTCTGGATCCTGTCTGGTCACCTGTGAAATCAGTATTCTTATATCCCAATAATGCCAGAACCCCTTTTACTGCATCCTGAAGTGTTATGGATTCATCCGGCTTAAATACACCTCCCAGATAACCATTCATCCACCCCTGTTCTGCCGCAATCCGGATCTGAGCCGAATATTCATTATCTCTTGGCACATCCGCAAATACAGAAGTATTGCTTAAACTGCTTACTGTGCTTCGGTAAGAAGAAGCATTTACCAGCATGGCGGCAAATTCTCCGCGTGTGACAGGCATAGCGGTATTGGTAGTATTCATAATACCCGATATACCGATGACTTTTTTTCTTAAATCAAAATTGGCTGATGCCTCTGCTCTCATCGGTGTAACCGCCGTCGCAGCCAAAACAATTGCAAGTGAAGCCGCCGCTCTTCGTGCATTCATTTAGGTTTCTCCTCTCCTTTATAAGATTTCTTAATATCTTAACAGATCGTTGTGATGGCTTTGTGATGGCAGACTGAAATTAACCTGAAATAAAGAGCTGTCTGTTTTTTAGTATTTCAGCTTATTTTAAGGCAGTACCCTTATAATGAAAAACAGGCATTTGATTGCTTAAATAAATTTTTAAGGCTATAATAAATAAAGCAAAGGAGAACTTAACAATGAAGCTGTTAATTGTGGAAGATGAAGTCAGACTGGCCGAAGCCATAGGACAGATTATGAAGGAACAGCATTATCAGACTGATCTGGTTTTTAACGGAAAAGATGGTTTATACTGCGGTCTGTCAGGAGAATATGATGTGATAATTCTGGATGTGATGCTCCCTGGTGAGAATGGTTTTCAGATTGTTGAGAAACTTCGGGAAGCCAAAATACAGACCCCCATCCTAATGCTTACAGCACGTGACAACGTAAGTGATAAAGTAACCGGACTGGATAAAGGTGCCGATGATTATATGACAAAACCATTTATACCGGAAGAACTTCTGGCACGTATCCGGGCGCTTTCCCGCAGACAGGGGGAAGTAATCGTAGAAGAAATGGTGTTTGGAGATCTAAGATTAAATCTGTCAACCAATGATTTGTGGTGTAAAACCAAATCCATTCATCTGGGTTATAAAGAATTTGAAGTGTTAAGAATCCTTATGAGCAATATTGGAAAAATTATATCAAAGGATACTTTAATCAATCGGGTATGGGGATCTGACTCTGATGCGGAGGATAATAACGTAGAAGCTTATATCTCATTTTTACGTAAAAAGTTTCATTTTCTTGGTTCAAAGGCAGAGATTACAACGGTTCGAAAAGTAGGATACCGCCTGGAGGAATCCAAATGATTAAGAAGTTAAAAATCAAGTTTATACTCATTAATATGGGCTTTGTCATCAGTATACTTGCCGTAGTGATGGGTACATTTTACGTCTCAAACCGGAAACGGATCATGAGAGATACATCCATGGCTCTCATCCAGTCCTTAAGTCATGAACGTTTTAAAATGCCGCCAGACAAGGTGGAATTTGGCCGGCGTCCAAGAAAAAATCTCCTTCCTATCATCCCTGTATTTATAATCACATTAAAATCCGATAATACCATTGAAAAAATCGAGGAGAATAATATTACAGTATCTGATGAATTAGCGTCATCCTTAATAAAGCTGGTTAATGATACAGACAGTACAGAAGGAGTTTTAAAAGATTATTCTCTCCGTTATATGAAAATGCCTGGAAGGAACGGAACGGTAATCGGATTTGCGGATCAGAGCTATGAGCGGGACGCCTTAGAGGTTTTACTGGTTAACTGCATTCTGGTCTTCCTTACAGCCATCATATTATTTTTCATTTTAAGCCTGTTTCTTTCTCATCTGGCTTTAAAGCCTGTAAAAAAAGCCTGGGACCAGCAAAATCAGTTTATAGCCGATGCATCTCACGAATTAAAAACTCCTCTTACTGTGATACTGGCAAATTTACAGATTCTTTCCACCCATAAAGAACGAACCATCAAAGAGCAGGAAAAATGGCTGATGAATACAAAGGAGGAAGCGGATCGGATGAAACAGCTGGTGGAAGAACTTCTTTTCCTCGCCCGTTCTGATACGGAATCCGTAGAGGCAGTTCAGATCTCAAAGCTCCCTCTTGATTTCAGTGAACTGGTTTTAAATGGTGTGTTACTCTTTGAATCAGTAGCTTTTGAAAGCAAGGTTACTCTGGATAATGACATTCAGACTGATATTTTTATAGAAGGAATGGAAACCCAGTTAAAACAGTTAATAACCATTCTTCTGGATAATGCCTGCAAGTATGCCGGTACCAACGGCTCTGTATCTGTTTTTCTTAAAAAACAGGCCGGTCACGGAGTACTTACAATTGTCAATACGGGAGAACTCATATCACCAACCGAACAGGAGCACATATTTGAACGGTTTTACAGAACTGATAAATCCAGAGTCCACAAAGAAGGCGGCTACGGTCTGGGACTTTCTATCGCAAAAACAATTGTGGACCGGCACAAGGGGAAAATAAGTGTTGCCAGCAGTGCAGACACCGGAACCCGATTTACCGTTACATTACCAGTCATCTCTCATATTCAATGAAAATAAGGGTCAGGCTGTTACGGAGATGATAAACTGTAACAGCCTGACCCTTATTTTCTTTATTCCATTTATTTCGTTACAGTAATCCCCTGTTCCTCAATCCGCTTTCTGATATTAAGCATCTTCTCATCGGTCTGGGCGATTACATCTGCACATTCCCGCAGCTCATCACTGATCTCCTGAGAATATTCCTGCATTTCCTTTTTGTATTTCAGCTGATGATCCAGACTGGCCCAAAAGTCCATCGCCATGGTACGAATCTGAACCTCTACCCGCATCCATTTTTTCTGATCTGAGAAAAAAACAGGAATTTCAATGATCATATGATAACTGCGGTATCCATTGACTTTAGGCTGACTGATATAATCTTTTATCGCTATGATATGGACATCATCCTGCCTTGCAAGCATATCGGCCACTGCATAAATATCGTCTAAAAAGGAACAGATGACTCGAATCCCAGCAACATCATCTAAGTTTTCCATCATGGATTCTAAAGAGACAGGAAGATCTCTGCGCTTTAATTTTTCAACAATGCTAACCGGCTTTTTTACTCTGGATTTTACCAGTTCAATGGGATTTCTGGAGTTACGAACCGACAGTTCATCGTTTAGTACTTCCAGCTTTGTCTTAACCTCCCGAATGGCACAGGTATACATCATCATAGCTTCCTGAAACTGATACGCCTGCTTCATCAGGGGGTCCGGAACTGAAACCAGATTTGGTACTTTTACAATCGACTGATTCAGTTCACTGTTAGGGTTCATATTAATATTCATTCTTATACCTCAAAAAGCAGTTCCGGTTAAACCGCCTCTGCTGCGTCAACTGCTTCTTTCAGCCATGGCGCCTCTAAATACTCTACGGTTCCTGCGTCCACTGAAGCAGCAATCTTAGGATCAATTGGGATTCTGGCAAGAACTTTGACACCGTAATTTTCAGCCACCTCATCGATATGGCTTTCCCCAAATACAGCAATCTGCTTTCCGCAGTCAGGACAGCTTAAGTAACTCATATTTTCCACAAGCCCGAGAATGGGGATATTCATTTTCTTCGCCATATTTACTGCTTTTCCAACAATCATGGAAACCAGTTCCTGGGGAGAGGTTACAATAATAATTCCATCGAGAGGCAGTGACTGGAATACAGTCAGTGGTACATCGCCGGTTCCCGGAGGCATATCCACAAACATATAATCCACATTTTCCCAAAGAGTTTCCTGCCAGAACTGTTTTACTGCGCCTGCTATGACTGGTCCTCTCCAGATGACCGGATCCGTCTCCTGGTCCAGAATTAAATTAGCTGACATGACTTCGATTCCTGTTGCACTGACTGCAGGGATCATCAGTCCGTTTGGTGTCATTCCTACACCGTTATCTGATAAACCGAATGCCTTCGGTATGGAAGGTCCTGTAATATCCGCATCCAGGATCGCCGTTTTATATCCCTTTCCACTCATGCTTACTGCCATCATGGAAGTTACCAGCGATTTTCCCACGCCGCCCTTTCCGCTTACAACTCCAATTACCTTTTTTACTATGCTGGACGGATTAAGCGGCTCTAAGAAACTAGTCTGGGCCTCTTCCCTGCTCCCGCAGCTTTCCCCGCAAGTATTGCAATTATGAGTACAACTCTCACTCATGATTCATTCCTCCTGTTAAAACTGTTATTTACAGACATATACCTAAGATTATATTACGAAATTGGTCTTATGTCTATGTATTTTACCAATGCCTATGTCCATTTATCTGATTCAGGCTACAAAATACGACATTTTTTCACCTGTAAAAAACCCCGGAGCATCACATTGACACTCCGGGGTTTTTATGGTTATTTTGTATGAAGCAGATGTACACTCCGAATCGTTCGGAAAATACCGATGGAATCCATGGTTTTCAGTAAGGTATAAAAAATCATGGAATCGATGGGCCACATAACCAGATTCTTCAGCGCTCTTGCAGGCAGCAACACCATGAATCCTTTTCCATACAGCATGGAGAGGCAAAGGGTGTTTAATACCACGTTGCAGATCAGCATGACCACCAGTTTGGATATGAGAATTCTTCTCAAGGTAATCCGCTTCTTATAATACAGAATGCCGTACAGGACACCTGCCAGAGCCGTAACCAGGGTAAGTCCAGGAAAAAAGGCGCCGGTGGGCTTTAATAAATACTTCAGCACATCAAGGCTTCCGGAAAACAGTCCGCCCACTACCGGACCGAATAAGTAGGAAATGATTCCATTGGGAATAGATGAAAACGTAATCTTAATGTAGCTTCCCAGCTGAATGGAGAACATGTCCAAAATAATGGCTACTGCGGCAAACATGGCTGCGGCAGTGATTGTTCTTACAGATTTCAGCTCTCTGTAAGAATCGGTGAACAAAGTGACGAATTTTTTCATAAAAAAATACCTCCTTTGCAGACCTCAGACTACGACCGGAGATAAGACACCTATCTTCTGGTGCAGCGGGATGCGACTAGTGTACCGCAAGAAAATCTTTTCGTCCTGCTGACAACTCCCTGTTCAGCTGGCACTTAACGCACACAAGTCTACTCTGCGACTTTTATTTAGTTTTGTATCGCCATCAGTATAACATACATTCTTAAGAAATCAAGTGTTTTTTTCAACACAAGTGTTTCTTTCTATTAAGTGGTGTACCAATAAGGCAATACTAATCCCAAGAATAGCGCCTCCAAGCACATCGGTTGGAAAGTGAACAAATAAATACATTCTGGAAATTGCGATCAGTACAGCCAGGATGAGAAAAGGAATTCCAAGCTTTTTATTATAGAGCCAGATGCTGATCGCTCCTTCAAAGGAAGCCAGCGTATGACCGGAAGGAAATGAAAAGTCCCTGGGATTCTGAATTAAAAGAGGAATACTGGTATCAATCCAGCAGGGTCTGGGCCTTTCTACAAGGTTTTTCAGTATCATATTTCCAAGGAGAAGTCCTACCCCCAGGCTTAGCAATACCCCGATTCCCATTTTTCTGGTTTTGGGAATGCAAAACAGCACCGCACCAATTAAAATCCAGATAAATCCATGGTCTCCCAGACTTGTAATACGGACCATGATCAGATCAAGCCATGGATTATGCAGAGACTGCAGTGCATATAAGACATCAAATTCTATTTGATATAACATCAATCATACTCCTTTGTTATGGAAAATCCCAAATTTATTTACAATCTTAATTTTTATTAAACCATTTGACAACAGAAAGAATTGCGTATAGGATTAAGCATAGTTGAATTTTCGACAGGAAATACAGGAGGCTTTGTCATGAAACACATAAGACAATTCGGCATTATTTTATTTATCTCACTTGCAGGAGAAGTGATCCATCTATTTATACCACTTCCCGTACCTGCCAGTATCTATGGTCTTATTCTTATGCTTTTAGGCTTAAAAACAGGGCTGATTCCCCTTGAAGCAGTTGAGGATGTCAGTGATTTTTTACTGGAAATTATGCCCATGCTATTTATACCTGCGGCAGTCGGACTTTTGGATTCGTGGGGCTCCCTACGACCAATTCTCATACCTTTTCTTGTTATAACACTTTTCTCCACAGTTATTGTTATGATAATGACAGGAAAAGTAACTCAGTTTTTTATTGAAACCGATAAAAAGAAGAAAGGAACGGATCATGAATCAGACAATCGGTGATTTTTTATTTTTCGGCTCGGTTTTAAGCCTTGTCAGTTATGAAATGGGGGTTCAGCTTAAGAAACGTTTTAAACTGGCCATCTTTAATCCCCTGTTAATCTCAATTCTAATTGTAATGGCATTTCTGTCCGTCTTTAAGATTAATTATACGGTCTATAATGAGAGTGCAAAATACATCAGTTATCTGTTAACTCCCGCAACCGTATGCCTGGCCGTGCCATTATACCGTCAGTTAAATCTGTTAAAAAAACATTCCAAAGCAATTATTGCAGGAACGCTGACAGGCGTACTCACCACCATGTGTACCGTATTGCTTCTTGCATTAGTGTTTGGCTTAAACCATCAGGAATATGTAACCTTCTTACCAAAATCCATAACTACTGCCATTGCAATGGGAATCTCAGAGGAGATGAAAGGGTTTGTGACAATCACGGTTGCCAGTATTATTGTAACCGGTATTTTAGGCAGCATTATCGCAGAATCGGTATGCCGGATGTTTAAAATTACAGATCCGGTTGCAGTAGGAATTGCCATCGGATCTGCATCACATGCGGTAGGCACTACAAAAGCAATGGAAATTGGTGAAATTGAAGGTGCCATGAGCAGTCTTGCCATCGCCACTTCCGGGCTTTGTACGGTAGTATTCGCTTCTATATTTGCTAATTTTATCTAACTATGCAATTCCAGTTAAATCGCCCGCTGCAAGAAGATGCATTGTCCATGTACTTTTCGCAGACTGGGCGTTATTCTTATAATACCTTGAGTATTTCTTTCAGCCCATACGTTTTTTCTGTTCGAAACGCGTTCTCCAGTGTATTAAGATTTTGATCTGAATGCTCTATCTCTCTGGAAAATCTATGAACCAGCCGTACAAACTCGTTAAAAGTAAGACTGCCTCCATTGCGGATATAAACTGCCTGAGCCAGTTCTGCTATGAATATGGTACAGATAACAGCCATCTTCGCTTTCACATAGGGCTGCTCATCGTAAACAGCTCCGCAAAAATACGTGTAAAAAAAGTAAACCAAAAGCTGCTCCAGCCACTGATTCCACTCTCTCTTTCTTTCTGGCTCAGAATCCAGATATTCATAAAAATTTTCTCTTGTTTTTCCATAATGCTCTGGCCCCTTTTCAAAAAGCAAGGCTTTTAACTCCCCAAGGGTAACCGGCCATTCCCGGTTTAAAACCTCCAGCTTGTCTAACACAGGAAACCAGTTTATCATTATGTCATAGCGCTCCCTGTCAGATACCTTATATTCCCGCTTTTTTGAGCGAAAAAATTGTTCACACTGTGTATTCCTGTATCTGACAATCAAATCCTCCGTCTGATACAGCGTCCCTTCCCTGATCCTTCTCTGTAAATCATGGACCAGTCCCAAAACCATGGACGCCCTTAACTGGATGTCCCTGCTTCGGTTCTGTAAAAGAGAAAAGACCTGCTCTCTCACATCCATAAGCTTTGAAAAAAGGAAGAAATCAAACTCAGGATACGTCTCTTCTCTTTCATCTTCCTTTGTAAGAAAACGGACCGGCTCTTTCAGCCCCAGAATCATCTTTGCCGCTTCTTCACAGGACATTGACAAAGAAAGTTCCCGTACCCCTTCGTATTCTTCTGTATGCCTGGGGTATTCCCTGCAGGTCTTGCATAACATGGAAGGCCCTGCATCTGTGTAAATATCGCAAAGATTTGCTTCGTTTAAAAAAGCACATCTGCCTAGTTTCTGTTTAAAACAGCCCTTCTTCCAATCAACTCCATTTAAAAGCTTTACGCCCAGAGCATCGGATTGAGCCCTGTATTTTTTCATAGATTGATCATCTATCATAATTGCCCAGCCTGCGCAGCAGGTGTCACTGCATTCGGCTGCGATACACCGGAAACCGGGATAATAGTGTGGTATTATAAACTGCATGATCTACTCCAATCCTGTAATTTCCTGATTGATGCGCTGCGCTCCCCATTCTGACATCATATTAAGAATGGGCGCAAGGGTTTCCCCATCTTTTGTAAGGGAATATTCTACTCTGGGGGGAACTTCATTATATTGCTCCCGATGGACTAATCCATCTGCTTCTAATTCCTTAAGCTGCTTGCTTAATGTTCTATGGGCAATGGGTTGTAATTCTTCCCATAAACGGTTGTATCTTAGTACGCTGAATTTACAAAGTTTATATAAGATAACCCACTTCCATTTTCCTTCAATTTTTGAAATTGTATAATAGATCGGACAATTTCCAAATTTGTTATTAAAATCCATGTCTTCTCCTTAATACTAACCAATAGTTTAGTATATAACAAAAATGTTCATACTTGAAGTATGTATCATAATCATATATACTTTCCATGTAAATGTCAAATATCAGTCAACGGAGGTTTGAAATGAAATTCATAGAATTGGCAAAAGATCGCTACTCTGTCAGAAAGTTCAGCGATAAGAAAGTAGAAAAAGAGACGCTGGATCTCATCCTGGAGGCAGGTCGTACTGCACCTACCGCCTGCAATTACCAGCCACAGAGAATTATTGTGCTTGATAATGAAGCTGATTTATCCGGGCTCAGTCTTTGTATGCCTTTTAAGTTTAACCATCAGTTGGCGCTTCTCACCTGTTACGATAAAAACGTAAGCTGGAAACGAAAATTTGATGGGAAAGATGAGGGGGAAATCGATGCCGCCATTGTCACAACCCATATGATGCTGCAGGCATCTGAATTGGGGATTGGCTCTACATGGGTTGGACATTTTGATCCGGAAAAAGTAAAAAATACATATCACATACCAGAACACATTGTGCCTGTTTCAATACTGCTGATGGGACATCCGGCAGATGATGCAGAACCTAACAAATTACATTATGAGCGTCTGGATCTTTCACAAACCGTTTTCCATGGTTCTTTCCCTAATGCAGAAGAAGATACGAAGCAATAATTGCCATATGACGGTTATCGAGTAGGAGGCGGTGACTAACCGCCGTCCTCTCACAGCACCGTGCTTACCGTTCGGTACACGGCGCTTTCAA
>SVDU01000029.1 GCA_015057705.1 Paenibacillaceae bacterium | reverse complement strand
CGCTCTTTTGCTATGCTATTTTTTATTTCAAAGTCATTATACACTATCTTTGACTATTTGCGCAATTTCCTATAAAGGCACAAAAGCTGCCATAGAACCTATGGCAGCCTGCATATAATCTGATTCAGTTATTTAACCGCCTGAAATGCTTCTTCCAGATCTTCAATAATATCAGATGCATGTTCTGTTCCGATAGAAAGACGGATGGTGTTCGGCTTAATTCCGGAATTTTCAAGTTCCTCTTCTGTCATCTGTGAATGAGTGGTTGATGCAGGATGAATCACCAGAGACTTCACATCTGCAACATTGGCAAGAAGAGAGAATAATTCCAGCTGATCAATAAAATCCTTTGCTTTTCTTGCATCTCCCTTGATTTCGAAGGTGAAGATAGAACCGCCTCCATTGGGGAAATATTTGGCATATAATTCCTTCTGACTCTCATCATCGGAAATAGAAGGATGATGAACTTTTTCAACCTGAGGGTGATTTTTTAAATATTCCACAACTTTCAGTGCATTCTCCACATGGCGCTCGACTCTTAAGGATAAGGTCTCAAGTCCCTGTAAAAAGACGAATGCATGAATTGGGGATAAGCAGGCTCCTGTATCACGAAGTAAAATGGCCCGGATCTTTGTCACATAAGCAGCAGGACCAGCTGCCTTTGTAAAGCTGACACCATGGTAACTTGGGTTTGGATCTGTGAGTGAAGGGAACTTTCCTGATGCCTCCCAGTCAAATTTACCGCCGTCAACAATTACACCACCAATGCTGGTTCCATGTCCGCCAATGAATTTTGTAGCAGAATGCACCACGATATCAGCACCGTATTCAATCGGTCTTACCAGATAAGGGGTTGCAAATGTATTGTCTACAACAAGCGGAATTTTATGTGCGTGTGCAATCTTTGCGAACTGTTCAATATCCACCACATCGGAATTGGGGTTTCCCAGGGTTTCAATAAAAATCAGCTTGGTATTTTCCTGAATGGCATTCTCCACTTCTTCATAATTAAATGGATCCACAAAGGTAGTGGTAATACCATAATCAGGAAGTGTATGCTCCAGCAGGTTATAGGTGCCTCCATAAATATTCTTTGCTGCGACTACGTGATCTCCGTTCTTTGCCAGGTTCTCAATGGAATAAGTGACTGCTGCCGCTCCCGAAGCCGTAGCCAGCGCTGCCACACCGCCCTCCAGTGCCGCAATTCTCCGTTCAAATACATCCTGAGTCGGATTGGTCAGCCTGCCATAAATATTCCCTGCATCTGTTAAATTAAACCTTGCAGCAGCATGATCGCTGTTATGGAACACATAGGAAGAACTCTGATAAATGGGTACTGCTCTGGCATCTGTCACGGAATCTGCCTGCTCCTGACCAACGTGTAACTGCAATGTCTCAAATTTAAGATTTCTTTCTCCTCTGGTCTTCTTGCTCATATTCGTATCCTCCTGTGGGGTAAAATGTTTCATCTGCTCTTGTTAAGTGGTATTATACAGGATTTTCTTATCCTGTGTTAATATTTATAACTATTATCTGGTTATAGGTAAAATCTATAGCAAATCCTCAATGATAAGATTAGTCCTGCTGAGCCAGAAGTTTCTCCAGTTCCTCATTCAGTTTTTCTTTCATAAGGAAGAGAGTCTCTTCTCCAGGCAGATACTTATCATTATAAAGTTCCTCCACCGGCAGCTTCCAGACAGGCCCAGGAGATGGTGTATCACCAACGGTTCTGGGATAAAAATGCCAGTGCATATGTGTGAAATTACCACTTCCCAATAATTCATAATTCAGTTTATCTGGTCCAAAAGCCCGGTAAACTGCCTCCGCAGTCAAAGCCATCTCCTGCAAAAACCGGTTTTTAAATTCCTTTTCCAGAAAATGAAGCTCAGACGCATGTTCTTTACATAAAAAAACAGTATAACCCTGAAATCTCTGGTGATCCCCCAGCACCACATATCCTGTCTCCAATTCCTTTACAAAATAGGGATTTCTGCCTTCTTTAATAAGCTGTATCCGGTCACACACTCCGCACATAGCTGCACCTCTCCTTTTTCCACTTTTTCTGCTTCTCATCTTTTGTTATTATACAACAGATTTTCCACCAGCACACTATTTTTTTATTCCTTGCTTATCCATCATATCTCATTGGCTTTGGAATATATATATACAAAAATGCAAAAGGAAAAATCTGCCCATGAACGAACATTATCCATTTGTGAATCCACCGCTTCCCTATGCATACGACTCACTTGAACCTTATATCGACACTCAGACCATGTACATTCACCACGACAGGCAGCTTCAGAGATATGTAGTGGAACTAAACACCATCCTGCGGGACTACCCGGAATTGCAGAATCTTTCTTTGGAAGAGCTTCTTACAAATACAGAGAGCCTTCCGGAGGAAATCCGTCAGTCTATTATCAACTACGGTGGCGGCGTTTACAATCATATTATCTACTTTAATGGCATGATTAATACCCAGGAGCGTTCACAGGCCGAAACACTATATCCCATTATATTAAGAGATTTCGGAACAATAGAGAATTTTTTTAATGAATATAAAAGAAAAGCACTTTCTGTTTTCGGATCGGGATATGCATGGCTGGTTGTTGACCAGAATGGAACCCTATCAATAGTAACGACTCCGAACCAGAACACTCCTATCTCATTTGGTTTTTGTGTGATCTCCGCCATGGACGTCTGGGAGCATGCTTATTTTCTGCAGCGTTTTAATGACCGGGCAGCATACATCGAAGACTGGTTCCATGTGGTTAACTGGCAGGAGGCTGATGCACGGTATAAACGGTGTATGGGGATAGATGAGGAGCAATAATACAAATAAGGGAGAACCCATGCATTAACTTGGTTACTCCCTATTAATGCGCCCATATGGCCCCAGCCACTCCAGGCACACGCAAAAAAAGAACGCTCTCTATCTATCAGTGAGCGTTCTTATTTCATATTCTATATAATCTTATTTCTCGGCTTTTTCATCTTTTACGAAATACATTTTAGTGCCTTCCAATTCGAAAAGCAGTTTAGAATCAGTGATTGGGCATTCAATGGTCTCTCCATCAGACTTTATTGTGATAACATTGTCCTTTTCTGACCAGGTACCCTCTCCATTTTCCGTTCCAAAATTAAGTGTTACCTTTTTCGCATCAAATTTAATGGTGGCAGCCTCCATAGCACTCGCTAAAAGTTCCCCCTCAAGTACGATTCCCTCAGCTTCCACTGAATTCAAAGTCCAGGTAGTTCCTACGTAGACAGAATCATTTTTTGCTCCGCAGCCTACCAGCATAGCCCCAAGCATCATTAAAATTGCAAGTAATATTGATAGTTTCTTTTTCATAACATCCACTCCCTCTTTTATAATTTAATTGAATCATTCAGTACTATTATTATATTTGTACCTGAATTCTGGTAAAGTTTATTATAATATATAATTCCAGTCAATAGTTTTGTCGCAAAATGCATTCTTTTGGCGCAAAAATCAAAAAAACATTTGCAATTCAGTATAATTATGGTATATTTGTTTTGTTACATCACGAACAGAAAATCGAGGAATATCATGAAACTTGTAATTTTAGATTCAATTACCACAGACAGAAATAATTTAATTATTTTTTTAGAAAGATATTTCCAGAAGCGACTGATTGATTTTTCATTACATGAGTATTCATTTCATAAAACAATGTTTGAACGTGTAAATTTCAAAAGTGAAAAACTTCCATGTTGCTTCATTAACCTATCAGAATCCGAGCAAAATGGTTTTGAAATAGGTCTTAAAATTCGTGAAATGAATCAGGATAGTATTATCTTCTTTACCTCCAACAGTACCAAACATGCAGCAGAAGCTTATCAAATGCAAGCCGATGGATATTTTCTTAAGCCTATTCGGAACAATGAATTAGAAGCATCTCTTGATAAAAGCCTAAAAAATATTAACTTTATCTATAAAAAAATTCAAATACGATCAGAATATATGACAATGAATATCCCCCTTAAGGATATTATTTATATTGAGGTATTTAATAAAACCTGTATCATTTATACGAAACAAAAAACAATTACCAGTTCAATATCATTAAGTGAATTAGAAGATAGATTAAAAAAAGAAGGATTTCTTCGTTGTCATAAAAGCTATCTGGTTAATATGCAATATATTGAAGAATATAACAATTTCGGTTTCTTTCTCACAAACAAACAATTTATACCCATATCAAAACGGGAACGTTTAAAGCATCGTGAAACCCACCTAAACTGGTTAATGAAATCTATACCTGATTATTGACCGTTGCTTCCATATATTATTGTAAAAATTTTCCATTTACATTATACTATGTACATAGGTTCAATCAGAGCCAAATACATTCAAAGGGGAAATGTTAGTATGTCAGAGACTAAATGTAGCAATTACGATTTATGCAAACAATACGGCACTTATGGTGAGAGTTGTGAAGAGGATATTTATTCAGCCACCTACACTGATTGCGATAATAGTGAGAAGCAGATAATAAAAATTCTTGCAAGTATAGATCAAAAACTCTCAAAACTTCTGGAAAAATAATTCATATTCCCACCCGCGCAAAAAGAGGAGCCGCCCAAAGCGAACTCCTCTTTTCTATATCAAATGGTATTTTCCCTTGAAAAATCAAGGTTTTATCATTAGAATTTACCTGCGTTGGCAGCCTCTTCAATACCTACAGCTACAGCTACAGTGGCTCCAACCATTGGGTTGTTACCCATACCGATCAGACCCATCATCTCTACATGAGCCGGAACGGAAGAAGAACCTGCGAACTGAGCGTCAGAGTGCATACGTCCCATAGTATCTGTCATACCATAGGAAGCTGGGCCTGCTGCCATGTTATCTGGGTGAAGGGTACGTCCTGTACCACCGCCGGAAGCTACAGAGAAGTACTTTTTGCCTTTTTCTGTACATTCCTTTTTGTAGGTTCCTGCTACTGGATGCTGGAATCTGGTTGGGTTGGTGGAGTTACCAGTGATGGAAACGTCAACGCCTTCCTTCCACATGATAGCAACGCCTTCTGTTACGTCGTTAGCGCCGTAGCAGTTAACTTTTGCTCTTAAACCTTCTGAATAGGATTTTCTGAACAGTTCTTTTACTTCGCCTGTGTAATAATCCATCTCAGTTTCTACATATGTAAATCCATTGATTCTGGAAATGATCTGAGCTGCGTCTTTTCCTAAACCGTTTAAGATTACTCTTAATGGTTTCTGACGTACTTTGTTTGCCTTCTCAGCAATGCCGATAGCGCCTTCTGCTGCTGCAAAGGACTCGTGACCAGCAAGGAAACAGAAGCAGTCTGTGCCCTCTTCCAGAAGCATCTTTCCAAGATTACCATGACCAATACCAACATTACGCTGATCAGCTACGGAACCTGGGATACAGAAAGCCTGAAGACCTTCACCAATTGCTGCTGCTGCATCTGCTGCTTTTCTGCAGCCTTTTTTGATTGCGATCGCTGCGCCTACTGTATAAGCCCAACAAGCATTTTCAAAACAGATAGGCTGGATCTTCTTCACCTGTTCGTAAACATCCAGACCTGCATCTTTAGTAATCTTTTCCGCTTCTTCAATGGAAGCGATGCCATAGCTGTTTAAAACAGAATTGATTTTGTCAATTCTTCTCTCATATGATTCAAATAAAGCCATTATCTTGTCCTCCTTATTATTGGCCAAATCTCTTCGCTTTCATAACCGGATACCGGCAGGCTTACGCCGACCGATTATTCGTGTCTTGGGTCAATGATCTTTGCAGCTTCCGCTACACGGCCGTACTGTCCTTTTGCTTTCTCCCAAGCAGTGTTGGGATCATCACCTTTTTTGATGAAATCAGTCATCTTACCAAGACTTACGAACTGATAACCAATGATCTGATCTTCTGCATCAAGAGCAATACCAGTTACATAGCCTTCAGCCATTTCCAAATAGCGAGGACCTTTCTTTAAGGTTCCATACATGGTACCAACCTGAGAACGAAGACCTTTTCCTAAGTCTTCCAGTCCCGCACCAACTGGAAGTCCGTCTTCTGAGAATGCACTCTGAGTTCTTCCGTATGCGATCTGTAAGAATAATTCTCTCATCGCTGTATTGATGGCATCACAAACAAGGTCTGTATTCAATGCCTCTAAAACGGTTAATCCTGGCAGAATCTCAGCTGCCATAGCAGCGGAGTGTGTCATACCGGAGCATCCGATTGTTTCTACTAATGCTTCCTGAATAATACCCTCTTTTACGTTAAGAGTCAGCTTGCATGCGCCCTGCTGGGGAGCACACCAGCCAACACCGTGTGTCAGACCGGAGATATCTTTAACTTCTTTTGATTTTACCCATTTTGCTTCTTCTGGGATTGGAGCAGCGCCGTGATGAACGCCCTGTGCTACTGTGCACATCTCTTCTACTTCATGTGAATAAATCATGTTAAAACTCCTTTCAAATAAGTAATCATCATGAAAAGTACTTTGTTAATTATATCACATCATACTTGATACCATTTTCTCATATTCTGTCGAATTCCGCAAGTGTTTTTTAGGGCTTGCAAAACAGCCGGAGGAAGAAACTGACCCATTTCCTCTCTCCGGCCGGCTGTTGTACACACTATTGTATCACTCTTCTCACCGACAAGATGGTACGGTAAGTGGCTGTACCAACCTTGATACCGGTAGCTGGAGAGCTTGCATGAACAATCTGACCATTCCCGATATAAATTCCAATATGACCTGCATAACAGATTAAATCTCCAGGCTGGGCATCGGAATAAGAGACTTCTGCTCCGACAGAACGCTGCTCGGAGGAGCTTCTTGGCAGGGAATATCCAAAATGCCTGTATACGCCCTGTACAAATCCGGAGCAGTCTGTTCCGTTTGTCAGACTGGTTCCGCCAAACACATAGGGGTTCCCCACAAACTGCAGACCGTAATCCGCAACTGATCTTCCCTGAGCCGTTCCCCCTGTACTTTTCGATGCAGAAGGTCCGGAGTACTTGTTATTATTATTGGTGCTTCGGCTGCCGGTGTTAGAAGCTGCTTTTTTCCTTGCATCCTCTTCCGCCTTTTTTCTCGCCTGCTCTGCTGCTTTTTTTCTGGCTTCTTCTTCCTTGGTTTTGCGGATTTCTTCATTCTTTTTTGCTACCGTCTGAGCATAAAGATCCGCATCCTTCTTGGCCTGTGCCAGCTGACTGTCAAAATTGGTGACTTCTTTTTTCTTTGTTGCAATGAGAGTTTCCAGCTGTTTCTTCTGATCCTTATACTCCAGCTCCATTACTTCCATCTCATTCTTGTCCTCTTCCAGATCATCTTTATAATCAGCAACCTGCTGCTTCGTCTCCTGGAATTTTACAAGCATCTTCCGGTCATATGTATAGATCCCTTCCACATATTCCGCTTTATTAAGCAGATCTGACATATCCTTTACCTGAAGAAAAATATCCATGTACTCTGTATCGCCCTTCTCATACATATACTGGATTCTTTTTTTCATGGCAAGATACTGCTTTTCTTCTTCTTTTTTCGCTTCCTGGTAATCCGATTCAGCCTGTTTAATTTCTTTTTCTTTATTGGCCATATCGTTTTCTAAGACTTTTATATCTGATAAAAGAGCGGTTAAATCAGTGGTAAGCTTAGAGACCTGATTCTGAGCCGCATTTTTCTTGTTGGCTGCATCCTGCGCCTGTTTATTGGCCTCATTCAGCTTTTTCTGAGCTTCCTGCTTTTCTTTTTCCGCCTTGGAAGTCGCAAAGACCGGAACAGTCTGTGTGCAGACCATGGCACTTATCATGATACCGCAGAACAGTCTTCGCAGTACCCCAGCATTTTTATGATACATAATCTGTACTTTTCGTTTCATCGTCAGTTCCTTTGCATTTTTTCTATCTATATCCCTCCTATATGTTAACGTAAACCGAGGGTAAAATTCAAGTCCAAAATGAAATTTTATAGAAAATTTTTCTCCTGATGTTTACCAATCTTTCTGGATACCACAATAAAACACAGGAAAAACAGAATTCCCTTTATAATACTGGATATGGAAAAGGCCCACCAGATTCCGTCAAGTCCCAAAGAGGTACTTCCAAGGAATATGGCAAGAGGTATTCTGGCCGTGGTAAACACAATACTGATTACAGAACTGAGCAGGGTTTTTCCAAGCCCCGAGAGCGCACCTACCGTGGTAAGCTCCACGCACATAAACATCTGGCTGACACCTAAAATAACAAGATAGCGCACGCCCATAGGAATTACATCTGCCTCATGTATGAATAGTCCGAATATCTGCTTCGGAAAAACAATCAGCAAAGAGGTACAGAATAATCCCCATAAAAACATGACTGCCACTGCCGTGAAATATCCTTTTTTTACTCTCCCATACTGCTTTGCACCATAATTCTGACCCACAAAGGAGTTAATCGCAGCTGCAAAACCATCTGCAGTCATCCATGAGATGGATTCAATCTGCCCGCCTACCCGGAGTACCGCAACTGCCGTATCACCAAATTCAGCTACAAACCGGGTTAAAATCATGGATATACTGGTGTATATTAAATTCTGGACAGAAGCAGGGAATCCGATTTTGATCATAGAGCTCATATGGTCCCATGGTACTCTCTGGATCAGCTGTACTTTATCAAATACCAGTCTGTCTTTACGAATTGCTATTATAAATACAAGTGTTACAACTGCCTGGGCAAATACCGTAGCTGCTGCTGCCCCGGCCACGCCAAAACCTTTTACCGGCCCGACTCCGAAAATTAAGAGGGGATCTAAAACCATATTTAATACAAGTCCTATTACATTAGCCTTTAAAGGAGTTCTGCTGTCTCCCATGGCTGTAAGGATTCCGGTCAGGATCACATTCATATAGGAAAATACAATCAGCCCGCAGGTTATTTTCAAATATATCTGGGCATTCTCCACGATCCCTCTGTTGCTCAGTCCAAAAAAACCAATCAGCGGCTTTGCTCCAAATATGCAAAGAGCACCGTAAAGAACAGAAAACAGAATGCCAAGCTGAAGTGCCCCTGATGCATATTGAGCGGCTTCTTCTTTCCTTCCTCCCCCAAGAGCATGGGCAACTTTAACCTGTCCGCCCATCTTAGCCAGTGCAACTACTCCCTGGGAAAGCCACACATACATACCCCCTGCCCCCACCGCAGCAACCGATGAAGCTCCAGCAATACCGATCCACGCCATATCCGTCAAGTTATATGCCATCTGGACCAATGCAGTGACCATAATTGGAAGTGCCAGCTCTGTAAGCGAAGTAAAGATGTGTCCCTTTAGTAAATCTACTTTTTTATTCATAAAAAATTTTTCTCCGTTTCAAAAGGGCTGCCAAATTAGCGGCAGCCCTGATCTGTCCGGATTATTTCCTGGCAGAAAGATATTCGTCAATTCCTCTTGCGCCAGCACGTCCGGCTTCCATGGCCAGGATTACAGTTGCAGCACCTGTCACTGCATCTCCTCCTGCATATACGCCTTCCTTGCTTGTCTTTCCTGTAGACTCCTCTGCAATAATACATCTGCGCTTATTAATATCCAGTCCCTTGGTGGTATTGGATATTAAAGGATTGGGGGATGTTCCCAGTGACATGATGACAGTATCTACATCAATGACAAATTCAGATCCTTTCACCTCTACAGGTCTTCTTCTGCCGGAAGCATCCGGTTCTCCAAGTTCCATTCTGATACATTTCATTCCGTTAACCCAGCCCTTCTCATCGGTGAGAATTTCAATGGGGTTTGACAGAAGATCAAATATAATTCCTTCTTCTTTTGCATGGTGGACTTCTTCCGCTCTTGCAGGAAGTTCCGCCTCGCTTCGTCTGTAAACAACATGCACCTCAGCGCCAAGACGAAGAGCCGTTCTGGCTGCGTCCATTGCAACGTTGCCTCCGCCGACAACCGCTACCTTATTACCCGCTACAATCGGGGTATCGTAGTCGTCACGGAATGCCTTCATTAAATTACTTCTTGTTAAGTATTCATTGGCAGAGAATACACCGTTGGCATTCTCTCCGGGAATTCCCATGAACATTGGAAGTCCGGCTCCTGAACCGATGAATACAGCCTGGAACCCTTCTTCATCAAGAAGTTCATCGATAGTCACAGACTTTCCAACGATTACATTGGTCTCAATCTTAACTCCCAGCTTTCTGACGTTATCGATCTCCGGCTGTACTACGCCGTCTTTTGGAAGACGGAACTCAGGAATACCGTAAGTAAGTACACCGCCCGGCTCATGAAGAGCTTCAAATATTGTAACTTCGTAGCCAAGCTTTGCAAGATCCCCTGCACAGGTAAGACCAGAAGGGCCGGAACCGATGACTGCCACTTTCTTTCCATTGGTTTTTTCAGGTGCTTTTGGAACAATTCCATGCTCTCTGGACCAGTCTGCAACGAACCGCTCCAGCTTTCCGATGGAAACCGGCTCTCCCTTAATTCCGCGAATGCACTGACCTTCACACTGACTTTCCTGGGGACATACACGTCCGCATACCGCCGGAAGTGCTGAGGACAGTGCGATCACTTTTGCGGCTTCCTCTATGTTGCCTTCTTCCACCTGTTTAATAAATCCAGGTATATTAATGGATACAGGACAGCCCTTTACGCATTTGGGATTCTTACACTGAATGCAGCGGCTGGCCTCTTCTCTTGCTTCTTCTTCATTATATCCAAGACATACTTCTTCAAAGTTTGTTGCTCTTACTTTTGGATCCTGTTCTCTGACTGGTACTTTCTTTAAAACGTCCATTAGTTGTCACCTCCACACTGTCCGCAGCCGCCATGATGAGTATCGCCTTCCCGGGTTTTTAAAATTGCACGCCCTTCTTCGCTCTTATACATCATCTGACGCTTCATGGCCTCGTCAAAATTCACTTTATGGCCGTCAAATTCCGGTCCATCCACACAGGCAAATTTGACTTCGTCTCCAACTGTGATACGGCAGGCTCCGCACATTCCTGTACCGTCTACCATGACTGGGTTTAAGCTTACAACGGTTGGAATTCCTAATTCCTTTGTTAAAAGACAGGTAAACTTCATCATAATCATGGGGCCGATGGCAACACAGACATCGTACTGTTTTCCCTGATTATTCACAAGATCTTTAATAACTTCGGTAACCATTCCTTTTCTCTCATAGGAACCGTCATCCGTGGTCACATATAAATTGCCGGCCTGCTCTCTCATGGCATCTTCTAAGATCAGCAGATCCTTTGTCTTTGCGCCTACGATTACATCAACCGATATTCCGTGCTCTCTCATCCATTTAACCTGAGGATAAACAGGAGCAGTTCCAACACCACCGGCTACAAATAAATATTTCCGTTTCTTTACTTCTTCTAAATCTTCTTCTACAAATTCAGATGCATTACCTAAAGGTCCTACTACATCCTCAAAGCTGTCCCCTGTTTTTAAATCAGCCATCTTTTCCGTGCTGGCACCCACTGTCTGAAATACAATGGTAATTGTCCCTTTGTCACGGTTATAATCACAGATCGTGAGCGGAATACGCTCGCCTCTGTCATCCATCTTTACGATAACAAATTCTCCAGGCTGGCAGGCTTTGGCAATCCGGGGTGCTTCCACATCCATCAGATAGATCTTGTCAGCTAACATCTCTGCTTTTAAAATCCTGTACATCTTCATCCTCCTAATGTCTTCGTGAATATACCTTTGCACCGTTCCTGAAAGCCTTCCTGACAATCAGGTGAAATGGTACTCGTTCCATATTATCATTTTTAAATATCAAAGACAATACGAAATAAAAAATATCATTATTTTTTTATCGATTACCAGTCCTTTGGTACATGCGGAACGTATAGCACAAATTAAAGTATGTCTGTTCTTCACTTTCAGCACACATCTCCCAGCCGGCGTCCTGATCCAGATTCGGGAAATGGGTATCTGCACTGTATGCATAGTCTATATATGTCACATGAGCTGTATGGCAGTACGGAAGGAACTGTTCATAGATACTCTGACCGCCTATAACAAAACACTCTTTACCAGGATGCTTTTCAAGCTCTTTCATCACTTCTTCTATGCTGTGGCAGATGGTAGCGCCTTTCACTTTATAATTGGTATTTCTGGTGAGCACGATATTGGTTCTTCCATATAATGGCTGTTTGCCCGGAAAACTCTCCAATGTCTTGCGCCCCATGATAATTACTTTTCCAAGAGTTTCCTCACGGAACATCCGCTTGTCCTCTGGTATGTTTACCAGAAGCTGCCCCTGGTTCCCGATGGACCAGTTTTTGTCCACCGCTACAATTAAATTCATAAGCATGTCCACCTTTTATTCTTCCTCTGCAAGAATCAGCTCCTTTGCATAAGGAAGGCTTTCGATCCAACTGCAAAACGTATGCCATTCCTTTAATTTGTGGCTTCTTCTTGCAAAATAAATGTTGATTAAAGTTTCATAATTTAATGTACAGGTACGCATCTGATTGTAGCTGGAAGGGAGAAGCTGGATCATGTCATACCAGTCTTCCTTGTTCTTTGTTTCTATATAGCGCAGACGAATCTTCTCTAATTCATCCACAACACTTCCCATAAAGGAAAGGGTTTCCTCTGTCATATGATCATGGCTGAAATCGTCCATATCAAATGGTTTTGAATGCATCTTATGCATGGTACTTGTAGAATTCGCTACAGTAGATACCTTATAGGTATCGTATTCCTTCCACCAGTATATAGGAGCAGTCACATCTACCGAAACAAAGATCTGCCGAATAAATTTTCTATGATCGCTGCCAGCTTTTCTTAATCGTCTGGCAAGACCCAGATCATTTGGTCCCAGTATGTACTCCCCTTCCTCATTATACTGGCTGTCCATACGGTCCCAGCTGTTCATTGGGTTTCTTGCACCACGTATGGCGTTTTCTATGTTCATAACACTGGTTCTTTCACACTTTAACATGGTATCTTCCTTTCTAACTGCGGATTCCCTCTTGCATGATCCTATCCATTATAAAACAAAACATGTGTTACGTCTATTCCTTTATTACCCGATTTGTTCTTAATAAACAAACATTATTTTTGCGAAAATTTACATAATAAAAAAAATAATATCTGTTTTCTATTGAATCATAGCCAATAGTCTTCTATAATTATAATATTAAGTTTTTGGAAGGAGAATGATACCAATGGATGAAAATTACATACCGTTAAGGCTGGCACAGCTTCGGACTAAAAAAGGCATATCAGCCAGAGAAATGAGTCTTTCACTGGGACAGACGGAAGATTACATAAGCGATATAGAATCCAAAAACAACACACCATCAATGGACCACTTTCTATTAATTTGTGAATATTTAGGGATATCGCCAAGGGAATTTTTTGATGAAGAAAATCCAAACCCCATCCTGCTTCATGAACTGATCACAGAACTGGAACCACTGAAGGACCAGGACTTCGATAATCTGCTAAACCTACTGTTTGAAGGCCAGAAAAAAATAAGAGAATAGCGAAAAAAGCAAGCGGGAAAACTGACTTTTAAGTTCCCAGTCTCCCGCTTCCACCACTTATCAAAGGCAGGACAGGTGATCCAGCTCCCACCGGATTTTACTGCCGCTCTCGTTTTTGAAAACGATCAGTTTCTTATCAATCTGTTCTTTTAATTCACTTACATGGGAAATAATTCCTATGAGTCTGTGTTCTCCCGCAAGTTCCAGAAGTATCCGCACTGCTCTTAACCTGGATTCCTCATCTAAGGATCCGAAGCCTTCATCAATAAACATGGCATCCATCCGCACATTTCCTGCTGTCCTCTGAATAATATCTGCCATTCCAAGAGCCATGGCAAGTGCTGCCATGAAAGATTCTCCTCCAGACAATGTTTTCACATCACGCAGCTGCCCGGTCGAAAGGCTGTACACGTCAAGATCCAGTCCAACCTCCCCCTGTCTTCCCAGTGCATTTAAATCCCGGCACTGAAGTAAAAACTCACCGTCAGACATAATCTTTAACCGCTTATTGGCGGCATGTACCATCTGATTAAAATACTGACGTTGTACATAGGTCTGGAAATCCAGACTGACGGAAAGCTTTCCATTCGCTGTCTGGTTTAAACTGTGATACAGCTGGTATTGCTTTTCAAGCTCGTTCCGTTCCTTAAAAAGCTTTTTTAAATTACTCTCTGTCCGCTCTGTCCGGCTTTTGATCCCTGCTACTTCTGCCAATTTCAACTGGAGTAGCTTTTGTTCTTCCCTTAAGACGGCAGCCTCTTCCTCCCAGTGTGATGTATCGATTCTTTCCCGGCCTTTTGTCTCTTCTTTGTACTGGTTATAAATCGTCCTGGCAGTCAGACACGCCTCCTCATAGCCGCGTATTTCCTGCTGCCAGGCTGTCCGCTGTTCCGAAGACATCTTTGCCTTTTGATAGTCTGTTTCATCAGAAAATCCCAGTTCGCGAAGCAGGGAAAAATAGGCCTCTTTTGAACTCTCCTGCGCTCTAAGAAGGATCTCTCTGTTCTCTTTTAATGAAGCAAGACGGCCTCTTTTCTCCTGTTCCTCTTCTGATAACAGAAGAAACTTTTCATTGGCCTGTTTCTCCTGGGATAGCAGTAGTTCTCTCCTCTTTTTTAATTTTTCCAGCTGAATTTTGGCCTGCTTCTCATCTGGGTAAGGAAGATTCTTTTCTAATTGTTCCCGCTGTGCAAATAAAGCAGCATTCTCCACTTTCTTATCCTGCCACTCACCCCTGAGCTTCTCTCTTATCTGCTCCAGCTCTGCCATACGAAACGCATCCGTTTGCCTGTTTTCAATCAGTTCCTTTAAACCGGCTTCTGCTTCTTTCCCTTTCTTTTCTTCTTCCCGTGCTCTCATTAACAGATCTTTTGTTTCCTTCTCTTCCAGTAAGAAACGCTCCTCCATTAAATCCACATCAATGCATGGGTCAAACCATAAACTGGCTTCTTTCTTAATCCACTCTTCCTGGTGCCGGCAGCTTTCATATCTTCGTATGGTAAGTAGTGCTGCTTCAGATCGTCGTTCATTTGCCTGGTCTCTTTTAATCCTGGCTTCATCTACCATTTCAGCTGTGATGCTGTCATCATAAAACTTCGCTTTCTGTGGGTGGTGGGTGGAACCACATACAGGACATGCAGTCCCGTCATCTAAATCCTTTGCCAGCAGGCCTGCCTGATGTTCAAAAAAGCTCTGATAGAGAATGGCATACCTGGACTGTGCTTCTTCGTATTCGGTCTGTGCCTCCTTCTCAGAAAGCCTTAATTGGGATACTTCCAGCTGAACTGCCCTGAACTGTTTTAATGCCAGTAAAAGGTTCTTTAAAGCTTCTTCCTTTCTCGTATACTGGCCTGTGAGTTCCTTTAAGTCAGAAAGTTTTGCAGCTGCTGCTGTCAGAGACCCCTGTCTTTTTTCATATTCTTTTAAGCGCAGGCTGACACTTTCCAGTTCTTTTTCTGCATCCAAATACCGGTTCTGGAATTCCTCCTCAATACTTTTTTTGATCCGGCATAGTTCTTCCATCTTCTTCCAGTCTTCGTACAGAGGCATGGAAGAATTAAGCCTGTCTAATAAAATAGTAAGCTTTGGAACTTCTTTTTCTGATGCTTCCTGGCATTCCACTGAAGCTTTCTTTACTGCGGCAAGTATTTCCCCTGCCTTTTTAAGCTCTTCCTCAAGCTCTGCTTCCCGTTTCCCGGCTGTTTCCCAGTCGTTTTTTCTGTCCTTATACTGAATCTCTGCCGTATATGCTTTTTCTGCCCGTTCTCCTATGGCAAGGCGTTCTCTTTTAAGCTCCCAGCCTTCACTCTGAAGCCTCAGTGCCTCCATGCGGTCAGTGGCCTCATTTAATTTATCAAACAGCCGGTTCTGTTCCATGGCCTGATTTCGTTTACGTTCCACGCTGGAAAGAGTTTCACTGTTTTTTTCCCTCTCTTCAGATAGCTGCTTTTCTTTTCCGTAGATTTCATCAAGGATTACAGATACCTGGTTTATGATCTCCTCTATTTTCGTCTCTGGAAATTCCAGCAGCAAAAACCACTCTTCTTTATGTATGCTGTCATGCAAAAGCTCCAGGTTTCCAGTCTCATGAGCGCAAAGCTTCCTGTTGTCCTCCAGCTTTCCTGCATAGAAGTTATTTTTTTCCTTTAACTTATACTGAATCCGGCTGTAAATTCCAGTATTGAAAATTCTGGAAAAGATTTCTTTTCTTTCTTTGGAAGTAGCCAGAAGAAGCTTTAAATAGTCTCCCTGTGCAATCATTGCAATCTGGGAAAACTGACTTAAATCCACTCCTATAATCTCTTCTATCTTCTGGTTAATATCCCGGATATTTCCGGCAAATTCAAGTCCGGTGGGAAGAATCAGGGAAGCTTTTGCAGGAACTGAGATTTTTGTATATTCTCCGTCTTTGTTTTTCCTCTTACTGCTTCTTAAATAGGAAGGACTTCTTGTAATTTCATAGGTTTCTCCCTGTTCCAAAAAGCGGAAGGTAACAAAAGTCTCCCTGTCATCGTCTGCATACTGGCTGCGCATCATGGAGGGTTCTCTTCTCTGTCCGCTGGTTTCTCCAAAAAGAGCGTAGGAAACAGCATCAAAGATCGTTGTTTTTCCAGAGCCGGTGTCTCCGGTTATCAGAAAGATTCCATGACCTGCAATCTGAAAATCCACAGTTTCCACATCTTTGTAGGAGCCAAACGCCGACATTGTCAGTTTCAGCGGTTTCATAATCCTTCCTCCTCTTTTGCTTCCTGGACAATTTTTTCCATGGCCTCATAAGCTTCCTTCGTCATCTCTTCCCCGCTTACAGCCTTATAAAACTGCTGGAATGCTTCCAGTGGATTTAATACCGATACACGCTCCTCTTCCTCCATCATCTTTTCCCTGGTGCGTACATTATCCACTTTCAGTTCCAGCAGATAATCATAAACTTCCTTTAACTGTTCCCTGATCCGGTATGGCTCATCCTCATCGGTCAGCGTAACACTGACAAAGTCATGCCGGTTTTTCTCATCTGCACGGCTTAGAACCTCCTTAAGTGTTCCCCTCTCACGCCTTACATCCTGAATCCCGCCAAGAGGAAGAACTTCTAAAGCAGGTAATTCCCCTTTTGCTCCCATTTCTATGACAGTGATCCCTTTCCTGTGGTGTTCCTCGCTGATGGAATATTTAAAAGGGGTCCCGCAGTAACGGATCCAGTCTGTTGAAACCTTTTGGGGCCCGTGAAGATGCCCCAGTGCCACATAGTCAAAGGGAGGAAGCACGGAAACATTTACCCTGTCCAGACCGCCTGCAATTATGACCGCCTGTTCCGATTCACAAGTTTCCGGGTCTGTGCTTCCTCCAGTATAGAACTGATGGGACAAAAGAACATTCCGCTCCCTGATGTCTATGGCTTCTCTTGCCAGAACTTCTTTAATTGCACTTTCATATCCCTCCGGCTGACTGTCGGGAAATAAATTTCTTACGTAACCGGGCTTTAAAAAAGGCAAAAGGTAGAAATTAACCGGACCGTATTGATCGGAAAGCACCACCTTTTTTAAGTATTCGTCCTGATTTTGGGGCGGCATCACCGACAAATGGATGGAATGCTTCTCCAGAAAGGGGCCTGCATAGGAAAGCCGTTCCGGAGAATCGTGGTTCCCTGCAATAATGAGAACGGAAGGCTGCGGCTGGATCAGGGAAAGGGCATTTAAAAATCCCCCAAACAGGGTGTAAGCTTCTGCCGAAGGAGCTGTCTTATCATAGATATCACCGCAGATTAATATCACATCTGGTTTTTTGGCAACTGCATAATTAACAATCTGGTTTAATACAGCCTCCTGATTTTCTTTCAGGCTGTAACCATTTAACTGTTTGCCAATATGTAAATCGGACAAATGAAAGATTTTCATCCTTCTGCCCCCTTTCTCTTTTTAACTATCATACCATAAATAGTTTATATTTAACAGAAGGTGGACACGCAGTAAACATTTACATTCTGGTTCCAGCGGCTGTTAAAAAATATACGGTCTCCGGAGTGACTGTATATCGGATGGGGATGGGCATCCTGTCCCAGCCAGTCACTTTCATGCTTACAAAGGGGAATCCATTTCAGTTCTCCACCATCCCAGTCGACCAGTACCCGACAGATATATTCCGCATCTTTTTTATGAGGATCCGGCCCATTATCCGTACTGTTTTCCCTTATTTTTTTAACTTCCCATGGATATTTAAAGTATCCGTCACACACCAGATTTCCGGCATGATCCATGGTGAAATGTCCATAAGCATTATAACTGTCAGGAAGGGCAATCTCCCAGTATTTCCCGGTTCCCACCTCATATTTGCCAACCATGGCCGGGCCTCCTGCATAGCCTCCATGATAGATAATGCTTTCCCCGTCATCACTCCACATCTCGTGGCAGACCCAGTCGTTTCTGCTTCTTAAATAGCCTCCGGGTCTCCCAAGCGTATCACTTCCTTCCCTTCTAACAGGGGTCAGAGTGTCCAGGCTATGATCATAAAGCCAGATTCTGCGGATTCCACAGTCAAAAGAGGTCCATTCGTGATTGTACATAATCAGATCCTGATTTTGTGGATGAAACTGTACATGGGTAATCCAGCACTTTTCTACCACTTTCTCATACACCATATCGCCCGTATGTGTATCATAGACGCATAAGTAACTGTTTAAATTTTCTTCCTGAATGCGGCCGTCAATATCATAAACTGGTCTTTTGTCCAGACCAGAGCCCTCCGTTTCCGGATCAAAATCCAGGCATCTGCCATCTGTCATGGGAACACAGAGATATCTTCCGTCTGAACTTGCATGGGTGAATGCCGTCATTCGTCCTGACGGTACGGTATTTAAAACAGTGACAGTACCGGTTAAATCTGTTTTGCAGATCTTATCATCCTGGATAAAATAAACTACATCCCTTTTGCTGTCCAGACACACACTGGCTTTTCCAAGCCCCTGACCCAATGTGCCGTCAAAATACACGTAGCTCTTTAAAATTCCCTTTTTATTATCAGTCAGAAAACGTTCTTCACCTGTCACTAAATCTTTGACCATAACATTGGGGTTTCCTCCTTTGTCACAGATCATATAGATCCTTTCGTCATTCTCGCTGACAGACGAAGAGGTGAAATACAAAAGCTGGGTGTTATAGTGATCCCTGTCTCCTGCTCCTCCGGTCAGCATACGGCCATTTAGCTTTGATTGTTCCTCCATATTATTACAGTCCCTCCCTTTTTTTCTGTACCAAGTATAGCATAGCTTTTGTTATTTGTTCCAGATAAATAACATAAAATCAGGGTTAAAAACCACCCGTCGGTTTTCAGCCCTGATTCACTTCTCCGTTTATCTTTCTGCCAAAGCCAGTACTTCAAACTCTTCTTTACTAAGAAGTTTTTGAATATTTAAAAGATAAATTATTTTTTCCACACTGCTTTCCGTTAGTACTTTAACAATTCCTGAGAAACAGCCGTTTAAAGATTGATTATTAAAATAGGGAACCGGTAAAATTTCTTCCTGCAGCACCTGGCATACCGCTTCAACTCCATCAACAATAAATCCATATAAACTGTTAGAGATCTTTATAATAATGATACAATTCCTGTCATTATACTCTTTTGCGTCTCCACCAAGTTTTTGCCGTAAATCCACAACTGGAAAAACATCGCCTCTCAAACTGACCGCGCCTTTTACGTAAGCTGGAGAGTCTGGAAAATGTGTAATCCTTTGTAATCCAACAATCTGCACAACACAGGTAATTGAAAGACCGAGCAACCGGTTATCTGCCCAAAATGTCAGGTATCTGTCTTTTAAGGTATCCGGATTCCCCTGCTGGTGAATCCGCAATTCCTGCCTTTTCAACCTTTATTCCCCCTTATTCCTGAAACATCAATACTTTACATAGGAACCTGCTGACACATGCCTGGTATCGTCAAAGATCCTTCCTGACTCTGTCCTGTCATGACTGGTATATTCCTCATGCAATTTGAATTTTCTTACTTCCTGCTGCAGTATTTCAGCCTGCGCAGCAAGTTCTTCACTGGCTGCTGAGCTTTCTTCCGCAGTAGCGGCATTGGTCTGAACAACTGCAGACACCTGGGACAGACCCTGATTGATCTGTTCAATTGCTCCCGCCTGTTCGGTAGACGCTGATTCAATTTCATTAATTGCCTGTTCCACCATCTGAGCCTTATCTTTTACCGTAAATAACAGCTTTAGTGTATCATCAGCCAGACGCTCCCCATGAGATACCATTGTTACCGATTTTTGAATCAGATCAGCTGTCTGCTTTGCAGCATCCGCCGATTTCGCCGCTAAATTACGGACTTCATCAGCAACTACTGCAAAACCTTTCCCTGCATCACCGGCACGGGCAGCTTCTACAGCAGCATTGAGTGCAAGAATATTGGTCTGAAATGCAATATCCTCCACAAGCTTGGTAATCTTTGATATTTCCTGGGAAGACTCCCCAATCTCTTTCATGGCAGTATTTAATTCCTGCATATATTCGTTGCTTTCCATAACGCCCTGACCTGCCTGATTTACATAATCAGCTGCTTTCTCAACACTTCTGGCATTTTTTGTTGCCTGATCAGCTACATTTCCTATGGAAGCATTTAACTCTTCCAGAGTCGCTGCCTGTTCTGTTGTTCCGCTTGACAGAGCCTGGGCGCCGTCAGAAACCTGCCCTGATCCGGAATTAACCTGTTCTGCTATGGTAGTAATGGAAGAAGCCAGATTGTGAAATTTTTCAACTAATTCGGCAAGCGCTTTCCCAAGAATATCCTCTTCGGAGCGAATGGTCACAACAGTTGTTAAATCACCGTCTGCAATTGCCCTTGTCGTCTGGGCCAGTTCAATATTGTTAATAATCATCTTGTCAAAGGCACTGGCAAGGCCACCAACTTCATCTTTCCTGGAAGCCCAGCCTCTTTCTTTTTCACCTGCGATTCTTTCAACTCCAAAATCTCCCACAGCCACCATACTGGCAAATGACTCAAATATATAAAGGGGATAGGCAATAATATCTGACATATAACTGGAAAGATATAAGGAAAGAATCACAGAAATAATAGAAATTAATGCAATAACAATTATTATAACTGACACATTCCTGGTAAAATGCATCACAGTAAAAATACCTGCTCCTGCTGTAATCATGGTAAATGCAACAATTAGCAGATAGCTGATTAACAGTTTCTTTGCAACTTTCAAATCCTCAAACCACTTTTTCACTTTAACATTCCCTCTTTCATTTATTCCGGATGACTGGATCCGGTCTACTCTTCTGTATCCGCCTGCATTAATTAAATATCATAGAACACCTCCGTTTTCTCTGTCTTTTTAAGCCATTACAGACTTGGAAACAATCTTCGCAGTATATCTCATACTGTGTCTTAGGCTGTGAAACATAGGATTAATGGCTGTTTCCCGGGATACTGACGGTTTTAAAGACGGCGTATGGAATCGATGACTATTTAATTGATACAGGGAATAAAAAAGGAGGAGAAATCATCCCTAAAGCGATATTGAACAATCATGTGATAAAGTATGACGGGGTCTGTGACGGCGTTCTGCTATTAACAAAAAAATATTATGTAATATTTTAATTAAATTTCTAACATTTTCTTTCAATTATCGTTTGTTTCACTGTATAAACTGTTGTTTGACAAAGAAAAGTAATTACTTTATAATGATAATTGTCGAAATATATATAATTTTGCAACCGCAGTATGAGATATACTGCGCAAATATTTATATTTATGCACTACTTTCTGATTTTAATTTATAAAAAAAGCCTCCGATGAAGATTACATTTATCTTCATCGGAGGCTTATCTTATTTCTCTATCATTCTATTTAAAATAATATCTGAATCAGTAAACTGGCGACGATCAGGATAAGTGCGCCGCAGATTCTGGTGGCAATCTGGGCAAATGGCAGAAGTTCCATTCTCTTTGCTGCTGAAAGAACTGCGATATCCCCTGTTCCGCCCATGTTGGTTGTGCAAAGTCCGGCAGTAATTGCAGACTCTACCGGGTAGAAGCCAACCAGATGGCCACCGATTCCTGCACCTAAGGATACACTTCCAACTACTACAAATACAAGAAGCAGATACATAGGGCTTACTGCCTGGGCAACTGCACCTAAATCGATCATTGATATCCCAATACCGACTAAAAGTGCGCTGGTCCAGTTTTTCATAACAAACTGGGACCACTGGCGGGCGGAATCTTCAAATTTTACCGGAATAATACCGCACGCCTTACTGACAGCCACAAGAATAATCATCCATGCATAGGAATGAACTGCAGGAACAAATTTACTAATAATAACACCCATTAAGAAGAAAAACATAGCGGTAATCATACCGATTCCCAATTCTTCCAGAGTGACAGATGAGTTGTTTTTTTCATTCATGTCAGAATTGTGGTTTCTCATAAGACGGCCATTACCAGTCAGAGCAGGTTTTACTTCTCCAAGCTTTGCCAGAAGACCAGCACCTACAATTGCCATGACATTACCAAGGGTGGAGGCTGGTATCATTCGTGATATGATAGCAGCTTTATCTGTCTGCAGTGCTTCTGCATACATACCGGATAAAGGAACGACTCCGGCACCCATTCCGCCTCCCATCATGGGAATTGCCACATACATGATGGCATCTACAAAACCATATCCAACCAATGCTCCCACTGCGCCAACACTTAAGATTGCCACAGTCATGGCGCAAAGTGCAACCGGGAGAAAACGTACAGCCGCTTTTAATAAAAGAGTGCGGTCCATACCAAGAATACTTCCGGTAATTAAGGCTGCTATGTAGAAATTTAAAAATCCAGTCTTATTCATAAACTGATCTACATTCTCCACAACATCCTTTGGAATCAGACCTGCATACACCAAAGCTGCAGAAGCAAAGATGCACACAATTGCACCGCCACCCAAAAAGGTTTTTACGATTGGAAGATTATTACCAATAATATTAAACAATCCACCAAAAACCATCATAACCAGTAAGGCGCCGATCATGCCGGAAGGAAGCCACTTCATGGCAATAGAAACTGCGGTAATAACGGTAAATCCCAGATAAATGGGTAGTGGTATGCCGGATATTTTAATGCTTTTTATTTTATCCATTTTATTTTACAACCCCCTGCTCCACTGCTTTTTGCTTCACCGCTTCAGCAACTGCTTTTGCAACACGTTCATCAAATGCACCTGGTATGATGTATTCCTCTGTCAGTTCTTCTTCCTTTATAATATCTGCAATTGCATAAGCAGCCGCTATCTTCATCTCTTCCGTGATATCCGTTGCTTTTGCGTCGAGGGCTCCCCGGAATATTCCCGGAAATACCAGTACATTGTTGATCTGATTTGGAAAATCGGAACGTCCTGTTGCAATAATTCTTGCTCCGCCTTCCTTTGCTTCATCGGGCATGATCTCTGGTGTTGGATTTGCCATTGCAAATACAATAGCATCCTTTGCCATAGAAGCCACCATTTGTGTAGTCACGATTCCTGGAGCGGAAACACCGATAAAGATATCTCTTCCTTCCATAATAACTTTTAATTCACCATGTTTGTTTTCCGGATTGGTAACCTGAGCCATCATCTTCTGAGCGTCATTCATCCACTCTTCGCCTTCTGCCAGAGCACCCTTTTTATCAACCAGAATCACATCTTTCATTCCAATGGATAATAAGAGCTTGCAGATTGAAATACCGGCAGATCCTGCCCCGTTGATCACTGCTTTTACCTCATCGATTTTCTTTCCAACCACCTTTAATGCATTGATGATACCCGCAGATACCACAATGGCTGTTCCATGCTGATCGTCATGGAATACAGGAATATCCAGTTCCTCTTTTAAGCGGCGTTCTATTTCAAAACATCTGGGTGCGGAAATATCTTCTAAATTAATGCCACCAAACCCGGGCGCAAGATAGCGGACTGTTTTGATAATTTCCTCTGTGTCTTTTGTATCGAGGCAGATAGGGAATGCATCCACTCCGCCAAATTCTTTAAAAAGAATGGATTTTCCTTCCATTACAGGCATTGCTGCTTCAGGGCCGATATCTCCAAGTCCCAGTACGGCTGTTCCATCGGTAACCACAGCCACCAGATTTCCTTTTGCTGTATAGCGGTATACTTCAGATTTATCATCTCTTATTTTTCTGCATGGCTCCGCCACACCCGGTGTATAAGCAGTGCTTAAATCTTCTCTGCATTTTACTGATACCTTTGATATTACTTCGATTTTTCCTTTGTTTTTTTCGTGAAGCTCCAGTGCAAGTTTGTTATAATCCATAACTTTTCACCCTTCCCTTTCGTTGACTTTATATTATAACCGTATGTTATCACCGATACTGGTCTTTTGAAATCTTGTGAACGTTATTAAAACCTTATGTAAGTAAAGAAAACCAACTTCATAATCCCGATAACCGTTGATTTTCCAGCCTGTTTCTAATACAATAGATTCATTGGAGGAAGTACTACATGAAAGAAAAACCATTGGAACACCAGATCTACGTCTCTCAGATTTTCAGCATAACGCTTGCTATTTTACTGACTTTAGGTGTGTCACTTCATTATAATCTGGTCACAAAAAGAAATTCTCTGGATATGAACATAAAAAATGCTGGTATTTTTATATCCGGTATGCCGGAAGTTGCTGATATATTAAAAAAGGGACAGCCCTCTATGGCCTTTAATAAACGCATGGATCTGCTGGTTAAAGAACTGGACTATATTGATGTGGTTACCATCTGTAATAAAGACAGCATCCGCTTTTATCATAATAACAAGGCACTGATCGGAAAAACCTTTGTAGGAGATGACGAGGCTGCCATATTAAACGGTGCTGCCCCATACATCACAAACGGAAAAGGTACTTTAGGAAACCAGCGCCGTGCTTTTTTTTCCATAAAAAATGAACAGGGTGAAATCATTGGATTTGTAATGGTTTCTGTACTGACTGCCAGTATTTCCCAGCTGACCAGAAATATCCTGCTTGTTTTTCTGCTCCTGGCGCTGATGCTGCTTTCCATTGGCTTTATTGTTTCCGAGTTGCTGTATAGCCGTCTGAAAAAAATACTGCTGGGTTATAAACCGGAAGAATTCCGTAAAATCCATATTGAAAGGAAGGAAGTACTGGATGCCCTGGAAGAAGGAATCTTTGCCATCAATACCGAAGGTGAACTGATCCTCATTAATGAATCTGCAAAGAAAATACTTGATCTGGACATTATGCCGGAGTACGGAACAAAGCTGACAGAGCTATATCCGGAAACAAAACTTCCTCATGTCCTGAAGACAGGTTTGCCAGAATATAATATCAGTCTTATGATAAATGGCAAACACATCATGTCAAACCGGATTCCCATTATGGAAAATGGAAAAACTGCCGGAGCCGTATCCATCTTTCGCAATAAGACGGAATACACCCGTCTGGCAGAAGAACTGACCGGCGCCCGCTACATGGTGGAGACACTCCGCGCCTTAAACCATGAATTTAAAAATAAGCTTCATATCATCCTGGGTTTTATTGAGATGGGGGAGCCAAAAAAAGTGACTGATTTTATCATCAATACAAGCATGGCATCTACTCTTGCAGTCAGTGAGGTAACGAAGCAGATCCAGGTTTCCAGCATTGCAGCACTTTTAATTGGTAAGATTATCCGTGCAGGGGAACTTGGGATCCGTCTTACCATCAAACCTGACAGTTCCTGTGTGGAATCGGAGCTTCACCTGCCAGTGGATTTATACATTACCATTCTGGGTAATCTGATTGAAAATGCAATTGAAGAGTTAAATGACATAAGCTGTGATATTAAAGAAATTGAAGTAGGAATTAATATATGGCAATCGGGAAGTATCCTTTCTGTTGATGACACAGGAAGTGGGATCCCTGCAGATCTAAAGGATCATATTTTTGAAAAAGGATTTTCCACCAAGGGAGACGGACGAGGGTCCGGTATGTTCCTGATAAAGGAACTGGTAGACCAGCATCACGGTATCATTGAGTTGGAATCAGAAGAAAATACAGGTACTTCATTTACAATCACCTTTACAGAGGAGGATCATCATGTATCAGGTAATCATTATAGAGGATGACCCCATGGTAGCTTCTATTAACAGACAATATGTGGAATTAAACAAATATCTAAAAGTAACCGGCCAGTTTTCCAATGGGAAAGATGCTCTTAATTATTTAAAGGACCATACCGCAGATCTGGCAATTATGGATGTCTACATGCCGGTTATGGGAGGAGTAGAACTTCTTACTGAGATACGAAAGCTGCATAAGCACATCGATGTCATAATGGTTACTGCTGCAACGGATGCTTCTCATGTAAAGAAGCTACTGGGCCTTGGAGTCATTGATTATCTGGTGAAGCCTTTTGAATATGTTCGTTTTAATCACGCATTGGCACGGTTTATGGAACATCAGGAACTGCTTAAGCAGGATACTTTCTCTCAGGAACAGCTGGATTCCCTGTTTGAGGTTTCTGCAGGCACTGCTTCCCAGCAGGAAGTTCTTCGAAAGGGTCTTCAGGAAAAAACTCTGGATACTATTTTATCCTTTATGAGAGAACACCCTGCAGATTCACTCACCAGTGAAACCGTTGCTGAGGAGGTTCATTTATCAAGGGTAACCGTACGCAGATATATGAATTATCTTCTGGATAAAAAGCAAATTGTCAGTGACATCGATTATACCACTGGTGGACGGCCATCAATTATTTACCGGTATGTAAAAGAATAACAGGTGAAATTTTTTCACCTGTTATTTTTATTTTTGAATATCAATTATTTTATATAACCATCTTTCAAGTCCCGGTGTAAAGCTGACCCGGACGATTTCTTCATCTTTTCTGGCTTCCTCTTCTTCTTTCTGAGTCATGGGAATCACCGTTACTCCTTTATCCACCATCTCTTTTTTCAGTTTCTCTTCTACAGAAACAATTTCTTTCTTGTTCCATTCCGAAGCCATTTTACCGGCCTCCCTTAAGAGATTCTGGTCTTCTTTGCTTAATGTGTTCCATTTTCGTTCTGACATCATGATGATTCCAGGGCTGAAAACGTGTCCACTTAAAAGATAATAAGGTGCAACCTCATAGAAACGGTTGGATAGATACGCCGGAATGGGATTTTCAGCCCCTTCCACATCACCGTTTGCCAGTGCATTATATAAATCTTCATAACGCATGGGAATGGGCTGTGCTCCCAGCGCAGATATGGTATCCATCATAAGAACGGATTCCGGCACTCTGATTCTTTTATTCTTTAAATCAGCAAGACCTTTAATGGGCTCCGTTGTAAAAATATTTCTGGCACCTTCATCTGTATAGAAAAGACCTACCATATTGGCGCCAATTTCCTGTCCTTCATTTAGAAATGCTCTGCCAAGCTCCTTATTGTCTAAAACCTTCCACATCCCTTCCCTGCTTTTGAAAATGTAGGGAAGACCAAACAGATTCAGCTTTTTAAACCCATACCCAGTCAGTACATTGGTATTAATACGGTACAAATCAAGCAAACCATTCCCTGTCTTTAATGAATTAAGAGACGTTTTCTCATCTCCCAGAACTGCCCCTGGAAATATATCAACTTTGATTCTTCCATCAGACAATTCATATACGTATTCTGCAAACTTTTCTGCAACTTTGGTATCAATATTCCCCTCAGGGTTTACTTCTCCATACTTTAAGACCAGCTCCGGCACCGACGGAGTTGCCCTCACTGCTTTTGTGGCTGCAGTGGATGTAGTGGCAGTGGCTGCCTTTGCTGTGGCCTGAGCTGCCTCTGCTTCTTCCGTTTTTGTTTCTGCGGAAGCTTTGCTGCTTTCTTTTACAGCGATACCGGAACCACAACCATTCAGACACAGGATCATTGCAGTAATAAATAGGAAAGCCAGTGGTTTCTTCATAATCGCTCCTCCTGTTTGTTTCAAAAAACTTTTCTGTTTCATTATGCCCAGAAGTTTGTATTTCAATTAAAAAAATTCCGCCAGGAAGCAGATCAAATTGTTCCTGGCAGAATTTATTATTTTAAAATTTCTAAAAATCTTTCTCCATATTTATCATATTTAAATGTTCCCACACCGGATACCAGAAGCATCTCTTCCCGGTTTTTTGGTTTTTGCACCGACATATGGATCAGGGTTTTATCAGAAAATACAATATAGGGCGGTACTTTTTCCTCCTTGGCTATTTTAAGGCGGAGTGTTCTTAATTTTTCAAACAGTTCTTCGTCCGCCTTAGAAAGATCCAGTGCCGATGAACTGCTCTTCTTTGTCTTACGGTTTTCTTTTCCCTGTGAAACGGCGGCTTCCTCTTTTGCCATCTTCATGAGAATGGTTTCTTCTTCATTTAAAACAGCACCTGCCTTTTGCGTCAGCTTTACAATGGCATATTCATCGTTGGTAACAGACAGATACTCCTTTAAAAGAAGATGATTCATGACCTGCCTCAGCTTGTATACAGGAACTTTTGATAATACTGCATAATGGGGATTTTCATTCATCCCGTAATTCCTGATCTTAGCTGTATTGGCGCCATGCAAAGTATCCATAATTACGTTGGCACCATACCGCTGTCTGCTGGTTTCCGTACATCCAATCATGGCTTTTGCAATATCCGTCACATCCACAGTCTCAAATCCGGTTAAGCAGTTGGAACAATTCCCGCAGTAATTTTCCTTATACTCTCCAAAATAGCGGAGTATGTAATCCCTCAGGCAATCGTTGGTAAAACAGTAATAGGTCATTTTTTTAAGCCGTTCTCTGTCCCGTTCTTCCACAAGCTTTCGGGTGATGGGATCAAGCTCCTGATTATCCTGATTGCTTTCAATAAACATCTGATTGGTGATCACATCCTGACCACCATAAAGAAGCAGGCATTCTCCCGGTTCCCCGTCCCTGGAGCAGCGTCCCACTTCCTGATAATAGGACTCCAGATTTTTTGGCATATTATAATGAATGACATAGCGGACATTGGACTTATCAATTCCCATTCCAAAGGCATTGGTAGCCACCATAATAAGGCTTTTGTCATAAATAAAGTCATCCTGATTGGTTCTGCGTTCTGCATCACTTAGTCCTGCATGATACCTGGTTGCAGAAAATCCCTCTTTGTTTAATTTCCCACAAACTTCCTCCACCATCTTTCTGGTGAGACAATAGATGATTCCACACTGCCCCGGATGTCTCTCCACAAAATTTATCATGGTGGCATACTTATCCTTCGGAGACTGCACACTTAAATAAAGATTCGGTCTGTCATAACCAGTTGATACAACAGCCGGATCCTGAAGCATTAAAATGTCAATAATATCTTCACGAACCTCCTTTGTGGCTGTAGCAGTAAAAGCACTGATAACAGGTCGTTTTGGAAGTTTTTCAATAAAATCAACAATCTTTAAATAGCTGGGTCTGAAGTCCTGTCCCCACTGGGATACGCAATGAGCTTCGTCCACTGCCACCATGGAAATCCGGACGTTTAAACAAAAATCCAAAAATTCTTCGGTCAAAAGCCGTTCCGGTGCAACGTAAATAATGGGATAGCGCCCTTCCCGTGCATAAGCGAGGGCTTTTATATACTGACTTGAACTTAAAGAACTGTTAAGATATGCGGCGTGAATGCCTGCCTGATTGAGTGAAGCGACCTGATCTTTCATCAGGGAAATCAAAGGGGAAATAACTAAAGTAATTCCTTCTGTCATAAGAGCCGGAACCTGAAAGCAAAGAGACTTACCTGAACCAGTCGGCATAATCCCCATGGCATCTCTCCCTGCCAGAATGCTGTCAATCAGTATTTCCTGCCCTTCCCGGAAACTGTCGTAACCGAAATAGTGCCTGAGTACTTGATGTTTATCCATGTATCGTATTTTTGTGCTCCTTTTTCTATATTTGTTTCATTTTTTTCATTATAACATCATACGCCTGATTTTTCCAGTTAACAGGTTCTTAAATTTTAAATATTCCATATCTTCATAAGAAAAAAGCGGGGAAATCGTTCCGCCGCTTCTTTCTTTTGTGTTTTTCCGATCATTTATAATGATTGAAATCACAGTTTTTCATACTTGTCTGATTGCATATGATATTGATATTCCAAAACTGAACTGTAAAAATTGTATCTTACACGAACAGCGCCAGTAATATGTAACCAAAACCAAAAATCAGAAAAAAGCCCCCTAAAACTTTAATCATTATTTTGGATTTGGCTGCCGGAAAAATTTCAAGAAATTTTTCATATGGCATAAATACCAGAAGCAACCCAATTACAATAAATGCAATTGCTGTAAAAATCGTATCTCCTCCCTTCCTGTTTCCATTGAGGTGATTATACTACAAAAGTCTGCATATTTTTCGTTCATGTAATATTTAGCGCTCTACATGTAATTTTTGGTAAAAATGGAATCTGTTTTGGGTCAGTTTTTTTCATATTCCATGTTTTTTTACCAGATAGAGGAATTTAAAGAAGAAGAATTTATATTTTTCCAATCAATTCTTTCTGACTTCCGTCACGTAGAAAAACTGGAATTTGATCAATACCGGCTGTCTGATGAACAATTTGTCCTCCTTCGTATTTTTTTCCATCATAAATCAGGGTCCAGCTTGCTCCCCGTGGGAGATATACATCCCTTTCGTATGTATTCTCGTAAAGAATTGGCGCTGCCAGAATATCAGAACCAAACATATACTGATCGGTCAGATCCCAGCACATCTCATCCTGGGGGAATTCATAGAACATGGTACGCATGACTGGTTTACCAAATTCATGGGCTTCATTCATTAATTTTCGTAAATAAGGCCTCATTGCTTCTCTGAAGTGTATGTATTTTTCTAAAATAGGTGTGTTTTCTTCTCCGAAGCTCCATATTTCATTATCTGCTCCCGTTGGCATTGATGGGGAACCGTCTGCGTGATTAACCGGCTTTGATGGACTCCTGTCACCATGAAGCCGCATAACCGGACAGAACGTTCCCCACTGGAACCAGCGAACAAACAGCTGCTGGAAGGAAGGATCTGTGGGATCTCCGCCCATGAATCCTCCGATGTCAGTCGTCCACCAGGGAATTCCTGCTATTCCCATATTCAGACCTGCACAAAGCTGTTCTCTCAACGTCTTCCAATCGCTGTGGATATCCCCGGACCATACCAGTGCGCCATAGCGCTGGCTGCCCGCCCAGGCACAGCGCAGCAGATTAACCGCTGTATCCATACCGGCAGCAATCTGACCGTCATAGAAGGTTTTTGCGTAGAGCTGGGGATAAATGTTTCCGATCTGATTAACGGGTCCCATATAGTAACGGTAATTGTCATACTCATATGTGGAAAATTCCGGCTCGGCCTCATCAAGCCAGAAGGTTTTAATCCCATAGTCAAAATAATTCTTTCTGCATAAGTTCCATACATATTCTCTGGCTTTTGGATTGGTCGCATCAAAGAATGCATTCTCTCCCTGGAACCGCATTGCAATGGGAACTCCACGTTCTGATTTTACAAGCAGCCCTTTCTGTTTCATTTCCTCATAATTTTCACTGGTTAAGTTCACCTGTGGCCAGATGGAAACCATCAGCTCCATTCCATAACTGTTTAGTTCTTCTACCATTGCTTTTGGATCAGGGAAATCATTTTCATCAAAACGGTAGTCACCGCACTTCGGCCAGTGGTAGAAATCAACCACGATCACGTCTACCGGAATTTCTCTTTTATGATATTCTCTGGCAACGTTTAAAAGTTCTTCCTGATTCCAGTATCTTAACTTGCACTGCCAGAATCCAAGACCATGTTCGGGCATGGGAGGAGGTGTTCCCGTGGCTTTGGCATAGGCTCCCACGATTTCTTCGGGGGTATCCCCTGCAGTGATCCAGTAATCCATCTGCTTGGTGCTTTCCGCATACCACTGGGTAATGTTCTTTCCAAAGGAGGCGGTTCCTACTGCAGGGTTATGCCAGAAAAAGCCATATCCTTTATCGGAAAGTACAAACGGAACAGAGGCCTGGGAATTTCTATGGGCAAGTTCTAAAATGCAGTTCTTCACATTTAAGACTTCCTGCTGATACTGCCCCATTCCGTACAGCCGTTCTGACTGATCGGATGCAAATGTGACCGTCAGCTCATAGTCACCTCCCAGTCTGGGTTTAAACTCTCTGGTCTTTTTATTAAGGGCTCCCCCGGCTTTTTCTTCCTCCAGAAGTAGTTCTCCCTTCTGGTTAAAAAAGCTTACCCTGCATCTTTTGTGCCAGTCGTCTACTGATAACACTGCGGTAATTGCTCCATTGGTAATTGAGCCGTTAAACTCATCTTTTATTATGATTGCAGCTGATGTATATTGTGCTTTAAGAAGTGCGTAATCGTAATCTGTATCTTTGATATTCCCCATCATCACGGCTCGCACCCGCAGGGAATTTGTTCCCCATGGCTCAATACGGAGGGTTTCCCCGTCATTTTCAAAAATAATAGCTCCCTGGTCTTCTCTGATATAATTCATGCCTTTTATACCCCTTTCTTTCGGATTCATACTATTATTTTAGTTGTATGCACATGAAGTTACCCTGTTTTTATTGACCTCTTTTATTAAAAAAGTGACTTTATAGGGGAGGGGATAAGAAAGGAGAGGGGCTCCGTAAATGATTGGGGCTCCTCTCCTTGTTGGGATGGGTGCAGTGTGATTAAATATTGACTTCGTTCCGGTATTTTGTAGGAATCATATGATAATGCTTCTTAAAACTGACTGTAAAGTAATTGGAATTGGAAAAGCCGGTGCGGATTGCAATCTCTTCCATACCAAGGCGTGTGGTGCGAACCAGATTCTCAGCTTCCCGCAGCCGCACATGAGTCAGGTACTCATGAAAAGTCATGTGAAATGCATGTTTAAAATAGCGGCAAAAATACCCCTTGCTCATGGAAACGTGCTTTGCTGCGTCACTTAGTTCGATTCTGTTTGTGTAATTTTCTGTTATGTAATGATTAATGTTTTTCATAAACAGGCCGATTCCTGCATCAGTTTGTTTCTGGGTTTGTAATATTTTTCCGCTTTTTAATACTTCATAGAAAAATTCCAGTACTCTGGCTTTTAAAAGCAGCTCAAATCCTTTTTGGCCATTTTCATATATGGCGTATGCTTCATTTAAAAGCTGGTACTGTCTTTCACTCTCCTGCTGCTCGGATGACAGAAAGATATAAGGTCCGGTTGTTACAGAAAATAGGGGGTCAATGTAATTTTGCCTGATGACGTCATTTTCCATACTGCCTACAAACTCATAGCTGAATAAGATTGTCCGGTAGATAAGGTCTTCTTTTAGAAAATCATTGGAGCCGTGGATTCTGTCTGGGCGTATTAACAGAACGTCTCCTTCACGGACTTGAATCTCTTCATTTTCTATGCTGATTCTGGCAGTTCCTTTGCATACCCAAAATAGCTCCAGTTCCCTGTGACAGTGGAAATATAGGGGAGGCTCCTGACCCAGACCAACCAGACTTCCAAAGTTCTCTCCGTTCATAATGTAGGTATGAAAGGTTTTTCCTTCCCTTAGCCTGATATCGGTTTCGTGGGTGCTGAATGGGAAGAAGGCGCTTCCGTGCTGGATTGGCTCTTTGTATTTTGATCTTCTGATTGATTCCACTGGTTTTCTGACCTCCTTTCACTTAAATCAGGTAACTGTTATTAGCGGAATATAGTCCTCTTTATATCACTTTTTCATCGACAATAATTGTGTAAGACATAAGTCTGTTTGTAATGTGGAAGCAAAGAATTGTTCATTATAAAACTAAATTAATTACTTAATAATTCTGCATAGCGATATTCTTTCCCAGTAGCATCATTTTTCCATATCTGTTTTATCTTATTATTCTCTGTAAACCACTCCGAATGTTGATAAGGACCTGAATTATATCTATGATAATTGTCCCCATAGAAAAAGATGTCTAAAATGACCCAACTCTTATTGTCATAATTTGTGCTGCCTTTTAAATAACTTGACATTGGTTCACTATTAATTTCACTTAATATGTTAAGAAAAATTTTTTCTATAACTTCATCATTTGTCCCATTTTTCATTTTAACATTTACTGATCCTGAATGGGCTCCATATGACATATATAAATCAATTGTATTTATTTCTGGATATGATTCACATATTTTTGTTTTAAAATCATAAAATACCAGATTCTTAAAATGATTATGTAATTTAACACCGCCCACTATAATGGCTAAAATTATTAATAAATAAAGCCAGCCCCACTTTACCGATCTTATAAATTTAATTATAAAAATAAAAAATGATATTAATACTAACAATAATATAATTATAATTAAAGGGATTAAATTATATGATTCCACATCTTTTCCTTTATTCTTTCTTTTTTATTTTGTGGTAATATTATTTTTCATCAAAAGGCAGGCAAGTATCGAACAATTCTTAAATACTGCGGCAGTTCCTTGGGTGAATAGAGTATCAATTTCTCATCTGTCCAAAGACAGAGAAAATTTTCGTAATTAAATTCATTACACTGTAAATAAAATTTTTATAAATCCTTTGTATGAAATATTTGGTAAATATCTTTATTTTGAAAGTCCGATGCTATCCTTCGGATATCATCGTTAAATCCGAAAAACGGGCGTACTACTTCCCAGTTTTGTTCCCAGTTGGAGATTGCAAAAGGATATTTCCTTCCCCAAATTTCTTTCAAATTCTCTAGTTCAGAAAGAGCAAGGTCCTCTGTTGGTGCCTTATAAACTGCCTTGAAATCTGCTGCAAATTTTTTGATATCTTTATAAGATACATATTTAAAAGAATTTCACAGCATGTGAATAATACACCGTTGTACTTCTGCCTGGGGATAAACGGCATGAATTGCTTCTTTAAAACCAGCAAGCCCATCTACACAAAAAAACAGAACATCTTGTACCCCGCGATTCTTTAAGTCATTAAGCACGCCAAGCCAGAACTTTGAGGATTCATTTGCGCCAATGCTAATGCTCAGAATATCTTTGTCACCATCAAGTGATACACCAAGAACCACATACGCAGCGCGGTTAAGAATACGACCGTCTTCACGAATCTTGTAATGAATGGCATCCATAAAAATAAAGGGATAAACAGGTTCCAGAGGACGAGATTGCCATTCCTTTATTTCAGGTAAAATTTTGTCTGTAATTTTACTGACCATATCTGCAGACAGTTCGATCCCGTACAAATCATGAAGCTGGTCATGAATATCCCTTGTAGACATTCCTCTTGTATAAAGAGAAATGACCTGTTCTTCAATACCAGAAATGTCACGTTGATATTTGGGGACGATTTGGGGTTCAAATTCTCCATTTCTATCTCTTGGAATATCCAGAGTTAATTGCCCAAACTGACTCTTTACCGTTTTTGGAGAATATCCATTGCGCTTGTTATCAGTATCAGTAACCTCTTTTTTATTTTTCTCATAACCAAGTGATGCATTAAGTTCTGCTTCCAATAATTCCTGCAACATGTCTTTGAAGCTGTCCTTAAATAAGGAGTAGATATCACCGACACTTTTAATATCGTTGTCTGCGATGATTTGCTGTAACTGTTCTTTAGCGATTGCCATAGAAAAAGCTCCCTTCTGAAAATGAATTATTTATCTAATTCATTTCCAGAACGAAGCCATTTATTTCCAGAGACACAAAATTTATTACACTACCTCACAAATTATGATATTTATTTTCATACCATCTTAATTTATGCTATTTTAACCCATATATAATTCTAAATCATCTCTTACTTCCATCAAAATAAAACCTAATAAATTTGTTCCTCTCCATACTAAGGGGTTTTTTATATCTTTGGCATTTTCATCAAGTCCAATTCCCCATATCAGATCTACCGGGCTTGCTTCTACTAAAATTTTACTATTAGTTGATAATAAATAATTTTTCAAATCCTCATTTTGCCCAAATTTTTCATAGTTCCCTCTTTTTACTATTTCATAGCAATTTTCTTTCCAAACATCTTCTCTAAATCCTTTTACTTTACGTCCTAAATCTTTAGCATATTTTGAATCTGTAGATTTTAGTATTTTTTCTCTTATCTCATAATCTTTAAATAGCAAGGCTTTCTCAGCCATCATATAGTGCTCTGCACTTTGATATTCAATACCATCTACAAAAAATAAGCAAGGCCACCTATCTACAACAACCAATGGGTGAAAGGACAAGTTATTTCTTTTATTGGTTGTTGATGTTAACTCTGTATGAAATGGATTGCAAGTTATTACTGGATTTATTTTCAGGAGATAGAACAAAAGAAAAAAAGAATGGAAATGGGAGCTACAAAAGAAGTATTTTCACCCCCTGTAACCCCCGGCAGCCCCATTTTACCATAGAACCAATTTCCTGTAAATCCCTAATCAGTAATTCTTAAATCAATATGATCTCTTTAACCAAACTAAAACACTGATTTAAGGACTATTATGACAGAACAAAAATTGCTGAAAATGTTTATCCAAGAGCGTATCAACATGTTAATCGATACATTCCATAAAAATCAACCTAAAAAATGTGAAGTGAAAAAAGTGCAAAATCTACAGGCCGAATTCTTGATTGAAAGTTTACCGGATAAGGAGAAAATTCTGATTTAAAATTACATTTATTCTTTCATAAATTCATTTGCATTAGAAGATTTTTTTGTATCATTGTCTATTTTTAAGGGTAAGAATTTTTGATATTCTTACCCTTAAAAGTTTATTATCTACTCACTTTTTAAATAATCAGCACAGACATCATGCAACTGAATATCAGAATTTATCGTATCTCCACTACTCTTTTCTATTATTGAGTATTGATACTCTTTGGTATTATATCCATCTAACAACTCCATAATTTTATATATCGTTTCGTATGTAACTTCGTTTAAGACACCTTCCATTTCACTATTTACACTACAAAGCTTAACGTTTACAACTTCATCTTGTATTTGCTTTAATTTATTAAAAAAATCATTTTGAATATTGTTTAAATGATTCATAAATTTTATCCTTTCATAAAGAATTTCTGCATTAGTGGTATTTCCCATTAAATAGATAATCGTATAACTGCTTTACATCTTTGGCTGATGGTGACGTGACTCCGCCATTAGCAGTCTTTGAGCCTTGCCCACCATATATGTTCCCATTTGGAGCTTCATTACGAGTAGGCTGATGTACATGAGGAGCTATTCCTGCATGGGAATCAGAGCCAATCCTTTTAAATTGACCACCTATATCACCATTATTATTATTAAATCCTGCTGAGCTTGTATTTAATCCTATCTCCTTATCTGGCACATTAGCTGTAACAAATCCATCAAAGGTACGCTCTCCCGGTTGAGGATTATAGCCTTTAGGATTATATCCTTGACTTGATGTAGATTGTCCCTGTCCGCTGGTACTGTTAGAGCTCTGACCCGAGCCCTCATTATTAGCATTTTTCTTCGCTGGAGTCTGTTCTATTTCCTCTGGACCTTCATCTTTACAAATATTATACCCACTAGGATCATAATACATCACCGGATTGTTTGCGCAATACGCATACAGATTCAGCCCATCCCCCCGGTACACATCCTCCTGTAGGAATCTTCCCACCACCGGATTATAAAACCTGGCTCTAAGATAATACTGTGCTGTCTCCTGATCATACTGCTGACCCGTATACAATATCCGGTTTTGAATTTCCTCCGACTGGCTGCGGATAACTCCAAAGGCATCATAAGCATAGAAGTTCTCAATATTCCTCTGACTGCCTGTTATATACGCAGTATTGTTTCTCTCATCCAGATGATACGCATGGTATCCGTCCAGTCCTTCCACTTCACTGGCTGCCAGACCATAGCCCGGAATATGCCTGCTTATGGCATTTAAGTCCTCATCTGCTTCTGCCTGCAGCTCTCCATTATAGAAGAAAAAACGGGATACCTGTCCATTTACAGACTTTCCAGCTCTTAACAGCTCTCCGTCATAGAAGTTCTCCAGCTTTAACTTATCTGATTCTACTGCAGTCTGCTGACCAAACGGATTATAATGGTACCTCCTCTCCTCACCTTCTCCGGCTTCTTCCAGAATATTTCCCTGAGCATCATACCGGTATGTATAGTTTCGTCCAGGCGCATTCCGCTCTATCAGCTGGTTTCTTCTATTATAGCAGTACGTCTCTTTCCCTGCAACGGATGTCTTCTCCAACCGGTTTCCACAGCTGTCATACACATAACGAACATCGTCCCCATCATATCTCTCTTCAGTCAGACGGTTCATGGAATCGTAGCGGTAATAGATGGCGGTCTTTTGTGCACAGCTGCCTTCCACCATAACACAGACACCCTCTTTAGCGGTCCGGTTTCCATTAAGATCGTACTCGTATCTGTAATCAAACAAAGGATTGCTTTCTGACAAAAATGTTGCAAGACGGCTGATGTTTCCATCTGTATCGTACTCATAGAGAGTCTTTATTCCACTTAAATGAGTAATTGTCTCAAGTCTTCCATCTTTCCGGTGACTGTATCGAACAATTTCTCTTCCTTCATCGTCTTTAATACCGGTAAGCTTTCCTCTCCAGTCATATCCGTAATGCAGCCTTTTTCCGGTCATATCGGTCATGGTTTTTAAGCTTCCATCTTTGCCGTAAGTACAGGATATTAAGGTTTTTCCACTGGATTCCTTTTTCACCAGCTTTCCATCAGGACGATACTCATAGGTATAGCAGAAACCATCTGTAATTGCTTTTTTTCTCAATCCGAAAGAATCGTACTCCCAGCTTCTGGTTACCGAATTCTTTCCTTCCTTATCGCATCCTGTTTCCATCACAGGATTTCCATCTACATTATAGACTGTCCTTACCTGATTCTGATTCCTGTCTATATGCAGAATCCGCCGTCCTTCTCTGTCATAGCGGAATATCTCGCTGCGTCCATCCTGATCAATAATCTCACAGACCTTTCCCTGGCTATTATACCGATAGGTTATAACACCCCCGTTTGAATCCGTTGTGCTGGTGATATTCGCCATGCTGTCATAGGTGTAGCTTTCAATTCCTCCGTCTCCATTTCTGACTTTCCTGATTCTTCCCCAGTTATCCGTATCGTATTTTGTCCGGTTTCCATTTCCATCGACAACTCCCGTAATCCGCCCATTTGCATCATACGTATAAATCTGGGACGGTTTTCCTACCTCTCTGCTTCTTAATGTTTCCAGACTGGTTAACTTTCCATGAAATCCATACGTATACGTACACTGATTTCCATCCGCAGTTCTTTTTATCTCCAGATTTCCATCCGGGAGATACTGATTTTCTTCCAGAACAGTTCCAGCTCCATCTGTGTGTGTAAGAATATTCCCGTAAGAATCATAAGCATAAGATAAGTTATTTTTATACTCCTTATCGGGTATCTCCTCATCGTTTGGCAAAATTTCTTTTTCCAGGCGGTCATTCTTATCGTATTCATATCTAAATACCGGCCCCAGACAATCTTTTACATATGTAATCCGGTTCTTTAAATCATAATCATAAGAAAGTTCCCATAATTCTCCGCCTTTTCCCTGACGAGCGATTCTTGTTATATTTCCCGCCTGGTCATAGGTTATGGAGACTGTCCTGTCAATTCCGTTTTGCTTATCCAGCGTTCGTTCAGCAATCAGACGGTCACAGGAATCATATTCTCTGATAATCTCATAACCCTCTGGCGTTTGGATTCTGGTTCTGTTTCCATTTTCATCATAATTATAGATGGTAATCGCATATTTTGCTTCACCTTTGACAGCAGTCAGTCCGCTATTTAGCAGTTCTTTTATCTCTGCAAGTCTCCCTGCTTTATCATAATTATAACGAATGATCTGATGTACATCTTTAGAGATAACCTTCTCTTCATAGATCTTTTTCCCCTGTATATCATACCGGTAAATGATATCAGCTCCATGTCCGTCTTTTACCTGGATCAGCCGGTCTCTTTTATCATAAATAAAACTAAACTTCAGACCCTGGTCATCCTCTTTAATCAGATGTCCATCTACACTCCAGTATCCACCATGACGATGTTCCTCCACCTTGTTACCATTTGCATCGTAGAGATAAGTGGTTCTCTGGTAAAGGACTTCACCATCCTTTTCTTCTACCGGCCCCATTACCTCGCACAACTGATTTCTTCTGTCATAACTATACGTAACAGTTCTGCCCATCGCATCGGTCTTTTTAATAAGATTGCCGGAAATGTCATAACTATATTCTGCCTGTCGGATACCGTCCGGTCCGGTTACTGTCTCCAGCCGTCCTTCCACTCCATAAGTATACATCCAGCCTGCGCCGTCATCAGTCCGTGCATCATAATCCTGAGGCATAACATGTTTAATCCTGTTTCCTGCTGCATCATAAAACAGTCTTTCACAACCTCCGTCCGGATAATGGATCCGAATCTGGTTTCCGTCACTGTCATAATCAAAGGAAACACCGATTCCGTCATCCGCGTTTGCGTCGTAAGCATTGGGGTGAATTTCTTTTAATACTTTTCCTTCCCCATCAAGAATCTTTCTGCTATGACTTCCATCCGGAGAAATACTGTCTGTCAGCCGATCAAGGAAATCATACCTGTATGTATACTCACCTTTTCTTTCTTTCCAGGCTTTTGGTGGATACATGGCCATCAGTCTTCCCATTCCATCATAAAGATAGCGGGACTCATTTCCTTCCCCATCTTTTATCATAGTGCGGTAGTTATTTGCATTATAGCCATATTCTTTTCTGCCGCATTCACTCTCTTCCGCCATCATACGTCCCATGCGGTCGTATTCGAACCGGACCTCTTCCCCATCGGGATAAGTAATCACATCTGGTTTCCCGGAATCTTCCTTATAATGATATACGGTAGTATTTCCAACCGGATCTGTTTCTTCTAACAGCCTGCCTCTCCGGTCGTAGTAATAACTATGACCAAACCAGCTTCCCTCTTGTGTTTCTTCCTTTTTCTCAATCAGATTGTGGTTTTCATCATACTCAAAATAGAATCTTCTGCCTGTAATGTCTGTTTTCTCTTCCAGATCATCACTTTGATTATAATAATAATTCGTTATAAGACCGCCTGCCAGTTTTTCCTCTGCCAGCCTACCCATTAAATCATAGCGCCATTCTTTTCTGATGCCTGATCTGTCAGTAACACTGGATCGGTATCCCTGTTTATCATATTCATAGAAGACCCCGGTTCCATCCTCATAATGTACGGCCAATATCTCCATATTTTTTCCATACTTATAGAGAACCGTTTTATTATCCACACTGCTAAATGCCCTGACACTTCGTTCCTCATCCAGATATTCTAACCGGTATACATCCCCATTTGCCAATGTCTGAAGTACTGTTCGTCCTCTTCTGTCATATTGATTCTCCAGGTACGCTACTTTGGTCTGGTCAACCGCCTTAGTCAGATATCCATTTTCATCATACTCATAGTGTGTAATCCCCTGATCCATGTGGACAATATCAGTTAAAAGTCCATTTTCATATCTGTACTGCATGGTTCTTCCCATATTGTCAGACATCTGAATTAAATGTCCCTCTTTCATGGTAAGGTTTAGATGATATCCAAGTGAAGTCGTAATTCCTTCAAGAACCTCTCCTCTGTATGTAAAGCTTATTGCTTGTCCATTCCTATCTCTGATTGACAGCAAAAAGCCCTGGGCATTGTAAAGATAGGTACGGTGTTCTTTTCTGTCAGTTAAATTCCAGCCCTCATTTTCTTTTATCAGATCAAACCATCCGCACCCATAAGCGATATTTTCAGCCTTTTCTCCATCCCATTCAAAGGTCAGATGATGGCCGGTATCCAAAACAACATGACGCTTGGATCCATCCTGATAAAGTCTCCCCTCATAAGGAAATCTCCAGCCAGCTCCCATTATTCCCGGCTGTTTATTCGTAGAATAATATCTTCTGGTTATTTTTATGGAATCCCTTATATCAGGCAGAATAAAATCGGTTGCCATAATTAAAAATGCTCCAGAGACTGCGTCAATCGGCTCCCCTAACAGCTGTGCCAGACCGCTGGAGACAAAGTTTTCCTGCAGGGATCTCCATACATCTACATTTCTGTCCGGGAGTATCGCATCACGAGTAACATCCATTACCGTTCCCGATAACGTTCCCACTCCTGCTCCCACCAGTTTATTAACAAGCCTGGAATCGGTTTTCAATGCTCCCTGCACCTTTCCAATCAGCTTTGTCTGGGCAACTCCCTTAAACATACCAAACATAAAATTGCCGGCTGAATTCTTTAAACTGACCTTTCCAGTTGTTTCATATTCCTGTATCATTCCAAATAACAGGGATCCGGTTCCCTGGACAAAAGTATTTGTGACCTGGGATTTTGAACACAGGATTTTGCTTAGTTTTCCTGCAGAACCTGCATTTTTTAACGCCTTTCCAGTAACTACATCAAATACCACATCTGTGATACCAGATGCAAGATTATACGCAGCATCATTACCCTGAAATACAGTATCCCTAATAAAATTTGCGGGCCGCGAGGCGTCAAGTGCATTAACTTTACTGTAACCATCAAGTCCTTCCGCTATATCTGCAACTGCAAAAGCAGTTTTTGCACCAGCTACGGCAATTAGCAGCGGACCTGCGGCTCCTCCTGTTGCAACGGTCAGTGCTACTGCACCCACTACGGTAGCAATACTCAGTACACCATTTAGGACTTTCTGCTTACTCCCCTGCTTTCTGGCCGCAAGTGCAGATGCCAGCTGATTGTTATTTTCTTCTCGGGCTGCACTGTCTCCACTTGTCAACTCTGCTTCAAGCTCTCCCGCAGACGGTGAGGCTGCTGAATGAGTTTCTGCTTTATGGGTAACAAGAGCTGATTTAATATCCGTTTTCTCCTCCAGGGTAATGATATCATCTCCACTGTCCCCAATCTGCAGTACCACTTTATTCTCACCGGATATCATCAGCTTCTGAACTGGGGTTTCTCCTCCAGCCATTAAGCCTTTCTGGGTTTTTATATTGATATTTTTCCCTGTAAGGGATACAAATCCGGACTTGTTTAAATTGAGAACAATAGAACCGCTGGAATCGGGAGCATAGTTTAAGGAGTCCGGTGTCAGATTCATCGCACTGCCGCTTGGATCTGAAAAATTTTTATTATCCGGTTTCTTATTTCCACTGCTACCGCTTCCGCTTCCTATTGCATGAACTGCAACTGCACTCTGCTCGTCATGCTCAGGAAAATAAATATGTACTCTGCTTCCTACTTCCGGCATACAATAAAAGCTGCTGCTTTCAATTGCATAGGTAAAATATTTCATATGAGCCGAGGGTTCGTAACATTTATCGATATCAAAATGGACCCTGATCTGGTTTCCTCCCCGCTCTTTTACTGTAGCAGGTATGCTCATTCCATATATCCTTGGATTCTGTTCCTTTTCTCTGCGTATCCCCTCTTTTCTGGAAAGAGTATAACGATAAACCAGTTCCCCCTTGCCAGTAGAAATATCCATTGCCGTAACAACTGCTGCAATTTTATTAAAAGAAACTGCTTCTCCCATGCGCAGATATTTTCGAGTAGAAATATTCCAATGAGATGCTTCCTGTGACAAAATGCCGGATGGTTCCAGGACTTTAGCAAAATGATTCATGTCTTTTTCCATAACATAATCTTCTTTTGCCAGTTCTGTCCCAAAGTTCATTTCAGGAACTCCAAAATACACTTTTCCCATTGGAGATGAGGCATCAGCCAGCAGACTGGAACCAAAATGGCTGGCAAGCCTTCTTAAAAATACCCAGTCGCTTTCTTCATACTGCAAAAGCATTTCAGGTATCTTGGCATCTTTCGTAATTTCATCTTTAATATCAAACTGTCCATAGTCAGCAAGCACCTTTCTTGCTACATCCAGATATGTCATCTGGCTGTCCAGGAAACTTCTGCTCTTATCCGTCCGCTCCCAATCCTTTGTATAGGAGTAGGCTTCCAGATAGAGATATGATAAGCCTTTCTCTGTTTTTATATAGACAGTTTCGATTTTTCCCTGAAAGATTACCTGACCACCGGTGCATTCCTTTTCACGCACAATTACCGGCTGAACCGTTGCCATATTTACATAATCTTCCGGGTTCTCTCCGTCTGTTAATAACTTCAGAGAAAGAAATTCATGATCATTTAATCTATGGGTCAGCTGAAACAGCTCAACCTGGATGGCACAGTCAAGCGACAGTTCAATCTCCAGTTCTTTATATTTCATTTTCATATATCAAATCCCCCTTTTTATGAAGCAGAGGTGATCGCTTCATCTGGTGTCTTGCTCAATTTATCATCAGTTCCATCAACTCCCTGCCTCCGGCTGTCCGGACTCTATAATCTCAATCTCGCCTCCATACATGCAGTACAGCTTCGCCCCGCCCATTAATGGCCGGTCGCTGTCTGTTTCCACTCCATCCTGCCCGTAATCCCATTCCTGGGCTATGATGTGGGGGGTACAGACGCCTAATACCTGGGGAACGCCTTCTGCAGGAGCAGCTTCTTCTTGTTTTTTCTTTTTCCCTCCTGTAAAAAATCCCATAACTTTATCAAGAAATGTATCCGGACTTAATTCCTTTACTTTATCCTGAACTTTTTGGGCTTCTTCCTGTGTACTTGGATTTTCCATACTATAACACCCGCCAAAGCAGATCACATGATATTCTCCCTTGCAATCCTTGACTGTCATTTGAGCCTGCTTTTTCAAAAAAACTCCGTGGGTCTCATGAAGTACGACTCTGCTTTGTCTCATTCCCATGGTACACTGGGTACAGGCACCATGAACCACATATGTATCAGTTAATTCTGCCATGCTTCCACCTCCACTTCCTTAAATATTATGCCGATTATATTTCTGCGAAGCAGGCTTTCCACTACTTCCAGGCTGACGATTGGGTTTGGAAAACGCTTATCATTCAGCAGAAATACCTTATGCTCCCCTATCTTTGCAGGATCCAGAACCAGACGTTTTATACTTCCATTTGAATAAAATTCCGTTTTCTCTGAGAACATGTCTATTCGCTCAAGAAGGAGGTGATGGTAAATCATTATGGTTTCCCGCTCCTTACTGGCAATGGTAACCGTTTTAAAAACCATATCATCTTCATACATGTCAAGGACTGCCTTAACTTTATCTGAAACTAAGGAAACCGGGCTCTGGATGAAATCCGGCGCAGTTTCGCCGCTGTCTTTTGTCAGATACATCATATTTGATTCCTGTATATCCCCTGCATCTTCTTTATAAAAAATATGTCTTGGGCCGCGGATATCAAAATCACGAAACTGTATTACATCTGGCAGCCTCTTATCCTGTTCCATTGTGAAAAATCTCATTCCATGTCCCTCCTGTCAACAAAAATAACCTGCAGCTGCTGGGGATCCAGATGCAGAAACGGGATATCCTTTTCCTGGAAAACGGCATTTTCTACATCAGCCCCTGTAAAATCATTTTCTTCCCATATACAATTGGAAAAATCAGACTGCCGCATATTGGCATTACAGAAACTGCATCTTCTGATCCTGCAGTTTCTAAACTGTATCCCAGTTAAATCAGCCCCGTCAAAACAAAGCCCAGTCAAATCACAGTCTTCAAACTGGCTGAATAAAAGAAGCTTTTTGCTGCAATCCGAGTCCTTTAAATCAGCCTGGTACCAGAACTTATTTATCATGACCTCTTCCTGCTCTTTAGAAAGGCGGAGGCATCTGTCCCAATCCTTCTGCTCCTTTTTTTCTCTGTCTGCGAAAGCCACAAGTTCACTTTCATCCCGATACTCTCCCCAATAGATTCCCCATGTGGGATACTTGGGAATCTGTGCAAAGTCCTCATTCGCCTCCATATCACGAAACATATAATGCAGCTGAATGGAAAGAATCTGGTTCCACTCCATTACACAGTTCTGAATCATATTTGCCACATCATAGGAATTGACCTTTCCCATGTATTTTCTTCTGTCAAGTTCCAGCTTCTCTTTCAGTTCCTTCACTGGTTCAAATAAATAATCAATGGAAAATGTGGTTTCAGCGGCTTCCTCATCCATATGCCAGCTTGCGTCCATGGCACGCACGAATACTTGATAATGATCATCCAGCATATCTGCCCGAAGAAGGGAAAAATAAATAAACATAATTTTTTCTTTCTTTTTCTTTTCTATCTCTTTCCTCAGGACCGAAAGTACCTGTCTGATGGAATTTGAAAATTCTTCCACCTTCTCCTCCAGCCCAATGATAAACCGTTCTTTTTTCTCCTCAAATAAATAGAGTTCCTCATCCTGAAATGCTGACAATGCTTCCTGTCTGGTCATACAAACCTCCTAATTTACCTTTACCTCGGTTCCCTGTATATATACATTTCCATCCTCAGGCATCTGGATCATTCCTCCCTTGGAACAAGTGATTACTGCCTGTTCCAGTGCCTGCAGGCTGATTGCTTCTTCTGCTGTGATATCCAGATTTTCTTCAGCTTCTATATTAATGGTTCCTTTGGCGCTTAATGTAATATCTCCACCATTTCCGATTTTTACAGCGGAAGCACCTTTATTGCTTGATAAATAGATACCATCGGCTCCCAGCTTCATTTCCTGCCCCTGTGGATTACTTAAATACTTGCTGGAAGAATCCCCCATACGGTCAGGCACTCCTCCGCTTTTTCCGTCATAGGAACTTACTGCACTGACAGCAATCACATCTTTGGTATATTTGGAAGCGAAATAAACCCGGATTTTATCACCCTTTTCAGGCATGTAATACCAGCCGCTTCCATCTGGTGAAGCGGAAAGGGTGGAAAACGGAAACCAATATAAGTCTCCTGCTCCTGAACTGCCGTCAATATCAAGATGAACCTTTATTTTGGTACCTGAGATGGCAAGTACTGTTCCCTGGAGAGCCGTTCCAATGATATGCATCGGGTATTTTGTTTTTGCCAGAACACCCGTTTTTTTCTGAAGCTCCATACGGCAGAGCAGCATTCCTCTTACTAACTGGCAGGAGTATTGCCGTATAACAAATGTACGTCCTTTATCCTCCACCTGTTCAAATAGCTCAGGTAAATGTTCTGTTTCGATCTGCATAATCAGAAAATCGTTGTCATTGACGGCTTTCCCTCTCTGTGTCCAGTCGCTGTATTCTCCCATTTCCTTTGTAAATCCTGTTTTTTCATAGTCCCATTTTCCCCATGGAATATCCGGAACACCTCCGTACAATTTAATTGCCTCAGACTGGCATCTGCATGCCAGTACTGCATTCAGCATGGAAAGCATTCGTTTTAGAAACTCCCAGTCTGTCTCCTGATATTGAACTGCTATCTCTCCAATCGGTTTATCTTCAATAGTAAGCCGGATATCACTGCCTGGGTATTCAGAAAGAATGATCCTGAAAAGCTGCCCGTAGGTCATATTAATATCCTGAAATGTTCTGGAACGTCTTTTTTGATCCATCAGAATACTTCGGCTTTGTGCGTTTGCTGTAATTTTTACCATGTTCCCTTCCGAAGAGGTAGAAACTTCAGTCAGGATGCCGGAAAATACAGGCTTATCTTTTTCCACATAGACAGTCACAGAATCATTTTCCGTGAGTCCAAACAAAGTCTCTTCTCCTTTATCCTCCGGCAGATAGGCCGAAAATTTAATACTCCCATGCTCACCTGGATTGCAGCTGATGCAAAGCTCTGTCAATTGTTCCACTGGAATTCCTTTTATTACAATCTGTTCCGCTGTATACGCCATACAATCACCTCCTAATTCTCAAAGATTTCATTGCCGTGAAATGCTACCGTTCCTTTTTTTATCTCAATATCTGTTCCAGCCTGATTCACAATCTTTATAGAATCCTGGGATTTTATGGTTAAATCCTTTTTAGCGGAAAGATTTAAATTTTCCACAGCTGAAATTGTAAGATCTTTAACTGCATTTAAAACAACTTCCCCATCTTTTTTCAGAAGAATGCTGCCCTGTCCATCCCCCGCCGAAATCAGGACTCCCTCCGGAGTCATCTGCACCTCGTTGCCCTGAGCGGTTTTAATGTTTCTCTGGTTTGGATTTTTTTGAGAACCGGATGCACCGCCGGCATTTGGTTTCTCACCCTTAACGTTTGTCACTACATAGGCCTCTTTCTCATCATCAACGGGAAAATAAACACGTACATTCTCTCCATTCTCCGGCATGCAGTACCAGCCACTTCCGTCTGATGAAGCTGCAACGGTGGAAAACGGGAACCAGTACTTTTCTCCTGTTCCGGCCTCTATCTCCATGTTTACCTGAACCTGATTCCGTTTCACTGCAGCAATTACACCTTCAATTGAAATGCCTGTGATTCTTTTATTAAAATAAGGCAGTATTTTCATGCTTTCCTTCTGCCTCAGCCGGTATCTGTTTATTAACAGTCCATCCTGAAGGCTGCGCATGGCATTTTCTACAAACCAGGGAGTTCCCTTATAGGTAATCTGGCTCCCGATTGAGACGATATCATAGGATACAATCTCGTAAACCGTATTTTGAGATCTTGTTAAATCCCCAAGTCCGTTTACTTTTAAATCATTGAGCCTAATGAAGTCTTGTGATAATTGATAAGGAAGCTCATCCCATTTCTGCTTTTCTGGTTTGGGCGATAATCCGGCTTCAAATCGAATGTTGGGAAATGCAGGGTCAGGATAAAGAGCATCGTTATATTTTGAAATAAAACGTTTTAAGAATTCCCAGTCTGTCTCTTCGTACTGGACTACCAGCTGCCCAATGGGTACATCCGGGATATGTACCATGTGATCGGAACCCACATAGGATTTCATGATTTCTGAAACAAGACCTGTTACACTCATCTGAGGATTTTGAAATATCCGTTTTCGCCGGGTTACATCCATCTGGTGGGTACCATCCCACGCTTCAATGGTGATTATTTTTTCCCCTCCATCACGGGATAAGGAAACCTTGTCCAGAATTCCATAAAATAGCACATGATCTTTTCCGCCTTTTTTATAAACAAGGGACACCGAGGTGCTGATTCCATGAAGATCATTATCATCAATCTCACTGTCCATAACTGCTTCTGCATATAGAAAAGCATGCTCTCCCGGTTTTTCCCTGATATCGATCTTGCGGAAATATACAAGCCCCTGCACTCCTAAAAAAAGATCTTTGTAGGTGACTGCTTCCTGACCATGTGTAGTGTTACTGTTTCCCATCTCAATACCCCCCTTATTTTGCCGAAAACAGATTGTTTAAAGTTATCACCATCGCTTCCAGAAAAACTCCATATGTATCCTCATCCTGTTTTCTGCAGTTATAATTTCCAGTAAATTGCTGTCCTGTTCCCTTAAGCCGGAATACAATGTTATAGAGCTTATCTTTGCCAGACGGTACATCAAAACAGATATAGTCCACAAAATCCAGTTCCTCTGTCTTCACAATTTTCGCATGTAGCCGGTTGGCCGCCATTCCATTTACCAGAAGATTGGTCCATTGCTTCATGGTTACCTGTTTGATTGGTTCTTTCGGCCAGGATAGAATCTGGCTGACCTCATGGGTATGGCTGACATATATGACTCCTTCCGGCTCCTCCTGGGAAGCTTCAAATAAATTTCTGAAGGTAACAACAGGAATCTGGCTGTCAGTAAAAGTTCTGGTTTCAAACTCAAATATCTCTCCGCTTTCCAGTCTGAGCTCTCCAGCGCGGATGCCTTCCATTGCTTCCTCTAATGTCAGTTTTTTCGCTGGCTCCTTTGGAGCACTTTCTTTTTGTTCTGTCTGAAGTTTCTCCTCTTTCTCCTGTCGTCTTCTTTCACGCTCCAGTAATGCAATCTTTTCATCTAATCTCATTGGTACTTCTCCTTTCATTTCTAAAATGGTTCAGAATCATTAAATCGGTTACATTGTTTCGTTTTATTGTATTTATTTTTTTATTTTGTATCCTTTTTTTATTTTGTTCATCATAATATATAAAATGACACATTTCAACACAAGTGCTAAAATTATACGCATTAGCTTCCAAAATTTGCACATAGCCATTTAATACGAAGATTTTACGAAGATTTAATATGTTTATAAATAAAAAAACACAACCAATTTGAGGCTGTGCTTTATAATCTGTTTAATACCTTATATTCATAATTTATAAGGCTTTTATCTTATTGGTACCTCTTTTCTTGTAGGCTATAAATAAAAATGTGTGTAAAAAAAGCCAACCTTCAGTTATAATTAAAAGTTGACTTTATCGAAATATTTTCTGGCTGAATGAATCCCAAGATAATAAATCTGTGGTAACATCCACATGGATTTGTGTAGCATTTTCCACTTAACACCGATAGTATACTGGATCTTATCCCCGTCCTATAATTATTTTTTTAATAGCTGATTATAATTTGCTTTTCTCGAAGTTGCATGTTAACAGTATCGAGAAATCTTTGACAATTTTCGATAAGTTGATATAGGAAGTGAATCTCAATATTAAATGATGAAATATTATAATCTTCATATATTTTTTCATACTGTCTGCTTTCTATAAAGCCTATGTAGGAGTTTATTTTATTCTGTAATTGAATCAAATGATCATATTCATTTGCCCAATCAAGATGGTCACAAAGTAGCAGAGCCAACTGAAAACCATCTTTATGAATTCCAATACCATCTACTTTATCTATATCTATTACTGACATATAATTTCCCCCTAAATTTTTATTGCTTATTAATAATAGATTCATCTTTGATTCTTCGTGAATAGCTTCCGTATTTAAGTATTTATTCAAAAGTATTATTCATTTTTTATTTTCTTCCAATTTCAACGTCAAATCTGTACCTACTGGTAAGTAATAGATAGTTATAACTGCAGGCTCAAGATTGATTATAGTTCCCCAATCACAAATAACCATATTAGCAGTATCAGATAGATTCTCTTTCTATTTCACCAATTATTAACAAGCTTTCTTCTAAAAACTTTTCATAATCATCAATAATATCATAAGTTATTTGATCTTGTGCATTTAAAGGATTCAGAGATAAAACAACTTCCTGTTTCCAAATTGGAGACATATATTTGATTTCTAAATAAGCATACTCTGTAAGGAATATATTCTGAATTTTATTAGTTAGTTCTTCTACTGTCTTTCCCTGCAAATGGACAGGGGATGGGTAGTTCTTCCAGAAATACATGGCACATTTCCCGTCTATCTCGCTGAAGAACTTACTGTAACTGGGATATGCCATGGATATCTGCTCATGGAGTCCGTTTTTAAACCGGATACCGTCTTTGACCAGTAAATCTCTTCGATTTACCAGTTGTGACAACGTCCATTCGTTATCTTTTGGCTTTGCATCCGGCAAAGTATGTAATTGGTTAATCAGAACTGTTGCAACACAATACGCATCATGCTCATCATTTTTGCGAAGCATAGGTGCACTTTTTCTCTGGTCATAAGCCAGGGCAGGATTAATGTCTTTTACAACGTAACCTTTTTCAATCAGCCAGACAGCTAAACTTCTACCATAGCCATATGGATTCTCCAATCCGTAAATGGGTTCAAGCCCAAGATGATTGGATTTTCTGTTTACCTTTTCTGCCAGCTTTTTAAATTCACTTGGCTTGTTTTCTATGACGACAACCTCTAACTTTTCATTCCAGCAGTTCACCATCACTGCGGTATGACTTTCCTTATGCAGGTCAATCCCTACATAAAGCAGATTTTCTCTTTTCTGCAATTCTCTCCCTCCAGATCTTGTTTCCAACCAATTAGTTCCCGCACCAGCAACCTCAGATGACAGCGTTAACTCTTTATGAGTCCGCAAGGGGGCGACAGCCTATCTACAACAAACCAATGGGTGAAAGGACAAGTTATTTCTTTTATTGGTTGTTGATGTTAACTCTGTATGGAATGGATTGCAAGTCATTTCTGGATTTGTTTTAGGAGAAGAAACGACAGAAAAAAGAATAGAAACGGGAGCCACAGAAAGAGTATTTTTTTACCCCCTGTAACCCCCGGCAGCACCATTTTACCATAGAACCAGTTTGATGTAAATTCATGGTTCACCATGAACCATAGGGTAGATGATCCGACTAAGTTTCTGATGGAACAGAATCAATAGACCACTTTCGGTTTGCCCTGTGTCGCAAAATATTGCCCCTGTGTGACCTTTAAAACCAATGGTGGAACAATAATGCCACTCAGGCAATAAAACACCTCGTTGGGCAAATTTGAAAAACATAGGATTTTCCTTTTGCACCTGATAACTGTTTGGATTGCTATTGTCTCCTGTTCGTCTTCCGGTTGCTTTTTCAAAAAATGTCGCATATAGGCAAGTTTTTCATAACCCTCGAGTCGCACAATAGCAACCATTTATAAATTCCTGAACTAGTAGATTCTCGCCCTATTTTGCTACAAAAGCAGGGATGAACCATGGGGTCGAAAATGATGCAGGTTAAAGGCAGGTGCACCCTACGGCGCTCCTGCCGATTTACAGCAGCCGGCAATGCCGACTACGTGAGGATTTCTGTCAAAACCTTTCTTTTTTATCAGGTGGCTGTCAATAAGGTAAAGGTCACCCATCAGGTGGCTGTGTCTATTTAAGAATCAGCCACGTTCAAGGAATTCAAAGGTGTCTTTATAGGTACACCTGAGTGTCGACTACAAATTTCCGTTATATCACTTAAATTCCAATTATCTCTTATCATTTTCCTATGGTTGTTCATAAAATTCAAAGCCAATCCAATTATTTTCTTCAACTATTTCTTTTGTTTTATTAGAAACATATATGGCAGCTACACTTTTTGAACATCTAAAAATATCATATTGGCTACATACTTCTTTATTTAAATAAGTTGCCTGAGGAATAAATGTATATAAATTATATTTTTCATTATATTTATACTTACTCTTCTCCATATCAAAGGCATCAATAAAATTATTTATATACATTAACACATAATTATTATTAATATTGTTAGTAACTACATCAACTAGCTTTATCGGAAAGTATTGTAGTCCCTTAATATCCATTTCCACAAATCTTTCCATAACCCTAACATGAATTATAGGCCATCGTTTTACATTCAACAAATAATCACTTTCTAAATTTGATACTTTTGAACTGTAGTAAAATTCAACATTTGGCCAATCAGCTATATAACGTTCTGATAAGATAATATTATCAAAATATCCTTTTTTAACATCCAAGTAAATTATTTCATCCAAATTAGTTGTTTCTGCATAAATGGTGTTTGTACCATCTTTGATTGAATCATCTATTCTATCCATATCAAATGCTAATTTATAATACATCCTTTTACTCCTTTAAATTTTTCCAATATTTTGAATACAACATGTCAGGATTTTCTCGAACTATACTCTTTATCTCGCTTTCATATAAATCTAAAAATATATCCTTATTCCCCTGTGCAACATTATCAATATTCTTCATTTCATCTAATACAAAATCATGATAAGCATTTGGATGTCTTCCTTGATGAGGAAGTAATTCCTTGTTCCAATCGGCATCTAAATTAAGCTCATATTTATCCGTGATATGTGATATCTTTAAATGATTGTGTATATGTTTTGCTTTTATCAGTAGCATAGTGATGTACTTGTTCCGGCTTAGTTGTTGATTGTGAATTTTTTAAACTCTTACCCGTCCCCTCAGGTGGAGTACTGAGATATCCGACGAATGGTAAAAATTAGTATTCAATAAAAAAAAGTATAGCACATCTTTGTGCTATTTTTAAGAAAGAAATTACTGTTCTTCTTCACGAATCGGTTCACGGTATTCTGTCTTATTTTTCATCATTCCGTAAACAATGTTCACCAACCGGCGCATGATACAGACCAGTGCCTGAGACTTTGTCTTTCCTTCGCCGATTTTTCGCATGTAATAGTCATAAAATACCGGATGATTGGGTATTCCGTTCTTTGGTTTGGAAACCATTGTTACTGCCAGAAAATAAAACAGTCCATGCAACTGCCGGTTTCCCTGTCTGGAACTTTGTTCCTTACCTTTTCCAGCGGAACTGAACTTTACAGGAGCTACTCCTGTGAATCTTGCCAGCTTATCTGCACTGGAAAACCTTCGGATATCTCCGATTTCTGCAATCAATTTGCTGGCTACGGAGGTTCCAATTCCAGGCATACTGGTCAGTTTATAATCAAAACTAAGCAGGATTTTCTCGATTTCTTTATCAAGCCCTGCCAATTCTTCTTTCTGATGTTCCAAGTCCTGTACCAGACTCGTTGTGATAAAATCTATGGATTCCTGATATTCCCGAAAGGTATTTCCATCATTATGGACACAATCCAGAATTAATTCTGCCTTATCTTTCTTGTAAATACGAGCTATTTCCTTAATTTCAATTGTTAGGTCTTCTGCCGTCTTTTCCTGCAAATGGACAGGGGATGGGTAGATTTTCCAAAAGTACATGGCACATTTCCCATCTATCTCACTGAAAAATTTACTGTAACTGGGATATGCCATGGATATCTGCTCATGGAGTCCGTTCTTAAATCGAATTCCGTCTTTGACCAGTAAATCTCTCCGATTTACTAATTGAGCCAGTGTCCATTCGTTATCTTTGGGCTTTGCATCTGGCAAAGTATGCAGTTGGTTAATCAGAACCGTTGCCACACAATACGCATCATACTCATCGTTTTTACGGAGCATGGGTGCGCTTTTTCTCTGGTCATAAGCAAGAGCAGGATTAATGTCTTTTACTATGTAACCGTTTTCAATCAGCCAGACAGCTAAACTTCTGCCGTAGCCGTATGCATTCTCCAATCCGTAAATAGGTTCAAGACCAAGATGATTAGATTTTTTGTTTACCTTTTCTGCCAGCTTTTTAAAATTACTGGGCTTGTTTTCTATCACTACTACCTCTAATTTCTCATTCCAGCAGTTCACCATCACTGCGGTATGTGTTTCCTTATGCAGGTCAATCCCCACATAAAGCAGATTTTCTCTTTTCTGCAATTCTCTCCCTCCTGATCTTGTTTCCAACCGATCAGTTCCTGTACCGGCAACCTCAGATGACAGCGTTAACTCTTCAAGAGTCCGCAAGGGGGCGACAGCCAATCTACAACAAACCAATGGGCGGAAGGACAAGTTATTTCTTTTATTGGTTGTTGATGTTAACTCTGTATCAAATAGATTGCAAGTCATTTCTGAATTTATTATCGGGAGACGGAACGACAGAAAAAAGAACAGAAAAGGGAGCTACAGAAAAGGTATTTTTACCCCCTGTAACCCCCGGCAGCCCCATTTTACCATAGAACCAATTTTCTGTAAATCCCATGGTTCACCATGAACCATGGGGGGGAGGCAGTTATCTTTAAGCCAATGGCAGTTAAGAATTGATGTCCCGTTTATCATTTAGCCCTGTGTCGCAAGATATTACCCCTGTGTGACCTTTAAAACCGATGGTAGAACATGTATGCCATTCAAGCGATAAAATGCCTTGTTGGGCAAATTTGAAAAACATGGGTCTTTCCCGTTGCACCTGATAACTGTTTGGATTGCTATTGCCTCCTGTTCGTCTTCCGGTTGCTTTATCAGAAAAAAGTCGCATATAGGCCAGTTTTTCATATCCCTAAAGTCGTACAAACGCAACCATTTATAAATTCCTGAACCGGAAGATTCCCTCCCTATTTTGCTCCAAAAGTAGGGTTGAACCATGGGGTTGAAAATGATGCTGGTTAAAGAGCCGGGGTCGAAAACTTCCCCGGCTCAGATTACATCAGCCCGCAATGCGGGCTGAGAGGATTTTTTATAGCGGTCGGAATTCTGTCATTGGGGTCGTAACCGGGGTCGCACTTGCATGGAATGCCCATTTATGAGAAAGAATTACGGGGTTATAAACAATGCCTAAACCACCTAACCTCGGTATCATATTATTCATCTGTATTAATTTCAAAGTTAATTTTATTATTTTCCAATATTTCGTCAATAGTTATTTCTCTTTCCAATTTCAAATCATAAAATCCTATAAAAACGCCTTCCTCATATAACCAAAATAGATCTGCACCATAAGGAGCTTCAAATATCTCTAAAATTACCGGTGCAATTTTATTAATAGTTTCAGCATTTATAATTATAAAATTATCTGGGTTTTTAATATATTCATCATCATCCTTTTCAGATAATAAATTCCAGCCATTTAGTTGCTCTATTAAACTCTTTTCTCTAAAACTATATCTAACTGGTATTCCATTATAAACATTTCTTGATACTATAAAACCACCATACATATCATTTTCTATCATTTTAAATCTCCTTTGTAAGGTTAATAAATTCAGTTCTCCACGTTAATTCTTGAGCATAATCAATACAGGATTTTTCAAATGAATCTTTTATTTTATAATCAGAACCGACATTAAGTAAATATTTATAGACAGGTAGCATCTCCTCTGTCTTCAATTTAGAGATTGTTAAAGAATATTTCAGAGGAATTGCATTATATATATCTACCTCATTAACATTTATCCCAGCACTAACTAAAATTTTGGTTACCTCCAATAAATACTTAACATCTCCTCGTAAAAAATTGAAAAACAAAACATGTAAAGCGTTTCTTTGATATTTTTTTTCTTTATGGTGTATATCAATACCATTTTTAATTAAGAATTCAATTATTTTTAAACGTTCTTGAGTATTATCATTTTTTAAAAGTAGGGTTTCTAATAAGTTGAAGCTTGTAAATTCATTTATTTGATTAATTTCATCATTAAATAATTTTTTAAATTCCTCCCAGCTCCCCTCTTTCACAGCATCAAATATGTTTACAATTTTCATATAATTAGATCTCCTTTTATTCATATAAGTGACTTCGATTTGCTGAAGGTGTCTCTAAACGGTAATTATTTGCATCAAATTGGAATTCTTTCAATTCATTTAATGAAATTTCTCTATTCTTATATTTTTGAAACATTTCACTATATGAACTGCCTTGGTTATGCCCAAAATCAACAACACCCTTTCTAGGCTGACCTGGCTTCCATTTGATAATATCTCCTGTATTAGGATCTCTAAGTACTCCGTCAGGATCAACATTATTATTAAATACCTCTTTTTCAAAATTCAATTTAGCATCACCTGATAATGTTGGTCTTCCATTCGGCTTCCCATTTTTAATATATGGCCCGTTTTCTAATGGCTCTAAATTTGATTGCTCTGCATTGCTTTTAACATTATTCCCCGTCCCCTCAGGTGGAGTACTGAGGTATTCGACGAACGGTGAAATTCTTTATTCAATTAAAAAATTTATAGCACGTCTTTGTGCTGTTTTTAAATAAAAAAATTACTGTTCTTCTCGAATCGGTTCCCGATACTCTGTCTTATTTTTCATCAAACCGTACACAATGTTTACCAACCGGCGCATGATACAGACCAGTGCTTGAGATTTTGTCTTTCCTTCGCCGATTTTTCGTATGTAATAATCATAAAATACCGGATGATTAGGTACTCCATTCTTTGGTTTCGACACCATGGTTACTGCCAGGAAATAAAATAGTCCATGTAACTGGCGGTTTCCCTGTCTGGAGCTTTGCTCCTTGCCTTTTCCCGCAGAACTGAACTTTACAGGTGCCACTCCTGCAAATCTTGCCAGCTTGTCAGCACTTGGAAATCTTCGGATATCTCCAATTTCTGCAATTAACTTGCTTGCGATAGATGTTCCGATTCCTGGCATACTAGTTAGTTTATACTCAAAACTAAGCAGGATTTTCTCGTTTTCTTTATCAAGCCCTGCTAATTCTTCTTTTTGATGTTCCAAGTCACGTACCAGACTTGTTGTAATAAAATCTCTGGATTCCTGATATTCCCGAAAGGTGTTTCCATCGTGTTGGATACAGTCCAGAATCATTTCCGCTTTATCTTTTCTGATAATTGGAGATATCTCTTTGAATTCAATTGTTAGTTCTTCTGCCGTTTTTACCTGCAAATGGACAGGGGATGGGTAGATCTTCCAAAAGTACATGGCACATTTCCCATCTATCTCACTGAAAAATTTACTGTAACTGGGATATGCCATGGATATCTGCTCATGGAGTCCGTTCTTGAACCGGATACCGTCTTTTACCAGTAAATCTCTCCGATTCACCAGCTGTGCCAACGTCCATTCATTATCTTTTGGTTTTGCATCTGGCAAGGTATGTAACTGGTTAATCAGAACCGTTGCCACACAATAGGCATCATGCTCGTCATTTTTTCGAAGCATGGGTGCGCTTTTTCTCTGGTCATAAGCCAAAGCAGGATTAATGTCTTTTACTTTGTGACCATTTTCAATCAACCAAACAGCTAAACTTCTGCCGTAGCCGTATGCATTCTCCAATCCGTAAATGGGTTCAAGCCCAAGATGATTGGATTTTCTGTTTACCTTTTCTGCCAGCTTTTTAAATTCACTGGGCTTGTTTTCAATAACAACAACTTCTAATTTCTCATTCCAGCAGTTTACCATCACTGCGGTATGTGTTTCCTTATGCAGGTCAATCCCTACATAAAGCAGATTTTCTCTTCTCTGCAATTCTCTCCCTCCTGATCTTGTTTCCAACCGATCAGTTCCCGTACCGGCAACCTCAGATGACAGCGTTAACTCTTTATGAGTCCGCAAGGG
>SVDU01000028.1 GCA_015057705.1 Paenibacillaceae bacterium | reverse complement strand
CGCAGTATCAAGTATACTGCGAATATTAGAGGCGTGCATTTTATACATCAACTCCAATCATGGTTTTGCAGTAATTTTCTAAATAAAACCGGATTAGATAAAGCCTGAGCGCCCAGAAATAAGTTGAAAAAAGGAGAAAACTATGTCGGAGCATACTTCTGAAAAAAGCGGGAAAAAGGTTCACAAATATGGTTTAAAAAGCCTGCTGACTAAAATACTTTTTTTTGTTGGAATCCCTGTCATTATATCTTTTTGCATCGTAGGTGCTGTCATCTTGTTTCTGGTTAAATCAAGTGTGGAAGAAATGACAGAAAAAGAACTGACTGCAAGAACACAGGCAGCGGCTGAGGAGATGGAAGGTTATTTTAATCAATATAAACATAAAGCCGGACAGCTGTCAGACACAATCGCATTTCAAAAGTTCTTTCAGGATCTAAAGCCTGGGACAAACGTATCATCTGCTCCGGGATTTGATGATATCAAACAGACTATGATCCGGTCATATGAGAAGGATAAGGAATCCGTGGTAGCATTCTGGGTTGCAGATATTGATTCCAGCCAGCTGGCACAGTCAGATGGCTTTGTTTCAGATCAGACCTATCGTGTGAAAGAACGTCCGTGGTATCAGCTTCTTGTAAATTCTGGAAGTACCATTATGACAGAGCCTTTTGAGGATTTTGCTACCAAGGCTCAGATTGTAAGTATTATAGCACCTGTCTTTGCAGCAGATGGGAAAGAAATCATCGGAGCGGTAGGAATTGATTTTTCTCTTGATGGACTGGTAAACACCATAGGTTCATACCAGCTTGGAGAAACCGGATTTTACATACTGACATCAAAAGAGGGGCAGGTAATCTTTCATCCGGACAAGGATATGGTAAATAAAAAGATAGCAGATCTTAATATTTCCCAGAACATGAAAGAAGCCCTTTCTTCTTCCACAGAAGGATTTCTTTCCTTTACTTCAAATCAGTCTGAGGCGGAAGGTTATGTACGTAAGGTAGGGGATACCGGCTGGACAGTAGCCGCAGGCCTTCCGGTAAAAGAGTTTTATGAAGGATACAGGGCGATTACGGTATCCATGATCGGAGTTTTTGCGGTTGCATTACTTGTGGTAATTGTCATGATTCTGATTATTTCCAAAATGATTGTTGCACCTCTTAAAAAGCTGACGATAACGGCCAATCTGATTGCTGACGGCAGACTGGATATATCAGCAGATGTAAGCTCCAATGATGAAACAGGGCAGATGGCGTTTGCATTAAACCGCACAGTGGTCCAGTTAAACAGGTATATTGGATATATCCATGAGATCACCCAGGTACTTCAGGTAATGGCTGAAGGAAATATGCAGATAGAGCTTCATCAGGATTATAAAGGTGAGTTTGCACCGGTGAAAGAAGCGCTTTTAACCATTTCCCAGTCTTTAAACAGGACATTAAAGCTCATACAGGCCAGTGCAGATGAGGTGGGAATCGGGGCAGATCAGGTATCTCAGGGAGCCCAGACCCTGGCTTCCGGTTCCGCGGAGCAGGCGGCAACCATTGAAGAATTAAGTGCTTCCATTGAATCAATGTCTGATCAGGCACAACAGAATTTAGAGCAGGTAAAGAAAGCCGCAGGTTCCGTCCAGGTATCGTCACAGGGACTTTTAAAGAGTAATGAATTTATGGAACAGTTAAGATCAGCTATGAGGGAGATCAGCAGCTCTTCCGATAAAATAAACAGCATTACAAAAGTAATTGAAGACATTGCTTTCCAGACCAATATTCTGGCGCTGAATGCAGCGGTGGAAGCTGCAAGGGCAGGAGAAGCAGGAAAGGGATTTGCAGTAGTGGCGGATGAGGTCCGAAGTCTTGCTGAAAAATCAGCCGAAGCAGCCGGACAGACGGCAGCCATTATTGTACATTCTTCAGAAACCGTATCAAAGGGAGAAAAACTGGTGGTTATTACTGCAGAAACGTTAAATGAAGTTGCGGTAAACTCTGGTTTTGTAGAAACGGTTATCGGAGAAATTGAAGCTTCCTCCAAATCACAGGCAGAAGCAGCTATACAGATGCACCAGGCCCTCAATCAGGTATCGTCAGTGGTACAATCCAATGCTGCAACTGCAGAGGAAAGCTCTGCTTCCAGTGAGGAACTGGCAGCTCAGGCGCAGACACTTCGGGATGAAGTGGGGAAATTTAAACTTAGCTGAGAATATTACTGTAGTATCCGAAAAATGCCTGCCCTCCTTTACTGATAGATCTTATCAATAATTTTGTCGAAAATTGTAAAACCATTTTGACACATTTAAAAAAAAGGAATATACTGGATGTAAATAAAGAAGGGGGAGTGATCTCCCTCTTTTTTGCTCCGGAGATTTAAAGCACCAAGATGTTTATTTTCCGGATTATTCTATGGAGGAGGCATAAGTATTTATGAAATACTTAAAAAGCAAGCTTATAGTTTTTGTTTCATTGTTATTAGTTTTAACAGTTGGGTTCCTGACTGCTATCACTTCTATTTTTTATTATCAGAGTTCTCTTACAGAAGCAAAGAAAAATTCATCCTATCTGGCGGCATCCTATCAGCAGGGAATTGATTCTGTACTTGACATCTACCGGAATCAGATTAAGATTACTGCATCAAAGAGTTTTCTGGCAGACGGAAAAACTTCTGCAGCAGAACAGAAGCGTCTTCTGGAAGAAGAAGCACAGGCATCTGGGTTTGCTTATATTACAATCGCTGATTCCAAGGGTAACAATGATAAAGGGGACCAGATTGGGGATCAGGAGTTTTTTAAACAGGCAGTCAGCGGAGTAACTTATATTTCCAGTCCGTTTGTCAAGGAAGATAATAATTTAGTGTTTTATATCGGAGCTCCCATTGGCACCACTGGAAAAGTGCTTTACGGTCTTCTCCCTTATAAAGTGTTCAGTGATGAACTGACAAAGATCAAAATTGGAGAAAGCGGATATGCATTTGTAGTAAATAAGGAAGGAAAAACCGTGATTCATCCAGATGCCGGTAATGTAAGTAATCCAAAGGATTACATTGAACTGGCAAAGCAGGATTCCTCATATGAGCCTACCGCTAAGATTTTTAAGGCAATGATGGATGGTAAAACCGGAACGGGATTCAGTTATTACAAAGGGGTCCGCCGCCTGGTGGGATATATTCCTCTTAGCGGTCCGGAGGGCTGGTCTGTGGCAGTGACGACTCCACTTACGCAGATTGAAGGAAATGTGCGCAATACTCTGCTGATGAGTGTGATTACCGGTCTGATTCTTCTTTTGGCCTCTATTCTGATTATAAGAGTCTTTGCACAGCGGATAACCAGGCCAATTCTTGAGGCGACCAGGCGCATTGAACGACTGGCTCATGGCGATTTGCAGGATGATGTAGAGATTACCAAGGGAAAGGATGAAAGCGCCCGTCTGATTCTTGCGCTTCACAATACCATCAGAGAACTTCGGTCTTATATCATGGATATTTCCCATGTGCTGAATGCTGTGGCCAATAATGATCTGACTGTTACAAGTTCTGTGGAGTATATGGGGGATTTTGTTCCCATTCAGACTGCCCTTTTAAAGATTCTTTCTTCCCTTAACATCACCTTAAAAAACATCGCCTGTTCCGCAGATCAGGTAGGTGCAAGCTCCGCTCAGGTCGCTTTGGGAGGACAAAATCTGGCTGCCAATTCCACGGAGCAGGCGGCTACTACAGAGAGCTTAATTTCATCCCTGGAGGCGGTCTCAAGCCACATAAAGGATAATGCCCAGTATTCCCTTACCATAAAGGATATGACGGAATCCGCAATTCTCGAGACCAGACAGGGAGATGAAGAGATGAAAAAGCTTCAGGAATCCATGGCAACCATTGATTCCTCTTCCAAGAAAATTCAGGAAATCATACATATTATTGATGATATTGCATTCCAGACCAATATCCTGGCATTGAATGCAGCCATAGAGGCAGCCCGTGCAGGGGAAGCAGGAAAAGGATTTTCCGTTGTTGCAGATGAGGTGAGAGAGCTGGCTGGAAAAAGTGCGGATGCTGCAAAGCAGACAACCGATTTAATCCACAGCACCATGGAATCCGTGGCACAGGGAAAACGAAATACGCAGTCCACTGCTGAAGTATTTAAAAAGATTGTAGAGCAGACCAATACAATCGATACGCTTGTATCCAAGGTATCCCAGTCATTAAAGAGCCAGGCGGACAGTGTATCCCAGCTAGAGGGCGGTATGCAGAAGATTTCCATGGTTACCCAGTCTAACTCAGCGACAGCAGAAGAAAGCGCCGCTACCAGCGAAGAATTGCTAAGCCAGATGCAGATGTTAAAAGAACTGATTATGCAATTCCAGCTTTCTGATACAAGTGACCAGCTCTAAATTCTTTCTAAATTAATAAGATGTGCCCTGATAAGTGGTTGATAGCTGCTTACCAGGGCATTTTTTTGTGCCAGTCATTTTCTGATAAAAAATAATTGACAAATAGTTTTCATCATAGTATTATACATATATAAATAGTATGTTTATAGGGAGAATGAAAAAAATGAATCATTTATTTATGGCTGTACGGGAAAATATGAGTCGTTGTTGTTTTTGCTGTAGATGCTTCGCAAGAAGAGATACGTTTTTTTCCAGTGCGCGTATAAATATCTGATTTCCTGCAAAATTCCTGTGACAGACCAGACATGGAAGTAAGGGGGCAGATGGGCGTTCATCTGACTCCTTTTTTCATGATATCAAAGGAGATACGAATATGGACTTTGAATTTATACGTACGTATGCACCGCTTTACGTCAGTGCCGCAGGTTTAACACTGACCATTGCATTTTGGGGAATCTTGCTGTCAGTTGTGATCGGTCTGTTGTGCAGTCTGGTAAAGATTTTTAAAATACCGCTATTAACAGCCATTGTGAACGGGTACATAGAGATATCAAGAAATACACCTTTGTTAATCCAGCTGTTTTTCCTGTATTTCGGTCTGCCTAAGATTGGAATTGTACTAAGTTCAGAGACTTGTGCCATTGCAGGTCTGGCATTCCTGGGAGGAAGTTATATGGCGGAGGCATTCCGTACCGGAATTGAACAGATTCCAAAGATCCAGACAGATTCCGGTTTAAGTCTGGGAATGACGGGGCTTCAGATATTCCGTTTCATTATACTTCCCCAGGCGATCGCAACTTCCGTTCCTGTGTTCTGCGCCAATATCATTTTCCTGATAAAGGAAACCTCTGTATTCAGCGCAGTTGCTCTTGCAGATCTTATGTTTGTGGCAAAGGATCTGATTGGTATTTACTATAAGACAGACGAGGCACTTTTCATGCTGGTTATATCATATTTACTGATTCTTCTGCCAGTATCCGTTTTTTGTACCTTGTTGGAAAGGAGGGTGCGGTATGCAGAATTTGGGAATTCAGATCCTGTTTCAGGGAAATAACTTTTTGAGGCTGTGGGAAGGTTTATGGGTTTCACTAAAGCTTGCAGTAATATCAATGTTTTTTTCCATCTGCCTTGGAATGCTGTTTGGAATGGTAATGACCAGCACGAAAAAGCCCGTACGTTTTCTTTGCCGTCTGTATCTTGAGACAGTACGGATTATGCCCCAGCTGGTACTTTTGTTTCTTGTTTATTTTGGGGCTGCAAAGCATTTAAATATGAATTTATCAGGAGGAGCCGCCGCAGTGCTGGTATTCACCTTCTGGGGAACCGCCGAGATGGGGGATCTGGTGCGGAGTGCACTGGAGTCCATACCTGTTCATCAGTATCAAAGCGGTTATGCCCTTGGCTTTGGCAAAATAGGTGTTTACCGCCACATCATCATACCTCAGACCATTCGCCGGCTTTTACCGTCTATGATGAATCTTCTTACAAGAATGGTAAAAACCACATCTTTGGTAGTTCTGATCGGCGTAATTGAGGTGGTCAAGGTGGGAAAGCAGATTATCGACGCCTCCCGCTATACAGTTCCGGATGCAGCACTTTGGGTTTACGGCGTTATCTTTATCATGTATTTTGCAGTCTGTTACCCATTTTCCAGGGCAGCGGCTCTGTTAGATAAGAAATTGAGGGATTGATTATGAAAGTGGAAGAAATTTTAAAGACGGAGCAGCTGAATAAATCCTATGAAAATGGATTAAAGGTTTTAAACGACATTACATTTTCTCTGAAAAAGGGAGAGGTGGTTGTAATAATTGGTCCATCCGGCTGTGGAAAAAGTACCTTTTTACGATGTTTAAACATGCTGGAGCCAGTGGATTCCGGCACCATTCGTTTTAAAGACCGTGTCATTGACAGGGCGAATAAAGATGTTTATGAATTGAGACAAAAAATTGGAATGGTATTTCAAAGCTATGATTTATTTCCTCATCTGACCATTCTGGATAACATACTTCTGGCTCCCATTCAGGTTCAAAAGAGACAAAAATCAGAAGTAAAAAAAGAGGCTGAGGAGCTTTTAAAACGGGTGGGCCTGTCGGATAAAACAGATGTCTACCCCAGACAGCTGTCAGGCGGTCAAAAACAGAGAGTTGCCATTGTGCGGGCGCTTATGATGCATCCGGAGATCCTTCTCCTCGATGAGATAACGGCTGCTTTGGATCCGGAGATGGTCCGGGAAGTTCTTCAGGTAGTGCTTAAGCTTGCCAGAGAGGGAATGACAATGGTGATTGTAACCCATGAGATGGAATTTGCAAGGGCAGTTGCAGACCGGGTCCTGTTTATGAATCAGGGAGTAGTCGTAGAAGAGGGAAGTCCGGAGGAGTTTTTTAACTCACCACAAACTGAGAGAGCAAAGCAATTTTTAAATATGTTTCATTATGAAGCTCGATAGAAAAGGAGGATATTATTTATGAAAAAGGGATTATTAAGCGGATTACTTGGAATCACCATGGCAGCGGGACTCTTAGCAGGCTGCAGTCAGGCAAAAGCACCGGCTGGAGCGCCGGCACAGGAAGCTTCTCCCTCTGCAAAAGCCAGGTCTCTTGATGAGATTAAGAAAGCCGGTACCATCCGCATCGGAGTATTCAGCGATAAAAATCCATTTGGATATGTGGATTCCAACGGTAAGATCCAGGGATATGATGTTTACTTTGGAAAAAGAATTGCAAAAGATTTGTTTGGCAGTGAAGATAAAGTGGAATTTGTTTACGTGGAAGCTGCCAGCCGGGTGGAATACTTAAAATCTGCCAAGGTTGATGTTATACTTGCTAATTTTACAGTTACAGATGAAAGAAAGGAACAGGTAGATTTTGCCCTTCCTTATATGAAGGTTGCGCTGGGAGTGGTATCACCGGATAAGGCTCTCATCTCTGATGTTTCCCAGTTAAAAGATAAAACTTTAATTGTAGTAAAAGGCACGACTGCTGAGACTTATTTCTCCCAGAATCACCCGGAAGTAAAGCTGTTAAAGTTTGATGAATACCAGGAGGCGTATGATGCTCTTGCCGACGGAAGAGGGGATGCGTTCTCCACAGATAATACCGAAGTTCTTGCATGGGCGCTTCAGAACAAGGGATTTACGGTAGGTATTGAATCCATCGGAAATCTTGATACCATCGCTCCGGCAGTGCAGAAAGGAAATACGGAACTTTTAAACTGGCTGAATGAGGAAATTAAATCTTTGGCAGGGGAGCAGTTCTTCCATCAGGATTATAAAGAAACCTTAGAACCTGTATACGGAGATGAAATTGATCCGGAGAATCTGGTAGTAGAAGGCGGTCAGGTTTAAATCTGACAGATGATAATTTTTACCGATGAGAGAAAAATATGGGTTATTGAGAAAAATTAACCGGCAGGGCGTGTTGACGCCCTGCATTTTTTGTATGATAATAACATCGTTATATAACAGTGTTATAAAGGAGGATAAATGAGTACTCAGATAAATGGAAATGACACACGCCTCGCTATCCTTGAAGCGGGGAAACAGGAATTTTTAAAATATGGTTATCAAGGGGCTTCCTTAAGACGGATTGCCAAAGTAGCCTGTGTGACAACAGGAGCGATTTATGGATATTTTCCGGGAAAAGAGGCGCTTTTCGAGGAACTGACCGGAGATGCAGCAGACGGACTGATGGAAAAATACAGAGCAATGCATGTGAATTTTGCCGCACTGCCCCCGGAAAAGCAGGCCAAAGCCCTTGATGTGATCTCCGATGATAATGTTCCATGGATGGTGAATTATGTTTATGACCGGTTTGATTTGTTTAAATTAATCTTCTGCAAAAGCAGCAAAGAATACTGTGACAGTTATTTGAGCCAGCTAACGGAGATAGAAGAAACCTCAACCTGGGAATTTGTAGAGGCAATGAAGGAACTGGGGCATGATGTCATGGAGATTGACAGCACCATCATTCACATTTTATCACGGTCATTTTTTCAGCAGCTCTGGGAATTTGTAGCTCATGATGTACCCAGAGAAAAAGCCCTGTCTTATGGGCTGGTACTTGGAACCTTCCAGCATGCGGGCTGGAAAAAAATTATGGGGCTTTAATGCTCCATATTATTTTGATTGAGAATTAGCTTAAACTAACTAACGGCTGGTTCAATTCAGCCAGAGGAGGATAAAAAAGGTGGAAGAAAAAAAGAATCTGATGACAGAACTTCCGGTTGCCGGAAAGGTCACGCTCCTTACATTTGCAGGGAATTACAAATATTTAACGTGGCTGGGATGTCTTCTGTCCGGAATTAGTGCCGTAATCGGACTGTTTCCCTATGTATTTATGTGGAAGGCGGTAAAAGCTGCCGTAACCGCCTGGCCGGATGTCCTCACCGCAGGAGAGATGATCACTTATGGCTGGTATGCTGTTGGAGCAGCACTTGGAAGTATGCTAATTTATTTTGGTGCACTTTTCTGCACCCATTTGTCCGCATTCCGTACAGCCAGAAATATGAAGACAGTTGCACTTCATCATTTAACAAAGCTGCCAGTGGGGTATGTAAAACGTATGGGCAGTGGGAAACTGCGCCGTATTATTGACGATGGAGCCGGGCAGACCGAGACCTATCTGGCTCACCAGCTTCCCGATTTGGCAGGGGCAATGGTGACGCCAGTGACCGTATTATTTCTTCTGTTATTTTTTGACTGGAGATTTGGACTGATCAGTCTTTTACCTATGGCAGTGGGGCTTTTTGTTCTGACCCGTGTGCTGATGGGAGATATGGAAAATGCCATGGCACAGTACCAGAATGCACTGGAGGATATGAACAATGAGGCCGTGGAATATGTGAGAGGAATTCCGGTTGTAAAAACGTTTCAACAGAGCATTTTTTCCTTTAAAAACTTTCATGAGTCCATACTTCGTTATAAAAACTGGGCAGTTAATTATACCGTTTCTTTGCGAATTCCCATGTGTGCCTATACCGTAAGCATCAATGGTATCTTTGCTTTTCTCATTCCGGCAGGTCTTATTCTGACTGCAGATTTAAGCTATGGGACTTCTTATCTTAAGGTGGTTCTGGATATTCTGTTTTATGTTTTATTTACACCTGTCTGCGTTACCATGATGGATAAAATCATGTGGACCAGTGAGAATACGTTAAAAGCAAAGGATGCATTAAACCGGGTGATGCTTATAATTGAAGAACCTCCTTTAAAAGAACCGGAACATAGTGGGACTCCAGGAAATTCATCCGTGGAATTTAAGAATGTCACCTTTTCCTATGAAAAAGGAAAGGAAGCTGCTTTACAAAATGTATCTTTTAAAATACCTCAGGGCGCCACTGTGGCAATTGTGGGGCCTTCTGGCGGAGGAAAGACCACAGCAGCCAGTCTCATTCCCCGGTTTTATGACGTTGACAGCGGAAGTATCTGTGTGGGTGGAGTCGATATCAGGGAAATGAATACGGAAAAACTCATGGAGAAGATCAGCTTTGTTTTCCAGGACAGCCATCTTTTTAAAGATACCATCCTTAATAATATCCGGGCTGCAAGGCCAAATGCAACAAAAAAAGAAGTGGAACAAGCGGTAAAAGCAGCCTGCTGCCAGGACATCATTGACAAATTCCCCGATGGGTATGAGACTGTGGTGGGCACCAGAGGCGTTTACTTATCAGGGGGAGAATGCCAGAGAATCGCCATAGCAAGAGCTGTGTTAAAAAATGCCCCTATTGTTCTTCTTGATGAAGCCACGGCATTTGCTGATCCTGACAATGAATATCAGATCCAGAAAGCATTTGAAACCCTGGTTAAAGGAAAGACAGTCTTAATGATTGCCCACCGTCTTTCCACTGTCCGGGGAGCAGACCGGATTTTAGTTATGAATCAGGGGCGGATCGAGGAGGAAGGAAGTCATGAGGAACTAATTCAAAGACAGGGGCTGTACGCTTCTATGTGGAAGGATTATCAGACCTCAGTATCATGGAAAGTAGGTGAAAAACATGAGTAAGTATTTACAGAGACGGTTTGCTCTTAGTGAACAGGGAGGAAAAGATCTGACTAAGGCAGTACTTGCCTGTGCAGCAGCAAATCTGGGACTTATTTTTCCTATGGGACTTTTAATTCTTTTTCTTGAGAAACTGCTGATTCCTGTAACAGGAGGAAAGGGAGTACCAATAGGGCTTTTTGGATTTATCGGGCTGAGTCTGCTCTTTCTGATTCTTATTTTTATACTTCAATATATACAGTATAATAAAACCTTTCTTGCTTCGTATCAGGAAAGCGCCAATTTACGCATTCGGCTGGCGGAAAAATTAAGAAAGATTCCTCTTTCCTTCTTTGGCAAAAGAGATCTGGCAGATTTAACCACTACCATAATGGGAGACTGCGCCTGGATGGAGACTGCATTTTCCCACTTTATACCCGAACTCATCGGTGCCCTCTTTTCCACTGCCTTAGTAGGACTGGGAATGTTCTTTTTGGATGTGAAGATGGCACTGGCACTCTTATGGGTGATTCCTGCGGCATTTATGCTTTCCGCGGGTACCAGACCTCTCATTGACCGGATGGAACGGAAGGAAAAAACAAAAAAACTGGCAGCTTCCGATGGAATTCAGGAGTGTATTGAAAATATTCAGGACATAAAAGCCAACAACCAGCGGGAGACTTATTTAAAGGATCTGGATTCAAAAATCATTGCGGTGGAAAAAGGAACTGTCCGGATGGAAGTATTAAACGGCAGCTTTGTGACGGCATCCCAGATGGTATTACGTCTTGGAATGGCAACCACCGTTCTTACGGGTGCATTTCTCATGACAGAGAGAAAGCTGGATCTTATGGTTTTTCTTATGTTTATGGTTGCGGCTACCCGTATCTATGGTCCCCTGACCGGATGCTTAAATAATTTATCGGCTGTTTATTCCACACTGCTGCAGGTGGAACGAATGAGAGCCATTGAGGAGGAACCGGTACAGGAAGGGGAAGAAATCAGAAAACTGGGTGGATATGATATCGTGTATGATCATGTAGGATTTTCCTATCATCAGAATGAAACTGTGTTGGAGGATATATCCTTTTGCGCCAGACAGGGGCAGGTTACTGCACTGGTTGGCCCTTCTGGCGGTGGCAAAAGTACAGCCGCCAGACTGGCAGCACGTTTCTGGGACGTGGAAAAAGGTAGCGTTACCATTGGGGGAATGGATGTAAAGGGGATTGATCCGGAATATCTCTTAAAGCATATCTCTGTGGTATTTCAGGATGTGATGCTTTTTAACAATACAGTTATGGAAAATATCCGGATCGGCAGAAAGGATGCATCGGACAAAGAAGTTATGGAAGCAGCGAAAGCGGCTCAGTGCATGGATTTTATCCACCGGTTGCCAGAAGGTTTTCAGACCAGGATCGGTGAAAACGGGTCAGCACTTTCTGGTGGAGAGAGGCAGCGGCTGTCTATAGCGAGAGCATTATTAAAAGATGCACCAGTTATTATACTTGATGAAGCTACAGCCTCCCTTGACGTGGAGAACGAATCTCTGATACAGAGCGCCATATCAAATCTGATTCGTAATAAGACCGTTCTTATCATTGCCCACCGGATGAGAACGGTTGCCCAGGCGGACAAAATAGTGGTATTAAAAGACGGAAAAGTTGCAGAAGAGGGGAGTCCGGAGGTTCTATATAAGAAAGGCGGAATCTATCGTCACATGACAGACTTACAGAATCAGAGCCAGAACTGGTCGATTGGATAGAGGAGGATTGTGTTGTAAGATTGTGGGATTTATGGTATAATTACCATGCAATTTCACAGCAGTCAGAAGAAAAAGGAGGGTATTCATATGAAGTTTTTAAAGTGTAATCATTGCGGAAATATTGTAGCGGTTGTAGAAGAAAAAGGCGGCACAATTACCTGTTGCGGAGATAACATGCAGGAGATGAAAGCCAATACCACAGATGCAGCCACTGAGAAACATGTGCCGGTTATCGAAATCGACGGCCAGAGCGTTACGGTTACGGTAGGTTCTGTAGAGCATCCCATGCTGCCTGAACATTTCATTGGCTGGATTGTATTAGAGACAAAGATGGGCAATCAGAGAAAGATCTTAAATCCTGGTGACAAACCAGTTGCTAAATTCATGATGTGTGAAGGCGACGAGGTTCTGGCAGCCTATGAGTACTGCAATCTTCACGGATTGTGGAAAGCAGAGAAATAAATAGAATTAAAAAGCTCACAGACCTTTGGTCCGTGGGCTTTTTGGTCGTATCCAAGGAAACAGACAGCTTTAAGACAGGAGAGTACCTTTCATGAACAAGAAAGAAGCAAGCGAATTAAAAAAGCTTTTTACCCCGGCCAACTGCGCCATCAGCCGGATCTGCGGCTGCTATGTAGACGCAGAAAAGAATAAACGGACAGAATTAAAGGAGGCCTTTCTCTCTCTTCCAGAGGAGGAGGCATTTAAATATTTCACCATTTTTAAAAGCGCCCTTTCCGGCACATTGGGAAAAAATCTGGTAAATATGGAATTTCCGCTCCATACAGAAGAAGAGGGAGGAACACAGAACTTTCTGTTAAAACTAAGGGACAGCCAGCTAAAGGATGATGGCCTGATTGAAGAATTTTACGATAAGGTGATAGCAAGCTATGATTACGGTGAGAACTATTACATAATCCTGATTCACTGTGCTTATGATATACCGGCAAGATCTTCCGATGGACTGGAGATGTACGATGCCTCTGATTTTGTCTATGAATTTATTCAGTGCACCATCTGTCCGGTGAAGCTGTCAAAGGCAGGTCTTTGTTATAACTCCCAGGCCAATGTAATCGAGAACAGAAACAGAGACTGGATTGTGGAAGCTCCGGAGACCGGATTTTTATTTCCTGCATTTACAGACCGTAATACGGATATTCATGGTCTTGTCTATTATTCCAAGAATCCGGAACTGCTGCCGGAGCGTCTGATCGACGAACTCTTAGGCTGCGTGATTCCAATGACAGCAAAGAGCCAGAAGGAGACCTTCCAGACCATAATTGAGGAGACTCTGGGAGAAAACTGTGATTTTGAGACAGTAAAGAACATTCATGATACCATCAATGAGATGCTGGAAGAGACGAAAGATGAACCAGCTCCCTTTACCATTGATAAATACCAGATGAAGAAGCTTCTGGAGAACAATGGCGCCTCCCAGGAAAAGCTTGAGGAATTAGAGCAGCGGTTCACTCAGGAAGAACAGGAGAAAAATCCGGGATTTCTTGCTTCCAATATTGTCAATGCAAGGAGCTTTGAAATCAAGACCACAGATGTAAGTATTAAGGTAGCACCGGATAAAACTTATCTTGTGGAAAACCGGATGATCGAGGGGCGCCCCTGTATTGTAATCGGCATTAGTGAGCATGTGGAAATCAATGGAATCACAGTAAGACCAATTGCTGTGGAACGTACAGAAGAAGAGGATGCGTAATCCTCTTCTTCTTGCAGACCCAGTCCGGAGAGCTCCACTGATGAGAATACCCCGTGAAAGTGAGATTATAAATGAAATACCCGGTTTCATTACAGACTGAAAATAGTATGTTGAAAACAAGTCGTAAGAATCACCGCTGCTAGGCGCTTCAATGATTCAGGGGAAGGTATTTTAATAAAATTTATGATAATCCGGCAACAAAAAGCTTTGGTTAGGCTGAAAATGGCTGAAACCAAAGCTTTTATATTGTTTGGTTTTTGTGATAATATACAAAAAATAAGTATTTTTTTGTTGAAAATGTTGAAAATGATTTTTGCTAACAACTTTATGTTGAAAAATGTCGAATACTATCATATTATATATTATAACAAGTTAACTTGATAAATTTATATTATATTATAACAGGACGAAAGGAGAAGACTATGAGAAATTCGTTTGATGAGGGAGTTGATCGTCATAAAACGTCCTGCATTAAATGGGACTTTCAGAAAGCGGATTATGGTATGAGCGGTTTACTGCCGTTTTCCATTGCTGACGCAGATTATCCAACTTACACACCAATTCTTCATGCATTAAAAAGACGCATAGACAATGGTGTAATAGGCTATACGGATCTGAGTGAAGAATATTTTACAGCAGTCTCACAATGGTGCCAGCGCCGGCATGACTGGAGGGTGGATCACAGCTGGATCGTACCGACAGGGGGAATTGTTCCGGCAATCTGTAATGCATTAGAAGCACTTACGGAAAAAGATGCGAAAGTCATAATACAACCGCCGGTTTACGATCCGTTTTATTCCATCATTGAGGCATCAGGAAGGCAATTGGTAAAGAATGATTTAATCCTTGATGAGAATGGTTACCATATGGATTATGATGGTTTGGAGGAAGCCTGTATATCGGGTGGAAAAGTCATAATCTTATGCAGTCCGCATAATCCGGTATGCAGAGTCTGGAAGAGAGAAGAACTTAAGCACCTGGTGGATATCTGTAAAAGATACGGAGTCATTATTATTAGTGATGAAATACACTGGGACCTGATTTTAGGTGATAATGTACATACAACCATGGGGAAATTTTACGAGATACAGGACCAGCTTATTGTATGCACCAGCTGTAGTAAAACCTTTAACATAGCAGGACTAGAGACCTCAAATCTCATTATTCCAGGTAAAGAATTAAGAGAAATGTATCAGCACTGGCTTTATAAGAGATATCTTTTCTGTCCCAATACCCTGGGTCTTGAAGCAACGAGAGCAGCGTATGAAGACGGCGATATCTGGGTAGATGAAGAATGCAGATATCTGACACAAAACGCAGAGACTGTCTGTAACTTTATGAGGGAATACCTTCCAAAGGTAAAGGTTGCAGAACCTGAGGGAACCTATTTATTGTGGTTTGATATGCGTGCATATCATCTAAGCAGTGAGGAATTGGTAAAACGAATTGCAAAAGCCGGAGCCGGGCTGAACAATGGTCATCATTATGGGGAAGAGTACGATGGTTTTGTCCGAATGAATATTGCCTGTCCGAGAAAACAGTTGATGGCGGGACTTGAGTGTATCAAATTGGCACTGAATGATGTTGGGTGATTTTATAATGAGGAGGTAGTGTTATGACAGATGAAAATAAAAAGGATGGTTTAAAAAAGGTCCTTGGACTCAGTGATTTACTGGGAATTGGGGTGGGACAGATTATAGGATCCGGCATTATGGCATTGACAGGGATCTGCATTGCACTGACTGGGGCAGGTACTCCGCTGGCATTTTTAGTAGCTGCAGTTTTAGTGATCTGTCCCAATTTAGTGCTGGCGGTATTGGGGAGTGCCGTTCCGGCAACCGGCGGCATGTACACGTATGTCAGAGACTACATTGGCAGAAAAACAAGTTTCTTTTATCTTGCATTACTAGTTGCAGGACAGCTGGTACTTTCTATGTTTGCAATTACATTTGCAACCTATGCATGCAGCCTGTTACCCGGTATGAATCCGACTATTGTCGCATTTGGTATTCTGACCTTATGCTATGGCATGAATCTGGTGGGAGTTGACATGGCTGCAAAGCTGCAGAACATCCTTGTAGTCGTGCTGGTCGCAGCTTTAGGGATGTTTATCATATTAGGTCTTCCAAAGGTGGATTGGTCCGTATTTCGGGTTGAGAGGGCTTTTATGCCCAATGGATTGATGAAATTTCTGACTGCAGCAAGCCTTCTTACCTTTGCCACCGGCGGAGCCGAGTTTTTAAGCGAATTAGGTGGAGAAATGAAAAATCCGGGGCGCGACTTGCCGAAAGCTATGATCGGAAGTACCATTTTTGTGGCTGTTATTTATGCGCTGATTGGAATTGTGGCTGTTGGTGTTCTGCCAATTGATCAGGTGGCAGGCCAAAGTCTGGTGCTTGTGGCAAAAGCAGTTTTGCCAAAGCCATTGTATGTGTTCTTTATCATCGGCGGAGGTATGTTTGCAGTGGCGTCCACATTGAATGCGACTTTTACCTGGTGTACAAAAGGACTATTAATCGCTGCAGAAGAAGGCTGGCTTCCTAAGCAGGCGGCTTCTCTCACAAAAAGAGGAACGCCATGGGTACTGCTCACTGTATTCTATGTTGTGGGTGCCGTACCTGTATTAACCGGAATTGACATTGCCACAATTGCAATGCTTGGCAATGGAGTATCCCTAATTTATGTCATGTTCCCGATTTTTACCGGATATTTGATTTATAAGAAAAACCCGGATGCAATGAAGAAAACATCATTTAGAATCAGAAAGTCGGTTCTTGCCATTCTGACGACTGTTGCACTGGCAGGTTATGCATTAGCAGCGGTATTGAATTTCAGCGATATTGAAAGTGCATGGAGGATAATGGCAATATATAGTGCAATTGTTATCGTGTATGCATTTATAAGGGAAAAGAAAGTGATTCATTATTCTGCAGCCAGGCCCGAAGAATAAAAGTTTCTTTTTACTTGTCATGTGATATAATAAGATAAAACAATATTGCATGACAGGAGAAATATTATGCTGAAAAAAGTACAGAGTACAACCACGTTATATGAACAGGTGGTAGAACAAATAAAAATCATGATAGCTCAGGGGATATATCAAAAAGGGGATATGCTTCCAAGTGAAAAAGATCTTATAGAGATGACCGGAGTCAGTCGGATTACAGTTCGTGAGGCTTTAAAATCTCTGGCAGAGGTTGGGATCATTGAAACGAAAAAAGGAAAAGGAAGCTTTGTTCTGGTGGATTCAAAAGCGTTGTCTCCTGACAAGGCAGCGGCAGAGCAGCAGGCGGATTATCAGAAGTATTTTTTAAATTCCACTAAGGCAAGGCTGATATTAGAACCAGAGCTTGCCCGTGTTGCCGCTGAACGGGCAACGGAAGCAGATATTCTGGAAATCAAGAATACACTTTTTGTAAAACAGTCTGTGCTTGCGACTGAGAATCAGTTTGATAATTTTCATTATGTGATAGCAAAAACCGCAGGAAATACAGTGCTTTTAGACTTCATAAAGGGGCTTTTAGAACTTGAAAGCCAGAACGAAAGCCGCAATCAGGCTGTCCTTAGACTTGTTACTCCTGAACATCAGAAAAGGATTTCTGCTGAACTTAACAGCCAGCATAAAAAAATATTTAACGCAATAAAAAACCACGATTCGGAATTTGCTTATTTTTATATGAAGGAGCATATGATGTATCTTTTAAATTCTTACGAGGAATATTTTGAGAGGTTTTTCTCAAAACAGGTGTAAAATGTGAATATTACAAAATATAAAAGTTACCCGTGGCTGCTGGTAGCATGCTATTCATTGCTGGGAATATTTTTTCCGGCAGCAGTCACTCAGTTCAGTATGGTGGTCAACAGCCTGTCTGAAGCACTTGCTGTCGACCGCCAGGTGATTTTGCTGGCTGATACTACCAGGGCTGTATGCCTTGTCACAGCCATGTTTTTATCCAGTTATGTCTATAAACGCTTTGGACTGAAGAAAACAATGGCTTTAGGGCTGATGTTTCAGATATTACCCCAGTTTCTTATACCTATGGCTGTAAATGGGAGATACATACCACTGCTGTTTCTTTTTAAAGGAATGCAGGGCCTTAATGCAATGGCATTTCCTCTTTATATTTCAACCATCACCCTATGGATGGACAAACGGTATACAGCGCTGGCAACCGCTTTGTTTAACGGCAGCTTTGTAGCCGGAAGCGGAGTGGGGGCATGGATTTCCGGAAGAATTGTACCGGTTCTGGGCTGGGAGGCCTCGTTCTATGCAGTCGGCGGAATCTGCCTGTTTTTTGCAATACCGGCATGGCTGCTGACGAAAGATAAAATTACGGCAGTTCCGCAAGAGCGTGAGCTGAAAGCTGCCTCAAAAAACGTATATGGAAATGTTATCAGGCAGCCTGTTACCTGGCTTCTTATATTAGCTTTAATCGCCAATACCTGGGTTTGCCAGTCTGTGGCTGTAGATATGTCAGTTTTTGCAAATATAATAGGGTACAGCTATGGACAAACCGGTAATTTAATGCTTGCGGTCAGCTTTGTGACAGTAATTTCATCAATTATGGCAGGCGGGGTTTCCGACTGGTTTGCCATGAAAGCAAAGAATAAAGTGCAAAGCAGAAGCGTGGTCATGGCTGCAGGATATGCATTAAGTGCTGTGGCTGCTGTATTGCTTCCTAATGCATCTTACATGGGTTTCCTGCCATTGGCTCTGACCTCCTGCGCGATGATGTTCGGAGTATCCTGGGCAGCTGGAGTTTTCTGGGCGCTTCCCATAGAAGTATATACCGAAAGTGATAATATTCCCGGGACTGCATTCTGCTCCGGCGCAGCTAATATTCCTAATCCAATCGCGCCTATGGTCGTAGGGGTGCTGCTTGGAAGCAATGGATATTGGGCTGCCGGCTGGTTGACCTGTGCATTGGTCTCTGTACTCAGCTTATTAGCCAGTCTGGTTCTGGTAAAACATAAAAATAAATAAAAAGGGGAAATAAATATGAATTTTCAAACACCAATCGTTTCAGATAACGCACCAAAGGCAATTGGTCCCTATTCACCGGGAATCTGCATTAACGGATTGGTATTTCTGTCAGGCCAGCTTCCGGTTAATCCGGAAACCGGTAAGATAGAAGCCAAAGACATTAAAGGGCAGACCAGGCAGAGCCTGTTAAATGTAAAAGCACTCTTAGACGCTGGGGAATTAACATTTGAGAATGTAATTAAAACAACTGTATTTCTGGCCGATATGCAAGATTTTTCAGAAATGAATGAGGTCTATAGCGAGTATATGAAAATACCCTATCCAACCCGTTCCTGTGTGCAGGTTGCGGCTCTTCCAATGAATGCCAGAGTTGAAATTGAAGTACTCTGCGCACGAGGAACCATTACTTCGGCAGAATGCGGCTGCTGTGAATAATATTCTGTAGCAGGTCTCGTTACTTTCTCATTATCATGTTTATTATGAGAAAGTAACGGGGCCTTTCTGACTGCCGCATTCTGAGGCATACCAAAATATTTTGCCTATCTGCTTTCCCTATGCTATACTGTAAGAAAACTATAGTGAGGAATGAAACGTGGCTGAGAGAACATTTGGCTGGGTACAGGAAGCCTATACCCTGGAGAATCTGAAAAATGTGGTATCCGTATTTGTGCCGGATTCCAGAATAAACCGGCTGCTGAAAACGGATAAGATTCCAAGGCTCATTCAGGATGAGGAGAAACGAGAGGAATTCATAAAAGAACTGGATCAGGAAGAAATCCGCATTCCCTATACCCATTTAAAAGGAAAAGGTACACCAAAAGGCTATACCAGAAGTAACGCACCTTGTTCGGGTATCATACAGGCGGTACTTCCCGGACAGAGAAAAGAGTATCAGTCAGACTGGCCGGCAGATTCATTTTTAAGATGGGCGGTCAGTATTGGCTTTCTGGATTATGACAGGGCGGCTGATGAATGCTCCTTGTCCGTATTGGGAAGGCAGTATGCTGAGGCAGAGGAAGGAAGCAAAGAGGAGGAGGAAGTATTAAAAACAGCTCTTCTTTCCTATCCTCCGGTGTGCAGAGTCCTGTCCCTTCTGATGAAGGAAGGGCATATGACAAAATTTGAGATAGGTGCAAAGCTTGGATTTATCGGAGAAGCAGGATTTACGTTCATTCCCCAGTCCATGATTGTGGAGGGACTTGCAGCCACAGAAGAGAAGGAAGAAAAGACTAAGTTGCTTCAGGATACGGAAGGAACCAGCGATAAATACGTCAGAACGATATGCAGCTGGCTGCTTTCTGTGGGCTGGGTAAAGAAAATGCCAAAAGAGATTCCTGGAATGTATAGGGGCGGAGGAAATACAGAGGTGATTCCCCAGTCCTATCAGCTTACTTTAAAGGGCAGGACCATATGCAACCATATAACCGGAGGATCCAGATGCAGGAAGATACCTAAGCGGGTGATGTGGGATATGCTGGCGACTAAGGCTGCAGATCGGGAATATTTACGGAACAGGAGAGCTCATATTATACAGTGTCTGGAAAAATCATCACTTACTCCTTTGCAGATACAGGAATATTTAAAGCAAAAAGGGTTGGAGGAAGAGATCGAAACTCTCCTTGATGATTTAAAGAGTCTGGAGAATATCGGATTGCAGGTTAAAAAGACCAGAGATACATACCGGATTACAGATGAGATTACGGGCCTTTCATTTCCAGAAACACTCCAGTCTTCTCTTCCGATGAAATCAGAAGTTTCCATACTTAAAGATTATTTACGGTCTCATTTAACCTATATAGACCACAAATACTTAATTCTTGTAGATTTAGGCTATGACGGCACCTCAGACCGGGATTACGAGATCCAGACAGCCCAGCTGCTTACGGCAGAGCTTTCGTTTCTTGGGGGAAGACTTGGGGATACCAGAAAACCTGATGTCTGCATTTACTACGAAAACAACGGACTGATCATTGACAATAAAGCATATGGAAAGGGATATTCGCTCCCAATAAAACAGGCAGATGAGATGTACCGCTATATAGAAGAAAATAAGGAGCGCAGTGAGCTGTTAAATCCTAACTGCTGGTGGAACATTTTTGGCAAAGATGTGAAAAATTTTCGCTTCGCCTTTCTGTCAGGAGAGTTTACGGGCGGTTTCCGGGACAGATTAAACCATATTTCCATGCGTTCCGGCATGAAGGGGGCAGCAGTGAATTCCGCTAATCTGCTTATTATGGCAGAAAAGTTAAAAGCAGGGATAATGGGATATGAAGAATTCTTTCGATTGTTTGATACCAATGATGAGATCATATTTTTACACGAATAATGACAGGGAGGTTTGATACTATGACACTGGGAGATTATCTTCCTTTTTGGAACAAACTTACAGAGAAACAAAGAGAAAAGCTGTCATCCAAATCGAAAAAAATAAGATTTGAAAAGGGAATGCTGGTACACGGACAATCCGATGAGTGCAGCGGTTTTCTTCTTGTAACAGAAGGTCAGTTAAGAGTGTTTACCATATCGGATGAAGGCCGGGAACTGACTTTATACCGGCTGTTTGAACGGGATATCTGCCTGTTCTCCGGGTCCTGTATGGTGAAGAATATTCAGTTTGATGTAACTGTAGAAGCAGAACAGGATACGGTAGTGTTCCAGATTCCAGCTGATATCTATCGTGATTTAATGGAAGAATCAGCCGTAGTCTCAAACTTCACCAATGAACTCATGGCATCCAGATTCTCCGATGTGATGTGGCTGATGGATCAGGTGATGAATAAAAAGATGGATGGAAGACTGGCTGCATTCTTACTGGAAGAGTGCAGGCTAAATGATACGATGGAACTATCCATTACCCATGAGCAGATCGCCCGCCACTTAGGCACTGCCAGAGAGGTGGTAACCCGTTTGCTTCGACTGTTTCAGGGTGAGAGTCTGGTGAAGATTACAAGAGGGACCGTAGAGCTTCTTGATGAAAAGGGATTAGAGGTGCTGGCTGCCCATAGTCTGAGATGAACTTGTATGTACTATTTAAAGAACATGAAAAATAAACTTGCTTTCTTTTATCTGGAACGTTATATTATAAAAAGTTTATAAAAATTTTATAATAGACAAAGGATGAAGAAATGAAAGATTTGGTACCTCAGTTTTTTTTATCAATGAAGCATTATACGAAGGAGCAGTTCTTGAAAGACTTCGTTTCCGGAATCATTGTAGCGATCATTGCCCTTCCGCTTTCCATTGCCCTGGCATTAGCAAGCGGTGTTACACCGGAACAGGGGCTTTATACCGCCATTACAGCCGGTTTTGTGATCTCTTTTCTGGGAGGAAGTAAGGTTCAGATTGCAGGTCCCACCGCTGCATTTGCATCTATCGTGGCAGGGATTGCAGCGAAAAACGGCTTCGACGGGTTGGTTATAGCAACCATTCTGGCAGGAATCTTTCTGCTTATCATGGGATTTTTGCGGATGGGAAGCCTGATCCGCTTCATTCCATATACCATTACCACAGGATTTACCACAGGAATCGCTGTTACCATATTCATTGGCCAGATTAAGGATTTTATGGGGCTTACCTTTGGGAATGCCCCGATCGAAACTCTCGAAAAAGTCAGTGAGGTGGTACACAGCATTGGTACGCTCAATCCTATGGCTCTTACAGTGGGATTTACAGCGCTTCTTATTTTAATTGTATGGCCCAGATTTTTTAAAACCATACCGCCGTCACTGATTGCTGTCATCTTTACGGCGGGTCTTGTAAAAGTGTTTCATCTTCCGGTAAATACCATCGGGGATTTATACACCATATCATCGGATCTTCCCACCTTTCATCTTCCTGTATTTTCTCTTGCCATGGTACAAAAGGTAATGCCGGATGCAGTGACCATAGCGGTTCTGGCAGCGGTAGAATCCTTATTATCCTGCGTAGTTGCAGACGGAATGATTGGAAGCAGACATAATTCCAATATGGAGCTGGTTGCCCAGGGCGCCGGTAATATCTGTTCCGCTCTTTTTGGCGGAATTCCAGCCACTGGAGCCATAGCGAGAACTGCTGCAAACATAAAAAACGGCGGAAGAACGCCTGTAGCAGGCATGGTTCATGCAGTGATGCTTCTTCTGGTTTTAGTATTTTTAATGCCTTATGCCGCATTAATTCCCATGCCGGCAATCGCTGCTATTCTCTTTATGGTAGCTTATAACATGAGTGAGTGGAGAGTTTTTCTTTCCATCATGAAGACAGCTCCCAAAAGCGACTGGTCCGTGCTTCTTGTTACTTTCGTATTTACCGTTGCATTTGATCTTGTGACAGCCATTGCAGTTGGAATTTTATTTGCTTCCCTGCTGTTCATGAAACGTATGGCTGATGTGACAGAGGTAAGCAGCTGGAAGTACTTGGAGGATGAAGAAAACAGCAGCGAATCCATAGACTTAAAACCTGTGCCAAAGCATGTTGCAGTCTTTGAAGTAAGCGGTCCCATGTTCTTTGGCGCAGCGGAAAAGATATCCCAGCTGATAATAGAAGAGGGGAAACGGGTTCTGATTCTTAGAATGAGAAGTGTTCCGGCTATGGATGCAACGGCTTTAAAAAGCCTGGAAAAACTGTATCACAATTTAAAGAAAAAACATGTGACCCTTATTTTATCCCATGTTAATGACCAGCCCATGTCCATGATGGAGCGGGCGGGCTTTTTGGAGTCCGTGGGGAGAGAGAACCTGGCAGGATGCATTGATGAGGCCCTTTCTTTTGCTGCAGATCTTTAAACCATTAATAAAAAGAACCGAAGTTCAATCCATGAGCTTCGGTTTCTTTTTTTATTGGCTTACTAACTCATCCAGGGATTTAAACTGATACCCCATCTCTTCCCATTTGGTCAGCAGTTCATCAAGAACCTGTGCATTGGTACTGGAAGTGCTGTGTAAAAGTACGATGGCACCGGGATGAATCCGTCCTAACAGCTTTTTAAAGGCTTCTTCCTTTGAAGGCTGCTTATCCTGATACCAGTCCACGTAAGCCAGGCTCCAGAAAAAGGTTTTATATCCCATATCCTTTGCCATCTGCAGATTGGATTCACTGTATTTGCCCTGAGGGGGACGGTAATACTTTCTCATTTTCTGCCCGGTGGTCTGTTCAAATAAAGTTTCCAAGTCTCCCAGCTCTTTTTCAAAAGATTCCTTTGAACTCATCTTTGACATATCCGGATGATGATAAGTGTGGTTACCTACTGTATGACCTTCCGCAATCATTCGTTTAACCAGTTCTGGTGCAGTTTCTATGTAGTTGCCCACAACGAAAAAGGTTGCAGGTGCATGGTGCTTTTTCAGTGCATCTAAAATTGCAGCAGTATTTCCGTTTTCATATCCGGCATCAAAGGTGAGATATAAGACCTTATCCTGGGTTTTTTGTGCATAATAGGCATTAAACTTCTTTAAATAATCCATAGTGGCATTGGCAACAGGAGGCTGACCTTCCTGCTGGAAGCTTAATCCCCAGTTTCCTTCTGCAGCAGTTTCCACAGCGCGATGATGCTCAGCAAACATTGCCCCCAGACGCCCGGCAAAAAAGGCACATAGAAGGAATAGAAATATCTTCAGGCCTTTCTTTCCAGCTTCCGGCGATATAGAAAATGTTCTGATTTTCTCCGCCAGTCTTAATCGGTTGAACCATTTCATAATAATACTCCGTCGAGTCCATTTGTTTCAATATATGACGGGGTTTCGGGAATATATGCTGTAGGATTAACGTTCAGACCATTTTTCTCCCCATATTTTCATCTGATTGACCACGTTTTGTAAATCCATGCCTTTCTCTGTCAGCGTGTAACGGACTTCAGGCGGTATGGTGGGGATAACTTCCCTTGTTAATATGCCATGGGATTCTAAAGAACGCAGGCAGGCGGTTAAAGTCTTGGGGCTGATTCCGTGTAAGCTCATTCGGAGCTCTCCAAAGCGCCTTGTACCTGCAAAAAGATTTTTTACAATAAGAAAGGACCATTTCCCACCGATAATGTTAAACATTTTTTCCACATGGCATTCCAGGGTTTTTGGTTTTATTTCTTTATTTTTCATGGTTTTTCTGCCTCATAGTTATTCTTTTGATAGTTAGTTTCTTTTGTGTAATTATATAACGGAAATGTAATTACTTGTCAAGAGGAATTCATGGTATTAAGATATAGAAAATAAGAAACAGGAGGATTATTCATGAAAAAATCATATAGAGTTTATCAGGTGGATTCATTTACCAGGGAGCGATTCACGGGAAATCCGGCAGGAGTGGTGACCAATGGTGAGGGACTAAGTGAAAGCATGATGCTTAAAATAGCAAGAGAGCTAAATAATTCGGAAACGGCATTCCTGTTCCCCGGATCGGAAGGAGAGTATGACGTTCATGTGCGGTTTTTCACACCGCTGTGCGAGGTGCCCATCTGCGGTCATGCCACAATTGCTGCTCACTATGTCAGAGCATTGGAAGAAAATATGGCATCCGGGGTGGTCATTCAGAAAACCGGGGCAGGAATCCTTCCGGTTGAAATCCGGTCTGCGGATGAAGATTATACGATTACCATGACTCAGGGAGAAGTGATAGTGGGAGAGCCTTTGCCTTTACCTGTTCAGGACGATATTTTAGCAGCTCTTGGGATTACCAAAGAGAAACACAGAAGGGACTGTCCAATTGCCATAGCATCAACGGGACATTCCAAGGTAATGGTTGGTATAACAGAGGAGAACCTGCTTCACAGCTTAAAGCCGGACCTTGCAAAGCTGTCAGAATTAAGCAGTCGCATTGGTTGTAACGGATATTATGTATTTACGCTTCATCCCGAAGAAAAAACGCTGGTACATGGAAGAATGTTCGCGCCAGCCATTGGAATTGCGGAAGACCCTGTAACTGGGAATGCCAACGGCCCCTTAGGCGCTTATTTTATTACCTATGGACTGTTTGGAAAAGATAAGAAGGAATTTTCTTTTGAAGCGGCACAGGGAGAGGCCATTGGACGTAAAGGAAAAATTCTGGTTTCTGTAAAAATTGCGGGCGGCAATCCGGTTCAGGTAAAAATCACCGGTGAAGCTGTGACAGTTTTCAAAACGGAACTGGTTCTATAATAATAGAAAAAAAGGATTTCTGTCCTCTGTTTTTGCAACAGGACAAAAATCCTTTTTATACTTATGCTTCTGTTATAATAGTACCGGCTTTTCCCTCAAGGCTTTCTTCTGCCTTTTCCAGGGAAGTAATGATTGCTTTCCGATTCCTTCCATGCTCAATGAAATCAAGAGATGCTTCAATCTTAGGAAGCATGGAAGAGGATTCGAACTGATTGTCCTCAATATAAGAAGCCGCCTCCGTTTTGCTCATAAGGCTGATGGGACTGGCATCCGGCTTTCCAAAGTTTAAGGTTACGTTATCAACATTTGTTAAAATCATCAGCACGTCGGCATCGATTTCTTTTGCAAGCAGTCCGGCAGCCCTGTCCTTCTCTATCACAGCGCTGGCTCCTTTTAAGTAGCAGCCCTGTTCCATAACGGGAATACCGCCGCCTCCACAGGCGATCACAATCTGATCTGCATCTATAACGGCTTTTATGATATCGATCTCAACGATAGAAACCGGTTTTGGAGAAGCGACAACTCTGCGAAATCCCTTGCCAGGAACTTCTTCTACATAGTTTCCCTTATCCTCTTCTTCCTTTGCTTCCTCTGCAGTCATGAAACGTCCGATGGGCTTCATGGGAGTATAGAAAGCCTCGTCATATGGATTTACCATCATCTGGGTTAAAATCGTAGCTACGGACTTATATATGCCCCGTGTCATAAGTTCCGCACGGATTCCGTTTTGTAAGTCATAGCCAATGTATCCCTGGCTCATGGCAGAACAGACAGACATGGGAGCTGAGGTATAACCGTCATGCTGTTTTCCGAATTCATTCATTGCAGTGTGGATCATTCCAACCTGGGGAGCGTTGCTGTGAGTAACGGCCACCTGCCAGCCAGACTGAATAAAATCTGCAATTACTTTGGCAGTTCTGGCTACTGCCGTCTTTTGTTCCGGAAGGTTTGTTCCCAAGGCATGGTGTCCCAAAGCTATCACAATACGTTTTTTTGCCATATTATTTCCTCTCAGTTTCATGTAGTTTTAATCAGAAAATATAAGGATATTATATTATCAGCAGATAAAAAAAGCAACCGCTTTCGGGCATTGGGGAATATGAGAAAAGATTTCATTTGTTTTTAGAAATAATTTTAAAAAAATTAAGTGGATATCCTGAAATCAGGTGGTATAATGTTTAAGAAGATACAGAAAATGAAAGGACAGGTACTTATGATAGTAATGATTCTGCATCTGATTCTTCCTTTGTTTACCTACACGTTAGCCACCACGTGCCTGTATCTGGCGGTGCCTTTTGAACCACTTCTGGCTACGGGAGTATCTGCATTACTGAATATTCCGGTTTTGCTGTGGTTTTATTCTTACGATCAGAAAAACAGAGGATCTTCCATGACAGAGAGTTTGAAACCTGCAGACAGCCTGATTGCGATCTGGCTGCTTGGAGCAGCTCTTTGCATTCTGGGAAATTCAGCTGTGGAAGTTATGGGACTGACCAGAATATCAAGGACATACCAGGAAGCAGCCAAGGCACTCTATTCTCCGCCATTTGCGCTTCAGCTTCTGGCCTCCGGACTTATCATACCTGTAGCGGAGGAACTGATATTTCGAGGAATGATTTTTGCTTCCATCCGGGACAAGTTTTCTTTTGTTTTATCGGCTATAATATCAGCCGGCTTGTTTGGTCTTTATCATGGAAATCTTCCCCAGGGTGTTTATGCATTTATCATTGGTCTTACCGCAGCATGGCTTTATGAGAGAACAAAAGCCCTGTCGGCACCTATCATGCTTCACATCTCGGCTAATTTACTTTCGCTTTTTATAACCAACACGGAACTGTCCGGGCTTCTGTTTCAAAGAGAACAGGCAGGAGTGACTGCAGCTGTGGTTGTAATATCAGTCGTTGTAACTGTAATTTGTATTATCCGGATTTATTGGAAAAACAACCTAAAGGAGGATATTGTGTGAAACTCTTATCTGTAGCAATTCCATGTTATAATTCAGAATCCTATATGAGGCACTGCATCGAATCCCTGCTTCCAGGCGGAGATGAAGTTGAGATCCTTATTGTAGATGACGGTTCAACAAAAGACCGTACAGCCGAAATTGCAGATGAATATGAACTGAATTATCCGGGAATCTGCAGGGCGATCCATCAGGAGAATGGCGGGCATGGAGAAGCAGTTAATGCAGGATTAAGGAATGCGTCCGGGATTTATTTTAAGGTAGTGGACAGTGATGACTGGGTGGATGAATCTGCTTATATGGAGATTCTCAATACCCTCAGACGGTTCGTTTACGGTGAGAAGACACTTGATATGCTGGTAAGTAATTTTGTATATGAAAAACAGGGCTCCAATCGTAAGAAAGTAATGAATTACCGGACTGCACTTCCGGAGAACCAGCTGATTGACTGGGATGATGTGAAGGTTTTTATTCTGGGACAATACATTCTGATGCATTCTGTTATTTACAGGACAGAACTTTTAAAGCAATGCGGTCTGGAATTGCCAAAGCATACCTTCTATGTGGATAATATTTTTGTTTATCAGCCGCTGCCCCATGTAAAAACCCTGTATTATTTAAACGTAAACTTTTACCGCTACTTCATAGGCAGAGACGATCAGTCTGTCAACGAGCAGGTTATGATCGGACGAATTGATCAGCAGATCCGTGTGACAAAGCTGATGCTTTCCTATTATGACGTGATGAAGATTAAACAGCGCAAGCTTCGGCGCTATATGGTACGGTATTTAGAGATTATGATGGTCATTTCCTCCATTCTGGCTATTAAGTCCGGAACAGAGGAAAATTTGGAGAAAAAGGAAGAACTGTGGCAGAGTCTTAGAAAACAGAATTTAAAGCTTTATTTAAGGCTTCGCTACGGATTCCTGGGACAGGGAGTCAATCTGCCTGGTAAGAGCGGAATGAAATTCCCTATCGCCATTTATAAGATGACTCAGAAATTTTTTGGGTTTAATTAGAATCGGATGTGAAAAGGCCTTCCCGGCAGGGAAGGCCTTTTTTTAACTGATTGCTTTTTCGGATACCTTTTTTCTGTTAGGAACAAGGGAATCAGAATAAACAAACTGATACATGATATAAGCCATAGCTAAGGAGCCAAGTCCGTCAAAAGCAGAGTGCTGTTTTAAGAACACAGTAGCCAGACAGATTAGAATCATTAAAATAAGAGACCCTGTTTTTAACTGTCTGCAGTTTTTAAGACGTTCACTTCGGCATACGGCAATGTGTACACAAATGGAGTTATACACGTGTATGCTTGGAAATACATTGGTACAGGTATCTGCAGAATAGAGAAGATTAACAATTGTAGCACAAATATTCTTATTGGCATCAACGACAGGTCTGAAGTCCGTTCCGTTTGGAAAGACAGTACAGATCACAAGGCTTATGGTCATTCCTGTAAACAGCATGGTGCAAAGCCTGTAGTATTCTTTCACATCATGAAAGAAAAAATAGGCGACTGAGACTGCCACATAACCAAACCACATCAGGTAAGGAATAATGAAATATTCATTAAACGGGATATAGTCATCAATGGCTATATGCATGATGTGGTAGTTGCTTGTCACTGTTTTTTCAAGGTACACGAACCATGGTAAATAAATGAAGGCGTAGCTGAGAATCCAGGCATGCCTGTACTTGGTTAAAAACTGTTTGATATTCATAAAAAGACACCCTTCTTAACGATTGCGTGGGATTATAATAATCAACTTTTGAGGATTATATCACACTCGTTTTGTCAGTACAATAGTATTTCAGAAATGTTAATATTTTATTCAGGAAAGGTTTGGAATCATGTATGTAAATATAATCTTTTTATAAAATAGTTGATAGACTGTCCATCTTTGTGTATAGTATAAAGGCAGACTTTTATTATGAAAGGAATGGATGATGTTACAAAAATATATAACAGTATTTTTTATTTCCATGGTTCCGCTTATTGAACTAAGGGGAGCGATTCCCTACTCTGCAGTAATGGGACTGCCTTTGGTTCCGTCTTATATTATTGCAATAATCGGAAACATGCTTCCGGTACCCATTATCTTTCTGTTTGCCAGAAAAGTTCTGGAGTGGGGAGTAGATAAGCCGGTATTAGGCGTTTTTTTTACCTGGTGTCTGGAAAAAGGAAAACGCGGCGGAGAAAAACTGCAGGCGAAAGCCGGAAGGGGATTGTTCATTGCTCTATTGATATTTGTTGGTATCCCACTTCCAGGCACCGGTGCCTGGACTGGCACATTGGCAGCCAGCCTGCTTGATATTGATTTTAAATCCAGTATTTTAGCTGTGATGGGCGGAGTTTTAATGGCAGGAATCATTATGGGACTTGCCAGTGCAGGTGTTCTTGGAGCGCTTCAGTCCATTGTATTTTAAAAAACTGGTAGGAAGAAGGGCAGAATGGAACGAAAGAATGAAGAAGGGCTGACGGAAAAAGAGTTTCTTTTACAATACCGTCCGGGAGATTACGAACGCCCGTCGGTAACGGTGGATATGCTGATATTTGCATATGACCAGGAAGAATCAAAGACAGAAATTCTTCTCATTAAGCGGAAAAACCACCCCTGTATCGGTCAGTGGGCGATTCCGGGAGGATTTGTTAACATGGATGAATCCCTGGAGGAAGCAGCAGCCAGAGAACTGTTTGAAGAAACCGGATTAAAGGATATCTACATGGAACAGCTTTATACCTGGGGAAGTGTAAAAAGAGATCCCAGAACAAGAGTGATTTCCGTTTCTTATTTAGCGGCAGTTCCAAAAGATCAGTTAACCGTAGAGGCTGGTGACGATGCCGGCAAGGCGTGCTGGTTTGAGGTAAAGAAAAAGAAGCTTTCAGACCTTGAAAATGGGGCGACATATGCACTTACCATTGAGAATGAGGAAGAACATATATTTATCAGCTATCGGATTACGGAAACCTTTGAACGGGATGGCATGATGTGGAAGAGAGACATTGACATTGAACTTTTGCCTGCAATAGACATGCTTGACCAGGAGAAGCTGGCATTTGACCATGCGGAAATTTTAAATATTGCCATGGACAGGCTGGAAGAGCTGGAAAAAGAAGATTAATACAGGCCTTTAGACGATGCATCACTTTTATAAGTGGTGCATTTTTTAATTTTGTAAGAAAATTTTAAGCGGTAATTACTGGATTTTATGTTATACTGATGGAAGAACTAACTGGTAGAAAAATACAGGAGATAATTGGCTATGACAAAAAAAACTTGCAGATTAATCAGTCTTATCATTGGCTTTTCCATGTTGGCATCAACTGCCACTTATGCAACGGATATACCTACGGTTTCGCCCTTCCCGGGTTCCACGCAGGAGACACAGGCAGCAGCCGGACCAGGTGCTTCTATAAGCGGACAGGCAGACCAGAACACAGACAGCAAAAAAGACGCCGCGGATTCCACAGCGGGCACCGCCTCCACAACGTCCACCACAGCAGCTTCAACAGTAAGTGTGCCCCAGATCTCTTCCGAGGGAGCTGTATTAATGGATGCCGATACCGGAGAACTTCTTTATTCTAAAAACAGTGAGACGAAGTATTATCCGGCCAGCATTACCAAACTGATGACTGCGCTTCTGGTGGCAGAACGGACGAACCTTTCAGATACCGTTACCTTTTCCAAGGCAGCTACTACCAATCTGGAAGCAGGGGCGGTTACCTTAAATATGACAGAAGGTGATAAGCTGACGGTGGAGCAGAGTCTCTATGGTCTTATGCTTAAGTCTGCCAATGAGGTGGCCAATGGTCTTGCTGAGCATGTATCCGGCAGCGTCAGTTCCTTTGCCCAGCTGATGAATGCCAAAGCCAGAGAACTTGGCTGTACCAATACAAATTTTGTCAATCCCAACGGTCTTAATAATTCCAGTCATTATACAACACCCCATGATATGGCGCTGATTGCAAAAGCGGCTTTTCAAAATGGTGTGGTTAGAAAAGTGTGCTCTACTGTCCGCTACCAGATTCCGGCCACGAAGAAAGCGGGAGCCAGAACGGTAACCATGGGGCATAAGATGATCAATTCTTCCGACTCCCGTTATTACCCTGGAGTGATAGGAGGAAAGACCGGCTTTACCTCTGCGGCTGGCAATACCCTGGTGACTTATGCAGAAAAGAATGGATCACGCTTAATCGTAGTGATTATGAAAAGTAAGTCCACCCATTATGACGATACCAAAGCGCTTTTGGATTATGGTTTTGCCTTAAAGGGGTCAGGCGGCAGCAGTGTAAAAGCCAATGCTTCCTCTGGCTGGGTGCAGTCAGGGGATCAGTGGTTTTATTACCGGGAAGATGGTACTAAGGCATGTAATTACTGGGTGAAAACCAGGGAGAAGTGGTATTATCTTGGCAGTGATGGCGCCATGTTAAAGGATACGGTAACACCCGATGGTTACCGCCTGGACGGAACCGGTGTCTGGATATCCTAAGAGGAACATAACATAGAAAAAAGAGCCTCACGGCTCTTTTTCTATGCCAAATCCTCTGAAGGAAAAGCCTGTTATTTATTTTCCTCAGGGTCAGTATTACAGGTCACACTTGTTGCCTCGCAAATATCGGCCCGATATTCCATAATTTCATCTACGCTGCAGTCTAAAATTTTACACAGCATATCAATCGTATGAGTAGATACGAAATTGTTTTTCTTTAGCCGTCCGATTTGTCCGGCACTGACCTTGCAATATTTGATCAGATGATACTGGCTGACATTTTTCTTTTTCATGGTTTCCCACAGTCTGTCATAAACAATCATGGTTAGTCACCTCACACTCTTATTAAACCGTGATTATCCAGTATTGCATATTATCCATAATTGGTATTCATTATACAAAAGGGGAAGGTAAAAGAGGAAGCCTTTTACTTGACGGGGACAGGTTCTTCATTGTATGATGGAGGGACAGCAAAAGAAGGAATGAGAGAAGATGAGGTATAAACAGATGTGGTTTGCTGCCGGAGTTTTTTGTGCTGCTGCAGGCGCAGTATCCTTACTGCGGTCTGAATACGAAAGAGAACAGCTTTCCGTAGAGAGAACTGTTATAGAAAGCAGTAAGATCGGAAAAAACTTGAGGCTGGTATTCCTTTCGGACCTTCACAGTCATTGCTTTGGAGAAGACAATAAAAGACTTCTTAAAGCGATTGACCATGTGAATCCGGATGTGGTGCTTGTCGGCGGTGATATGATGGTTGTAAAAAAGACAGCAGATACCGGGGTCAGTTTAAAACTGATGGAGAAGCTGACAAATCGTTACCCTGTTTTTTACGGAAACGGAAATCACGAAAACCGGATGAACCAGGAACGGCTGGTCTATGGTGATCAGTATGATACGTATGAAAACAGCTTAAAAAAGCTTGGAGTAATAGTATTAAGAGACCGGACGGAATTATACCGGAAGGATATTGCCATTACAGGTGTGGATTTAAAAGAAGGTTGTTATAAGGACTTTATTCCTGAGTGCCTTCTTCCTGAAGAACTTGAGCAAAAAGCAGGGAAGGCAGGAGAAGAACGATTTCAGATACTATTGTCCCATTCCCCCCTTTATTTTAACACTTACCGGAACTGGGGCGCTGATTTAACCCTTTCCGGTCATTTTCACGGAGGAACCATACGCCTTCCGTTTCTGGGAGGCGTGATGACTCCGCAGTACCAGTTTTTTAATCCCTACTGTGGAGGGACGTTTCAAAAAGATGAAAAATATATGATAGTAAGCAGAGGCCTTGGAACCCACTCCATTAATATCCGGCTGAATAACAAACCTCAGCTGGTCGTTGTGGATTTAAAACCCAAATCCACAAATTGAACCTTCCATATATTTACAGATCGGTCTCAATTTGGTATACTGCTTTTTGGTATGTTTTAATCTGCTTTGGAGGAATATATGGGAATCTCTTATAAACTGGATAATTTTGAAGGACCGCTTGATCTGCTTCTTCACTTGATTGATAAAAATAAAGTGAATATCTATGACATTCCCATTGTGATAATTACGGAACAGTATTTAGATTACATGAATCATATGGAGACCGAGGATTTAAATATCGTCAGTGAATTTTTAGTCATGGCGGCAACTCTCATTGACATTAAGGCACGTATGCTTCTTCCCAAAGAGGTCAATGAAGAAGGGGAGGAAGAAGATCCAAGGGCAGAACTTGTTGCCCGCCTTCTGGAGTACAAATATTTTAAATATATGGCATCGGAATTAAAAGACCGGGAAGTAGGAGCAGACCGCCTGTTTTTTAAGACTCCTACCGTGCCTGCCGAGGTGGCGAAATATGAGCCGCCCGTAGATTTGGACAAGCTCCTTGACGGGCTTACCTTGGCAAAGCTGCAGGAAATTTTCCGTGCGGTGACAAAACGGACAGAAGACAGGGTGGATCCCATCAGAAGCCGGTTTGGCAATATCCGTAAGGAAGCGGTAAGCCTGGAAGATAAGATAAAATCAGTGATGGATTTTGCCAGGCGAAACCGGAAGTTTTCCTTTCGCAGAATGCTTGAGGGGCAGCCTGACAAGATAGAAGTAGTAGTCACTTTTTTAGCGCTTCTGGAACTCATGAAGATCGGCAAGATCACCCTGACCCAGGAGCATTTATTTGATGATATGATGATTGAAACCCTGGAGCCGGAAGGCGAGGAAGGGGAACTGGATTTTTCGGATCTGGGAGAGGAAGAAAAAGTTAATGGATAAAGAAACTCTGACAGCAGACGGGTCAGCAAAGAGCGCGAAAGAAGAAAAGAAATGGGAAGCGGTCATTGAGGCAGTTCTTTTTACCATGGGAAATTCTGTGGAACTTAGCAGGCTGGCTGCAGCCATTGAACAGGATGAGGAAACTGCAAGGGAAGCAGTTCTTCGTCTGATGAAGCGGTATGAGACAGGGAAAAAGGGAATGCAGATCATCGCACTGGAAAACAGCTTTCAGATGTGCACCCGCTCGGAATACTATGAGAACTTAATCCGTGTTGCCTGCGCTCCGAAAAAGCAGGTATTATCGGAAGTGGTTCTGGAGACACTTTCCATCATTGCATATAAACAGCCGGTTACAAAGCTTGAGATTGAAAAGATCCGTGGAGTAAAATCCGATCATGCGGTAAACAAACTGGTAGAATATAATCTGGTGTATGAGGTCGGTAGGCTGGATGCACCGGGACGCCCGGCACTCTTTGCAACAACAGAAGAATTTTTAAGAAGATTTGGCATTGGTTCCACTCAGAATTTACCGGCTGCAGATCCTTTGGTAACAGCGGAGATTCGTATGGAAGTGGAGGAAGAGCTTTCCGGAAGCGGAATACTGCTTACGGAGGAAGAAAACAGCGACAGTCATCAGGAGGACATACAGTGACAGCAAACATTAAAATTAAATACTTTACAGAAGAAATAGAAAGACTGAGATACATAGATGGCAAATCCGACTGGATTGATTTACGGGCGGCGAAGGAAGTGGAGTTAAAAGCAGGTGAATTTAAACTGATCCCTCTTGGCATTGCCATGGAACTTCCGGCCGGCTATGAAGCCCATGTGGTTCCAAGAAGCAGTACCTTTAAAAATTACGGTATTATTCAGACCAATAGTATGGGAATTATTGATGAGACTTACTGCGGGGACAATGACCAGTGGTTTTTCCCGGCTTATGCACTCCGGGATACGGTGATCCGTGTCAATGACCGGATCTGCCAGTTTCGTATTATGGAGCATCAGCCAGCCATCTGTTTTGAGGCTGTTGACTCTTTAGATCATGAAGACAGAGGCGGACACGGCAGCACTGGAATACAATAACATTTATAGTTTTGTTAAAAGTTGGAGATATTAAAATGAAAAGAAAAACCGGATATGGAACACTTTTAATTGTTCTGACCCTGATTCTTACCATGTCAGCAGGATGCGGCAAAAAAGAGAATCGGTACACTTACCGGGATGATGGAATTAAGGCGCTGGGTGAAGGTAATTACAAAGACGCCATACAGTCATTTGACCAGGCAATTAATGCGAAAAAAGGCCTGGTAGGAAAATTTGATATGGATGTATTAAAATACAGGGCAGAAGCGGAATATTTATCCGGTGATTATGAGGCAGCTGTAGGAACCTATGACATCCTGATCAAGGTAGATGGAGAAAAACCGGAGTATTATAATATGCGGAGTGCTTCAAAAGCTGGTGCAGGAGATGATGACGGAGCCATAGCTGATTTTAACCGAAGCAATGAACTTGATCCGGATGGCAAAGCCCCGGGAAGAATGAATGCTCTTATGGCAGCTGGTGCAGCCATGGAAAAAGCAGGATCAGCATCGGATGCCATGACGCTGTATGAAAGTGCAGCAGCTGGAGGAGAGGCGGGGCCCATGATCTACAACCGAATGGGATTATGTAAGATGGCGCAGAAAGACTGGGATGGAGCCCTGGAATCGTTCCAGAAAGGACTGTCGGCACCTGAAGCGAATAGCGTACCGGAGCTGTTGTTTAATATTGCCGTAGTTTATGAACGAAAGGGAGAGTTTAAGAAAGCACTGGATACCATGGAACAGTATGTTTCAGCACATGGACCGGATGAGGAAGCACAACGGGAAATTACATTTTTGGAATCTAGATAGTTTGGAGAGGGAATGGCAGAGCTGATCGAGTTAAAAGAGATAGAAGAAAAGGTTATTTTAACAGCAGTGAGTACGGGAGACGGCACAGATGTGAGTGCCTCCTTAGATGAGCTGGAAGAGCTGGTTAAAACAGCAGGAGCGGTTACTGTGGATAAGGTCATTCAGAACAGGGATAGGATTCATCCGGGAACTTATCTTGGAAAAGGTAAGATTGATGAGATCCGGGAGAGAGTCTTCGAACTTGGAGCAACGGGAGTGGTGTGTGACGATGAACTTTCTCCTGCCCAGATGCGTAATTTAGAGGATGCCCTGCAGATTAAGGTAATGGACCGCACCATGGTGATTCTTGATATATTTGCAGCAAGAGCTACCACAAGAGAAGGTAAGATACAGGTGGAACTTGCCCAGTTAAAGTACCGTTCTGCAAGGCTGGTGGGACTAAGAAGTTCCTTATCAAGGCTGGGCGGAGGAATTGGTACCAGAGGACCGGGTGAGAAGAAGCTTGAGATAGACCGAAGACTGATTCATGACCGGATCAGTGTCTTAAAGTCTGATTTAGAAGATGTAAAGCGTCACAGAGAGGTGGCCAGACAGCAGAGAGATAAAAATCATATGCCTGTAGCTGCAATTGTGGGTTATACCAATGCGGGAAAATCCACACTGTTAAACCGCCTGACTGATGCCGGAATCTTAGCGGAAGACAAGCTGTTTGCCACGCTGGATCCAACCACAAGGAATTTAAGTCTGCCAGGCGGTCAGCAGATTCTGTTGACCGATACAGTAGGATTTATAAGAAAACTGCCTCATCATCTGATTGAAGCGTTTAAAAGTACTCTGGAAGAAGCCAAATACAGTGATATTATTCTTCATGTGGTGGACTGCTCCAACCCACAGATGGAGATCCAGATGCATGTGGTTTATGAAACGTTACGGGAGTTAGGGGTCACAGATAAGGTGATGGTTACGGTATTTAATAAGATCGATGCTGCTGGGCCTGATACCACGCTTAAAGATTTCTCTTCAGATTTTCAGGTACGGATTTCTGCTCGTACAGGGGAAGGGATTGACGAGCTGGAGAACCTGTTGGAATCCATTCTTAGAAGCAGAAGGATTTATCTGGAAAAAGTCTATTCTTACAAAGATGCAGGAAAGATTCAGCAGATCCGTAAATACGGACAGCTTTTAAAAGAAGAATACTTAGAAGATGGAATACTGGTCAACGCTTACGTGCCCGCTGAATTATTTGCAGGTCTTGCAGAAAACCGGGAATTTATTGACGAATGACAAAAACACAATATCTAGATTTTTGGACAAAAACAAAATCTAGATATTGTGTTTTCTTTTTTGTTCTGCTATAATACACCTGTATGCTAAAAAAGTCATAGCGGTTTTTGTGAAAGGAGTAAAGGTTTAATGATCCAGGTAGTGAAAAGAGATGGGGAAGAAGCTGAATTTAGTTTGGGGAAGATCACGGAAGCCATTAAAAAAGCGTTTAAGGCAACCGGAAAGGAGTACAATAACGAAATTTTAGAGCTTCTGTCTCTGCGTGTGACGGCAGATTTTCAGGAGAAAATGAATGAAGGTATGATTACAGTGGAACAGATCCAGGACAGTGTGGAACATGTACTGGAACATGCAGGATATACAGATGTGGCAAAAGCCTACATATTATATAGAAAACAACGGGAAAAGATACGGAATATGAAAAACACCATTCTGGATTATAAAGATGTGGTGAACAGCTATGTAAAAGTTGAGGACTGGCGTGTAAAAGAGAACTCAACCGTTACTTACTCTGTAGGAGGACTGATCCTAAGCAACTCCGGTGCAGTGACGGCTAATTACTGGCTGTCAGAGATCTATGATCATGAGATAGCAGAGGCCCACAGGAATGCAGACATTCATATCCATGACTTATCCATGTTAACTGGTTACTGTGCAGGCTGGTCGTTAAAACAGCTGCTTTTAGAGGGGCTGGGAGGGATTTCTGGAAAAATCACTTCGTCTCCTGCAAAGCATTTATCCGTACTCTGCAACCAGATGGTTAACTTTCTTGGAATTATGCAGAATGAATGGGCAGGTGCTCAGGCATTTTCTTCCTTTGATACCTATCTGGCACCCTTTGTAAAGAGTGACCAGTTATCCTATCCGGAAGTAAAAAAGTGCATTGAGTCCTTTATTTATGGGGTGAACACTCCAAGCCGCTGGGGCACCCAGGCACCATTTTCCAATATCACTCTGGACTGGACCGTTCCTTCTGATATGGCTGAATTAAATGCCATTGTGGGCGGAAAAGAGATGGCTTTTAAATATAAAGACTGTAAAAAAGAGATGGATATGGTCAATAAGGCTTTTATCGAAACCATGATTGAGGGGGATGCCAACGGAAGAGGTTTTCAGTACCCGATTCCTACTTATTCCATCACCAGAGATTTTGACTGGAGTGACACAGAGAACAACCGCCTGTTGTTTGAGATGACCTCCAAATACGGAACCCCTTATTTTTCCAATTACATCAACAGCGATATGGAGCCAAGCGATGTAAGAAGTATGTGCTGCCGTCTCAGACTGGATCTTAGAGAATTAAGAAGAAAAACCGGAGGTTTCTTCGGATCAGGAGAGAGTACAGGTTCTGTTGGCGTAGTTACCATTAACATGCCAAGGATTGCTTATCTGGCAAAAGACGAAGCAGATTTTTATAAACGCTTAAACCGTATGATGGATGTGTCAGCAAGATCCTTAAAGACCAAGAGAGAAGTGATTACAAAGCTTTTGGATCAGGGACTCTATCCTTATACCAAACGCTATCTGGGAAGCTTTGAGAACCATTTTTCCACCATCGGGCTGATTGGTATGAATGAGGTCGGTTTAAATGCAAAATGGCTTGGAAAAGATTTAACCGATACAAAGACACAGCGGTTTACAAAAACAGTTTTAAATTATATGCGGGAACGGCTATCTGATTATCAGGAGCTGTATGGAGACCTTTATAATCTGGAGGCGACTCCGGCGGAATCTACCACCTATCGTCTTGCCAAACACGACAGGAAGTACTATCCGGACATTAAGACTGCTGGTCATGAGGGAGATACCCCTTACTACACCAACAGCTCCCATCTGCCTGTAGATTACACAGCCGATATTTTTGATGCGCTGGATATTCAGGATGAGCTTCAGACGCTTTATACTTCAGGAACTGTATTTCATGCATTCCTGGGTGAAAAGCTGCCTGACTGGGCAGCGGCTGCAAAGCTGGTTAAAACCATTGCAGATCATTATAAGCTGCCATATTACACCCTGTCTCCCACCTATTCTATCTGCGCAGATCATGGTTATCTGGCAGGAGAGCATCATATCTGCCCGGTCTGCGGCAGGAAAGCAGAAGTTTACAGCCGTATCACCGGATATTACCGCCCGGTACAAAACTGGAATGAAGGAAAGACACAGGAGTATAAAAACCGTACTACCTATAACATTTCCGGTTCCGTTTTGAAAAATGCCACACACGAGCAGAAGTCTGAAAAAGGTACAGATAAGAAACCGGAGATGCCGGCAGGCGCTTATTTATTTACTACAAAAACCTGTCCCAACTGCAAGCTGGCAAAGCAGTTCCTTAAGAATGTGGAGTATGAAACAGTGGATGCAGAAGAGAATGCAGAACTGGCTCATAAGCTGGGAATTATGCAGGCGCCCACACTTGTGGTCGTTAAAGATGGCCTGATTCAGAAGATTACCAACGCCTCTGATATCCGTAAATTTGCAGAGAGCACCCCTTATTGATAAATAGTAGTCAGTCAAAAGATTCTGTGTTATAATAATACAGAATCTTTTGGCGTTTCAGACAGAAAGGGGTATGGCAGATGGAATATGAGAATACGTGGGTCCTGTATGGCGATGGGGGAGCAGCAGCCAGAAAAAGTATTGAAGCAGAACATCACTATATCAGCCTGCAGATGCAGACGCATGGAGACGGTGTTTATATACTGGTAATAGAGGCTGGAATAGAAGCAGTATCCGTAGAACTTAAATCAGGAACACTGAAAGAAGCCCTGCAGGAAGCCGATGAATTTGCAAGAGATTATTTTCGTGAAAAGGCTCGTCTATTTGAAGAGATTGCAGACCGGATCTGACAGATAAATTAAAATCCGTTGAATTACAGAGCTATATGCTTCTGTAATCCAACGGATTTTGTTGTTGATCACGGACTTGTCAGTCTTCTATTCCTTCCAGCCGCTTCTGTTCTGTGACAAGGTCGGCAAGTGTGATACTGTCCACCACATCAGAGATTGCCTTGTCCAGTTTCTTCCAGACCATCATGCTGGCACACGTATCAGCTTTGCTGCAGGAATTAATCTCTTCTTCCATACAGGATACTGGTACCAGACTGCCTTCCGCAAGCCGCAGGATCATGCCTACAGTGTATTCGGAAGGGTCTTTTGCAAGATAATAGCCACCCTGGGCGCCCCGGCGGCTTTTTACATATCCGGCACGGCTTAAAATGGTAACAATCTGCTCTAAGTACTTGTCAGATATGTCCTGCCGCTCTGCGACATGGTTGATCTTCGTGCATTCACCGGGACGAAGTGCAAACTCAATCATCATGCGGAGCGCATAACGTCCCTTGGTAGAAAATTTCATCACTGTAAAACCCCCCTGATTATTCTTATCTGTTTAGTAGGATATTAAAATATTTTACACGATTGGGATTAAAAAGTAAACCTTAAATTATCCGGCTTCCAAATTGTCGAAAAAGGATGTATACTAATACTCATTGGGAGATTGGAAAAAAGTAGGAGGATTATTTGTGAGTAAAAAAATGCATGCGAATCAGGTGATCATGACAGAAGGTGTAATCTGGAAACAGCTTCTTGCCTTTTCCCTGCCGCTCCTGGTTGGAAATCTGTTTCAGCAGCTCTATAATACGGTGGACTCAGTCGTAGTGGGCAACTTTATCGGCAGTGATGCGCTGGCAGCCGTAGGATCCAGCAATTCCCTGATTAATTTGATTATCGGTATGTTTATGGGAATCGGCACCGGAGCAGGAGTTATTATATCTCAGTATTATGGCGCAGAGGAAAAGCAAAAATTGCATTGGGCCGTACACACCACCATGGCATTAAGCATGATAGGGGGCTTTTTACTGATTGCACTAGGAGTACTTTTATCCCCGCTTATTCTTGTATTAATGGGAACACCGGAATCGGTTATGCCCGGCGCTGTTGCATATCTGCGGATCTTTTTCTGCGGGTCCTTGTTTAATCTGGTATATAATATGGGGTCAGGTGTACTGAGGGCTGTGGGAGACTCAAAGAGGCCTTTGATTTTTCTATGTATTTCCTCTGTCATTAATATTGTTCTGGATCTTTTGTTTGTGGTGGTTTTTCAGATGGGAACTGCAGGCGTTGGTTATGCGACTGTGGCTGCACAGGGAGTATCTGCTCTTCTGACTGTCAGAGCACTGGTTCGGACCGATGACAGTTACCGGCTGGAACTGGATAAAATAAAAATTGACAGGCGCATGATGGCAAGGGTCTTAAAAATAGGAATTCCAAGCGGCATACAGCAGTCAATTATATCCCTTTCCAACGTAATCGTCCAGGCCAATGTCAACAGCTTCGGCGCTGCTGCCATGGCAGGTTTTGGATCTTATAGTAAGATTGACGGATTTGCCATGCTGCCACTACAGAGTTTTTGCATGGCAGCGACCACATTTACCGGACAGAACATCGGTGCCAGAAAGTCCAGGCGTGTGAAACAGGGTGTATTTCAGGGTCTTGTTATCAGCATGATTTATACCATTCTTATTTCCATCATACTTTATCTGAATGCGGAGCGTATTTTGAGAGTATTTTCACCGGATCAGGACGTTATCGCATACGGTTATTCCTCCATGCTGATACTGCTTCCGTTTTACTGGACTATGGCTATTCACCAGATCTTAATGGGCAGCATTCGGGGAAGCGGAAGAACTATGGTGACCATGCTGATCGGAGTAGGAAACATGTGTATTCTGAGAATGATATATATTAATTTGCTGGTACCATTTTTCCCCAGTTTTGAAGCGGTGATGTGGTGTTATCCTATAACATGGCTTACTACCATGGGAATGGACTGTATCTATTCATGGAAGGCGAAATGGATACCAAAAGGGAAAGAAGAACAGATAGGAGAAAAAAGTCAATGAAACATGGATATATCAGGGTTGCAGCTGCGACTCCGGATGTGAAAGTTGCAGATCCCCAGTTTAACAGAGAAAATATTGTAAGGCTTATCCGGGAGGGAATAGAAAGAAATACAAAAATTATGGTATTCCCGGAACTTTGCCTTACTGCCTATACCTGCGCAGATCTCTTCGGACAGGACGCTCTGCTTTCAAAAGCAAAAGAAGAGTTAAAGGTGATTGTGAAAGAGACCGAGGGCAGCGACTTACTTGTTTTTATCGGACTGCCATGGGAAAGAGACGGAAAACTATACAATACGGCTGCTGCAGTACAAAACGGCAGAATACTTGGACTCATACCCAAGACAAATCTTCCTAATTATTCTGAGTTTTATGAACTGCGGTATTTTGAACCAGGAAACAAAAAGCCTGTTATGATCTCATGGGAGGGATATGAAATTCCCATGGGAACAGATTTACTTTTTGCCTGTAAAGAATTCCCCGGCCTTGTGATCGGAACAGAAATCTGCGAAGATGCATGGGTCCCAAATCCGCCATCCATACGCCATGCAGTTGCAGGAGCCACTGTGATTGTAAACTGCTCTGCAAGTGATGAAACCACTGGTAAGGATCTTTACCGGAGAAGTCTGATTACCGGACATTCTGCCAGTCTGGTCTGCGGTTATATCTATGCCAATGCAGGTGAAGGAGAATCCACCCAGGATCTGGTATTCGGGGGACAGAATTTAATTGCAGAGAACGGGCTGCTGCTTGCAGAATCAAAGCGTTTCGGCAATGAAACCATTTATGCAGATATGGATCTGGAACGGCTCATTCATGAGCGGAGGCGAATGACCACGTTTCCGGCACCTGACAGGGAGAACTATCTGGTGATTCCGTTTACCATGGAACAGGTGGAACTGGATTTAAAAAGAAGGATTGATCCAAGACCGTTCGTTCCCGATGGAGAAGCAGAACGGAACCGCAGATGTGAAGAGATTCTTTCCATACAGGCCATGGGCTTAAAAAAGAGACTGGCCCATACAGGCTGCAAGGATGTGGTAATTGGTATATCTGGTGGTCTTGACTCCACTCTTGCTCTTTTAGTGACTGCCCGGGCGTTTGATATGCTTGAAATTCCCAGAAACCGCATTCATGCAATCACCATGCCCTGCTTTGGAACCACAGACCGGACGTATCAGAATGCCTGCATACTGACGGAAAAGCTGGAGGCAGAATTAACAGAGGTCAATATCAGGGAAGCAGTATCCGTTCATTTTCGTGATATTGGACACGATCCGGATCAGCATGATGTTACCTATGAAAACTCCCAGGCCAGAGAGCGAACCCAGATCCTGATGGATCTGGCCAATCGATTCGGAGGGCTTGTCATTGGTACCGGGGACATGTCAGAACTGGCACTTGGCTGGGCCACTTACAATGGAGACCATATGTCCATGTACGGAGTCAATGCATCGGTTCCAAAGACTCTGGTACGCCATCTGGTTCGTTACTATGCCGATACCTGTGAAGAAGAAGCGTTAAAGGAAGTGCTTATGGATGTTCTTGATACGCCTGTAAGTCCGGAGCTGCTGCCTCCAAAGGATGGAGAAATCGCCCAGAAGACAGAAGACCTTGTAGGACCATATGAGCTTCATGATTTCTTCCTCTATCAGATTTTAAGATTCGGCACCCGGCCTTCAAAAGTTTACCGAATGGCACTTGCTGCCTTTAATCAGCAATACGAACCGGAAGTCATTTTAAAATGGCTGAAGGTATTTTACAAACGATTTTTCAGCCAGCAGTTTAAGCGCTCCTGTATGCCTGATGGCCCCAAGGTGGGTTCTGTGGCAGTCTCTCCAAGAGGAGATCTGCGTATGCCAAGTGATGCAGTCAGCCGCCTGTGGCTTTTAGAACTGGATAATTTATAAAGAGAGGTACCATATGATAACAAGCAGTGCCAATGGGAAAGTGAAACAGGTGATGAACCTGATAAAGAAGGCCAAAGCCAGAAATGAAAGCGGATTATTTGTGGCAGAGGGACTTCGCATATTTAAGGAGATCCCCCGTGAACAGATTGACAGCATCTTTGTCTCGGAAAGCTTTCTAAAGGAGGAAGAGAGAAAACATCTGATCGGTGGAATGAAGTATGAAGTTCTTACCGATGAGGTCTTCCAGGTGATGTCAGATACAAAGACGCCCCAGGGGATTTTAGCTCTTGCAAAACAGCATGCTTATACCCCGGAGGATCTTACCCGTGTCCCCGGACCTGCTTTTTTAATGATACTTGAAAACATACAGGATCCGGGAAATTTAGGGACGATTATAAGGGCAGGAGAAGGAGCAGGAATCACCGGAGTGCTTATGAACAGCACCACTGCGGATATCTATAATCCGAAAGTGATAAGATCCACCATGGGTTCTGTATTCAGAGTTCCGTTTGCCTATACAGATAATTTGACTGATTCCATTCTTCAGTTAAAGAAGAAGGGAATTAAGCTGTATGCAGCACACTTAAATGGCAGGAATAATTATGAAAAAGAAGATTATACTGTTGATACAGGGTTTTTAATTGGCAATGAAGCCAATGGGCTAACTGAAGATACTGCAAGGCTTGCAGATGCTTATATCAAGATTCCGATGATGGGAAGTGTGGAATCTTTAAATGCGGCAGTGGCGGCATCTGTTCTGATGTTTGAAACTGCAAGACAGCGCAGAAGTTAGGTTTTTGAAATAAAACAGGCTTTTTACTGCGGGAATGTTGAGAAATGCCTGAACATATAGTATGATAGTGTCAACGGATAGATTTGCCGTAGTGCTTTGCCTAACATGGCAGGGAAGGGGATTGAGAGAATGGCAGCGATCTATTGGCTTATAGGTTTTGTAGTGCTCCTTGGAATTGAAGCAGCAACCATGGCACTTACCACCATCTGGTTTGCAGGCGGGGCACTGGTTGCATTTGTGCTTGCATTATTTGGTGTTAATACGCAGGTACAGCTTGCAGTGTTTGTAATTGTATCTTTTATTCTTTTGTTTTTTACCAGACCCTTTGCCTTAAAATATGTAAACCGGTATACAGTGAAGACCAATGTAGAAAGTCTGATTGGGAAATATGCCCGGGTTACGGCAGAGATCAATAACCTGGAAGGTAGAGGTGCTGCAGTTTTAAACGGGCAGGAATGGACTGCAAGAGCATTGGAAGATGACAACATTTATCCGGTGGGAGCCATGGTGGAAGTAAAGGATATCAGAGGAGTCAAGCTGATTGTAAGCAAGAAACAGGAGGAAATGTAAGATGGGAGCAATTGGATTTTCAGCAGTTATTATAATTTTGGTTATTATTCTGGCAGTATTGTCATCCTGTATCAGAATTGTTCCGCAGGCCCAGGCGCTTGTTGTGGAACGACTTGGAGCATACCTTGATGCTTGGACAGTCGGTGTGCACATCAAGATGCCTTTTATTGACCGGGTGGCAAAGAGAGTGAATTTAAAGGAACAGGTAGCGGATTTCCCGCCTCAGCCGGTTATTACCAAGGATAACGTTACCATGAGGATTGACACAGTCTTGTTCTTTCAGATCACAGATGCAAAGCTTTATGCTTATGGTGTGGAAAACCCACTTATGGCAATTGAGAATTTAACAGCAACATCTCTTCGTAATATCATCGGTGATTTAGAGCTTGACCAGACGCTTACTTCCAGAGAGACCATTAATGCGAAGATGAGAGAAACTCTGGATATCGCGACAGATCCTTGGGGAATCAAGGTAAACCGTGTAGAGCTGAAAAATATCATGCCACCGGCAGCTATTCAGGATGCCATGGAAAAGCAGATGAAGGCGGAACGTGAACGACGGGAATCAATCTTAAGGGCAGAAGGAGAAAAGACGTCAACAATTCTTGTAGCAGAAGGTAAAAAAGAATCCGTGATTCTTGATGCTCAAGCTGAAAAACAGGCTGCAATCCTTCGGGCAGAAGCCGAAAAGGAAAAGAGAATCCGTGAAGCAGAGGGTGAAGCGGAAGCAACATTAAAGATTCAGCAGGCGAATGCAGATGGTATCCGTATGTTAAAGGAGGCTGGAGCGGACCAGGCGGTTCTTGTTATAAAAAGTCTGGAAGCGTTTAAGGCTGCAGCTGACGGTAAGGCAACTAAAATTATCATACCGTCTGAGATTCAGGGATTGGCAGGACTTGTTTCCTCTATTACGGAGATACCCAAAGAATGAGTTAACCGCAGCAGATGTCTTATGACTTCTTGCTGCGGTTTTTGCAGACAAAGACGGATATTTGGAGGTCTTTATGGAGCTTAAACTTGATTTGAACCGGGAATACGGGCTTGTTTTAGAAGGCGGAGGCGCCAAGGGTGCGTACCAGATCGGGGCATGGAAAGCACTTCGGGAAGCTGGAGTAAAAATAAAAGGGATTGCAGGTGCGTCTGTTGGATCTTTAAACGGCGCCTTAATCTGCATGGATGACTTAGATCGGGCAGAGGAGATCTGGAAGAACATTGATTACTCTCAGGTAATGTCGGTCAGCAACGAAACCATGGAAGCTCTGAAAAAGAAGGATTTTAAATCTCTGAATTTACAGGAATTAATAGCCAAAGGTTTCCAGCTTGTTAAAGACGGCGGATTTGACATTACTCCCCTGAAGGATCTGATTGCCAATGTGGTTGGGGATGAAGGGAGAATTGTTAATTCTGAAAGAGAACTTTATTCTGTCACTTATTCTGTTTCCGACCGGAAAGAGCTGGTGGTGGATTTAAGAAAGGGGGAAATGGGCACAGTTAAGGATATGCTTTTGGCAAGTGCTTATTTTCTCGCTTTCAAAAATGAAAAGCTTGGTGGTAAACGGTATATGGATGGGGGTGGATTTAACAATGTCCCCTTAGATGTGCTTATTGATCATGGTTATGAGGACATTATTGTAATCCGGATTTATGGCTGGGGTGTTGATAAGGAACGGGTGGTGAAGATACCAGATGGAACCAAAGTCTACCATATCGCTCCCAGACAGGATCTTGGCGGAATTCTGGAATTTGATAAGAAACAGGCCAGAAAGAATTTGACACTGGGCTATTACGACGCCATGCGGTTCTTATATGACCTTTCCGGGCGGATCTATTATATTGACGCACCAAAGACAGAACCTTATTATTTTGATAAGATGATGTCAGAGATGGAACTTTTAAAACTGTATATGAAGGATATGATCGGTGAGGAGGGATTGGAGGCACTCAGTGGATACCGGGTATTTACAGAGACGCTTTTTCCCAAGCTTGCTTTGGATTTTAAACTGAAAGAAGGCTGGGATTACAAGGATATGTACCTTGGCCTTTTAGAAGACCTGGCAAAACGGTTAAAAGTGAAACGTTTCCGGATCTATACCGTAGAAGAACTTCTTTTTGAAATCCGAAAAAAGATCCATTCCCTGGGAGAAGGGGCTTCCTTTTAGTAAATTTGTATTTTTAAAAATATAGCTTGCATGAATATACATGATATACTATAATAATGAATAAAAATACAGTTAACGGAGGAAATCATATGAATCTGAAGGGAAGAAATTTTATTACATTAAAGGATTATACACCAGAAGAGATTCAGTACTTACTGGATTTGTCTGCAGATTTAAAGGCTAAGAAAAAGCAGGGAATCACAGGAGACTCTTTAAAAGGGAAGAATATTGCTCTTATTTTTGAAAAACCATCCACCCGTACCAGGTGTGCATTTGTAGTAGCTGCCGTAGATGAAGGAGCTCATCCGGAATATCTGGGGAAAGATGATATACAGCTGGGCCATAAGGAAAGCGTGGAGGATACAGCCAGGGTCCTGGGCCGTATGTTTGACGGCATTGAATTCAGGGGATTTAAACACAAAACAGTGGAAGCTCTGGCTGAATATGCAGGTGTTCCGGTTTGGAACGGTCTGACAGAGGATTATCACCCCACACAGATTCTTGCAGATCTTCTCACCATCAGGGAGCATTTTGGATACTTAAAAGGACTGAAGTTTGTTTATGCAGGGGACGGGCGTAATAATATGGCCAACAGCCTGATGATCGGTATGAGTAAGATGGGAGTTCATTTTACCATTCTTGCACCGGAATGCCTGTGGCCAAACAAGGAACTGGTGGAACTTTGCCAGGGATATGCAGATTTAAGCGGAAGCACCATTACTTTAACAGAAGACTGTGAAAAGGTAAAAGATGCAGATGTTATTTACACCGATGTATGGTGCTCCATGGGAGAGGAAGAAAAGGCGGCAGAGCGTGTTGCACTTTTAAAACCATATCAGGTGAATCAGGAACTGATGAATAAAACAGGCAAGGATACTACTATATTTATGCATTGCCTGCCGGCGGTAAAAGGCAACGAAGTCACAGAGGATGTCTTTGAATCCGGCGTATCGGTAGTATTTGATGAAGCGGAAAACAGAATGCATACCATTAAGGCAGTGATGGTGGCGACGTTAGGAGAATAGAGATGTATTTACAGGAACGAGGAAAAAATTTGAGAAATGCTTCCATGATGGTGGATCTTGTACACATTGTGGTTGGAATCTTAATTGTGGTACTGGCGGTTATTTCTTTTTTGAATCCGGAAGACAATATGCTGATGTTCCCGGTTATATTTTTTCTGGCAGGAGCTTTGAACTTTATAAACGGAATTTACAGAATCAGGCTCAGCGGCAGGGAAAAAAGGAAAAAAGCGGCTGGCATCGCCTCAGTCATTGCAGGGTGTCTGCTGTTTGCCCTTGCAGTGATCAGTGCGGTAAGCATCTGGTGGGGGTGATCACTTGAAAACCGAGATTTTAAAACTTTTAAAGGAAAGTGATGAATATATCTCAGGTCAGGAAATATGCCAGCGCTTTCATGTTTCCAGGACGGCTGTATGGAAAGTGATCCGTCAGCTTCAGGAAGAAGGATATCAAATCGAAGCAGTGCGAAATAAAGGATACCATTTACTCGAATCCTGTGATATAATGACGAAAACAGAGATTGAAAGCTGCATCAGAGGACAATTTGGCAGGGTTGTGGATTTTCATGAATCCATTGACTCTACCAACCTAAGAGCCAGGCGCCTGGCAGAGGAAGGTGCAGGAAGCGAGACTCTGGTGGCTGCAGATGCCCAGGAAGCAGGGAGAGGCAGAAGAGGCAGAAGCTGGGTATCTCCTCCGGGAAAGAATATATTTATGAGTCTGATCTTAAGACCCGATATTCTTCCTGCAAAAGCTTCCATGCTGACTCTTGTAGCTGCATTGGCTGTTCGAGACGGTATTGAGTCCGTAACCGGGCTTTCTCCGGTAATCAAGTGGCCCAACGACATCGTTTCAAACGGGAAGAAACTCTGTGGTATCTTAACTGAGATGAGTGCGGAGCTGGAAGGCATCCATTACGTGGTAGTTGGAATCGGAATCAATGTTAACCTGGAAGAGTTTCCCCTGGAAGTCCGTGACATGGCAACCTCCCTGTTTCTTGAAACGGGAGGGAAAGTAGTCAGAAGTCAGCTGATTGCAGCAGTTTTAGAAGCATTTGAGCATTATTATGAAGAATTTATCAGCCAGGGTGATTTGTCCCGGCTGATAAGTGTCTATAATAAGAATATGGTCAATGCAGGAAAGGAAGTAAGAATTCTTGAACCATCAGGTGAATACAAAGGGAGAGCTTTGGGAATTAATGAAAAAGGAGAACTCCTTGTAGAGATGCCGGATGGAGAGGTCAGACATGTGATTTCAGGTGAAGTGTCTGTCCGGGGAATTTATGGATATGTATAATGAATCATTCCCTCTATGATAAATTACAGGTATTAGAGCCGGCCAGTCAGGCTATGGACAAGGAAGAACGTCTGAGTGCAGCCGGCCGCCCCCTGTTAAGCTGGTATCATCAGCACAGAAGGATTCTTCCATGGCGGGAAAATCCAGAACCATATCGTGTCTGGATATCGGAGATCATGCTTCAGCAGACGAGAGTGGAAGCGGTGAAACCCTATTTCGACCGTTTTATGGAAGCTTTACCCGGAGTGGAAGCGCTGGGGGAAGTGTCAGAAGACCGTCTTTTAAAGCTTTGGGAAGGATTGGGCTATTACAGCAGGGCAAGGAATTTAAAAAAAGCGGCTGAGCTTCTTGTAGAGAAGTACGGAGGAAAGCTTCCGTCATCCTATGAGGAGCTTAAAGCACTTCCAGGGATCGGTTCCTATACAGCCGGAGCCATTGCCTCCATCGCTTTTCAGATCCCAGTTCCTGCCGTAGATGGCAATGTACTTCGAGTCATATCAAGGCTGACCGGAAGTATGGAGGATATTACAAAGCAGTCTGTAAAAAAGGATATGGAAGAGCTGATAAAAGGCGTTATGCCAAAAGAAGATCCAGGATCCTATAATCAGGCCCTTATTGAGGCTGGAGCCATTGTGTGTGTGCCAAATGGCGCTCCCCTTTGTGACAGCTGTCCTCTTTTTTCCTTATGCGTAGCCAGGCAGAAGGATCTTACAGGAGTCATACCTGTAAAAGCTCCTAAAAAGGAACGAAGAACAGAGCATAGAACTATTCTTATTCTGACGAAGGACGAACGCGTGGCGATCCGCAAAAGAGGTGACACAGGACTTCTGGCTTCATTATATGAGCTGCCGGGACTTGAAGGAAGGATTCCCCAGGAACAGATAAAGGAAATACTTGGCGTGAAAGAGGTAAAGATTACGCCTCTTCCTGAAGCAAAGCATATTTTCAGCCATGTGGAATGGCATATGACTGGTTACCGGGTGGAACTGACTGAAGTACCAGAAGGTGACTATCTGTGGGTCACTCCCGAAGAAATAAAAAAAACTTATTCCCTGCCTGGGGCATTCAAGGCGTATACAAAGTTGATTAGGTGATAATAATGAAGAAGATGCTTTTTATATTTAATCCGCGTTCCGGAAAGGGTCAGATCAGAAATAAGCTGGTGGATATTCTGGATATTTTTACGAAAGCCGGTTATGAACTGACAGTTCATGTAACACAGCGTCAGGGAGATGCCAGGGAAGCAGCTTACCGCTATGGGAAAAACAAGGATCTGGTTGTATGCAGCGGTGGAGACGGAACGTTAAACGAGACCATCAGCGGCCTTATGAAGCTTTCCCAATATCCGGAACTTGGCTATATTCCTGCAGGCTCTACCAATGATTTTGCCTCCAGTTTAAAGATCTCCAAGGATATGCTAAAAGCAGCGGATGCTGCTGTATCCGGACTATCCTGTCCTATTGATATCGGCGGCTTTTGTGAAGATCAGTACTTTATTTACATCGCTGCCTTCGGAGCCTTTACAGAGGTTTCCTATCTGACTCCCCAGGATAAGAAAAATGTTCTGGGTCATCAGGCTTATATGATTGAAGGAATGAAAAGCCTGACCTCTATTAAATCCTACTCCATGCGGGTTGAATGTGATGAGCTTACGCTGGAAGGAGAATTCATTTTTGGCATGATTACCAATACTATCAGTGTGGGAGGCTTTAAAGGTCTTGTCACTCAGGATGTGGCTCTTGACGATGGTGAATTTGAAGTCCTTTTAATACGGTCACCCAAAACTGCTCTTGATTTTACCAATATCATTAATTATATGTTTTTAAAAGAAGAACCCAACGAATATGTCCATAAATTTCGGACACGGTCCTTGAAACTCATCTCCGATGAACCGATAGACTGGGTGCTTGACGGAGAATTCGGGGGTGCGAAAAGAGAAGTCTCGATCACAAACTTGGAAAAGAAAATCCATATTATGAGAAAACAGCAGAAATAACAATAAAACTGCTTTTTCAGAAGAAATATGTTGAAATATGGGGTCTGGTAGTATATAATGAAAAGTTGTGTGGGCTTTATGTATACTTCTTAGCGAAAGGACGTTATTAAGTGGAAAAAGATAATTTTTTAGATAAGCTGGGTAAACTAGTCGAACTTGCAAAAACAAAGCATAATGCTTTGGACGTTACAGAGATTAATAACTTCTTTATAGGAGAAGAACTGACTGCAGAGCAGATGGATCAGATTTATACGTACCTGGAGAATCGCGGCGTTGACGTGATCCCGGTCATGGATGATTCCACTTTAACTGATGATGTGCTCATGTCAGATGACTTGCTCCTCGATGATGATCTTGACGACGGTTTTGTTAAAGATGTTGATGAAGAGGATATTGATTTAGACGCCATTGATTTATTGGAAGGCATCGGCACAGAAGACCCTGTCCGCATGTATTTAAAAGAAATCGGCACTGTACCGCTCTTAAACGCAGAGGAAGAACTGCGTCTTGCTAAGAGAAAAGCGGATGGTGACGGTGATGCCAAGGAACGTCTGATTGAGGCCAATCTGCGTCTTGTTGTCAGCATTGCGAAGCGTTATACAGGCCGTGGTATGAGTTTCCTTGATCTGGTACAGGAGGGGAATTTAGGTCTGATTAAAGGTGTTGAAAAATTTGATTATACCAAAGGCTATAAATTAAGTACATATGCTACTTGGTGGATTCGTCAGTCTGTAACCCGTGCTTTGGCAGATCAGGCAAGAACAATCCGGGTTCCTGTGCATATGGTAGAGACGATTAATAAGATGTCCAAGATGCAGAGAAAATTAACCCTGGAACTGGGATATGAGCCTTCTGTTGCAGAACTTGCAGAAGCGCTTGATATGACTGAGGACAAGGTTATGGAGATCATGCAGATTGCCAGAGAGCCGGCATCCTTAGAGACTCCAATTGGTGAGGAAGATGATTCTAATTTAGGCGATTTTGTGGCTGATAATAATGTGGTAACACCGGAAGGCAACGTTGAGTCTGTCATGTTAAGAGAACATATCGACGCGCTTTTAGGTGATTTGAAGGAAAGAGAACGTCAGGTAATTGTTTTGAGGTTCGGTTTGGAAGACGGACATCCGCGCACATTGGAAGAAGTGGGAAAAGAATTTAATGTTACCCGCGAACGCATCAGGCAGATTGAGGCGAAAGCACTTAGAAAGCTGAGAAACCCGGTTCGCAGCAAGCGAATCAGAGATTTCTTATAAGACAAATAAAAGGCGCGGCTGGTATTTATCTGCGCCTTTTTGTCATTTCTGAAGACGGCAGGGAGGAAGACATCATGAACCCAAGAAATTATCAGAAGGAATTGGATCAGATTATTGAAGAAATAAAAGTACAGAATAAAGTTCCCAAACTTCTGATACATAGCTGCTGCGCTCCATGTAGCAGTTATGTACTGGAGTATTTGTCCCAATATTTTGAAATTACTGTTTATTTTTACAATCCCAATATATATCCTCCACTGGAATATATAAGACGTGTGGAGGAACAGGATCGGCTGATTCAGGAGATGAATTTTGTTCATCCGGTTACCTTACAGACTGGCGCGTATGAACCTCAGGAGTTTTACCGGATTGTGGAAGGTCTTGAGAAAGAGCCTGAAGGCGGAATACGATGCTTTCACTGTTATGAGCTCCGTCTTCAGGAGGCCGCTAAGATCGCCCAGGCGGGCAGATTTGATTACTTTACAACCACCTTGTCCATCAGCCCTCTTAAAAATGCAGATAAGCTGAATGAAATAGGTGAAAAACTGGGGAGAGAATACAGGGTGGCTTATCTTCCTTCTGATTTTAAAAAGAAAAACGGGTATAAACGATCTGTGGAACTGTCAAAGGAGCATGATCTTTACAGGCAGGACTATTGTGGCTGTGTATTTTCACAAAGAGAGAGACAGACGAAAGAATCTTCCTGCTGACTGTGACCTTACTTTGGAAATATCTCAAAGACATGGTGTGTTTGGCTTGACACAAAATGGATATTGTAATAAAATTAACAGCGTGGAGTATAAAAATTTGAGGATAAAGGAGTGAATTATATGTTAACAAAATCACTGACTGTTGTAAATCCATCCGGACTACATTTAAGACCGGCAGGCGTTCTGTCTCAGACAGCTATGAAATTTAAATCTGATATAATTATTGAATACGGAGAGAAGAGGATTGTTGCCAAGAGCGTATTAAACGTAATGGCAGCTGGAATCAAATGCGGCGCTATGATCAATGTGATCTGCGACGGCGAGGACGAAGAGGCGGCAATGAAAACCATGACCGAAGCAATTGAGAGCGGTCTTGGCGAGATGTAATCCGTATCTGTTTATCGTATAAAATTCAACAGTGAAAGGCCCTGGATCGATGCTGATTCCGGGTCTTTTTTTATTTGTAGCAATTTATTTATCGTTTCTATGATTGCTGGAACTGTTATAAAAATAAAGGAAAATAAGGTGAATTCCAGTTGGATGCTTAATAAAAAAAATAAGCACTTAATAATAATAAGCTAAGGCTTAAATAAATTAGAAATTTATACCACTGGAGGAAAAATCAACGCGAATTGTATTATAACGATAAAATATTTCTGCGTATAATTTAAAAATACAGTTAACTTATTCTAAAATAGATTATATTCAAATTATCTGACAATATGAAAATAAAACACATTTACAAAGTGCGAAAAATGTAGTATTATCAACTAAAATTACTGTTACACTTTAGCACCTCAAAGCAGAGGAGCAGTCAGGAAAGGAAGAGATTATGGATAAGAGTTTACAATCCCCTAATAAAACAGGTACTCCGGGACTTTATGATCCCCGCTTCGAGCATGATAACTGCGGTATTGGTGCAGTGGCAAATATGAAAGGGATAAAGACCCATAAGACAGTGGAGCAAGCTCTTCATATCGTGGAAAATTTAGAACACAGGGCAGGTAAAGATGCAGATGGCAAGACTGGTGACGGTGTTGGTATTATGCTTCAGATCTCTCACAAATTCTTTAAGAAAGTGACCAAACCATTAAACATCGGGATTGGTGAAGAGAGAGAATACGGTGTGGGCATGTTTTTCTTCCCCCAGGATGAGCTTGCCAGAAACCAGGCAAAGAAGATGTTTGAAATTATTGTACAGAAGGAAGGTCTTGAATTTCTGGGCTGGAGAGATGTACCCATTCATCCGGAACTGATTGGTGCCAAAGCAGTGGAGCGTATGCCTTATATCGTTCAGGCTTTTATTAAAAAGCCTGCTGATGTAAAAAAAGGCCTGGATTTTGACCGGAAACTTTATGTATCCAGACGAATCTTTGAACAGAGCAATGATAATACCTATGTGGTTTCTTTAAGCAGCAGGACAATTGTATATAAAGGAATGTTTCTTGTAAAGGAATTAAGACAGTTCTTTACAGATCTTCAGGATAAAGATTATGAATCAGCGATTGCAGTGGTTCATTCCCGTTTCAGTACCAATACCAATCCAAGCTGGATGAGAGCTCATCCAAATCGTCTCATCGTACATAACGGCGAGATCAACACCATTCGCGGTAATGTGGATAAGATGATGGCCAGGGAAGAAAACATGGAATCTGAGTATTTCAGCAGTGATATGCATAAGGTTCTTCCTATTATTAATCAGGAAGGCTCTGACTCTGCCATGCTTGACAATGCCCTGGAGTTTATGATGATGAGCGGCATGGATTTGCCTCTAGCAGTGATGGTAACCATTCCTGCACCATGGGAGCATGATAAATCCATGCCTCAGGAGATCCGTGACTTCTATCGTTACTATGCAACGATGATGGAACCATGGGATGGTCCGGCTTCCATCGTATTCAGTGACGGTGACTTAGTAGGAGCTGTGTTAGACCGGAATGGTCTCAGACCTTCCAGATATTATATAACCGATGATGATCATATGATTCTGGCATCTGAGGTAGGCGCAATTGACATCGAGCAGAGCCATGTGGTGAAAAAGGAACGACTTCGCCCGGGAAAGATGCTTTTGATCGATACGATAAAGGGATGCCTGATTACCGATGAAGAATTAAAAGAAACTTATGCCCAGAGAAAGCCTTACGGAGAATGGCTGGATTCCAACTTAATTGAATTAAAGGATCTCCCTATCCCCAATAAAGGCGTTCCTGCTATGACCAGGGCGGATCGCGCAAAAATGCAGAAAACCTATGGTTATACGTACGAAGAATATAAAACCATGATCTTGCCAATGGCATTAAATGGAGCGGAAGCAGTTTCTGCCATGGGTGCGGACAGTCCCCTTGCTGTATTAAGCAAGAAGCATCAACCGCTTTTTAACTACTTTAAGCAGCTGTTTGCCCAGGTAACCAATCCACCCATTGACTCCATTCGTGAGGAGATCGTAACTTCCACTACTGTTTATGTTGGTGAAGAGGGTAATATTTTAAAAGAAGAAGCGGAAAACTGCAAGATCTTAAAAGTGAATAATCCCATTCTTACCTGTACAGATCTACTGAAGATCAAACATATGAAGAGACCGGGATTTAAGGTAGAAGTGATTCCCATTACCTATTATAAGAACACTTCACTGGAAAAAGCCATTGACAGACTGTTTTTAGAGGCAGACAGAGCTCATCGGGATGGCGCTAATATCATTATTTTATCAGACCGTGATATTGATGAAAACCACGTGCCGATTCCCTCTTTACTGGCAGTGTCTGCACTTCAGCAGCATCTGGTAAAAACCAAGAAAAGAACCTCAGTTGCCCTTATATTAGAAAGCGGAGAGCCCAGGGAAGTTCATCATTTTGCAACACTCTTAGGATATGGAGCCTGTGCAATCAATCCGTATCTGGCTCAGGAATCCATTCATAATTTAATTGAAAATGGCATGCTGGATAAGGATTATTACGCAGCAGTGGAGGATTACAACTCTGCCGTTTTACATGGCATTGTAAAGATTGCCTCTAAAATGGGTATCTCCACCGTGCAGTCCTATCAGGGAGCGCAGATATTTGAAGCCATTGGTATTTCAAAGAAAGTGGTAGATACGTATTTTACCGATACAGTAAGCCGGGTGGAAGGTATTAACTTAGAGGATATTGCCAATGACGTAGACACACTTCACTCCGCAGCTTTTGATCCCCTTGGTCTTGATGTGGACTTAACCTTAGACAGCGTGGGAAGCCATAAAGAAAGAGCAGGACAGGAAGAGCACCTTTACAATCCGCGTACCATTCATCTGCTTCAGCAGGCTACCAGAACAGGCAGCTATGAGACATTTAAGGAGTACACACACGCCTTAACGGAAGAAGGCCAGATGGTCAATTTAAGAAGTCTATTAGACTTCGATTACGCAAAGACCAAAGAAGTTCCGGTTGAAGAAGTGGAAAGTGTGGAATCCATTGTAAAACGTTTTAAGACAGGTGCCATGTCCTATGGCTCCATTTCACAGGAAGCTCACGAGGCTCTCGCCATTGCCATGAACCGGATTCACGGAAAATCAAACAGCGGAGAGGGCGGTGAAAGCCTGGAGCGTCTGACAACAGGGCCAGATGGAGTAAACCGATGTTCTGCCATTAAGCAGGTTGCTTCCGGACGTTTTGGCGTGACTTCCAGATACTTAGTCAGTGCAAAAGAGATTCAGATTAAAATGGCACAGGGTGCCAAGCCAGGAGAGGGCGGCCAGCTCCCGGGACAGAAGGTATATCCCTGGGTAGCTAAAACAAGACATTCCACAACAGGAGTGGGATTAATCTCTCCGCCACCTCATCATGATATTTATTCCATTGAGGATCTTGCCCAGCTGATTTACGATTTGAAAAATTCCAATACCAGTGCCAGAATTTCCGTTAAGCTGGTTTCCGAAGCAGGAGTGGGAACGGTAGCTGCCGGTGTTGCCAAAGCAGGTGCCCAGGTTATTTTAATTTCCTCATTTGACGGAGGAACCGGTGCAGCACCCAGAAACTCCATTTATAATGCAGGACTTCCATGGGAACTTGGTGTGGCGGAAGCGCATCAGACCCTGATTATGAACGGACTTCGGGATAAGGTAATTCTGGAAACAGACGGAAAACTGATGACTGGACGGGATGTGGCCATTGCCTGTATGCTTGGAGCTGAGGAATTCGGCTTTGCAACAGCGCCTCTTGTAACCCTGGGCTGTGTTATGATGAGAGTCTGTAACTTGGATACTTGCCCGGTTGGAGTTGCCACTCAAAATCCGGAACTTCGCAAGCGCTTTAAGGGAAAACCGGAATATGTTGTGAATTTCATGTTCTTTATTGCGAGAGAGCTCCGGGAATATATGGCAAAGCTTGGAGTCCGCACAGTGGATGAGCTGGTTGGAAGAACCGATCTCTTAAAGAAAAAAGATCAGATTTCCAATGAAAGAGCAAAGAAAGTAGATTTCTCTGCAATTTTAGGCAACCCATATGTGGGCGGCAAAGTAGCGGGCTACGACAAAAAGCAAGTTTATGACTTCGAGCTGGATAAAACCATTGACGAGAAGATTATTTTAAAGAAATTAAGGCAGGCGCTTACTGCCGGTCAGAAGAAGGGACTTCAGATTGATGTTTCCAATACCGACCGTGCACTGGGTACCATATTCGGATCAGAGATAACCAGACTGTATCCGGAAGGACTGGCAGAGGATACCTTTACCATTAGCTGTACAGGAAGCGGCGGTCAGAGTTTTGGTGCATTTATTCCAAGGGGTCTGACACTGGAGCTGATCGGTGACAGCAACGATTACTTTGGCAAGGGACTTTCCGGTGGAAAGCTGGTGGTTTATCCTCCTCAGGGAATTAAGTTTAAGCCGGAAGAAAATATTGTCATCGGTAATGTGGCTCTTTACGGCGCAACCAGCGGAAAAGCCTTTATCTGCGGCGTGGCTGGAGAACGGTTCTGTGTTCGGAATTCCGGTGCGACAGCAGTGGTGGAAGGTGTTGGTGACCACGGCTGCGAATACATGACAGGCGGCCGCGTGGTGGTACTTGGATCCACTGGCAAGAATTTTGCGGCAGGTATGAGCGGCGGAATTGCTTACGTATTAGATGAAAAGAGGGATTTATACAAACGCCTCAATAAGGAAATGGTTTCTTTTGAAGAAGTTACCAACAAATACGATGTTTTAGAATTAAAGGATATGATCAAGGAACATGTGGCTTATACCAACTCCGCAAAGGGCAAAGAAATCCTCGACAACTTTGGAGAATATCTGCCTAAATTCAAAAAAATCATGCCTCATGACTACAGACGCATGATGAATACCATTGTTCAGATGGAAGAAAAGGGTTTAAGCAGCGAGCAGGCACAGATTGAAGCGTTTTATGCCAATACAAAGAAGTAAGGAGGAGCGAAAATGGGTAAGCCAACAGGATTTTTAGAATATAAAAGAGAAACAGGAAGAACGGTAGATCCCAAGACCCGTTTGAAAAATTATAACGAGTTCCATCTTCCCCTTTCTGAAAAAGAACAAAAATGCCAGGGTGCGCGGTGTATGGACTGCGGTGTACCGTTTTGCCAGTCAGGAGTTATTTTAAATGGAATGGTTTCTGGCTGCCCCTTAAACAATTTAATACCGGAATGGAATGATCTTGTCTATTCCGGTACCTGGCAGCAGGCATATAACCGTTTGAAAAAAACCAACAGCTTTCCGGAATTTACTGCACGGGTCTGTCCGGCGCCCTGTGAAGCGGCATGTACCTGCGGATTAAACGGTGACCCGGTTGCTATTAAGGAAAATGAGTATGCCATTGTTGAACGTGCCTATGCTTCCGGAATAGCAGGACCAAGACCTCCTAAAATCCGTACTGGAAAGAAGGTTGCAGTCATCGGATCCGGTCCTGCCGGTCTGGCAGCTGCAGATCAGTTAAATAAACGGGGACACAGCGTAACTGTCCTGGAACGGGAAGACCGTGCAGGCGGACTTCTGATGTATGGAATTCCCAATATGAAGCTGGAAAAGCATGTGATTGACCGGAAGGTTGAAATCATGAAAGAAGAGGGAATCGAGTTTCTTACCAATGCTGATGTTGGAAAGAACCAGAAGGCGAAAGACCTTTTAAAGGAGTATGACCGTATTATCCTCGCGTGCGGAGCATCAAATCCCAGAGACTTAAATGTGCCTGGAAGAGATGCACAGGGAATCTATTTTGCAGTTGATTTCTTAAAATCCACTACAAAAAGCCTGTTAAATTCTGACCTGCAGGATAATCAGTATATATCTGCAAAAGGAAAACATGTAATTGTAATCGGCGGCGGAGATACAGGTAATGATTGTGTTGGTACGTCACTGCGCCATGGATGTGCCTCTGTGACTCAGCTTGAGATGATGCTAAAGCTTCCTGAAACAAGGAAAGAGGATAACTCCTGGCCGGAATGGCCAAAAGTGCTGAAAACTGATTACGGTCAGGAAGAGGCAATCTCTGTATTTGGCAAAGACCCAAGAGTATATCAGACGACTGTGAAGGAATTTATAAAAGATAAATCCGGCAAGCTGGTAAAAGCAGTTTTAATGAGCCTTGAGCCGAAAAAGGATGAGAAAACCGGACGGATGAGCATGGAGCCGGTAGCAGGCAGTGAAAAGGAAGTTCCTGCTGATTTAGTATTGATAGCAGCCGGTTTCTTAGGCGCCCAGAATTATGTTGCAGATGCGTTCGGTGTGAAGTTAAACGGCAGAAGTAATGTTGAAACTGAAGCAGGCAGATACAAAACCAATGTGGATAAGGTTTTTGTGGCAGGAGATATGCACAGAGGTCAGTCTCTAGTGGTATGGGCAATCAGAGAAGGCCGTGAAGTAGCCAAAGAAGTAGATATCAGCCTTATGGGCTATACAAATCTGGTATAATGAGAAGGAAGAGAGACGGCGTTTGTCTCTCTTCCTTTTTTTGCTCAAGCAAGTGATCCTGGCAATTATTGTTCTTTCGAGTGGACAAGGTTGAAGAACTGAATCTTGCTGGTTACCAATAAGAAATTAAGGCTCTTTGTCAATAGTTGGGGTGGGATTCGTATGAATCCCGCCCCTTTCTTACGTTTAGAGCTGTTTCAATGGTTC
>SVDU01000027.1 GCA_015057705.1 Paenibacillaceae bacterium | reverse complement strand
ATTGCTATTGCCTCCTGTTCGTCTTCCGGTTGCTTTTTCAGAAAAATGTCGCATATAGACCAGTTTTTCATATCCCTCAAGTCGCACAATCGCAACCATCTATAAATTCCTGAACTAGTAAATTCTCGCCTCATTTTGCTTCAAAATTAGGGATGAACCATGGGGTCGAAAATGATGCAGGTTAAAGGCAGGTGCACCTTACGGCGCTCCTGTCAGTTTACAGCAGCCGGCAATGCCGGCTGCATAAGGTTTGTGAACAAAACCCATCTTTTTTGTTAGGTGGCTGTCAATAAGGCAAAAGTCACCCATCAGGTGGCTGTAACAACTTTGAGATCAGCCAAGTTCAAGGATTATTAAGGTATCTGTGTAGATACACCACATAAAATATTTCCAATTTGTTCTGCCAATATTGATCCTTTCTAATTTAATAAATATTTGGAATATAATTCTTCCATCAATAAATCAAAATTGGTTTCTTTATCTTCATTACAAATTAATTCTAATAAGAGGTTTGTAACTTTTGAAAAAACAACTGGACTCGATCCAACTTCACAGTTAGCAGCAATAGGTATTTTAAGAGTACCACTAGATATATTTTCATTATTTTTTACTGTTTCGAGTATTATATCTATACATTCTTCTGGTAAACCAAGATATTTATAATCATTATACTTAGTCAAATCACTTTCATAATGCATTTCATTATCAATTACATATTGAATTTCAATACTTAAAATCCCACTTTCATTAGGTACATATCCTAAACCTAATAAAGCATAATTTCCTGCATTTTTATGCAAATAAACTTCCAAAGCAACTTTATTACAAAAACTCTTTTTTTGTAATACTTCTCTCATAGGAAACTGAATTTTTTCAGTTTCTGATTCAATCTTCTCTAAAATTGGGAATTCATTAATCCAATATTTCAAATCTGCATTACCTAAATGTATTTTTGAATTCATTAAAATTACTCCTTTTAAATTGGGCTGACCCTAGTATAATTAAAAAATTCAGTAATTTAAAAACCATAACGAGTGAACCTGCCTGACATGGAGAGATACTGGTACAAAATTATATTGAGCAGTTTTCAGATTTTCTTTTATAAGAATAACCATACTTATATCAACAAGGATTTATGGCTCGAATCAAAATGATGAGATTTAAAAAAGCCTATAGTACAAAAGCACAGTAGTTTGGGAATATCTAAAACTACTGTGCACATTTATATTACAAACCATTAACTTTAGTTTCAGCCTGTAATTCTATGTCTTATTTAATATTAAAGACTTGTGGTAAAACTCTTAGCGTAATCAAATTGCTTTTAACAACCAAATATTGAGATTCTATATCAATACAAACAAAATTACCAGCTACCAAATCTTCGTCATATTTTTTGATATCATCCGGATGCATTACATGACTTAAATCTTCATTTATTATGGCCAATAGACCGTTTTTATTAAGATACATTTCGCTTAACTGGTCTGGTAAGTATTCAGAGCAAAGTTTGACACCAAAACTCAATTCATCTAAAACCTTATTTTCCAACATTTCAGCTGAATCGTAGAAAAAATAAACCATTTCAGGCTTCCCAGTTTCCTGTGTTTTTTTAGATTCTAATGTCATAGCCTCAAATGATACATATTGATAGGGTGCAAAAATTGGTTTTGATATCACAATCTGAGCCAAACAATAATCAAATGTTAAATCAATCAATAGTACTTCATCTTCATTTTTGGTGATTTCAATTAAATCATCTTTAGCTAGTTCCTTTGATATATCATTTTGACTCCATTCCAATACAGTTTTTTTAATTTGTTCATAAGTATAGTTGCTCATATTTATTTACTCCCTTTAATCTCTATATTTGTGACTTGGGGCATTTCTGTTATTCGTGGCAAACCTTTTTTGGCATTTAGTCTATCTAATAAAGAGCCTGGACCATTAATAATTCCCCAACCATCTGTTCCACCGGGAGACATCGTATTGCTAGATACATCAAATTCAACATATAGCGATCCTTTTGGCGCTTGTTTTCCAAATGCCTCTATATCCGCAGGATTTGCAACATGAACTTTATTATCTCCCGACATCTGTATACGACCAGTTTCAACCATTTTATCATATTCCGCTTGTGACATCCACCTTCCAACTCTTGTGTCACCCGTCCCCTCAGGTGGAGTACTGAGATATCCGACGAACGGTGAAATTCTTTATTCAATTAAAAAAATTATAGCACGCCTTTGTGCTGTTTTTAAATAGAAAAATTACTGTTCTTCTTCTCGAATCGGTTCCCGGTATTCTGTCTTATTTTTCATCATTCCGTACACAATGTTCACTAATCGGCGCATGATACAGACCAGTGCCTGAGATTTTGTCTTTCCTTCGCCAATTTTTCGCATGTAATAATCATAAAATAGCGGATGATTGGGCACTCCATTCTTTGGTTTCGACACCATGGTTACTGCCAGGAAATAAAACAATCCATGCAACTGGCGGTTTCCCTGTCTGGAGCTTTGCTCCTTGCCTTTTCCAGCGGAACTGAACTTTACAGGAGCTACTCCTGCGAATCTTGCCAGTTTGTCAGCATTGGAAAATCTTCGGATATCCCCGATTTCTGCAATCAGCTTACTGGCTATGGAAGTTCCAATCCCCGGCATACTGGTCAGTTTATAATCAAAACTAAGCAGGATCTTACCGATTTCTTTATCAAGCCCTGCTAATTCTTCTTTCTGATGTTCCAAGTCCCGTACCAGACTTGTTGTAATAAAATCTCTGGATTCCTGATATTCCCGTAGGGTATTTCCATCATTCTGAACGCAGTTCAGAATCATTTCCGCTTTGTCTTTCTTGGAAATACGAGATATATCCTTAAATTCGATTGTTAGATCTTCTGCCGTCTTTCCCTGCAAATGGACAGGGGACGGGTAGGTTCTCCAGAAATACATAGCACATTTCCCGTCTATCTCGCTGAAGAACTTACTGTAGCTGGGATATGCCATGGATATCTGCTCATGGAGTCCGTTCTTAAAACGGATTCCGTCTTTTACCAGTAAATCTCTCCGATTTACTAATTGAGCCAGTGTCCATTCGTTATCTTTTGGCTTTGCATCTGGCAAGGTATGTAACTGGTTAATGAGTACCGTTGCCACACAATACGCATCATGCTCATCATTTTTTCGGAGCATGGGTGCACTTTTCCTCTGGTCATAAGCCAGAGCAGGATTGATATCTTTCACGATATAACCATTTTCAATCAGCCAGACAGCTAAACTTCTGCCGTAGCCGTATGCATTCTCCAAACCATAAATGGGTTTAAGTCCAAGATGATTGGATTTTCTGTTTACCTTTTCTGCCAGCTTTTTAAATTCACTGGGCTTGTTTTCTATCACGACTACCTCTAACTTTTCGTTCCAGCAGTTCACCATAACTGCGGTATGACTTTCCTTATGCAGGTCAATCCCCACATAAAGCAGATTTTCTCTTTTCTGCAATTCTCTCCCTCCAGATCTTGTTTCCAACCGATCAGTTCCTGTACCGGCAACCTCAGATGACAGCGTTAACTCTTCATGAGTCCGCAAGGGGGCGACAGCCAATCTACAACAAACCAATGGGTGGAAGAACAAGTTATTTCTTTTATTGGTTGTTGATGTTAACTCTGTATGGAATGGATTGCAAGTCATTTCTGGATTTATTTTCGGGAGAAGGAACGGCAGAAAAAAGAACAGAAAAGGGAGCTAGAGAAGAAGTGTTTTTACCCCCTGTAACCCCCGGCAGCCCCAGTTTACCATAGAACCAATTTTCTGTAAATCCCATGGTTCACCATGAACCATGGGGTAGGCAGTTATCTTACCAATGACAGTTAAGAATTGATGTCCCATACTCATTTAGCCCTGTGTCGCAAAATATAGCCCCTGTGTGACCTTTAAAACCGATGGTGGAGCATGTATGCCATTCAAGCTATAAAAAGCCTTGTTAGGCAAATTTGAAAAACATAGGATTTTTTCCTTATCCCTGATAAATGTTTGAAATGCTGTTGTTACCTGTTCGTCTTCCTGCTACTTTCTAAAAAAAGTCGCATCTATGACCTGTTTTTTATACGCCCCAAGTCGCATACTTGCATCTACTTTTAAAATATTGTTGCGGAATATTTCCGCTCATTTCCTGCTCTAAAACAGAGGTGAACCATGGTAATTAAAATGATGCTGGTTAAAGAGCCGGGGTCAAAAACTTCCCCGACTCGGCTAACATCAGCCCGCAATGCGGGCTGAGAGGACTTTATCATCGGGGTCGAATTCTTGCCATTGGGGTTGTAACCGGGGTCAACTTGCACGGAATGCCCATTTATGCGAGAGAGTTACGGGGTTATGAATAACTCCATTTAAATTACTATTGAACCAACGAAATAAACAGCCCATAAATCCTTTGAATTTATTTGTACAACAAAAAAACTAATTTCAACTTTTTATACAAAGAAACAGAATCTGACACGTTTTTTCAATATTTTATTTATTCTTCATACATAGTAATTGATAAACCTAATTCCCCCATAATTTCTTGATTAACTTCAATCCGAATATTCCTAGAAGGAAGTATTTCCTTTAATCTTCTTGTCCAATTATAAATTAAGACATCTCCAAATTGCTTAAGCAGTATATCATTATTCATTGATGGTGTATCTTTGCCAAAAAAGAAATCCCCTAAGCTTCTACTATTAACATATCGCTCTATATCTCTTTTACAATAGTTAAACTGTTTTTCTAGTCTTCTAATTTCCTCAATTGCGTCTTCTCCTCTTTCCTCGAACAAATCTCCCAAGAATATGTAGTCCTCTACCACTATTATATCCGGACATAGTACATAAGCAATTGATAGAAAATCTTCAATTGATGGACTATTCGAAGCATGGTTAAATAAACTCACCCCATTTTGTTCATAAAAAGAATTAAAAATCTCATTTTTTACAATTCCCGTATATAAATTTACTTTTTCCATTTTATCACCATCCAAATATATTTTTTATTGAATCAGGCACATCACCTTTTAATTTTACATCCTTATAGAACTCCTGCCCTGTATTGGGATTAGTATGAAGCTCAAATCCTTTAACTCTACTACTACTAATGTCATATATTAACTTTCCTTCGGAATCATATATAAAAATATGTTCCCCATTTGCAGTTTTATAATAACTGTTTGGAGTACTAGTTAAAGGTCTATTACTACCAGATGTATTAACTTTAATTGTGCCCTTATCTGTTAGTCCCTTAAAGGTATTAGGATCTAATTCTGAAGCAACTTTAACGTTACGATCAAATTTTGCAACGTTCCCCGCCCCCTCAGTACTAACACTTTTGCTATCTTTTACTTTTGCAGGAGTAGTTGACTTCTGCGTAGTTGATCTCTGGTTAGATGACTCCTGCGAGGTATTCCCCTTGCCAGTATTCGTTCCAGCCATTGCAGAAGCAGTCAAGACTGTTGTATAGGCAATAGTATTCATGCTTTCCGCCCCCCAACTACTAAACATTCTATGCTTTTCCGACGCTCTGTAAACGGGGTCGTTATCAATTCTTTCCGCAGTCTTTTTGCAATCCTTTTCTATCAATTCAATCATGGTCAAATTTAAATTATTTTTATCCCAGCCCGATAAGTTATTCATTCCATTCTCATTCGCAGTGTGTTCTAATGCTTCCATAAAATCCACGAATGCATTACTTTTGCAATCTACCAGAAGCCTCTCCAACGTTGCCAGAATAAATTTGCCTTCTATATTATTTGGGTCATACATATTTATAATTTCCATTTCACCATTGTTTGCCTTTAATCTTTTTGATAAAAATTCAATGCCTTCTTTGTAATTTCCCTCTAAATAAAGGCTTCCATACTGATCTTGAAGAATCTCATATAAACTTGGATATTCTATTTTAACATAACGTATGAATAGTATATCTTTGACATGCCCTCCATCCTGTCCTGAGTTTTTTATAGTAAATGGTTCTGGAGCCTCCTTGCATTTTAGGATCGACTTGGTTGTAATAATTTCTTTACCATTCTTCATAACCTTCTGCGGTTCCGGATTCTGCCAGATACCATATATAGCTATTTGGTACTCACACATATCCCCCACATGACATTTTCCAAAAGGTGTAATATTTTTATTTACAACACAGTCTTCGACACAAGCTTCTGGCAGACCATTGATATCAAGGCCAATTGTATCCAGATCCAAATAACTATCTTGAGAACCATATTTACAGCTTAACGTTGCACCTAGCACCAAGGGCTCCGGTGGTTTCTCTTCTTTTTTTTCAGACATACCGGGTAACCAGGAAAACCAACCCATACGCTTTCTCCTTTCATTCTACCACAAATTCTTCTATTCTCATACCCATAACTTCTCTTCGGCAGGCACTCTCTACAAATTTTAAATCTGCCACAATATATCGTCCTTTTATACCCCCAAGCCTGAAAATAGAATGTGTTTGTATTTTCTCTTTTTTTAAAATACCTTTAATAATTACACTTCCATCTCTGCTTATTTCACTTTTTTCATCCAGACAATCCAGTTGTGGTAAATTAGGAATCTGGTAAAAAACACTTCTCCTGTTTTCCTTATCATTTAGTGTTGCGTATTTAAACTGAATTTCCGGACTATATACTCTGATTAATGCTGCAAATTCCTTTGAAACCATGAAACAGGGGTGGCAAATAAGGTCCATGAATGATATCTCCCTGTTTAATTCTATTTGAAAATGATTCTGTCTGGAAAGCTCCTCATAGATCTGACTATCCGTTCTACCCGGTCTTATTTGAGTGTACCAGTCAAGAAATCGCGGCTGCGGATTCTTTTTATCAGCATATATCATGAAATATCTCATATTGACTCCTCCCCTATATGAAAGAGAATGTCTGCTTCTCCCATATACTCTCCGAACAGAATACTTACAAAACTCTCTAATCGCTCTTGTTGTGGAAGAAAATTGCTCTCAGGCAATGCTTCCTCCAGCATTGCCTGTAAAAATGCTTTGGTCACTCCATGATAATACGGTGCATAAGCGTAGCGTATATAATCAGCTTCATATTCACGGATTCTGGGGTAATTTTTCCCTAATTCTTCTCTTATAGCTTCCACATCTCCCTCAAAAAGCTGATAAATATCTCTGGCATCCCAGTAAGACACAGCCTGAGACGAATCGCTGTAAAATGCATGATCCATTAAATCGATCCTGATAAGATAGCGTTGTAAAAAAATACTACTGTGCAAGTATGAAAAGAGAATATATCTCACCTTTCCTTTTTTCTTCTCGTCTTGAAGAACTGCGGCCTGTTCTACCGCTTTTTTGAAAGCTTCCAGAAATGTATGTACGATCTCCTTGCTATGTTTTTCAAAATGCAGTGTAATACTCCTGATACTTTTTGATAATTGTTCAGGCAGGAGGGATTCCATGGCTGTCATTAATTCTTCTTTTCGATCCATTATTGTATCCTTATCTTTCCGCCGGTAAATGTAATATCCTTATCTATTGATAACCCTGATCCCCCCTGCTTGATATTAACATGTGTTTTTCCAGCTATCACAAGAGAGGCATCTTCACTGGAAATAGTCATGTTGCCTCCGGAAGATATAGATATATCTTTGCTGCTTTTTATCTGTACCCCTTCCCCATCCTTTATTCTGATTGACATCCCTTTGTTGTTAGTAAGTTCAACACTGTCGGGCGTAAATAGTAATTCCTTTCCATATTTCGTCTTAAAAGACTTATGATCGGGATTCTTCCTGTCAGTTCCCGTCTTCATATGTACAGAACTGATTACATAACCATTCTCTTCGATCTGATCTGGAATCTGCAGGCGGACGCGATCTCCGGGTTCCGGCATGCAGTACCACCCTGCTCCATCAGGGGATGAGTATCCTGTGGAATAAGGGAACCATTTCGTTATATTTTGTCTGGCATTTTCATCTCCAACCAATTCAATCTTTACCATATCTCCAGTGACTTCTCTGACTGATGCCTGGAAGGAGCATCCTGACTGATAATTGTTTGACTTCAACATTACGCGCATTCCATTGATAGGCCGTAATATATAGGTGTGTGTTAACTCCTCATGTAAATATTTACTTTCAATTTTACACACATACCCACCTTCGTTCCCCAACATAAGCCTGTCCCATAAATCATAAATATCCCTTGAAGTAATGCGGTATTCCATGTAATCCTGTTCCATAAGTGAATTAGAACTGCTTCCTCCACATTTCATATAATTATCGACTCGTTTACCCACACTAAAGCTGGCAGATTCAGGCATGGTGTACGTAGAATAATTAGCATCACCTATAAAGTAATAAGCTCCCTCTCTGGTAATCGCAGGTGTTACAGCCATACCAAAACGGCTGGCAATCCTCCTGATAAACTCCCAGTCAGTCTCGTTGTATTGCAATAAAAAGTCTATGGTAGAGGAATCCAGAACTCCCTTCACTTTTACATCAGCTTCACCATAAGTCTGATTTATGACTCTTAACACATCCAGATAGGTTAAACCTGTATCCTGAAAAGAACGATAATGCTTATTCCCATCCATTATATATGTACCGCTTTTTAATGTCAGGGTAAGCATGGTAGCATGAGGCTGTGGTTCCAGAGAAAAACCAGCAATCATTCCTGTCATAAGATTCTGGGTACCCCCTTCTTCATCCTCTCCTGTGATATTCACCCACATACGTTCCAGTAACTTACCTTTGTAAGCTTCCACATCCTTATCACGAATATATCCGCATATATAAGCGGTTGCATGTTCCCCCACTTCCCGGTCTATCTCCAGGCTCTCCAGTGTCAGGAACTCAAATTGAGAAATATGGATTTTATCTGCTTTCATTTTTCAATTCTCCTTTTCCTGTGATTTCTATATACTCCAGCGATTTCAGCACGAATTCTCTCCAATCATCATAAAAACACATCCTGCAATTAAAGGTTCCTGCCAACAGATATTCCTCTGCACTAATGAGAAACTGCAGGTTATATGTTTCATCATCCAGCGTAAAATTCTTGTATTCAAACCACCTGCCGTCGGCTCTTTTTAAATCAATACTACCCCTGCCGTAAATTACAGTCTCCGGTGTATGAAACTTAACCGTATCCTGCATTTGATCAATGAGTTCATCCAGATTGGTATATTCATGAATATCCTCATGTTTTAAAAGATGAAAGCCAAAATTATCATCATAAAGTTCATTTGTAAGCAATACCGGTGGCCGGTTGTTGCTAATATATCGAACCTTTGCGATCATCTCGGGCATTTCTATGAAATCTTCAGGTATCAATGCATTTACTTTTCCATCAAACAAAGTAAAAGGTACAAATCGTACACCTTTTCCACGAATTGGGATTTCATCTGTCAGCAGCTCATATGCGCTGGTCCTTTTCTTGATAAAGTTCTGTAAAGTGATGATTTTTTCATCCACATAAGTACCTTTTTTCATAAACCTCCTCCATTATTTTTTGCATCTGCCTGTAAAAAACTTTGACTGCTCCTTGCGTAAGAGGGTTTCTTTTCGGGTACTTCCAATGATTTCATTATCTGTAATAATTGCTTTTTTCCTGCCTCATCATCGATAAAACAACCCATTGTACCAAGCATCATGCACTCATCTACAGAGAAAACAAACATAAAGTTTCGAATTGCTCCTTCTTTTATAATGCTTCTAAAAGAAAACCATCCATATGCCCCCTCTTTTCTCCAAGCTAACCGTGGATCGGTCAGCAGACAGGAAGGATACAGCCCCACTATTGCAGCAGTAATGTTTCGTATGACATACTCCACCTGAATTGCTGCCAACTTCTGTTCTTTTAAAAGAGAGAAGGTACAAAACCGATGTGTCTCCCCATCCTCCAGAATGATTTGAGGTCTTTGTTCATAAGGATACATTAATTCTGCTTTATTAGTCTCCATTGCCTGAAAAGTATCTGGCAGCTGTACTGCCAGCCTTCCATCAAAAAAAAGTGTTTTAGCGTCAACGTACTCCATTTGCCTCCCCCGTTTCTAATTTAAAACTATGCAACTGTTCCTTTATTTCCTTTTTGCACATATTAAACGAAACCGGGGCAGCTTGGCAGATTACCCCGCTGTGTCCTGAAACAAGCTGTTCCATCTGCTCCTGGACTCCACTTTTAACCTGCCAGACAGGAATTTTATTAATTTTATCAATTAACGGGCTTTTTCCTACTGCTCCATTGATAACAGAATATGACATACTTAATCTCCTTTCATTCTTCCGGCAATAGGCCGAAAACCTGCTGCAATCTGGGATAATCGATCCTGCTCTGGATTCTGAGGTACTGCAGAAATAATATTTACAATTGATGGACCAAAGTCATAACTAGTAGTTTTATTTTCTGCCAATTCCTTCATTTTTATCTGCATCTTTTCTTTATCCTTTTTCATCCTTTCTTCTGTCCGCTTATCCATTTTCTGTTGATTACCTATACTGGAACCGGGACCTGCACTTTCCTCCTCTGATCCATTAAGATTTTTTAAAATCGTACTTTCTCCCATGCAATCAAGATTATGACAGATATTAACCACTGCTGGATTTCCCAACCGTTTTTTTACAACTGTAACCTCAGTGGGTGCCATCAACTCAATCTTTTTACCACGTAGCATAACCTTTCCCTTTGCCTGAAACAACAATTCTCCCTTGCTTCGTATTATATCGCCTACACCATCCTGTATGGAAATCTCAGACCTCCCATTATCAGCAGTCAATTCCAGATTTGATGGTCTAAGTGCCATCTTTTTATTTGCACCTGTAATAAACCAGCGGTTATTCGGATCAAGTGCCTCTGCGCATTCCTGTCCACTCTTGCGAACGCAGCTTACTGCAAATGCTTCCTGTTCATCCCCGCTTGGAATCTGAAGGCGAACCCTGCTTCCTGTCTCCGGCATGCAATACAGTAAATTTCCATATTCAGGAAACCACGGATAAAAAAACGCCTTGCCTGTATCCTGTTCGTTATCGATATCCAGGTGAATTTTAATCTTCTCTTCCCTACGTTCCAGTACTGTTCCTGGCAATAAAACACCTTTTATGCAGGAATTATAAATAGTTGGATACACTCCGTGATTCTCCCCCGATAGCTTGTATGTACAATACAAAATCCCTTTTCTCAGATTCATTTCTGCATAGTACGGCCACATAACTCCATTTTTATAGTTGACACATTGTCCCAGGTGCAAGACCTGGTAGGTATCCACTTGGTAATAGCAAGCTTCTCTGGTTCTCCAGTCCAGAGTTTTTGCATAATCCGCATCCATACACCAACGTTCACTTAAAACATCTAATTTAAGAGGGTCACCTTGTTTCTGGAATCCCAGATATACCCCTCTTCCTTCATAATTATCTGCTGCAATGACCGGAGTATTAATATGCGTTGATAATCTTAATATAAATTCCCAATCGGTTTCCTCAAACTGTATAAACGGTTTTGTAATAGCACGATCTGATGCAGATGAAATCACTGTAAACGAGTTTTCTTCAGCTATATTTTGAATCAATTGCAAAACAGATTTATTACAGTCCTGAAATGATCTGCTCTTTTTTTCCAAATCCATGAGCCATGACATTGAGTAGGAAGTGAGATAAAGAATTTCATGAAATGATTCCTTTTCTACACAAATTTTACTGATTACACCCGAAAAAAGCAGAGTCTCTTTTTTATTTTTGATACTATATATCTTTAAAGGCTGGCTATTCATTTCCTCGCCGGATACCGAAAAACTCCCCGACTCCAGCTCTGCTGTTACCATAGCCGTGGCATGTGTACCAATACTTTCTTTTATGGAAAGTTCCAGTATTCGTCTTATTTTGATGTTACATTTAATTTTTAAATCCTCATATGTAATATGCTCCGCCATACATTACTCCTTGTTTTTTCTTTGTTTAAATGAGCAGCATCCCCCTGTTACCATTATTTCCTGTCCGTCTCTTAAACTCACCTTTTCCATTGTCTCTGAGTATATCCAACAGCCCCCGGTAGATAGCTCCGTTTCCATTCCCATTAAAGTCCTCTCCATGTCTGGCTGAGAGATATTCTTCCACACAGGAAACCGAAACTACTCCGTTATTTGATAAGGCCGCCATGGAAAAACCTGCATCAAGGGGATCAGATACTCCGCCTTTTATTAACTCTCTTGCAAACTGACGGAGAAGTTTAGGATTCAGCGTGCATCCGCCTGGTGCGGCATAAGGCTGATAAATCAGATTGATGGTATCGTACTCCGTAGAATAATCTGAAAAACTCTCATAGGTACTGCGAAGTCTGGCACCGTTTTGAAGCCGAAATCTGCATAATTCCAGTTCGGTTGTACCATCCGCTTTTTTGTCTTCCAGTACAATCCTTGTATTTCCCACAATTCTGCCCATCTCCCTTGCTTCTGTAAGAAACTGCACTTTTAAATACCGCATTCTGTCTTCTGCCTTACAGTCCATTACAAAGGGTTCCGTCAGCATATACAGTTTTTCATTGTGATAAATGATCCCTGGAGAAATAGTCAGCACTCCATTATCCCAGGTAAAGCTGCACCCATTTACAATACCGTTTCCGAACCCTTGTAAAGACAAATCAAATAAATTTTTAGGATAATCTCTTAATTGGTCCAGCATCTCTACCCTGAGAAGCCTCTTTTTCTCAAATTGAGGATAAACATATTGAAACATCTCACCGCCTCCTGTCAGCACATAATAATTTCATCTATTTCCATAGTCTCTTCTATAGCCATAATTCCAAAATGGTGCTCGTAGTAAATCTCTACATGGTAAGGCAGCTCTACAAACATATTGATCAGAAATCCCATTTTCCCCTCCAATGTCTTATCCATCTTCCTTCCGATGAACACCAGTATCTCATATGAATTCTGGTTACTGTGATACACGATATTATCAGGAATCAGTTCTTCCATCATATCCTTAAACATATCCAGGGAGCTGCCGGTTTCATACTGCTTTAACATACCGCTTAAGATAAATTCCCGTTCATCCCGGGTAAAAAGCCCTATGGCATTTCTGGCGGATTCTCCAAATGCACATTCCTCCAAATCCCGGTACAGGAGCTTTTTATGATACTCCTCCTTAGTCATACCTGACAAAGCATCATTCTGAGCAAGAAGATGGAAAATCAAGTGAAACAAATTATCACGGAGCATGGGATAATCCTTAAGATCCGGCTGATAGAAATCTTTGAAAATATTATAGAAGCGGTAATACGGATTAACTTCGATTACTTCCCCCTCTTTCATCTCTTCCTGATTTAAGCACGGAATGGACAATTCCATATAGGAGCTAAACCTGTGGGGCATTTTAAAACGCACTGTAGATTCCGTCACGCCCTGCTTTCTCAGCTGAAGCATTGCTTCCCACAAATAATTCATATGAGCTTTCCTCCGCATTCATATTCCGGATACAATTCCTGAACTTCAGAGGTAATAAAGCTTGCTAAATCCCGCAAAAGCCACTTTTCTCTCCCTCTTGCTTTAAAGTAAATAACTAACCTCTTTTTCCCCGACCGGTCCCGGATCTCATCCTCCATAAAAAAATTCATGGGATAGGTTTCCAAAGCCTCCTGGTTCTGTTCCAAAAGAGCACAGTCCTTATATTCGATAAACTCCTCCAGTCCAAATCCTCGAATAAACCGCTCCAGTTCCCCTTTTGTCTTTACCATCTGTCTGGTTTTTTCCTGAAAACGTTCCGCAAACCCGTCTTTTCTCAAATTTTCCATAACAGGATAGGTGTAACGATCAATTTTCTGGTCGGCTCCGCTTCTGATCATATACACATCCCATTTTTTCGCATTTGCAATCTTTCCTGTTACAAGAAGCTTTTCTCCGCTTTGTCTGACGCTTCGAATTCCTGCTTTTTCTTCCACCAGGTATGAGTGGTCTGTTCCAAAATCACGAATGGAAATCACATGTTCATAGTTTTCATGATCACTGCAGGCCACTGGAAATCCCACGCTTTCCAGTTTTAAATGCCTTACATTCCAAATTGGTATCATATCGTACTGAACAAATGGATTATATTCTCCAAAATCTGCTCCAAAGCTGGTAATAACCTCATCGTCACCAATCTCCTCCGGGAGACTGGTAATACAGATATCCGCCATTTTAAACAGATAGGGGGCATTAATTGTTTTCCAGGGTATGCCATTTTTCATAAACAGGTGATAAAGATGCTCTAACTCCTGTCTGTATCGTTTGCTGGGCTCCAGTGAAATGGAAACAGGATATTCCTCTCCTATCTTTAACCTACCGGTAAAGTTGTCCTGATTTTTTAAGACTTCCTCCACCTCCATGGCATCGCAACGGAGAAATACGGTAGTAAGACAGAAACGTCCTTCCTCCTCGAGTTTTTTTCTTACCTCAGAAATCTCAAAAACCTGGGTATCCAAATCCGATTCACAAATGGGAGTCATTAAATGATGGGAATTGTCTAAATATCCACGTTCTATAATGCCTGTCCGAATCAGATAGCGGTTGACATCATACACCAGGTCATTCATCACCCGCTCCTCTAGCATTCGGTACATTTGGACATTTGTCTCATATAGTTCTAAAAAAACTCCCTCCATCAGATTTTTAAATACAATCCTCTCTTCCAGATTGGTGATTGACTGGATTTCTTCCCGGATCATTGCCTTCATCTCTTCTATCTGATCCATTCGTGCATGTCCTCCTAACGTTTATTGCCATTTTTGTATTCCTTTTTTAATTATTTTATTGTTATTTCTCAGTACTCATCCTTATATCAAATTTCTTTATTAATTCTATTGAACTCTTTGAATCATTTGAATTATTTTTGTTATTTTGTGAAATCATTAAATTCGATTTTTCTTCTTCTGCTACATTTATATTTTCATAATCTTTTCTACTTTTAGCTATATAATATGTAAATTGTATATCACTATTGTTTGACTCTTCTAGTAACTCATTTATCGTATTAATAATTATTTGCTCGTTACCTTTCATCTCATTATTATCAGGAGTAAACAATTCAATATTGATATCCAGTCTTAAATCACTTTTTAAAAAGTCTAGTAATTGCGACTTTGGCGTTATATTATTATTAAATGTTAAATTAGGATAGATTTTAATTACTAACTTATATTCCTTTAAAATACCATCTAATTCATTTTCAATACACGATCTCAACTCATTCCGTAGAAATTTCCAACAATAATTATCTCGAATTTGCTCACTGTATTGATTGTTATTTGTATCAATATCAAAATAAACACGAAATACAAAGTTGGGCTCCTCCAATGATGAGGCCTCATAACAAAGTTTATAATTATGTTCTACTTGTCCTGGTATAAATGATTCAATATCATTAAAGCCATCAGGGTTAACCAAAAATTTTATTCCATATTTATTTTCAAGATAATTTTCCGCTCTCTCCACAATTTTTGCCTCCCGAATTTGCCTTTCTTGGTCTTCTATCTTTTGCTTTTCTTTCATTTTTATTAATAACATCACAAAAGCACCAAATATGATTCCAATTATTAATAATGCTGTAATCACTACTGTAAATATAATTAGAATAATTTTTTTATTAGAACTGTCTTTCATAATTATCTCCCACTACCACCACAATTCTCTATAGTAACAGCTTTTTAAGGAATGATCCGGAAGCTAAATAAAGATCCAGATTCATTTCTTCCATCAAACTCACTTCCTCCCATCAAAGAAGTTCTCTTCCCACGTATCATCCTCAAAATCGAAGAATGTCTCTTTTCCTTTATATAGCACCTCATTTTCCCTCAAAACAGGAAGCACAATAAAGCCCCATCTTTTTCTGGATACCCATACGAAAAACTTCATCTCACCTTCCAAAATGGTATCTGTCTCCTCCTGAATGACACTACCTGCATACTGAGTGTCGATCTCTTCCTGGGTTGTCTGGTCAAAAGAGGCTGTATCATACTGAAAATAACAGGTTTTTAAATGTTTTCCCTTTTCATCATTTAAATAAAGGTCCAGCTGCTTCCCGACCATAAACCGGGAAATGCATCCGATATGTTCTTCCGGATCCAGACTTCGAATCAGTATCTTTTCCTGATTTTCATGGGTATAAGCCATAATTTCATAAGGAAGTGTCCGAACCTGATAATTCTGATTTACCTTCATATATCCTCTCTTGCAATTCATGAAGTAGGAAAGTGCACCATTTAGACAGCACATTTTCAGTTCAGTTTCATCCGCTTCTCTCTTTGTATTTTGAATCAGCTTTCCTGGAACATACTGCTTTAAAGCCTCCGTGAAAAGACTCGATTTGCAGGATTGTCCCGTAAGCTTTAGCATCTCATAGTCCTGAAGCCCCCCCTGCTCAAACTTCTGATCCAGAAAGCGTTCCATAACATGGTAGATATCTGGTCTTAAAATTCTCTCAATTTCATTTAAGTACAGAGAAAATGTTATTTCCCGGTCAGCATGAACCAGATGGCCATCCTCAAATACAGAAAGCTTCCATTTATCCAGAAACATCTGATTCTTTTCCTTATTCCGAGTCGTACTGATTAAAAGCTCATATTGGAATCTTGCCTGGAAAAATGATTTTTTTACCTCTTCTGCAAGCTGAAATAAATAGTAATAATTGTTTTTTACACGGAAATACGATTCTCTGTCCCGTTCTTCATATTCCTTAAAACAGGTTGGGAGAAATTTCTCCGCTCTCTTATATTGATCCGTTAATTCCTGAATGTCGTCTCCTTCATTTGTAAATCCGGGTTCTTCTGCTTTTATATATCCCCATGCCTTTGCTATGCTGATCTTAAGCATCTGCAGAATACGGTATGTCAGATTATTACCGCCAAAATTGGTATCCCCGTTTTCATAGCTTGTCTCCAGATCAATGGTATAGGAAACCCGGCTGTTATCAATTAAGAAGCGACCCGAAGTCAGATCTGTAGTACCGCCTCCACAGTCAATGATCAGCGCATGATATTTTCGTCCCCTCTCATAGAGATTCTGACTAATCATTCCATATATACTGTGAAAGAGAACTGCCATCCCCTCATCAAGTTCACAGCTCACGGAATAATCCGGTAAAAGCTCCTTAAACAATTCCTGGAACTTTTCTTTCTGGCGGATTGGAGCAAGAAACTGTATATTTTGGAAGCTGCATTTAAACTGCTGCTTTGCAAGATCAATTAAATACTCCAAAAACGCCTTCAGCATATCCCTGCGTGGAATCAAATATTTATAACCACTTTTTAAAATCACGCCTTCCGGACGGTTAGGATCGCTGATCCACCGTTTCATATCATAAAAAACAGGAATATCCTCATCCTGATAATTCTGGCTAGCCAGCGTCAGAGCATCAAACCCAAATACAAACTCTGGTTTTCCTTCGCTTTCCCTGACACCGATTACACTGGGTATAATGTTTCCGCCCCCCGCCTTCGCAATCTTAACAGACCCGTCATTTAAGCAGATTCCCATGGCAGTGTTGGAGCTTCCAAAGTCAATTACAAGAGGAAGATCTGTTTTTGCCACCTCTTTTATTTCAATGTCTAAAAGCGGGATCCGGATTCCTTCCATATGTCCGGGTATTACAGAATGATTTCCCTGGTAACAGTCATAAAGGAATTCTGAGTCCCGCTCATTTGGGAAATACAGAATAAAATACTGATGCTTTTCCAGAGGAAGAATTTCCATGTCCTTTCCCTGGAACAAATAATAAGTATCTTTTATTTTTTTTATGTAAAAACAGGTATAAATACTGAAGTTTTCATCTACAAGAAGTAAATTTCCCTCATAGAGCAAAACATCAGATTCAACCGTATATCCGTCGAGTTCATTTAAGCCGGTTCCCTGGTGGATTGCTATTGTACCAGGTATTCTCACATTCTGACTGGAAGTAATATGTACTAAATTCCGGTCAAAAAACTCCTGAAGACGGGACAGCCCTCCATTGCAGGATGAGGTAATATGCCGATATTCCTTCTGCCCCCGAAAGCGCATAATCAACCTTAACAGTCCCTCCCGGTCCATAGAATTCCCAGACGGTATTACTAACTTTTCCCTGCGGCATATTTCTCTCAGCTGAAATGTAGTCATACTTTCCAGCCCGCTTTTTTTATAGGTATTTCTATCCGGTTCCTTTTTCCCCGGGTGTAAGGTATAGGTGTATCGGCTCATGTATATTTCCTCACTTTACTTTTTATCTGTTTTTTTACTGTCGACTCCAGGACCATATTCTACTGATGTTTCTTTGTCTGATTCAGAATCGTTTTCTAAACTGGCTTTTTTCTCTTCTCTTGCCTTGATTCCCGCTTTGGCTGCAGCAATCTTTTGATTCAGTCCGTCTGCAACATCGGACAGTTCCAGGCGCACATAGATTGCCTGGGCAGTCTGATAATAAGTGATTGCACTTTCATACTTTTCGTCGGTCAAAAGCTCATTTCCTTTATTTTCCAGATCTATGGCATTCTTTTGATCATTTAACTTCTGCTGATTTTCCAGCTCCCGCTGTTCATCCTCTTCCTTTTTTGCCTTTTCCTCGTCAGCTTTCACAGACTCATCTTCTGCTTCTTTTGCAGCTTTGCTCTCTTCTTTCGCCGCAGCCTGGGCAGATGCTGTTTTCTGACTGTCCTTATCCATCTTTTCTTCTAATGCCGCCAGCTTTGCCGTCGCCTCTTCTTTTCCAGCCGCAAAATAAAGGGAAGCTGCCTTGTCTCTGGCCTCACGGTAGGCCTTTAATGCGCCCTCCAATTCACCATACCCCTCTTTTTGCTGTCCCGACTCGATTAAATCAAATACACTGATATAATCTCTGGTACGCTTTAACTGGCTCTCTATGTATTGTTTCCCCACGTTTCCCGATTCCACGGATAAATCCTTAGCTTTCAGATAGAGATCCTGGGCTTTCTGATACGCTTCCCCTTTCATCGCATCATCAGCCAGAAGAATCTGATCTGCCAGCCTCTTATATAAATCTGCTTCTTTGGATTCTTTTTTCTTCTTTAAGCCGTCAGCAAGCTTCTTTGCCTCTTTGTAATCCTCAGATGCTTTCAAATAGTTGTCATAACGTAAATACTCCTCGCCACTTTCCATATGGATTTTAAGACTCTCTTCTTTACGCTCTATACTTCTGTGACGAAGGAAAAGTCCAAGGCTGATTCCTCCTGCTGCCAGCAGAATAGGCAGTGCAATAAGTAAAACTTTCTTTACCGTAATCTTCTTTGCAGGAGGCTGGTAGACCTTGTCCACAAAAGTCACAGCAAGGCTGTAATTATCCACCTCATCCGTTTCCTGTTTTCCCAGGATGGAATCTTCCGCTTTATCAAGTATTTCTCCTGGCTCAGTCGCCTCCTTAACTGCTTCTAAGAATTCATCCTCACCGTAATTTTCCCAAGCACCTCTGGTAAAAAGAGCAAAACTGTCCCCGTCTTCCAGGCGGATTTTCTTTGAACCTGAAATCTCCGGCTGTCCCCGCTCTCCAAGATAGGAATACAGATTATTACGTGCCTCGTGAGCTGCCGCCTGATCCAGCGTTATCCGTTCCTCACGTAGCAGATTTTCAGTAAGGGACTGATCTGTTGTCTTTACTAAGATACGGGCATTTCTCACCAGATAAAACCGGCTGTTTCCTGCATAGAAAAAGCGAATATTCCTGTAATCTGATACAACCAGAACAACGGAAGCCTTCAGATGCATTCCACCCCGCTGCTTAAGAAGCTCCTTGTGGGCAAGATTTATGTAGTGCTTTAACTTCCCTTTTTTCATGGAAGGTCCTTCTACAAAGCTGCGGATCACACTTTCCACCACCAGCTTCGCACTGTTGATTTCCAGTTCACCATCAAGACTGTCTGCAAGCACGTAGCAGGCAAAGTCATCCATTTCCACATAACCAAAGTAATCTCTGTTTGTCAGCTTATGACCTTCCTCTGAGATATACCTTGTCCGGAATTCAGAATTAATTCTTCTCATCAGACACCTCCGCTTTTATTAACACTACGCTTCCGTTTTCTTTGTCCATACCTTTTTTCTGTTCTGCTTCCATAATCAGACTGTCTGCCTTTTCCTTTAATGTGTAATCTCTCAGCAAAATGTCTTCCATCTCTGCCCATGAGAGAACATCAAAAATCCCCTTGGTCATCATCATAATGATGTCTCCCTGCCTCAGACGTATGGGTTTGTCACATACTTCGATATCCCGAAATCCATCTATTCCAAGATAATTCCATATCCGGTCCTCTTCCATCGTCCAAATGGTTTCCTGTCTGGATAAGACGCCTTCCTGATAGGCGTTTAATGCCAGAACATTCAAAGTCTGTCCCTTGCTTATGGGGATCAGCTCCTGATATCGAAACAGGGCAATTCTTATATCACCTGCCAGACCATAATGAAACGTAAATCCGTTTATGAAAGCTGCAGCAAGACATGTTCCGCCTCTTCGTTCCCCCAATGTCTTCTGCACTCTTTGATTGGCTTCATAAAACGATGTTTTAAAAAAATATTCAGGGTTATGTAAAACCTGATAGGGCTGAAAAGCGTCAAGAACAGTATCCATGGCTGTCTGTGCGCATACTTTTCCAGTATTGGCTTTTCCAATGCCATCGGAAAGAACAGCCATCACCCCTGCGCTGCTGGATTCAAATCCTGCCATATCTGACTGTATTTCCTTATCTCCCATTGTCTGGCTGATTACACACCGGCCAAGAGAGCCGCTCTCATTTTCCTCGTTTCTGTTCATTTCCTCTCCAGGCAAAAGCAGTCTGCCTGCGACGGAAACAAGTAAAGCTGCTCCAATACCAATCATTATTGTCAGCATCATTTTTGATCATCCCATTCAAAATTTTCTCCGCACAAAGGTACAAATAAGAAACGGCTTTTTCCCAATTCTATTACATCATATGGTTTTAATTCTGTTGGAATATAAACCGCTTCTTCATTCAGATAGGCTAGTCCAGCTGCATCTCCAGGCAGAATCACCGTGTTCCTTTTTTTCTGATCATAAACAATTATGGTGTGATTCTTCCGGTTGATCTCGTTGTCTCCCAGGATCTGTATATCCATGTCATCTCCTCTGCCCACAAAATTTTTGCCGCCATGAATTTTATAATCCATTCCAATTCTGGCTCCGGCTATGCACACCAGCCATCCGCATACCGGACTGACCTCTTCCTGAAGCAGTTCAACAGCAGGCTCAAAACCAAGGGGTTTGGTGTCATCCTTTTCTTCCTTTAATTTCATCTGACAGTATGGACAGGTATTTCCATAACGTCTTGCATTAAATACATGTCCGTTTGGGCATCTTACTAAGCTCATGTTTTATTCTCCAATCTATGTTCTTATGTCAATAAGAGACGGGTATTTGCTATGTAAATAATATCTCCCGCCGATAATCTGCAAGGCCGGTTTGTTACCTGATAACAGCCACCGTCTTCCACCTTTTTGATTTTTACACCATTTTGAGAACCCAAATCCTCCAGATACCAGGAATCCAGGCAAAAATTTAATACTGCATGCTGAGAGTCAATAAATGTGCTGTATTCACAGTCTTCTAAATCAACATCGACCTCTTCTTCGTCATTCTTCTTTCCTATGATCAACGCCGTTTTTCCCGCCAGATCCCAGGATTTTACTGGTCTTTCCTTTTCATCCAGAAGTACCAGCTGGCTGGCTCCTGACATTTTTTTATAATCTGCCCCGCTTTGCCTTTTTTTTGTATCATGAGAGGTCATTAAAACAAGAATATCCGCCAGAGCCAGAACCGAAACTGCTGCGATCGGAATCTGTATCCACATGCCTTTGCGGTTTAAATATAAGAAACACAGGTTAAATAATAATGAGCAGATCAACACTGCCATATCAAGTACAATTTTCTTTTTTTTGATGGATTTCATGCACCTTCGGGCTCCTTCATCATTTTTTTACGCCAAAAAAAGAAGAAAACAAATCATCCGGATTTACCGGTCCAGTGGATTTTTTAGAGCTATTAGTCTCTTTGTAGGTTTCCATTCCCTTTCCAGGCTGAAAACCAAAAAAGCGTTCAAACTGGCTTAAATCAGGAGCTGGTCTTTCCGTCTCATTATTTGAATAGCCTCGGTTGTTTTTCCCCTGCTCTTGTCTTGTGCTCTCCCGGTTATCACCAAAGCCAAGATCATACCGCTTCCGCTTTTCTTCATCTCCAAGTACCTCATAGGCTTCCTGGATTTCATACATCTTTTTATTTCCTTCCGGATCATCCTTTATGACATCCGGATGGTACTTTTTTGCCAGCTTTCTATACGCTGCCTTAATCTCTTTTTCTGTTGCCTGTGAGGATACCCCCAGAATCTTATAGTAGTTGAGCATTTTCTATTTTCCTTACCGAAAAGGGCTGCCAAACGGCAGCCCCCACATGTTTACACGCTGTATCCGCCTTCCACAGCGATTTGCGCCATCTTGTCTTTTTTCTGCTTCACAATCAGTTTAAATGTACCAACACCCTCGGTATCGCCGTAGTCTTCTTTATAGTCAACTACAAATGCATTGGGGTATGTAAATTTACGAATTACCTGGGAAGCTGCAATTACTTCAATGGTTACTTTCCGATAACAGTCAGATTTCTCTGCAGGTACTAATGACCAGAGTCCCAGCTGTCTTGTTCCATCAAATGGATCTCCGTCAACTGCGGTTAAAATCTTTCCTGAAATTTCTACAGTGCTTCCCAAATCAGTGGAACGGGCATTGGAGTCATGGGGAATATCGGTTCTGAATTTCACTCCTGTAATGCTGATTGTTCCTAAATCAATGGTAGATGGTCCTTCTACTTTTAATGTAAATCCCATAATCGGTTCCTTCCTTTCTTTTCCTTATTTTAATTATTCTCCGCTGAATCCGCCTTCAAATTTCAGGTTTACCATCTTATCTTTTTTCTGCTTGATAAGAAGTTTGAAAATGCCAGTACCGGTTTCATCTGTAAAATCCTCTGAGTAGTCCACAACGAAAGCATTGGGTACTGTAATCTGTCTTACCACCTGTGATGCATTGACCACATCGATCTGAACATTGCGGTAGCAATCAGAATTCTCTGCCGGAACAAGAGACCATCTGGCCAGCTTGCTGGTATCGTCTGCGGCTTCCCCGCCTACTGCTGCCAGAATCTTTCCTTCAATCAGTACCGTTGAGCCAAGATCTGTTGATCTTGCGTTGGAATCGTGGGGAATATCTGCTCCAAACACCACGTTAGTGATGCTTGTCTCACGCAGTTCCACTGATTCGCTGCCTGTGATTTTCATTCTAAGTCCCATAAATTTTCCTCCATTCTCTTTTATCTATTTTTTGTAAACTATAAGCCCTGTAAATGCGGCTTTCAGTTACCCATAGGAATAATCTTTTCTAACTTCTGAAAAGATCTGGTTGTACGCAGAAACTATCATTATCCGCGTTTTTTCTTTATAACCTTGTAAATGGCAAATGCAAAACAAACTACAAACAAAATATCAATTCCAATTTTTACTGCATCATACATAATCAATTACCTCCTTATGCAGACTGTCCTTTTCTGGTCAATTCAACTTTTAAGTTTCTGGTTGTATTGCTGAACGTCAGCTGGACATTACAGATACCATTTTTTTCATCTATATTGAAATCCAGTTCATCTCCATCCTGAAGTAAGGAGTTAACGTACTGGCGGTTTGCATCCCATTTACTCTTCTGGCTGCTTGGATTATTGCTGAAAAACTTAAGGATCTTGTCCTGCTTGAAATCACCGCTGTAAAAACGCAGCATTCTTTCTATGTAGGTAACCACAAGAGTCTTGTAAATGGGTTCAAATTCTGTACCGTTGCTTAGTAAATTTCTTGCTTTGTAAACCATAATATTTCTGATATCCCTGCCCTTATGCTGAGCATTATCGGAAGTAAACACAAAGCCAAAGCCGGTATTGTTAATGGAATTCTTAATTGCATTGGTAAATCCTGAAATTTCCTTTGTCATGCTGGTAGTAACAAGCAGTGCATTATCATCTGCTTCAATATCGTAACGCACACCTGGGTATTCCATGGATGTATTGGGGAATCTTTGTTTTAAATATTCCGGACACTGCCAGGAAGCTGCAATACCTGCCGCGCCGTAGGCCGCTCCTATGTAAACACCCTCGATCCACATTTTCATAATGTCTTCTTTTTCCTTAGAAAGAGCAACATTTCCTTCCTCATCAATTACCATACGGTTATCGAGAATCAGTCCTGATTTATCCTTTGGTATAATGGTTACGTTAGGAATACAGGGAACTACAAATTCGCTGTACTCTTTTTTCATTAAAGGTGTACATTTATCTTTAAAGATACCAATACCCTCTGTTGCCACATAGCTGAAGGTGCTTTCTTCACCGGTGGAAAAGCTGAAGAATGTAGTAATCTTATAAGGTGTAATGGCATTCATCAAGGTAGCAAGACTTTCCATGGAATTGGTTCCAGGTTTCTTCACTTTCTGATTACCTGCAAACCGCATTCTCTGCAGCTTACCGCCTCCGGACTGATTAAGTTCCACATCAGGAACAATTCCAAACCACAGAGTATTTTCAAACTCATTTTTATCATTGGTGGTATTTAAATAAGTTAAAAGTCTTGGAAGATTGCTTGATTTTACTAACATTTCCAAAGGAATATTTGTAATAAGAAGCTTAGGCTGCATTCCTTTTTCCTTTACCTGATACTGATCAAAAAATGCCTTAACTCCAAGAATCTTTTCAATCAGCGGTTTTACAGCCTTTACAAAATCGTCCTTGCTCTTTTTATAGAATTCAAGGTAGGTATTGTAATTGCGGACTTCTAATTCACGGTCTACGCTGCTCTCCACAGTTGAGGTAAGAGGACAGAAGGTTCTGACTACCAGTTCCCTCACATAGTCGGAAGGAGTATCATTCAAAGCATCGTAGTCATCCCTGAATGTCTGTACCAGACTGGAATTAACATGATCATCTACAACTGCCAGCTGGGTTCCTTCCTCCTGTTTCATCTCCAGAATTTTTAATTCTCCGTCATCTCCCATGCTTAACAGTCCGGCCTTAAATTCCTGTCCGCCCTGTGCCGATTCTCCGCTTCCAAGAAGGAGACGGGTTTTAATATCTTCAATTGCAAGAGGAAGCATGGCTAAAACATTATTGTAGTTATGGCTAGCCTGTTCAAACTGAAAGTTTAACTGGTCTCCCATATCCAGGCGTTTGGGATCCTCATCATCAAGCTCCATATACTTGCCGTATGTATACTGAATTTCTTTTCTCACCTGGCGGATATCTTCCATAATTTTTTTCGGTGAAATCATATCAAGAACATTGCTGAACTTAAAATCCACATTTGCGACTCCCATAGCGCCTTTTGCGCCCTGAAGAGTAATCAGCATATTTAACAGGTCATTCATTTCATTAAGCGGAATTTCCGTAATACAATTGTCCGGAATATTCTCTGGTTTCACCAGACTGTACTGGATACTTCCTGTTTTGGCATCGCACCAGGAGTAAACAACTGGCGCAAATTTGTCCAGAAATTCTGCGAAACTTTCTACCAGAAGCATTTCATTGATTTCCTTGATCTTGTCATCATCAAGGCTTGTCTTTCCTCTGACATCTCCGATCAGGGTGAGTAAATTCAGCTTTTCCGGATTAATTTCTGAAAATAATATTGTCCGGTTTGTTTGTGTAATTGTTTCCATAAGCTTCTCTCTCTCTTTCTTACTTTTATTCATTCGCTTTCATCCTGAAAAAGGAATGACAAGCGTAAACAACGATATTGGTTTTGACTGAAAACTGTTACTGAATCATTGATATATAATGAATCTCCAGATCATAGATTCTATCCGGTGCAGTTATGGATATAATGTCGCCAAAGCTGACACTGTACTGGATCTTCTTACAGACAATAGAGCTGCCAATCATAATTGAGGAATTAGATGAATGATACAAAATCATGCGCCGATCCTCATCTGCTATCAGAAAGATATTATCCAGTCCTAAGTTAGCAGAAGCTTCCGGGTATTCTTTCATCAGATCCCCAAGACTGACTCTGTTGTCTTTGATCTTATACATAGGGAAGGTAAGGGGCGGGATTTCTTCATCTCCCTCAGGCTGTCCTATAAAGTAAGCATCCATTTTCCCCTGAAAACGGTTCTGCGCTTTCTTCTCGGTTATAACTTCAAGCTCAGGCTTGGGTTTATGGAATATTCTCCATATAATCCCACCAAGTACCAGGACCGCGATTAAAATCGCCCACCAATATGCCTGCCATACAGGCATGACTGCAATCAGGTACGTATAGGATATGGCTGTCTCTCCATCAGATATTTTAAAAATAACATTCTGGAGACCGGATTTAACGGGTTTAACATGTAGAATCCCTTCTTCTATGAATACCTTGGCAGCGCTGTCTGAATTTTGTTCCAGTGTATAGGTAAGGGCATCCCCATCCGTATCTGTAAAATAATCATTGAGTACAAATTTTTTTTCACCACTTAGCGGATTATATTTAATTTGATCCGGAAGAGCGCCTGCCGGTGGTGTATTCACTACTAAAACCCTGACGGTGTCAAATATGCAGGATTCCATAGCATCGTCTAAACGGCTTTCTATGTAATAAGTTCCTGATTTTGTAAGCGTTACTTCCCCTGTAATCACTCCATCTTTCACAGTTGTACTAAGGCTGCTTCGTCCGCCTTCCGATTGTCCATCTGCGTAAAATTCAATTTTAGGTGCAAACCCCTTGTAAAAATTCTCATCTGAGATCACAGTCCCGGCTTCATCTTTAAAATAAATCTTAAACGGTAGCGGCTTGTTCCTGCCTGTGGACGTATCTAATTCCAAAGTTGGAATTAGATCTCTGTAACTGATCAGGTAAATCTTTAATCCCTGATTTTCTACTGTTCCTGTCTGAACAATTAATTCTCTGATGTCTTTATTCACATCTGATATTTTAGCAACAGAATAATGGAATAGATTGACCGGTTTTATCTGCTGATCTCCGTAAATAACCGTAGTGTCTCCAATCTGCTGCGGTGAGATCATCAGAACATCCATTTCATCTAAATAGGAATCATCCAGTTTAATCCGGATACTTTGACTTCCTGCGGCATAAACACTATTGGTTATTTCCTGAATTTTGTACGCCATATTGGAATTAAATATTCCATAAAGGACTTCAATCAGTGTCTCAGGTTTTTCCACTGAATAATTCTGTCCGCCTGTCTGACCTGCAATATCTTTTAAAATCTCTTTGTTCCCGTCATATTTTCCAAAAGCAACTGTATAGACCGGTACCCCCTGGGATTTACAAGCCTCGATGGTATTTTTTAAATCTGCATTGGAAGTTTCTAATGTTCTTCCGGTTTTAGATCCTTTTAAATCTGATTCTCCGTCAGAAATCAGAACTACCATACGCTTGCGACCACTCTCCGGCCCTGACAGACCAAAAGCATAGCTTAACCCCAATCCTATATCTGTATTGCCGGAGTAGCTGGAAGCATCCATCAGGCCTTTTAAAGCGTCACGGTCTTCCTGAGACTTTACCGAAGCCGGAGCCGCTGATGTAACAATCTGATCATTGTAAGCCACAAACCCAATCCTTATGTCAGCACTGTGAACCGTATCCACAAATGCCTTGACCATCCCCACTCCTGTATGATCCGGATCATTGGTTTTCATAGAACCGCTGTAATCCATTACAAACATCACGTCCAGCCCGTTTTTTTTACTGGCTATTTCCTCTGCGGATACAGGGAACGTAACAGATAGAAAAGCAAAACATAATAGAACCGCCAATACTCCATTTAATCTCTTCATATACGTCCACACCTTTGTATTAATTTGTTAGTTACATTATAATACAAAAATCAGCAAAAAAACCGTTCATGTAATATTTAGCGCGCTACATGTAATTTTTGGTAAAAAACAGCTGAGATTTTCCCTTGATTCGACATTTTTCGACACAAATTATGTGACCTATCATCAACTGAAGGGCGAAATCAGACTATCAATATCTGAATTATTCAGGTAATCAGCAGGCAGGATTCCTGCATACCTGTAATCAAGACCAAGCAGCGAATAAAGTTCACCGCCAAGCTCCCTGATATACCATCTGTCCTCATATTTCATGGTATCAATACAAATAATATAGCGGGCACCATTTATTTCAAACACAGCCGCAATGCTTTCTATATCATCTGCACCGTAAGCCTTCATCCTCCTTAGTTTTATATTCTGAAATTTATTTGAAACATAAGACTCTGACATTTTTTCCGGACTAATATATCCCAGAATTTTTATGGTACTAGTATTCAAACGTTTCGGCAATTCTGATAACGCGAAAGTTTCATCAAAATCTTCCGTCTGAACCAGATCAGCCGTATCTATTTCCGAGAATACACACAATGCTGTGTATTGTTCTAATAAATTCCATCGAATGTCATTTTTTCTGCTTTCAATGTTTAAATCTCTGGTAAAATTAGTTACAGCTGGAAAATTAAATTCCTGCTGCATAAAAATATATGCCCCACTGCTTTCCAGTCTAGCCCGAATATCAAAATGATCCACGTAGCTCTCCACTGCAAATGTACCAATCATCTTGTCCTGTTCATTGGCCGCAAGATATTCCAGATATTTTCTGACTGCCATCTGAGACGAATCAAAGCCTCCTGTTTCCTCGTTGGTATCAGCATCCCCTATTGCCCCATGCCCCGCTTCTGCCTCTAATAAGTTTTTTGAAAAATCAGGCACCAATTGTTTCAGAATCCGCTCATCCGCTGTTTCTAATGAGAGTGTCCCTACCGCATCCCTTTCCATTCCTGACATATTGGCAAAGATTCCGCCTAACTGATGATTAAACCACCTGCCGTCCTTTCTTATTACATCAAAAATCAAAAAGAATTTTCTGCCATCCACCTCAATAGCGGCAACACAGCTTACCATCTTATCCCCACCATACCGTTTCGCTATTCTGATCAGATTTTCCTGATGTTTTTGATTTGTATAAGCATCATCTAAATCTCCAGGGTCAACAAATCCCACCAGCTTCACTGATTGAAGATTCACAGCTTTTATACCGCTCTCCAGATTATCGACAAATGCCTTTACTTCCTCTGTATTTTTTAGACTCACAGGTCCTCCCTCATCCAAACCAAGTCCGCAAAGAATTGCATATTGACGCATAATATCATCTATTTCCTTATTTTTTGAAAAGGTATCTGTCATGTACTTTAAATTATTATCCCTAAGCCCTGTTAGATAACTCTTTACTGCACTCTCCGGCGAATCAAATCCAGGCTGTGCAGTTGTCTGGGATGTATTTGTAAAACCGTCCTGCAAAGGTAATTTAGACTGCATCTGTAAAATAACCTTTTTTCCTTCTAAAAGCTCAGAACTTTTCTGCGCAGAACAGGCACACACAAATCCAGATACCAGAAATAATGCTGCAACTGCAAAAACAAATTTGCCACGTTTAATCATTTTCATACACTCCCTTAATTTCATAATTTTCAGTTACATTATAATGCATTTATCGACAATAAAACCATTCATGTAATTTTTAGCACCCTACATGTAATTTTTGGTTATTTAGTATCGGAAAAACAAAAAAAGAAAAGCAGCTATTAACTGCTTTTCCAAATTTACCATAATTATGAAATATTAAATTTCCACAGCACTAGACCTCATTCTGCTTTCCATCCCACATAAACAATAACACAGCACAAATCCTAACCATATAAGGCACCATCCACTGGTTAAAAATGGTATATCCAGGCGTTGGTGCGGTCATCTGGCTGAAAAATCCATAGGAATCCATGTCCGACATAAAGATCTGATAACCCTGCCACTCTCTAAAAGAGAATAAACCAGCTAAACCAATTGTTATGACCGCTCCTGCAGCAAAGTGCATGAAACTGCATTGATCTACACGTATAGCCTGGTTTTTATTTTTCATAGACATTCTCATTACAATTATTACCATAGAAAATACCATAACTATTCTAATCGCCATTATCATCGTGATAGCTACGGGATATGATTCAATATAGGTTGAAAATAGGATATTAAAAATATATATTATTATTCTTTCCAAAATGACTCCTATAATAAGATATAAATATAGAGCCTTTTTATACCCCTGCCACTCACAGTCTCTTTTCGACCTCCAGTCTGATAAAATTAATAACAGGATAAGCACTTCTCCATATGTAACAGCTATCTCCAAAAGAGACTGAAGCAAATAGTGAACAGGGGAAGGAAGCGGCGGAAATAATATAATCACATCCCAAAATGTGCGGCTAACAAACCTGCTGCTTCCTTCCAACCAGACGATCCCCCCCATCAACATCATAATAAAGTAATATTTTAATCTTTTTGTCATCTACTCCCCCATTTACCTGGCAGTTTTTAAACCTGACACCACCCCATGGTATCATACATAATTTCTTCCACTTCCTTACGCCTGCTGCGGCTGACTGGCAGACAGGTTCCATCCATTAATTCCACTACGTCATTGGAGATTCTGGCGATCTGGGTGAAACTCACCAGGTAAGACTGGTGTATTCTGATAAAACGAATCTTGCGGTCTTTTAATTCGTTTTCTATCTCCTCCAGACTTTTGTATAGTCTGTGCCGGCCCTCTTCACATGCAATCTCTGTCAGTCGGAGCTTGCTTTCAAAATACAGTACTTTCTTTAAATATACCTGACTCTCTGTTCTGCCATATTTGAAGTGATAATATAAGTCTTTTGTCTCAATCAGATTTAATATGTGGCTGAAATTATTATTAAATTCAGGATCCCTTACGGGCTTAACGAGGTATCCGATGGGCGCTGAGCGAAAGGCCTGATTGATGTATCTCTGATGAGATGTCATAAATACGATTTGTACCATGCGGTCGTATTCACGGATTCGTTCTGCTGCCATCAATCCATTCATACGTCTCATCTCAATATCCATATAAATGATGTCGAAACGCTTTCCTAAATAAACAGCTCTGACAATTTCATCACCGTCACAGAAGGTCTCCACATCCAGATTCATTTCTCTCTCAATCCCAATCCTGCGCAAACGCGTTTCTGCTTCCAACAGCAGCAGATGGTCATCATCACATACTCCTATTTTTAACATGGCCTCTCCTCCTATTATACAGCAATCTCCGAAATCATTTTTCTACAGATTTGCTTCTTCATCTAATGTTAATGGTATGCTAATTATGTCTCTTAACGGTCTCAGCATATAACTATTTTCGACAACTTTCAACCCAAGTGCCAAAATTATACACGTTGAGTTCCAAAATTGACACATTCCGCTTTAAAAAAGTTACTTTTTTTACATTAAATCTATATTTTTTTATGATTTTATAATTGTTAATTTTAACATGTTCTTTATAAAAAATCAAAAAAGGAATGAGCATCACGCTCCTGAAATAGAAGCATACCGCTCATTCCTGTTAATTTTGTAACAATCTAGGCACCAGTTCCGGATTTATTAATTACTTTATCAATGAATATAGATACATACTCTTTACAAAACTGTGTTCCTGCTCCCTTTAAAAGCTCACTGACTGCAATTTCCTTTGACAGCGCGTGGCGGTAGCTTCGTTCACTGATCATGGCGTCATAAGCATCTGCTATGGCGATAATTCTGGACTGTATGGGAATCTCCTTTCCCTTCAGCCCTTTGGGGTATCCGCTTCCATCCCAGCGCTCATGATGGGCAAGCACGTAATCTGCCATTTCTGAAAGCTCATTCACTGTACTTAAGATGCGGTATCCGATTTCGGGGTGCTTTTTTATCTCTCCCCATTCATCTAAATCAAGCTTTCCGTTCTTATTAAGAATACCTTCTTCAATTGCTACCTTGCCAATATCGTGAAGAAGGCCAACTGTTTTTAATTCCTTAATGTCATCTTCCTGAAGTTCAAGTGCTTCCCCCATCTTTTCACACAGTTCTGATACACGAAGGGAATGCTGTTCCTCTCGGAAGTTCTTTTCATGAAGTGCTGCCATTATGGTATAAATAGTCTTTCCCCTCATGCTGGGACTTTCCATCAGCTTTTTCCGATACATAAAATCTTCGGCTTTCTTTAAAACCTCTGTAATGGAATCATCACTGCTGCACTTTATGCTGTATCCGAAAGAGATGGAAAGCATGATTTTATTCACAGCCTGAGCCTTTGCCATGTCACTCATGGATGAAATTATCTTTTTAATCTCTTTTTCGCCTGTGCCGGGTGAAAAGATAACAAATTCATCTCCTCCCAGCCGGCATATAATATCATGGCTGCGGGTGTTGTTCATCAGAACTGCCCCCGCTTTTCGTATGTACTCATCTCCTGCAGCATGACCAAAAGAATCATTGATCAGTTTCAGACCGTTGATGTCTGCCATGGTAATTACCAGCGGATAGTTAAACTCCTGGTCCAAAACTTTCAGCTGCTCTTCAAAATACCTTCTGTTATACAAACCAGTAAGCGGATCATGAAAGCTTAAATAATTCAGTCTTTCCTGAGCCTGCCTGCGCTCGGTTATATTATTGACAATCAGGGCCAGCTGATTTTTGCCAGGGCAGAAAACAATCACCTCATAATATGTGCTTGTCCTGTTCCGGAACCGTTCATAGCGGGCTGGCTCCCCTGTTTTCACAGTCTTTGCAAGCAACTCCCATATATCAGGATCCAGAGTGTCATGTATGTCACAAAAATATCCTCCCAGCACAGAATCTTCCTTGTCACAGGCCAGTTCCTCATAGCAGGGATTTACATCAATCAGCCTGTAGTGCCTGATGTCGGTTTCATTCTCTCCCTCAAACAGTGCCATCCCAAGCTGCATATGAGCTATAATTGTCCGGTATTTCTCTTCACTTTCCATAAGCATCTGATCATAAAGACCGATCTTTTTATACTGCATCTTCAGTTCTTTATAACTTTTGCTCAGTTCTTCTTCTGCGGCACCGGCTTTGTTAAGCAGTCTTAACATCACATAGTATAAAAATGCGGAAGTACAAAATACAAATAAGACTCCCTTCCCCATGCTAAAAAGCATGACTGAATGGGAATTACTGACAATGGCAGGAACCAATCTGTCAGAACACAAAATCCAGAACAAACCAAGCAGAAAATAAGCCACGCAAATCTTAAGTCCTTCCTGCTTTAATTCATTTCTGCTCTTATTTAACATAAGGAAATGTTCCCTCAGCCTTTTCCACATACCGCCCCTCCTTTGATGATTTCATTATACACGATTTTCATTCTTCTGAAAACCAATAAGTGATATTTTTCTATAGTTGGATAAAACTGGCAATTAAAAAAACACGGTCTAAAATAGCCGTGTCTTTCTGACAATTTATTCTAATTGATCGGACATCTTGTCAATGTCTTTTAATTCAGCAGCGCTTTCTGCTTCTAAAAGAAAAACATCAGACGGATGGGCTCTGATTATCTTTTTTCCGCCTCTGTCTCCCGTAAGCTCTATCAGTTCTCTTCTGTAGCTGCCTGCAAATATGGCAGGATTGCCCGGCTCTCCTTTAAAACACAAACAGGCAAGTCCCTTTTTGTTTTCATAAAATCCATTCACCAGTGCCTCTATGGTAAAAGACTTTAAGTAAGGCTGATCACAGACTGCAAATAGAAAATCCGTGTTTTCATGTTCCAATTCCTCTAATGCCAGATGAATGGAATGAGAAATCCCCAGCCTGCTGTCCCTGTTTACTATGATTTTATATCCGGAGTCTTTCATGTACTCCATAATCTCATCGTATTGGGTAACTATCAGTTTTCTGGAGAACAAATCTTTTGGAAGCTGGTCGATTTCTTCTATAATATGACGGTACATAGGCTTTCCATTCATTTTATAAAGCAGCTTATTGCCATTGAATCTTACGCTGTCCCCCGCTGCCAGAAGAATCAGTGTCATATTCATGTTGAAATCCTTTCCTTCTGCGCAAGTTGCTTTTTTCGAAGACTTAATACAGCTTCCAGCACACCCCCACCAATTGCAGATGCCTTGTCTGAGATCGTATAACAGTGCCAGGTCACACCTCTGGGATCTATGTCTCCTGATTTCATTCCACGAAAAACAGTCACTCCATCCTGAAGCAGTCCTCTTACCACTCCTCCCACCTGGGCGACCACAGGAGCATTATTTACATACCCAACCACATCATTTAACTGCACGACTGTCCCTATGGTTACAGCCGGGTGAAATACACCGTTATCCACAGCACGTATGATCCGTTCTTTATCATAGCCACCAATAATCCCCGGTACTCCCGTGTTGGGGACGGCACTGCCGTTCCAGATGCACCGGCCCAGATCATGGCCCCGCCTTGTTTCAACCACACAGTGGCAGTCCTTCCCTGCAGTAAAACCAGGTCCCACTGCGATTACAATGTCTGCATCCGTAATCCTGGTACCCAGATTCTTCTTTGCTATAATCGCATCTACAACTGCATCCGGATTCCATTTTTCACGGATACCGCACTCCTCATCAACCACTACTGCCACCTGATCCTTGGACAATGCTTCCTCTACTTCTTTTATACTGCAGCATAATACGCCGGTAATGTCCTCTACTTTCGTCCTGTTTTCGTAAACAGCTCTTGAAAATGCCACAGTACGCCTTACGGTGATGGGTACGGGTTTCTCAGTCATAACCACTAAAAAGCCGCATCGGTGGAGGCGGCAGGCGATTCCGGAAGCCAGATCACCTGCTCCTTTGATCAATATCTTCATCCTACCAGCCCTTTCCGAATCCGCAGTTTGGATAATGACATTCCTCACAGGAGAGGCACAGCCCCCCTTTTCCAAGCTTATCAAGTTCTTCTTTTGTTATAGGATCATCTGCCATCAGTCTTGGAAGCACTAAGTCAAATACCGTTCTTTTGGAATACATCACACAGCCGGGAAGTCCTGCTACCGGAATTTTCTTTCCATCTTTCCGGTAATAGGAAAGAAGAAACATGGCTCCCGGCAGAACCGGAGCACCATAGGATACCACTTCGGCTCCCGTATTTCGGATTGCCAGAGGAGTTTTGTCATCCGGATCCACACTCATGCCGCCGCTGACCAGTACCATGTCCGCTCCCTGTCTGATAAATTCAAGAATGGCCTCTGAGGTATGCTCCGGCTTATCATCGGTTACGGTCTGTCCCAGTATTACTCCGCCAAACTCTTCTGCCTTCGCTCTTAGAACCGGGCCGAATGCATCCTTGACCTTTCCGCAGTATACTTCACTTCCTGTTGTAACAATACCCACTTTTTTATTTTTATAAGGCAGTATGGAAAATATCCTTTTTCCGCCGCAGAGTTTTTTTACTGCCTCCATCTTGTCCTTTTTAATTACGAGAGGAATAATCCTGGTTCCGCAAAGCTTATCCCCTGGTTCTACAGGAGTATTTGGATGTCTGGAAGCAATCATCATATCTCCGGCACTGTTTATTATGTCAAGCAGACCGGTGTCTATTTTTAAAAGTCCGCGAATGGTGGATTTTAATTCTATTTTCCCTTCTTTTACATCGCCCCTGTCCATATGGTCGTTTCTGCATAATTCACAAAGTATTTCAGCAGCCTCATTCTCATGATACATGGTATCATCCTTTTCCCATATATACAGATGCTCTTTTCCCATTGACAGCAGTACAGGGATATCTTCCTCTGTTACTACATGACCTTTCCGGAATCTTGCATCCTTTGAAACTCCAGGTATGATCTGGGTCATGTCATGGCAAAGAACATGACCTGCTGCGTCTTCCGTTCTGATCTCTTTCATCTTGCTAATCCCTTTCGTGTGTCTCTAATTCTGATCCTTTTCTATAAAACTGGTTACTGTTGTGTACTTCGCCCATTGTTTTTCCATTGCATCTGCTACTGCCAGGGCACTGGACAGCCGCCTTTCATCATCTGCTTTGTTTATTAAAATCCGGTATTCCATGGATTCAACTCCCTTTCGGGTCCCATGGGTGCTGGTCAGTATCTTTGCTGCATCAGAAGGCGTAATTCGTCCGTTCTTTTTCTGACCGTCAAACACCTGTGGTGTCAGTTCATAACGAAAGCACATTTCTTCCCATGGCTCACCGATACAGTTAAGCCCTATACAGCCAATTACTGCATGAGTTTTGCCTGGTAAAACCGGTTCATTTATCTTAGGTATCTTAATTGGAAGGCACTTTGCGCCATCTGCTTCCACAAGAAGGACATCACATAGCTGCGTCAGCCGTTCCAGCTCAGAAAGTTCCATTCCCTTTAGCTTCCCTTCTTCGGCAGGCAGGCCGGTAACCAGCACCCAGCCTGCCAAAGAAAAAAGCTCCTTATGACTTTTTATAAAATCACTCACGGCTTTCCAGTCACCTGCCTCTGTGACAATCCTGTCAGTCGGCCGTAAAATATGGGTACTGGTAGTTACAATTACCCGCTTTCCCTGAGCTGACAGCTCATCGGCCAGGCAATACATGGAGGTTGTCTTCCCGCCCCCACCGGTAAAAGCCACAATCATCGGTTCTTTCAAGGGAATACCAAGGGCCTCCCACAGAGAATCTTTTTTTTTCAGCTGTAATATTCCATCTGACACATCAATTCCATAGGCACTTTTTAATATCATCAGGAAATCACCATAGGTTTGTTTCTGGCTACATAGGCACCTGTCTTTTCCAATAAGACTTCACCATTCTCAGCCGCCAGTCTGCCTCCTAAAAATACCAGCTCCGCTTTTCCTTCAACGGAAATTCCTTCAAAGGGACAGTAATCCACGCGGGCAACCTGGTTTTCAACAGACATGGTCCATTTGGCATCCGGGTTAAAAACCACAAGATCAGCGTCACTTCCAGGAGCTATCACGCCTTTTCTTGGATAAACTCCGTAAAGCTTTGCCGGATTTTCTGAGAGCAGCCGGCACATCTGTTCCACAGTCAGACCATTTTGTTTAACACCAAAGCTGTAAACCAGAGCAGGACGTGCTTCCACTCCCGGCATTCCGTTTGGTATCTTCGTAAAATCTTCTCTGCCTGCTGCTTTCTGATCGGTAGTGAAGCTGCAGTGATCAGTGGATACTGTCTGAATCTGATCCGTCTTTAAAAGCTCCCACAGCTTCTGTCTGTCTGATTCCTTCTTAATTGTAGGCGAGATTACGTATTTACTTCCCTCAAAACCTGGGAGATCATAAACATCTTCATTGAAAATCAGATACTGGGGACAGGTTTCCACATATACTTCCTGCCCTCTTTCTCTTGCATAAGCAATCTCTTTATAACCAGCCTCCGAGCTTAGATGTACGATGATAACCGGGCAATCCGCCACCTGGGCTATCTTTAGAAGACGGCCCGCTGCTTCTGCCTCTACTGCCGCAGGTCTTGTCTTTTTATGGGCATTAACCGAATAATTACCCTTTGCTTTTTCTTCCTCAATCAGCGCCTCGATGATTCCCTTGTTTTCACAGTGTACACCGGCAATTCCTCCGGCTTCTTTTAAACGTTTTAAAATCTGGTATATCTTTTTGTCAGCCATATACATCTCATCATAAGTCATATACAGCTTAAAGGAAGTCACACCTTCTGAAACGATAGTGTCAAGCTCTTCGCTTACGGAATGATTCCAGTCTGAAACTGCCAGGTGAAAGCCATAATCACAGGATGCGTTGCCATCCGCTTTTTTATGCCAGTTATTCAGTGCCTGATGCAGACTTTCTCCCTGGTACTGGGTGGCAAAATCAATAATCATGGTGGTTCCTCCGGCTATCGCTGCCTTGGTTCCTGACTCAAAATCATCTGCTGTTACGGTACCTGCCACATGAAGATCAAAATGAGTATGGGCATCAATAAATCCCGGAAACAAAAGTTTGCCGGTTACATCAATAACATCTGCTTTTTCCTCTTCAATTCCCGGTTCCACAGCCAGAATCTTTCCATTCTCCATGAGAACATCCGCTGCAACTGCCTTGCTTCCCGATACTACAGTTCCGCCTTTCAACAACGTCTTCACAGCAAATCCACTTCCTTTCTTCTAATCCGGTTTGCTTTTTCATACCGGTCTATGCCATCTATTTTCTCTTTTTCATGGTTCTTTGTCAATCCCAAAAAGACGCAGAGAAGTTTTTTTCTCCTGCGTCTTTTTCCGGTTATTTTTTCTTTTTCCGATAAGCCGTCTCTTCCAAAGGCAGGGATGTCCGAAATACTCCGTCATACTTATAATAAGCGCCCTGCACCGCTGGTGCAGTAGGAATTGAGGTAATCTCTCCGATTCCTATTGCCCCGTAGGCCAGCGGATCGTGATTTCGTTCTACAATAATGCTCTCTACATCCGGTGTTTTATCTGCCCGGAACAATCCAAGCGTACCGAATTTTGCAAGTGGAACACCCTGGTTCAAAGGAAATTCTTCCGTCAGGGCATATCCCAGTGACATGACCACACCGCCTTCAATCTGTCCTTCTACAGACAGAGGATTTATGGCCTTTCCTACATCGTGGGCCGCCAGTATCTTTTCCACGGTACCGTCTTCTTTTAAACAGGCTACCTGAGTGGCATATCCGTAAGCCACATGAGAGACGGGATTTTTCTTCTCGCTTCCCATAGGATCAGTGGCAGCCAGATATTCTCCATAGTATTCTTTTCCATTTAGAGCTGAAAGTTCTTTTTTGTCATCTAAATCCTGAAGGATCTGGACACATGCCCTCCTTGCCGCTTCCCCTGTTACCAGAGTCTGGCGGGAGCCGGAGGTAGTACCGGAATCAGGTGCCAGATTGGTCTCTGCAGCAACGTAGATCACCTGATCACCTGTGATACCAAGGGTTTCGCATACAATCTGCTCCAGAACAGTTCCCAGTCCCTGACCAATGCAGGATGCGCCAGATCTGATATGAACCTTTCCATCTTCCACCGTCAGCCTGCATCTTCCCCAGTCAGGAAGTCCGACTCCTACACCGGCATTTTTCATGGCACAGGCGATTCCTGCATAAGGGTGGCTTTCATAAATGTCTTTTACTGCAAGCAGAGTCTCCACAAGGGCAGTTCCTTCTGCAGCGATCTGACCGTTTGGAAGCTCCTGTCCCGGCCGAATGGCATTGCGAAAACGGATTTCCCATGGACTAATCCCAACTTTCTCTGCCAGCAGGTTTAAGTTGCACTCTATGGCAAAACAGCTTTGTGTGACTCCGAATCCCCGAAAAGCACCTGCAGGCGGATTGTTGGTGTAGACAGCTGTTCCTTCAATGTCAATATTCTGATAATGATAAGGTCCTGCTGCGTGGGTACAGAGGCGCTGAAGTACAGGACCTCCCAGAGAAGCGTAAGCTCCTGTATCCGTAATCACCACTGCTGTCATACCGGTAAGATAACCATTCTCATCGCAGGCAGTGGTAAAATCCATAGAGGCCGGATGGCGCTTGGGATGAACCATAATGCTTTCTTTCCTGGTCAGCTTTACTTTGACTGGTTTACCAGTATGATAAGCTAAAAGAGCAGCGTGATGCTGAACGGACATATCCTCTTTTCCGCCAAACCCTCCTCCTACCAGCTTGTTAATCACATGAACCTTTGAAAGTTCAAAACCAAGCATACCGGCACATTCCTTTTGCGTATCATAAGTTCCCTGGTCGGAGGAATAGATCACAGCATCTTCCTTTTCCCGATCTACTATAGCTATGGCACACTCCTGTTCCAGAAATGCATGCTCTGTAAATGGAGTTTCATAATGCATGGTTACCGAATAGGCAGAGTTTTCTATGGCCTTCTTTGCATCTCCTCTGATCAGATGCTCATGGGCTAAAATATTACCAGTATCATGAACAAGAGGTGCATTAGGCTGTAAAGCTTCCCGGGGTGAAAAGACTCCTTTTAACTCCTGGTATTCAATCTCAATCAGCTTCTTGGCTTCTTCCAGGATCTCAGGAGTATCCGCTGCCACAAGACAAACGGCATCCCCAACATATCTGGTAATCTCTCCTTCCGGAATCATGGTATCCCAGTCTTTCTTTAAATGACCCACTTTATTCTTACCCGGAACATCTTTAGCGGTTAAGACTGCACGGACTCCAGGCAGTGCTTTGGCTTTGGAATCGTCAATAGACAGAATTCTTGCCCGGGGGTATTTACTCCGTACCGCACTGCCGTAGATTAAACCCTCTACTTCCATATCGTCTACGTATTCCCCGTAACCCAGCACTTTTTCCGGTACATCCAGGCGATGAGCCCGCTGCCCCACAGCCGTTACCTTTGGAGCCTTTAAATCTCTGACATCTTCACGAAACAGTCTGGCTGCAAGGAGAATGGCATCAATGATTTTCTTATATCCGGTGCAGCGGCAGACATTTCCCCGTACTGCAAATGCAGCCTCTTCCCTTGTTGGATCAGGGTTTTCATCAATGAGGGCTTTTGCACAGATTACCATGCCCGGAATGCAAAAACCGCACTGAACAGCTCCCGCTTCCCCAAAGGCATAGACAAACACTTCTTTTTCCCTGTCAGACAGTCCCTCCACTGTCATGACAGATTTCCCTTCCATTCTGGCTGCTTTCTGAACACAGGCTTTTACAGCCTTTCCATCTATCAGGACCGTACATGTTCCACAGGCACCTTCGCTGCATCCGTCTTTCACAGACTTAAGCCCCAGATCGGTTCTTAAAACATCAATCAGCTTCCTTTCTTCCGGTACCGTAACAGTCTCTCCGTTTACCAGGAAACGAACCATTGCTCCACCCACTTTCTTATCCTAAAAGATAATCGTAGTCATTGATAACGGTTTCCACAATCTTTAAAAGCCCCTCCGGAACTGCGTCAACCGCTTCCCCGGCTTTCCCTGTATACAGACTTCCCATATACTTTAGAAGGAACGTACCATTTTTTCTGTCTGTCACAACAAAGCCCTGGTTTTTACTGTTATTTAAGTCTGCTTCATTAGCAAATAACGTAAATTTATCTAAGTACGGAGCACTGTCATAGGGACAGAAACTACGGCAGTTTCCGCATTCATTGCATAAATAATCCACATGAAGGATCTGATGCTTTGTGAAACCTGGAACAAAGAGTGCTAAATTTGCGCGGTTTGGACAGACCTCTGCGCAGTTTTCGCAGATACTTTTACAGCCAAGACACCTTGTATTTTCTTCCTGGTCACTCAGCGTTTCTTTTAAGATTCCTCTTCTGCCGTATAGCTTTTGCGGATCAGATGATGTGATGTCAAAATCCCTGGCAGCTTTTCTGCCCAGAATTGATTCTGCCGCCATTCTGGCATCTCTTATGGCTTCTACCACAGTTCCGGGACCGTACAGACCGTCACCCACTGCATAAACTCCGGGCACACTTGTTTCCAAAGTTTCCTCATTAACAAGCACTCTTCCCCGGCTTGTCAGTTCAATGCCGTTCTTTATATAAAACTCTTTGGGAATTCCCTCTCCAACTGCGGCTATAACCGTATCTGCAGGTATGGAAATGGTCTCCTCTGTTTCTGTAACAGCTCTTCTTCCGCTCTCATCTGCAGCGGCAAGCTTCATCACATTGCAGATTAACTGGCCATTCACCAGTTCTGCAGGAGATAAAAGCTCCATGAATTTAACACCATCCTGCATGGCAAGCAGCAATTCTTCCTCATCTGCAGGCATGTATCGTTTTGTTCTGCGGTAAACGAGAGAAACTTCTTTCACACCGTTGGTTCTGACAGCTGCTCTTGCCGTATCCATGGCAGTATTTCCTCCGCCAATCACAGCAACTGCCTTACCGACATTCACATTTTTATTGGTTTCCTTGTATTCACTGAGAAAATGAAGGGCATTCATGGTTTCGCCAGTTTTCAGATTTAAAATTCCCGGTTCACTTGCACCTGCCGCCAGAATAATAAATTCAAAACCTTCTTCTTTTAATGCAGCCAGATCCGTTATTTCCGTATTCAGCCTTACCTCTGCTCCGTAAGAAAGACATAAATCGATGTCATGGCCAATCACGTCCCCCGAGATTCTGAAATCGGGAATAATGTTTTGAACCACACCCCCAAGCTTTCCGCTTTTTTCAAAAATAGTAGCGGGCATACCGCACTTTGTGAGGAAATACGCGGCGGAAAGTCCAGCTGGTCCGCCTCCGATAATTGCTGTCTTTTTACCGGTCAGTTCCCCTTTTTGAATGGTTTTCCGATAATCCTCATAGCCTTTTTCTGCACAAAGAAGCTTTGCCCCCCGTATATTTACCGGAGATTCGTAATGGTTTCTGGTGCACATATTCATACAGTTATGGGCACATATGGAACCGGTTATAAAAGGAAGAGGGTTTTTCTCAGCAATCACTTCCATGGCTTCCTCATAGTTTCCCTGACCGGAAAGCTTTAAGTATGTGGTAATATCCTGATGAATGGGACAGGCTTCCTGGCAGGGAGCCGTATAACAGTCAAGCAGCGGAACTGTTTTCTTCATCTTTCTGTCCGGCAGAAGTTTTAAGGCTTTTTTATAATGAGAATCTGAAATGGAATCCTGTAAAAGCGTGAAAGCCTTATCTGCATCTACACCCTGAAATAAGACACCTGTTTCCTTCGTCTTTTCTGCCATCTGAAGAAGTCTCTGATATCCGCCTGGCTTTAAAAGGGTAGTGGCAACAGTTACCGGCCAAATTCCTGCATCAGTAATGTCTTTAATATTATGGTAATCAGCTCCGCCTGAGAATGAAATCCGAAGTGCTCCGTCAAATTCTTTGGAAAGTCTGGCCGCCAGTGCCATGGACAGCGGGAACAGCGATTTTCCGGACATATACATCTCCTGGCTGGGGAGCTCATTATTTTTCACATCAACCGGGAATGTGTTGGTAAGCTTCACACCGAACTCTAAGCTGCGTTCTTTCGCCAGTGCCATCAGCCGTTTTAACATGGGGATGGCATCCTCATACTGAAGATCATCAAGGAAATGGAACTCACCAAAGGAAATGTAATCATATCCCATCTGATCCAGCGTGTTTCTGGCAAATTCATAGCCCAGCAGTGTGGGATTGCATTTAATAAAGGTATTCAGACCCTTTTCTTCTATTAAATAGACTGCAATCCGCTCAATCTCCTGAGGCGGGCATCCGTGTAAGGTGGAAAGAGTCACGCTGTTGCAGATCTGGGAAGAGATTGACTCAATATCCTCTTTTGTTACATTCTCAAACTGTTCCAGATGCTCCAGAAGATACTGCCTGCAGGAATGAAACGTCTCCGTATCTTTTGCATCCATCATGGAGTCGATGAAAGAATTGACTTTTGGAGATTTAATTCCCTCCAGATCGTATCCCACACTCATGTTAAACTGAAACCCATCCATCTGGCCTAATCCGTATTCCTTTGCCATGAAAGAAAGCAAAAACCAGGCCTTAATATATTCCTCCTGGGCCTGGGGAACATAAAGTTCCGTGGACCACTCGCAATTGTAGCACTCATCTTCTGCCCTGATACAGGGCTTTTCTACCGGCAGATCATCTCCGTCTAAAATCTGTACGGTCTTCAGCTCAAAGAAACGGCTTCCTGCATAGTAAGCTGCCACAATGTTTTGCGCCAGCTGGGTATGAGGACCCGCCGCCGGTCCAATCGGAGTCTCTAACGTTCTGCCAAACAGCTCCCTGTTATGTGACTCATCCGCCCGGTAGGGACGGTATACTCCAAAAACTGATTCCTGTTTTCCCTGCTCCTGCCTTACCCAGTTCATTAATTGTGAAAAAGGCATCGGTGTCATTTTGTCTCCCATTGATATCCTCCTGCATCCGGGCTCTCCCTGTGTTTGTTAAGCCCTGTATGAATATTCTGTTTTTTATCGTCCGTTAATTCTTGCAGCAAGCGCTCCCGCCGCTTCCCTGCAGTCTGCCATCAGCTTCTCTTCGTCAACTCCCATAAGGATTCTGTCTTTCATGAGAACCTTACCGTTGCAGACAGTTGTAACTACACTTCGGCCTGTCATTCCAAACAGAATGTGGCTGTTGGCATTGTCTCCGTTCATGGGCGTTAATGGATTGTAATCTGTAACAATCACATCTGCTGCTGCACCCTCTTTTAAAATACCAAGAGGTCTTTTAAAATATCTGCCAGCAATTCTTGCATTCCCTTCAAAGAGCATCTTCGGAACCTCGCCCCATGCCGCATTGGGATCGCACAAATGATGTTTATGAAGAACGTTGGCTGTCTTATAGGACTCTAACATATCGTGGGTATAGCCGTCTGTTCCAAGACCGGTTAAAATCCCCCGCTTCACCAGTTCCATAGTTGGAGGGCAGCCGCATGCATTACCCATATTTGATTCCGGATTGTGTACTACCATGGTGTCTGTATCAAGTATTAAGTCCATCTCATGAGGATTAATGTAGATACAATGCCCCAAAAGCGTCTTTTCCCCAAGAATCTGAAAGTCCATCAGGCGGTCCACAATCCGCTTTCCGTACTTCTTAAGACAATCATGGAGATCTTCAATACCTTCTGCCACATGAATGTGGTAACCTGTTCCGTCAGGCTTATGAGCTGCTGCAAATTCCATGGTCCGATCCGATATGGTAAACTGGGCATGCATTCCCATCATGCCTGCAATCATATCGCTTTCATCGGAAAGAGCATGGCGGATAAATGCCTCATTTTCAAGAATTCCTTCCTTTGCCTTTTCCTCTCCCGCACGGTCTGATACTTCATAGCATAAGCAGGTTCTCACCCCCGTTTTACCAGCAGCTTCCTCAATCTTAAATAAAGAATCTGTAATCTGCCCAAAACTGGCATGGTGGTCAAAGACCGTTGTCACTCCGTTTTTAATGGAATCCACATAAGTGGCCATGGCACTTAAATAAACATCATTTAATGTCAGATTCTTATCAATTGTCCACCAAAGACCGTCAAGAATCTCCAAAAAACCATGAGGATCATACCCGTCAATAGCCAGTCCTCTGGCAAAAGAGCTATAGATATGCTCATGGGTATTGATAAAGGCCGGCATGATTACCCCTCCCCTGGCATCGATGTATTCCGCCTGTGGATATGCCTTTCTCATCTCAGCCGTGGTGCAAATCCTTTTTATCACACCATCTTCTATCCCTACTGCACCGTCTTCCAGAAACGGATTCTCCGGATCTCTGGTGATCATTCTCCCATTACCGATAATCAGCATGTCTCCATCTCCTTTTCATTTTTCTAAGATACGAAAGCAAATTGCTAACTTTCTTATGTATACAAACCTCACAGAAGTATTTTCAGGGTCTTATACTTTATTTTTACAATTTGCTTACATTTAATCAGTTTCAATTCTTTTTTTTATGCACATTATACCATGGTTCTCTGTTAAAAACAGTGTATCATTTCACTTTCAGAAAATCAAGCATGAATTACAAAAAAAATTAGCAAACCTAAAAAATTTTTAGAAAACCACTTGTAATTAAATTTTTTTATGCTATGATGAATTTATTAATGATCCTGCAAGGAGGATAAAAGAATGGATTCAAAGCTTCAGTTACTGACACAGATAGCACAGGGAGTCGCTGTTCACTTCGGTAGCCAATGCGAGGTGGTCATTCACGATCTTCGCGGCGAAAGCATGGAAAGTTCCATCGTTTTTATAGAAAACGGCCAGGTCAGCAACCGTAAAATCGGAGACGGACCTTCTGAAATTGTTCTGGAGACGTTAAAAAAGGATCCTGACCTTTTAAAGGACCGCCTTTCCTACCTGACAAGAACCGAGGATGGACGAATCTTAAAATCCAGTACCATGTATATCAGAGGCAATAATAATACGGTTGACTACATCCTTGGCTTAAATTATGACATCACAGGACTGCTTACAATTGAAAATGCAGTAAAATCTCTGATTTCCACCGGAGAGACTGCCACAGATCACAACAGGGAACCAAAAAAAATCACCCATAACGTCAACGATCTGTTAGATACCTTAATCGAACAGTCCGTCGCTTTAGTGGGAAAACCAGTTGCTTTAATGAGCAAGGATGACAAGGTTCAGGCAATCCAGTATTTGAATGACGCCGGTGCTTTTCTCATTACCAAATCAGGCGACAAGGTCTCCACTTATTTTGGTATCTCAAAGTTTACTTTATACAGCTATATGGATGCGAACAAAGAAAAAGCTTAAGCATCTGGCAAATGATACCCGATGATTTTAATTTATAATAAAGGAGAATGTGCAGACATGAAACCAATCGAATGGGCTGTAAACACCATGCCAAAGACCGATGACAGACATCTGCCTGTTATGTCACCAGAGGAGATAAAAAAGGCGAGAAGCTTTCACGAAAGTTTTCCCCAGTACAAAGAGACTCCTCTGACAAAACTACCCCATATGGCAGACCATCTGGGATTAGGTGAGATTTACATAAAGGATGAATCTTACCGGTTCGGCCTAAATGCATTTAAGGTTTTAGGCGGATCTTATGCAATGGCAAAGTATGTGGCAAAACAGACAAAAAAGGAAGTCTCTGATCTTCCCTATCAGGTGCTGACTTCACAGGCTTTAAAGGAAGAATTCGGTCAGGCTACCTTTTTCACCGCCACCGACGGTAACCACGGAAGAGGGGTTGCCTGGGCTGCCAGACAGCTAGGACAAAAGGCTGTCGTCTTCATGCCAAAAGGCACTACATTAAACCGTTTTAATAATATTAAGGCGGAAGGAGCCGATGTAACCATTGAGGAATCCAACTACGATGAATGCGTCCGCATGGCTGCAGATGCCGCTTCCAAGGTAAATAACGGCGTGGTGGTTCAGGATACAGCCTGGGATGGCTACGAGGAAATTCCGGCATGGATCATGCAGGGCTATGGTACCATGGTTATGGAAGCAGACGAACAGCTTAAGGAATACGGCTGCGAAAGACCTACCCATGTCTTTGTTCAGGCAGGTGTGGGATCTCTTGCAGGAGCAGTGGTTGGATATTTTAAAAACCGTTTTCCGGAGAATCCGCCCGTCTGTGTCGTGGTAGAAGCAGATGTGGCAGCCTGTCTCTATGAAGGCGCAAAGGCCGGCGACGGCACTATCCGGATCGTGGATGGGGATATGCAGACCATTATGGCTGGTCTTGCCTGCGGAGAGCCCAATACTATTTCCTGGGATATTTTAAAGAATCATACCGATACCTTTATTTCAGCACCTGACTGGGCAGCTGCCGAAGGTATGAGAATGCTTGCTGCACCAATAAAGGGAGATACGCCTGTCACATCAGGGGAATCTGGGGCCGCACCGTTTGGAGTTCTTGCTTCTATTATGAGAGATGACTCCTGTAAGGCTTTAAGAGAGCATCTGGGACTTAATAAAGATTCTAAAGTTCTTCTTTTTTCAACAGAGGGAGATACTGATCCTGACCGCTATAAGGCGATTGTCTGGGAAGGAAAAGATTGTTAATCGTATCATAAAAACTGGAGGTAAAAAACATGGATTACGCGAAAATCAAAGAAGCAGCAAAAAGCTACGAAGCAGACATGACAAAATTTCTGCGTGACATCGTAAAATTTCCTGGAGAAAGCTGCGATGAAAAAGCTCATATTGACCGGATTGCACAGGAGATGAGGGCGCTTGAGTTTGACAAGGTAGAGATCGATCCCATGGGCAATGTGCTTGGTTTTATGGGAACCGGAGAAACTCTGATCGGTTTCGATGCCCACATTGATACCGTAGGAATCGGCAACAAATCCAACTGGAATTTTGACCCTTACGAAGGCTACGAAACCGAAGTGGAAATTGGAGGAAGAGGTGTTTCCGACCAGTGCGGCGGTTTGGTATCTGCTGTTTACGGTGCCAGAATCATGAAGGATTTAGGTCTCTTGAATACCAAATACACAGTTCTGGTAACCGGTACTGTTCAAGAAGAAGACTGCGATGGTCTTTGCTGGCAGTACATCATCAATGAAGATAAGATCCGTCCGGAATTTGTAGTCTCCACCGAACCCACAGACGGTGGCATCTACCGCGGTCAGAGAGGCCGTATGGAAATCCGTGTAGACGTAAAGGGTGTTTCCTGCCACGGCTCCGCACCTGAGCGTGGTGATAACGCAATCTATAAGATGGCTGATATTCTTCAGGATGTCCGCTCCCTCAATGAAAATGATGCAGCTGACGACAAGGAAATCAAAGGACTAGTTAAAATGCTTGATGAATCCCATAATCCGCAGTGGAAAGAAGCAAACTTTTTAGGAAAGGGTACCATTACCGTTTCAGAAATTTTCTTCACTTCACCAAGCCGCTGCGCCGTAGCTGACTCCTGTTCCGTTTCCTTAGACCGCCGTATGACAGCAGGTGAAACCTGGGAAAGCTGTCTTGACGAGATCCGCAATCTGCCAAATGTTAAGAAATACGGAGATGATGTTATCGTTTCCATGTATGAGTATTCCCGTCCTTCCTATAAAGGCCTTACCTATCCTATCGAATGTTACTTCCCTACCTGGGTCATTCCTGAGGATCATAAAGTAACCAGATCATTAGAGGAAGCTTATAAATCCTTATACGGGGATACCAGAATCGGTGCAGAGGAAACCGTTTCCATGCGCCTTGCACGCCCTCTCACCGACAAATGGACCTTTTCCACCAATGGCGTCTCCATTATGGGACGCAACCAGATACCATGCATCGGCTTTGGACCAGGAGCAGAAGCCCAGGCTCATGCGCCAAACGAAAAGACCTGGAAACAGGATCTTGTTACCTGTGCTGCTGTATATGCCGCACTTCCCACTGTTTACTGCAAAGAATAAAACTAAAATCAGGAGGCTTACCACATTATGAAAACCTTACAGGATTATATTGACAAACTGAATTCCTTAAATTTTAAGGAGATGTATGAAAATGACTTCTTTTTAACCTGGGAAAAGACAGATGACGAGTTGGAAGCAGTATGGACCGTTGCAGACGCGCTCCGCTTCATGAGAGAAAACAACATCTCCACTAAAGTTTTTGAAAGCGGACTTGGAATCTCCTTATTCCGCGACAACTCCACCCGTACCCGTTTCTCCTTTGCTTCTGCCTGCAACCTTCTTGGACTGGAAGTGCAGGATTTAGACGAAGGAAAATCCCAGATTGCTCATGGAGAGACTGTCCGGGAAACAGCCAACATGATCTCCTTCATGGCAGATGTGATCGGTATCCGTGACGATATGTATATCGGAAAAGGAAACACCTATATGCACCATGTTTCGGATGCGGTAACAGAAGGATATAAGGATGGAATTCTGGAACAGAAGCCGGCTTTAGTAAACTTACAGTGTGATATCGACCACCCCACACAAACCATGGCTGACATGCTTCATATCATTCATGAAATGGGCGGTATTGAAAATCTAAAAGGCAAAAAACTGGCCATGACCTGGGCTTACTCTCCTTCCTATGGAAAACCCTTATCCGTTCCTCAGGGTGTCATCGGATTAATGACACGTATGGGAATGGAAGTAGTTCTGGCTCATCCGGAAGGTTATGAGGTAATGCCTGAAGTTTTAGATGTAGCAAAGAACAATGCAGAAAAATCCGGCGGATCCTTCCGTGTATCCAATGATATGGCAGATGCATTTAAGGATGCAGATATCGTTTATCCTAAGAGCTGGGCACCATTTGCAGCCATGGAGAAGAGAACCGATCTTTACGGCAACGGTGATATGGATGGAATCAAAGCCCTTGAGAAGGAACTTCTTGCTCAGAATGCCAATCACAAGGACTGGTGCTGTACAGAAGAACTGATGAAGACGACTAAGGATGGAAAAGCCCTCTATCTTCATTGTCTCCCTGCAGATATCAATGATATCAGCTGTAAGGATGGAGAAGTAGAAGCTTCCGTATTTGATCGTTACAGAAATCCGCTTTATAAAGAAGCCAGCTATAAGCCATATGTAATCGCTGCCATGATCTTTTTAAGCAAATTTGAAAATCCCCAGGAAGTCTTTAAAAAGCTGGAGGAAAAGAAAACACCTCGTAAGTTCTAAGTCTAATCAAGGGGATCACTTTATATGGAGAAAAAAAAGAGAATTGTAATTGCCCTGGGCGGAAACGCCCTCGGCAATACCCTGCCGGAACAGATGGCAGCAGTCAAAATCACCTCAAAAGCCATCGTAGATCTGATTGAAGAAGGCTGTGAGGTGGTGGTTGTCCATGGAAACGGCCCTCAGGTGGGAATGATCAACAACGCTATGAGTGCGTTATGCAGAGAAGATCCGAATCAGCCTAACACTCCTCTCTCCGTCTGCGTTGCCATGAGTCAGGCATATATCGGTTATGATTTACAAAATGCATTAAGAGAAGAACTGGTGAATCGGAATATGAGAAACATTCCGGTGACCACCATGATTACCCAGATCCGTGTGGACGAAAACGATCCCGCATTTTCAAATCCTACCAAGCCCATTGGACATTTTATGACGGAAGAACAGGCAAAGGAAGCATCGGAAAAATACGGGTACTTAATGAAAGAGGATGCAGGCAGGGGATACCGGCGAATGGTTGCCTCTCCAAAACCTCAGGAAATCATCGAAATTGAAGCGATCCGTTCCCTGGTGGACAGCGGACAGCTGGTGATTGCCTGCGGTGGCGGTGGAATTCCTGTGACCTTAAACGGAAATCACTTAAAGGGCGCCAGCGCAGTCATTGATAAAGACTTTGCCAGCGAACTCCTGGCTGAGGAACTGAACGCAGATCTTCTTATTATACTGACAGCCGTGGAAAAAATCGCATTAAATTATGGCAGACCTGATCAATTATGGCTGAATGATATAACCGCAAAAGAGGCGCGTCAGTATATCAATGAGGGACACTTTGCACCTGGTTCCATGCTTCCCAAGGTGGAGGCAGCAGTAAAATTTGCGGAATCCAGGAAAGGGCGGACGGCCCTCATCACTCTGTTAGAAAAAGCAAAAGAAGGAATACTTGGAAGTACGGGAACTCATATTCAACAGTAAAACATGTTAAAGGAGAACATTTTACTATGAGACAATCTGACAGGCAGTATGCATCTATTTTTGAACTCGACGGGATCCCCAGGTTTTCTCACGCACTCCCCCTTGCAATACAACATCTGGTTGCAATGATTGTCGGCTGCGTCACACCACCCATCATTGTATCCAATATCGTAGGACTGGAAGCTTCTGAACGGGTCATCCTGATACAGGCTGCCCTGGTAGTTTCGGCCCTTTCCACCCTCCTCCAGCTTTTTCCCATCGGGAAAAAGAAAGGATTCCACCTTGGAGCCTCCCTCCCTGTTATCCTGGGTATCAGTTTTGCATACGTCCCAAGTATGCAGTCCATTGCCGCAGATTATGGCATATCTGCCATTCTGGGAGCTCAGATCGTTGGCGGTATTGTGGCATTCGTGGTAGGTATCTCTGTTATGCGGATCCGGAAATTCTTCCCCCCATTAATTACCGGAACTGTAGTTTTTACCATAGGACTTTCTCTTTACCCAACTGCCATTAACTATATGGCAGGCGGTGTTTCAAATCCCTCATACGGATCGTGGCAGAACTGGACTGTTGCATTTATTACCCTGACGGTCGTCACGGTTCTCAATCATTTTGGTAAAGGAATTTATAAACTGGCTTCCATTCTCATCGGCATTATCGTGGGATATGTAACTGCATTGTTTTTTGGAATGGTGAGTTTTTCCAACATCGCTGCTGCTTCCCTGTTTTCCATTCCTAGACCCCTTCATTTTGGAATCGTATTTGAACCCTCTTCCTGTATTGCCATCGGACTCTTATTTGCCATTAACTCCGTTCAGGCAATCGGAGACTTTACCGCCACCACCAGCGGCTCCATTGACAGAGAGCCTACGGATAAGGAATTACAGGGCGGAATTATGGGTTACGGTGTAACAAATATCCTTGGGGCACTTTTGGGCGGTCTGCCAACCGCTACTTACAGCCAGAACGTAGGTATTGTGACCACGACTAAGGTGGTCAACCGCTGCGTAATGGGATTAACTGCAGTCTTTTTGCTGGCTGCCGGTCTGATTCCCAAGTTTTCTGCTTTGCTTACCACCATTCCCCAGTGTGTGTTAGGAGGTGCTACTGTATCTGTATTTGCCTCCATAGCCATGACGGGTATGAAACTGGTCACTTCCGAAGAGATGAACTACCGGAATTCTTCCATCGTAGGACTTGCTGCTGCTCTTGGAATGGGAATATCCCAGGCTACAGCTGCTCTTTCTACATTTCCAGCCTGGGTAGTCACCATCTTTGGCCGTTCTCCTGTGGTTGTTGCAACATTAGTAGCAATCTTTTTAAATATTATTTTGCCTAAAAACGGGAAATAATTAGTATAATCGTGGAATAGATTATATTAATGATTGGAACAGGAGATTCTTATGAATGCAAATCGAAAAAAGTTAATTTTCTTCCTGGTACTACCTCTGGCAGTTGGCGCATTGGCTGGATTTTTAACAAAAAACAGCATGATGGTATACAAAAATTTAAACCAGCCACCGCTTTCCCCTCCAGGGTGGATCTTCCCCATTGTCTGGACGATCTTGTATCTTCTAATGGGGTTGGGATCTTATTTAATTGCACAGTCATCTTCTCCGAAAAAAAAGGAAGCACTGCAGATTTATGGAATCCAGCTGGCACTTAATTTTATCTGGAGTATTGTTTTCTTTAACCTGCAGAATTATCTTCTGGCATTTCTGATTCTTCTGGTTTTATGGTACTTTATTATTCGTATGATCAGAGCCTTTGGGAGTGTGAATCAGACAGCTGCCCTTATGCAGATTCCTTACCTTTTATGGGTTACTTTTGCTGGATATTTAAATCTGGCCATTGTTTTATTAAACTGATTATAAACATAAAAAAGGCGGTGACAATCCTTCATTCAGGCTACATGCCTGGTGAATGATTTGTCACCGCCTTTTACATTAATATCAGATCAGTACATATTTCAACACGAATAATATGGCTAAAATATACATGAGCAGACTTATTTTCTTTTTCTTTGCATTGCCTGTAATAACGTTAATAAACACATAAGAGATTACGCCCATGGCGATACCCTCAGAAATGCTGTACATAAACGGCATGGCAATGATTGCAATGTAACTTGGAAGTGCTTCCGTAAAATCAGAAAAGTCAACCTTGGTAACAGATGTCATCATAAGGAAACCTACAACAACCAAAGCAGGCGCAGTTGCAAAAGATGGAATAGCAAGGAAAATCGGAGATAAAAACAGGGATAAACCAAACAATATGGCTGCTACCACTGCTGTTAATCCGGTTCTTCCGCCTTCTGCTACTCCTGCAGCACTCTCTACAAACGTTGTAGTTGTTGAGGTACCAAATAATGCACCTACAGAAGTTCCAACAGCGTCTGCTAATAATGCGCCTCTGATCTGAGGAAGCTTTCCATCTTTATCAAGCATATCTGCTTTGGAAGCTACTCCGATTAAAGTCCCCAGTGTATCAAACATATCAACAAACAGAAATGCAAACATGACTACCAGGAAATCCACTGACAGAATCTTTGAAAAATCCAGTTTAAATAAGGTGGGTGCCATACTTGGAACTCCAAATCCCCTGGATAAATCCGGGAATACACTGTACATGCCAAGTTCCGGATTTGGCTGATATAAGCCCACAGCCTGACAGATCATGCCAAGTGCCCAAGTTGCCAAAATACCCCATAAAATATTACCTTTCACATTCTTTACAACCAGTACTGCCGTAAGAAGAATGCCGATTATGGCAAGTAACACTGTAATTCCTACAGAATGGAACGTTCCATCAGCAAGAGAACCCTTAAAAGAATACATGGTTACAAGAGTCGCTCCGTCAACCACTACCTTTGCATTCTGAAGTCCGATAAATGCAATGAATAAACCGATACCAACGGATACTGCATGTTTTAAATTCATGGGAATTGCATTGAATATCGCCTCCCGGACACTGGTCAGGGAAAGAAGAATAAAGATAATACCTTCAATAAATACAGCTGCTAAAGCCATCTCCCAGGTATAACCCATATTCAGTACTACGGTATAGGCAAAGTAAGCATTAAGACCCATTCCCGGTGCGAGAACAAACGGGTAATTTGCCAGACCTGCCATTAAAAGAGTTGCAACTAATGATGCCAGCGCTGTTGCGGTAAAAACTGCACCGCTGTCCATTCCTGCTGCTCCAAGAATACTTGGGTTCACTGCCAGAATGTAAGCCATCGTCATAAATGTGGTGATTCCGGCTACCACCTCAGTTTTCACATCTGTGTGATTCTTAGATAAATGAAAAACTTTTTCAAAAAATCCATCATTGGTGTTTCGTTCCATACTTCTACCTCCTTAGGTGCTCTAAAAAATTCGTTTCCCTTCCACATACTTCCCCGCGATGTGTCTGTCGTCAGACAGATAGATAAAACGTTCCAGCCTTTCTCTCGTATTAAGAGGCTGGGGATGACTTAAACTGCTGTCATCCAGAATCAGAGCATCAAACTCATAACCTTCCAGAAAGCTGCCTGCTTTTCCAAAGAAAGAGCCTCCTCCCATGGTTCCCAGGTAGAATGCCTCCTCAATCGTAACAGGCTTTAATGAGGAATCCACAAGGCGCCACCGAAGCTTTGACACCGATATTGCATCTGCCATGGCACGGAATATGGACTCACTGCTTCCTCCCGCTACATCGGTACCCAGGCCTGTCTTTAATCCCAGGTCCAGATAGGCACGGATCGGCGCAATGCCGGAAGCAAGGTTGGTGTTGGACTGGGGACAGTGTGCAACATAAACTCCCCGCTTTTTCATCAGTCTGGTCTCCTGTTCAGATGAAAAGACGCAATGTGCCATCACAGTCTTTTCCTCCCCACCGAACATACCGAACTGATCATAAGCTTCGCCGTAACACCCGGTACTGGGACATAAGCTCTTCACCCATTCAATCTCACTTAAATTCTCCGACAAATGGGACTGAACCGGAAGTCTGTATTTCCGCTTAATCCTTCCCAGCCGTTCCATGAGATCATCGGTGCAGGACGGAATAAATCTGGGTGTCAGAATAGGAGTTACATTTTTATACTTTTCTCTTGTATGGGAAAGCCATAAAAGAGTCTCCGCTTCTGACGCCTGTGCACTGGACTCACATAGATAATCCGGCGCATTCCGGTCCATATTGACCTTTCCAACCATCGTCTTTAAACCAGTATCTTCCATGAGATCCATTAACAGCTCAGTCGCCGGTCCATGGATGGTGGCAAAGATACAGGCTCTCGTAGTCCCGCTTTTCTTCATCGTTTCTGCAAATATCTGGTAGGCCTTTTTTGCATATTCCAGATCGCCATATCTGGCTTCCTCCGGAAACGTATTGGTATTCAGCCAGTCTAACAGCTCTAAATCCATGGACAGACCCCGGAATGAATATTGGGGCGCATGGATATGAAGATCAACTAGTCCCGGTATAATCAGCTTATCGTCACAGTCAATCAGCAAAAAGTCCTGAAACTGTTCCGGTATGCTGTGAAATACTCCGGCTGACTTCCCATTCTGGCATATTAAAAAACCCTGTTCCACCGTTTTTAACGTGTGGACATCCTCACTGTAGCAAATGTTTCCTTTTAGTATAAAATTTCCATCACCGGTCATAGAACCTCCTGTTCCGCACAAACAAAAATACGGCAGTCAAATTGCAACGTTCCTAAAAACCAAGCAATAAAAAACTACCGTCTCATTCTGTCGCTCCAAACGTGAACACAAATAGCACAGCTAAATAAGCCGCCTTCCCATCACGAGGAAACTTATAGACAACTATTACGGTAGTTGGTAGAAACACTCATCCAATTATGAGCATATATAAGTTTCTTGAATACTGATACTTAACAAATATTGTGACCTCTGACAGGTTGACTATAACATATTGTAAAACTATTTGTCAATGCCAATTTTGTTTTAAATCATTAGTCTTTAAATGCTGTCTTTTCTATGTTAATAGAGCATTTTTCCGACTATTTTCTTCTATCAATAGTATATCCAGAATTTCAAACTCTAAATGAAATACTCCCCTACAGATTCCCAGGAAAGATCTTTCTTTTCCATCCATTGGCTGATGCTTCCCACCCAATCAGCAGGCATCGCCCAGGAAAGTCCGCAGCCTGCCTTAATCTCTCTTGGTACCGGAATAATTCTTCCCGGAATCTCTTCTTTCATACACGCCGCCTCCATGGCAATCGCTTCCGTAACGGTGTGAAATGTCACTACAGTCTTTAACTCTTTCTGCCTCATCCTGTCTCCTGTCAATGCCTGCTCAATTCTCTGACTGCTTTTACTGCCTGATCAATCTCCTCTTCTGTATTAAAGTGAGACATGGAAAACCGTACTGCCCCCTGCTTTTTGGTTTCCAGTGCCTGATGCATCAGAGGAGCACAATGTGCACCTGCTCTTGCATAGATCTCATAAGAAACCGCCAGTTCGTCTGCCACTTCTCCGGAATCGTAATCCCCTATATTTAAAGCGACAACAGGTGCCCGTTTATGAAGGCTCTCTAAGGAAAAATCCCCGTAAACCGTGACGCCCGGAATATCCTTCACCCCTTCATAAAACTGTCTCATCAGACACTGTTCCCGATTACGGATAAACTCCATTCCCGTCTGCCCGATATAGAGAAGTGCTGCATGAAGCCCTGCCAGGCCATGACAGTTTAATGTACCTGCTTCCAGTCGCTCCGGCATCTGCTCCGGCTGTGTTCTTAAAAAGCTTTGCACTCCGCTTCCGCCAACAATCAGCGGCTGAATATCAAGCCCTTCCCGAACGCAGATTCCTCCAGTTCCCTGAGGACCTAATAATCCCTTATGTCCCGTAAAGCAGACAACATCAATTCCCATTTTTCCCATATCAATATCAAATACTCCGGCTGTCTGTGAAGCATCTAGAAGGAATAGGATTCCAAGCTTTTTACAAATTCTTCCAATCGTCTCCAGGTCATTGATGTTACCAGTTAAATTAGAAGCATGGGTACATATTACGGCTCTTGTATTACTCTTACATGCACTCTCAAAATCCTGGTAATTGATGCAGCCTTGTTTATCTGCAGGCAAAATAGTAAGCTCCACCCCTTTTTCTTCCATACGGTATAGTGGACGAAGCACGGAATTGTGTTCCATCATGGTGGTAATCACATGATCTCCCGGACGGAAAATCCCTTCCACTGCCAGGTTCAGACTCTCTGTAGAATTTGCTGTAAATGCCACCTGGCTGGGGCTTTTTGCATGAAATAACCGGGATATCAGACTTCGGGTATCATAAATCATCCTGGCTGCATCAAGGGAAGCGCCGTGAATTCCTCTGCCCGGATTTCCCATATGAAGTATGGCGTCGGCTACTGCCTTTCCTACTTCCTCAGGCTTTTGCAGGGAAGTGGCTGCATTATCCAGATAAATCATAAATGGTTCCTCAGTTTTACTGATTTTTCCTGCTTTTTCATAACTTCACCGATAATCCGGCATGTTGTTTCCATGTCTGCCTGTGCAAAATCTTTCATAATCTGCTCTCCGTCTTCCCTGGATACACTGATCAAAAGTCCCCCCGAAGTCTGGGGATCGCAGAATATATCAATCATACATTCCTCTGTATCTGCGTAATCCACATGGTCACTGGTATAGGTGCGGTTTTTATACGCCCCTTCCGGCACCAGTCCCATTCTTGCAAGTTCAAAGGCCTCCTTTTGTACAGGAAGATCACTGACGGAAATAACCAGGGTCACCCCGCTGCCCTCAGCCATCTCAACGGAATGTCCCGCCAGGCCAAAACCCGTCACATCGGTACAGCTGTGTACATCATACCGTTCAATCACCTTTTTTGCCTTACGGTTTAAGGAAGTCATCACCTTTATCACTTCTTCTTTTGCCTCCTGTGAAGCTAAATCAGCCTTTACCGCAGTATTTACAATACCGGTACCAAGGGGTTTTGTAAGAATTAAAATGTCTCCCGGCCTGGCTTCGCAGTTTTTAAAAACCTTATCCGGGTGGACAAATCCCGTCACACTAAGCCCATACTTTGGTTCCTCATCCTGAATGGAATGACCTCCTGCCAGTACAGCACCTGCCTCTAAAACCTTTGACGCACCGCCTTCTAATATCCTCCCCAGAATTTCCGGATTTAAGCAGTTGGGCCACGCCACAATGTTTAAAGCAACTTTGGGTTCTCCCCCCATGGCATAAATATCACTGAGGGCATTGGCAGCGGCGATCTGGCCGAATGTATAGGGATCATCAACCACTGGTGTAAAAAAATCCAGGGTCTGAATCAGTGCCAGTTCCTCACTTACCTTATAAATTGCACCATCGTCAGAGGTTTCAATTCCAACCAGAAGACTGGGGTCATGAAACTTCGGTAAATGTTCCAGAATTCCAGCCAGAGTTCCCGGGCCGATCTTCGCTGCACAACCGGCTGTTTTCGTCATCTGAGTTAATCTTACTTCACTGTCAGGTATCATATAGCACCATCTCCATTCTACTCAATTTGTGGTCAGTTTATGACTACTTCTTTCTTCAGTGCAAAGGAATAGATAATCCTCTCCTTCACCTTTTTGCCTGTAATCTGCTCCAGAGCCCGCCTGTAATATTCCATCTGGATTCCATAGCGGTCAGTAAGAACGGATTCCTGCCCTTCTTTCAAAAAGTCTGTTTTATAATCTACTAAAACCAGCTGCCCCTCTTCTTCCATATAAGCGTCAATGATTCCCTGTATGAGTATGCGTTCATCGGAATCGGCCACATCCATCTCCCTGGCTGGTATCCCGATTACAAACTGCTGCTCCCGCTTTAACAGACCCTTCTCCTGGGCTGCTGCCAGACGCTTGCCTAATGTTGAATTTATAAATGCCATGAGCTGGGAAATGGAAAGCAAAGCAAAGCTTTCTTCACTTAGCCGGCCATCGCTTTTTAGATTCTCCAGTGCCAGGGTTAAGTCCTGTGCCGTCTTCACCTTTGAAAAATCCAGAAGTTCCAGAGCACGGTGATAGGCTGTACCCCGGCGGACGCCTCCTGTCTTTTCTTCTTCTATTTCCTCCCTTAAAAAAACAGGAATTGTTGGAAGAAAATCACTTTCTTCTTCGTCTAAGAACTGCCCCTGTTTTTTCAGTTCAGAAACAGTGAGCTTGGTATGAAGTCTTATATCCTCTTCGTAAGGATAAAAGTAGGAAAGTGCCTCCTTTAAGCCTATTTCAAAATCCTGGTCATAGCTTATTTTTGTATCCAGTCTCAGGAAACTTTCTTTCGTCAGTTTCTTGCTTACCTGCCGGTTCATTTCCCCCATAACAAGACCGGAAACTGTCAGCTCCTTCATAATTAAATTCCCTGTATCCTGCCCGTCTTCGCACAATATGCCTGTGGGAGAATATTTACCAGACAGGCTCATTAAAAGCCAGTCTAAATAAGAATCCGCCCCGGAGAGGAAGGAAATGGGGATTTGGCCCTGAGCTCTCATTACGGTTGCATAACGCTCAAACTTTTTATCCAGGTACCGGTCTAACCCGGTCATGATAAGCTTTTCCTTGGCCCTTGTCATGGCAACATAAAGTACCCGGAGTTCTTCTCCAAGCGCGCTTAGTTCCGTTTTTCTCTTTAAAACGTGTTTCTTTAAGGTCGGCGCTTTGATTCGTCTTTCCAGATCCATGTAATCCGTACCAATTCCCAGATCAGGATCGATGAGAAGCTTTCCATAAGCATCCTGTTTGTTGAATTTTTTCCCCATTCCCGCCAGAAATACAACTGGGAACTCAAGACCCTTGCTTTTGTGAATACTCATAACCCGGACCGTATTCTCTTCTCCCAGAAGAGAGGCTTCACCAAAATCCGTATCATATTTTTTCAGATTTTCAATATACCGGATAAAGTGGAACAGCCCCCTGTAACTGGTCTGTTCATAGGAAGCCGCCTTTTCCACCAGCATGGCAAGGTTGGCCCTTCGCACCTCTCCTCCAGGCATGGCGGAAACGTAGTCAAAATACCCAGTTTCTTCATATATATCATAAAGCAGCTCATGAATGGATAGATAGGCGGCTTTTTCCCTGTACTGAGAAAGTTCCCGGGTGAATCTTAGCAGCTTCTCATAAAGCTCAGGAGCGCTTTCATCTTCTCTCTCTTCATACTCCTTTAAATAGTGCTGCCACGCTCCGTAAATTCCACGGTCCTGTCCCTTCTTTGCAGCATTTTTCCATACAGCCAGCAGATGGGCCATCTCCTGGTCGGCAATTCCAGCAATGGGAGATTTAAAGACTGCAGCCAGGGGAATATCCTGCATGGGATTATCAATAATATTCAGCATGGAAAGGACTGTCTCCACTTCTGAAGCGGAAAAATATCCTGTTTTACGCTCTGCATGGGCAGGAATTCCCTCATTCATCAAAATATTGACAAATTCCTCTGCCCAGCCGCTTAAGCTTCTTAATAAGATAACAATATCAGAGTATTGGCAGATCCGGTATCCTCCTGTCTGATCCAGATTTTTATCAAAGACAAGAAGTCCGCTGTCCGGATCTGTCAGTTCCCTGATTTTTGAAGCAATTACCTTTGCTTCTGCTTCCCTGGCAGTATAATCTGCACTATCTTCATCAAGCTGTTTTAACTGTTCGGAAGAACCATGAATCAGAAGCAGCTCCGTCTTCTCTCCTGCACGACCGTCTGTTTCCTGAAAAACAGCTCCAGGGTGAAGTGCCGTCTCCTTCGTATAACGGATATTTCCCAGATTTTTTGTCATAATCTGATAAAAGACCTCATTGATGCTGGTAAGTACTGACTCTCTGCTTCGGAAATTCTGATGAAGCTCAATCTTCTGATAACTTCCTTCCTCACTGGAGTACCTCTGATACTTGTCTAAGAACAGCTGTGGCCTTGCCAGACGGAACTGGTAGATACTCTGCTTTACATCTCCTACCATGAAAACATTGGGACTGCCAAACCGTTCTCTTGAAATGCTGTTGATCAGCGCTTCCTGTACCTCATTGCTGTCCTGATATTCATCTACCAGGATTTCCTCAAACTGACGGCTGAATTCGTCAGCGGCTTCTGTAGGAACCCTGATTCCGTCTTCTTCCTTTAAAAGAATCTCCAGGGCATAATGTTCCAGATCATTAAAGTCCACCAGGTTGCGTTCTTTCTTTTTCTCCTGGTATCTGCGGGAATATTCTTCTGCCAGGTGAAGAAGCATGAAAACAGCTTCTTTGGTCCCTTCCATATCGGCTCCCACTTCTTCGGGAGATTCAAAGCAGTACAAATCGCAGAGCTTTCCAATACCCTTTTTCACTCTGTCCCTGACTGCTGTTACAGCTGCCTTTTTTTCCTGATCGATATCCTTGCTTCGTATAGAGGCAAGTCTTACAAAAGCTACCTCTTTCAGCCGGCTGTTTAAACTCTCGTAATCCTCCGCTTCCCCAAGAGATCTTAACATCGCAGCATCACTCGCCAGCATGGGCAGATAAGCTTCCGGACCATTTTCCTCCTGGCAGATCTCCATGGCTGCCTCTGTCTGGATTAACAGCTCCTCAAGCAGCAGAGCAGCGTCCTCCATCAGAAACCTCATCCAGGCAGTATCCTTCATGTGTTTCATATCACAGGCTGTAAGCTCCTGCCTGCAGTTATTAAGCCACTGCTCCGGCCAGGGATTACTTTGGGAAAAACGGTATACCTGCATGATAAAATCCTCAATACCCCGATCTGTCTTACCGGAAGCATAGGTCTCTACAAAGCATTCAAAGGAAGGATCCTTTGCTTCGTAAAATTCCTCCAGCATCTCCTTCATTACATCTCCCCGCAGAAGAATCAGTTCACCCTCATCTCCCACGCGAAAAGCAGGGTCAATGTCTAACCGGCTGTAATGCTCTCTGATGATGCCCAGGCAGAAGCTGTCTATGGTGGTAATCTGGGCATAGGGAATCATGGCTGCCTGCATCTGAAGGTGCTCGTTATCCGGATGCTCCATCAGTTTTTCATCCACCGCCTTTAAGACACGCTCCCGCATCTCATCGGCTGCTGCCTTTGTAAATGTCATAACAAGAAGCTGATCGATTTTAAGGGGATTTTCTCCCTCCGTAATCATACGGATAATGCGTTCCACCAGAACAGCTGTTTTACCGCTGCCGGCTGCTGCCGATACCAGAAGATTTCTGTTTCTGCTTTCAATGACTGCTTTCTGTTCCTCTGTCCAGGTGATTGCCATGTTCTTCTCCTTCCTCTGCTTCTCCTTCGATAACCGGCCATATTTCCTCGGATTTTAAGGCCTTAAATTTCCTGAAACCGTATCCCTGTGTCTTTAAATCAAACCCGCAGACTGCATGGTAGGGGCAGTAATCGCAAGCCGTTTTATTCCCCTGTTTATAGGGGTTTACATCAATGACTCCTTCTAAAATCTCCCTGCCTTCCGTCTTCAGTGTTTCCTGAACGTACTGTCTCAAGGCTGAAAAACGGTTTCCTCCGGCTACCGAAGACCGTGCCTCCTGAATGATTCCATTCTTCATGGCAACCGGAATTACGTCAGATTCTGATTCAATCTCATGATCCAGATGAGCAATTGCATTTAAATCGGTGTTAACCAGACCATTCATGCGAAGCTGCTTTAAAATTCTGCCTGATATCTCTTCCTGTGTCATCTCACCGTCTTTATCCACAACAGGATCGTTGATGTTGTAATAAAAGATTCCGGCGGGAATCACCTGCTTATCCGGTCTTTTCCTCTCTTCCATCTCCAGAGCCGCATCCATATAGACCACAAGCTGAAGCTGAAGTCCATAATAAAGGGAAGTTAAATCAAATGCTGTGCTTCCCGATTTGTAATCAATAATCTTTACGTAAACTGCCTCTTCATCCTCGCATAAGTCCATGCGGTCAATCCGTCCCCTTAAATGCACGGCCTCATCCCCTGACAAAGGCAGTCTCATGGCTTTTAAATGATCGTCTGCAGAAAAGGATACTTCAAATCCAACAGGAGTAAAATCCCCTTTTTTCAGCTGCTCGGACAGCGCCCACACCGTTCTGTCTGTGATCCGCTCCACCTTTCCTGCAAGGTACGCATTTCTTGCAGAACTTTTTAAAACGGTATTGCCATATTCCTCTGTCACTTTGGTTACACATTCGTGTACCATGGTCTTTCGTTCCTCTTCTGTCAGTGTTTTAAAATCCCTGCCTTCTTCCTTCATCCGCGCAAACCACAAATCAATGGAATCATGAAAGAGATTACCGATATCCATGGCAGCCAGCTCATATTCCTGACGTTCCATCAGCTCCAGACCGTAACTTAAGAAATGGGCATATGCGCAGGAAGCATACTGCTCCATTCTGGTCACACTTCCATTAATAACGGAGCCGTAAAGAGCCTTGGCAGCCGCTTTTCCAATGCCTTTTTGCTGATATACATTAAAAGCCGCCTCCACCAGCTGTCTGGCTTCCTCCTTATGATCCGGCGAGGAAAGAAACGCTTTTAACAGTTCCAGAAGCCTTAAATCCCCTCCGTTTTTACCACATTCCCTCATACCATCTGCCAGCCGGCTCTTTGCCTCACGATAGTTTAAAGGAACACCAGCCTCCCCCGGGGCCTGTTCCTTTAATCCCGGAAACAGCTTCTTTAATTCTCCGATTAAGGTAGAAGGGCGCATGCTCTTCCCGCTTCCGTCCATGGCTGCATAGGATAACACCAGCTCTTTCTCCGGCTTTGTCAGTGCCAGGTAGAGATAAAATCTCTGCCGGAACCCTTCTTCCATTGAGGTGGGAGCCAGTTCTATTTCATGATCAGATAAAAATTCTCTCTCCCTGTCTGTAAATAAGCTGCCTTTCTCTTTTTTTACCGGGACCAGTCCATCGTTGACTCCTACAAAATAAAGAACCTTAATATGATCCAGACGGGTTCTTGTAATATCTCCCACTACAACCCGGTCCACAGCAGCTGGAATTACACCAACTTTAATCTCAGCAAAACCGGCATCTAAAATCTCACCGTATTCTCTCCTGCTAACATGCTCGTCTCCTAACAGTCCGGCCAGGCGGTCAAATAAATCCATTACCAGCCCATAAACCTGACCGTATTCCTTGGCAAGGGCGAATTCCCCCATATCCTGAAACTTTTTCTCAAAACCAAGCATCTTTTCTTCAATGCCTGTCTCCATTAAAAGTGCAGTCACTGCTGCTGTCATGGTTTTGACTGTGGAATCTTCTCTTTTAAATTCTTCACGCAGATGAATAAGAGGTTCCATCACTTCCGCTTTAAATTGATTTAATTCCAATAGATTTAACTCTCTGGCTCCCTTATACCAGCCCTCAAACTCAGCATTCCATTTTTTAAATCCCCTGATTCCCATGGCTATGACGTAATTTTCCAGCCTGTCCGCCTCACCCATCTGATCCTGTGAAACAACAAGCCCGGTTCTTATGTAGCGAAACACGGATTCATAGGAGAAATCCTTTTGAACAATCTCGATGGCAGCACGAATCAGTTCCACCATGGGATTTTTTAATATGCTCTTTTTATCATCCAGAAAAAATGGCACATGGTTTAACTGAAACTGATGTATCATCTCGTTTGCATAGCTGGATAAGCTTCCTGTTATAACCGCCATATCCCTGTATCGAAGCCCGTTTTTTCTAATGTTTTCTTCCATGGAGCGTATGACAAATGCAATCTCTTCCGAGGGATTGCGGGTCTGATACAAATGGATGGATTCCGGCTGACCTTCGAAAGATCTTCCCGTATAGCGATAGAGATTCTGTTCCAGAAAATCCAGACAACAGGGGGCGTTAATTCCGGCTGCTGAAAAACGAATCGCCGGATGATCCGTAAGCAGGATATCCTTATCCCGGCTTATCCCTGTCTCCATGGCAAGATCATTTATTTTTTTAATCATCTGGCGGCTCATGTAAAACAGCTCCTGAACTCCGGTCTTTCTGCTCATGTTCACCGAAGGATCCATGGTCACTGTAATTATTACTTTCTTACTATAACGGAAAAACAATTCCAAAATCCGATACTGGACAGGGGTGAATCCCGTATATCCATCTAAGGTGATCACACTGTTTTTGATCAGCTCAGACCTTGGAAGGACGTTGCAGAGAACGTCTAAAATCTCTTCTGAAGTAATAAACTTACCTTCAATATAATCTTTAAATCCTTCATAAACGACAGTAATATCCGACAGTTTCTGAGCCAGCACAGGGCTTAAGTTTTCCGGGATCTTCTCCTTTAGCATATCGGGAGTAATTCCATACTGGTAAAGCTCGGAAAGCATGGACTTTAACTGGGATATAAACCCTGCTTTCGACAAATGCTCTTTATAAAATACAAGACTTTTTTTCTTGTCTGCGGCTACCTTTCGAAGCACCATTGATTTCCCCATATCATCAAGAACCTGGGGATTTACAACTGCCAGTTCCTCAAAGATGCGGTAGGCAAGACGTTTAAAGCTGACAATATCAATATTCATCACTCCGAAGCTTGGGTGCAGGGAGACAATCTCCTTCTGAGTCTGCATGGTAAACTGCTCCGGCACGATGGCAAAATACTGGGTATCCGGTTCATTCACCGACTGACGGATCAATTCCGTGTAAAGATGGCGAGTTTTGCCGGAACCGGATCCACCCAGAATAAATTGAAGGGACATACTTTTTCTTCCTTTCCCAAAACACATGTTTGTCTATTATCTTAGCACAGATTTCCTGTTACAACAATGAAATCTTAGGAATGAAATCCCCCAATCCGTTCATACATTATAACAAAACTATACGGAGGGCTTCTGTCTTATGAGCTCAAAAACAAAAATTGTTGTTTTACGAATGAAAGAGATCATCTATACTGCGATCTTCGTTGGCCTTGGAATCCTCCTCATTACCCTGTTTCTAGTCATGTTCCGCCCGAAAAAGGATACTGTTCCCACTTCCGGCGATGCTGTGGCCTACGTACCGGGTGTATATTCCTCTGCCATTACGCTGAATAGCCAGGATATCAATGTTGAGGTCACAGTTGATTCAAAGAAAATCACTTCCGTTACACTGGTTCCTTTAAGCGAGGCGGTTACCACCATGTACCCACTGATGCAGCCCGCCATGGATAATTTATCTCCTCAGATTTTAAAGAATCAGTCAACCAAAAACATTTCCTATCCGTCTGAGTCCCGCTACACCTCCAGCGTGCTGATAAAAGCAGTGGATCAGGCACTTACCAAAGCTCAAAAAACCGACTGAGACAGGGGATTGTGTTTTTTATTTCCAGACGGTATAATGAAAAATGACTACATAATTACTTAAACGAGGAAATTTTATGAAAAAGAATACAAGAAATAAAGACGAAGGTACGTCGAATCAGATTACAGAGGGAGTGATATGGAAGCAGCTTCTTCTGTTTTTCTTTCCAATTTTATTCGGAACATTTTTTCAGCAGCTTTATAATACGGCCGATGCAGTCATTGTCGGCCGGTTCGTGGGAAAGGAAGCACTTGCTGCCGTAGGAGGCCCTACCGGAACCATAATCAACCTTTTTATCGGTTTTTTTATTGGGCTTTCCTCCGGCGCTGGCGTAATCATATCCCAGTTTTTCGGGGCTGGTCAGAAAAAGCAGTTGAGCCAGGCGGTTCATACAGCCATGGCTTTTTCTGCTGTCTGCGGCTTTTTTATTATGATCATCGGAATCGTTCTTGCCCCATTTGCCCTGGAAGCCATGGATACTCCGGCGGACATTCTTCCCTACGGTGTTTTATATATGAGGATCTATTTTCTTGGGGTGATTCCAAATCTTATTTACAATATGGGAGCGGGGATTTTAAGGGCTGTCGGGGATTCCAGGCGCCCCCTTTATTTTCTGATTGCCAGCTGTTTTACCAATATCGTTTTAGATATTATCTTCGTGGTATTTTGGAATATGGGTGTCATGGGGGCAGCTGTTGCAACGATCCTGTCCCAGCTTCTCAGTGCCGTACTGGTTCTGTTCGTTTTAATGCGTACCAGACAGCCATACCAACTGATGCTTTCTTCTTTAACGTTTCATAAGGACATGCTGGTGCGGATTATCAGGATCGGATTTCCGGCAGGACTGCAATCAGTCATGTACACTTCGTCAAATATTATTATTCAGTCAAGCGTCAATGCACTTGGAACTGATACAGTGGCTGCGTGGACTGCATATGGCAAGATAGACACTCTGTTCTGGATGATGATCAGTGCCTTTGGAATCTCCATAACCACATTTGTGGGACAGAATTACGGTGCAAAGAAATTAGACAGGGTATATAAGGGGATACGGGTCTGCCTTTTTATGTGCTTTCTTTCATCAATTGCATTAAGCTTCCTGCTTTACACATTCGGAAGTCTGGTATTCCTCCTGTTTACAACTGATACAGCAGTCATTGATAAGGGTACTCAGATTCTCCGGTATCTGGTTCCCACCTTTTTTACTTACGTCTGTGTGGAAATTTATTCCGGAGCTCTGCGGGGAACCGGCGACTGCTGGATCCCGATGATCCTTACCAGCCTGGGAGTCTGTGTACTCAGGATCGTGTGGATCTGTACTGCAGTGCCAATTCATCCGGCTATTGAGACTGTAGTATTTTGTTACCCTCTGACGTGGACCGTTACATCCATATTGTTTATTATATATTTCCACTGTTTCAGCAGGCTGAAGAGGTAAACTTACTCCATGGGAGCACGGTAAAATCTTCCGTAAAACTGCTGAGTCTTAAACATATTCACAATCACATGATCATCGACTTCATGGAACAGCGCGATAATATCCTCTACTTCATAAGAGGACACCACTGTGTGGAGCAGATACATCTTCTTCCTGCTATAGCCGCCCACTGCATCCACACAGGATATTCCGTGCCGGAAGTCTTCCACATACTTCCCTGCCAGTTCCGGCCCTTTTACTGTTGTAATCTGAAGTGTCACACGTTCATAACGATGATGGAAGGTAGATACGACCTTTGTGGACACAAACTGAAACAAAATGGAATATCCGGCATAATCCCAGCCAAATATTGCCCCGAAAATGCAGAGCAGGATCACATTTCCCACAAACACATGGGTCCAGATGGAATTTCCGGTTTTATTGGAAACATAAAGGGCAATGAAATCGGTACCGCCTGTGGATGCATTTCCCCGAAGAGCCATTACAATGGCAAATCCGTAAAGTACCCCGCCATAGATTACGTTTAATATACTGTCATCAAAGATGGGCGTAAAATGAAACACTCTTAAAAATGTACTGGCCAACAATACCTGCAGCAGGGAAAAAAAAGTAAACCGTCTGCTGATACTCTTACTGCATGCCCATGCAACGGGAATATTGAGTATAATCATACCCAGAGAGGTTGATATATTAAATCCAAACAGAGAGGTAATCCGGTCTATTAAAATAGCAATACCTGTAAATCCTCCCGATAATAATCCAGCAGGCCTGATAAAAGCCTGAATCACATACGTCTGTAATAGCGCTGATCCTATCACTGCCAGTGCTGTCATGATATTACGGACCCGCTTATCTCTCCTCAGTTCTTTCCACATAGTATTCCTCCTTATCACATCTCATATTATATGTAAGATTTTCCCGCCTATCAATGCAAATATAAAAAAATTAGAGGACTGCCCTTCCCCCACAGAAGGCAATCCTCCGTCACGATCCGAAACCGTCACACTATGTAGTTTTGTGCTTTGACATCCCCACATCAAAACACCGCACGCAAGGCACCCCTTGTGCTTCTCACATGGACGATAATACCATCTTTTGGCTCATAAGTCAATATTTTTAGTGTATATTGCCAAAAAGCAACAGGATTCGACCAAATACCACTGCATATTTTCCAATAAAATAGATAAAAAAAATCCTTTCACACCATGCAGAATTAATAAAACATATTTTTCATGAAAATGCACATACTTTCCATAACCAATGCAAGGAGATTATACCATGGAATTTACGACGAAACTTTCTGATACTATGAATTACTTAAATAAGAAGCTGGATGTGGACGGGAACTTTGATCTGGTTTACCGAACGTTCTATGTGGCCGGCAGAGAAGCATGCATTTACTATATAGAGGGTTTTACAAAAGGAGAGGTCTGGCAGAAATTAATGGAGGACTTCGCTTCCATAACACCTGAAGTCATGCCTCCTGACGCTCACGAATTTTCAAAAAAACATCTGCCATACAGTCAGGTAGGGCTTGTCAAAGATGAGGAAGCGATGATTAAGCAGCTTCTGGCCGGAATTTCCTGCCTGTTTATTGACGGGTATGATAAATGCTTTACCCTGGACTGCAGAAGTTATCCTGTAAGAGGTGTATCAGAGCCGGAAAAAGACAAGGTTTTAAGGGGGTCCAGAGATGGATTTGTTGAAACCCTCACTTTTAACACGGCTTTGATCCGGAGAAGAATCCGGGACCCCAAATTAACCATTGAGATCATGAATACGGGGGAAAGTTCCCATACAGACATAGCCGTGTGCTATTTTAAGGGTCGGGTGGATGATAAACTTCTTACCACCATAAAAGATCGGATTAATAAGCTGCATGTAGATGCGCTTACCATGAACCAGGAAAGCCTGGCTGAATGTCTTTATCCCTACAAATGGTACAATCCTTTTCCAAAATTTAAATATTCAGAACGTCCGGATACTGCAGCTGCTTCCCTGCTTGAGGGAAATATTATTATTCTGGTAGATAACTCCCCATCCGCCATGATTCTTCCCTCCTCTGTCTTTGATATCATTGAGGAAGCCGACGATTATTACTTTCCTCCCATTACAGGAACCTATCTGCGGCTTTCCAGGCTTATTATATCCATTTTTACGTTGTATTTAACACCCTTGTGGCTGCTGTTTATGCAAAATCCGGAGATGATTCCTGACTGGCTGCGCTTTATCCGTTTATCGGAAGAACCTCAGGTTCCTCTTTTGTTTCAGCTTCTGATTCTGGAATTTGCCATTGACGGACTGCGGCTGGCTGCTGTAAACACGCCCAGCATGCTGACCACTCCCTTAAGTGTGATTGCCGGTATTGTAATGGGTGAATACTCCGTTAAATCCGGCTGGTTTAACAGTGAAACCATGTTATATATGGCCTTTGTAACTGTAGCAAATTATTCCCAGTCTAGCTTTGAACTGGGTTACGCATTTAAATTTATCCGTATGATACTCCTGGTCCTGACCGCGCTTTTAAACGTGTGGGGCTTCGTGATTGGATTTATATTGTCCATATGTGCCGTAGTCTTTAATAGAACCATTGCGGGTAAGAGCTATATCTATCCCCTGATTCCCCTTCATCTTTCAGAGCTGAGAAAAAGGTTATTCCGGGGGCGCCTTCCTCATAAAGAAAAACAGAGTTAAAAAAGTGTCTTCGACACTCTCAACTCCCCTGCCCCTCACTCATGAGGGGTTTGGGGTTTTTCTTTGTTCAACT
>SVDU01000026.1 GCA_015057705.1 Paenibacillaceae bacterium | reverse complement strand
GGGATATGTATTGAGGAGGCTTCTTATAGATGTATTTTATTACAACAAGAAGAATGTTGGAAGTGTGCTTTTCAAGCCACACCCCAACATTCAGTATAGAACCGAAATTATTTTAATCCATTATACAATGTGTCAAGAAGCTCTCCATTGGAATCCTGACCAAGCTCCCATACCATGGCACCGCCTAACTTCTTTGATTTGATATAATCTGTTTTATAAGCGATGGACTGAGGGTCTTCATAGCTGATGAAGATTGTTCCGTTAAATAACCATGGAACCATTGACTGAGAGTGAAAATATCTGGTATAACCGGTTTTATTTAAATAATTTGCCTTGATATCCTTGTAGCTGATGGAGTTGGCACCGCCGTATGTCTGGTATAATCCGTTATTGGAATTATTCACGGAAGAGTACAGGTACCCATAGAACGGGATGCCCATAACCAGCTTATCGGAAGGGAAGGAAGCGTTTAACCAGGCAGTGACTCCGGAGTCCACGCTTGCTTTATATTGGGGGGAGTAATCATTGTTATTATAAAGGGGTGCCAGTAAATCCGTATAAGGATCCCAGGTTCCGTGCAAATCATAAGTCATAATATTCGCGTAATCCAGATATTGAGCCAGTTTAGCCATTTCTACATTTTTTACATATGAAGCATCCGCTCCTCCGGCAATGGTTAAAAGATAGTGTTTCTGGTCCATGGCACCACGGGCATCCAGCTTTTCTCTTATTTTTTGAAGAAGCAGGGTGAAATTCTGTTTATCCTCCGGTCGTCTGGTGTTGGTCGTCAGACCTCCGCTTACGGGATATTCCCAGTCCAGATCGATGCCGTCAAATCCATATTTTATGATAAAATCCACGGCACTGTCTGCAAAGGCATTTCTGGAAGAATCGGTCAGAGCCGCATCCGAGAATCTTCCAGACCAGTTCCAGCCGCCAACGGAAATCAATGTTTTTAAATTTGGATTTTGTAATTTTAATGAATTTAAAAGCCTTATATTATTTGGGTCCACATCCGGATATCCAAGAGTAATCTTTAAATCCGGACCAATGTTAGCAAAGGCGTAATTAATATGAGTCAGCTTGCTGGCATCGATCTGATCCGGGCAGACGCCGCTGTAGGCCTGCCAGGCAGCATAGTAGCCAACAATTCTTCCGGATTGTGGCTGGGGTTCTGCCGGAGGTAAAGCGGGTGTTGCAGTGGTGACAGAAACGGTATTGCTGGCAGGAGACATATTTCTTTTGGTATCCTTTGCTTTTACATAAAACTGGTAAGTTGTTGCCGGAGTTAATCCACTAACGGCATATGTAATTGAGGTTGTAGATCCAAGATAAGTATTATTTTTGTAAATCTGGTATTCTCTTACTCCCAGGCCACCTGTGGGTGGTGACCAGTTCAGGGTAAGTGAGTTGCTGGTAATATCGGTCGCATTTAGATTTTGGGGAGCAGTGGAAGTGCTTTTGTCAGGCTTTGCCGCAAATGAATTTTTCGTGCAGTAGTTGCTGATTAGAAAAAGTAATAAAACAGATATTGTCCACATAATTGCTTTTCTCGTACTTCTTTTCATCGTGTTCTCCTTCATAACTTATTGTGAAATTAAGTATATCATGATGGATTTTCCTTGAATAGCGCGCAAAAACTGGTATATTTGCATAAATTTGGTAATGATCAAAAAATACCGGTGAAACCTGTGCTTGCAGATGATTTCTTAATCGCTTATAATCAGCCTTAAAAGGAGGTGAGAACGATTAATACCATAGATTCCTACGCTTATGAATCCCGCATAAAAGGAATAAACCCAGGATTAAAAGCAGTTGTGGCAATGGCAGCATTATTAATTTGTATTGGAACTGGAGATGTTTTGGTATCTGTTACGGTGTTTCTGTCCATGGGTATTATTACGGTTTTTATGGGAGGGCTTTCCGTTCAGAAGTATCTTGCCCTATTAAAGATACCAGTAACTTTTTTAATTCTTGGAACTGCAGCCATTGTGGTTGGGATATCTCATGTGCCGGCAGGACGATTTTATATGACCATGCCAGGCTTTTATCTTTATTTGCCAGATGGAGGAGCAGCTCTTGCAGCACGGCTGGTTTTAAAAGCAATGGCTGCCGTAAGCGCCATGTATATGCTTGTACTTTCTACACCGGCAAGTGAGATTATTAATCTGCTTGGAAAACTGCGTGTGCCCAAACTGATATCGGAGCTGATGAATCTCATATACCGGTTCATCTTTGTTATGATGGATGTCCAGATCCATATGAAGCAGGCGGCGGAGTCCAGGCTGGGATACCATAATTTCCTTACTTCCTGCAGGTCCTTTGGAGGAATCGGAGCGAATCTGTTTATTGTTTCATTAAAGAAGGCGGGGATGTATTATGATGCCATGACTGCCAGATGTTATGAGGGCGAACTTCTGTTTCTGGAGGAGAAAAGGCCGGTGAAAGCAAAGGAGGCAGCAGCAGCAGCTGGCTATCTTGCATTTCTTTTGCTTTTATGGCTGGTGTAAAAATGAGGAGGAACAGATGATGGAAGGAATACTTTTACAGGCAGAAAATCTTTCGTATTCCTATGGCACAGGAAGTAAAGCACTTCATGATGTGTCACTGTCTGTGAGAAAAGGGGAGAAAATTGCAGTTCTTGGTTCCAATGGAGCCGGGAAATCCACCTGCTTTTTAAACCTGAACGGTGTCTTGATCCCGGATACGGGAACAATCAGGTATAAGGGAAAGATAATTGGAAAAAAAGACTTAAATGAGCTTCGAAGAGAAGTGGGAATCGTATTTCAGGATGCCGACAATCAGATTATTGCATCTACCGTTTCTGCGGAGGTATCCTTCGGACCTATGAATTTAAGGCTTTCCAGAGAAGAAGTGAAACAGCGGGTTGAAATGGCGTTACAGTCCATGAATTTAATGATGTTGAAAGACCGCCCTCCCCACTACTTAAGCGGGGGAGAGAAGAAACGGGTAAGCATAGCTGATATCATTGCCATGGAGCCGGAGGTGATCATCTTTGATGAACCAACCGCATCTTTAGATCCGGTTAATGTGGAAATACTCACACAGGTTCTTGATGAAATGACAAAAATGGGGAAAACTCTTCTGATTTCAACCCATGATGTGGATTTCGCGTATAAGTGGGCAGACCGGGCGTTGGTTTTTGCCGGTGGAACCATTATTGCCGATGGCCCGGTAACAGAGATACTGACATCCGATCTTATCTTAAATCAGGGAAATTTAAAGAAGCCGGTTTTAATGGAGGTTTATGACAGTCTGGTGAAATGCCGCATTTTGCCGGAAAGGAGTCCTTATTTCAGGGATACACAAGAATTGAACCAGCTGCTTAACAGGCAGTATGAAGTTTAACTGTACATTGCATCAAGGTTGACAGAATTTGGTATTGCAGTTACAATACAAGCGTATTATCTAAAAGGTGCCTGTGAAATTCTCCGCAGGATAATAGGGAAAAGGGTGAAAGTCCCTTACGGTCCCGCCGCTGTATATGCAGAGCAGGGCTCCATAAGTCACTGGGAAACCGGGAAGAGGGAGCAGCTGTGTTTGATGCATGAGTCAGAAGACCTGCCTTTTTGTTTGGAGTATCCGGTTACGAGCGATGACCGGTGCCGGGAAGTCTTTTTGTAGTACAAAGATTTACCCATAGGGCACCAGTCTGATGTGTGGGAACCATCGGATGTGAGGTGCTTATTTTATTGGAAGGAGAATGAAAATGAGTAAGAAAGAAAAAAGTATCATGAAACTTGCAACTGCATTTGCACTGACATTTGGAATCGTTCCCAGTGCCTTTGCAATGCATATTATGGAGGGCTATTTGCCAGTAGGGTATTGTATCGCGTGGGGGGCAGTCTGTGTGCCATTTCTCATAGCAGGCTTCTTTTCCATTCAGAAGACACTCCGTGAGAACAGGAAGGCAATCACTGTGCTTGCCATGTCAGGAGCATTTGTGTTTGTGCTTTCCTCATTAAAGATTCCGTCTGTGACTGGAAGCTGTTCCCATATGACTGGAACCGGTCTTGGTGCAATTTTGTTTGGACCGTCGGCAGTCAGTATTCTGGGCATTATTGTTTTGATTTTTCAGGCGGTGTTGCTTGCCCACGGAGGTCTTACCACATTGGGAGCAAATACCTTTTCCATGGCAATTGCAGGTCCTTTCGTGTCTTTTGGAATATACAGGCTTTGTAAGGCATTAAAAGTGAATAAGATGGCAGCGGTTTTTCTCGCAGCGACGTTAGGCGATTTATTTACATACTGTGTTACCAGTTTTCAGCTTGCCTTAGCCTATCCTTCAGAAATAGGAGGCGTTGGCGCTTCTGCTGTTAAATTCCTTGGGGTATTTGCACCCACCCAGCTGCCTCTTGCGGTAATTGAGGGAATTCTCACGACAGTGATTGTTATGACTCTTGAAACTTATGCTCTTCCGGAGTTAAAAGCCATTGGATTTACAAGGGAGGTAAAATAATATGAGCAGGAAAAGAAAACAGACGATTGCGGTGCTGCTGGTTCTGGTATGTCTGATTGCTGTCATTCCTTTGTTTGCGTTAAAGGGAGCAGAGTTCGGGGGATCGGATGATGCAGGAAGCCAGATGATCACAGAAATCCGCGGTGCGGAATATGAACCATGGTTTACTCCCGTTATGGAAGCTGCCATAGGCGGAGAGCTGCCCGGGGAAGTAGAAAGCCTTTTGTTCTGCCTTCAGACGGGAATTGGAGTGGGGGTCATTGCATTTATTATGGGAAGACTGGTAGAACGGAAAAAATGGCAGGATAAACAGTTATAATGGTTAGATAGACAGACACAAAAAAAGAGCTGGTTCAGATATCAATATCTGAATCGGTTCTTCTTTATTATTGTCATAAACTGTTCTCATTGACAGCCATCGTCGCAAGAGATGAAAAATCCTTAATTCTGTATCTTTTTTTGTCCATATGCTGCAATATATCCGCCTCACATAAAACCGAAAACACATGAAGCAGGTGACGGTAGCTGACACCCAGGTATTCCGCAACCTCTGTGTGTTTCCTATTATAGATTTCTCCATCTGCAGATAATAATATAAAATTAGCCAGACGGTTTACCAGAGGATAATTCTGGTTAGTTGCATAATTTGAAGTATTGCGCAGAGCCTTCCGGCATAGAAACAGGCACAGATAATTTAAAAATTTGGTATCGTTTCTTAAAAGATGGCTGATTTCCCTTAGGGGCAGCAGGATACAGACGCACTTATCCAAAGCAATGACTCCATTGGTAAATTTCTGCGCACCCATGAATTCCATCTCACCAAACAGGGTTGGAGATTTGAAAAAATCAATGATGGTAACCTTTCCGTTTTCGTGAGTCAGGAAAAGCTTGGCATTTCCCTTTATAAGAAATACCAGATCAGATAAACCATCGCCTTCTCTGCATATTAATTCGTTTTTACGAAATTCTTTCCATTTAGCATATGGAGTTATATCAAAAGAAAAGATATTAGTGACATAGGATGGAATTATTTCGTTGGCCTTTTTCATATTCATAGACAAATCTCTTTCAAACTCTTTTTTATAATTTATCTTACTATAAAACTTCCCTAAATTCCAGATTTATGTGAGAAAACTCATATTTTTCACAAAAAGCAAATGATATAATATTGCGTATTATAAGCAGCAGTAATTACTTAAAATATCAAACGTTTTCCAGGGGGGTCTCATGATTAAATCTGCACTACCATACAATGGAGATATGGATATTTGATTGAACAATCACTTTATAAGTACGGAAATTATATTGAAAGCTATTTTGGTAATTTAGGAATTGATGATTTTGGCGGGGGCCGCGCCCAGACTCAGAATATTGTGAAACAGGAAAATGAATTAATTCTCAGAATCATCTTCACAAACAAGAATTTGAAGAAATGAGGCGCACATTTGGAAATATTGGGCTTATGGTTGAGTTAGGCCGCCTGATTTCAGATAATCAGATCGTGCATGAACATTTCAATAACATACTCTACGATTATTATAATGATTCTGTAAAAAGTCATTTAAAAGAGAAATTGGCGTGGAAAAGGAGCTTCCGGAATATATAAGGATGAGAGGGTATGAATCATGAAGCTTTTAATATTAGATTTTGACGGAACAATAGCAGATACAAAGAGCAGCATTGTAAATACAATACAGGCCACGGGAAAACAGCTGGGCTATGGAATTGCCAGTGAGAAGGACATACAGGAAAAAATAGGACTGCCGCTAAAGGATACCTTTTCCTCTGTATTAAAAATACCAGAAAGCGAGATAGATCATGCCATTGATCTATACCGCAGAAAATACCAGGACATCTGCATGGAAAGTGTTACACTTTTTCCAAATGTAAAGAGTACCATAGAGTACCTGTCACAAAAGGGAATCATTATTACCGTTGCCTCAAGTAAGGGCAAAGAGGCACTTCATCTGTTGCTGGATCATTTAGAGGTAAGTCCTTTCATTTCCCGTATTTACGGCGAACAGGATGTAGAAAATAAAAAACCGGCTCCGGACATGGCACAATTAATATTGGAGAAGGAGAAATGTGAACCGGAAGAGGCATTGGTGGTAGGTGATACGGTATTTGACCTTCAGATGGGACGGGGCGCAGGCTGTCACACCTGTGGTGTAATCTATGGAAACAATTCTTATGAAGAACTGAAAGCGCAAAACCCCACCTTTATTATTAATAATTTCGGCGAATTGAAAAGCATCTTTTAAGCAGCAAAAGGAAAAGAGGTCTCCAAATGGTTAAATTACATAATGAAATTTCCAGAACCTTTAACGAATATCTGCTGATCCCTAATTTGTCCACGCCCCTGTGCATGCCTGAGAAAATTGATCTGACAACTCCTATTACAAGATTTCGAGAAGGGGAAGCACACGTAAGGTTAAATATTCCGTTTTGTCCGTAACCATCAGCAAAATAAAGTCTACTATGTCAAGCTGCGGAGCCGCCTCCATCGAGGAATTTCAGAATAAAGCGAGGATCACCCTTGTTTCCCCAATGAGTATTCGGGAAGGCGGAGCCCATGATATCATACTAAAAGATAAAGATTACTAAACAAGCAGCCAATCATGTCAATACACCGCCGGGGGGGTGTTGCAAAACTAATTAAGTTAGTTTTTGCAACAGCTCCCTTTTTATGTCTTAATTGGTTATGTTAATGAAACAAACAATTAGTTTTGCAACACGCCCTTTTCGAATGCTGTTTAAAATGGTATACTAACACTATCTTTTTGACGGAGGTGAATGCGATGAAAAAAATGATTTCATGGAATGTAAATGGACTTCGTGCTTGTGTGGAGAAAGGCTTTCTGGATTATTTTAATGAGGTAGATGCGGACGTATTCTGTATTCAGGAAAGCAAGCTGCAGGAAGGACAGATTGACCTTTCTCTTACAGGCTATTATCAATATTGGAATTACGCACAAAAGAAAGGATATTCAGGTACTGCCCTGTTTACGAAAGAAGAGCCTCTATCGGTCACTTATGGCATGGGGATAGAAGAACACGATAAAGAAGGGCGAATCATTACGGCGGAGTTTCCTGATTATTATGTGGTGACCTGCTATACACCCAATTCCCAGAATGAACTGGCGCGCCTTCCCTACCGTATGACCTGGGAGGAGGCATTTCTGGCCTATTTAAAAGGGCTGGAGGAGAATAAGCCTGTTATTTTCTGCGGAGACTTAAATGTAGCTCATAAGGAAATTGATTTGAAAAACCCCAAGAGCAACCGGAAAAATGCAGGGTTTACCGATGAAGAGAGAGAAAAGTTTACCATCCTTGTAGAGAGCGGCTTTATAGATACCTACCGGTATTTCTATCCGCAACAGGAAGAGATCTACTCCTGGTGGTCCTACCGTTTTAAGGCGAGGGAGAAGAATGCAGGATGGCGTATTGATTATTTCTGTGTATCACAAAGTCTTGAGGACAGGCTGGTAAGTGCAGATATTCATACCCAGGTGACAGGCTCTGACCACTGTCCGGTGGAACTTGTAATTAAATAATAACGGATCAGACAGAGTATTACGCAGGAGAACAATAAAAACATGAATTTATTAACAATTGAGCATTTAACAAAATCATATACAGAACGGCTGCTTTTTGATGATACCAGCTTCAGCATAAATGAAGGGGAAAAGATCGGTCTGATTGGTATTAATGGAACAGGAAAGTCCACACTTTTACGTATCGTGGCAGGGCTTGAAGAACCCGATGAGGGAACTTTGGCAAAGGGAAGAAACTTAGATATCCGTTTTCTTTCCCAGAATCCCAGATTCGAAGCTGGAGAAACCATTCTGGAAAGTATTATCCGGGAGAATGAGGGTCATGAACATGTTTGGGATTTAGAAAGCCAGGCAAAGAATATGCTCACCAGACTTGGCTTTACGGAATTTGATACCAAAGTGGACACCTTATCCGGCGGACAGAGAAAGAGGGTTGCGCTTGTGAGCGTTCTTCTTTCTACTGCAGATTTACTGGTTCTTGATGAGCCTACTAACCACTTAGACAGCAGTATGGCGGACTGGCTGGAAGATTATTTGCGCCGGTTCAAAGGAGCTCTTTTGATGGTTACCCATGACCGGTATTTTTTAGACAGTGTGACCAACCGGATCGTAGAGCTTGATAAGGGTAAACTTTACAGCTATCAGGAGAACTATGAAGGCTATCTAGAAGCCAAGGCAGACCGGCTGGATATAGAGCAGGCTTCTGAGCGGAAACGTCAGTCAATCCTCCGCATTGAGCTGCAGTGGATGCAAAGAGGGGCAAGAGCGCGTTCTACCAAGCAGAAGGCCCATATTGAGCGATACGAGACGCTTCGTGACCAGAAGGCACCGGAATTTGATAAAAATGTGGAACTGGATTCCATTGAGAGCCGCCTTGGGCGCACCACCGTTGAGCTGGAGGGCATTTCAAAGGCCTTTGGTAATAAGGTTCTGATGAAAGATTTTAACTATATTTTCCTGAAAAATGACCGTATTGGAATCATTGGCCCAAACGGATCCGGCAAGTCCACACTTATGAAAATTATTGTGGGATGGCTTCAGCCGGATGAGGGAACCTTAACTGTGGGACAGACTGTTAAGATGGGTTATTTCTCCCAGGAGAGCGAAGATATGGACGGCAGCTTAAAGGTCATCGATTATATCAGGAATGCAGCTGAGTATGTGAAAACAAAAGACGGAAGTGTCAGTGCCTCCCAGATGCTGGAACGGTTTTTATTTCCATCAAGCGTTCAGTATACCACTGTTGAAAAGCTTTCCGGAGGGGAAAAACGGCGGCTGTATCTGCTGCGAATCCTGATGGAGGCACCCAATGTCCTCCTTCTTGATGAGCCCACCAATGATCTGGATATTCAGACACTTACCATCCTTGAGGATTACTTAGACAGCTTTCCAGGTATTGTCATAACCGTATCTCATGACCGCTATTTTCTGGACCGGGTGGTGCGCAGAATATTCGCATTTGAAGGACAGGGAAAGGTCACTCAATACGAGGGAGGATTTACGGATTATCAGGCGGCTTTCGCTGCAAAATATCCGGACGGGCTTCCCGGGGAATCAGCTGGAACTTACAAAAAAGAAGATTCAGGAGAGAAGAAGGGGAAGGAAAAACCCAAATTAGAGCGTAAGCTTAAGTTCTCCTATAAAGAACAGCGGGAGTGGGAAACCATTGAAGATGACATTGCCGGATTGGAAGAAGCTATCGAGGTGCTGGACAAAAAGATCGAAGAAGCTGCCAGTGACTATGGTAAATTGAATCAGCTGATGGAAGAAAAGGCAGAAAAAGAAGGATTATTAGAGGAGAAGATGGAACGCTGGATGTATTTAAATGATCTGGCAGAACAGATTCAGAACCAGTAACAGGACTTGTCACAGAGGAGAAGAGGGATGAAACAGTACAGGATCGCCAAGAGAGAAACAGGATATTATCCCATGGGAATGACTAAGACTGGGGAGGGGGTTCATTTCAGCGTTGCGGCTCAGGGAAAGGAATTAAAACTACTTTTTTTTCGTAGCGAGGAAAAGGAGCCCTTCTGCACCTTTCTCTTTCCGGAAAAAGAAAAGCGGGGAGAAGTGTTTTCTGTTACAATCCTTGGAGATGACTTTACCGGGATTTTCTATTGTTATGAGATTGATGGGAAACGGTTCTCTGATCCGTATGGAAGAGCTTTTACAGATAAGGATCGCTGGGGAGATTTAGAGAGAACAGCTGTATTATCTAAAAGTCCGGTTACGTTTAAAGCTTTTGACTGGGAAGAGGAGAAGCGTCCCCTGATTCCATATGAGGATTCTGTGGTCTACCGGATTCATGTCAGGGGATTTACCATGCATTCTTCTTCCGGAACCAGGAATAAAGGAACCTTTCGGGCGATAGAGGAAAAAATCCCCTACTTAAAAGAACTGGGAATCACAACTGTCGAGCTGATGCCGGTTTATGAATTTCAGGAAGTGATCCTTCCTGAAATTGTGCAGGGTAGTCCTTACGGTGTGGATAAACCTACGGGAAAAATAAATTATTGGGGATATACCTCGGGATTCTATTTCGCTCCCAAAGCGTCTTATGTCTCGGATAATAAGGAAACACCAGCTTTGGAATTAAAGAATCTGGTTAAGGCCCTTCATAAGGAAGGGATGGAACTTATTTCAGAATTGTATTTTTCAGGGAAGGAGTCTCCAACCTTTGTTCTTGATGCGGTACGGTTCTGGGCAGAAGAATTTCACCTGGATGGAATTCATCTGGTTGGGTTCCCGCCTCTTGATTTAATCGGACGTGATCCCTATTTAAAAGGGTTAAAGCTATGGGCTGATTCCTGGGGTGACATTCCAGTAAAGAGATTTAAATATCTGGCAGAATATAATGACAGCTTTCAGACAGATATGAGAAGAGTGCTGAAAGGGGACGAGGAGCAGATGAAAAATCTGGTCTTCCGAACCAGAAACAATCCGTCTGACCGGGGCATGATTCAATATATGGCGAATACCAATGGGTTCACCATGATGGATATGGTTTCCTATGATACAAAGCATAATGAAGCCAATGGAGAATCTAATCTGGATGGAAATCCCTATAATTATACGTGGAATTGCGGGATAGAAGGTCCAACCAGAAAGAAAAAAGTAGTGGAGCTTAGGAAAAAACAGCTGCGCAACGCTTTTTTGCTGCTGCTCTTAAGTCAGGGTACGCCGCTTCTTATGGCGGGGGATGAATTTGGCAATACCCAGTCGGGCAATAACAATGCTTATTGCCAGGATAATGATATTTCCTGGTTAAACTGGAACCTCTTAAAAACAAACAGAGATCTTTTTGAATTTGTGAAAGCAGTCATTGCATTTAGAAAGGCACATCCCGTATTTCACAGGAGAGAAGAAGCGAAGAACATGGATTATCTTGCCTGCGGAGTCCCTGATGTTTCTTATCATGGAGTAAAACCATGGTATCCGGAATATGAGAATTTCAAGCGTCAGCTGGGAATTCTTTATTGGGGAGATTATGCCAGAAAAGCAGATGGGACGGCTGATAATCATTTTTATATTGCTTATAACATGCACTGGGAACCCCATACGTTCGATCTTCCAAACCTTCCGAAAAAACATCAGTGGCATGTGGTGTTTCATACGGATAAATTGGAAGAGAACGCAATGTATGAGGAAGGAAAAGAACCGGTTCTGGAAGGAAAGAACGTTATCGTTCCTCCCAGGACAATTGTGGTATTTATCGGGAAAGCTGATTAGTCTAACCGGTATGTATACATGCTTCCAATGTAATATGTATCAATGTATTCCAGAATATCATTCTGACTGCTGCAGGTTAAATGAGATACTTTTAATAGTGCTTCATTTTCAATCTCCAGCAGTTTTTTTTGTTCCGGGGAGGGAAGTGTTGCTGAAAGAGAAAAATTAACAGTATGCAAATCTGTAAATCCCAGTTTTTTCAGATAGTTAAAGAATGAATGCTCCAGACTTTCAATGTCAATCGCGGGAACTGTATTGCAGGGAACGTAATTATAGCTGATGCTGATAATCATTCCATTACCGGTCCGTATTCTGGAGAAGTAATGAATCAGATCATCAGGGCCTGCCTGAAGTTTCTGGGCTATTTCTGACGGAATATCACATCCCCTGTAAATTCTGTACTCTAACAGCCTTGCACCCGGTTTTAATCCAATGGATTCCATGTCTTCCGTAAAGCTGATCGGTTGATGATGAAATTCCTTCTGTATCAGCGAACTGGTCACAAAGCTTCCCTTTCCTGCAATTCTTCTGATATAACCCTCTGAGGTAAGAGCTGAAATCGCTTTATTAACCGTCATCCTGCTGACTTGAAACCGGTCGCAGAGCTCGGTTTCAGTGGGGATCTGATCACCTGCATGCAGTGTCTGGTTTTTTATATCCTTTAAAATACAATCCTTTATTTGTATATACTTTGGTTTTTGGTTCATAAATACACTCCTTCAGGGCATATCTGCCTCATATTATTATATAGTGATCTATGCTAATTGTCTATACATAATAGAAAAGAAATTTTATTTAATATTGCAAGGAAAACAAGTTGCAATATTATTTTTTTTGTGATAGTATATGGGAAACAAAAGGAAATGAATATACTTAATAAAAAGGTATATACATTATTAGGGGGAGAAAGAAAACATAAAAGGAGGATTATGAAACAGATTATTTTGGTAACGCACGGAGACTTCGCCAAAGGGATACTCACATCTGTAAAACTGGTAATGGGAGAGACAGATTATATAGAATTTGTCTCGATCAGTGCAAAAGAAACAATTCCTGAGATAACTGGCATGATTAAAGCTAAGTTGAAACCTTATTCCAGGGATGCAGTCACCGTTATAATCAGTGATATTGCTGGAGGAAGTACCACCAGAGCAGCCATGGAACTGATGGACACGGAAAAGAGCATTTATCTGATTACAGGTCTTAATCTGGGGCTGCTGCTGGAAATAGCCATGCTCCCTTTATGCGGAGAGCAGCAATCAGACAGACAGGCATTAAAAAATGCAATCGAAAGTTCGAAAAATACCATGTCTTTGGTTAATGATCTCTTGGAGGCAAATAGGGATCTGCCGGTTGATTCGGAGGAACTGTAAATGAATTGCGCCGTTTTTAAACGGCATTGGAGGGTAGCATGATTAAATTATTACGGGTGGATGACCGCTTGATCCACGGTCAGGTCGCAGTAAGCTGGACATCATTTTTGGGAGCAGATACCATATTGGTTGCCAATGATAAGTCAGCAACCGATAAACTTATGCAAATGGCTTTTCAGATGGCAAAGCCGCCGCAGGTAACCTTATCTATTAAATCGCTGGAGGGAGCGGCTGCAGTAATTAATAATCCTAAGCATGCAGGGCGTAAAATTTTTGTGGTAACAGCCAGCGTAAAGGATGCACTTTATTTAATCGAACAGTGCGATGCGGTTTCCGAAGTATGCCTGGGTGGAATCAGACAGTCTCCCGGCAAAAAGATGGTGGAACGACAGGTTTATCTGGATATTGAGGATATGCGTGGGATTGAGAAGATACATGCTTTGGGTAAAGGAATCTATCTGCAGGCTGTGCCTACAGAAAAGAAACTGCTGTATGGTGAGATTGTAAAAGAGTTTCAAAAATAAGAAGGAGGAGAATTATATGGTATTTAAAGCGTTGCTTCTGGGGATTCTTGCAGGATTTGCTATCTGGGATGGACGTGTATTTGGGCAGCATATGTTTGACCGCCCTATTGTGACCGGTCCTATTGTAGGACTTCTTCTTGGTGATGTACATACGGGAATTGTAATGGGTGCAGCCGTAGAATTAGTAATGATGGGGATTGTGGGAATTGGTGCGGCAACACCACCGGATGTTGTATCTGGAGGTATTCTGGCTACTGCCTTTGCCATAATGTCGGGACTTGATATGGATGCTGCGGTTGCTTTATCACTGCCGATTGCTACATTAGCTCAATCAGTAGGCATATTAGACAGAACCATAAATGCCACCTTTCTTCACTGGGCGGATAACGCGGCTGAGGAGGGGGATTACAGAGGGGTTGCAAAAGCATTCTGGTCAGGAGCATGGCTGTTTTGGTTCAGCTCATTCCTGGTGGTATTTCTTGGGGTGATTCTGGGATCCAATACCATTGCTGCATTTGTAGCTGCACTGCCTGCTTTCATATTAAATGGCTTAAAAATTGCAAGCGGCATGCTGCCGGCATTAGGAATTGCAATTCTGATGCAGCTTATTTTTGACAAAACCAATGCAGCTTATCTTTTTGTTGGTTTTGTATTAACCGCATTACTTGGAATGAGTACCGTTGGTGTGGCAATTGTGGGAGCGGTGATTGCTTATACTGTCTATCAGACCGCCACACAAAGAAAAAAAGAACAACTGGCGTATGCAATGACTCAGTCTATGTCTGATGACCTGGGAGGTGAATTGTAATGAACCATATGGATGAAGTGTATACTGAAAACAGCCTTATTACTAAATCTGATATGAGAAAGACATTCTGGCGGTCTTTTCCATTGCAGGGGTGCTTTAATTATGAGCGTATGCAGAATGTGGGATTTTGTTATTCCATGATACCAGTATTAAAGCGCTTGTATCCGGAGAAGGAAAAGGCAAGGGAAGCATTAAAGCGTCATCTGTCGTTCTTTAATACGACGCCTCAGGTGGTAAGCTTTATTACGGGTGCCTGTGTGGCATTAGAAGAGCAGAATAAAAAATCAGAAGAAGGCTTTGATATTGAATCAATTACAGCATTAAAAGCCGCTCTGATGGGTCCTATTGCAGGAGTTGGAGATTCATTTTTCTGGGGAACATTCCGCATCATAGCAGCAGGAGTGGGGTGTGGTCTGGCCTCAAAAGGGAGCCTGCTTGGAGCTGTTTTATTTTTACTCATATTTAATATCCCTCATTATCTGGTGAGATATTATGGACTAAGACTGGGATATAAGAGCGGAATTAATTTTATTGAATCAGCGCAATCCTCTGGAATGGTGGAAATTCTTACTAACAGTGCTAAAATCATAGGACTTTGCGTCGTTGGTGCAATGATAGCATCGATGGTGGCATTCTCCACCCCTCTGGTTCTTAGTATTGGAGAGATGAAAGTCGAGTTACAGGGAGTGTTTGACCAGATTCTCCCCAAAATCCTGCCGCTCTTACTTACGTTTGGAATTTATGGATTATTGAAGAAAGGATATAAAACAGTATCAGTCATGTTTGGCATCATTGCAGCCGGCATAATCTGTGCGTTTTTAGGAATATTATAATGAATTTTGAATCAAAAATGTATGATTACATTTGTGAAACTCCTGTAGTGCTAACGGATATAATTAATCGGAGAAAAGAGATAACAAAAGAATTTGTGGAATTTTACCAGGACAAAACGATTGATCAGATATATGTGATCGGTTCCGGAACCAGTTATCACGCTGGACTTTCTGCGAAAGCATACCTTGAGGAAATCCTTAATATTAAGGTGTTTGTTTGTTATCCTACACAATTTGAACGAAATGAAAAGATTTTTAACAAAAACACTCTGGTAATAGGCGTCTCTCAGGGTGGACAGAGCCTTTCCACAGTTGCAGGCCTTGATTCAGCTGCAAAACGGGGACTTTATACGGCTGCATTGTCAGAAAATCCGACAGCTCTTATCTTTGAACATGCAGATACCAAAACAAGGCTTTTCGTGGGGAATGAAAAATGTGGTGCAAAAACAAAAGGATATGCAGGAACTACGGTAACTCTCATGATGATGCTGACAGAATGGGCGATTGCAAAGGGAATTGTGACAGAAGATGCTGCTCAGGATTATTTAAAACGGATGTTCCGGGTCATTGCAAACATGGGGATGATTACTGAAGAAGCCACTAAATGGTATGGGCGTATAAAGGAAGAATTCCTTCCTGCAAAAAGAATTATTGTAGTGGGTTATGATGGTATGTATGCCGATGTTCTGGAAGGCGCATTGAAGATTCTGGAGACTGTTCGTCAGGGAGTAACCGGTTATGATATAGAAGAGTTTTTCCATGGGATCTATAACTCCATTACGGAAACTTCTCATATTTTTTATCTGGCATCAAAAGGTGATTATAAACCACGGGTGGAGAAGCTTGTGAATATTTTAAATGAATGGACTCCTCATCACTACGTAATTGCCTCACCTGAGGGATTGCTTAAAGATTCATTAAAGAATTTGGTTTGTGAGTTTATAGAGGATCCGCTGTTTTCTCCATGGGAATATATTATACCGCTGCAAGTAATTGCCTGTCTTGCACCCCAGGATCTTGGAATAAACCCGGATATACCAAAAGATCCTGAATTTCATAAAAAGATAGGAAGTAAAATATTAGACGGCATCAGGGATCAGTATTCTGATCAAAACGGAGAAACGAATGATTAAAGCAGTTATTTTTGATATGGACGGACTGATGTTTGATACGGAGAGTCTGTATGATATTGCATGGGAGTACGCAGGTAAGCAATTTGGCTATGCAATTAAACCAGAGGATTTAAATCCAATGCGCGGCGCAAATCAGTCGCTTGTTCAAGAACTGTTTTATAAGAAATATGGCCCGGAATTTGACTTTATGAGAATACGCAGATCGAGAGTTGAATACATGGAGCAATATATTAGGATTCATGGTTTGCCTCATAAGCAAGGACTTAAAGAACTTTTGGGATATTTAAAGGATAGAAGGTATCAGATTGCTGTAGCCACTTCTACTTCTGAAGATCCGGCGGCCAGATACCTTTCTATGGAAGGGGTTGCTGATTATTTTGATGTCTGCATCTATGGGAATATGGCTGAAAAAAGCAAACCAGATCCTGAAATATACATAAAAGCAGTAGAAAAGTTGGGGAGACTCCCGGAAGAATGTCTGGTTTTAGAGGATTCGCCGAATGGCGTACTGGCTGGCTTTCAGGCCGGCTGCCCTGTAGTGATGATACCAGATATTATACAGCCAGATCATGCTGAAACGCAGAGAACCGTAAAGATACTTCCTACACTGAAGGAGATTATCTGTTACCTGGAAAGCCAGTAAAATAAAATCAAATCAACAATTATACATTAACAGGATGATTGACCGGAAACTCCGGTCTTTCTCCATTTAAGACCCGATAGATGTCCATAGCAGCAAAAAGCTCCATACGGTCAAGAGCTTCCCTGGTATTGGCGGCGCAGTGGGGAGAAACAATGATATTGTTATATTTAAGCAGCGCGCTGTCTGCAGGAAGAGGTTCTGTTTCGAACACATCAAGGGCAGCCCCTTTAATTTTTTTGCCTTTTACAGCCTGAACTAAATCGTCTTCCTGTATTAATCCACCCCTGGAGACATTGATTAAGACAGCGGATGGCTTCATCATATCCAGCTGCTCTCTGGCAATCATGTGCCGGTTTTTTTTAGTAAAAGGAACGTGGAGAGAAATGAAGTCCGCATTTCGATAGACCTCTTCCGGAGAGGACACCGGAGTAACACCAGCGGGAGCATTGTCAGTGGTTAAATGATGATCGTAGACCATAACCTTCATATCAAATCCCATAGAAGCCTTTTTTGCCACCAGCTTTCCTATATTGCCAAATCCAATCAGCCCCAGGGTGCGACCAGACAGTTCCATGTTAAAAACATCCTTCCGGATTGAAAAATCGCTTTTCTTTACAGCTTCAGACATGATCTCATGGTTTTTAGCACAGGCAAGCATGAAAAAAATAGTATGCTCTGCCACCGCATTGGAGTTGGCATTTCCAGAGTTAGTCACCTGGATGCCCAGTTTTTCTGCATAGACTGTATCAATATAGTCAACTCCTGCACTGAAGCTTGAAATCACTTTAAGGTTTTTGCACCGGTCCAGTAATGGTTTATCGTACCGGAATTTTCTGGTAGGACCTGTAAGTAGGGCGTGACATTGTTCAAAAACAGGGTCATCTGCAGATGTGGGAGCAGATAATATAAGCTCATAGCCTTTTTTTGTTAAGTAGTCGGTACCTGTATGAGAAATCGTTCTTGGGATCAGCACTTTAAACATATTTGATTCCTTTCTGAGGCTTTGCCACTAATCTTTTAAATGATAGTAACACAGGCCTGAATGGGTTTCAAGCTAATCTGTTATAGTCCGGAATCGATGGTCTCATCACACCAGCGAATGGTAGCCTCGCAGGATAAAATACCTCTGCGAAGCATAGCCTTTAAAAAACGGGAACGTTCTTCAGATATTTCCTCAATTCCCTGTTCCAGATCGTGCTGCATGTTCAGGTACTTTTCCAGTTTTTTAACATGTATTTGTTTATAATCTTCCAGCATTTTAATAATATGTTCTTTTGGCAGATTGCTTGAGAATAACAATTTCAGCATAAATTCAGAGCGCATGGGTTGTATTTCTGTGTCTTCCATAAGCCAGGATTCTAACTCCAGACGACCTTTTGGAGTAATCTGGTACTGTATTTTTTTCTCATTTGTTTCGCTTTCTACGATCTCCACCATTTCATCTATGAGCATTTTTTTCAGCGTTGGGTATATATGCCCAAAGTTTTCGTTCCAGAAACCGGAGAGAACGGTATCGCAATATTTTTTAATATCGTAGCCAGTGCCTGGTGAGACATTTAAGATTCCTAAAATCGCATATAAGGATTTGTTTTTTAACGCCATTATAATTGCCTTTCTTTTATTTATTAACGTAACTTTCCAGTTTTTCAACTGTAAGATCCCAATTGGAACAGCTTTTCATTTTATGAGAAATTCTAAGGCAGTTTTCCTTTACTGTCTCATCTGACAGGAGCTGCTGGATCTGGATTTTTAGTTTTTCTGCTGATAGCTCTTTCATGTTATCTGATAAACCCAGATTCATGGATACAAGCCTTTTGGCAGTCATATGCTGATCATTGACCAGAGGGAAGGCAAGCATGGGTACACCAAAGTATAATGCCTCATTCACACTGTTAAATCCTGCATGGGTGATGAAGGCATCTGCTTTATCTAGAATCTCAAGCTGGGGAAATACATTTTTAACCAGAAAGTTGTCCGGTAATTCCCCCAATTGATCAACGTCGCACTTGGTTCCAATGGACATACACACATAATAGTCTGTATTTTCAAATGCACAGATGCACATCTTATAGAAATCCATAAAATCCGTGTTCAGGCTGCCAAGTGAGATATATAGCAGTTTTCTGCTCCCAATCCCGGATAAGTCTACAGACTCTGTATTTTTTGTCCGCTCCATAGAAGGTCCGGCAAATAAATATTGAGGTTCGGTTACTGCATCATCCCCGTTAAATTCCCTGGTGGTATATACAATATTGTGATCGGCTTTGCTTATAAAAACTTCTTCCAGTGCGGGTTCTTCTATTTTATAACAAGTACAGATTCTGTTCAATATCTGATAGCAGTAATCCAGCTGTGGGTGAGTCCCGGGCACAAGCATACGCGGTGGTACCGGTGCATGGCTCATGGCAAAAGAAGAATGGGAACAGATAACCGGTGTATGAGTAAGCTGTTTTAAAAAGCACCCGCCCCCAAAGATGGAGTCACAAAAGATGAGATCATAGGTACGTTCTTTTAAAATATCCAGAATCTGAGGCAGCATTACTTCATCGTATAAAAGAATATATTCCATCAGCATGTAAAACGGATGCCTGTCTGTGGGGCGGTAATTTTTAAAAAAAAGATTCAGGCCGCTTCCAAAGTCAATCCAGTCTGCACCTGATTTTGTTACCTGCTCCGAAAATTCCACTGAGCAGAAATAATCTACTTTATGCCCTTTTTCTGTAAGCTTCTTCACCAGTCCAAGTGTGGGATTGATATGTCCATACAGATTTGCATTTACAAATAAAATATTCATTCTGTTTCTCCTTGTATCACTCTGATATAGTTTGAATTTTATATCAGAGTGATATAGTTGTCAAGAAAATTTTGAACAGTAAAATAAATGCCCATCTTGTCAGTAAGCCAAGCCGGGCATTTATTTATTGGTAATACTTAATTCCATTGCTGAGACATCAGGAAACTCACGAATATTTACATGTTTATATCCGTCCCTGCTCAAATCGAATTCATCATAAGACACAACATATTTGGGAAAGTTATCTCTGACTGTGCTATATGCCCCAAATTCTCGCAGGATTGTTTCTTGTGATGCCAGCAGATACGCAACCTGGACATTGAGCTTTTGGGACTGCTTTTCAGCAATAAAATCAATTTCCTTTTCTCCTGCTTTTCCAACAGTGACCTTATATCCTTGCCGAAGAAGCTCCATATACACAATATTTTCAAAAATCAGGTTGATATCTTTCATATTACCACCAAAAACAGCCTCTCGGATTCCGTGGTCGGCAATGTAGTATTTCTCATTGACAGTAAGAATCTTCTTACCTTGCAGATCCTGCCTGCGGACACGGTAAAAAAGAAAAGCATCCTAGCAAGCTTTGATGTAGTTTAAGATTGTTTCCGGTGCAACCGTACGTCCTTCGTTTTTCAAATATTTTGAAATCGCCGTAGCGGAGAATGTCGTTCCGATGTTTGCTGTGATGTAAGCGATGATTCTCTCCAGCAGGTCAACATCACGGATGTTGTTGCGTTTTACAATATCTTTAAGGACAACAGAGTTATAAAGGTCTTGCAGATACTGACGGCTCGGCTGCTCGGCATATCGGAGGTTGCTCAAATACGGCATCACGCCACTGGTAAGGTATTGGGTAAACATTGCTCTTAAATCTGAGTCAGGAAAGATAGTATGATATAGCTCTGAGAATTCGCCAAAGGAAAAAGGATAAATTACAAATTCCACGTATCTTCCTGCAAGGTATGTGGCCAGCTCTCCTGAAAGCAGCCTGGCGTTAGAGCCGGTGATATAGATATCACAATTAAATTCAACACGAAAGGAGTTAATGCACTTTTCCCAATGAATTACTTCCTGTATCTCATCAAAAAAAAGATATGCCTTACCTGTGATTTCACTTATTCTCTGAGTAATCTCCTGATGCAGGGCTTCGGCAAAGCAAAGGTGCGCGTTGCTCATATTTTCAAAGTTAATAGAAATAAATTGATTATCATTCACACCGGAGGCAACCAACTCCTGCTTAATTAAATCTAGCATGACGGATTTTCCGCTTCGGCGGATGCCAGTTAATACTTTAATAAGATCATTTCCAATAGAAATTTTTAAAATGAGCTTGTATTTAAATAAAAAAAGAGTAGAGTAGCCAGTGGTTTCATCTTATCTGGCTTCCCTACTGCTTTTTAAATTAATTCATTGTATAACGATACTGCCCCCGGGAATCTGTTCCGTAAAAGTCGGCAAAAGACAGATGGAAGATATCAGTCTTAACAGTATCAAGAGATACCTGATTTTTGATCAGATACTGATAGATACCGGTGTAATCAATGGGACCCTGAATCATAATGCTTTGAAGGCGTCCATCACGTAACATTGCCCTTTTATAACAACCGGAGTCCTCCAGTGACAGGATCTGATCTCCGTCTCTTGCAATTCCATCTCCTAAAGAAAGCGTTGTAAGCCCATAAAAATTCATGGTGTTTTTCATGCCGTAAGGATCTTCATAAGGGGTTGGAACTCCGCACATATTTAAGGCAGCTGTGTATCCCTGCTTCATGGCATTAGGCCATATGGCAGCGATTCCGTTCACATCTCCTGCAGCGTAAATGTTTTTGCAGGATGTTTCCATGCAATTATTCACCTTAATAAAGCGGTCAACGGCAATTTCACAGCTTTCTGTGCAGTCTGTTGCCGGGCGGACTCCGGCTGCGACAACAATCATATCACATTCCAGAATAGTCCCGTCATCAAGCATAACGGAGTTGATCTGATCATTTTCCGGCATAGTGGTTAAAACCACTTTTCTTCCCAAAACGAATTTGCACCCATGCTGTTCAAATAACTTCTGATAGGCTTTACCAGCCTTTTCATCCAGCTGCTTTGGAAGAATCCGGTCCGCCAGTTCTAATACCGTTACATCCTTTTTCTGCTCCAGAAATGCATAAGCGGCGTCCACTCCTACCAGCCCGGAGCCTAATACCAGAATCTTATCTGCGGACTGGGCAAATTTGCGGATTTTTCTTGCGTCACTTAAATTCCGGAGCCCAAATACATTTTTGGCTTCTCTTAAATTAACAATGGGAGGTATCACGCTGTGCGCACCTGTTGCAATCAGTAGGCGGTCAAAGTTAAGCTCTGTGCCATCATCAAGTAAAACAGTCTGTCTGATGGGATCAATATGTACCGCTTCTTTGTTCTTCAGCCACTTGATTCCAAGTGTATCAAAAAAATCTTCCGGAACAAAAGAAAGTGCTGCTTCATCCCGTTCATGGCTTAAGTACTTATGGAGCATACAACGGGAATGAACCTGGTCGTCAACCGACACCATGATGATATCCGCTTTTGGTTCCAGCTTTCGGATTGTTTTAGCAGCCGAGATGCCGGCAGCGCCTGCGCCGATAATTACATGAGTCATCATTCCACCTCCTTAACATAGATTGCTTTGGTAGGACATGCTTTTACGCAGCTTGGCTCGCTGCCGTGGTCAAAGCAGAAGTCGCACTTGATCACGCTGGTTTTCGTGGTTGTGTCCGCTTTTAACACACCGTATGGGCAGTTCATCACACACATGAAGCAGGAACCGCACTTTTTTTCGTCGTAATATACGTGACCCGATTCTTCGTCCTTTACAAGAGCTCCGCTCATACAGGACATCACACATTCCGGCTGGTCGCAGTGGCGGCAGAAGATGGGAGCATAGTGACCGTTCCCTTTCATGACGATGTGATTTCTGGATTCATTTTCCGGATTGGTTAAATCCAAATCATAAATGCTTCCGCCATCTTTTCTATGTGCCTGCATACAGGCGAGAACACAGTTCTTACACCCGTCGCATTTGGCTTCATCAATGAATATCCGTTTCATATGCCCTCCTCCTATATATTAAGACCGGTCCGCTTCTCCATAATGATTTTTTCCAGTATGTCGGCACTTTCCACAGCATCATTATTAATAATGACCTGACCGCCGGTTAATGATTTCATACCATCTGTGAGAACCTTAACAGCAACTTTGCTTCCTGTTACAAAAGGAGGAAGTCCTAAATGAAGGGGAAGACCAAGGGCAAGGCCGAAGCAGCCATCTGCAAGAGCCTGTTCTTCCAGCCACTGAGCTGCAGAAAGGACAAGTGGAAGTTTGGGAAGATCCACACCAAGCTCCTGTGCAATTTCAGTAGCAACAATCTCAAGACGTCCGATAGCAAGGCAGGGACCGAAATTGAGAACTGGCGGAATTCCCAGCTTTTTGCAGACTTCTCTTAATTTAGGACCGGCAAATTCAGCAGCTTCCGGTGTCATAAGTCCGCAGTTTTCGATGCCGCCTGAAGAACAGCCTGCAGTCAGCACGATGATATCTTTGGCAATCAGTTCCTTTGTCAGTTCCACAGTAAGAACATCGTGTCCTCCTGCGGTTAAGTTGGAACAGCCTACCACGCCAGCGATACCTTTAATATCTCCTGATACGATTAAATCAATAAGAGGCTTCCAGCTTCCGCCCAGGAAGTCCTTTAAGGAACCTTCGCTGACACCGGTCAGGGTATTCTCATATCCGTGGTCAGGCATAAGATTAAGGGGTACCGTGCCTCGGCGTTCCTGATAGGATTTCACCACTTTATCAATGATCTTTTCACTCTGCTCTCTGCGGTGGTCAAAATCGAACTTCATAAGCTCTGCATTTGATTTTTTAGCCACATCATCAAGACAGATCTGTTTGATCTTAAGCTCCTCACAAATTGGTTCAATACCAGGAAGAGTACAGTTAAACTCAGAAAGAACGGCATCGATGGCGCCAGTTGCAAGGATCGCCTCGCTGGTGTAGTTGTTTCCTGCATGGCCGTCAAATACCTCCTGGTAATGAGCGCCACGTAACTGCAGATCCTGACCTACGCAGGTACAGCCTACCAGTTTAAAGCCTTTGGCTCCAACAGCCTTTGCCTTGGCAACTGCCTCTGGGGAAATAAGCTGTTCCTGTAAATCAACAAAAATAGTATGCTGATGTCCGGTAATCATGATGTTGATATAATCCGGGTCAATAACACGAAGGCCTACGGGAGCCATACGAAGTTCCGGCTGTCCAAGAAGCACATCATTTAACAGGTTTGTAAGAGTCAGTCCGTATACACCTGTGGAGACACCCAGTCTTAAGCAGTCAACCAGCATATCTAAGGGATCAGAGTTTAAGTTGGTGGAACATTTGACCACGCCCTTAAATACTTCGGATTTAGCTCCTCCTGGCATGATTCCAAGTTCTTTCCAGCGGGCAACTCTTGGAGCGTAAGCGACTTTTTCCGTCAGCTCCATTTCCACATATTCCGGTTTATAGATATCAGCAATTACCGCATCAGCGACTTTTTCCGCCTTTTTGTACACATCGGATTCTATGATTCCGAAGATGTCAGCCAGGTGGTCAAGAGATTTTAATCCCTTTAATTCGCCTTTTATTTTTGCTGTGTTTTTTAAATTTAATGCTGTATTTTCAACAATGTGTATGTAACAGCCGCTTCCTGAAGCCACCGCCCTTAAAAAGTTTCTGGCAACAATTGTGTCTGCATCCGCTCCGCATATTCCACGGGGAGCATCCGGCGTAATACGGCAGGGGCCGTTGGCACAGAGTCTGCAGCAGACTCCCTGGAGACCAAATCCGCATTTGGTGCTTTGTTTTTCTACTCTGTGATGAGAAGTCTCCATCGGCAGGGAAGAGATGAACGTTTCTAAAGGTTTGTCGGCGCTTTGACAGGTGTTGCACCCGTAACATTGATTCATTGTTTTTCCTCCTTTTGAATCTATACCATTTTAGTAAAGATTAAATTAAAAAAATTATCCGTGCAGTAGCTTAGCCAAAGAACATTCTTTCAGTTCCCGATTAAGATTCAGTTGAATTCTTAAGAACTCCCTGTGAACCAGGCAAGGCTGCTTGGGCTGGTTCACGAGGCAGTCATAGCCGGACTGCATGCATTCGATCAGCAGCATTTTGGAATCAATCACAGTGAGAATATCATATAAACTTGTGCGTTCCAGATCACAGTTTAAGGCATAGCCTCCCGCGCTTCCACGATAGCTTTTGATTAATCCCGCTTTTTCCAGCTTTCGTGCCATCTTGTAGGTGATGGCTGAAGTCAGGGATTCTTTCTCACAGATCGTAGGAACGTTCATGATATCGCCTGATGATAAGGCTCTTATGATTCTTATGGCATAATCGCATTCTCTGGTTATGAGCATATCGCACCTCCACGTTATAAGATTAACATACTGTACCTAAATGGTCAAGTTTTATCAATAAGATTTTTACATTCCAGCAAGCTGTGAAAGATCTGTGAATCTGCCATTCTTTCAAGTTGATTTCAGGTTTGATCTGTATAATCTGCGTAAAGTAACAAAAAGAAGGGGATAAGGAGGTTTTTATGAGTGGATATCAAATGACATTTGAACGGACAGAAATGAAATATCTGATAGATTCGGTACAATACTTAAAGCTTAAAGAGAGACTGATGGGGAAAATGGAAACCGATCAATACGGTAATTCCACAATATGCAATGTCTATTTTGACACACCGGATGCAAGGCTGATCAGAAAATCCTTGGAAAAACCAGTTTATAAGGAAAAATTCAGACTCCGAAGCTATGGGCTGCCAGGAGAAACCAGTTCTGTGTTTCTGGAATTGAAAAAGAAATACCAGGGTATTGTTTATAAACGCCGTGAAACTCTTAATTTAGCTGATGCAGAGGCGTATTTATACCGGGGAATAAAGCCGGAACAACAAACCCAGGTACTTCGTGAGATTGACTGGTTTCTGCACTATTATGAAGATATGATTCCTGCCATGTATATTTCCTATGAAAGAACTGCCCTGTATGGACTGGAGGATGAGAATCTGCGGCTGACTTTAGACGGAAATATCCTTTGGAGAACCGATTGCTTAAGACTGGAAAATGGTCCCTGGGGGACCCCTCTTTTAGAAGACGGCTGGTACCTTATGGAGATAAAAATCCCTGGATCCATGCCTCTCTGGCTGGGTCATATACTGGATGAACTGAAAATATATCCGGCTTCCTTTTCCAAATATGGTCAGGCATATGAAAAGCAGCAAATAATTAGATCAGAGAAAAAAGGAGGAATCAGCTGTGCTTAATACATGGTTTCAATCAATCTTAATAGAGGAATCAGAGGTTGCATTTTCACCAGGATCATTTCTTGTATGCTTAACCACTTCTCTGGTTCTCGGGCTTATAATTGCAGGTATACACATGTACCGGAATTCGTATTCAAGGGGATTTGTGGTGACAATTGCATTGCTTCCCGCTATGGTGCAGATGGTTATTTTACTGGTAAACGGAAACCTTGGCACCGGAGTTGCAGTAATGGGAGCCTTTTCCCTGGTCCGCTTCCGGTCAGTTCCTGGAAAGGCAGAGGAGATCAGCAGCATTTTTCAGGCAATGGCGGTAGGACTGGCTACGGGGATGGGGTACGTTGGCATGGCAGTTTTATTTGTCCTTATTATGGGAGGGGTAAATATTTTACTGGCTTCCCTTAAATTCGGACAGCAGAAGACAGGCGTAAAAGTACTTAAGATCACAATTCCGGAGTCTTTGGATTATACATCTGTATTTGATGAAGTATTTGCCCGGTATCTGAAAAACTGGGATCTGAATCAGGTGAAGACAACCAATATGGGAAGTCTTTATAAACTGGATTATGAAGTAGTTTTAAAAAATAACGGAGAAGAAAAGAAACTGATTGACGATTTGCGATGCAGAAACGGGAATCTTGAAATATTTTTGGGAAGACCTTTTGGCAATAAGGAGGAACTATAATGGTAAAAAGAAAGCTGTTCAGAGGCAAAGCAGCCGCACTGGTGTTAATAATGGCGTTAGCATCAACAAGTATTTCTGGCTGTAAAAGCCAGACTTCAATGGAAAATACGGTTGTTACACAAAGCACACAGGCAGATTCTGGCACTGATGGTACTACAGACAGCAGTACGGCAGAAGCAACTGTTGACAAGGACTTTACAGACCGTGATAAGGATGGGAGCTACGACGAAAGCAGTGCAGTTAAAATAAATTTGAATTCAGACAAAGCAGAGGCAGAGGGAGCTGGTGTCAGTATAACTGGAAGTACTGTAACCATAAGCAAAGAAGGTACTTATGTGGTAAGCGGAACGTTGGATAATGGTCAGATTATTGTTGATGCAGCGGATACAGACAAAGTTCAGATTATTTTATCAAATGCCGGAATTAATTGTGAAACCAGTGCGGCAATCTATGTTAAATCTGCTGATAAGTTTTTTGTTACTCTGGCAGATGGAACAACAAATAAGCTGTCAGGAGGAACGGAGTACATAGATACTGATGACAATACGGTAGATGGGGTTATCTTCTCGAAAGAGGATCTGACTGTAAACGGCAGTGGAAGTCTGGAGGTAAATGCCAACTATAAACACGGAATTGTTTCAAAGGATACGTTGGCAATTACAGGAGGAAATATCTCTGTTAACGCAGTCTCCCAGTGTCTGGCAGGTAAGGATGAAGTGAAAATCCTGGATGGTACATTTTTGCTGACAACTTCAGGAAAAGCGGTGAAATCAAGTAATGAGGATGATACATCTCTTGGAAACATCTATGTGGCAGGCGGAACCTTTACTGTCAATTCCAAAGACGACTCCTTCCATGCCAGCGGGACGATGGTAATTGACGGAGGCACCTTTACGGTAGAATGTGGAGATGATGCGTTCCATGCAGATCAGGATGTAGTGATCAATGACGGTACAATAACCGTCACCAGCTGCTATGAAGGACTGGAAGCTTATCGGGTATCGGTGAATGGTGGGGAAATCTCAATTCAGGCTTCCGATGATGGAATTAATGCGGCACAGCCAAAATCTTCATCTACAGAAGGTCAGGATACTGGTCAGAGTGATAGTGGGAAAGAGAAACAGGAAATGCCGCAAGATGACCAGGGGAAAGGGAATTCTCCCAGGTCAGAGGAAAACCAGTCCGGGGCACAATCAGATGAAAACCTGCCACAACAAGGCAAGCAAAGAAGAGGCGGCGGTCCTTGTGGCAAAGGTGTAATCGGTGGCGGTCAAATGGGCGGAAGTATGGAGAATGATACCAATGCTTATATTAAGATAACAGGAGGCACTCTGCACGTAGATACAGGCGGAGATGGACTGGATTCCAATGGAAGTCTTTTGATATCAGGAGGTATGGTTTATGTCACCGGTCCGGTAAGCGACGGAAACGGAGCAATTGATTATAATGGAGATGGGATTATTACAGGAGGAACAGTAATAGCGGTTGGCAGCTCTGGTATGGCACAGGGATTTGGTGATTCCTCTACCCAATGCTCAGTTTTACATAATTTAGCCGCACAGCAGGAAGCAGGGACTGAAGTTACACTTAAGGACAAGGAGGGAAATGAGCTTAACAGTTTTACCCCTGAGAAAAAGTATTCTTCCGTTGTCATCAGCAGTCCCAAACTACAGACTGGCAGCACCTACACCCTCACGGCAGGTTCGGAACAAACCGAACTGACGCTTGAGTCAATTGTCACTTCAAACGCCGTCCGTGAAGGGGGTAGGGGCAGTATGCCGCCTGGAAATAACCGCTAATCTGCCGGATAAATGAGGTGTTCGTCATCAATGCCGTAAAGAACCGTATCTAAAAACTTTCTGGCAAGATATTTTGCCATACCGTGGTTCATATCCAGATAGTTTCCGCAGTCTCTGGCTGCGGCCCCGGGAATTTCTCCCTCAAAATCACGCATAAATTCATACATTTCAGTTATGAGCGGTACGATATCCCTGGATTTGTAATCACCGGCTAAAAGAAGGTAGAAGCCGGTGCGGCAGCCCATAGGACCAAAGTATAAAACTTTGGAAGCAAATGATTGGTGATTTCTTAAGAATGTGGCACCTAAGTGCTCCATGGTGTGTATCTCTGCTGTATTCATGACCGGTTCAAAATTCGGTCTGGTCATGCGGATATCGAACGTAGTAATTGTGGTATCGTTCACTTTGTCTTTGCGGGAAACGTAGATACCCGGAAGAAGCTTTAAGTGATTGATCGTAAAGCTTGTAATTTTCTCCATATTGATCAGGTCCTTTCTGAAAGGTGGTTAAGCCGTTGGATAAATTGGCTGCCTTCAGTCAAATTATAATAAAAAAAACGGCTGCATGCAATAGGAACAATTGCACGCAGCCGTATCCGTGCTGATGAATTGATTGTTTTAATGCGTCGGAAACTTCTATAAGCATCGTAGGAACAGATTCCAGTCCATAACCGGACAGATAAAACCGGGGTAATGCCGTCATCTTAAGCAGGGAAAATCATTCATGAAACTCCCGTCCTGTTTCATACCATAGTAGGAGAAATGGGAAGGAGCGTCATTAATGGAAGAATGGTTTCGTTTATCAGAGGATGAAGTCTTAAAACAGCTTCATGCTGACAGGAATGGACTGAATTCCGAAGAAATTCTCAGGCGCAGGCAGGTGCATGGTCCCAATCTGCTGAAAAAAGCAAAACGAAAAAGTGCCTTTCAAGTATTTCTGGATCAGTTTAAAGATTTATTAGTCATAATTCTGATTATAGCAGCGGTAATCTCCATGGTATCTGGTGACGTGGAAAGTACCGGAGTAATTTTCGCAGTGTTACTGCTTAATGCAATTCTTGGAACTATACAGCATCAGAAAGCAGAAAAATCCTTAGACAGCCTGATGTCATTATCTGCGCCGGTGGCGTGGGTGAGAAGAGATGGGAAAAATAAAGAAGTCCTGTCGGAAGAAATCGTACCAGGAGATATACTTTTATTGGAGGCAGGAGATATGGTGGCGGCAGACGGCCGTATCCTGGAAAATTATTCTCTTCTGGTCAATGAAAGCTCTCTGACCGGAGAATCAGTGAATGTGGAAAAGCATACAGGAAGACTGCGTATGGAGAAGGTTCCGCTGGCAGAACAGTCCAATATGGTTTTCTCCGGCTCTCAGGTTGCAGCAGGAAGAGCCATTGCAGTCGTCACCGGAACAGGCATGAATACAGAAATTGGAAGAATTGCCTCTTTAATGAATGATACAGGCGAGAAGAAGACACCTCTTCAGGTGAGCCTTGACCAGTTTGGAAGCAGGCTGGCGGCAGCTATCCTGTTTATCTGTGTAATTGTTTTTGGATTAAGTATTTACAGGAAAATGCCAATTCTGGACTCCCTTATGTTTGCAGTAGCTCTGGCCGTCGCCGCCATACCAGAGGCCCTCAGTTCTATCGTTACCATCGTACAGGCGATGGGAACCCAGAAGATGGCGGGAGAAAATGCGATTATTAAGGATTTAAAAGCGGTAGAAAGCCTTGGGTGTGTATCCGTTATCTGCTCCGATAAAACAGGAACCCTCACCCAGAACCGAATGACGGTACAGCAGGTTTTTGTTAATAACAGGCTTTATCTTCCAGAAATGTTAAAGCCTGAGATTCCAGTACATAAATATTTGCTTTACGATGCTGTTTTAAACAATGATTCCAGCCATATAAATGGAGTTCTTAACGGTGAACCGACTGAAACCGCATTACTCCAGATGGCGGAGCGTGCCGGAGTAGATGATGAGGCGGTCAGATCCTACCACCCAAGATTAGGAGAGGTTCCCTTTGATTCCAGAAGAAAGCTTATGAGTACACTTCATTATCTGGAAGGCAAAAATATTCTATTTACAAAAGGAGCAGTGGATATCATTCTTCCCAGAATAACCCAGATCTGGTCTTCCGAAGGAATCCGCCCGTTCAGAGACGGTGATAAACAGATGCTTATGGAGCAGAACATGATGTTTTCTGCCCAGGGGCTTCGGGTTCTTACCTTTGTATGCAGGGAGATGGAGGATCGGGAGAAGCTTTCGGAAAATTCAGAAAACGAATATACATTTCTCGGCATGGTATCCATGATGGATCCTCCCCGGCCAGAGTCAAGGAATGCTGTTTCCAATGCCAGAAGAGCTGGAATCTTCCCGGTAATGATTACGGGAGATCATAAGATTACGGCAGCAGCCATTGCGGAACGGATTGGCATTTTGGAGGAAGATGATCTGGCAATCAGTGGTCCGGAGCTTGATGATATGACTGAAGATGAGCTGGGGCACCGGCTGGAATCCATCAGTGTATATGCCCGGGTATCCCCGGAACATAAAATAAGGATTGTACGTGCTTGGCAGAAAAAAGGACACATTGTAGCCATGACAGGAGATGGTGTCAACGATGCTCCTGCATTAAAGCAGGCGGATATCGGAGTCGCCATGGGACAGATGGGAACAGAAGTCTCCAAGGAAGCCTCTTCCATGATTCTCACTGATGACAATTTTGCTACAATTATCAAAGCGGTGGCCAATGGACGCAACGTATACAGGAATATAAGAAATGCCATTAAGTTCCTGCTTTCAGGAAACATGGCAGGAATTTTATGTGTGCTTTATACCTCTCTTATGGCACTCCCATTGCCCTTTGCACCGGTTCATCTGCTGTTTATCAATCTGCTGACAGACTCCCTTCCTGCAATTGCGATAGGAATGGAGCAGGCAGAAGCGGACCTGCTGTCCCAGAAGCCCAGAAATCCCAAGGAAGGAATTTTAACAAAGAGGTTTATCCTTGTGATTCTCTTTCAGGGGGCACTGATTGCAGTATGCACCATGGCCTCCTACAGTACCGGTCTGTTAACCGGAAGTGAAGCTGCAGCCAGTACTATGGCATTCTCTACCCTGACACTTGCCAGATTGTTCCATGGATTTAACTGCCGCAGCAGTCATTCCATTTTGAAAATCGGTTTTATGAGCAACTTATGGAGTATCATGGCGTTTGAGGCGGGAGCAGTATTACTGGGAGCAGTCCTTTTTATTCCGGCGCTTCACGATCTTTTTTATGTGGCAGATTTAACAGGAAGACAATTTATAACTATATTTATATTTGCTATTCTTCCTACGCTGGTGATTCAGGCGCTGAAAACCATCCGGGAGAGTATGCATTAATGGTTTTTTAACAGGTAAAATATGTATTTATTGTAGAACTTGACATATTTTTGCCTGCGTGGTAGTATAAATTTGTGTTATTTAATAATAAGCCTAAGAGATGACAGAGCCAGGTGATGAGTGCGGGGAACCGTTCATTTCCAAGGCTCTTTCTTTATTGTTTGGTAAAAAATTAACGAGTGAAAGAAGATGGAAGGGGAAGGAATCATGGGAAAATATGTGATCGCTATGGATCAGGGAACTACCAGTTCCCGGTGCATACTGTTTGATGAGAAAGGGGGCATCTGCAGCGAGGCACAAAAAGAGTTCAGGCAGATTTTTCCAAAACCAGGCTGGGTGGAGCATGATCCCATGGAGATATGGTCATCACAGCTTTCAGTGACCATGGAAGCAATGGGGAAAATTGGGGCGCATTACAGCGATATTGCTGCAATCGGAATTACAAATCAAAGAGAAACTACAATTGTGTGGGATAAGGAGACAGGGGAGCCTGTGTACAACGCCATTGTATGGCAGTGCAGGAGGACCGCTGACCGCATTGAGCGTCTGAAAGGAGATGGGCTGGAAGGGCTTATCACAGACCGTACCGGTCTGATTCCGGACGCGTACTTTTCCGGAAGTAAGATTGAATGGATCCTGGATCACGTAGAGGGAGCCAGAGAAAAGGCAGAACGTGGAGAACTGCTTTTTGGAACTGTGGACAGCTGGCTGATCTGGAATCTGACCAAGGGCTGTATCCACGTAACGGATTATACCAATGCTTCCCGAACCATGCTGTTTGATATTCATAAAAAGTGCTGGGACGAAGACATTCTTAACTATTTTAATATACCAAAAGCAATGCTTCCGGATGTAAAACCCTCCAGCTGTGTATACGGTTATACCTCTTCTGACGTTATGGGCGGAAAGATTCCCATCGCAGGTGCAGCAGGAGATCAGCAGGCAGCTTTATTCGGACAGTGCTGCTTTGAAGCCGGTGAAGTTAAAAATACATACGGAACCGGCTGCTTCCTCCTTATGAACACCGGAGAGAAAGCGGTAAAATCAGAACACGGTCTGCTGACTACCATAGCAGCCAGTGATCAGGAACGGATTCAGTATGCACTGGAAGGAAGCGTATTTGTGGCAGGCGCAGCCATTCAATGGCTGCGGGATGCCATGCGTATGGTGCGGTCCGCTTCCCAGACAGAGGAGTATGCCCAGGCAGTGGAAGATACCGGCGGTGTTTATGTGGTACCGGCATTTGCAGGTCTTGGCGCTCCTTATTGGGATCAGTATGCCAGAGGTACCATTGTAGGGGTAACCAGAGGAACCAGCAAGGAGCAGTTTATCCGCGCCACCCTGGAATCCATGGCATATCAGGTATCTGATCTGATTGAAGCCATGGAACAGGACTCTCAGATCCATTTAAAAGAATTAAGGGTAGACGGAGGAGCCTGTGCCAACAATTTCCTCCTGCAGTTCCAGGCAGATGTATTGGATACACGGATTGTCAGACCAAAATGCATAGAGACAACAGCGCTTGGCGCTGCCTATCTGGCAGGTCTGGCTGTGGGGTACTGGAAAGACAGGGAAGAGATCAGACAAAACTGGGAAGCCTCCAGGACCTTCGACAACCAGATGGAAGAAGAATGCCGTAAAAAGAGGATTAAGGGCTGGAAGCGGGCAGTCAAATGTGCTCTTTACTGGTCTCAGGATGAGGATTAAGCCAGGCTATAAATCACTTGACAATCAGAATGAAATTATGTTAGCATTAATACAATTGAATAAATAACCTTTGAGACGAAAGAGTAAGGATTATGATACGGAGCTATCCGTTTATTTTCCTTACTCTTTTTTTCTATAGTCCCGGCGAAACGGGAATTATCACGGATTTGGAGGAGATTGATTATGAAGGAATTAAATTACGATGCGGCGATTATCGGCGGCGGCGTTACCGGCTGTGCCATAGCCAGAGAGCTGTCCCGTTATCAGCTGAACATCTGTGTCATTGAGCGGGAGGAAGATGTCTGCTCCGGTACATCAAAATCCAACAGTGCCATTGTGCATGCAGGATACGATGCTGAGCCAGGCTCATTAAAGGCAAGATTTAATACAGAAGGAAACCGCATGATGGGAGATCTTTCAAAAGCTCTTGATTTTTCCTTTAACCGAAACGGTTCACTGGTTCTCTGTTTTTCTGAAGACGACAGACCGTCTCTGAATGCGCTGTATGAAAAAGGATTAAAAAACGGTGTTCCCCAATTATCCATACTGACGGGGGATGAAGTACGTGCCATGGAACCCAGTGTTTCTGAAACAGTGGTGGCCGCATTATATGCGCCAACCGGCGGAATTGTCTGCCCCTTTGGACTGACCATCGCTCTGGCAGAGAATGCCTGTGATAATGGAACCGATTTCTTATTTGAAACAGAGATTGAGACAATTAACAAAACGGATTCCGGTTATGATCTGATTTCCAGTGATAAAATCATTCACGCCACCTATGTGGTCAATGCAGCCGGCGTTTACTCAGACCAGATCCACAACATGGTCAGTGAGTCAAAGCTTCACATCATACCACGAAAGGGAGATTACTGCCTGTTAGATAAAGAAGCAGGAAATCTGGTGAGCCATACCATATTCCAGCTTCCCGGAAAGATGGGAAAAGGTGTTTTGGTAACACCTACGGTTCATGGTAATCTGCTGACAGGACCTACGGCAATTAATGTAACCGACAAAGAGGAAACCTCTACAACAGCCCAGGAGCTTGCCGATATTATGGAAAAGGCAGCCTGGGGAGTGAACAATATTCCCTTCCGTCAGGTGATTACATCTTTTTCCGGTCTTCGTGCCCATGAAGAGGGAGATGATTTCGTTGTGGGAGAAGTAAAGGATGCAGACGGATTCTTCGATGCAGCAGGCATGGAATCTCCAGGACTCTCAAGCGCTCCTGCAGTGGGGGTTTACTTAGCAGAGCAGATAGCCCTGAAAGCCAATGCAAAAAAGAAGGAAAACTTCATTGAAACCAGAAAAGGTATTATAAATCCTCAGAAGCTTTCCCTGGAAGAGAGGGGTGAACTGATCAAAAAGGATCCCAGATACGGAACCATCATCTGCCGCTGTGAAGGCATTAGTGAGGGTGAGATTGCAGATGCAGTGACAAGAACCCTGGGAGCAGTTTCCGTAGATGGAGTAAAGCGTAGGGTGCGTGCAGGAATGGGACGCTGCCAGTCAGGCTTCTGTATCCCGAAAACAATGGAAATTCTGGCAAGGGAAACTGGAAGAAATATGGAAGACATCTGCAAAAACAGATCCGGTTCTAATATACTGACAGGGAAAAGACAAGGAGGAGAGTGACATGACAGAGCATGATATCGTTATTATCGGGGGAGGCCCTGCTGGTCTGGCTGCCGCTGCGGCTGCAAAGAAAGCGGGAACAGAAGATATACTGATCCTGGAGCGGGAAGGTCACTTGGGCGGTATACTAAATCAGTGTATTCACAACGGCTTTGGTCTTCACACATTTAAAGAAGAGCTGACAGGACCGGAATATGCGTCCCGTTATATTGATATGATTGAAAAAGAGCAGATCCCTTATAAGCTTAATACCATGGTTCTTTCCATCAGCAGTGACAGAGTGCTGACCGTTATTAACCGGGAAGAAGGCTTAATTCAGATAAAAGCAGGTGCTGTGATTCTGGCCATGGGATGCAGGGAGCGTCCAAGGGGGGCTCTTAACATACCAGGCTATCGTCCCGCAGGAATTTATTCAGCAGGTACTGCCCAGCGTCTTATGAATTTAGACGGCTATGAAGTCGGAAAAGAAGTGGTCATACTAGGTTCAGGAGACATCGGTCTCATTATGGCAAGACGCATGACTTTAGAGGGTGCTAAAGTTAAAGTTGTGGCAGAGCTTATGCCCTATTCCGGCGGATTAAAAAGAAACATTGTACAGTGTCTGGATGATTACGGAATTCCGTTAAAGTTAAGCCACACTGTAGTAGAGATTCATGGAAAGGAGCGGGTAACAGGAGTAACGCTTGCTGCAGTGGATGAGAAACGCAGGCCAGTTCCGGGAACGGAAGAATATTATTCCTGCGATACACTTCTTCTGTCAGTGGGTCTGATTCCGGAAAATGAGCTGTCAAAAAGCGCAGGAGTGGATCTTGACCAGATAACAGGCGGCCCTGTTGTGAACGACTGCCTGGAAACCAGCATAAGCGGCGTATTTGCCTGTGGAAATGTACTTCATGTTCATGATCTGGTGGATTACGTTTCCGAAGAGGCTGCTCTTGCTGGAAGAAGTGCTGCAGCCTATGCCGGGTCCCAGAAAGAGGAACCTTCATCCTCCAATATCAGAATCCGGGCTGTGAACGGTGTCCGCTATACAGTTCCCCAGTTTGTTAACCGGGAGTCTGAGGCTGATCAGTGGAAGATCCGTTTCCGTGTTTCCGATGTATACCGGGACCGTTATATCAGTATTTATTATGGAGATGAACGTGTTTATCATAAGAAGAAAAAAGTTCTCGCACCTGGGGAGATGGAGCAGGTAGCAATTAAGAAAGAAAGTCTGGAAAAATATCCGGATTTGGCAGAAATCGTAATCTGCACAGAGGAGGATTAAAATGGAAGAACGTGAACTGATCTGTATCTGCTGTCCCCTGGGCTGCCCTATGACCGTACGTATCGACAACGGTGCGGTGACCGTTACTGGTAATTCCTGTGCGAGAGGTGCAGAATACGGGGAGAAAGAAGTGTTAAGTCCAACCCGGGTTGTGACCTCCACGGTAAAGGTAATTGACGGTGAATTTGCCATGGTTCCCGTAAAAACCAAAACAGATATTCCAAAAGGTAAGATCTTTGATTGTATGAAAGAGATTCAGAAAGCCTCTGTTCATGCCCCGGTTGCCATTGGAGATGTAATCATTGAAAACTGCGCAGGCACCGGAGTATCCATCGTTGCCGCAAGAAATGTAAAAAGATCATAACTGATCAGAAAAATCCGCAGCAAATGCCACCCGCTTTCAAAGCCGGTTAAAAAGAGCCTTTGCTGCGGGTTTATTTTTAATCAGTCAGCGGTGGAAAAAGACTGAAAAGAGACTTTACTTTTGAAAGAAAATAAAGAAAGAGGAAGAATTTTCTTGACGGTGGTGGTAAGGATTGATAAAGTAGAACAAGATCCATAGTTTTTTTGGGTGCGGAGGGATAATAATGAAAGCAATAGAACTGCTGGAGACGTCTCCGGTGATTGCGGCAGTAAAGGATGAAGGCGGGCTGAAACGGTGTTTTGAATCAGAGTGCCAGGTCGTTTTTGTTCTGTACGGAAGTATTTTAAACATCGGAACGATAGTACGGCAGATAAAAGAACATGGAAAGTACGCAATGGTACATGCAGATCTGACCCATGGTCTCAATTCAAAAGAGATCGTGGTGGATTTCATCAAGGAAAATACGTTAGCTGATGGTATCATCAGTACGAAGCCGCTTCTTGTAAAGCGCGCGGTGGAACTTGGATTGTTCGGGATTCAGAGAACATTTATTATCGATTCCCTTGCCATGAGTACGACAAAAAAGCAGATTGATACCTTCCATCCGGATATGGTTGAGATCATGCCCGGAGTAATGCCCAAAGCACTGGAAGAGATCCGCAGATACACCAATATTCCCATCATTGCCGGTGGACTCATATCGGACAAGAAGGATATTATGGCTGCTTTTAACGCAGGAGCAGATGCGATCTCTACTACCAGGGAAGAGTTATGGTTCATGTAAAAGGAGGATTTTATGAAATTAGTTACTTACGAGGTTGACCGTAGAAGAGATATCGGAGTCGTGAGCAGGGATGAGATGTGGGTTTTCCCTCTTAAGGCTTTTGGTATGGAATACAGAGAGATGCTGGAAGTTGTAAAGGGACTGAGCCAGTCAGAACGGGACTTGCTTGAACATGCATCTGGGCTGGATCCTGAAAGCAGCAACATCGTTGGAGCAGCTATGATGAAAGAGGTTACCCTCCTGGCCCCAATTCTGACACCAGATCAGGATATTATCTGTCTGGGTCTTAATTACATGGAACATGCCGAGGAGTCAGCGCGCTATAAAAAAGAAGCGTTTGACGGGGAAAGAAACTATGCAGTCTATTTCTCAAAGAGAGTGAATGAGGCAGTTGGTCCCTATGGTGATATATTAAGTCATAGTGATATGGTGGACAGCCTGGATTATGAAGCTGAATTAGCTGTTATCATTGGAAAAGATGCAAAGGATGTGCCTCCAGAAAAGGCAGAAGATTATATATTTGGTTATACCATCATAAATGATGTGAGCGCACGTAATATACAGACAGCTCACAAGCAATGGTATTTTGGAAAAAGCCTGGATGGATTTACTCCCATGGGTCCCTGCATTCTCACAGCCAATTCCATTTCCTATCCGCCTGAGCTTTCCATTCAGTCAAAGGTGAATGGAGAACTGAGACAGGACAGTAATACAGGACTGATGATATTCCAGATTGATCACATTATCAGTGAATTATCAAGAGGCATGACCTTAAAGGCCGGAACCATTATATCCACCGGAACTCCAAAAGGGGTGGGAATGGGCTTTAATCCCCCGGCATTTCTGTCTCCAGGTGACGAGGTGGAATGTATCATAGAAAAGATTGGTTCCATTAAAAACCGTGTAAAATAACTGAATAATTTTATGGGAAAGTGTACAATTGATCTCTGCAGTTGTACACTTTTTTTCTGTCCTTAAAAATCCAATCATGCTGTACAAAGCGGATAAACGTGATAGAATATATAAAAACGGAGGGATGAACAATGGATCACTTATCATTGGAAATACTGGAATATATTGAGGAACACAGCAGCGAGACATATGAACTTTTGCTGAACCTTGGAACAATACCTGCACCTTCCAATCAGGAAGAAAAAAGAGCAGAATTTTGCCGGGACTGGCTGGTAAGTCAGGGGGCAGAAAATGTTTATATTGATTCCACGCTGAATGTGGTCTATCCTGTTGGATGTACGAAAGATAACCCTGTAGTCGTTTTTATGGCTCATACAGATGTGGTTTTCCCCGATACGACACCTCTTCCGGTTGTAGTGGAGGCTGGTAGGATAAAAGCACCCGGAATCGGAGACGATACGGCTAATCTATGCGCACTTCTTATGTGTGCCAAATACATTGCGGGTAAAAAGATTACTCCAGCAGACTGCGGATTGCTTCTTGTAGCCAATGCAGGAGAGGAAGGACTGGGTAATTTAAAAGGCTCCAGGCAGATTGTTAAAGAATATAAAGGGCGAATCAGAGAGTTCTATTCCATAGACGGATATATGGATCATATTACAACAGATGCGGTAGGATCCAAGCGGTATGAGGTGGAGGTATTGTCAGAAGGTGGTCATTCCTTTACAAACTTTGGAAACCGCAATGCCATCGCCTATCTGGCATCCATGATTGATACTCTTTATACATTAAAGGTACCGCAAACAAAGACAAAAACCACCTATAATGTAGGAACCATTCAGGGTGGAACCTCAGTCAACACCATAGCCCAGCAGGCCAAAATGCTTTATGAGTTCCGATCTGACAGCAGAGAAGATCTGGAATTTATGGATCAGCATTTTCGGGCTGTGGCAGAAAGTTACCGATCAAAGCAGGTGGAGGTTAATACAATTCTGGTAGGGGAACGTCCCTGCAGCAGTGGGGTTGATCCGGTAAAACAGGATCGTATCACCAGCAAGGTCACAGAAATATTGAAAAAACATACAGGTACTGAGCCAAAAAACGAATGTGGCTCTACAGACTGCAACATTCCTTTGTCACAGGGAATTCCCAGTGTCTGCTTTGGCGCAGTCAGGGGAGGTGGAGCCCATACCCGGCAGGAATGGGTTGATATCGACAGTCTGAAAGAAGGGTACCGTGTTACATTTGAACTGATACTATCCTGCTTTTAAGAAAAAAGAAAGAGATGAGGTACAAAGGCGATGATTACTGTCAGCGCATGTCTGATTGTAAAGAATGAAGAAAATGTATTGGCCCGCTGTCTTTCAAGTCTGAAGGATCTGGCTGATGAGATAATTCTTGTAGATACCGGTTCCACAGACGCAACAAAAGAGATCGGAGCACAGTTTGGATGCAGGATCTTTGATTTTACGTGGGTGGATGATTTTGCCGCCGCAAGAAATTTTTCCTTTGAAAAAGCCGGGATGGACTATATCTACACCGCAGATGCCGATGAGGTCATTGACGAAGAAAACAGAAAACGGTTCATGGATTTAAAAAAGTGTATCCTGCCAGAAATAGAAATTGTACAGATGAAATACACTAATCAGCTTCAGTTTAATACAACCTATAACTTTGACTGCGAGTATCGGCCCAAATTATTTAAAAGAAACCGCAGGTTTGAATGGCTGGATCCCGTTCATGAAACCATACGCTTAGAGCCGGTTATATTTGACAGTGAAATTGAAATCATACATATGCCCGAGGGAAATCATTCCAAGCGGGATTTTGATATTTTTAATAAACTGATCAGAAAAGGTCTACCTCTTTCGAAAAAGCTTCGTTCCATGTATGCCAGAGAACTGTTTATTTCCGGAGAAGATCAGGATTTTCTGGAAGCGGAAGATTACTTTAACGGTTTGCTTTCTGAGGACAGGACTGAAGAAGAGTTAAAAATCATTCAGTGTGTTCTGACCAGATGCGGTCGGATTAAAAAAGATGGAACCCAGATCTTAAAAAATGCTTTAAAAAATGTTGCCTGTGGGAAGGCAAGCTCAGAGGTCTGCTATGACGTCGGGGAGTATTTTATGGAGGCAGGAGATATTAATGAAGCTGTGATCTGGTTTTATAATGCCGCTTATGAAACAGAATGCGAACTGAATATCCGGTATTCCAGAGAACTCCCTCTTCTTAAACTTGCCAGATGTTATGAACAAGCAGGAGATTTGACTCAGGCAAAGGTTTATGAGGAGCTTGCCAGCAAGGCAGTGGACGAGAAAGCTTTAGAAGATTAGAAATAAAAAACGGGGCAGAAGTCAAACGAATTAAATTCGGCTGGCTTCTGCCCCGTTCCTGCCATAACGGAGAGTTTATGACAGTGCTTTAGTAATTTTCAGATTTTCTTTCAAAATAGGCTTTTGGATGAGCACATACCGGACAAATCTCAGGAGCATCCACACCTTCATGGATATAACCGCAGTTGCGGCACTTCCAGCCAAGGGGAGCATCTCCCTTAAAGGTTTTATCATTCTCTAAGCTGTCCAACAGTTTTAAATATCTCTTTTCGTGAGCTGCCTCTACCTTACCCACAAATTCAAACTTCAGTGCAAGTTCAGTGAAACCCTCTGCTCTGGCTTCTTCCGCCATTCTTTTATACATATCGGTCCACTCATAGTTTTCACCCTCTGCAGCGTCTGCAAGGTTTTCTGCCGGAGAGTTGATGCCGTGCAGTTCTTTAAACCACATCTTGGCATGTTCTTTCTCCTGGTCAGCAGTTTCCAGATATAAAGCAGCCATCTGCTCATAGCCGGCCTTTTTAGCAGCAGACGCATAGAATGTATACTTGTTTCTTGCCATGGACTCGCCTGCAAATGCATCTTTTAAGTTCTGTTCTGTTTTTGTACCCGCATATTTAGACATCTTAAAACCCTCCTTTTGAAAATGGATTTAGCCGAAGTATCTTTCCAGCAAGCCCTTGAATGCTTTTCCGTGACGTGCTTCATCTTTTGCCATCTCATGTACGGTATCATGGATTGCATCTAAGTTTAATGCTTTTGCACGCTTTGCAAGATCAAATTTGCCTGCTGTTGCACCATTTTCAGCTGCTACTCTTAATTCCAGGTTTTTCTTTGTGCTGGCGGTTACACATTCGCCTAATAATTCAGCAAATTTGGAAGCATGCTCAGCCTCTTCGAAAGCAGCTTTTTCATAATATAAGCCGATTTCAGGATATCCTTCTCTGTGAGCAGCTCTGGACATAGCAAGGTACATACCAACTTCAGAACATTCCCCTTCAAAGTTTGCTCTTAAATCCTTCATGATATCTTCCGGAGAACCCTGAGCTACACCAATCTCATGCTCGCAGGCCCAGGACATATCTTCGTCCTGTAATTTAAATTTCTCAGAACCAACTTTACATACTGGACAGAATTCTGGAGCTGTGTCTCCTTCGTGAACATAACCGCATACTGTACAAACCCATTTTTTCATGATCTCAAGTCTCCTTTTATTTTAATTTTATATTTTGTTTAATATTGATAATCAATAACAATAATGATTACTGATATTAAGTTATCACAAGTTTCATCTTATGTCAAGAGAATTTCTCAATTATTTTCCAAACAATCATTACAAGTACCATAAAAATAAATCTTGTGACTGTCTACCTGGCCCCCCGCATGTTTTTGAGCCAGTTGATTAATACTGTCCATTGGTTCCATAGGCAGATCATACACCTGCCCGCAGTTCCTGCATACAAAATGATAATGCGGTGATGTATCCGCATCAAAGTGGTCGGCACCGTCTCCACAGGTCAGCTTCTGAATTTCTCCCAGTTCTACCAGAAGGTTTAAATTCCGATAAACCGTACCAAGGCTGATATTGGGGAATTCTTCACGAATCGATGTGTATAAGGCGTCGGCAGTGGGGTGATCGTGTCTCGCCATTAAGCAGGTCTTAATAGATTCCCGTTGACGGCTGTACTTTAATGTTTTCATGGCCGCTCCTTTTCCGCAAACAATAATTATAGTGATAATTGTTACTATTTAATAATATAAGATTATGCTCCGTTTGTCAATCTGCAGTTAAAATCTATATATTTTCCCTTGCAATGCGGATAAATTCTTCGGTAGCCTGGGATAAGTATCTGCCCTTGTGACATCCAAAGGCGAGAATGCCATGGCTTCGCATGTAATTTAATGAAAAGTAATTTAATCCATTTTTTTTCATAACGGAACCGGAGCCATCCTGGTTTCCGGACATAAACATCTTAGGATAAAAGGTGATTCCCATTCCTTTGGATGCAAGAGCAAGAACTGTTTCAATATTTTCTGTCTCCAAAAGAATGTTGGGAGTAAGCTGTGCTTCCTCAAATATTTCATCAGCTATGGTGCGTACCCGGTTTCCCTTATTAATGAGCAGATAAGGACAATCCTTTAACAGATTAACATCTGCATTGGATTCCAGTTCCTTTTTGACGGCTTCCTGTCTGCCAGGAAAATAGCGGTCTAAAATCTGATCAGGAACAACAAGAAGAATTTCCTCCTCGCAGATAGGAACTGTTTCTACATTTTCTGCTTTAAATGGAAGAAGGTCAATCATAAGATCGATTTCTCCATGGATCAGAGCATTGCTTAATTCAAAAGAATTTCCCTCTACCAGATGAAGTTCGATATTGGGAAACTTCTCCTGAAAAGCCGGAAGAATAACGGGGAGAAGAAAGCGTCCTCTGGTATGAGATACACCAATGGAGAGCTGACCAATGGTGAAATCCTTAATGTCTGCCAACTGACGATATGTTTCATCTTTTAAATCCAGGAGCTCTTTGGCACGGATCTTTAAGGCGCGGCCTGCATAGGTCAGTGTCAGGGGCATGGTGCGGTTAAAGAGCTGAACATCAAATTCTTTCTCCATATTGGAAATATGGTTGCTTAAAGACTGCTGGGAGATATAAAGCCGCTTGGCGGCCCTTGTAATATTTAATTCTTCCGCAACAGCCAGAAAATATTCCAGGTTCAGGAAGTTAATCATAAATAAGCCTCCAGCTTGGGAATATAAGGGAGCAGCCGGTCAATGGAACTGTTTACAACCAGTTCCTCCGGAAATGAAAGCTCCTCAAGAAGTTCCAGCGCGCGGGCGTGGTTTCCTACGTCAGCCTCAATGTGGGCATCACTGTTTATAATAACGGATGCTCCGTAGCGGCGGCATAAATCCAGCATCACCTTGTAGTTTTCTCTGGCATTCTTTCGTGGACTTAATGGGTGGAGAGAACTGGAGTTGACCTCCAAAAGGGTATGGTTTTTTACCGCAGCGGCGACCAGGGTATCATAATCAATAGGAAAGCGGCTGTCATCCGGGTGGCCGATAATTTTCACATATGGGTTTTCCATGGCACCTACACAGGCACTGGTGTTCTGAGCCATTGTTCCGTTTTTGTAGCACGGTTCGTGTATGCTGGCTATGGTGTAATCAAGATTTTGAAGTATGCCTTCTCTTAAGTCGATCCGGCCGGTATAATCCAGTATATTTAGCTCTGCTCCCATAAGAATATGAATTCCAAAGAGCGTTCGCGGGATCACTTTAAAATTAATAAAATAAAATTCGTTGCATGTTCCTGGCATTTTTGGTGCGTGGTCGGTGGAACCCATGAGAGCCAGCCCTTTTTCAGAGGCCGATCTTACCATTTCATACAAGGTGCTGTATGCGTGTCCGCTGGCCACGGTATGTGTATGCAGGTCCATTATGTCTTTCATCATGTTTGTCCTTTCTATTACAAAGCCGGATCATCTGATTCCGGCAGGTATGTATATTTCTTAAAATATAACATATTTTTCCTGATAAAACTATAGAAATATCGGGCGGGATGTGTTAAATATATACTTAGATTATGCCTGAAATAAGGTATTTTATGAATGGAGGAATTGTTATGGAAGAAGAGATGAAGACAGATGCCGTTTTAGAGGAGCATGTAGAGACCATGGATGATTATGCTGCAGAGCTGGAAGCTTCCTTTAAACGCGTCAGAGAAGGCGATACAATTACAGGAACAGTAATCCGTGTCACCGAAGACCAGGTCTTTCTGGATTTAAAATATTATGCAGAAGGAATTATAAACAAAGAAGATTTAAGCAGTGATCCTGAATTCAACCCACTTCTGGAAATTCATATGGGAGATGAAATCACCGCAACTGTGATTAAGACCGATGATGGGGAAGGAAATATTCTCCTTTCCAGAAAGCTTCAAAACGATCAGGCAGCATGGGAGAAGTTAAAGACCATGATGGAAGAACGCACCATCATAAAGGTGAAGGTCGCAGAGGTTGTAAAAGGCGGTGTTGTGGTTCACCTGGAAGGAATCCGCGGATTTATCCCGGCGTCCAAGCTGGCTGCTGAATATGTGGAAAATCTGGAAGAATTCAGCGGAAAGACCATTGATGTTACCGTTATTACTGCTGATGAGGAAAACCGCAAGCTGGTTCTGTCTGGAAAAGAACCAGCATTGTTAAAACAAAAAGAAGAAACCAGCAAAAAAATTGCCAAATGCCAGGCCGGAGTGGTGATGGAAGGAACGGTTGATACCATAAAGGATTACGGGGCATTTATCAATCTGGAAAACGGTCTGTCCGGTCTGCTTCATATTTCCCAGATCAGCAATCAGAGAATCAAACATCCGGGAGCAGTTTTAAAAGAAGGACAGACTGTGAAGGTTAAAATTATCTCAACTGCAGATAATAAAATCAGTTTAAGCATGAAGGCAGTGGAGGATGATGAGCAGGAGGCAGAAGAGATCTTTGACTACAAAGAAGAAGGAAGTGCCTTTACCGGACTCTCCGGTCTTTTAAAAGGATTAAAATTTTAGAAACTGGGGAAAAATAATATAAAATATCGGGTTTCTATGGTATACTGTAATAGAAGTAGCAGGGGCTGTCTATTGGGCTGCCCCTGTCTCACTGACCCAGACAGGTTACCAGGGAGAGGGGGAATGTGGAATGAATATTCCCAAATCATTTGATCAGGTTGACCAGTGGAAATCCGTCATATTTTTGTATGACTCAGCATTAAGGGAAATTAATACAAAAATAGAGATACTCAATAATGAGTTTGTGCATATCTATAATTACAACCCCATTGAGCACATCAAGTCAAGGCTTAAGACACCGGACAGTATTGTTAAAAAATTAAAACGGTACGGATACGATGTGACCATCGATAATATGGTGGAAAAGTTAAACGATATTGCAGGAATACGGATTATCTGCTCGTTTACTTCAGATATTTATCAGATTGCGGAGATGATAACAAAGCAAAGTGATGTAACAGTCCTTTATGTAAAGGATTATATTGAGAATCCAAAACCCAATGGATATAAGAGCTACCACATGGTAGTGACCATCCCCATATATCTCACGGACGGGCCGGTTGACACCAAGGTGGAGGTTCAGATCAGAACAGTTGCCATGGATTTCTGGGCAAGTCTGGAGCATAAAATTTACTACAAGTTTGAAGGCAATGCGCCGGCATATCTGCAGCAGGAGTTAAAAGCATGTGCAGATGTGGTGAATATGCTTGATAAGAAGATGTTTTCTTTGAATCAGGCCATTCTGGAATTGAGTGAAGCACAAAAGCCCATACCGGACGGCGGGGACAGCAAAGCAGAGGACGAATGATGAAAAAAGGGTACAGCCTTGACGATTCCACTCGCTTAAGGCTGTTTTTTAACTTCATAAAAAGAAGGTTGTTCTATGGGCACATTAACAAAAGACACATTTAAGATTCTCAAATATAATCAGAGGAATGGTTTCATCTTCACGCTGCTGTTTCGTCTGATCACAACTCCTCTGTATCTGCTTGCTCTTAATGCAGGTCTTAAGTTTGCGCTTAAAATGGCGGATTACAGCTATTTAACTGTGTCAAACATCGGATTGTTTCTGATTAAGCCATGGACAGCAGTGACCATTGCAGCTCTTTTAATTCTTGGAATATTAGTGCTGCTTTTGGAAGCTGGCTGTCTGATTACATTGTATCAGGGGGCTTTTTATTTCAGAAAGCTGAATTTGTGGCAGATTCTGGCAGGAGGTTTATCAAAACTTTTAGATGAGCTGCGCCGGAAAAACTGGCAGCTGGGACTTCTGGTTCTGGCAGATTACTTTATTACCAATGTTTATCTGATTTACCGGGTATTTACTCATGTAAAACCCATTAATTTTGTTACCACTGAAATTTTAAGACAGCCATTGGGTCGCATGGGTCTGGCAGCAGTGATCTTAATACTTTTGCTTTTTGTGCTTCCGGGACTTTATACGTTTCATGCCTGTATGGTGGAACAAAAGCGGTTTCGTGACGGCTATTTAAAAAGCTGGTGGCTTTTGAGACGGAGAATATTTGAGGTTCTTCCTCTGATGTTCTGCTACTACGGGCTTGCCATTCTTGCACTCTGGATGCTTTACGGATTCTGTGTTGTGCTTACTGCTGTTGCAGTCACCTTATTCACAGATAACCGTCTGGCACTTGCTGTGCTTCCGGCAGCCTGTGACTGGATCGAGCTGGTTCTTATATTCTTTTCCAGCATGCTTCTGGCTGTGGGCAAATACGGAGCTGTCAGTGTTCAGTATTTCCGTTTTAACAGCAGAATTACGAGAAAGGCGGCAGCCATTGGTTATGAGGGTAAGCCCTTTGGAAACCGGAAGACTGCAGGCATTATCATGGCAGCAGCATCGGCGCTTTGCCTGATGTCCCTCTTTTATGTATTGAGAAACGGTTCGGTTATTACCGGAGATATGCTTAGTGAGATACAGATTACGGCTCACCGAGGCAGTTCCAACGAAGCGCCTGAGAACACCATGGCAGCCCTTCATAAGGCAGTGAATGATCTGGCCGATTACGCAGAGATTGATGTACAAGAGACACGGGATGGGATCGTGGTGCTGGGGCATGATTATACGCTAAACCGGGTAGCGGGCGTGAACCGCACCATAGGCTCTTATGATTATGACGATCTGATGAAACTGGATGTGGGTTCCTGGTTTTCCGATGAATATAAAGAGGAACGTATCCCAACTTTAAAGGAGGTCATGGAATACTGCAAAGGGAAGATCAATTTAAATATTGAGATTAAAAACATGGGTGAGGACAGTAACCTTCCCGATAAGGTGATGCAGCTGATTGAAGAATACCAGATGGAAGAACAGTGCGTGGTCACATCCACCCGTTTCTCTTATCTGATCAGAATCAAAAAGGCGGATCCCCAGATCCGGACCGGATATATTATTTCTGCGGCGTATGGGGATTTTTATTCCAGTGATTCCATCGATTTTATCAGTCTTCGCTCCAGCTTCATCAATGAACGGCTGGTGGAGGCCGCCCATGAAAAAGGTAAAGCAGTTCACGCATGGACTGTAAACGGGAAGAGCGAGATGGAACGCATGAAGATGCTGGGAGTGGATAACATTATTACAGATTATCCTATTCTTGCCAGGGAGATCATCTACCGGGAAGCTGCTACTGAAAGTCTGCTGGAATATCTGCAGCTGGTATTAAAATAGACAGGAGAGCACATATGAGGATAGTATTACAGCGGGTCGCCCATGCTGCAGTCACTGTAGATGGACAGGAGACCGGCTCAATAGGGAGAGGCTTTCTTCTTCTGTTAGGAGTTTCGGATACCGACACAGAAGAGATTGCGGATAAGATGGTGGACAAAATATGCAAACTCAGAGTTTTCGCTGATGAAAACGGTAAGACGAATCTATCCTTATCCCAGGTGGAAGGAGAGATTCTGCTAGTGAGTCAGTTTACACTTTACGCAGATTGTAAAAAAGGAAACCGGCCCAGTTTTGATAAAGCAGGCTCCCCTCAGCTGGCGAACCATCTTTACGAATACACAGCTGCGCGTTTTGCCAATTTCGTAAGAAGGGTACAGACCGGCAGCTTCGGTGCAGACATGAAGGTATCATTATTAAACGACGGACCGTTTACTCTGGTATTAGACAGTGAGACGATTTGCCCGTCAATGACTTAATAACAGGGCTAAGCCCTAATAAAAACGGAGGATTATTTACCATGGATAAAACAATTGGACAAAAGCTTCAGGATGAATTAACATTTAAATTTCCCCATATTGGAAAAGAAGCACCGGAACAGACAGAAGAGGCAGAGATGTTTTGCCAGGGATATAAAAGATTTCTTGATAATGGTAAGACAGAGCGTGAGTGTGTAAGAGAAGCTGTTGCCATGCTGGAGATGCAGGGCTATGTACCGTTCGACTCATCAAAGAGCTACCGCCACGGAGACAAGGTATACCAGGTGAACAGGGGAAAGGCAATTCTTGCGACCACCTTTGGTACACAGGGGCTTGAGAAAGGAATCCGCATTAACGGTGCCCATATCGATTCCCCCAGACTGGATTTAAAACCCAATCCTGTTTATGAGAAAAACGATCTTGCCTACTTTAAAACTCACTATTACGGCGGAATCCGCAAATACCAGTGGGCCACCACTCCATTATCCATGCATGGTGTAATTATTAAGAAAAGCGGAGAAATCATCGAAGTCAACATCGGTGAAAAAGAAGGCGATCCTGTATTTTGCATTACAGATTTACTTCCTCATCTGGCCGCAGAACAGAATGAGAGAAAGTTAAGAGACGGACTGAAGGGAGAAGAACTGAATGTAGTAATCGGATCTCTGCCTTTTAATGACGAAGCTGAGATAAAAGAGCCGGTAAAACTAATGGCCCTCAAGCTTTTAAACGACCGTTTTGGTATTACGGAGGCAGATTTCTTACGGGCTGAGATCGAGATGGTACCGGCACAGAAAGCCAGCGATGTAGGTCTGGACCGAAGCATCATCGGTGCATATGGACAGGATGACAGGGTATGTGCTTATACAGCTCTTATGGCGGAGATCGATGCAGTGAAGCCGGAATACACCACACTTACCATACTGGCTGACAAAGAAGAGGTGGGTTCTGACGGAAATACCGGATTAAATTCCCATTTTGTTCTTCATTTTATTGAGGATCTGGCTGAAGTGGCTCATGCAAATGTCAGAACGGTTCTGCGCAATTCCATGTGCTTGTCTTCTGATGTGAATGCTGCTTATGATCCTACATTTGCTTCTGTTTACGAAGAGCGCAATGCCTGCTATCTGAATAAAGGCTGTGTTCTGACAAAGTATACCGGTGTCAGGGGAAAAGCAGGATCCAATGATGCCAGCGCAGAGCTTATGGCTAAGGTGATTGCCATGATGGAGAAGGATGGCGTTTACTGGCAGATCGGTGAACTGGGGGCAGTTGACCAGGGCGGTGGCGGAACCATAGCCAAGTATGTAGCTGCCATGGATGTTGATGTAGTGGATTTAGGAGTGCCAATCCTTTCCATGCATTCCCCATTCGAGCTTTCTTCCAAACTGGATGTTTATAATACATATAAGGCATTCAAGGCATTTTACAAATAATAACGGAATATTGAAATTTTTGTTAATTTCCGGAAAGTGCTTTTTTTACTGTGCCTGATATGGTATAACTGACAGGAAGCGGTACAAATATGATATATAATTTTAGAAGGAAAAAGGATTGTATTATGAGAAAATTTTTAAATGTATGTATGTGCGGTCTTGTTGCCGCCGCAATTATGACCGGCTGCTCTAAAAAACCGGCAGCTGAGACGACAACAGCAGCACCTGAGACAACAGAAGCTACCGAATCCTCTGCACAGGAAACTGTTCCCACTGTAGATTTATCAAAAGTGAATAACGGAACCATTACACTGGGAAATTACAAAGGCATAGAAGTAAAAAGAGAAACTGTAGAAGTGACTGATGAAGAAGTACAACAGGCAATCCAGAGTGATCTGGCAGCTCATGAGAAAGACGTTGATGTAGATCGTGCTGTACAGTCTGGTGACGTTGTAAACATCGATTTTGTTGGAAAGAAAGATGGTGCTGCATTTGATGGCGGCACTGCTCAGGGCTATGATTTAACCATCGGATCCAATCAGTTTATTCCTGGATTTGAAGAGCGTATCATCGGCGCTAAAAAGGGAGACAAGCTTTCTTTAGACCTTACTTTCCCTCAGGAATATAACAACAAGGATCTGGCAGGAAAACCTGTTGTATTCGAGGTAACGGTTAATACAATTAAAGAAAAACAGACCCCTGAATTAAACGATGCATTTGTTCAGGAGAATACAAAGTTTAAAACAGTTGACGAGTATAAGGAAGATAAGAAAACCACTCTTCTCCAGAATAAGAATGATCAGGCTGATCAGACTGTAAAAAGCAATATTTACGATGCAGTTTTAGCAAACTCCACAGTTGAGGCTAATCAGGAAGCCATTGATGCCAATGTTGAGAACGTAGTAGCCAGATATACCAATCAGGCAGCCGCTTATGGAATGGATTTTGCGTCCTTTATTACAGCTTTTACCGGAATGAAGGAAGAAGACTTCAGAAACACAGTGAAAACTCAGGCTGAGGGAATTGTAAAACAGAGACTGGTATTAAATGCCATAGCTGAAAAAGAGGGAATCACAGTAAGTGATGATGACCGCACTGATGTAGCACAGAAGATGGGATACGAAAGTGTAGACAGCATGATCCAGGCAGCAGGACAGTATGAAGTAGATGATTATATCATCAGTAATAAAGTACTGGATTTCTTAAAAGAAAACGCTAACATTACCCAATAAATCACATACCATAGGGGGAACCTTTATGCAGCTTTTAAAGGATAGAATACGGAAGGACGGAAAGATTAAGTCCGGTGACGTACTGAAAGTAGACAGCTTTTTAAATCACCAGATGGATATTAAGCTGTTCGTGGAGATCGGAAAAGAGTTTAAGAGACGATTTGCAGATGAAGAAGTTAACAAAATCCTGACCATTGAGGCCTCCGGTATCGGTATCGCCTGTATTGTAGCTCAGTATTTTGATGTTCCTGTCGTATTTGCCAAGAAATCCAAGACGAAGAATATCGCCGGAGATGTTTATACCACTCAGGTAGAATCCTTCACCCATGGAAGAACCTATGATGTAATGGTATCCAGGGAGTTCATAGGTACAGGCGACAAGGTTCTGCTCATTGATGATTTTTTAGCCAACGGCAAAGCACTGGAGGGACTTGCAGCAATTGTAAAAGATTCCGGTGCTGAACTGGTAGGTGCAGGAATCGTCATTGAGAAGGGATTTCAGCCCGGCGGAGACCACCTTCGTTCAGAAGGAATCCGGGTAGAATCTCTTGCGATTGTAGAAAGTATGGATGAAGCCACCGGAACCATCTGTTTTCGAGGTGACCGATGACAGGAAAGAGAAAAGCCCTGTTTTTTGATATTGACGGTACTCTGTTTTCGGAAATTAACCGGAATGTGCCGGAAAGCGCAAAGCAGGCCATTGAGCGGGCGAGAGAGGCAGGGCATCTGGTATTTATAAATTCCGGACGCACCTACTGCCTCACCGGACCCATTCGGTCTCTCCTGGAAGTAGACGGCTATTGCTGCGGCTGCGGGACACGGATTGTGGCGGGGAAAGACGTGATTTACTCCGCCTCAATTCCTCATGAAACGGGCATTAAAATTAAGAAAATGATTGTGAAATACGGTCTTGACGGGATCTTAGAAGGAACAGAAAGCTGCTATTTTAATAAAGAGGAATCACGGATCGAAAAGGTCAGAATCATGAAGGAGCATGTAGCTTCCGAGGGAAACTGTTCTCCACTGGGATGGGATGAAGACTGCTATGACTTTGATAAATTCTGTGTTATGGAAGATGAACAAAGTGATATGAAGGGCTTTGCCAGAGAACTGGGACTGGATTTTGATATTATTAACCGGGGCGGCGGATTTTACGAATGTGTTCCGGCAGGACACTCCAAGGCGACTGCAATTGAGGAAGTAATCAGGCATTACGGAGTGGATCTTTCCGATACATACGTATTCGGTGACAGCACCAATGATTTATCTATGTTTGAATATGCAAAGAACTGTATCTTAATGGGACACCACAGCGTAGAGCTGGAGCCGTATGCCACCTTCTATACAAAGAATGTGGAAGATGACGGAGTGGCTTATGCGATGAAAAAGCTGGGGCTTGTCTAAAACATTATAATAAAAGGGAGTATTGCAAAATGATGTGAATTCTTTATGATTTCATATCAGGAGCAATGCTCCTGTTCTTTTTAACAAAATAATTAACAGGCATTACCAGATAAGGCAGGTTCTTAGGAATCTGCTTTTGCTTTTTAAAATAAAGTATACATATAAATGAGATAATATCACATTTTGTCGTTGATTTTATATCTAAAATGGGTATAATAGAATATAGAATAGAAGGTGAGGTTGATACCATGTTAATACAGTTTAATTTTAAAAATTATAAATCCTTCAAAGATGAAGCTACATTAGACCTATCAGCGGCCAAAATGACTGAGTTTTCAGAACGTGTTGTTTGTATAGGCAGTGAAAAAATTCTTCCGGTTGCAGCAATATATGGTGCAAATGCAAGTGGTAAGTCAAATGTCTACAATGCATTTGAATACATGACAGAATATATAATAGAATCATTTAAGTACGGTGACGAAGATGAAAATTTTACAGAATATAGACCCACCCCATTTTTGTTTGACAGTAATTCGGAAAATGCAGAATCCAGCTTTGAAGTCTATTTTACAATACCTGGTGATAAAGGTGAAAAATCATATAACTATGGATTCTGCATTGGTAATGTAGGTATTACAGAAGAATGGCTAAATGTAAAAGCAAAAACAGCCAGAAAATATAGCCCTGTATTTTATCGTTCAGAGGACACTTTGGATCTTATGGGTATTCCAAAGAATAGCAGAGAGAATATAGAAGTTGCTTTAGAAAAGCAGGTTCTGATTATATCCTTGGGAGCCAAATTAAAGATTGCAAAATGTAAAGCAATTCGTGATTGGTTTTTTGCAAATCAATTTGCGGATTTTGGAGATGTGATTACCAATTTTTTCATGTCAAAAAGATTACCAAAAGAATTCGTAGAAGATAAAAATGTGCAAAAAGAAGTAGTTGAATATTTTGCATCTTTTGATGAAAACATTAAGGACTTTCGTGTTGAAAAGATTCCGGTAGAGGGAGACTCAAAAGAAGGTAAATATAAAATTAATGCACTTCATAAAAAGATAGACTCGGATGAGATGGCAGAGATTCCATTGGCTATGGAATCCGCAGGAACCTTAAAAATGTTTGCCTTATATCCAGAGCTACAGGAAGTAATCAACAAAGGAAGCGTATTCTTTATAGATGAATTAAATGCACGGTTACACCCACTACTGGTAAGAAACTTTATTCTTACATTTTTAAATCCACAGATAAATGTAAATCATGCACAGTTGGTATTTACAACACATGATACCTGGCAGCTATCAAATCATTTGCTTAGACGAGATGAAATCTGGTTTACTGAAAAAAGTCATGAAGGAATATCGACCTTATATTCACTTGCGGATTTTATAGATGAAGATGGAACTAGAATCAGGAAGGATGAGAGTTACGAAAAGAATTATCTGATTGGTAAGTATGGCGCAATTCCCTCCTTAAAGAGTATTGACATTTTTAAGGAGGGTTAAGAGTGGCAAGAGACGAAAGAACGGGTAATCGAAAAACAAGAGAACAACGCAATAAGGTTAGAGCACCTGAGTTGGGGTATTATCTAATTGTTACAGATACAGAAGCTACAGAACGATGTTACTTTAATGGCTTACATGAAAGTCTGCCTTATGAGATTCAAGATAAGCTTGTAATTCGTGTAGTAGAAACCAAAACACGTAACATGTTAGAAAAATGTATGGAATTGACAGCATATGAAGCACAGTACCGCATGCCTTGGATTGTGTTTGATAGAGATCAAGTGAAAGATTTCGATGAAATAATTCATGCAGCAAGAGAAAAAGAAATCGGAGTAGGCTGGTCGAATCCATGCTTTGAAATCTGGACTTATGCCTACTTTGGTTCAATGCCTGCATTGCGTGAATCATGGACGTGTTGTTCAGAATTTGGCAAAGTGTATGAAAGTAGAACAGGACAAAAGTATTCCAAAGCAGACAGCAATATTTACAAAAGAATTTGCAAGAACGGTGATGAAGAGAAAGCGATAAGAATTGCACAGCAGAAAATTGAGCAGTGTAAAAGAGAAGGTAAAGTGAAGCCATCGGAGATGTGGCCGTGTACAACGGTGCATGATTTGGTGGGGGAGATAAAAAGTAAAATTAATAAAGTTTAACAATGATTCATGTTTCGATAGATAAAAACCGGGGTGCAACAAAACCAGCTTACGTCAGTTTTGTAACACCCCTTTTTGCACTTTAATTTAATTTGCTTAAAATACTTCTTGCAACGCTGATACCATTGGCAGATGCCTGCTGAAGTCCCCGAGTTACGGAAGCACCATCTCCGATGGCACGCAGCCCCAGCACGCTGGTTTCAAAATCACTGTTAACAACCACTTTATTGGAATAGAATTTAACTTCCACACCATAAAGAAGTGTTTCATCACTAGCAATACCAGGTGTTACCTTATCAAGAGCCAGCAGCATTTCCTTAATATCAACCATAATTCTGTGAGGGAATACCAGGGATAAATCGCCTGGAACCGCATCCTTTAAGGTTGGAATAATATTGTTGCGGCATAAGCGCTCTTCAGTGGTACGTCTTCCTCTCTGAAAATCTCCAAAGGTCTGCACCAGAATCCTGCCGTCACACAGCATGTTGCTTAACTGTGAAATATGTTTCCCGTATTCAATGGGTGTTTTAAATGGCTTGGTAAAGTTTTTGGATACCAGGATTGCAAAATTGGTATTATTGGTTTTGTATTCCTGGGATTTGTATGCGTGTCCATTGACAACTGCCAGCCCGTTCTCGTAATATTCTGTGGCTACCTCTCCGGAAGGATTGGTACAGAAGGTACGTACCTTATCATCAAAGGTTGGAGTGTAATAAACAAGCTTCGCTTCATATAGATTCTTATTTAAAAATTCCATAACTTCATCTCTGACTTCAACACGAACTCCGATATCAACGGTTCCTACCTTTGTCTCAATTCCATGATTCCCGCAGATATGGCTGAACCAGTCAGATCCCTCGCGGCCGATGGCAGAAACGATCTCAGGAGCCTCATAGATTTCATCCTTATCAGTGATAATTCCCTTAGCCTGATTATCCTGGATAATAATGTCCTTTACCATGGTATTAAATTCCATCTCCACACCCTGTTCCAGTAAATGCTCCTGAAGACGGGTGTAGATTTTATAGCCTTCCTCCGTACCCAGATGGCGGATGGGGCATTCAATTAGTTTTAAATTGGCGTTTATGGCTTTACGGCGGATCTCCTGGATCTCCTTTTGCTTATCAACACCATATACATTGGTATCTGCGCCGAATTTTAAATAAATATTATCAGATTCCTTTAACAGTTCCACGGTTTTATCATATCCCAGTATTTCGGGCAGATTACCTCCTACATCAGGAGATAAGGATAATTTACCGTCTGAAAATGCACCTGCACCTGCAAAGCCAGTGGTGATGGAGCATGGTTTGCAGCCTACGCATACTTTGGTTGTACGTTTGGGGCAGGTACGTTTTTCAATCGGACGTCCCTTTTCAATCATCAGGATCTTTAAATCCGGTTTTTTATCGATCAGTTCATAAGCGCAGAAAATACCGGAAGGGCCTGCACCGATGATGATCACATCGTAATTTTTTGAAGCTTCCTTCATGAACATCACTCCTTTTTCCTTCTAACCCTTATAGTCAACTATTGAGGTAGTTGGTAGAAACGTTCAACCAATTTTGAACTTATATAAGCGCAACGGTTTTATTTTAACATAATGGGAGGAGTTATGACAAGGGACATGAGTATAAAATTTTAATAACGGGCATGTCTGACCTGCAGCATCTTTTTTAAATAAATTGTTTTAACAACCGGTTAATTTTATTTCTGACTGAAATTAGATAGGATGCTGATTTCGGATACGTCTGAAACGTAATCGGTTCTGATAAGTCCTCTTCTAAAAGATCGATTACAGCTTCCCTGCCAATATACTGTTCCAACAGCTTTAATGCTCTGTGATCCTGTATGGCTTCATATAAGACCATCAGCCGGATGGACTCTTCCGGATACCTGTCGGCTCCCGGATAAACTAAAAACGCATCTCCTGAGGGGAAGCTTCCCCCGCTGTCCGTAACCAGATAAGGGTTGATGTGCTCCAGAGAATATTCGGAATTATAAAAATTAAAGCCCCAGTGCAGGATACCTTCAATTCCAAATTTATAAACCTGAATCCCATAGATTCGGTTCCTTTCTGAAGGCATTGCCATAAATCGGTTGGCAACACCAACACACTGAGCAGTACAATAGTAGCTCCATAAATGAGGTACCCGGTGCTGTAAAAATGGCTCTATGTGGTCGGTAGCACAAGCAGGCCGTTCTACCAGACCGGACTCATAAAAAGAATAATCAGATAGTGCATCTATAATCTTACAGCCCTTTAAGTGCTCCATAACGGACTCTCTGGCTGCAGCATAGGAGTTAAAATTGGCAGGTTTTGGCTCATCGGATATATGAAACCAGGTATCATCTACGATATCCAGGTGCTTTAACTCTGCTTTCAGTGCAGGAAGAAACTGATTAAGGAAATGGGTGTAGTCCCCTAAAGCAGGGGTGTGCCAGCCAAACCGCCTGATTACCTCCCCGTTGGTTGTGACCAAAATTTTAGGAGCAGATTCGGCGCCCCATTGAGTAAAGAGATGGGCCATTTCAAAATATCTGATTCCAGATGCTTTGCAGCTTGACACCCATCTCTGTAACATGGTGAAATCAAACTGGTAAGTCCCGTTCTCTTCCAGGATATCCACCAGCTGAATGGTTGTCCGCTCTCCGCCTCTTGCCGTATCAAGGGGTGGGGTGAAGATTGGTGTGAGTATCATGTTCATTCCTCTCTTTGCATAAAGAGAAATAAAATGTTCCAGAATAGTCCAATGTTCCTCTGAAAAAACGGGGACATGATAATAATCAGCCAGGCAGTCCCCATGGAACCACTGGGTGTGAATCAGTTCCTGACTGGGCAATGAGGCAGGTATGATTTCCAGTTTGGCTGTAACGGATGCAGCAATTGACTTCTCCGAATTGATCAGTGAAACTGTAATTGGATAAATACCTGGGTTGATTTCGCTGGTGAGTAAAATATCTACCCAAAGGCTTTGCCATTTGCCGGGTACCAGAAGGAGACTGTCATGATCCAGATTCCTAAGAAGATCCGGGTAAAGGCCGGGAGTGTGGCGGAGATAATTACTGTCCCGTTTTTCATGGGCAGGGTAAGCGGAGGGGACGGAAATCACCTGTCTGATCCGGATCTGTTTTTCCAGGGGAGAATTGATGGAAACCTGAAGCGCTTCCTTCTCTTCGCCGGAAAAGGAGCAGGCAGTCTGAAAAGAAACCGTTTCCCCATAAAGACCGGTAAGGCGGCAGCATTCCGGATAAAATAAGGGCTCTTCATCGGTAAATACTTTGGTTAATGAGCTTAAAAGAATCATGCGGTAAGTATTATTTGTTTGTTCCATGTCAGGTTCCTTTCTCAAATACCTACATTATAACTTTCTGTCTGAATGATTTCAATGGATTAAAATTATTCTGTGATTCTGCCTTTACATCCATCTTTTAAACTGCTAAAATTAGAGGAATCGCGTTAGGTTCCCTTATATGGGAAATCTAACGCTTTTCGGGCGTTCATAAAACTCCATGATCAGTCATGAAATGCAACTGCTGTTAATATAGACAATAATAAGGAGAATCATCATGTACATCATCGCAGGATTAGGTAATCCAACTAGAGAATATGATAAAACAAGACACAATGTAGGCTTTGAGGCTATTGATGTTCTGGCGGACAAACTGGGAATCCCCATGACGGAGAAGAAGCATAAAGCAATATATGGTATGGGAATGGCAGGATATCAGAAGGTTATTCTTTCAAAACCCCAGACCTATATGAATTTAAGCGGAGAGAGCATCCGCTCCATGGCTGACTTTTATAAGGTAGAGCCGGAAAATGTTATTGTGATCTGCGATGACATCAACCTTGTAGAGGGACAGCTTCGGATTCGTCTGAAAGGAAGTGCCGGCGGACATAACGGACTGAAAAACATCATACAGCACTTAGGAACCCAGGAATTCCCAAGAATCCGAGTTGGAGTGGGTGAGAAGCCTAAAGAAATGGATCTGGCAGACTATGTGCTTGGACGTTTTCCGAAGGAGCTGGAGTCTGTTATGGCGGATGCTTACCTGGCGTCGGCAGAGGCAGCAATCATGATGGTGGAAGACGGAGCCGAAAAGGCGATGAATCATTTCAACAGGAAGAAATAAGGAGATTTCATGAACGATCTATTTGAGAAACCATTAAGGGAACTAAAGGATTTTGAAGGTCTTTGCTCTGATCTGAAAAAGAAGGCCGGACCAGTCATGGCAAGCGGCTGCATGGATTCCCAGAAAGTTCATCTGATGTATGAAGCGGCAAAACAGGCAGGTCTTAAACTGGTAATCACCTATGATGATACCAGGGCAAGAGAGATCTATGAAGACCTTCGCTTTTTTGATTCCGATACGTGGCTTTATCCGGCAAGGGACTTGCTGTTTTTCAATGCAGATATCCATGGAAATCTGCTGACCAAGCAGAGAATGGAGGTCTTCCGTCATTTAATGGAACAATCCTCCGGGTGGGTGGTAACAACCTTTGATGGTTTGATGGACCACCTTATGCCTCTTGCTGATTTAAAGAAACAGGCACTTTCTGTTGAGAACGGTCAGATTATTGATGTGGAGTTGTGGAAAAAGCAGCTTACCCAGCTGGGATATGAACGGATGGGTCAGGTAGATGGAATGGGGCAGTTTTCCATCCGTGGCGGTATCATTGATATTTTTCCCTTAACAGAAGAACTTCCTGTCCGTATTGAGCTTTGGGACAATGAGGTGGACTCCATCCGAACCTTTGATTTAGAAAGCCAGAGGTCCATAGACCAGCTGGATGAAATTTGTATCTATCCTGCCACAGAGATGGTTCTTACCTCCCAGCAGATTAACGATGGGCTGGAGGAACTACAAAAAGAACTGAAAAAATATGAAAAGGATCTGCGGGCTCAGTCAAAGATTCAGGAAGCCGCCAGAATCCGGTCCATTGTATCAGAACTGATAGAAGGCTTAAAGGAAGGCTGGAAGCAGCACGGACTTGATGGATACATTCAGTACTTCTGTAAAGGAAGCGTATCCTTCCTTGATTATTTTTCTCCTGAAGATACAGTCTTTTTCTTAGATGAGCCGGAACGGTTAAAGGAAAAGGGAGAAACCGTTGAGATGGAATTCCGGGAAAGCATGATTCATCGTCTGGAAAATGGTTATCTCCTTCCGGGGCAGACGAATCTTCTTTATCCGGCAAAAGAGATGTTAGCCAGAATTGAGATGAAGAGCGGAGTGTATTTAACCGGTCTGGAACAGAAACTGTCAGGCTTTGTGGTGAAAAACCGCTATAGTTTTCAGGTGAAAAACGTTAATTCCTATCAAAACAGTTTCGAACTTCTTATTAAGGATTTAACCAGATGGAAACGGGAGGGATACCGGGTCATTCTTCTGTCTGCCTCCAGAACAAGAGCCAGCCGTCTGGCAGGCGATTTAAGAGAATACGAATTACGCGCTTACTGCCCGGACGATCAGGAGGGGGAGCATGAGGTAAAGCCGGGAGAAATCCTGGTCACCCACGGCAATATTCACCGGGGATTTGAATACCCCATGATTAAATTCCTTGTGATTACCGAAGGTGACATGTTCGGTGTGGAGAAAAAGAAACGTAAACGTAAAAAGACAGTATATGAAGGCACCAGAATCCAGAACTTCTCAGATCTCGCTGTTGGAGATTATGTGGTACATGAGGACCATGGTCTTGGTATATACCGGGGAATCGAAAAAATTGAACAGGACGGCGTTATCAAGGATTACTTAAAGGTGGAGTATGCAGAAAACGGCAACCTTTATCTTCCTGCTACCAGGCTTGACGGAATCCAGAAGTATGCTGGTGCAGAAGCCAAGAAGCCAAAGCTGAACCGTCTTGGAGGAGATCAGTGGAATAAAACGAAAACCAGAGTTAAGGGTGCTGTAAAAGAGATAGCAAAGGATCTGGTTATGCTCTATGCAGCCAGACAGCAGACTCATGGATTTCGTTACAGTGAAGATACCGTCTGGCAGAAAGAGTTTGAAGAGATGTTTCCCTACCAAGAGACTGAGGATCAGTGGGATGCAATCGAATCCACAAAAGCAGATATGGAAAGCGGCAAAATTATGGATCGCTTAATCTGCGGAGATGTGGGATATGGTAAAACGGAGATTGCACTGAGAGCGGCCTTTAAAGCGGTTCAGGAAGGAAAACAGGTGGTCTACCTGGTTCCCACCACGATTCTGGCTCAACAGCATTATAATACCTTTGCACAGAGAATGAAGGACTTTCCAGTACGGGTGGATTTAATGTCCCGGTTTAAGACCTCTGCACAGATTAAGAAAACGGTGGAAGACTTAAGAAAAGGCATGGTGGATATTGTGATAGGCACCCACCGGGTATTATCCAAAGATGTGCAGTTTAAGGATCTGGGTCTTTTGATTATTGATGAAGAACAGCGTTTTGGAGTTGCCCATAAGGAGAAAATCAAGCAGTTAAAGGAAAATATAGACGTTCTTACCCTTACGGCCACCCCAATCCCCAGAACACTTCATATGAGCCTTGTGGGAATCCGGGACATGAGCGTTCTGGAAGAGCCGCCTGTTGACCGAATGCCCATACAGACCTATGTAATGGAGCATAATGACGAAATGGTCCGGGAAGCGATCCACAGGGAACTGTCAAGGGGAGGACAGGTCTATTACGTATACAACCGGGTTAACAACATTGATGAGATTGCCAACCACATTGCAAAGCTGGTTCCGGAGGCAGTGGTTACATTTGCCCACGGACAGATGCATGAGCATGAACTGGAACGAATCATGTTTGATTTTGTAAACGGTGAAATTGATGTTCTTGTATGTACCACAATTATTGAGACAGGACTTGATATTTCCAATGCAAACACCATGATTATTCAGGATGCGGACCGCATGGGACTTTCCCAGCTCTATCAGTTAAGAGGAAGGGTAGGACGTTCCAGCCGCACTGCATATGCATTTCTCATGTATAAACGGGATAAAATGTTAAAAGAAGAGGCAGAGAAGCGTCTTCAGGCGATCCGGGAATTTACAGAGCTTGGCTCTGGTATCAAAATTGCCATGCGGGATCTGGAAATAAGAGGAGCGGGCAATGTTCTGGGTGCAGAGCAGCATGGTCATATGGAAGCGGTGGGCTATGATCTTTACTGTAAACTTTTGAACCAGGCGGTGTTGGAACTGAAGGGTGAGAGAAAAGAAGAGGACACTTACCAGACCGTGGTGGACTGCGATATCGATGCCTATATTCCAACCTCTTATATTAAAAATGAATATCAGAAACTTGACATCTATAAGCGGATTTCTTCTATTGAGAATGAAGAAGAACATATGGATATGCAGGATGAACTGATGGACCGTTTCGGCGAGATGCCAAAGCCGGTTGAGAATCTTCTTAAGGTTGCGGCATTAAAGGCCCTGGCACACAGCGCATATGTGACGGAGGTAAACATTAACCGCCAGGAAATCCGGTTTACCATGTACCGGAATGCAAAGCTTAAGGTAGAAGGAATTCCTAAGATTATTGAGCAGTACAAAGGCGATTTAAAATTCCATATGGGAGATGAGCCCAAATTTGCCTACCTTGACCGGAAGAAAAATGCAACAACAGATGCTATGATAGGCCAGGCTGAGATCATCTTAAAGCAGATTGGCGAATTATCTGAAAAATAGAAAAATATAGAAAATATAACTAAAAAAATATAGCTTGTCTGGTTGATTTTTCGGCATTTTGTGATATACTAATAGTAGAAGATGGGATTAAGTCCCGGATGCTTTCTTACTTCAATACATTTGTTTCGAAGAAAGGTGGTAGCTATGGACGTTTTAGGTATGTATCTTCTCCAACGAGTATCAGATGAATTAACCATTCAGCGCTATGGTTCTTTTGAAAACAGATTTGTGTCCCCTGTTCCCGATAATCCGGCAGCAAAAGTGGCACATGAGGCGTATATAACCTCTTCAAAAGAAGTTCCCCATCGTGTCAAACAAGGTGATTTTTAATCTGGGTATGGAACATCCCACTTCTTAAAATTTCATAATTTACTAATTAAAAATCAGGGTTCGACTTTATTAAAAGTCTGACCCTGATTTTAAAATTTGGGAAATATGGCAGACTTAAGTATAATCTGGTGTAATCTATGCAAAATAATATCAGTGATATAAAAATGCACAAGATGGAGGAATATTAAATATGAAAGCAACTGGTATTGTAAGAAGAATTGATGATCTTGGACGTGTGGTAATACCAAAAGAGATCAGACGAACACTCAGACTTAGAGAAGGAACTCCGCTTGAGATATTTACAGACAGAGAAGGCGAAATTATATTAAAAAAATATTCTCCTATGGTAGAGCTTACTGCATTTGCTTCCCAGTATGCGGAAGCAATGGCACAGACTACCGGACTAACCGTATGTATCAGTGACCGCGATCAGATTATCGCTGTGGCTGGCGGATCAAAAAAGGAGCTTCTTCAAAAGACTATCAGCAAGCAGCTGGAGACGATCATTAATGAGCGTACCGTTGTTGTGGCAGGAAAAGATGATAAAGGATTTGTAGCATTGACAGGAGAGACTCTGGAAGGCATAACGGCTCAGGTAGTGGCACCAATTATTTGTGAAGGAGATGCCATTGGAGCAGTTGCACTTTTAAGCAGAGAGCCAAGAGCACGCTTTGGTGATATGGAGACAAAACTAGCGACAACAGCTGCCGGATTTTTAGGCCGCCAGATGGAAGGTTAAGGAGGTGAGAATATGAGGATTTTTATGCCCGAAGAGGATGACTACAGTGATGGCGATATTCCGGAGATTGATACGGACCCTTACAAAGACGGTTTTTATGTAGAACCACTTCCAGAATCAGAAAGACCAAGAAGAGATGGTCCTGGAGGGGATTAATACAAAAAATGCGCAACTAAAAACGGCAGCCAGAAATTAACAGGGCTGCCGTTTTGATGACGGGTCGTGATTAGTTTATGGTCTGATCGCCATCCTTAATACAATAATTAACCTTTACACCCAGCTCTTGCATCCATTTTCTGGTCTCCAGGGTTTTCCAGTCACCGCTTCCGATACCGCCGCCGTTATCATTATTCCACAGCCAGAGCGGACATGGCCATAAAGCGATCTGAGGTTTAATGGCTGCGTATACTTCCCGGCTTACGCCATACTGGCCATGGTGGGACATCTGTACGATATCGCTTTTTAAATCAGCAGCGCCTGTCTCTTCTAAGAGAAGTTTTCCCGCCTCAGGCCCCATATCTCCCAAAACAAGAATGCTTACATTGTTTAAAAAGAATTTGTACGCAACAGAGCTGTTGTTTACTGATGTTACATCAAGCAGGTAGGGGTTATTCAGTACTTTTGCCTTTATTGAGCCCACCTGGATCTCATCTCCCTTTTTCACGGTATGGAGACTTGCTGCCGGGAGTGTAGATAAGGCAGAACGTAAATCCGTTACCAGCACAGATCGGGAGGACTCTACCTTATCATACCAGGACTGGTCTGCCAGAGAATAGTAAACATTATCAATAGTAATATTACGATCTGGATTATTTAAAATTTTAACCAGTGCTCCTACATGGTCGGAGTGGGGATGGGTGATGAACCAGGCAGAAACATGTCCGCCTTTTGAACGGATTACATCACTTAAATGATCCGCATCAATATCCCAGCCGCCATCAATAACTACCAAAGATCCGTTCTTATCCTGCAAAACCATGGAAAGCATCTGACGGTTGTCATAATCTGCAAGAAGAGAAAGACTCCCTCCGTTAAAGATCTTGCCGCCAGGTCCGATATTTAAGGAAGGACCAATGCCCATACGTACGGCTGTCAACTCATCGGCTGTACTTCCGGGTGTCACAATTTCAGGTGTAAATCCACTTAAAACGATGTTAATAAACAGCACGCAGGCGGCTATTTTTTTCCATATACTAAAATGTTTCATGTTAACCTCCGGTTTTATTTAACTGCACTTATTATAATAGAATCAAGGGATTTTTAACAGGGGTCCGGGACAAATGTCAGAAAAACGTCAGAATTGGAAACAGTTTCCCCGGTTTGTTCCGGTATATGTTATAATCTGAAAAAAGGAGGTTCCGTGCATGTATACTTTTAAAGATTTAGTAGATATTACAAATAAACTGCGGGCGGAGGATGGTTGTCCCTGGGACAGAGAGCAGACTCACGAGAGTTTAAAAAAGCATCTGGAAGAAGAGAGTCAGGAAGTATTCCAGGCAATTGACAATAAGGATATGGAGAATCTTTGTGAAGAACTGGGAGACGTTTTGTTTCAGGTAATGCTGCACAGCCAGATTGCCAAGGAAAGCCACTGCTTTTCCATCGACGATGTGGTGAATGGAATCTGTGAGAAAATGATCCGCAGACATCCCCATGTTTTTGGCGATAAAAAGGTGATTTCGTCGGAAGAGGGAGAGGCTGTCTGGAATGCCATAAAAATGCAGGAGAAGGCTCGTGAAAAGAGCAAAAAACCTTGACAAAAACAGGAGAAACAGCTATAAATGATATAGTAATCGTGTCAACGAGAAAATCAGTAGCCTGGTGCTACATTCTAGGAGGAAGATATCAATGAACAAAGCAGAGTTAATCGCGGCAGTAGCAGAGAAAGCAGAGCTGTCCAAGAAGGATGCAGAAAAGGCAGTAAAAGCTTTAACAGATGTAATATCTGAAGAATTAGTTAAGGGCGAGAAAATCCAGTTAGTTGGCTTTGGTACATTCGAAGTATCTGAGAGAGCTGCCAGAGAAGGCAGAAATCCTAAGAGCGGTGAAGTAATGAATATACCGGCTTCCAAGACTCCAAAGTTCAAAGCAGGTAAGGCATTAAAGGATATGGTGAACGCATAATCCATGAGACTTGATAAGTTTCTGAAAGTTTCCAGGATCATTAAGAGAAGAACCATAGCAAACGAAGCCTGTGATGCAGGCCGTGTGCTTGTGAATGATAAACCTGCAAAAGCCTCCTTAAACATTAAGGAAGGCGATGTAATTGAAATACACTTTGGCACCAGTTCGGTTAAGGTAGAGGTTCTTGATGTGGCGGAAACCGTAAAAAAAGATGAGGCAAAAGAGCTTTATCGCTATCTTTAGCCTTTCACTTGATACAAAAGTTTAATTTCAGGAATATTGGAGCTCGCCTCCTAATATACTTTATACAGGTATATTAGGAGGTTTTTCTTTATGGAAGAAAAAATAAGCGTACGCCCTCACAGGCTGACAATAGATAATCGTGCTTCCAGTACGATGACTGGAATACGGGACGTAGTATCCTTCGATGAGAACCAGGTAGTACTGGATACGGATATGGGGCTTCTGACTTTAAAGGGCAAGGATCTTCATGTCAGCCGGTTAACCCTGGAAAAAGGGGAAGTGGATTTAAATGGCACCATAGAGAGTCTTTTATATTCCTCTAACGAAGCTCTTCGAAGGTCGGGGGAGTCTCTTTTGTCCAGGCTGTTTAAATAAAATCCAGAGGGAGTCATATGAGCGTTCATATCGTATATGAAGTAAAACTTCTGCTCTACAGCTTTTTTACAGGTGCAGGGCTTATGATGACATATGACCTGCTTCGAATTTTCCGTATATTTATTCCGCATTCTTATGTATTCACAGGAATTGAGGACATGATTTACTGGGTTTATGCCGCACTGGTTGCATTTTCCCTGTTATATGAACAAAATGACGGAGGATTGAGAGGATATGTCATAGCCGGGATTTTTCTTGGGATGCTTTTATATGACCGGCTGGTCAGCAGGTTTTTTTTAAAATCCTTGAAAAACCTTCAGAAATACCTTAAAATGATAATGCATAAGTGGATCCGTCCAAAGAGACGGCAGTAGGAACAACTGGTGATTGTATGAATAAGATGGGAAAGTCAAGAAGAAAAAGAAAAGATAGATGGGGCAACCGCATGACCTTGATTGGAATTACCTTTGTGGTATTCAGTCTGGCAGTGATTGTCACGATTGAAGGTGCTTCGCTCAAAGAAAAAGAACTGGAATATCAGTATCGCCTGCAGAATCTTCAGGCGCAGGTGGACAAGGAGCAAAGTCGTGCCAAGGAACTGGAAGAATACCGGGTATATGTCCAGACCAAGCAGTATGTGGAGGAAGTGGCAAAGCAGAAGCTGGGGCTTGTGAAACCCGATGAAATACTATTGAAACCATCGCAGAAGAAGTAGAATCTCTGCGGGTATCCCTTTATGTCCAAAAAACTTGGACATAATTAGAGGAGCACCCTACGGGTATCCCTGGATGTCCAAAAAACTTGGACATAATTAGAGGAAACTGTCGTACAATTTTAAAAATGAATCAGCTGTTTTGACAAAATTTTCCCTCCTGCCTGTATATAATGATTTAAAGCATGATACAGGCAGGAGGGATTTTTGTGTTCAGACGTAAGGCGGCACATCACGATATGGCTGATGTGAATGTATATACGGCAAAGAGATTAAACGACATGGCAAATTCGCTTGGGGAACTTGCCAAAGCGTGCACAGATGAACTGTCCGCAGAACAGGGACTTACAAAGGAAGATGGGATAGCAGCACTGGAGACTGCTGCTGCAATGGTATGCGCAGGCTGCAACAAATGTATCGTATATCCCGGTAAGGAACAGGACAACCAGTACTATCTGCAGTATTTAATTCGTGCGTTTGAACAAAAGGGAAGCGTAGATTACGGGGACATGCCCCGTTTTTTTCTGGAAAGCTGTAAAAGAAGGGAAGAATATCTGGCTCACTTAAACAGGGGGCTTGGACGGGCGACCATGAATCTTGCATGGAAGAACCGTTTTTTGGAGAGCAGGGATGCAATCATTGTTCAGTTTAAAGAACTGGCAGTGATTTTAGAAGAATTTTCCCATCAGGTGGAGCATGCCACTGACATTACACCGGAATGGGAAGAGGAGATCAGGCGGGCTTTCCGCAAAAATCATATTGTGATAGAAAAAATGCTTCTCCTGGAATATGAGAACCAGCAGAGAGAAGCCTATCTCACTATGAGAACTTTAAATGGGCGCTGCGTTACGGTCAAGGAAGCAGCAGATATATTAGAGGATGCCATGGAAGAAGGGGAGTGGACGGTGGCACCTGACGGAAGAACTCTGGTTACCAGGTCAGCGGACACCATCCGTTTTGTTGAAAAGGGAGATTATCAGATTATCTACGGAGCTGCAAAGGCCGTTAAAACAGGAGAAGAGATTTCCGGAGATAACTATACATTTGGACAGGTTCAGCCCGGACAGGTTATTATGAGTCTGTCTGATGGCATGGGAAGCGGTAAAATAGCAGAGGAAGAGAGCAGACAGGTGATCGAGCTGACCCAGAGACTGCTGGAAGCTGGATTTTCTACCAGGGCAGCGCTGAAAATGGTAAATACCGTACTACTTCTTACCGGACTGACCCAGCATCCGGCAACCCTTGACTTATGCTGCATCGATTTAAAAACTGGAATCATGGAAGCCATGAAGCTGGGAGCAGCGGCCACCTATATCCGCAGCGAGAGAGGTGTGGAACGCTTAGAGGCAGGCGAAGTACCCATGGGTATACTAAGTCCGGTGGAACCGGTGCTTTTATCCAAAAAGCTGTGGGATGATAACCGGATCATTATGGTAAGTGACGGCGTGTTAGATGCACTTCCTGCAGATGACAAGGAGCTGATGCTTCAGGAATTTATTGCAGGAATGCCAATAAAGAATCCTCAGGATATGGCAGATCGGATTCTTTTATTTGCAAGATCATTTACAGAAAGTGCCGCCGATGATATGACGGTGCTGACTGCCGGGATATGGAAAAGAAAATAATAATTGCAACAGACATGTTTTACGGGTATATTTAAGATAGAGAGGGGAGAAAATCAACTAAGGAAGGTGGCTGAATGTACAAAACGATTTTAGATTATGTCAGACGGAACCAGCTGTTTGACCGGGGAGACCGCGTGATTGTGGCGCTATCCGGTGGGGCCGATTCTGTCTGTCTTCTTGTAGTTTTAAACGAAATGAAGCAGGAGTTTGATCTGGCTTTAAAGGCAGTGCATGTTCATCATGGATTAAGAGGAGAAGAAGCGGACAGAGACAGTAACTATGCCGGGGAACTCTCAGAAAAACTGGGAGTGCCCTTTTCCTGCGCCCATGTAGATGCAGCAGGCTATGCAAAAGAGCATGGAATGTCTGTGGAGGAAGCAGGAAGGCATTTAAGATATAAGGTTTTTGAAGAAGAAAGACTGTTATTTGAGGGAACGAAGATTGCGGTGGCTCATCACGGCGATGATCAGGCTGAGACTATATTGTACAACTTATTCCGGGGCACCGGATTAAAGGGACTGGGTGGAATGCGGCCATTAAGAGACCGGATTGTGCGGCCTCTGCTCTGTGTAGGAAGAGAGGAAATTCTTGCATATCTCAGCGAAAATGGGATATCTTATTGTGAGGATTCCACCAACAACGAAACCGAATATGCCAGAAACCGGATCAGGAAAGTAATCCTTCCCCAGATTAAGCAACAGCTGAATGCAAGGGCGGGGGAGAACATAATCCATGCAGGGTTAATGGCGGCGAAAGCAGATGCCTATCTGGAAAAACATGCAGACAGCCTGCTGATGAATCATGGAGATTTAAAGAAAGAAAAAGACGGAACCGTTTATCAGTGGGGAATCGGAACTGAAATACTCTTAAACGAGGATGACATCATAAGGGGTTATGTAATCCGCCAGATGATTAAGGGCGTTAATCAGTCCATGAAAGATATTACCATGATTCATGTGGAAAGCGCGGCAGCGCTTCTTTTTGGTCCTGCAGGCAGGCAGATTGACCTTCCCGGAGGACTGATTGCAGTCAGAACCGGGAAACAAATGTGGATAAAAAAGAAAAATGTCGAAGATCCGGTGGATAACCACCTGGAAGTTTCTCTCCCAAATGTTGATTTTTCTGTATTTTCCTACAAAAAAGGCATGGAAATTCCCAAAAACGGGTATACGAAATGGTTTGATTATGATAAAATCAAATGTGCACTTTCTGTGAGGTATCGGGAAACCGGAGATTACATGACGCTGGCCGGGGGCGGAAGAAAGACTTTAAAGTCTTATCTGATCGATTCCAAGGTTCCCAAAGAAGAGCGTGGAAAAATTCCGCTCGTAACGGAAGGTTCCCATGTCCTATGGGTAATCGGATACCGGATCAGTGAATACTATAAGATAACAGATGATACCCATACAGTAATACAAATGCAGCTAGACGGAGGAAAAGTTAATGGATGACAAGATACGTGTTATGTTATCAGAGGAAGAGATAGCAACAAGAATCAAGGAAGTAGCAGAAGAGATCAGCAGGGACTATGAGGGAAAACCTCTTCACCTGATTTGCATTTTAAAGGGAGGCGTTTTCTTTACCTGCGAACTGGCAAAACGGATTAGTCTGCCGTTAACTATGGACTTCATGTCTGTTTCCAGCTATGGATCCGGAACCGTATCAAGCGGAATTGTGAAAATCATCAAAGATTTGGATGACCCGATTGAAGGCAAGGACGTATTGATTGTGGAGGATATCATTGATTCCGGCAATACTCTTTCTTACTTAATCGAGGTGCTGAAACAGAGAAATCCAAACAGTGTTGAGTTATGTACCCTGCTTGATAAACCGGAACGACGTGTGAAGAAACAGGTTGAAGTGAAGTATACCTGCTTTACCGTACCGGATGAATTTATCATCGGTTATGGTCTTGACTACGATCAGATATACAGGAATTTGCCATATATTGGAGTGATAGAACAGCAATAAGGAGGCAGCATGTTGAAACAACAGCAACCATTTAAAGGCTTGGGATTCCTGCTCCTTCTGGCTATAATGCTATTATTTGCCAGCAGACTGCCCCAAAAGAGCGGAATCATTACAAACCAGGAACTCATGCAGGCGATTGACAATGGGACCATAACCTCAGCGACAGTCAGACAGAACGATCCGCCACCAACCGGCAGAATCGAGATGGTCATGACTGACAATTCATTAAAGCAGGCCAATGTATCCAATGTGATTGAGATCCAGGATCTTCTGGACCGGAATGGAATTACCTACACAGTGGATGCAGTCCAGAAAGAGAATCTTTTTCTTGTCATAACCTTACCCATTATTTTAACGGCAGTAGCCCTGGTTTTTCTGTTTATGTTAATGAATGCCAGAGCCGGAGCCGGCAGCGCCAATGCCAAGATGATGAATTTTGGAAGAAGCCGTGCTCATCTTGCGAAGGATGCCAATAAAATAAACTTCAGCAAGGTAGCCGGACTTGAAGAGGAAAAAGAGGAGTTGGAGGAAGTTGTAGACTTCTTAAAGAATCCTCAAAAATATACCGGCGTGGGAGCCCGGATTCCCAAGGGAATTCTTTTGGTAGGACCTCCCGGAACAGGTAAAACCCTTCTTGCTAAAGCAGTAGCTGGAGAGGCAGGCGTACCGTTCTTCTCGATTTCCGGTTCGGATTTCGTTGAGATGTTTGTGGGTGTTGGTGCATCCCGTGTCAGAGATTTGTTTGAAGAGGGAAAGAAGCACGCGCCGTGTATCATCTTTATCGATGAGATCGATGCAGTTGCACGCCGAAGAGGAACCGGAATGGGCGGCGGCCATGATGAAAGAGAGCAGACATTAAACCAGCTTCTCGTTGAGATGGACGGTTTTGGAATCAATGAAGGAATCATCGTAATGGCAGCTACCAACCGTGTGGATATTTTAGACCCGGCTATTTTAAGACCCGGACGTTTCGACCGTAAGGTCAGCGTAGGGAGACCGGATGTGAAGGGAAGAGAAGAGATCTTAATGGTTCATTCCAAGGAGAAACCTCTCGCGGAAGATGTGGACTTAAAAAGAATCGCTCAGACCACAGCCGGATTCACAGGTGCAGATTTAGAGAACCTGATGAATGAAGCCGCTATTTATGCAGCAAGGCATGGGAAAAAGTATATTAATCAGTCTGATATTGATAAAGCCTTTGTAAAGGTGGGAATCGGTGCAGAAAAGAAAAGCAAGGTTATTACGGAGAAAGAAAAGAAGATTACGGCCTACCATGAGGCAGGGCATGCAATCCTTTTCCATCTGCTTCCGGATGAGGGACCGGTTCATACCATATCCATCATACCTACGGGAGTCAGTGCTGCTGGTTATACCATGCCTCTTCCGGAAAGTGATCATATGTTTAATACGAAAGGCAAGATGCTGCAGGATATTATGGTGGATCTGGGCGGAAGGATCGCTGAGGAGATTATCTTCGGCGACATTACCACAGGTGCTTCCCAGGATATCAAGCAGGCAACAGCTCTTGCCAGGGCTATGGTAACCCAGTATGGAATGTCTGATCAGGTTGGAATGATTAATTATGATAATGATGGCGATGAGGTATTCATCGGAAGGGATCTGGCTCATACCAAGAATTATGGAGGCCAGGTTGCCAATACCATTGATAATGAAGTGAAGCGAATCATTGATGAATGCTATGAGAAGGCGAAGGAAATCATTTTAAAACATGAAGATGTCCTTCATGCCTGCTGTAAGCTGCTGATGGAAAAGGAGAAGATAGGCCAGAAAGAATTTGAAAGCCTGTTTCCTGCTGAAGCAGAAGTCTGATGACGAAACTTTGATTTGAGATAAAAGCGCAGAGATCCGGTAAAATATCTAAGTTTTTGCCTGTGAATCTGCGCTTTTTTGTTGCCTGTGGAGAATGAGAGAAAAAATGCATAAAAAAATATTGATAAAAAATTGATGTTTGTGCACACTTATTTTCTCAGGCGTGGTATATTAATAAACGTAAACCCCCCCAATACATTATATAGTTTTTGCTACACCCCATAAGAAACGAAATACCTTCTCCGAAAAACGGTCAGCTACCCCGCTGACCGTTTTTTATTGCGTGTGCCCGGCGGGCACACGTTCCAACGAGTGTAAGTCTTGAATCCGCCCGGTAGTGGGAAGGATATAGCCGAA
>SVDU01000025.1 GCA_015057705.1 Paenibacillaceae bacterium | reverse complement strand
AATATTACTATGATGGAGCAGGAAATGTAATAGGGGAAAAGAAAGCGCAAGACCATGGCTGGCAAGAGACCAGATATATTTATGACGCCAGAAATAGATTAATAGAAACCTGTCAGTATCTAAACTCCGACAGCTGGATTAAGACCGTTTGCCGTTATAATGTGTTGGATCAGGTCATTTTAAGAAGGACTGGAGATACACCATACGCTGAAGGGCGAGAGGTAGTGAAATATGTTTATAATCGATTTGGAAATGTCACAGCAATGACAGATGCCCGTGGGTGTACGGAATATCTTGAGTATGATAAGGTCGGTAGACTGCTAAAAAAAACGGACAGAAATAAAGACCAGATCATTTATCAACATAATGCATTAGACCGCCTGATCAAAGAAACTATACAAAAAAGGACTTCTGATGGCTTGTTAATGAGTGAGAGAGAATACGCCTATAGTAAGAGTGGCAGACGGATTCGAGAGATCAGTAAAGAATTCATCGAAGGAAAACAAACATTACTGCTCGAAACAAAGTATTATTATGATAATAAAGGTCAGCTCTCTTATCAGGAAGATCCAGGAAGTACCAAAAAGTATACCTATGACATTTATGGAAATCGCCAGTCCTTTCAATTATTCCGAATAGGCAAAGTCAACCCGGAGATAAATCTCTATTATATGTATGATGACTTATACCATTTAAAACAGGTAAGGAAAAATAGTGCTGCCGGAGAGATACTGTCAGAGTATGAATATGACGAAAAAGGCAATCGGAAAGTGCTTCGTTACCCTCAGTCAGGTATGGAGACCATTTATCAATACAATGATGGAAACCGGGTAATATCTTTAGAAAATAAGCGGCAGGGAACTGTTATTTCTGCTTGGCAATACAGCTATGATGTTGACGGAAATATTCTTAGTAAGATAAACAGGGGTGGTCCAGTACCGGTTACAATTTCCTATACCTATGACAGCCTTGGACGCCAGGCAGCAGAAGATTATTCTGGATGGAAGCGAACCCTTTATACTTATGATGCTTATTCCAACCGCATAAGAATGATGGTGGAAGGAAGAACAAAGGACGAGCTGGTAAGTGTAACCAGCTATGAGTATGGATTAAATAACAGACTGGAAAAGGAGATAAAAAAGCGGGGGAAAATAACAGAAACATATCAGTACCGTTATGATGATAATGGAAATGAAACCTTCCGAATTTGGGAGAAAACATCTCCAACACCCGATTATCCAGGAAACGTTAAGTTATCGGGAGGCATGAAAATTGTAACTCCCACTGTTTACGAATGGAGACATTACAATGGATTCAACCAACTGATCCGTATTAATCAGGATGAGAAAGAGATCACATATCAGTACCGTGGAGATGAACTTCGCCATAGCGCTGCAGTAAGAGAATTAACCAAAAGTCAGAATAAAATAAACGAGTATTACTGGGATGGAAGTAATATTGTAGGGGAACAGGTTGATAATGAAACGCTTAAAATCTATATAAGGGGAATCAACTTAATTGCCTGTGAAACAGATCATGTGCTATACTACTATATATTAAATGAACATGGTGATGTAGCCCAGCAATGGGGTCCAAACGGAGTATGTAAATCCTCATATGAATATGATGCGTTTGGTGCGGAGAGAAATCCTGATAAAGAGGATAAAAATCCGTTCCGGTATTGTGGTGAGTATATAGACTTAGATACAAATACCTATTATTTGCGTGCAAGAAGCTATCGCCCAGAGACGGGCCGTTTTCTTAGTGAAGACAGTGTTGAAGCTGTTACAAGAAAAATGACCAATAAACAGGAAATTCCAGATCCGCTTAGTTTAAATAAGTATACCTATTGTCACAATAATCCTATCTTTTACACAGATCCAACTGGTCATTTTGTATTGCCACTTTTGGTTGTTACAGCTCTAGTTGGTCTTGCTGCTGGTGCAATTGCAGGTGGAGTATCATCAGCAATGAAGGGTAAGTTTTCAATGGAGGCAACTCTTAAAGGAGCGGCGATTGGTGCAACAATAGGTTTGACTGGAGGAGCGGCGCTCGCATATGGAGTGACCGGAAGTGCCTTGGCATCAACTGGAGCAGTTGCGTCAGGTCTTGGATTTGGCGTAACAACAGCTGGTTCCGCTGGAACAGCAGGCTTTAGTCAGGCTAGGCAGCTGGTACAGGCTCAGCAGGCGAAAGCTGCTGAGGGGGCGGGTAACTTTAAAACTATTGGTAAAGAGATTGCTGAGGCTGTTAATAAGTCATTTCCAGTAGGATATGAACCGCCCTACAAACCAGGAACCACAACAAGTATAATTGAATTAACGAAAAATACAAAAGTAGGGGATTTTGTGAGAGTATACGACAATGTAAATTCAGGACAAGCTGGTGGCTGGGTAATGAAGGCGAAAGACATTATGGGCTTGAATCCTCAGCAGATACAGAACAAATTTGCACTTCCTTCAACACCAACACATATTACAGATGTTATCTTTGAATCTGGAACACAACTACGTATGGGTGTTGCAAATGGATTATTTGGATTTAAAGGGGGTGGCATACAATTTGATATGATGGGGCAACGTGTAGGACAATTTATTAACGGTCGCTTATTACACTAGTAGGAGGTCATGATGAGTACAAGTTATAAAATTATAGAGAGTACCCTAAGAACAAGTAGTTTTAGGGTTGATTTTGAATACAATATTGCAGATGTCAAGTATTGGGATGGTATTTATGTCGTTCTACTTGCCATACCTAACGGCATTAATGAAACTGACAATATTTATGGGGTTAATTCTTATGGAAAAATAATATGGAGGATAGAAAATCCAATAAAAGCATTTAATATTGGTAAGGATGATCAGGGGTATAATTATCTGGCTTCAAGTGTATATACGTTAGTACATCTAAGTTCAGATGGAACTTTTACTGCAAACACTTTTTTTGCAATTAAATATACTTTTGATTACAAGACAGGTAAATTGCTTAAAAAAGAATCTGGTCGATGGTAATAAAAGCATAATGGCTATTTTCTATGAGAGTGATTACAATCCTTAGAAAGCTAAATGTTAAGCCAAAAGCAAAGACATTTGTAGCTTCAAACTGTGAAGGTCAATATTAGGGGATGACACAGACATCTTAGAGATTGCACAGAAATACATAGGACCAAAAACAATGCAGCTTATAAAGTGATTCAAGGAATAAAAATACCCACCTATTGTTATTTTAATAATTTATTTGTAACAACGATATTTATCAAGAATTAATATATGGGTTAAATACGACCCCTATGTAAAAGTCCCTTCAGTCCGCGTTGTGGGCTGATATCAGCGGAGCCGGGGAAGTTTTTACTCCGGCTCTTTAACCTGCATCATTTTCGACCCCATGGTTCATTCCTGCTTTTTGAGTAAAATAGGGTGAGAATCTTATAGTTCAGGAAGTTATAAATGGTTGCGATTGTGCGACTTGAGGGATATGAAAAACTGGTCTATATGCGACATTTTTCTGGAAAAGCAACCGGAAGACAAACAGGAGGATTTAAAGGTCACACAGGGGCAATTATTTGCGACATTGATTCTGTTCCACCAGAAACTTAGCTGTTAAAAGAAACATATACACAGAGAAAATCGGCGCTAGGGCTTGCGTCCTGACACCGATTTGTCTACAGTCTGAGCGAAGCGGTTTTACACTGCTTCGCTATTTTTATGCTGTTTCCATTTTTTAATTATTACGTAACTGTATCCGGTATTGTTTTGGAGAGATACCGTTCAAACGCTTAAAGAGCTTAATAAAGTAGTTGATATCATTATATCCGCAGTTTGCAGCAACAATATGAATTGGCATCTGCGTGGAATTGAGCAAAAACAAGGAATGGCTGATTCTGACCGAGTGGATATAATCGGTCAGATTTCTTCCTGTTTCCTTCTTGAAGAGGCTGGATAAATAAGATTTTGTCACATGGCATCTTTCAGCAAAAAATGCCAGAGTCAAAGGCTCAGCATAATGGAAATCAGTGTAGGTGATGCACTGCTGGACGATCTGGGAATAATTCTTCATAGAGCGATTGTGAACCAGAAGGCAGTATTTGTGGATCATATCACTTTCTAAAGTATCAAGATCTTTCAAAGATCGGGCCTGGTTAATCTGTATGGCAAAGCGGGTAGACAATTCATCAATGTACATCGGATGAACATGTCCTTTCTGAACAGCTTTCCGACACAAGGTATTAAGCACGATTACCAGATTCTTCCTGTTACTCAGAGTATTCTCACTGCGAGGCATGATTTTGAAATTCCTGAATTTCCCGTGGTAACGAACGGCTCTTGCATGGTCTCCTGCAGTGATGGCCTCCAGCAGATTTTCTTCTGTCTCATACCGCTCTTCGATGCTTTGGCTGGCGATAGAAGGATTTTCACTTAACTGGGAATTACCGATTATGGATTCAATGGAAAGATCTCCGGAATCCGAATATGTCTGAAACTTAAAATCCCGTGAAAATAAGTGGCATGTAATATTAATCAGTGTAGATTCAAATACATTGAAATCAGGCGGTATTGTAATATTACAATAGTATGTCTGCAAATCCCGTAAGAGTTTCTCCGGCAGAGTTCTCTTATTCATCAGCTGATATATCTGATCAGGTGTGGGCAGTGTTTCAAGCACAGGCCCCACAGAAATATAAAAATCCTGTTTATCTGATTCAGATTTGGTATCTTCTATAAGGATAAAATAATTTATCAGATGAAAATCATCTTTTATCCGCATTATTTCAGAGTCGTGGCAGTGACTGATAATAAAATCGTGAAGATTTTGATAATTGTAATTGGTAAAGAGTCTGCCGCGCAGAGCCAGATCGACCTGATAAAGGTTGGAAAAGTCGGTCTCCAGCCGGTAACAGGGTACATTCTGCGCCTGCATGATATGAACAAAAAGATCCAGATTATCCAAGTTCATGATTCGTACTCACCTCTTTAAGAAATTATATAATTTAGCAGTAAAATCGTAAAATATTTATATAAAATCAAGTATACCATAAAATCGTATTATTTTAAATAAAATTTATCACTGTTTAACAATGTTTTTTTCAGTTAGACTTCCTATATCATAAATGAACAGGAGGAAGCAGAATGGAATATAAGGAGTTCGCACGGAAAAAGAATTATCTGGTCTGCGTTGATTCGGATGGCTGTGCGATGGACACCATGGATATCAAGCATTTTCGGTGTTTTGGTCCTTGTATGGTAGAAGAGTGGGGGCTTGAGGAATGGAGAGATGAGATCCTGTACCGCTGGAATCAGGTAAATTTGTACTCCAAGACCAGAGGGATCAACCGTTTTAAGGCACTGGCAATCTTACTGTCTGAAATAGACGGAACTTACAAAAAAATTCCGGATGCAAAGGATTTCATCAAATGGACGGAAGTTTCAAATGAACTGTCCAATGCAGCGTTATCCCATGTTTTAGAACAGACAGGGAGCAGTTGTCTTAAAAAGGCTCTTCACTGGTCCATCGAGGTGAATCGCAGGATCAATGAGATTCCCGAATGGGATAAGATTCCTTTCACCGGAGTAAAAGAGGGGCTTGCTTTTGCCCATGAGTATACAGATATTGCTATTGTATCCTCTGCCAATCCAGATGCCGTGTCTGCAGAGTGGGAGAAACATGGACTCATGAAGTATGTGGAACTTATGATGGCACAAAACGCTGGCTCAAAGACTTACTGCATCAGCAAACTGTTGGAATATGGGTATGAGCCAGACCATGTGATTATGATGGGAGATGCCCCCGGTGATTTAAGTGCGGCTGAGAAAAACCGTGTTCGATTCTATCCGGTTCTTGTATCTCATGAAAGCGACAGCTGGAAAGGAATCAAAGAAGCATTGGATAGGCTGATAAACGGTACTTTCGACAATTCGTATCAGAAACAGCTGATCAATGCGTTTGAACACAATCTATTTAATTAATAAAGGAGATATTGAATCACATGGTAGATTTAAGGCAGAAACCATATTACTTGAACACAGACCAGATTCGCTGGGTAGAAGAAACCATATCCCGTATGAAGCTGGAAGAAAAAATTGGTCAGCTGTTTGTTAATATGGTAGGAAATTCAGAGGAACGAAAACCGGAAAATATCAGGAAGTTAATTGACACCTATCATCCAGGGGCTATCCGTTACCACAATGCAGCAAAGGAAGAAATTTGGGAAATGACAAAGAATCTTCAGGAAGCCTCTCCAATCCCGCTGCTGATTGCCTCCAACTGTGAGGCAGGTGGAAATGGTGGTGTAACAGAGGGAACTCCACTTGCAAATGGGGCAGCTATGGCAGCTATAGACAGCGAAGAAGCTGTTTTTCAGGTTGCCTCCGCCAGCGCGAGAGAGGCAGCTGCAATAGGATGTAACTGGAACTTTGCACCAATTGTAGATCTGACCTATTACTGGAGAAATACAATTGTACAGCTGAGGGCCTTTAATGATAATCCGGATGATGTAATACGGTATTCAAAAGCATTCTTTCAGGGAATGAAAACCCAGAATTTTGCTACCTGCATGAAGCATTTTCCTGGAGATGGTACAGATGAAAATGATCAGCATCTTCTAATGGGAATCAATGAGATGGGCACAGAAGAATGGGATAAAACCTTCGGCCGTGTTTATAAGGAACTAATTGACGAAGGCTGCATGACAATTATGGCAGGTCATATTGCCCTCCCTGCATATTCCAGAAAACTTCGCCCGGGTATTAAAGATGAGGATATCCGTCCGGCTACTCTGGCTCCGGAACTGATCACAGATTTATTGAAAGGTCAGCTTGGCTTCAATGGTCTTGTAGTGACAGATGCATCCCATATGATTGGTATGTTTGGTGCGACCATACCCAGAAGTCAGCAAGTACCACTGGCAATTGCGGCAGGCTGCGATATGTATTTGTTCTTTAATGATAAAGAGGAAGATTTCGGCTACATGTTAGAGGGTTATCGCAGTGGCATTATCACAGAAGAGAGGCTGAATGACGCTCTTCACCGTATTCTGGGTATCAAGGCGGCATTGAATCTCAATCAGTTAAAAGAAAAGGGTACACTATCCGCCCCCAGGAAAGCGCTGGAGGTTGTAGGGAGCAGGGAACATCATGAGATATCCAGAAAATTGGCAGATAAATATGTAACCCTGGTAAAAGACAGATGTAATTATCTCCCCATGACTCCGGAACGTTATCCCAGGATTAAACTATTCTACATAGGATCGGAAGCCACAGTTATTGCAGGAACAAAGTTTAAAAGCAATGATGATGTCATAATTAAAGATATAATAAGTCAGCTTGAGGCCCAGGGATTTATTGTAGATGCATCCCTGCCCCAGAGCAAAGGAAAGATGGAGGAGTTTAAAAATAATTACGATGCAGTGCTACTGGTGCTGAATATCCAGGGATTTGCCCAGTTTAATACTATGCGTCTAAAGTGGGACGAGCCGGTGAAACAGCCTTGGTATATGTCAGAGTTACCAACCATTACGGTATCGCTGAGCAATACAAACAACTTAATAGACGTACCGATGGCACGCTGTTATATAAACGCATATATGCCTCATCATGAGGCTTTTGAAGCAGCGCTGGAGAAAATGATGGGTAAAAGTGAATTTAAAGGACGCTACAATGATAATGTCTTTTGCGGCAGGTGGGAGACCAGATTCTAAAAGGAGATGAACAAATGAATGATAAGCAGGAAAGACCATTTGGACTCAGAGATAAGATAGGATATATGTTTGGTGATTTTGGTAATGATTTTACATTTATATTTGCCAGTTCGTTTTTAATGGTGTTTTATATGAAAGTTCTCGGAATTCCGGGAGCCATGGTAGGAACCCTGTTTCTGATGTCCAGAATCGTGGATGCTTTTACGGACATCACCATGGGGCGCATTGTTGACACTTGCAAACCAGGAAAAGATGGCCGTTTTAAACAATGGATCCGCCGAATGGCAGGTCCTGTAGCGTTTGCCAGTTTTTTAATGTACCAGTCTTCCATGGCAGGTGCTTCCATGACTATGAAAATTGTTTATATGTACGGAACCTACTTACTGTGGGGAAGCATCTGCTACACTGGTATCAACATTCCTTATGGATCCATGGCATCTGCGATTACGGAGAAACCAGATGAGCGGACCGGATTATCCACTTTCCGTGGTATTGGTGCAAATCTGGCTCAGCTGATTATCGGCGTGCTGGGTCCCATTATCATCTATACAAAGGATGAGAGTGGTGCGCAGGTTATCAGAAACAGCGGGAATATCTTCCCTGTTATTGCTGGTATATTCTCCATATGTGCCGTCATCTGCTACGTTATCTGCTATAAATGCACCACAGAGCGGGTTAAAATTGAAAAGAATGAAAATTCCACAAAAATGACATTAGGCAAGACCTTCGCAGCCATATTTTCCAGCAGAGCCATTCTTGGTATCATCGGTGCTGCAATATTCTTATTGTTAAGTCAGTTATTAATCAGTGGCTTAAATACATACCTGTATGCGGATTATTTTGGAGATATCAAAGCGTTTTCCAGCTTTACTTTTATTAATGTTTCATTTGCCTTAATTCTGGCTATATTTGTGGGAAAAATCGCAAAAGCGGTCGGAAAGAAAGAAGCTGCCATCATAGCTACCACATTTACTGCGGCTGTATATGTATTGTTGTTTTTCTTAAAAGTTAAGAACCCATGGGTTTACATGGTTTCTGCAGCAATTGGATTTCTGGGGGTTAACTTTTTCAACCTGATTATCTGGGCTAATATCACAGATGTAATTGATGATGCGGAGGTAAGAACTGGTAAGAGAGAAGACGGTACGATTTATGCCGTTTATTCCTTTGCAAGAAAAGTAGGTCAGGCACTGGCTGGCGGCTTAAGCGGATATGCCCTGCAGCTGATTGGCTATGAATCAGCAGCCAAGATTCAGACACCGGAGGTACTGAGCGGATTATATACAATCTCAACCATTGTTCCTGCAGTCCTGTTTTTATGTGTTGCCCTGATGCTGCTCTTTGTATATCCACTAAATAAAAAGAAGGTGGAGGAAAATTCTGAGATTTTAAAAGAGAGAAGATTGAATCATAACTAGTCTTTCAACAAAGGAGGAGCCCGTGAAGAAACAAGTAACAATATCTGGTTTTGCTGATGAAATATGTGAAGATTTTGAAGAGCAGTTAAAAACTGTGGCTGAGTTGGGAATGCAGTACATTTCCCTGCGGACTGCAAACAGAAAATCCATTGCAGAATTTACGGTTGAGGAAGTCAGGGAACAGCTTCTGCCCAAACTCAGCCAGTTTGGTGTAAAAGTATCGTCTCTGGGCTCGCCCATTGGAAAAGTTGGAGTAAATGATGAGGAAGGATATGAAAAACAGCTGCGCCAACTGAATACGCTTTGTGAAATATGCAGGATTCTGGATTGTAAGTATATCCGCGTGTTCAGCTGTTATATTCCAGCAGGAAAAGATCCGGATCATTACAGGGATAAAGTAATTGACAGAATGAGAGGGTTTTTAAAAATAGCAAAGAGCTATGGAATTATTCTGATCCATGAAAATGAAAAAGATATTTATGGCGATACCGGAATCAGGTGCAAAAACCTTATGGAGGCATTATCAGATCCCTGTTTTCTCAGTGCATTTGATTTTGCCAACTATGTGCAGTGCAATGAAGATCCTGTTGACTGCTGGGATTTAATAAAGGATTACGTTGCCTACATCCATATCAAAGATGCAGTTGCATCAGATAAAGAAAATGTGGTGTGCGGTACCGGTGAGGGCCGGATCAGAGAGATCTTAGAGCGGGCTCTTCTGAGCGAAGGCTATGAAGGATTTTTGACTTTGGAGCCTCATCTGGTGGTGTTTGACGCTCTGTCCGATTTGGAACTTGTTGATGCAAAGAAAATTATAAAAGAAGATAAAGCAAAAAATGGTGCAGAGGGTTATGCAATGCAGTATCATGCGTTGCGGGAAATTTTAAAATCCATTATATAACCCACGAATGTGACGGAAGGAGAATGAAAATGGAAAAAAAAATAAGATATGGACTGATCGGAGCAGGTGTGCAGGGCAGCGCATATGCAGGATTTTTAAGCGGACAGGCAGGATTTGCAGGAATGCCAGCGGTGGAGTGTCCTCCCCACTGTACTCTGGGAGCCTTATGTGATAATGATCCGGCAAAAGAGGAGATGTGCAGGGAAAAATATCCGGAAGTTCCTTTTTATAAAGATTGGAAGGACATGGTAAAATCCGGAGATGTAGATGCGGTAATTACAACCGTTCCTCATTATCTTCATACGGAAATTGCCATTTATTGCCTGGAGCATGGAATGAATGTGCTGGTGGAAAAGCCTGCAGGAGTTTATGCAAAAGCAGTCCGTGAGATGAACCAATGCGCTGCGGCCCATAAAGATGTGGCGTTTGGAATTATGTTCAACCAAAGGACAAATAAACTGTACCAGAAGGTGAAAGAACTGGTTTCTTCCGGAGAATTGGGGGAAATCCGCCGCTCAAGCTGGATTATCAATTCCTGGTGGCGTCCGGACAGTTACTATAAGCAGAGTGACTGGCGCGCCACCTGGGGTGGAGAAGGCGGAGGCGTTTTGGTGAATCAGGCCCCTCACCAGCTGGATTTATGGCAGTGGCTCTGCGGAGTGCCTGATAAGGTAATTGCAAAATGTCTTTACGGCAGCCACCGGGATATTATTGTGGAAAATGACGTTACCATTGTAACAGAATACAGCAACGGCGCCACCGGCAGCTTTATTACCTGCACCCATGATCCCATTGGAACAGACCGGCTGGAAATAGATTTAGATGGGGGTAAGATTGTGGTAGATGACAGTAAAACTGCTACCGTATATCGCCTGAAAAAAGATGAGAGCGAAATGAATGCGACCATGAGCATGATGGATGTCCATAAGCTGACAAGCGGTAATTCAGCAGGTGCAGGAGATATGATACTGAAAGAAACTTTTGAAAATACCGATGGCTGGGGAGTTCAGCATATTTCCGTCATGGAAAATTTTGCACTTCACATTCTGGAGGGAGTGCCGCTTCTGGCTCCCGGCTCCGACGGCATCAACGGAGTAAACCTGGCAAATGCAGCCCTGCTTTCTTCCTGGCTGGGTACTGAGGTGGAAAACCCTGTTGACGAGGATTTGTATCTGCGGGAATTAAATAAGAGAATTGCTGCAGAGGGGAAATTTAAAACCAGATAACCACAATAAGGAGAAGTATATATGAAAAGAGCGGCTGTCATCGGTCTGGGAGACATCTCTTCCATTCATATGATGTGTATTCAAAACAATCCTGAAATTACTCTGGCTGCAGTCTGTGACATAGAGGAAAATAAAAGAGATCAGGCTCCGGAGGGAGTGCCGTTTTATACCAGCTATCAGGATATGATTTCCAGGGAAAAGCCGGATGTGGTACATATCTGCCTGCCTCATTACCTTCACGTGCCGGTTTCTATTGCTTCAGCTGAGATGGGAGTTCATGTATTATGTGAAAAGCCTGTTGCTTTAAATCAGGTACAGGGCCAGGTGTTTGCTGATTTTGAATCAGCACATCCGGACATTCACATGGGAATCTGCCTTCAGAACCGTTTCAATGAATCTGTGGAAGCTTTGAAGACAATCATTGACAGCGGAAAATATGGCAGAGTTTGCGCTGCAAAAGGGGTTGTGCCATGGTTCCGGTCCAGAGATTACTATGAAAGTAAACCCTGGCGGGGAAAATGGGATACTGCCGGTGGAGGCTGTATGATTAATCAGTCCGTCCATACACTGGATCTGCTGTATTACCTGGGAGGTCCCGTGGATGGTGTGAAAGCATCGGTGAGTCAGCTTTTGGACTATGGAATAGAAGTGGAAGATACCGTTATGGCAAACCTCTTTTATGAAAACGGTGCCCATGGTCTGTTTATGGCAACCAATGCAAATTATAAAAACGAAAGTGTACAGATCTCGGTTCAATTGGATCAGGCAGAGTTTGCCATTATTGAAAATGTTCTGTATCGTATTAATCCAGATGGCAGCAGGGAACAGCTGGCAGAGGATGCAAAGTTTTTTGGCTCTAAATTCTATTACGGAGCCAGCCATGGGAAACTAATCAATAAATTCTATGAATCCATTGAAAAAGACAATCAGGATTATCTGCATGTCAAAGATGGTCTGATGAGCATACGTCTGATTGATTCTATACAGGAGTCAGGGCGTACAGGCATGTTTGCTTCGTTAAAGAAACAATAAAATATGAGAGGAAATATTTGCAATGAAAAAAGGGTTAATTGGAATTCAAATGAGTACGATCAAGGATAAAGTTGATGAATTAGGGGCATATGAGACATTAAAAGCCTGTGCTGAGATGGGGTATCACTGTGTGGAGATCAGCCAGATACCTATGACTCCTGAAAATGTGAGTGATATAAAGAAGGCATGTGAGGAATACGGCATTAAGGTGGCTGCCTGCAGCGCTTCATTAGAACCCATGATGCCTGGTATGCCGGGAGAATATCTGACTACTGATTTTGATAAAATTGTGGCAGACTGCAAGGCATTAAACTGTGACTTGCTGCGTATTGGCATGCTGCCTGTCAATTGTATGGGAAGCCGTGATAAAGCTTTGGATTTTGTAAAGAGAGCGGATGACTATGCCGGAAAGCTGAAAGAGCACGGGATAGATCTGTATTATCACAACCATCATATCGAGTTTATAAAATATGATGGACAGTATTTGCTGGATATAATTAAAGACAATACCCGGTATATGGGGTTTGAACTGGATATTCACTGGATTCAGCGTGGAGGAGAAAATCCGGTAGAATTTATAAAAAATTATGCCGGCAGGATTCGGCTGATTCATCTGAAAGATTATCGGATCAGGGAAGTGAGGCTTCCAGAGGGTGCGTTTGACAAAACAACCTTTATGCAGGCATTTACTGATACCATTGAGTTTGCAGAATTGGGAGAAGGAAGTCTGCCTGTAAAAGAGTGTGTGGAAGCCGGATTTGAAGGAGGGAGCGAGTATTTTTTAATTGAGCAGGATGAAACTTATGACCGTGACCCCTTTGAAAGTCTTAGGATCAGCCGGGATCATCTGATTGAATTAGGTTATAGGGATTGGTTTGAACTGTAATAACGGATTGATACAGTTATGTCCTGTTGAGAAGAAGGGGCTTCGCACTAAGTAATTAGTGCGCAGCTCCTTTGTCATGTAACTGAAACTGCCACTAAATATCGACTACATAATCCCAGATAATGATTCGGTGCCTCTGCTAAGTCAATACGTAGAGTATTTCCCGGTTCGGAAAAATACAGCAACGCCAAGACAGATGCTGAAGATTATGAAAAAAGCAGAACCTCAAAGTCAGAATCTTATGAAAATCTTAGTAATTCCTCATGCAAGAATTTACAAATAGAGAAGCAATTTCTGATACAATAATAAAATACCTTAATATGCCTGAAAGGAGGAAGTTATGAATGATATCATTCTTGTAGTAGATGACGAACAGGAAATTGCAGACTTAATAGAAGTCTATCTGCAAAACGAGAACTATACCGTATGTAAGTATTATTCAGCAAAGGAAGCGCTTGCCTGCATAGAAAGTACAAAGCTTGACCTTGCTATTTTAGATATAATGATGCCGGATATAAACGGATTTGAGCTTTGCCGGAAAATTCGCGAACATTATACTTTTCCCGTTATTATGCTGACCGCGAAAGACGAGGAAACAGATAAAATAACAGGCTTAACATTAGGAGCCGATGACTATGTGACAAAACCATTTCGCCCTCTGGAATTAATCGCCAGAGTGAAAGCGCAGCTGCGCCGTTACAAAAAGTACAATCCCGGGAAAGAGGAACTGGATACAACGCCAATCTTGTGTTATTCAGATCTGGAAATTAATACGAAAACACACGAATGTCTCATAAATGAAAAACCTATTTCACTTACACCAACGGAATTTTCTATACTCTGTATTTTACTCCAGAAAAAGGGAACGGTTGTAAGCTCAGAAAAGCTGTTTCATGAGATATGGCATGATGAGTATTACAGCAAAAGCAATAACACGATTACCGTTCATATCCGGCATTTGAGGGAAAAGATGGATGACACCGCAGAGGAACCCAAATACATTAAAACGATATGGGGAGTAGGGTATAAAATATAAATTCCAATTGAGGTATAGCAATGAAGAATAATATTGAAAAGAAATTACGTGTCAAGCTTTTCGTTAACTTAATTCTGTATACGTTGGCTGGCTATATTTTGACGGTACTATTAGATTATGGATTCAGCAGAGTAACCAATTCTTTTTTTCTATGGCTGCAACTTAGAATTGAAATTTTCTATTTTCTGTATCTGGTAGTTGGCTTTTGCTGTTTTTTCTGTCATTACTGGAAAAAACCATGGTTATATTTTGAGGAAGTTGTCAATGCCACTAAAACCGTCTATCAATTAAATGACAGTGCCATTGAATTATCCGAACCGCTGAAAGATGTGGAAAAGCAGATGAATCAAATTAAAATGGCCGTCCTAATCAGTCAACAGGCTGTAAAAGAGGCAGAAAACAAAAAGAATGAATTAGTTATGTACCTGGCCCATGATATTCGCACACCACTTACCTCAATAATCGGGTATTTAAGCTTGCTCGATGAAGCGCCTGACATGCCGATGGAACAGAAATCAAAATATGTTGGGATTACATTGAAAAAAGCCATACGTCTGGAAAAACTCATTAACGAATTCTTTGAAATTGCACGGTATAATACCCATCAGATCAAGCTGGAGAAAACAAATGTGGATTTATATTATATGCTTGTTCAACTGATTGATGAATTTTATCCTGTCTTATCGGCGAAAGGTAATTTTGCCATACTTCAGGCAGACGAAATGCTGACTGTTTATGGTGATTCTGAAAAATTGGCCCGTGTGTTTAATAATATCCTCAAAAATGCGGCTGCATATTCCAGCCCTGATTCGGAAATTCTTATTAAGGCAGAACAGCAGCAGGATAAAGTCATTATTACATTTACTAATCATGGGAGTACAATTCCACCTGATCAGCTATCTACAATTTTTGAAAAATTTAACCGTTTGGATGATGCCCGTAAATCAGATACTGGTGGTGCCGGGCTTGGTTTATCTATTGCAGATGAAATTGTTCGTTTACATGGCGGAAAAATTTCCGCAGATAGTGAAAACAATATGGTTACCTTTACCGTATCATTACCTGCTCATTTTTAGGAAAATATCAATGGGTTGTTAGGATAATCTTAGGAAATTATCCTCTTCATCTTAAAGTATCAAACGTCCTTGTTCAGTAAAATAAAACAGAACAAGGACGTTTTGCATTGTTATTAAATAAAAGTGAGGAGAAATGACATGGAACTGACAATATCAAATCTGAGTAAGCATTTTAAAGATAAAATGGCAGTAGATGATGTTAGCTTAAGTCTTACGCCAGGAGTATGGGGGCTGCTTGGAGCCAATGGAGCAGGGAAGACCACGCTGATGCGGATGATTGTAGATATTTTGAATCCAACCAGCGGAAAAATTCTTTATGATGGCAGGGATATTCATTCAATGGGGGAAGAATATAGAGATTTATTTGGATTCTTACCTCAGGATTTTGGATTTTTTCAGGATTTTACAGTAAAGAATTATCTGGAGTATGTGGCTGCCCTAAAGGATGTACCTGTAAGGGAAACAAGAAAAAAATTGACAATCTGCTGCACACACTGACCCTGACGGATGTAAAAAATAAAAAAATCATAAAGTTGTCCGGTGGAATGAAACGGCGGGTGGGAATTGCACAGGCGATGCTCAATGATCCTAAAATTCTAATTATGGACGAACCAACAGCAGGCCTTGATCCTGGCGAACGGGTTCGCTTTAGAAACCTTGTTTCCGAATTTTCCCACGGAAGAATTGTTTTAATTTCAACCCATATCGTATCTGATATTGAGTATATTTCTACAAAGAATGCAATTATGAAGGCAGGTAAAATTGTTAATGTGGGTACAACAGACGAATTGGTAAAGCAGGTGCAGGGGAAGGTCTGGACTTGTGTTGTGCCTGCCGAGAAGATCACCATGTATGAAATGCAGCTGCGCATCATTAACCAGCGAAGTGAAGGCAGCAACCAGGTATCAATCCGTTATTTATCAGATGAAGGAAAAACCAGTAACTCCGTATTGGCATCTCCCCGTTTGGAGGATTTATATTTATGGTTATTTCCGCAAGAAGAAATCAGTGAAAGGGGGATATAATCGATGCGTATTTATTGTTTGGAAATCAAACGCGTGCTTAAGTCACGCCGTGTAATTATTATATTAGTTGTTGCACTATTATTGTCCGTGGTAATGGCTTGGCTTCCAGTCATTTTTGAAGATATCAATCAATATGACCAAAACGGCAACAAAGTAGCCGAATTAAATGGCCTGTCTGCAATTTCCTATAAAAAAACGTTGCGCCAGACCAATAACGGAGAAGTCACCCCAGGAAAACTAAAGGAGGCGTTAATAATCTATCAGAATACAGTATCACAATATGGAGAGAACAGCCTTTACAGCGGAGATTTTCCAAAAGATCTTTATATTGAAAAGGTTTTTCCGGTGGAGTCGCTTTTAGGAAGACTGCCTGAGGCGTTTTCTAATCCGAGAACGGGTCAGGCAGCAAGTCTGATGGATATCGACCCGGACAAGACAAACAATTATTATAAACAAGTAGAGCAGCACTTGAAAGATGTCATGCAGATGGAGCATAAGGATAATCCAATTGCGCAGAAGCAGTCTTTAAAGAAATATGCTGAGGTAAAAACACCTTTTCAGTTTTATGCGGGGTATTCAAGAGATGCCTTTGATTATATCATGCTTTATATTTTACTGTTAGTCATTCTATGCACAGCTGCGGTTACGCCTACTTTTTCCAATGAATATCAAACGGGATCAGACAGTATTTTGCGCTGTACCAGGCATGGACGCAGCAGGCTGGCTATGGTAAAGGTATTTGCTGCATTGACCGTTTTTTCAATCACATTTTTTATTTGTATTTTACTGCATTTATTAATCTCCGATCTGGCATTTGGGCCAGAATGTATGAAAACCTCTATGCAGATGTTATTTTCTGTCATTAGTCTGCCTGCGCTTAATTTGGGGCAGCTTCAAATTGTTTTAGCTATAGGAGGACTTGGCTCCCTGCTGGCAATGATTAGCTTTACATTATTTTTGTCAGCAAAATTCAAGGATTCTACTTCTGTTATTTTGATTACAATTGCTATGTGTCTTATCCCCATATTTACGTTTTCATCTGGATTTGCCTGGCTTGGTTTTATTTTACCTTCAGGAGGAATCGGTATGCAGAATAGCTTACTTTATCAGTTGTCAGACTTTAATTATCTGCACATTGGTTCTATAAGCATTTGGTCACCTTATGTTATAATGGCAGCAACATTAATTGAAATACCCCTATTTCTTTTTCTTGCTGTACGCATTTATTGCAGTCATCAGGTTGATTAAACAATTTTATTTCAATTGAAACTTTCATGCCTTTGCAGAATCTCTTTTTTTACTTACAAAAGGTCTTCTTTACATTCCAAAACTTTTTAAAGTGAACAATGTATGATAAATTATTATCAAAGTTTTCATGCAATTAATTAACTTAAAAAACTGTTATTAACAGCGAAAAAGTGAGGAGAATGATATGAAAAAAGGAATATTTGTGGGTATTGCTGCGATGGCAGCAGCGGCAGCAGCTGTAATTGTATTATCCGGTCCGGCTTATACCAGTCTGGATAAATCCGGGAAAAAGAATGTTCAGGAAGCGGCAGCTGAAGGCACGCTGGTACCTGAATCAAAAGAAAACGAAAAGCAGGCAGACATCGTTATAATTGGAGCGGGGGGAGCTGGTATGACAGCGGCTGTTGAAGCCACACAAAAAGGAGCTACTAATCTGATTGTATTAGAAAAAATGCCTATTACAGGAGGTAATACCGTCCGTGCCACGGGTGGTTTAAATGCAGCTGAAACACCGTATCAGAAGGCTGATGGAATTGAAGATTCCATTGAGCTGTTTGTGGAAGACACTATGAAGGGCGGAAAAAATTTAAATGATCCAAAGCTTGTTCAGGTGATGGCAGAGCAGTCTGCGGACGCAGTAACATGGGTCAACGAAATAGGCGGAGATTTATCGGTAGTAGGTCAGTTCGGCGGAGCCAGTGTTAAGAGAATCCACCGGCCGACTGATACATCGGCAGTGGGCCCCATGCTTGTAAATGCTCTTAATGCAAAGCTGAAAGAATTGGATGTACCTGTATTTTTAGAGACGGAAGCAGTCCATATTTTACTGAGCGAAGAGGGCGCCGTGGTGGGAGTGCAGGCGGCAACAAAGGGTGGAGAGCCTTATACCATTTCATGTAAGGCTGTAATTTTAGCATCTGGAGGTTTTGGAGCCAATTCTGAACTGGTGGTAAAATACAGAAAAGATTTGGACGGTTTTTGCACCACCAATCAATCCGGTGCCACTGGTGACGGAATTGTTATGGCGGAAGAGCTGAAGGCAGGACTTGTAGATATTGATCAGATCCAGACTCACCCTACCGTGAATCCGGATACAACCACAATGTACACAGAAGGTGTCCGTGGAAACGGAGCTATTTTAGTAAACCGGTCCGGAAAGCGTTTTGTCAACGAGCTGGAGACCAGAGATGTGGTTTCAGAGGCCATTTTAAATCAGGAAGGAAAAACCTGCTTCATGGTATTTGACCAGTCTGTAAGGGAGAGTTTATCTGCCATTGAAAAATATATCGGTCAGGGAATCATTACCCAGGCTGACACTCCAGAAGAGCTGGCAGAGGCAATCGGTGTTGATAAGGATCAGCTGAAAGCTACACTGGAACAGTATGCAGCGTATCAGACAGGTGGCAAGGATACAGAATTTGGTAGAGAAAGCATGGAAGTTCCATTAAGCAAGCCTCCTTATTACGCCGGACTGTGCGCTCCAGCGGTTCATCATACCATGGGCGGTGTAAAGATTGATACAGCTACCCAGGTTCTAAAAGAAGACGGAAATGCAATCCCCGGACTATTTGCAGCCGGAGAGGTAGTTGGAGGCGTTCATGGAGCAAACCGTCTGGGAGGAAATGCAGTGACTGATATTGTGGTTTTCGGAAGACTGGCGGGAAAAGCTGCGTATGACTATGTTATGAAAAACGGTGGGTTTACGGAGAAAACCATGAAGGCTGCAGGCGAAGAGGAAGCAGTACAGCCAGAAGTGAAGGGAAATTATAAGGACGGTACCTATACAGGAACCGGAAAAGGGAATAACGGAGATATTACAGTAGAGGTGGTGGTGAAAGACGGAAGTGTGACTTCCATAGAATTAACAGATCATCATGAGACTCCTGGAATTTATGAGGCAGCAGAGAAGACAGTCACAGCTGCCATCATCAGAACCCAGAGCACTACGGTAGATGGAGTATCGGGGGCAACCAATTCTTCCAATGGAATCAAAGAAGCGGTTACGGCGGCTCTTGAAAAAGCTAAATAAACCTTTATTATAATAGTAATAAATATAGCGCTGGAAACATTCCGGCGCTTTGTTTATATGCTTTTTCCCAACCGGATTTATTTTTTAGAAGAAAATGTATTTGAACTATTTACGGTTCAACGTTATAATAGAAAAAATAATTCAGGGGAATTCTGTAGGATAAAGAAAGGAAGACAGGATGAAGACGGTCAGATTAAGAGATGTAGTCATTGGCGAAGGTATGCCCAAGGTATGCGTTCCTATTGTTGAAATAAATCTAAAAGATGCGGTAGCGTTTGCCGAAAGCCTGGAGGCAGGCGGAGCTGATATAGCGGAATGGCGGATTGACTGGTTTGATGAGGCATATGAAATCAGTAAAGTTGTGGAAGCGGCAGGCTGTATCCGGAAAGCACTGAAGGAGGTTCCTCTTCTTGCAACCTTTCGGACTGCGAAAGAAGGGGGAGAAAAGGAAATCAATGTAAATCAGTATATTGATTTAAATCTGGCTCTGATCCGCTCCGGTTATGTGGATGTCATTGATGTGGAATTGTTTTTTGATGAAGAAGCTGCAAAGATCCTTGTGGAAGAAGCACACAGGCTTGGGGTTTTTGTCATAGCTTCCAATCATGATTTTCAGAAAACACCGGAAAAAGAGGAATTGTTTCGCCGTGTTAAGCTGATGATTGAACTGGGCGCAGACATTCCTAAAATTGCGGTAATGCCCCATAACGTGGAAGATGTTATGGTACTTCTGACAGCAACCTATGAGATGTCCCACTATATTTCAGACCGCCCTGTCATTACCATGTCTATGTCAAAGGAGGGTGTGATCAGCCGGTTTTCCGGTGAATTTTTTGGATCCGCACTGACCTTTGCCGCAGTTGGAAAAGAATCTGCACCAGGACAGGTTGAAGCAGGCAGCTTAAAAAAGATACTCAGCCAGATCCACGATATTATTTCGTAAATTTGCCGTTTTCTACGGGAGTTGTTTAAATAAAAAGGATCTTGACAAATAAAAGGAAACCTCATATACTAAAAACTACTTCATATATAAATAAAAGCATTGATAAGAACAAGTAACAGTACGTAAAACCAGACAGAAAGCAGCCGGTTGATGAAAGGCGCGTGGAAAACGGACTGTGAATACATCTTTGAGCTTCGCTCCCAAAGGTATAATTGCCCGGTAGGCGGCGACGGATTCCTGCACCCGTTATTGTGCTAGAGTATCAGACGGTACTTGAAGAGATAAGCAGCGTGAGCTGTTTATGAAAAAAGGTGGTAACGCGAGATTTTAACCTCGTCCTTTTAACAGGACGGGGTTTATTTTTTTTGTAAAGGAGAATTGGAATGACAATCTACGAAGAACTGAAAGCCAGAGGGCTGATTGCCCAGGTGACCAACGAAGAAGAGATCAGCAAAATGGTCAATGAAGGAAAGGCAGTATTTTATATTGGATTTGACCCAACAGCAGACAGTCTCCATGTGGGACATTTTATGGCTCTGTGTTTAATGAAACGTCTGCAGGAGGCAGGGAATAAACCAATCGCCTTAATCGGCGGAGGAACCGCTATGGTTGGTGATCCTTCCGGAAGAAGCGATATGCGTCAGATGATGACAGTGGAAACCATTGCCCATAACTGTGAATGCTTTAAAACTCAGATGAGCCGTTTTATTGACTTTTCCGAAGGAAAAGCAATGATGGTAAACAACGCGGACTGGCTGATGGACTTAAACTACGTTGAATTCCTGCGGGAAATCGGTCCTCATTTCTCAGTAAACCGTATGCTCAGTGCAGAATGCTACAAACAGCGTATGGAAAAAGGATTAAGCTTCCTGGAATTTAACTATATGATCATGCAGAGCTACGATTTCTACGAGTTGTTCCAGCGCCATGGCTGCAATATGCAGTTTGGTGGTGATGATCAGTGGAGCAACATGCTTGGAGGAACCGAACTGATCCGCAGAAAGCTTGGCAAGGATGCCCATGCAATGACCATCACCCTGCTGCTAAACTCAGAAGGCAAAAAGATGGGAAAGACCCAGTCTGGTGCTGTGTGGCTTGATCCGGAAAAGACTTCTCCATTTGATTTCTTCCAGTACTGGAGAAATATTGCCGATGCTGATGTTTTAAAATGTCTGCGTATGCTTACCTTCCTTCCTTTAAGTCAGATCGATGAGATGGATAGCTGGGAAGGCAGCCAGTTAAACGAGGCAAAAGAAATTCTGGCTTACGAGCTGACCAAGCTGGTACACGGGGAAGAAGAGGCAGAGAAAGCGAAAAAGAGTGCAAGAGAGCTGTTTACAGGCGGAAATGCAGAAAATATGCCATTATGTGAGCTTGATGAAGCTGATTTTACAGACGGTAGTGTTGATATTTTGACCATACTCCAGAAATCCGGACTTGCACCCTCCCGTTCAGAAGCAAGACGGAATGTGGAACAGGGCGGAGTTACCGTAGAGGGAGAAACGGTGAATGACATAAAAGCTTCCTATACCAGAGAACAGCTGGCTGACGGAGCTGTTGTTCGTCGGGGAAAGAAGAAGTTTGTGAAAGTGATTGCTAAATAACAATTTTTTAGTATAGAGAAAGGGCTGTATCCATATGAAAATGGATACAGCCCTTTTTATGGCCACAACGCAGCCTTTTCCTGCTTTTTTATAGAAAGTGCGAAATTTAGTTTTTCGTCATCAGTGGTAAGACCCAGCAGATACTGATATTCATTTTTCAGCTTTTCATAGATACGAAGGATAGGCCTGCAGCGGACGGCTGTTGTTTCAAGTATGGAGTCCAGATTGGTGACTGCAATCGTTACAATATCCGGATCCACAAGCTGGTCGTTTTTCATACTTTCCAGGATGGTTGTTATTTTTTTCAATGGATAGGAGTCCTTATAACTTCTTGTTCCCGTAAGTGCACTGATAATATCTGCGATGGCAACCAGGCGTTCCTCTTTTGATAAATCCTTTGCATAGAGACCATCGGGATAGCCGGTACCGTTTAACTTCTCATGGTGGCGCAGAGCAATCCGTTCCACTGCTTCGTCGATGCTTCCGCCAAAGATCTCTTTCGTGTAACCTACATGAGTCCGCATGATATTCATTGCCTGTCGGCTTAGTTTACCCGGGTACTCAAGAATCTCTACCGGGACTGCTATTTTCCCCAGATCGTGAAGCAGAGCGCCGCAGAGAATTACATTTAAACGGTCTTCCGGATAGGAAAGAAGTTTTCCCAGTTCGTAGCTGATGCTTGTGGTAGTGATGGTGTGGGTGACGGTATGGTGGCTTCTGAAATCAATAATAAAAACCAGCATTTTTAAATAATCCGTAATCGCCTCTCCTGACAGTGGGATTCCGGTAAGAAACTGATTGAACTGACTGTCCGCTTTCCATTCTTCCTCAATGGAGTTTTTAAAATCCAGTTTTTCCACCAGTTCTATAATATGGGAGGCATAAACGGTTCCCTGGTCTTTTTTCAGTAGGGAAAGTGTCTCCTCCCAGGAACAATTTTGCAGAGACATTAATACATCGATCCGGTCTGCTATATGGATCAGCTGTCCCAAATCCTTCATTAAAGAATCCAGGCTGCTTTGTTTTTCCAAAAAATCCCAGTTGAGATGGTGCAGGAGTACTGCGGGAGCGAAATCCTTTAAGGGCGAGAAGTAACGGATAAAAAGATATCCATAAAAAGAATGGTCCCAGACATCTTTTGTTTCAAACTGAAGCATTCGGGAGATCTCTTCTGTCTTGTAGGCTCCCACATCATGAAGCTGGGCCACAAAGCAGATGTTTCTCAGTTCTTCTTTTGTAAAACGGCCAGTTTCTCTAAGCATCTGGAAAACAATGTAAGATACATGGGAACCATGCTCTGTAAGCCGTGGATCTATGTAATTGCAAAAACGGCGAATGATGCTTAGAATGCTCTCGTTATTAATATTTTTGGTGTACTGAACCTGCATGCATGCGATTCTCCTTTCGTACAAAACTCTGTATCACAGTTTACCATATTCGACCAGATATGGAAAGAAGAGAATCACATCTTTGGTGTGTAAATTTTAGATACAGCCGGGGAAAACGAGTTGAGAATAATAGAAAGCGGTTGTATAATAAACTGGTTAGTATCATGAGAAAGGTGCTTATGGAGGGAATCGCATGAAGAAAGAAACGACGGGTTACGTTCAACTGATTGAAGAAAGGTTAATTTACGACAATCCCCTTACCAGACCGGAAGATATCGAAGGCTTCGTGGTAGAAGGAAAGGCATCAATAAGTTTTGAAGAAGGCAGTATGCGTTTAAAAAACAGTCTTGATGAGGAGCTGGGACAAAAAGCCAATTACGTTTTGTGGTGTCCCAAAGAATTTCCGGAAAATGTTAAAATTACATGGGAATTTAAGCCGGTTACGGATCAGGGGCTTTGCATTTTATTTTTTGCTGCTAAAGGGCGGAACGGGGAAGATTTATTTGATTCCTCCCTGGCAGAACGAACGGGTGAGTACCCCCAGTATCACAGCGGTGATATCGATGCATTCCACGTATCTTATTTCCGCAGGAAAGAGCCGGATGAGAGAGCGTTTCATACCTGCAATTTAAGAAAAAGCCATGGCTTTCACCTGGTTGCACAGGGGGCGGATCCTTTGCCTGGTGCAGCGGATGCACTGGATTTTTACCGGATATCCATACGCAAATATCATGGAGATATTCGATTTTCCATTAATGATATGACTGTGTTTGAATATAATGATGAGCTGGAATTGTTTGGGAAGCCGTTAAAAGGCGGAAAAATTGGATTCCGTCAGCTGGCTCCGCTGACTGCTGATTACAGAAATCTGAAAGTATTCGAATTATGTTAACTGATTTAAAGAACAAAAAACTGTTTGCCATAAAAGACGGAAAATATGAAAAGCGCCTGTTTACCCAGTTTCTTCTGCTGGTAACGGTACCACTTATTGTTATGGGACTGGTTTCTTACTTCATCTATGTAAATGGAGAGACAGAAAAAAGCAGACAGGCGCTGGAATCTTACTGCAATAGTGTGGCTAATGAGTATGAGAACCTTTTTTCTTCCGTCAGGGAATATTATCTGGACAGTACAAGCAGCACCTCTATCAAATGGCTGGTCAATCAAAAGGATGTTCCCTATTCCCAGTACAAAGAAGTGAGGCAGGCCCAGAACATGCTTCAGGGCAATTACTTTTTATCAAAATACATCGGTTTTTATAATTTTATTAATGTAAAAGAAGGATGGGTTCTCAGCAAGTTTGGAATGTATAACTATGAAGATTTAAAAAACAGGGGAGAGACAGACCTGTTTTTACAGGATCAGAAAGAAGTTCCTTTATCTCTTTACTGGCTGAACCGGACCGATGTATCAGGTCCCTATCAGGAAGGGGCGAAGGAATCCGGATTTATTGATACATCAGGAGAACTGCTCATTGTAAAGGAAGAGTACGCCAGTACCGGACTGGTCTACCTGCTTACGGTTCAGCTGAATATGAAGCAGCTTGGAACTCTGACTGAGCCATATCAAAAAATGGGTTATGATGTGACTGTGTTAAGTCAGGGAAAGGTCTTGATGGAAACCAATCCTGATTTTACAGCTGCTTTTATGAAATCGGGGAAGAGTGAGAAGACAAACGGAGGATTTTTTTCATCTCTGAAAGGGAAAAAATACCGTTATCGTGTCAGCCGTTCCGGCAGCAATGGTCTTGTTTACATAACTGGAATGGATACGGAGAAAATGAAACGGGGCGGTATTGTATTTGTGTTTGCTTCTGTGGCAGTTATCGCTGCGTTTGGGGTAATCCTGGTTCTTTTACGCTTTGCTGCTTCTGTTTTTTCGGAACCTCTTTTGAAGCTCCAGAGATTTGTGGATGATCAGAATGTGCAGATCAGGGAGCTGTTTGTGTCAAACCTTGTAAAGGGCGAGCTGAATATGGACAGAATACAGGATACCATGAAGAAATATGGCATGGAGGCATTTCATTCCTACCGTATGATCGGTGTTTCCTGTAAGTTTGATGAAAGAGAAAAGAATTTAACCCAGGAGGAGCAGGATGAACTGAACAGAAAGATCCTGCTTGGCCTTCCTCAGGAAGTAAAGGAAGCATTCTTTGTAGCACCGGTAATCTATGAGCACACACTGTTATTTATGATTGGAGAAAACGATGATATAGAAGAGGATCATAAGACTGCGCTGGTCTATAAGCAGATGAAGGATTATATCATGGAGGCATACGGATATCCCACAGCCTTTGGAATCAGCCGGACCTTCCATAAACTGACCCATGCAAGAAGAGCGTATGACGAATGCTCGGAAGCACTTCACAGCAAAAATCATGACCGGAATGAAAATGGTCCCTCCCTGGTTCTTTATGATGATTATTCCCTTATGGATCCGGCTGGGAATGTTTATGACAGAATTGTGGAGGATGAGTTGATTCATGCTGTGGAAAGCTGCAATGAGGAAGAAGCCAGGCGTCTGCTTGATCTGATCCTGGAAAGGCTTGAAATCAAAGGGGCTTCCGGCATGGAACGAACTTATTATGTCACCCGGCTGTTGACAGCCATCCTTGATATACCGGCAAAGGTCTCCATGCCCCTTACTGATATTTTTGACAGCGAGCAGTACGATGTCCTAACCAAGGCATCAAGAATTTACGGTAAAAAGGAACTTTTCACCTATTTGTTTACGGAAATACTGAATCCGGTGATGGAGGCACTTAACAATTACCGGCAATTAAATTCCTGCGATATCGCAAAACAGGTGACAGCCATGATTAAAACCAGCAGTGGCAATATTACCCTGAATGAGTGCGCAGACGCCTTAAGTTATCATCCCAATTATATCAGCCGGGTGTTAAAGCGGGAAAAGGGAATGTCATTTACGGACATGGTCAATGAAGAAAAACTTAAGATAGCGAAATATATGCTTTTAACCACCCAGGATCCCATAGCTGAAATTTCAGCCAGATTAAATTATAATAACGTACAGAATTTTATTCGTTTTTTTAAAACCCAGGTAGGAATTACCCCTCTGGCTTTTCGCAAAGAACATCGGGAATAGGAAAAATCAGATGGAAACAAAATGATAATTCTAAAGGCCAAGCCTTGGAAACTCCTTATATAATAAGGGGATCCAGGGCTTTTTTGTGATAAAAATCAGGTTTGATTCTGATTATTTACAAAAGCAGATACCTGGTGTAGGATAGCCTCACAACAGGGGAGCAAATTTCATAAGACAATCCCCGTAATATTGAGGAGGAGAGACAATGAGTCAGAAAGCAGAACGTTTCGTTCCGCAAAAAAGGGGTGGATCCCTAAAGCAGGCATACCGCTCTCATAAGTGGCTGTATCTAATGATTATTCCGGGAGTAATCTATCTCTTGGTTTTTCATTATCTGCCTATGGGTGGACTTATCATGGCATTCCAGGATTTCAGCCCTTATAACGGAGACACCATGCTGGGGGCATTTTTTCACAGTCCGTTTGTTGGATTGGCAGTTTTTAGGAAATTTTTTACCGGGCCGGATTTTATTCGTATATTAACCAATACACTTTCTATTTCCATAGCCAGCCTGATTTTTTATTTCCCAGCGCCCATTCTTCTTGCCCTATTATTAAATGAAATCAAGAATATGGCATTTAAAAAAGCGGCTCAGACAATGGTATACATACCCCATTTTATTTCCATGGTGATTGTGGCGGCTTTAACTGCCCAGCTGTTCAGCACAACCGACGGTCTGGTGTACCACTGGCTCATAGGAATATTTGGAAAAAGTCATGCTCCGGATATCATGTCCAATCCAAAGCTTTTTGTCTCCATGATCGTTGGTCAGAATATGTGGAAGGAAACCGGATACGGAACAATTATATTTCTGGCTGCTTTATCCGGCGTTGATGTTCAGCTTTATGAAGCGGCTGAAGTGGACGGCGCAAACCGGTGGCAGAAAATGTGGCACATTACCCTTCCAGCCATTCGATCCACCATTGTTATTATGCTGATCTTAAAGGTGGGAACTATTTTAAATACCGGCTACGAACAGATTTTCCTGATGCAGAATTCCATGAACCGTGCCGTATCCGATGTATTTGATACTTACATCTACACAAAAGGTGTTGTAAATGGCAACTATTCCATGGCAACGGCAGCAGGTATGTTTAAATCCATTGTCTGTATGATCATGGTACTTGGAGCAAATAAGCTTGCAAAGCTGTTTGGGGAATCAGGATTCTATTAATGGGGAGGTCATAAGATGGCAAACACAAAAACAATCAAAATAAAACGAAGTCCGGGAGACCAGCTGGTTCAGGTGATCATTTACATACTGGTAGGGGGATTTGCACTGGCTACCCTGCTGCCCTTCGTATACATTGTGGCAGGATCTTTTGCTACAGAACGGGAACTGACAGAACGGGCATTTTTCGTATTCCCTCACACCCTTTCCTTAAATGCTTACCAGTATATATTTAAAACCGGCGATGCAGTGAAGGGGATTATAAATTCTGTTTTTGTAACAACCGTGGGAGTAATCATTAATATGACGTTATCGGCTACCCTTGCGTATCCATTATCCAGACCTTATTTTAAGGGAAGAAGGTTCTTTACCAACATGGTTATCATCACTATGCTTTTTACCGGAGGAATGGTGCCAACTTATATGCTGGTGGCAAATGTTCTTCATTTAAAAAATTCTTATTGGGCGCTGTGGCTGCCGGGAGCAATTAATCCCTTTAATATGCTTATTATTAAAAACTACTTTCAGGGATTACCATCGGAGCTTGAGGAGGCGGCCAGAATGGATGGCTGCAATGATGGGGAGATATTTGTTAAAATCATTCTTCCTTTATCCAAACCAGTTCTTGCCAGTGTTGCCCTGTTTTATGCAGTTACTCACTGGAACTCTTATTTCAATGCAATGATGTATATTTCAGACAGCTCAAAGGAAGTAATTCAGATTGTGTTAAGGAGGATTATATTCCTCACTTCCAAGGTGGCCAATGAGAGCAGCTTCGATTGGGGAGCTTTTGGAATGCCGCCTCAGAAAGCGGTGAAGATGGCAACAACCGTAGTTGCCACCATTCCCATTTTATGTATTTACCCATTTGTTCAAAAGTACTTTACACAGGGCGTTATGGTTGGCTCTGTAAAAGGATAAATAAAAGTTTAAAAGGAGAAGTGTTATGATGAAACAGGTATGGAAAAAGGCAATGGCAGTGACCCTTGCCGGTACAATGGCGTTGTCCATGGCAGGTTGCAGTTCCAAAACAAACAGTCAGACGGCAGGGGAGTCAAAAGAATCAGGAACGACGCAGGCGGGAGAGGGAAAAGCATCTATTTCCATGATGGTTACCCAGTTTTATGGAACCGAGCTGAAAAATGATCATTCCGATGAAGTGATTAAAAAATTTGAAGATTATACCAATACCAATGTGGATTTCCGTTGGGAGGCAAACGACACTTATAATGAAAAGCTGGGTCTGGTACTCATGGACAAAGATAATATGCCTATGATTATTACTGGAAAAGGAGATTTATCAGCTAACGTGGTTGATGCAGCAAAGAAAGGTGCGTTCTGGGATTTAAGCGAATTTATTAAGGACAGTGCAAGCTATCCCAATTTATCAAAGGCGGATCCCCAGGTATTAAAATCCATGACAGTGGACGGAAAAGTCATCGGACTTTATCGTGCCAGGGAAATCGGCAGATTTGGATTTTCTTACCGTACCGACTGGGCAGAAGCAGTGGGCATTACACAGGCTCCTAAAACAGTGGAGGATGTCTATAACATGCTTTATAAATTCACCTATGAAGATCCTGATGGCAATGGAAAAGATGATACATATGGTCTGGAAATGACCAAATATGTAGGACCAATCGATATTATGCAGTCCTGGTTTGGAACCGGCAATGAGTGGGTGGCGCAGGAGGGAAAGCTGATTCCTGTTCATCAGACCAAAGAATACAAAGAAGCCTTAACCTGGGTCAAGAAAATATATGATGATGGTCTGATCCGGAAAGACTGGGCAACTGTGGATTCTGGTACATTTGGTGATGCTCTTAAAAAGGGAGAAGCTGGTGCATTCGTAGATGTTATGGACAGTGCAAAAAGAATCTGGAACTACTACATTCAGAATGATATAAAATCAGTAACAGATCCGTCTAAGACAGCCACCATGACCATGGTAGGGCCGATTAACGGAAAAACACTGGCTACCAGCGGCTTTAACGGTTATTATCTCATCACCAAAGCAGGCGCAAAAACAGAAGAAGATGTGAAAAACTGCCTGCATTTCCTGGATAAGATGTGTGACAATGAAATGCTTGTACTGGCTGATTACGGTCTTGAAGGTATTACTTATGATTTAAAGGATGGCAAAGTAGCGGTGAGAAATGATCTGGAAGTTCAGCAGACTCCTCATACTGGTTTAAATCAGACCATCTGCTATATTCCAAATCTTGCTTCCACTGAACCGGTACTGGAAAAGACAGAACCAACCATTGCCCAGGATAAGGCTTATGCAGAAAATAAAAAGGTTGCAGTCTTTAATCCGGCACTTGGTTATCTTGCTAATTCCGGTGTCAATGCAGAAGTAGGCACGGATATAGAACAGATTATTGATGATGCAAGAACCCAGTATATCTGTGGCCAGATAGATGAAGCGGGTCTTGACGCAGCTGCCAAGCAGTGGTTGGACAGAGGCGGTGACAGATTGATCGAAGAAATCAATCAGCTGTATCAGCAGGATACCGGGAAATAGGTTTGGCCTGGGCGGTGCGGATTCCTTGCAGGAGCCGTACCGCCTCTTTTGATGAAAAAGCGCAGTATTGCGCAGACGGAGGATTATATGAAGCTGCATAATTTAAAAGACAGGCGGAAACGGGGGTATACCACCTGGGGCTGCATGTGGAATCAGGGAGAATGCGGAAAAAATCAGTCCTATGTGTTGGAAGATCAGTATGGGACGCAGGTTGCCATGCAGTCCAGAATTACGGCTTACTGGCCTGACGGCTCAGTCAAGTGGACGGCGCATTCTGCATGTGCAGACCAGCTTACCGATGAAATCCAGGTTCTGACTGCTGATGAGAATACACAGAAGTTATCCCGTAGCCTGATCATTAGCAAGGGGACAGAGGGGGTGTTAATAAAAACAGAGGCTTTGTCTTTTTGTGTTCCTTATAAAGGCGCTTTTTTATTTAAGGACCTGACAGTCCGTGGAGAAACCCGGGTATCATCTGCAACCCCGGTACTTTTACTGGAAGAACCGTTTACTAAAGATGAAATGATGGGGAAACTGCAAAAACAGTACCAGGGTTTTGTGGAGGAAGTCTCTCTGGAGGAGGAGGGACCGCTTCAGGCTGTTATTAAATATACAGGAGTCCATATTTCAAAAGACGGGGACAGAAAGCTTCCCTTTATTATCCGGCTTCATGTAGGTATGGGCAGTAAACGCCTTTGCTTCACCCATACGTTTCTTTATGACGGGGATGAAAACAGAGACTTTTTAAAAGGAATCGGACTGGAATTTACCATTCCGGTAACAGGAAGTATGTATAACCGGCATGTAAGGTTTGAAGGAGATTTTGGGACTGTTCATGAGGCACTGGCAGAGCTTTTAACCTGGAGACCCAGGGTGCCGGAAGCAGTTTATACCAGCCAGATGGCTGGAAAACAGTTGATTCTTCAGGGAAATGACAGAGAAATTGTGGAAAAAGTCATGGAAGATATGCCGTTTTGGGATGAATATGATTTCTGCCAGGACAGTCCCAGTCATTTCCGGGTGAAGAAGAAAGTGAAAGAGGAAGGTGTGTGTTACTTAGACTGTCTTCATGGAAGAAGAGCGGGAGGGGCTGCTGCTTTGGGAGGAGAAAACGGAAGTGTGGGATTTGCTATCCGTGATTTCTGGCAGACCTATCCGTCCGGATATACGTTTCGCAGTCTGACAGGTGAAGAGGCAAAAGCCACAGTGTGGCTTTACAGTCCATCAGCCGAGGCAATGGATTTCAGACATTATGCCAGCCGGGGATATAACCAGGTATATTATGAGGGATATGATTATAAGGGAGCGGACCCCTTTGGAATTGCGTCTACCAGCGAATATTCGGTAGCGTTCTTTGATGATGTCATTCCCAGTGAGGAAGAACTTTTGAAATTTTCAAGCGAGGTAAATCATCCCCCCCAGTACGTTGGAACTCCGGAATTTTATCATGAGCACCGTGCATTTGGATACTGGTCCATGCCCAAACGGGAAAGCGAAATGGAAATCTGGCTGGAAGACCAGCTGGAGAGGGCCGCTGTTTTTTATGAAAAAGAAGTGGATCAGAGAGGCTGGTACGGGCTTTTTAATTATGGGGATTTTATGCATACCTACGATAAGGAGCGCCACCAGTGGAGGTATGATATGGGCGGTTACGCCTGGGATAATACAGAACTGGTTCCCACACTCTGGCTCTGGCTTTCCTTTTTACGATCCGGAAGAGCAGAAACATTTTCCCTGGCGGAGAAGCTTACCAGACATGCTTCCGAGGTTGATGTCTATCATATGGGAAAATATAAGGGGCTGGGCTCCCGCCATAATGTACGCCACTGGGGCTGTCCCTGCAAGGAAGCACGGATTGCCATGGCAGCTCATCACCGGTATTATTACTATATGACGGGAGATCACCGGCTGGAGGATATCTTTGAGGAACTAAAGGACAATGAAAAAACGTTCCTTACAAAAGATCCACTGGCAGATTTTTATGATTCCTCTGAAATGGTCTTTAAAAGCCATGCCAGAAGCGGACCTGACTGGTCTTCTCTTTGTGCAAACTGGCTGACCCAGTGGGAGCGGTTTGAGGATAACCGTTACCTGGATAAGATCCGTACGGGAATTGAGGATATAAAAATGGCTCCACTCCGACTGGTATCAGGACCGGACTTTGAATTTGACCCTGAGACCGTTCATTTAAGGTACATTGGAGAGCGGGCAGCAGGCGGAACACACCTGCAGATCTGTATGGGAGCGCCTCAGATCTGGCAGGAGATGGCGGATCTTCTTTCCGATCCCATCTGGAAAGAAATGCTGGCGGAGTACGGCAGGTTCTATTATCTTCCAAGAGAAAAGCAGCTGGATAAATCCGGGGGGATTATTGGTGACCGGGAGTTTTCCCTTCCTTTTATGGCAGCAGCCATGGGAGCCTATGGAGCCTGGTATTATAACGATGAAATGCTTGCAAAAACTACCTGGAGCCATCTTCTTCATGCTCTTCTTTGTGAAGAGAATCACAGCGGTTTCCAAACCACTGTGTTAAAAAACTGTGCAAACCAGGAAGAGCTTAGGGAGATTCCCTGGATTTCAACGAATTTTGCAGCCCAGTGGTGCTTAAATGTGATTTGTACTCTGGAATTTATCGGAGATCAGCTGCCTGATAGTTTAGAGGAAGCCAACACCCTGATATCTGGAATGCCTTTTGAAAGCTTTCGGAAAGCCTAGACGGAGGGAGGAAATATTATGATACAGCTGATATCTATTAATTCACAGGAGTTTACCATTACCTGGGATACGGTCAATAAGGCCAAAACTACCTGCATTTACTGGTCCGATCGGGAAACCAGTGAAAACTGCTATCGTTTGATGACGGAGATTCATGAGACGGATGAAAATGTGTTTACTTTGAAAAAGGCTACTTTCATTCCCCACCATATTCTTATCTGTCACAAATCAGAAGATGGCTGTGTGCTGGAAAAAGAGTCCTTTGTTTCTCCCGTTCATTTTCATCAGGATGAACAGCTGGAGAAGCTTTCAAGAGGTCTGATTGCAGTTAAGGTGAAAAATGGAATCTTCTTAAGCTGGCGCCTTTTTCTGAATGAAGTGACTGGAGTATCAGACGGAGGAGATGGTCTTACAGGTGTGGATTTTATAATTTACCGGGATGGAGTCAGTCTTTTGGTTGTGACAGACAGCACCAACTATCTGGATAGCCAGGGAACGGAATCGTCAGTCTATTGTGTGGCACCAGTCATCAATGGGGTGGAATCAGAACCCTGCGGGCTAGTAAGGGTATGGGAGCATGATTATCTGGATATCCCGGTTAAAAAGCCAGCTGGGGGAGTGACACCATCAAAAGAAGAGTTCACTTATTCTGCCAATGACATGTCTGTGGCAGATGTTAACGGTGATGGAGAATACGAATACATAGTCAAATGGGACCCATCTAATTCCCATGACGTATCCATTTCCGGATATACGGGAAACTGTATTCTGGATTGCTATCAGTTAGACGGAACCCTTTTATGGCGGCTTGACATGGGACCCAATATCCGGGCTGGTGCCCATTATACCCAGTTTATCTGCTACGATTTTAATGGAGACGGAAAGGCAGAAATGGCTGTAAAGACGGCTCCGGGAACCCGCATGACCAGATATGGAGCAGGCGGAGAGATTGTGGAAGAATTCTATATTACCATGCCACAGGAGGACTGTAGCAGAGGGTACAGCCATAGTGATTCTTATGTGTCAGGATCTGAGGATTATGAGGCACACCTTTGCCGTTTGTTTGCCGGATGGCAGGAACAGCCGGAGGTAAAGGCGGGACAATGGCCGGATACTTTAGAGGAATGCTTTCATATCCCGTCCCGCTTTAGTTATCCCTTAAATGAGGTCCAGCAAAAAGAGGCAGTCGATTACTTCCTTGATGTGTATGCACCTGCAAGGAGTCCGAAAAACAGATTGAGAGAATGGGAAGGCTTTATTTTTCACGGCCCCGAATATTTAACCATGTTTACCGGTGACGGAAAGGAGCTGGATACTATCGTATTTCCATTTGAACGGGTGGATGACGGTCTGCGCTGGGGTGATTATGCCATGCCCCGGATCGAACCATGCAACCGGGTAGACCGTTTTTTAGCAGGAGTGGCTTATCTGGATGGAAAAAGGCCTTATTTCATTGCCTGCCGCGGGTATTATACCCGGGCGGCAATCGCTGCTTATTCATTTTTTGAGAACAGCTTTCTTAAGGAATGGGTGGCAGACAGCGGGTTTGTTCCCATGAAAAATCCATTCTGTGACAATCCACATGAGAAATGGGGAACAGATCCCGTTTATGGGAAAATGGCAGGACAGGGAAATCATTCTCTCTCTGTTGCGGACGTAGATGGGGACGGATGCATGGAAATCATCTACGGAGCTGCCTGTATCGATCATGACGGGACTCTTTTGTACAGCCTGACAGGACTTCTCCCTGACGGGAGAAAAGCAAAACTGGGGCATGGAGATGCCATGCATGTGGCAGACATTGATCCGGATCGCCCTGGATATGAAATATTTGCAGTATTTGAAGGAGCAGAGAATGCCCCATACGGCTATGCACTGAGGGATGGAGAAAATGGGCAGATTATTTTTGGAAAATATGCCGAAGAAGATCTGGGCAGATGTATGATTGGAGATGTGCTGGAGGGAGTAAGAGGACTCCAGTGCTGGGTAAACGGGGAGGGAACCTATGATTGTCATGGTGTAAGGATGAAAAATGAGACTCTTGGAACCAATATGTCCATCCGGTGGGCAGGGGATTTATCCACTCAGATTACAGACGGGTCGGATTATTTAAGCCAGCATCCCAAAGGTGCGGTAAATGACTGGGTTCATGGCACAATGCTTTGTCCGGAGGATACGGCAACAAACAATGGGACCAAGGGGAACCCATGCCTTGTGGCGGATATTTTTGGAGATTTCAGGGAAGAAATTCTTATGAGAACAAAAGACAGTTCTGCCATACGGATTTATACCAACACGGAAGTAACCAGACATAAACTGTTTACACTCATGCACGACACCCAGTACCGCTGTGGAGTGGCATGGCAGAACAACTGCTATAACCAGCCATGCTATCCTAAATTTTATTATGGAACTGATATGGATTTTCGTCGTGTACTTCCTTTTATGCAACGAAAGCCTGTTGTTTTTCTGGCAGGTGACTCCATTACACAAAGCTATTGGGAGGAAGAGAAAAAGCAGACCGGAATAGGTGAAAAACTGCTTTCCTGCCTGGATCATGGCAGCTCCTATCAGATCAGGCGCTGCACAGCGGGTTCATTTCCCCAGGAAACAAGATATGAGAGCAGGAGACTTGTAGTGGATAACTGCGCAATGGCAGGAAGATCTTTAAAAACATTTTTAGAAGAAGGAAGACTGGAAGATATAAAAAGACGAATGATGCCAGGGGACTATCTCTTCATCCAATTTGGACACAATGATGCCGCTGCTTCAAAAGAAGACCGGTATGTTCCACTTGCGCGGCTTTCAAAATATCTGGAACTCTATGTGGAAGCGGCACTTGAGAACGGCGGTTACCCTGTTATTATCTCCCCTGTCTGTCTCTGCCCCTTTGATCCGGACAGGAAAGATGAAAAAGAAGAGATTGCCCGTCTCCTTCCAGCTTATAGGGATGAGATGAGAAGATTTGCAGAAACAAGAACGGTTTTGTTTGTGGATTTATATGGCTTATGTGAGGAGTTTCTGTGGAAAGCAGGAGAAAAGACGGCAGTGAAATGCTACACGGAAGATCTGATTCATTTATCGGAAATGGGTGCCGGTATCTTTGGGCAATTATTGGCAAATGAAGGAAAAAGATTTATAATAGATGGAAAAACGGAGGTATAAGTGATGGGGAAGTTACATTATGATGAAACAAGAATTACAGATGCCATGAACCTTATTCTGGAACGGACAAAGAGAATGGATATGTCCTGGGACTGGCCCTGCGGAGTGGCATATTACGGGCTGGCAGAAGCCTATGAAGTAACAAAGAATGAAGCGTATCTGAGCTTTTTAAAGGAGCGGGTAGATGAGCTGATGGAACTTGGACTTCCGGTGCTGACAGTAAATACCTGTGCCATGGGCCACTGCCTTATTACCCTTTATGAAGCCACTGGAGAAGAAAAATATATGGATGTAATCCGGTTAAAGATCCGTTATTTAACGGAAGAAGCACTTCGATTCGGAGATCACGTCCTTCAGCATACCGTATCTGCAGATAATGATTTTCCAGAACAATGCTGGGCGGATACTTTATTTATGGCTGCCTTCTTTCTCCTCAGAGTGGGTGTTATAACAGGCGATGAGGCCATGATAAAGGATGCCTTAAATCAGTATTACTGGCATATTCAGTATCTTCAGGACGAAGAAACCGGACTTTGGTATCATGGCTACAACAATATTACCAAGGATCATATGTCTGGCTTTTACTGGGGAAGAGCAAACTGCTGGGCAGCCTACACCATGAGTAAGGTGGGATTGATTCTTCCTCAATGCTATCTGTATCCCCAGTATTTAGAAATTGTTGGAAGTATTAATGAACAGCTGTCTGCGTTAAAGGGACTGCAGACGGAGAATGGGCTATGGAGAACCATTTTAAATGATGAGGAATCCTATGAGGAAGTATCTGCTTCTGCGGGAATTGCTGCAGCCATGGCATTAAAGAGGAATCCTCTTCATATCAAATATGTGGAACGCTCTATTGAAGGCGTTCTCTCCCATGTGGCAGCAGATGGAAGGGTTACGGATGTATCCGGAGGTACGGCCGTAATGAAGGACCGGGAAGGCTACCGGAATATATCAAAAAAATGGATTCAGGGCTGGGGACAGGGAATGGCACTGGCATTCTTTTGTGCCGTACTAGATTATGACAAAATTGCAGGAGACGGAGCATTATAATGATGGAAAGTATGAAGAATATCTATATCTGCTATCCGGAAGGAAAGCATAAGGCGCTCACCATGAGCTATGATGACGGAAGGCTGGAAGACAGAAGGCTGACCCAGCTGTTTAACCAATATGGAATAAAGGGTACATTTCATATAAACTCAGGACTTGCAGATCAGGAGGAAAGGCTGAAACCGGAAGATTGGAAAGAAGTATACAAGGGTCACGAAATTTCCTGCCACACCGTGCTCCACCCAACTATAGCAAGATGTCCTTTGCCTTTAACGGCACTTCAGGTATTGGAGGACAGGCGGGGATTAGAACGGGCAGCTGGTTATCCAGTTCGTGGAATGTCTTATCCCAACGGTTCCTATACGGAAGAAATTGTAAACATGCTGCCCAGTCTTGGGATTGAATACTGCAGAGTGGTGGGCAGCACCGATGACTTTTCCATGCCTGAAAATTTTCTGAAATGGAAAGCCACCTGCCATCACAACCATAACCTGTTGGAAAATGGAAGACGGTTCATTGAGCTTAATAAAACCCAATACCTTTATTTAATGTATGTCTGGGGACACAGCTATGAATTCCCACGGGATGACAACTGGGAGCTTATGGAAGAATTCTGCCGTATGACCGGGCAGCGGGAGGATACCTGGTATGCAACAAATATTCACATTGTAGATTATATGAATGCGGCAGCTGCACTAAAATATACCATTGACGCAGACCTCGTATATAATCCATCAGCAATGGATGTCTGGATCAGTGTAGATAAGACAATTGTGAAAGTGCCTGGCGGCAGCCAGATTATGATTTGATATTGTGTCCTGCTTACATACCATAGAGATGCTGGAACAGAATTTTAAAACCCATCAGTATCAGGATGACTCCCCCGGAAAATTCGGCTTTTGATTTAAAGCGCGTACCGAAAACATTGCCAACTTTTATACCGGCAACAGAGAGAGTAAATGTGGTTGCTCCGATAAAAGAAACGGCCGGAATGATCTGAACCTTTAAAAAGGCAAAGGTCACACCGACTGCCAATGCGTCTATACTGGTGGCAATGGCAAGCATTAACATGTTTTTAGGATCCAGGGAGCAGTCTGCACATTCCACCTCTTCTTTGCTAAAGGATTCTTTGATCATATTGATGCCGATAATTCCCAGAAGGACGAAGGCAATCCAGTGGTCATAGGAGGTAATGGCTTCCTTAAACTGAGAGCCAAGCAGATAACCTATAACCGGCATTCCTGCCTGGAAACCACCAAAATATAAGCCGGCAATAACTGCATTTTTCCAGTTCATCTTAGGCATGCAAAGACCTTTGCATATTGAAACGGCAAACGCATCCATGGACAGACCTAATGCAATGATAAATAACTCCAATAATGACATGTGATTTTTCCCCCTGTATATGGTATCTAATTATATGTGTAAGAGGGAGAATATAATAAAAAAGGCTTATCTGCGTGTACAGAAATGAACACACAGATAAGTCTCGTCTTTTTGTATCAAAACAAATTAGCAAAGCCAGACAGAAAAAACTGTCAGTATGTTGACTTTGCAGGCATCTTACCTGACCCGGGCAGATGCTGACTACTCCCTCATCTTTTGCTAATTCTATCGTATGGGGGAACTAATGTCAAGATTAAATCACATCAAGTCTTTACAAAACTTGATATTTATGGTATATTCTTTCTGGTTTTGAAACCAGAAGTAGAGCGAAGAGGATTAATGAACCAGATTTAATATAATTCTTGTCATACATAGAAAGAATCCGAGAAAAGACCAGTATCAGAGATATCGGTCTTTTTTTATTGATAATAGTTGACTAATCAACTAAATCCTGATACAGTAAGAAACTGAATAAAAAAGGTGGTAATAAAATGGGAAATGAACCTATGAATTTAATGATGCTCAACAGTAAAATATATAGAAATACACAGAGTTATTTAGACAAAGTACTAAAACAATATGATTTAAGCAGCGGTTCGTTTCGCTATTTATTTATAATGGAGCAAAATGAAGGATTATGTCAGAGCCGGATCAGTGAACTGATTGGACATGATAAAGCAATGTCTGCCAGAACCATCAGCAGGCTGACAGAGGTTGGCTATGTAGTGAAAATAGAAGATCAGTTGGACAGCAGGGCATATAAATTATATCTGACAGATAAAGCAAGGCTCATTCTTCCCCGGATCAGAGAGGAGATAGATAAATTAATAGAACTTATTACCGGTGATTTAACTGCAGAGGAAAAGGAAATCACGTTGTCTTCCCTGGATAAAATTCTAAATAAAGCGCTTGAATTGAACACATAAGAAAGGAATTAAAATGGAAGAAGTAAGGAAACGTAATAAATGGTCGGTACTAATTATTGTTGTATTATCGACTTTCATGTCAACGTTAGACAGCAGTATCGTTAATGTGGCACTGCCCCGTATGGCAGATTCTCTGAGCGTAACCACAGCCAGCATCCAGTTCGTTGCCACAAGCTATCTGATCGTAATATCGGGTACCGTTCTTATTTTTGGAAAACTGGGAGATATGTTTGGCAAGACAACCATGTTTACCCTTGGTGTTATTGTTTTTACCATTGGCTCACTCCTTTGCGGTTTGTCCCATTCCTACTGGTTTTTAATTATGGCCAGAGCCATTCAGGCGATCGGTGCGGCGGGAACCATGGCAAATAACCAGGGAATTGTAACGGAAGTCTTTCCTGTTCAGGAAAGGGGAAAGGCACTGGGACTCCTTGGGACGGCAGTTGCACTGGGTTCTCTGGTAGGACCCGGACTGGGAGGAATGATTGTAGGAGTGTTAAGCTGGGAATATATCTTTACCATTAACGTTCCCATCGGTATCATTGCAGTAATAGGAGCCTTTTGTCTGCTTCCAAAAACGAAGACAAAGACCAATGGCAGGCTGGATTTCTATGGTGCGCTTCTGTTTATTGTGACTATTGTTTCTTTATTTGGCGCACTGAGCGAGGGACTGAATCTTGGTTTCGGACATCCCCTTATTTTAACAGGATTCTTCCTGGCAGCAGTCTGTTTTGCAATATTTCTGGTTGTAGAGAAAAAAACGAAAGATCCCATGATCCAGCTGGATATTTTTAAAAATGGTCTGTTTTCCTTAAGTATATTCTGTGGTTTTATCAGTTTTGTTGCCATGTTCTGCAACAATATCATACTTCCTTTTTATTTACAGGACGTTATGGAGTTTTCACCTCAAAAGGCGGGTCTTATCATGATGGCTTATCCCCTGATTTTAATGGTTGCAGCACCTGTAAGCGGTCATCTTTCCGATAAAATAGGCTCTGAAATACTTACCTTTATCGGACTTGTTTTCACCTGCATCGGTTTGTTTTCCATGTCCTTTTTAAATGAGAATTCAGCCGTAATTACCATGGTCAGCATGATTGGAATTATGTCTGTTGGAATGGGACTGTTTCAGTCTCCCAATAATTCCCTTATCATGTCAACTGTATCCCGTGATAAGCTTGGAGTGGCTGGAAGCATCAATGCTCTTGTGAGAAATATGGGTATGGTATGCGGAATTGCTCTTGCTACCACACTTTTGTATGGTATAATGAGCAGCAGGCTGGGATACCGGATAACAGACTATATCCCGGGGAGAAGTGATGCCTTTTTATATGGCATGAATATGGTTTATATTACTGCATCTGCCATCTGTATGATGGGAGCGGTTTTAACATTTTTCAGGTTAAAGAGAAAAAACATCACAGCCATGGCCGGGAAATAAATTATAAAAAAACATTGCATCGGGAAAAAGATTGTGATATTATAAGTGAAATTCATTGTAGTGAAGTGTTGAACTGTTTAAAAAATTTGAAAACAGGGTATGATGAAGCTACAGAATGAAATAAATACTAAAAAGGCAGAGAAGGAGACTCTGGCCTATGGATCCGGACAGGAAGATTGCGTCACCGACTGAGAGCGCTTTCACGAGAGACTTGGCTATGGGAACACTCCGGAGCCGATAGATCGAAGCGGCTGGTACAGACTTGATTGTACCGGTGACATGAGTAGGTTTATCCGTATACATGCGTTAAATGTTTGAGTGGAGATATCTTTATCTCAATGCGGGTGGTACCGCGGGAGTCTATTGCCATAGGTCCCGTCCCGGAATATGTAACTGTATTCCGGGACGGGATATTTTATTGTCATAAAATATTTCTCCGGAATCAAAGCAATTACATTCAGGTAAGGAGAAATCAATCATGGAATTTATCAGTGGTGTAAAACAGAAAGAAACAGTGGGAATCCAGGAAATTATATCTGGTGATTATGCAGGAAAGACAGTCCGAATGGAGGGAAGTGTCCATACCATTCGTGACATGGGTGATGTGGCTTTTATTATTTTGAGAAAAGCGGAAGGTCTGGTACAGTGCGTGTTTGAAGATGGAAAAACAGCCTTTGATTTAAGCCGGTTAAAAGAAGAGTCTGCAATTCGTGTTACCGGTGTGGTAAGCGGCGAGGAGCGGGCACCTCATGGATTTGAAATCAGGCTTCAGGAAATAACCGTGTTGTCACAGCCGGCAGAAGTGCTTCCTATCGCCATCAGCAAATGGAAGTTAAAAACCTCTTTGGAAACAAAGCTGGGTCTTCGTCCCATTACCTTGCGAAACCCCATGGAGCGAGCAAAATTCCGTATTCAGGAAGGGATTGTAAGAGGCTTCCGGGATTTTCTTCATTCCCAGAATTTTACCGAAATCCGTACACCTAAGATTGTAGCCCGGGGCGCAGAAGGCGGATCAAACGTATTTAAACTGGATTATTTTAATAAAAAAGCAGAACTGGGTCAGAGCCCGCAGTTCTACAAACAGACTATGGTTGGCGTATATGACCGGGTATTTGAAGTTGCACCCGTTTTCCGCGCAGAGAAACACAATACAACCAGACATTTAAATGAATATACCAGCATGGATTTTGAAATGGGATACATCGACAGCTTTGAGGAGATCATGGAAATGGAAACAGCCATGCTTCAGTATGTCTTCGAGCTTCTTTGTGAGGAATATGCACAGGAACTTGCCATGTTAAAGATCGACCTTCCTGATGTAACCAACATTCCCCAGGTTCGTTTCGATAAAGCCAAAGAGCTGGTTTCTGAAAAATATAACAGAAAGATTAGAAACCCCTATGATTTAGAACCGGAGGAGGAAGTTTTAATTGGCCGTTACTTTAAAGAAGAGTATGGCAGTGATTTCGTATTTGTCACTCATTATCCTTCCAAAAAGCGTCCGTTCTATGCCATGGATGATCCGGCAGATTCTAAATTCACCTTAAGCTTTGACTTGCTCTTTAAGGGACTTGAGATCACAACTGGAGGACAGAGAATCCATGATTATGATACCATCATAAAAAAGATGGAGGCCAGAGGAATGAATCCGGAGGACATCTCTTCCTATTTAATGATATTTAAGTATGGTATGCCTCCTCACGGCGGACTGGGAATTGGTCTGGAACGTCTGACCATGCGTCTTCTTGACGAGTCAAACGTCAGAGAGACCACACTGTTCCCAAGAGATGTTACCAGGCTGGAACCATAATTAGGCTGAAAGGAGACAAAAAGAAATGGCGCACATGATTGATGATGAAACAATCGAGTATGTAGGCATTCTTGCCAAGCTGGAGCTTGATGATGCAGAAAAGGAAGCGGCTAAAAAGGATATGGGCCGTATGCTTGATTATATTGATAAATTAAATGAGCTTGATACAGATGGGGTGAAACCCATGTCACATGTATTTCCGGTTTACAATGTTTTCCGGGAAGATGTGGTGATAAACGGAGACGACAGAGACCAGATTCTAAAGAATGCACCGGAAAGCAAAGATGGAGCATTCAAAGTGCCGAAGACAGTGGAATAGGGGGAATTAAAATGACAGCAAGCGAAATATTGTCCCTCACAGCGGTACAGCTGGGGAAAAAGATAAAAGAGGGAGAGGTTACCTCCCCTGAGGCTGTAAAAGCCGTTCTAGGCCAGATTAAGGCCATGGAACCGGAGGTTAACAGCTACGTAACCATTGATGAAGAAGGTGCCTTAAAGCAGGCAGAGGAGATCCAAAAGCGCATCGAATCAGGAGAACTGACGGGTTCTCTTGCCGGTGTTCCTGCAGCGGTTAAGGATAACATCTGCATGGAAGGACTGAAAACTACCTGCAGTTCTAAGATCTTATCTGATTTTATTCCTACCTACAATGCCAAGGCAGTGGAGAATTTAAAACAGGCGGGAGCTGTGATCATCGGAAAGACCAACATGGATGAGTTTGCAATGGGAAGTACAACGGAAACGTCTGCATTTGGCGTTACCAGAAATCCCTGGAATCCAGAGCATGTTCCCGGTGGTTCTTCCGGTGGTTCCTGTGCGGCAGTGGCAGCAGCAGAGTGCTTTTTCGCTCTGGGTTCTGATACAGGCGGTTCCATCAGACAGCCAGCTTCCTTTTGCGGAGTTACGGGATTAAAGCCGACCTACGGTACAATTTCCCGCTATGGCCTCATTGCTTACGGTTCATCCTTAGATCAGATTGGACCGGTAGCTAAGGATGTAACTGACTGTGCAGCTATTCTTGAAGTTCTGGCATCTCATGATGAAATGGATAGTACTTCCGTACAACGGGAGGATTATGAGTTTACCAGGTATTTAACCGGTGAGGTTAAAGGCTTAAAGGTGGGAATTCCTGCAGATTATATGGGAGAAGGCCTGGATCCGGAAGTAAAAGAGGCAGTTTTAAAGGCTGCTAAGGTACTGGAAGAAAAGGGTGCCATTGTGGAGACCTTTGATCTGGGTATGGTGGAGTACGCCATTCCGGCATATTATGTCATAGCTTCTGCAGAAGCCAGCTCCAATCTGTCCCGTTTTGACGGTGTAAAATACGGATACCGGGCGAAGGAATATACAGGACTTCATGGTATGTATAAAAAAAGCCGTTCTGAGGGCTTCGGACCGGAAGTAAAGCGTCGTATTATGCTGGGCTCTTTCGTACTCAGTTCCGGTTATTATGATGCATATTATTTGAAGGCATTAAAGACAAAAGCGCTCATTAAGAAAGCCTTTGATGATGCATTTTCCAAATATGATGTGATTTTAGGACCTGCGGCACCGACAACAGCACCAAGACTGAATGATAGCTTAAGCGATCCTTTAAAGATGTACCTGGGAGATATCTATACAATCTCTGTAAATTTAGCCGGACTTCCCGGTCTCTCCGTTCCGTTTGGAACAGATAAGAAGGGACTTCCCATCGGCGTACAGCTGATTGCAGACTGTTTCCAGGAAAAAAATATTTTAAGGGCCGGTTTTGCAGTGGAGCAAAGCAGAACCTACGAGATGCCTTCTCTGGCGGCAAAGGCAATGAAAGAAAAGGAGGAGAAGTAAATGAGCAAACAGTACGAAACAGTGATTGGTCTGGAAGTTCATGTTGAGCTTGCTACAAAAACAAAAATCTTCTGCTCCTGTTCCACAGAATTCGGCGGAGCGCCCAACACCCATACCTGTCCGGTCTGTACCGGAATGCCGGGATCTCTTCCCGTTCTTAACAAACAGGTAGTGGAATACGCTCTTGCAGTAGGCCTTGCAGCAAACTGCCAGATCAACCAGAATTGTAAATTTGACCGTAAAAATTATTTTTATCCTGACAATCCCCAGAACTATCAGATCTCCCAGCTTTATCTTCCCATCTGCCACGACGGATATGTGGAGATTGATACAGCAGCAGGAAAGAAAAAGATAGGGATTCATGAGATCCATATGGAAGAGGATGCAGGAAAACTGATTCATGATGAATGGGAAGACTGTTCTTTGGTTGATTTTAACCGAAGCGGAGTTCCGTTAATTGAGATTGTTTCCGAGCCGGATATGAGAAGTGCAGATGAGGTTATCGCTTACTTGGAGAAGCTGCGTTTAATCATTCAGTATTTAGGCGCCTCAGACTGTAAACTGCAGGAAGGTTCCATGAGAGCTGATGTAAACTTATCGGTAAGAGAAGCAGGCGCTTCCCAGTTCGGAACCAGAACAGAGATGAAAAATTTAAACTCCTTTAAAGCCATTGCCCGTGCCATTGAAGGGGAGAGAAAGCGCCAGATCGAGCTGATTGAGGACGGAAAAGCAGTGGTTCAGGAAACAAGACGCTGGGATGACAACAAGGAGTCTTCTCATGCCATGCGTTCCAAAGAGGATGCGAAGGATTACCGTTATTTCCCGGATCCTGATCTGCCGCCCATTTTCATAAGCGATGAGTGGATTCAGAGCATTAAAGAGAAGCAACCGGAACTGCGGACCGAGAAGATGGCAAGATACCAGGAGGAATATAGTCTTTCTGAATACGATGCGGATATTATTACCGGATCCAAGCACATGGCTGATATATTTGAACAGGTTACAGCGATCTGTCAGAAGCCAAAAGAAGCCGCAAACTGGCTGATGGTAGAGGGCATGAGACTGTTAAAAGAGCATGAGATGGAAATGGAAAATATGACATTTTCTGCGGAAAATCTTGCAAAACTGATTGTTTTAGTGGATAATGGAACCATTAACCGCACGGTTGCCAAGGAAGTGTTTGAGCAGGTTTTCTTAAATGATATCGATCCGGAGCGGTATGTAGAGGAAAAGGGTCTGAAAGTCGTAAGCGATGAAGGTGCCCTTAAGTCCGCCATTGAGGCGATTCTTGCTGCAAATCCCCAGTCAGTTGAGGATTACCGGAACGGAAAAGAGAAAGCCATGGGCTTTCTGGTTGGTCAGACCATGCGTTCCATGAAAGGAAAGGCTGATCCGGGAGCGGTCAACCGAATTCTTAAGGAACTGTTAGGTTAGAGGAATCTTTATGAGGAGGAAGAAATCTATGAAGCCGTATGTTGAGATGACAAAGGAAGAGTTACAGGAGCTTAGAAAGGAACTTTCTGCACAGTATAAGGAGTTTCAGGGCAGAGACTTAAAGCTTGATATGTCCAGAGGAAAGCCTAGTGCCGAGCAGCTGGATATCTCCATGGGAATGATGGATGTGTTAAGCAGCAGTGATGATTTAACCTGTGATGACGGTACAGACTGCAGAAATTATGGTGTGCTTGATGGAATCAAGGAGGCAAAGGAACTTCTTGCCGATATGATGGAGGTTGCACCGGATCACATTATTATTTATGGCAATTCCAGCTTAAATGTAATGTATGATACCGTTTCCCGTTCCATGACCCACGGTGTTATGGGCAGCACTCCTTGGTGCAAGCTGGATAAAGTGAAATTCCTTTGTCCTGTACCCGGATATGACAGGCATTTCTCCATAACGGAATACTTTGGAATTGAGATGATAAACGTTCCTATGACTCCAACCGGTCCGGACATGGATCTGGTAGAGCAGCTGGTGGCAGCAGATGATTCCATCAAGGGTATCTGGTGTGTGCCCAAGTACTCCAATCCTCAGGGGATTTCTTACTCCGATGAAACCGTACGCCGTTTTGCCCGTTTAAAACCGGCAGCAAGCGACTTCCGTATTTACTGGGATAATGCTTATACCATTCACCATTTATACGATAACGAGCAGGATCATTTAATTGAGATTCTGGCAGAATGCAAGAGAGCCGGAAATCCGGATATGGTTTATAAATTTGCGTCTACTTCAAAGGTAAGCTTCCCAGGTTCCGGTATCGCAGCGATTGCAGCCAGCGAGAACAACTTAACGGACATCATGAAGCAGTTAAAGATCCAGACCATTGGTCATGATAAAGTGAACCAGCTTCGTCATGTACGTTTCTTTGGGGACATTCATGGAATGGTAGAGCATATGAGAAAGCATGCAGATATCATGAGACCTAAATTTGAAGCTGTAATTGAAACTCTGGAAAAAGAGTTGGGCGGTCTTGAAGTTGGCGAATGGACCAGTCCAAAAGGCGGATATTTTATATCCTTTGATTCGTTAGATGGCTGTGCCAAAACCATTGTTGCAAAATGCAAAAAGGCAGGTCTGGTCATGACTGGTGCAGGAGCTACCTATCCATATGGAAAGGATCCTCATGACAACAATATACGTATTGCACCGTCTTATCCGACTTTACCGGATTTAAAGCAGGCCATGGAATTATTTGCACTCTGTGTTAAGATTGTAAGCATTGACCACATTCTGTCTGAAAAAGCATAAATAGATATCGCCGCACAAATCTGCCTCTTATGGGAGATGATGTGCGGCGATTTTTCGTTTATATATCAGTCAAATAAGACCAGATTAATAAAAGCCTGAAAGGACTCTGTCTGAAATTTATCTTTATGGAACACAACATGGTTCATACAGCTGATCTCCATATCTTTTACCTCAATCTCAAAAACCTCACCCTTTTTAATGGATTCATCGGCAAAAATTCTTGGTACAACACCAATCCCAATATTTTCTCTGGCTGCCTGTAAAATAACGTCGGAATTGGTACTGGTCCACAACGGTTCTGCAGATAAGTTATTCAGTGCCAGCGCGCAGTCAAAGGTATCTCTGATAGTGCATCCGGTCTCTCGTAATAAAAGAGGTTCTTCAATCAGCCTGTCTAAAGATACCGGCTGTGCAGCCCGGTTTGCAAAGGGATGGTTTGGAGAACAGATTACGGCCATAGGATAGGAGGAGAATGGGATTTTCTCCAGCTGCTCGTCGGATACGACACCTTCTACCAGAGCCAGATCCAGCTCATTCTTTAACAGTTTGCTGATGATTTCCACGGAGTTGTCCACGGTAACCTTCAGCTGTATGTCAGGATTTGTCAGAGCGAAACGGGAAACAGCGTTTGGAAGCAAGTAACTGGCCAGAGTCACACAGGAGCCCACCCGCAGGGGTGCCTGTAAGTGCAGGGAACCAGAATAGTTCTCCAGATCCTGGTATAACTCCAGAAGAGGAATCACTTTGGATAAATAAAATTTACCGTTTTCATTGATCATTACTCTTCGGGATACTCGGTCAAACAGGGGGGAGCCAACGGATTCTTCCAGTTCATTGATGGCATGAGAGATAGCGGGCTGAGTCATGGACAAGGCTTTTGCCGCTCCTGTAATGCTTCCTTCCTCACATACTGTTTTAAAGATTGTTAGATGTCGTAGATTCATGTTTATAGGTCCTTCCATTACCAGTGCTTCATATGATAACTTTCATTATATCATTTTGATAATGGGTTGAACAGAGATTTTGAAAAAAATGTCGTTTTTAATATGAGTTGTGATCATCATAAGATTATGTTATTTTACGTTTTGTAAGTAGCAATACATAAGAAAAACCACCCTTGTACTTGGACGGTCTCGGGTGGATTTTCTATCTGATTAATGGCCAACCACCTTGTGGGCGGTTGTTCCTTTTTATATACTTTTTATATCATTCAATAAATGATGTGTAAAGACAGAAATTTAAAGTCGTGTTGCAATCGCTTTTATAAAATTCTCACTGTTTAAAACAGTTGGGTTTTTTATTGTTGTGATAAGCGCAAGATCTTTTGTCATCTCTCCAGCTTCGATGGTATCGATAGTTGCCTGCTCTAACTTATCGGCAAATGCAATCAGTTCCTGATTGCCATCAAGTTCTCCCCGCTTTCTTAAAGCTCCTGTCCAGGCGAAGATGGTAGCAACGGAGTTGGTAGAAGTTTCCCCACCCTTTAAGTGCTGATAATAATGTCTCTGTACAGTTCCGTGAGCTGCTTCATACTCAAAGTCACCGTCAGGAGAAACCAGTACTGAGGTCATCATGGCAAGAGATCCAAATGCAGAGGAAACCATGTCACTCATAACGTCTCCATCGTAATTCTTGCAGGCCCAGATATAACCGCCTTCCGACTTCATTACTCTTGCTACCGCATCATCGATTAAGGTATAGAAATATTCAATGCCAGCTTCCTTAAAGCGGTTTTCATACTCAGCATCAAAGATATCCTGGAAAATGTCCTTAAAGGTATGGTCATACTTTTTGGAGATGGTATCCTTGGTTGCAAACCATAAATCCTGCTTTGTATCCAGTGCATAATTAAAGCAGCTTCTTGCAAAGCTTTCAATGGAATTGTTAATATTATGCATACCCTGGACAATTCCGGCACTCTCAAAGTTATGAACCAGTTCCCGTACCTCTGTTCCGTCAGCGGCAGTATAAACAAGTTCTACTTTGCCGGCACCGGGGATCTTCATTTCAGATCCTTTGTAAACATCACCGTAAGCATGTCTGGCAATGGTAATGGGCTTTTTCCAGTTTACAACACATGGTTCGATTCCTTTAACAACAATAGGCGCCCGGAATACGGTTCCGTCGAGAATTGCACGGATGGTGCCGTTGGGGCTTTTCCACATCTCTTTTAGGTTATATTCTTTTACACGGGCAGCATTTGGCGTAATAGTGGCACATTTAACGGCTACTTTATATTTCTTTGTGGCCAGAGCTGAATCAGTGGTCACTTTATCATCTGTCTGATCCCGGTACTCCAGTCCCAGGTCATAATATTCTGTCTTTAAGTCAATATAGGGCAGCAGAAGGTTGTCCTTAATCATCTGCCAGAGAATACGGGTCATCTCGTCGCCATCCATTTCGACTATGGGGGTTGTCATCTTAATCTTATCCATGTGTTTCTCCTCCTTAGAAATGTTCGTGTTATGCTATAGTATACGACGAAATACCAAATCACACAAGCATATCTATGCAAATTTATCCAACCATTTTTGAATATTATACACTGTTTCCGGATCAATGAAATGCTCAACTTTTTCCACCTGCTCCAGATCATCGGATTTCTGATTGACATAACAAAAAAAACGGGTAAGAATCTGGTGCCGGAACAGGAGGTATTCCCCTAACTCCTTTCCGTCACTGGTCAGAGATACAGTCCCGTATTTTTCAAAGCCAACCAGCCCCTGTTTCCTTAAGTTACCAGTCATTTTAGAAGCAGAGGAGGGCTTGACATGAAGACAATCGGCAAGTTCCTTAATGCGTACAGGGTGGTTCTCCTGAGATAACCGGTATATCATCTCCAGGTAATCTTCCATCGAGGATGTGATTTTTGTATGCTCCAAAAGAGAGTAACCCTTTAATGTATAAAAATTATCGTTCTGAGGCATAGTCAGTTCCTCCTTGTATACGGCTGTTAGTTATATCTATTCATAGACGGCTGTTTCTATGAATTACCAGGGAGACAGTGGAATGAGTGAGACAGGAACCTGTTATTTATCAGATGCATATGTTAGGATATGGAAACTTTTTCGGAGGTTAAGGAGATGTCGGGACGCTTTTGCTTAAATGACTTAAAAAGAGGTCAGAAAGGAATTATATCCAGACTGACCGTTTGTGATGATATGAGACGCAGACTACAGGATATGGGACTGATTGAGGGCACTGTAGTGGAGTGTGTGGGTAAAAGTCCTCTTGGGGATCCAACTGCATTTTTAATCAGAGGTGCTGTAATCGCCCTGAGAAATGAAGATTCCGTCAGGGTTTTGATACAGAATCATGACCAGGAGTCCTTTGAAACCAGTTATGGAGAGGGGATTGCGGCGGCCTGTGTCACTGCGGAGGAAGACATATGGGACTAAGCAGAGAATCCATGGGAATCAAATCGGTAGACTGCGGACTGGAAATTAAAAAAAAGGAGCCAGAAGATCTGGTGATAGCGCTGGCCGGAAACCCCAATGTGGGGAAAAGCACGGTATTTAATCAGCTGACTGGGATGAATCAGCACACCGGATCATGCAATTAGGGGCAAAACAATTATAAAAAAATAATGGTGTATTCCCGGTGACAGCCGGAGCGCTTACTCAGGCGTATTTCTTTGATGACTGACCGCCAGAACAGGCGCTTTTGCTGGTTATCAAGGCGCTGATACATGCTTTCAAAGTCTTTATTAATCAGGTCTATTAAAGTCTCCGGATTTTCAGCTGGCTTTTTTATATCAGAAAGTTTATTCAGCTGAATCTCTAATTCTTCCCTGTTATTTTTATATTCTTCCAGTGTAATTGCTTCATTTAAATACAAATCCTTTAACCGGTCAATTTTCTTTTGAAGCTGATTTTTTTTCTGACGGTTATCAACTGTTTTTTTGCTTTTTGCTTCAAAGTCTGCCAGATAAGATCCGAATTGTTCTTTTACATTTTTCAGAAGATATTCCTCAATGCGGACTTCCCTGATTGCTCCCCCGTTGTCACACTTCCTCACAGACCGGTGCCGCTTGCATTCGTAGGCTGGGTATTTATATCGGAGTACTGCTTTGTCCTTCCGCTTTGAAACTGTATTGATATGGCAGCCGCCCATTTTTTGACCGCATTCGGCGCACATCAGAAGGCCGGTAAAAATGTAGGGGTATTTCTGTCCGGATTTTATATTACTGTTATGATCCAGGATGCGCTGAATCTGATGGAAGGCTTCATCGGAAATCAGACGGGGACAGTAAGTCTCATTGCTTCTGTAACGTCCGGTGATTTTTTCATTGCGAAGGATTGACTGTTTAAAGTTTTGTACAGACATAATGATTCCGTGTGTCTCTTTTAAATACTTTACAGCCTGATTCATGGATTGATGTTTTAAGAAATAAAAAATCGTGTCCTGAATGGCAGGGGCTTCCTCTGACAGAACCAGATGCTTATTCGCGATCCGGTATCCGTGTGGGACTTTGCCTGATATGACTTCCCCGTGGATGACCTTTGTACGAAAGACGTCAGCCACACGAAGACCGCCGTTTTGTGCCTCAAGTTCGGCCCAGGTCATGGATTGAGCCACAAATGCCCGGCCGTAGGGAGTGGAAGTGTCAAAAAAGGGCTGGTCAATGGCGGTCCATGCTGCATGATATTTTTCCAGGACGGCCTGGGTATTGAGATAGTGGCGCAGGCTGCGAAACCACCGGTCCAGCTTGGTAAATATAATCAGATCCACAAGCCCTTCCTTTACATGATTCATTAAACGGGTAAAGTCGTCCCGGTCAATTTTCTGCCCGGAAACGCCGTCGTCCAGATAAATATCCTGCAGAATCATATTTTTATGTTCTTCGATGTATTTAATGCCCCGCTCTTTTTGATCTCTTATGGAATCGCCGCGTTCCGCCTGTTCATCGGAAGACACACGGATGTAGACAGCTACACGCAGCAGTTTCTCTGATTCCTCAGCACGTTTCATTCTATCATCTCCTGGTATAATCTACTCCCTCCGATATAAAATTAAAACCCGTTTTCTGTGATTGCTTTAAATAAGGTAAGAAGGACAAACAGCGGAACATAGAATTAACCAGAAAGGAGGTGGTAGTAGTGGCAGATACTATCACCACAGTAAATCAGGCAGATCCGGTCAGGGCATTTGAAGCGCTGGCCAGAATTATAGGGGAAAAAGAGGGGGTGGAAATTACACTGAAAAATCTTCGTAAAAAAGAAGAAAAAGAAAATGGATCAACGGAATGATTCTATATAAAAAGGCAGATCGGATTAACGGATCTGCCTTTTGAAATGCTATGTAGGAATCTTACTAACTAATTAGAAGCTTTCTTTGTTTCTGTTCCTGCTGACTTACTGTCTTTTGCAGCTGCTGGGGACTCTGTCTTTACTTTGCTGTCGCCAGTCTTGGACTCTGCAGCAGTGGTTTCATCTTTCTTGATTTCGTCCTTCTTGGTTTCTTCTTTCTTAGTCTCGTCTTTTTTGGTTTCTGCTAAGGAACTGCTTTCTTTTACATCTTTTTTAGTTTCTGCTGGTTTTGTAGTTGCTTCGGTGGTTACTTCTGCTTTTGTAGCGGCAGTTGTTTCAGAAGTTTTGGTATTTCCACATGCGGAGATAGCTGCCATTGATAATACTGCAACACCTGTCAGTACCAGTTTCTTTGTTGTTAACCTCATAATTATATCCTCCTTGAGACTGCATAGGTATTATGGTTGTATGGCTTCCGGTTGTCCTATGTCCCTGAAGTCAGAACTCAGTGTAGCACCGAAATTGAATAAAATCAATGGCAAATTTGTTATTTATTTCTTAAAAAAAATTAAGTTGTATTAAAAAAATAGAAATCAGTTAAAATTAAGAAAAAATTCACAAATATTTCACAGTTTGAACAAACTTCCATCACAAACCCGTTTTCCGACTTCCGGATTTTGATCTGACAGAGTTAAAATGGCTTTTTTTCATTTTTCGGCTAACTGCATCAACCCACCGGAAACTGGCCCGGCAAAACGGTTGCCAATGCCCAGGGATGGTGCCGGGATGGGGATCAGGGGTATGTTATGGTGGATATTCCAGGCTGCTATTCCCTTATGGCACACTCTACAGAAGAGGAGGTGGCACGGGATTTCATCTGCTTTGAAAATCCCGATGCAGTAGTAACTGTTTGTGACGCCACCTGTCTGGAGAGGAATTTAAACCTGGTACTCCAGATCATGGAGGCAGCAGACCGTGTGGTAGTCTGTGTGAACCTGATGGATGAGGCAAAGAAGAAACGGATTGTTCTAAATCTGGATCTTTTGGAGGAACGGCTCCACGCCCCTGTAGCAGGAACAACAGCAAGAAGCAAAAAGGGACTGAACCAGATTTATCAGGGGTTAAAGCGGTGCATCAAAGAAAAGGAGACTAATTATGAGAGACCTGTGCTCATATATTATCCCCAATATATTGAAGAGGCCATAAAAAGGCTTGCTCCTGCTGTGGAGGAAGTATCAGATGGAGCAGTTAAGGTCCGGTGGCTTTGTGCAAGGCTTTTGGATGCCAATGAAAACCTGATGGGAGCGGTAAACAGATATTTAAAGCCTCTGGCTGATTCGGAGGCTGTAAAGGCCTGTCTTACTGAAATCTGGAGAGAATGGAAGGAACAGGGGATCAGCCAGGAACAGGTCAGTGATGATATGGCAGCTGTATTTATCCGAAAAGCAGAGGAGCTGTGTAAGGGAGTCGTGGTATTTGAAAATAAAACCTATAACGGGAAAGACCGGAAACTGGACCACCTTTTTACCAGTAAAGCAACTGGATTTCCTATTATGTTCCTGGTTCTACTGGGGATTTTCTGGCTGACTATCACAGGTGCCAATTATCCATCCCAGCTATTAAGTAATCTGTTATTTGGTATCGAAGACCGCTTGTCCATTGCCGCAGATGCAGCGGGAGTTCCGGTAATTCTGTCCGGGCTTTTCATTCATGGTGTATACCGGGTGCTGGCATGGGTAATATCGGTTATGCTGCCGCCTATGGCCATTTTCTTCCCGCTCTTTACTCTGTTGGAAGATTTTGGTTATCTTCCCAGAGTAGCTTTTAACTTAGACCGTTGCTTTAAACGATGTTCAGCCTGCGGAAAGCAGGCGCTGACCATGTGACAGAAGAAATCTATGCTTTTTTTCACTGTTAAATCCTGGATTACTATCTTGACACTTTTTATGTTGAATGTTATAGTTACAAATATAAACTGTAATTAAAAATAGTACAGAAACACGAGGTTAACTGCCATAAACAGGCGGTAAAAGTATCACTTACAGGAGGTAATCATTTGGGATTTTCGATTGACATGAGTGTTCCGGTTTTAACCGTATTTTTACAGGGAATTGTAAGTTTTTTTTCACCCTGTGTGCTGCCTTTAATTCCTCTCTATATTGGATATCTGTCAGGGGGAACCGGAGTAACAGGTGAGGATGGAAGAATCTATTATAAGCGAAGCAAGGTTATGTTACATACCGTTTGTTTCGTGATTGGAATCAGTTTTACTTTCTTTCTTCTGGGAATTGGTGTCTCAGCACTTGGAGGCTTCTTTAAATCCAATCAGCTTCTGTTTGCCAGACTGGGCGGCATTCTTGTGTTCATGTTCGGATTATATCAGCTTGGATTCCTGGGAAATTCTTCTTTTCTGGGGAAGGAGCGCAGGCTTTCCGTTTCGTTTGACAAACTAGCCATGTCTCCGTTTACAGCCCTTCTCATGGGATTTACTTTCAGCTTCGCCTGGACACCCTGTGTAGGACCTGCTCTGGCCAGTGTGCTGATCATGGCAGCATCTGCTTCCACCAAGACACTGGGATTTATGTTGATTGGAGTCTATACCCTGGGATTTATTCTGCCATTTCTGGCAGTAGGGTTTTTTACCACATCTGTTCTTGAATTTTTTAAGACACACAGGAATGTTGCTAAAAATGCGGTTAAAGTTGGCGGAGCGCTGATGGTACTTATGGGTCTTTTGATGTTTACGGGAAAAATGAATTCCGTGACCGGTTATCTGTCTTCTGTAAAGTCTCCATTTACAAAAGAGTCAACAAAACCGGCAAAGGAGACAGAACCATCAACCAGGGAAACAGTGTCTGAAACGGCAAAAGAATCCGCCACAGCGGAAACGACGGCTGAATCCCAGTCTCAGACAGAGGAAACTCAGAATGGAGAAGACCAGATTCTTCCAGCCATTGATTTTACTTTAACAGATCAGTTTGGCAAGACACATTCTTTATCGGATTATAAAGGGAAAACCATCTTTTTAAATTTCTGGGCGACCTGGTGTCCGCCCTGCAGAGCAGAAATGCCGGATATACAGAAGATATATGAGACCTACAGCACAGAGGGCGATGACGCGCTGATTGTTCTTGGAGTAGCAGCTCCTGGTTATGGGAATGAAAAGGATGAAGAGGGAATCAAAACGTTCTTAAAAGATAATGGATATACCTATCCGGTGCTCATGGATACCAAAGCAGAATTATTCGATGCGTATGGGATATACTCCTATCCAACCACCTTTATGATTGACCGGGATGGCAATGTATTTGGATATGCAAGCGGACAGTTATCAGAGGACACGATGAAGAGCATTATCGATCAGACAAGGAAAGGAGTAAGAGACTAATAATATGGATAAAAACAGGGCCAGAAGAAAACGTGTAAGAAGAAATCGGAGAATTATTTATGGATCATTGCTAATAGCTGCCCTGTCAACGATTGGTATTTTATATAGCTTTGGTAACAGCAAAAAAACCAAAGATTCTGGCAGCAGCCAGGTGATCACAGAAACCAAAGAAAAAGAATTAGTTCCGGAGAAAGCGCTGGTATCAGCCAGAATTGGAAATACCAATCTCTCCGGATTGACTGTAAAAGAGGCAAAAGACACCATTGAAGAGCGTTATCAGTGGGGAATGACAGTTACAGACGGAACAGATGCAGTTGTAATAGATGATGTAGTAAACAGTCAGCTGGAGAACATTATGAAGCAGCTGAGTGAAACTCCGGCAGATCAGCCACAGGATTATCAGCTGGATTACGATTCCATGAAGGAAGCATTTAAAAAGAAGGCAGAAGCCCTTGCTAAGCGCTGGAACAAAGACGGAGTCAATTCAGAAGTAGAATCATTTGACCAGAAAACAGGGGCTTACAGTTATACAAAAGAGCTAAATGGCAGAGTACTGGACCAGGAGAAGTTAGTAAATCAGCTTCTGGATGCTGCTAAGAAAGAAAATTTTCAGGCAGAGATCCCGGCAGAGTTTACCCTTAAGGCACCCGTAAGGACCCAGGCTCAGGCAAAGGAACAGTATAAGGTAATCGGTACCTTTACTACCAAAACCACCACCAATAAAAACAGGAATCAGAATATCAGCCTTGCAGTAAATGCCATCAATGGCGTGGTCTTAAAGCCTGGTGAGGAATTTTCCTTTAATAATACCACCGGTAACCGTACCAGTGAAAAGGGATATCAGCCTGCAGGCGCATACAGAAACGGCGTTTTAATTGAAGAGCCAGGGGGCGGTGTATGTCAGGTTTCCACCACACTGTACCATGCGATTATAGAAAGCGGGTTTAAAACCACGGAACGTAATTCCCACAGCTTTGCCCCCTCCTACGTGGAAAAGGGACAGGATGCCATGGTCAGCTTTGACGGCTATGCCGGACCGGATTTAAAATTTATCAATACCGGAAGTTCTTCTGTCGTATTGAGAGCATCTTTAGACGGAACTACTTTAAAACTATCTATCGTAGGAATCCCGGTTCTTGAGGATGGTGTAAAGGTTACCATTCGTTCAGAAAAGGTGAAGGATTCCGATCCCCTTCCGGTTACCTATGAGGAAAACACAGCGCTGCCTTTTGGAACAGAAAAGGTAGTGGATAAAGGAACCATCGGAGGATATTTTAAAAGCTACCGTGTATTAAAGAAGGGCGACACTGTAATAAAGGAAGAGCCGCTTCATAACAGCAGTTATAAAGGCAAACCACAGGTAATTCAGAGAAATACTACCTTAAAGCACGAAGAGACCATAGAGGAAACTCATGCACAGCCGGAAAGCACCACAACAGCTCCGGCAGAAGAACCGGGTGAGACCCATGAGGCTGTGAATGTGGGACCTGGTGTGGCAGAAGCGGAGAATCAGTAAGACAGAAAGAAACAGAACGGGAAAGATCATTTCTTGATTTTCCTGTCCTGTTTCTTTTTTTTGCGTTAATGGCGGTGTACTTTGACTATATCTTAAACTCTAAAATCATGTCATGTAAGTCTTTTGCAAGTTGGGATAAGAGATCGCTGGAGGCAGCAATCTCTTCCAGCCCGCCAGCTTCCTCCTCCATAGATTTATTCACGTCTCCGGCAGCCTGTGAATTTTGCTTTGCAATATAAGTCAGATTTTCAAGTAGGGCCAGTATGGTGTTTTTCATATCATACATTTCTTTTCCAGTATCATTCAACTGCAGTGAGGCATTTTTAGACTTTTCCATGGCCTGATTAATGGCCTCATAAGTGGCTCTGCTGTTTTCAACCCGATGGGTTTGTTCCGTGGTAATATTTTTAATTCGTTCCATGATATCCACAGCATTAGCAGCGTTTATTTGCAGATCTGAAACAATTTCTTCTATATTTTTTGAAGAATCGGCAGATAAGGCAGCCAGTTTCTTTATCTCATTGGCAACAACTGAAAAGCCTTTACCAGCCTGGCCCGCACGGGCGGCTTCTACAGATGCATTGAGAGCCAGAAGCCTGGTCTGGAGGGCAATGGAGGAGATCAGGCTGCTTGCCGCGCTGATCTGATTGGAGCTCTCATTGGTTTTGGTCACTAAATCGTATATTTTCTCGTTGGCACTGTTGCTCTCCGCTGTTATTTCAGAAAGGTTATCCATTTCCTTAAGACCGTCATTAATAGACTCTGTAACAACTGTTATGGCACTGTTTATATGATTTGCCAATGAAAGGTTATTATCAATAATATTTCCTAATTGGGTTGTTTTTAAAGCTCCTTCCATCGTGCTTTCCATCTGGTCTTCTGCTCTGGCAGCTATTTCATGAATGGTGTGAGATACCTCTTCGGCCGCTCTGGCTGAATGAGTGGAAGCGGAAGTCAGCTGATTAGAGGTAAGAGCAACCTGACTGGAGGAAGAGTTTATCTTACCAATCAGGGCTTGAAAGTTATCTCTGATATTTTCCAGTGAATTTGCTAAAAGTCCAAATTCATCCTTTTTCCGTAATTCTTTTTTTGAAATACTGTTTACTAAATTGAACTCAGCCAGTTCTTTAGCAAAATCAGAGGATCGTTTGATGGAACGGGTTATTTTATCTGAAAAAAGAAGCCCTGCAAAGGTAATAATTCCTGTAAATATCACTAGAATCAGTAAGCAGACCTTTTTGAAATGCTCCATCTCATTATAAATAGATTCTGCATCAAAGTCCGCACCCATGATTCCAACAACCGTACCCTGACTGTCCTTAATGGGATAATAGGAGCTTATGTAGATTCCCCAGCCTTCTACAAAGTTAAGTTTCTGGTCGGTATAGGGGATTCCGCTCCATGACTGCTCGTAGCAAAGTGCGGATTCTTCTGTATCTCCGATATGAGAAAGATCTTCGTCAGGTGAACCATCAACCACATACATAAATTTTCCGTCAGAAGTTTTTCTAAGAGTAAAGATATGCTTTGCTCCGGTGATCTCCCTGATTTTTATTAAATTGTCCCGTTCTTTTTTATAATAATCGGTGTTTTCATCCTCTGGAGACGTCAGTGTTATAAATTTTTCTGCATCAATGTACTTACTGGACTGGGAGACTGTCTGGTAAGCTGTCTCGGAGGCTTTACTGGTAACGGCTTTGTAGCTTTGCTGGTATAAGATGTATGCAAGTGTCATTGTAATAGAAAGTACCATAATCAGAAAAAATACAATGATTTTTATCCTGATGTTTTTTCGATAAGATAATGCTGATGGAAAAAAATGTCGCATAGTAAGCTCCCCTAATCTTTTTTTCAGCCATAGATGATACAGAAACAATAGCTGATTCTTCAACTGGTATATAGCCTGATTATAGCTTTTAATATATAAGAGTGCAAGTTACATTTTGTCGAAAAAGTAAAAAGTGCATAAAGTAAATGCGTAAGTTTAGGAAGGTTTAAAGCAAAAAGCATAAAAGTATTGAAAAAATCAACCTTTTATAAAAGCTGAAATATACACCTCTAAATGCAAACAGCAGTTTTTCTACCATTGGAATTCACACATGTATATGGTACAAACCTTTATGAATAAGATTTTTCAGGAGGTGGGCATCATGGATTTGTCCCAAGAGAGCACCTATGAAAAAAAATGGGGAGAAAAGCAGACCGCGGTTTTGATAGAGCGCTGTTATAAAGGAGAGGCATCCGTAAAGGAATTGGTTCTTAGTCTGTTAAAGAAACGGCTGGAGGCTGGAGGACGTGAGTAGGGAGAAAGAAAGAGGGGAACGGCAGTATAAAGCTGCTTTGTATATGCGACTTTCCAAAGACGACGGGAACGGGGAGAGCGCAAGTATTAATACCCAGCGGAGTATGTTGCGCACCTATGCAGACCGGAATGGCTTTTCGGTATACAAAGAATACACAGATGATGGCTACAGCGGGACTACGTATGACCGACCGGCCTGGAAGCGCCTGCTTGCAGATATAGAGGCTGAGCGGGTGAATCTTGTAATCACCAGAGACCTTTCCAGGCTTGGAAGGGATTACATACTTACTGGTCAGTACACAGAGATTTATTTTCCAGCCAAAGGGGTTCGTTATATTGCAGTAAATGACGGCTATGATTCAAACAATCGGGGAAATGACCTGGCTCCCTTTCAGAATATCGTCAATGAAATGTATGCCAGAGATACATCAAAAAAGATTCGAAGCGCATTGAGAACCAAGATGGAAGACGGGGCATATATCGGAAATTATGCTCCTTACGGATACCGAAAGGATCCTGGGGATAAAAACCATCTTTTAATTGATCCCCTGACGGCACCTGTGGTGCGGGACATCTTTGAGCGGGCTTCCAGGGGAGAACCCCCATTAAAGATTGCAAAGCTGCTGAATGAGAGGTGTATTAAAACTCCGGCCAGTTACCGTCGTTTTAAACGGCAGGAGGCAGACCTTAAGACTGTTGGGGGAGAAAAAGGCTGGACTTCCAGCATCATCTGCAAAATTCTTTCCAACCGGGTTTATACGGGGGATATGGTGCAGGGCAAGACCTCCAAGCTGTCATTTAAAAGTCAGATGACCTTAAGGATACCCAAAGAGGAATGGATCGTGGTAGAAAACAAGCATAACGCCATTGTATCCAGAGATTTGTTTGAGCAGGCAGAAAGGCGGAGTGTCCCACGGAAAAGATCAGAATCAGCTCAATTCTCCAATGCATTTTCCGGACTGGTGTACTGCGGGGACTGCAAAAGAGTGATGACCACAACCGGGGGCAGTCATAAGGAGGACAGAAAGCTGGTATGCGGCGGATATAAGCAGTATGGGAAAACTGTATGCACCAACCACTACATGAACTATGACCTGTTCTGCCAGATTGTATCCCAGGAGCTTGAGGCTCTCATTACACTGTCAGAAGAAGAGAGAAAAGAGGTTGCGGGTCAGTTAGAGTTCTATGGAAGAAACAGAGGCAATCCAGAAGAAAAACGGGCGGCTGCATCTTTAAAAAAGAGGGAGAGGCAGATTGAGCGAATTATTGGAAAGCTTTACGAGGATCGAGTCAATAAAGTGGTGGAAGAAGAGCGTTTCTGTAAGCTGCTCACTTCTTATGAACAGGAGTTAAAGGAGATTGGGGCAGAAGCGAATGCCATAAAAGAAATTACAGCATCTGTGTGGAAAAACGTGGAGGAGCCAGTGGAGGCTGTGGATCGTTTATTAAACCAGTTAAAGGTAAAAAAAATTCCGGCTTCCGATTTGCTGCACCAGTTTATTGACCGGATCGAAATCTTTCAGTCAAGGAAAGATCCGGATCAGAAGGACAATGAGATTATAACAATCAGGATATTTTACCGGTCTGAGTCACCAGACAGTAAAAAAGCATAGATTGCCGCTGTCATGTGCATGGGCTTTGGCTGCAATGCAGCGGGAATTGTAGGCTGCCGGATTATTGATTCTCCAAGAGAGCGGCTTATTGCTATGATCACCAACAACTTTGTTCCCTGCAATGGGCGTTTTCCGCAACCATACAAAGGGAAACAAAATTGTAAAATACTTATTTTATTGTATCTTCATGTTGCCTGGATTTTAAGCTTTCAAGTATTCTGTCAATAACCGCTATTTTTTCTTTGGCCGATAAATTGGAATCGTTTAACCTGCGTTCTATTACATCAACATGAAATTTATTTATTTTATTTGAGAGGGAGTGATGATCCATATTATCAGGAACATGAATTATAATATTCTGTATGCAATTTTTTTTCATTCACTTTTTGCCCTCCCTCAAAATCAACTAGCTTATATTTATGAAAATATCTGTATGTCCTATGACACACTGGGAAAAGGCTCTTATCTTATCAGGCAAATCTGTATGCTACATATTTGGGTGATTTATCTATGGTGACATTAAGTTTGGATTTTAAACATTTTGGTATGTAATTTATGTTTTTTTGAGGAGGGGTTATGTTTATAATGATATTATTATGAAAATATCTAAACAGGGAGGGATAAAATGAAGCCTTTAGATGAAATTGTAATTGGCGCATGCTATTATCCAGAGCACTGGGATAGGAATTTATGGGAAGAAGATTTGGTACGGATGCAGGAAACCGGAATCAAGGTGATCCGCATTGCAGAATTTGCGTGGAACAAAATTGAAATAAGTGAAAATGTATTTGAATTTACATTCTTTGATGAATTTCTGGATATGGTCGAAAAAACACCAATAAAAGTGATTTTTTCAACTCCTACCGCAACACCTCCTGCGTGGCTGACAAATAAGTATCCTGAGGTCCTTTGTGTGGATTATGATGGAAAGCAGCATAAACACGGAATGAGAAGGCAGTATAATTATAATTCCCCCGTTTATCTGGAAAAAACGTTTCAGGTTGTGGAACAGATTGCCAGACATTTTGGAAAACGTAAATCTATTATAGGTTGGCAGGTAGACAATGAATTAAACTGTGTAACCGATGAATTTTATTCAGATCCAGACCATAAAGCATTCCGGGTTTTTCTTAAGAACAAATATGAAACATTAGAGAAGGTAAATGAAGCATGGGGTACAGTATTTTGGAATCAGGAATATTCCAAATGGGATGAAATCTACCTTCCGAGACACACACCGAGGAAAACGACGAACCCACATCTTAGGCTGGATGCCATTCGCTTTTTCTCAGATAGTGCCTGTAGATTCTGTAAAATGCAGGCTGATATCCTGAGAAGTTTTGTCAGTGAGGATGTTTTTATTACTACCAATGGAATATTTAAGCACATTGATTATAAAAAGATGGTTTCGGAATCCTTAGACATGCTTACTTATGACAGTTATCCTACATTTGGCTTACTGGATCCTCAAAATGCTCTAAAGGACAGGAAGTGGAGCATGAATCTAGCAAAGGTGAGAGCCAGCTCAGAAATATTTGGAATTATGGAACAACAGTCAGGCCCAGGTGGCTGGGTGAATCACCACAAGGCTCCGACTCCAAAGCCAGGACAAATTCGTCTGTGGACATATCAGTCGCTGGCACATGGAGCTGATTTCATAAGTTATTTCCGTTGGAGAACGGCTGTATTTGGAACAGAACTCTATTGGTATGGTATTTTAGGACATGATAATCTGGACAACCGTCGGCTGGAGGAAGTAAAAAGAGTCACGGCAGAAGTGAAAAACTTAAAAGAAATTGCAGGTAGCCGGTACCAGTCGAAGGTAGCCGTCTTGTATGACTATGATAATGAATGGGATGGGGAATATGACGTATGGTGGGGTACGCTGTATCATTACTCCCAGGCAAACTGGTTCCAGGCTTTGCAGGAGGAGCATATTCCATTTGATTATCTGACTATCAATGAAGATACGATGCAGGAGGAGATACAGAAATATTCATACCTGATCATTCCCCACATGGCTATAGTAAAAGAACCTGTAATCGCTAAGGTGAAGGAGTACGTCGGTAAGGGCGGAATAATTATAGCGGGTGCCAGGACAGGTTTTAAGGATTGTTATGGCAAGTGTCCCATGGAAACAGAGCCAGTTTTTATGAACGATTTATTTGGCATTTGTATTCATGATTTCACACTGCTGACTGCAGAAAATTCCATTCAATACGGGAAGTGGGGAGACGAGATGATTGAAATGAATTTATTCCATGACATCTTGACACCTGTAACTGAGACCTGTGATATCAAGGCTGTATATACCGATGATTATTATAAAGATCAACCGGCTATTACGTTTAATCGCTATGGTGAGGGAACCGCTGTTTATGTAGGTTCCGCATTTGGGCTTCATACAGCACGGACCTTAATCCGAAAATTAAAAATAGTATCGCCCTGTGAAGAAAGTATTATCATCCCGCAGACTTGTGAACTGGCGATCAGGGAAAAAGAAGGAAAAGAGTATATTTTTATTTTGAATTATAGTGCACAGGAGCAGAAGTTGGTGTTCAAGCTTGATTACTTTGACCTTATTACGGAAAAAGAAGTATATGGGGAGAGAAAAATACAGCCGTATGACGTGCTGGTATTAAATAAAAAGGAGAAGATCATATGAAAAAGAAAATGACAGTGTTGGCGGCAACTATGTTAATGGGAGCTCTACTGGCAGGATGCGGCAATTCTGCTTCAGGAAGAGGTACGGAAGCTGTCGGAGAAGCGGGAACAAAAAGTGAGAAAAAAATTACTATGTCAGTTGCATGTCTGACAGGAGGAAACAATGAGGCTTATGCAAAACTAATTGAGACAGAAATTAATGAATTTAATAAAACCAACCAATATAATGTAGAGCTAGTACAGGAAGCATACTCCAATGAGCAGTATAAGACGAAAATTACCACATTAATGGCGTCTAACGCGCAGCCAGATATTTTCTTTACGTTTGAAGCTGGTTTTTTAAAGCCTTTTGTAGAAGGAGGCAAAATATATTCAATAGGCGATGCCATAGGTGCAGATGAGGAATGGTCTTCAAGATTCAATGACAAAAGCGTATTTGGTCCGGTTACTTTTGATGGGAAAATATATGCGGTGCCGAATACAAGACAGGTCGTAGTTGTGACATACAATAAAAAACTGTTTGAAGAGATTGGTGTTAAAGCGCCTACGACCTATGATGAGTTCCTGGCCGTCTGTGAGGCACTGAAAAACAATGGCAAAACAGCACTTATTGTTCCATGTCAGGAAGCATGGTATGCGGGACAATTGCTTCAACAAATTGCAAATGGAATCGGTGGATCAAAATTATACGAGGAAACTCGTGCAGGAGAGACGGATTGGAAGGACGGGCGCTACGTACAGGCAGGAGAGCGTTTGACAGAGCTGGTTCAAAAGGGCTATTTGCCAGAAGGTTTTCTGGGTATGACTCCCAATGAAGGATTTGAAAAATTTAACAACGGTGAAGCAGGTATGATAATGAATCTGACTTCAGCAATTACTATGTTTAACAATAAAGATAATCCTTTATACAATGATATTGATTTCTTTGTTTTACCAGCAAAAGAGGAGCAGGCAATAGGTGTGAATGTGGGTTCTACGGGGCAGATGTATGCCGTAAGCAGCAAAGCGGAACATGTGGAGGCAGCCTGTGCATTTGTAAAGCAGCTTTCAGAAATCCGGTATCAGCAGGAGTTGGTCAATTTAGGCCAGGTGCTGGTCACAAATGTAAAAGTGGACAGGGATAATGTAGATGCAATGGCGTTGAGAATGCAGAAGGTATTTCCGGAAGTAAAGATATATACTCCGTGGTTTGATCGTATCTTTGCGACCGGAGAAGGAACGGAATTTAATAATATTGCCGTTGCAATTATGGCAGGCGGAAGCCCGGAGGAACAATTTGCGAATTTGCAGCAGTTTGCAGATGATAATGCAGAGCGATAAGAACTGATTGAAGGGGGAAGGCTGTTTTATCTGCAGCGTTCCTCTATTTAAAAGAAAGGGATTAATACTTTATGAATAAAGTTTTAGAAGAAAAAAAGACAGTTGCAATCTTTGTTTTGCCCGCATTGACCTTATACATTTTGTTTGTACTCATACCTATCATATACAGCATCTTCCTGAGCTTTTACCAGACAGATCTAATGAACAAGCAAAAATTTATTGGTTTGAAGAATTATATAAATCTAATGAATGACAAATTTTTTATAAAGGCGGTTAAAAACAATCTTCTGCTTGTTGTTGGATCGCTGATTGCCCACCTTCCTCTGGCATTGTTTTTTGGCAATGCATTATTTAAAAAGATCTGGGGGTCTAAATTTTTTCAGTCCGTTTTTTTTCTGCCATCTGTCATCTGCGGAGCAGGAGTGGGTCTGCTTTTCAATATGGTGTACAATTCCCAGTTTGGGCTGGTTAATTCCCTGCTTGACTTTTTGCATTTGAGCGGCTGGAAACACGCATGGCTAAGTGAGGAAAAGACCGTTATGTTGGCACTGATCGTAGTAGTTATGTGGAAATTTGTAGGCTATCATATGATAATTCAGCTGGCAGCAATGAAAGCAATTCCCCAGAGTCTTTTTGAATCAGCAAGGATAGACGGTGCATCCAATTCACAACAGTTTTTTCATATCACTCTGCCTCTCATCAGGCATGTAATAAAGATAGATATCATTTTGATCATTACGGGTTCTCTGAAATATTTTGACTTGATCTGGTCTATGACAAAGGGGGGACCCAATCACGCCAGCGAGGTGATGGCAACTTATATGTACTACCAGGGATTCCGTACCCTAAAATTTGGGTATGCCAGCGCGATTGGTGCAATCATGCTAGCGATGAGTATGTTCATTATCTGGTTGGTCAATCACATAATTAAGACAGAAAAAATAGAATTTTAAGGGGGATCCAATGAGAAAAAAAACTGATCTTGGTACTGTTATAAAATATATTTCCTTATCTGTATTTGCAGTTTGCTGTCTATACCCTATTGTATGGCTGTTCCTAAATTCCTTTAAGGATAACAAGGATTTGTTTGCAAATCCGTGGGGATTGCCAGTTACGTATCATTTTGATAATTATATAAGAGCCATTACAAAAGGAAGCATTGGGCAGAGCTTTGTTAATTCTATAATCATTACAGTAGCTGCAGTTTTTATTGCAGTTTTGCTCGGTTCTATGGTGTCCTATGGAATTGCAAGGCTGAGATTTAAGTATTCCCTGTTTGTGAAAAGTTTGTTTCTTATAGGTCTGAGCATTCCGGCATATGCAGCCATTGTTCCATTATTCTCCATGTTTAACGGAATGAAACTATTGGATTCCTATACATCGGTTATCATTGCCCAAGTGGTATTCGCTTTCCCGATTACAGTATTTATATTGGAAGGTTTTTTTTCAACGCTTCCTGCTGAACTGGAAGAAGCCGCTGTTATGGATGGCTGCACTGCCATTGGCACATATTTTAAAATTATAACACCTGTTGCAAAACCATCTATAGTTACGGTTGCAGTTATTGATTTTATCAACATATGGAATGATCTTCTTTTTCCTCAGATTTTTTTGTCTTCTGAAAAAAAAATGCCCTTACCGGTTGCATTGACTTCGTTTGCAGATTTGGATTCGGTGGATTATACAGGCATGCTGGCTGCAGTAGTTTTGACAATTATACCAACAGTGTTCGTATATATGATACTACATGATAAAATTATGGATGGGATGACCGCTGGAGCAGTGAAAGGTTAAGTGTAAAAAAACAGATTTTTTATATGATTTGACTGGCTAAGGGTTGCATGGTCTGCTAAAATAGGAATCATAAGAATACAAAGGGTGATTGAATGAAAATCTTAATTGCAGATGATGAATTACATATAAGGCAGGGATTGGAGCATCTTGATTGGGCTTCTATTGGTGTAAAGGTGTGCGGGAGTGCTCAAAACGGGCAGGAAGCTATAGAACTGGCGATGTTGCTTAAACCGGATATCATACTTTCTGATATTAAAATGCCTTATATGGATGGGCTCGAAATGACGGAACTTTTTTTGCATTTAAATCCTCAGTGCGCAGTAATATTTTTAAGTGGATACCGGGAATTTGCTTTTGCAAAAAAAGCACTTATGCTGGGTGCCTTTGATTATCTTTTAAAACCAACCGATCCAGCAGAAATTTTAGCATGCTGCAAGCGTGCGGCAGAGGAGATCACTGCAAGTAATTTGCAAACTGCCAGCATAGTGGAAATGAAGTGCAAGATTAAAGAACTGGAAATTAAGAATGAAATTGAACGGGAGAAACCAGTCTATAATGACAGCAAAATAAAGCTGAGCCGGATACTGGAGTTTATTGACAAACATTATTGTACGGAATTATCGCTTCAGGACTTATCGGTGGAATTTCATTTCAATCCGATTTATATTAACCGGATCATAAAAAAAGAAACGGGATATACATTTTTGGAGATCCTAAACAATAAGCGTATGAGTAAGGCATCAGAGTACTTAAAAAGGCCGGATATTAATATTTCAGAGGTCGCTTCCCTCATCGGGATACCGGATCAAAGGTATTTTAGCCAGGTTTTCAAAAAATATTATGGACAGTCTCCTAGAGAATACAGAAAACTGCTGGTAAAGAAGTGGAAAAACATATGAAAAAAAGACGGCGCAAATTTCAATTTAAAATCAGCCAAAAGCTTGCAGCGGCTTGCATGGGATTGTGTATTGCTGTGATTACCATCCTCACTATTCAATATTACAGTTATTCAAGAAGAGTAATGGAAAGCCAGACGCAGCAATATATAAACGATATGTTGGTGCAAACTGGATATAATCTGGATTTATTGATGGGAGATGTAGAGACCTTAATCTTTAATATTCAGAAAGAGCCAAATGTGCAGAATTATTTATCCCAGCTGACAAAAAACAGAAACAATTCGTATGCGGGGTATTTAGCCAGGGAAGAACTGAGAAATACCATCTACAAATATATTCTGTTTGATGATAATATTCAGTCAGTCGTTTTTGTGCCGGAAAGCGGGGTGCCTGAAATTATATCCAAAACAATAAAGGACTACCCTGTGAATCGTATTCAGAAAAATAAAATTTATGATGCCGGAGGAAGCGCGGTATGGCTGGGAGTCAATTCTGCAGAACGCTATATTACAGTAGCAGCCCAGATCAACAGCATAAAGACTATGAGACCATTGGGGTATATGATGGTTCACGTATCGGAACGCAAATTTTCAGAAGTGCTGAATGGCCTTGGTTTTGTAAAGGATGGGAAGATTTTTATTGTGAATCAGGACGGGATCATTGTTTCTGGAAACAATCTTGAACTCTTAAATACCAGATTAAATGATACTTATCAGAAGGTAGTCGCTCAGAAATCTGCCCGGATATTTGATATTGTACAGAATCATCAGGAGGAGTATGTTACAAACCATACACTATCCAACCGCTCCTGGAATCTGATGGCAGTGATTCCGGTTATCAGTTATCAGAATATATTTGTGGAACTAAAACAGTATTTTGCATTAGTTTTCGCAATTGCAATTCTTGTATCCGCCGGAGTGAGCATCTTATACACACTGTCTTTTTCCGACCCCATTAAAAAGCTGTTAAAGACAATGCAGGATTTTGGAAATGGGGATTTAAATGTAATCAGCAGTGTGACATCAAGTGATGAGATTGGTCTTTTATCCCAGAATTTTAATATGATGGTTTATAATATCAATGACCTGATTGATAAGGTATACACGGAGACCATGCTGAAACAGGAAGCAGAACTTAAATCTCTGCGCATGCAGATAAATCCCCATTTTTTATATAATACCTTGGATACGATTAACTGGCTTTCCAGAGAAAAGGGTGTGCCGGAAGTGGGGGCGATGGCGAAGTCATTAGGTGATATGATGTATTATACCATTAATGGCTCAGATTTTACGAATGTTGAGGAGGAGATTAAAAATATAAATAATTATCTTATGATTCAAAGAAAACGTTATGAAGAAAGAATTGTATTCACTGTTGATATACCGGAAGAGATGTTCCCATACAAGCTTCCTAAGCTTATCTTACAACCTTTGATTGAGAACGCCATCATTCACGGCCTTGACAATAAAACGAAAGGAGGCATGGTCAATATAAGCGGAAGAATAAAAAATAAAATGTTAATATTGTCTGTTTCTGATAATGGTGTGGGAATGACACAGGCGAAGGTGAGATCCATTTTGCTGAAGGAATCTAACGAATCCATAGGAGTTAGAAATGTTAATCAGCGTTTGAAATTATATTTTGGAGAACAGAGGGGATTAGAAATTCAAAGTATTATTAATGTAGGAACTCAGGTTACGATAACAATTCCTGCAGATGATTGAATGTGAATGAACCTTAATGGTGATTAAGTGGTGAGTTCCATGAACGGATTCGGTATAATACTCGGAACCTGGACTGGTAAGAATGATAGGGATATGATATTATGAGGATAAGATGTACTGCAAATATTTTAGGAAGGATAGAAGGCTTGGGGGTAAAAAGAATCTTACCGATAGGAATTGATGATTTCCATTGCGTGAAAATGATTCCTATTACGTGGATAAAACCTTGATGATAAAGGATTTTATTGAGATGAAGAATGAAGTGGCGCTGATTGCCCGTCCCAGGAGATTCGGAAAGACATTAAATTTAACAATGCTCAAAGAATTTTTTGACATTGAGACGGATAGCAGGAATATTTTTGATGGCTTAGCAATTATGAATACGGAATATGCCTGTCAGATTAATTCCAGCCCTGATTCTTTTGAAACAAAAGATTTTTATGCTATGATTGAAGTTTTGAGAGATTCACAGGCTTCTCATGCTCTTTATTCTACTGCTATACAACAGTTGACGCAATTTGTAAAGGAAGCTTATGTAATTATTGAGTTTAAGCAGGGAGAAGATTTAGAACGGCTGAAAGAAGAGGCGTTACAGCAGATAATCAAGAACCGATATTATACGGGATTGAAGGGCGAGGTTATCTGTATTGGTCTGGCACATGACAAGAAAAAATGTAGTATTAATTATAAAGTGTTGAATATATAGAATGAAGCTATTTGGATGAAAAGGGGAGGATTAAAGAACCTCCTCTTTTCTGGATGATTATCTCTATAATACAGAAAAAGGACGGTGAATAACTTTGAGAATCTTTATTTACAGCCGTAAATCGATCTACACTGGCAAGGGAGAAAGTGTTGAAAATCAGATTGAAATGTGTAAAGAGTATATTATGACTAAGCTACCTCATGCAGATCAGGCAGTGATAACCGTCTATGAAGATGAAGGTTTCTCTGCAAAGAACACTGACAGGCCACAGTTTCAGCAAATGCTCCGTGACATAAAGGCGAATAAACCGGAATATGTTGTATGCTATCGTCTTGATCGTGTCAGTCGTAATGTCAGTGATTTTTCCTCATTGATTGAGAATTTGAATAATCACAATATTTCTTTTATTTGTATTAAAGAAGAATTTGATACGTCAAAACCTATGGGAAAAGCTATGATGTACATAGCTTCTGTTTTCGCCCAACTGGAAAGAGAAACTATAGCGGAACGTGTCCGTGATAATATGATTATGCTGGCAAGAACTGGCCGCTGGTTGGGTGGAACTACCCCAACAGGATTTACCTCCGAAAAAACACAGGAAATCGTTATTGATGGTAAAGTAAAAACTTCATGTAAATTAAAAGATGATCCGGTAGAATTGAAAACAGTTGACTGTATTTTTGACAAATTTTTGGAACTTCGCAGTGTGTCTGGTGTCAGCAAATACTTAATCAAACAGGGAATCGTGTCACGTACCGGGAAAATATTCTCGTTGTCAGGTATAAAAGAGATTTTACAAAATCCGGTTTATTGCATTGCTGATGAAGATGCATGGAACTATTTTACAGAACTTCAGGCAGACGTTTGTTTTGACAAGTCTGATTGCTCCGGTAAATACGCTTTGTTAGCCTACAATAAACGTGATTACAGGAAAAAGAACGCTCCACGGCAGGGCATAGATAAATGGATAGTCTCTATTGGAAAGCACAAGGGGCGTATACCTGGTAAAAAATGGGTAGAAATTCAAAATACCTTAAAAGACAATATACCCACAGGAAAGAAACCTGCGGTCATGCACAATGACTACTCCTTACTGTCTGGTTTGATCTTCTGTGGCAAATGCCAAAGCCGTATGTTTGCAAAGCAGCGGAGCGGCAAAAGCAGAAACCGTGATTTGTACGATTATATCTGTAACAATAAATTGCGTGGAGGTTTAGCGTTATGTGACTGTCAGAATATCAACGGTCAGCAGGCGGATGATTTAGTTTGCGAATATCTCATGCAGTATACCAATGAAAATTCTGGTATCTACAAGCTGCTGGAAAAGCTGAAACGTGATTTACAGGGGCAAGTTCAAAAAAATCCCATTGCAGATATTGATGAGAGAATCAAAAAATGCAACAGTGAGATTGAGAACTTAATTAATACATTGTCACATGGGAACTTAGGAACTGCATTTATTGAACGAATAAACACCAGAATTACGGAACTTGACAATGAATTGTCTTCTTTAAAAGGCGAACAAGCCTGTCTGCAAAAGGATAATAATGTCATTAGCGACAGCGAAATTCAAGTGAATATGCTGTCTACGGCATTATCCAGCTTCAAGGACAATTTTGACATTCTGTCCATGGAAGAGAAACGAACCTTAATCAAATTGATGGTTAAAAAAATTGTCTGGGACGGAAAAGACCTTCATATTTTTGTCGACGGCGAGTAAGGAACTGTCAGCCATTTACTCGTCGTATGGAGCAAAGTTGCCCTTTGGGTGGTGGCGCATTTCCAACCATGATTGCGATTATCACCATGTTTTTTATTGGAGGAGCGACGGGATCATTTTCCACTATTTTATCTGCCGGAATCCTGTCAGGTATTATTCTTCTTGGAATTTTCATGACCCTTGTAATATCCAAAATTCTATCAGTAACCATATTAAAGGGGATTCCCTCTTCCTTTACCTTAGAGCTGCCCCCTTACCGCAGGCCCCAGATCGGAAAGGTCATTGTCCGTTCCATATTTGACCGGACCCTCTTTGTTCTCGGAAGAGCGGCTGTAGTGGCTGCTCCCGCAGGTCTGTTAATCTGGCTGATGGCAAATATCACAGTGGGAGATATGACCTTATTAACCCGCTGCTCCGGTTTTTTAGATCCCTTTGCCAGAGTAATCGGCCTTGACGGTGTGATTCTCCTGGCTTTCATCCTTGGCTTTCCTGCCAATGAGATCGTTGTACCCATTATGATTATGGCTTATCTTTCTGAAGGCAGCATACGGGAAATCAATGATTTATCCATATTAAGGGATCTGCTGATTGCCCATGGCTGGACCTGGGTGACTGCCGTCAGCACCCTGCTTTTCTCCCTCATGCACTGGCCCTGTTCCACAACCTGTCTGACCATAAGGAAGGAGACGGGGAGCATGAAATGGACCCTTTTGTCCTGGCTTGTTCCCACGGTAACCGGAGTTATTGTCTGCTTTTTGTTTACCACTGCAGCAAGGGCGTTCCTGTAATGTTTAAAGTTCCCTCTGATTGTCTACAATAGGGGTAAGACACTCATAGAAAGGAGGGAGAAGCGTGAACAGGAGTTACCACGTTTACGCCCTGTCAGACCGGCCAAAGGCCAGAAAAATTGAGCGGGAAATTGCAAAGGTCGATGGGGTGAAAGTAGTAAAGATTTCAGAAGACTTAAAAGTGATGAACATTGAGATGGAGAACAGCAAAATTACGGCTGTCATGGAGCGGGTGGTAAATATCTGCAACCGCATTTCTAACGGCTGTGAAGTGCATTATAAGTTTACGTAAGGATAATAAAAAAAGAGGGCTTGAATGGATTTCATTTAAGTCCTCTTTGCCGGTGTGCGCCTTGCGGCACACGTTTCTAATGGGTGAAAGTCCCTAGTTCGCCTTAGTAGTGGGAAGGACACAGCCAAG